>NZ_LN850107.1:6170926-7405112 GCF_900070365.1 Alloactinosynnema sp. L-07 | reverse complement strand
TTGAGCGCGGCCACCTTGCCCAGCCAGAGCTGGGCCTCGAGGTTGAGCTGCTTGTCGGCGGTGTAGCCGATCACGCCCTTGGCCGAGCTGATCGTCAGCTCACTCGGGATCGGCCCGAGCGTGCCGAGTGCGGCCAGCCGCACGTCGTCCGCGCCGTTCGCGGCGAGCACGACATCGGCGTCCAGGCCGATCTTCTGTGCCGCCGAGTCGAACCGGTGGTGAAGTCGCCACCCGTGTGGGTGTACTCCGCGCGGCGGAAGCCGACAGCGACGCGCTGGCGTCGATATCGCCGTTCGACTGCCGGTAGTGCACGGCCAGGTGCGACCCGACCGGCGCTTTCGCGGCCCCGTGGTTGGTCACCGCGAACGCCGCCGAGGCCAGTGGCGAGGAGATGGTGTTGAGCGCGTACCTGCCCTTCGCCCAGTCCGCGGTGAACTTCGCGGGGATGTTCCGCAGGTCGCCGTAGGCCGACCAGGTGCGGCCCGCGGCCGGATGTCACGCGCGAGCGCCGTGACCGCCCGGATCGGCGCCGACATGGTGACCTCGGCGTGCTTGGCAGGCATGTCCACCAGGATGTCGGCTCGGCGGGCACCCGAACACACCGGTCCGCAGGTAGCCGGACCGGTCGCCGGTCACGGTCAGGGAGATCTCCTCGACCGGCGCGGAGTTGCGCATGCTGACCGACGTGCGGTCGCCCAGCGTGCCGGTCACCCGCAGTGTCGCGGGCAGCGAGTCGACGACGCCCTTGGCCCGCAGCCGGGAACCGACTGTCCGTTGTGGACACATCAGCGTCCAGGGTCAGCTTGCCCAGCGGCGCGGACGCGGTGTAGCCGACATCGACCTTGCCGTCGCCAACACTGATCGGACCGACGGTCAGGTCGAGCGGCGAGGCCAAGCCCGCGAGCGTGGCCAGCGCCTTGAAGCTCGGCGCGCGTCGATCAGCCCGTGCACGCCGACGTAGGCCTGCAGCGGCGCGGTCGGTAGTCGTCGAGGGTGAACGTGCGGTTCTTCATGTCGACCACGACGCTGGTCGGCAGGCCAGGCAGTTCACCGTGCCCACGACGCCGAAGCAGCGCGCGAACGCGGTGCAGAACGGCGACTCGTCGCGCGTGCAGCCCGCGCCGTCGTCACAGCCTCGGGCAACGGCGGCGACACCGTTGTCGAACAGCGGCGCGCCCAGGCCGTTGAGCGCGGCGGCCTTGCCGAACGCGACGTTCAGCGCGAGCCCGATGTTACGGTCGGCGGCGTAGGTGATCTTGCCGTCGGCCACGTCGACCCGGATCGTGCTCGGCAGGTTGTCGATCCGTCCCGACACCGCGTAGCGGGTGTCGTCGGCGCCGAGGACCACGTCCGCGTCCACGAACACCGGCGCTCCCGCGGTGTCGACGTCAAGCCGGAACGTCTGGTTGCCTTGCTCGGTCCGGGAATACTCGATGTGCGACAGCTTCCGCACCGACACGCTCGCGTCGAGATCGCCCGTCGACTGTCGATAGTGGACAGCGGCGTGCAATCCGGTGGCGCGGTCGTGTTCGCGTGGTTGGTCACGGCAAGCCGGACGGCCTCCAACGGCCCGCTGACGCCGCGGAACCGCAGGTTCCCGTCGGCCCAGTCGCGTCGAACTCCTTCGGGACTCCGGTGAACTCGGCGATCGCGGTCCAGTCGCGGCCCCGACCGGGAACCGCGCCACGGCGGTCACACCGTCCAGCACGTCGGTCAGGGTGCCCTGCAGGTGCTTGGCGGGCAGGTCGACCAGGATATCGATGCCCGTGGGCACGTTCACCGTCGCGGCGGACAGGTAGTGGTCCTCCAGCGGCCGCAGCTGCTCGACGTGGCCGGGCGCGGCGAACAGCTCGATCCGCGGGATCCGGCTGCTCGCGGTGTAGCGCAGCCGGGGCTTGTCGCCGAGGTCGTAGTTCAGCTCGACGGTGCTGGGCACAGCCAGGACCGTGCCGAACAGGTCGGGCCGGTCGGGTGTTGGTGTAGGCGACGTGCGCGCGGCTGATGACCGCGCTCGCCTGGTACGCGACCTTGCGCCGGCCGTGTCCGCGTCGATGGACAGGGTCGCGGGCAGGTTGGAGATCTCCAGCCGCGCCTTGTGCACGTCATCGATGTCGCCCGCGACGATGAAAGCCTGGCGCCCGGGTCGAACTCGGTGGCGAGGCGGGTGTGGCCGTCGTAGGCGTCGACCTTCTTCATGCCAGTGATCCGCGCGCTCGCGCCGATCGCCTGGTCGGGTGATGACCGTGGCGTGGTCGCCGTCGAGCGGCGCGTAGGCGCCGAGGTTCTTGGCGAAGGCCACGGTGGCCGACCCGATCGCCTGGTCGCCGAGCAGGCTCACGTGGCTCGCGGCGCGGTCGACCAGCAAGTCCAGCTTGGTCGGCAGCGACCGCAGCGCGCGCGGCCGACGATCGCGGGATCCTTGTCGTAGAAGTTCACATCTAGGCGTCGAGCCTGCCCGAAGCGGAGTAGTTCGGTGATCCGGTCCGGCGGTCTTGAAGGTCGCCGTCCACCGCGCGGGCACCGTCTTCGCGGTCGCCTGCACGGCCCAGGTCAAGTTCTGTCCTGTATAGACAAAGTCAGCGAACAGCACGTCGGCGATGGGCGCGGAGGCGTCCGTAGCGGACGGTCGTCTCACCGCCGCCGACCGGTCTGGTCAGCTCGGCGGACACGCTTCGCGGGAGGACGTCGACCTTGACCTGGTCGAACCGGTTGGCCTGAGCGGTGTTCGCCAGCACTTGCGCGTCGAGATGGGTGTCGGTGGTGCTGGTCGCGGTCACCTTGGCCGTCTGCGCGCGGTCGGCCGCGCCCATGTCGATCCGAGCGTGCGCCTCGAACAGCAGCGGCACCGGCGAGAACCGGGAACTGGCCACCGTCGGGTCATACGCCGCGCCCTGCTGGTCGTCGCGCACCGACGCCATACCGGCGGTGATCGCCATCGCGTCGCCCGCGCCCACCTGCAACAGGGAGGCCTTGATGTCGAAGACGCCGTTCGCGGCGGCCTCGAACGGGTCAGCGTGAACACCCCGAGGGTCGCGGTGGACAGGCTCGTGCCGCGGCGGAAGCCGTCGTAGCCCAGGGACAAGCGTTTGCGGCCGGGGATGTCGTAGACCGCCCAGACGTGGCCGGGCAGGTCGCGGCCCGCGAACTCGCTGGTGGGCAGCCGCACCTCCAGCATCGCGAGGCCGACGTTGATGACCCGCAGCAGCGCCTCGGTCTTGGTCCGCAGCGCGTCGCCGAGGGTGATGAGCAGGCCTTCGAGGTTGAGCCGCTCGATCAGCAGCTCGGGGTGCAGGATCACGTTGAGCGGGTTTTGAGCAGGTCCAACACCGCGTTGAGCCGCGACGTGGCGGCGTCGAGCTGGCGCTGCAGGTCCAGGATCTCCCGCACCGCCCCGAGGATGTCGCCCAGCGCGACCGCCGGAAGCAGGTCGGCCAGCACATCGGGGGTGCGGTCGCCGGTGACGTCGACGATCGCCGGCACGCCCAGCGGCAACGTCAGCGAACACGACACCGGCTTCGTCGCCGACTCCGAACAAACGCGATAGGTGATGCGCGGGATGCCGTCAGGCAGCTGCTGGAGCAGCGCCAACGGATCGACCGGCAGCGGCGGCGGCAGATTTCCGGAGAGCAACGCGTCGATCAGTTCCTGCAACGTGGCCCGCCTGGTCGGGTCGATCACCTGCGCCGAAGCCACCTGCGGCTGCAACGCGTTGGCATCCAGCGCGGGCTTCCCGTCGGTCCCAAGGCGCCCGGCCCGCCCCAACGTGGCCAGCGCGTCGGCGGCGGTCGCGTCGACCAGTTCCTGTCCGGGCCGCTGCGGGAGGGTGAGCTGATAGGGCGACACCGGCGGCTGCGGGGTCATCGGCCCCTTGGGCACCGGCACCGTCCCGGCAGCCGGGCTCAACCCCGGCAGGGCAGGGATGTCTTGGAGCGCCTTGGAAGTCTCGCGCTCGACCGAGACCGACCCGTCCGGCCAGGATCAACCGGCGGCACCGGTTCGATCTGCTGAACACTCGGCGCAACGGCCGTCCGATCCTGCGCGACCAACCCGGTGGGGTGGTGCTCGGCCCCTGGATCAGGCTCCGGATCAGCGGCCGCGACACCCCCGACCCCAAGCTGCCCAACGACAACCACCGCGACAAGCGCGCGCGAAACCCACCCTCTGTACCCATACTCCCCCGTCCCCACCGCACGGCGGGGAGCCCGACGACCGAGCCCCCGCTCACGTACGTCCGTCGAACAGCCTGTCCCCGATCCGGCGGGGAAGCAACCCCCTATCCACCGAACGGCCGCGCGACTGGTCCGGGCGCGGCACCATGATCTGTGGGTTTCCAACCAGGACACCCCGTTTGGAGTAATCTGTTCCCAATTACCAGACATCGGGCTCGATGTGGACACCGCGCCCGTTGAGCGGCTGGGCCTGCCGAGAGTTCCCGTCGGCGAACAGCTCCTGGAACCGCGCCACCGTCGCCGCGGCGACGTGCTTCTCCCGCATCAACACCCACCGCACCCCCTCAGTGAACGGCGCCGTGGTGAGCGACCCGTCATAGCGCAGCGACGAGCGCTCGGCGGGCAGCAGCCCGTTCAAATCGATCCGCCCCACCGCCACCGCAGGCCCACACTCCGGCGCGAGGGTACGCAACACGGTGTCCACAGTGGAGCCGCCACCGCCGACCACCAGCGGAACCCCGATCACCAAGAGCTTCCCGGTCGCGTCCCGATGCACCAGATGCAACTCCATCGGTGCGGCGAGACCGCCGAACCGGTGTTCGGCCGGGGTGTGGAAATGGAACTGGACCAGGTCATACCGGACGCCCGCCAGCGCGACCCGCCCCGCGCCGGGCTCGACCATGCCCTGCTCGGTCTCCTCCTCGCCACGGACAGCGCGATCGCCGTCTCTGCTCACGTACTCAAGGGAGACATCGGTCCACCCGTAGTCGATCCGCAGTGGCGACGACGGCCAGTCCGCGCGCAGCGCGGCGGCGGTGATGTTGATCGGACTCTGCCTCGGCAGTGATTGGGCGACCGACCCACCTGCGGTCAGCACCAGACCAGGTAGAGCGAGTACGGCGGCAAGAACGAGCAAACGACGACTGATCACAGAACACCTTCCGAATACGCCATTTGGGCTAACAATCGCGCCACTCTAATGGGCACCCAATAGCGATCTTAGTCGGGTACTCCCCAACCGTCCGTGATCATGGACGAGACCGTCACCCGATCTTGGTCAAGACGCGCGTCAAGCCGAAGTCATGATCAGCCTGACGCAGTCCGCACACGGCCGAACCGTTACGGCGCGGAGCCGCGGACCAGGCGGCGCTGACACGGCGATCAGCCAGGTTCCACAGAGTGCGCCGCCGCGGCCGTTCCGCAGCGGCGGATCTTCGATGACGTGGGCGACGGCCTGCTGGATGATTCCGTTGGCCCAGCGGCGTCGTGGCGCGGGCGGGTGTGGAGATCGTCTGCCACGCGCTCGACCTGACCCTCGCACCCGACGATCTACTCGACCAGGTCAACCAGCTCACCGACGCCATCGCGGTGTGATCAGGGGAGCCGCGGCGAGGTCCGCCACAGGGAACGGCGGCGACGGGCTCGTCGAACAATCGCGCGGGCCGGTCACCGATTGCGCCAACGTCGTCGGACGCTATAGTCTGTGCTGTCTAGATAGGGAGCTGGCGATGTCAGAACACGCGCACTGGCAGGTTCAGGAGGCAAAGCAGCGCTTTAGCGAGGTGCTGCGCGCCGTCGAGCGGGAAGGGCCGCAGACGATTACCAGACATGGCGAGGACGTCGCGGTGCTGATCGACATTCGGGAGTACCGTCGCCTCAGCGGTCGGACGGGCGACTTCATCGAGCATCTGATGGCGTTCCCCAAGAGTGACGACATGGATGAAGTCGATGTCTTCGACGAGATCGAGGCCGAGCGTAAGAACGACCTGCCCCGCGCGACGGACTTCGAGATCGAACTCGGTCTGGCCGACGGGCAGCACAGTGACCTACCTGCTCGACACGAACGTCCTCTCGGAGTGGCGCAAGGCCGAGCCCGACGCCGGAGTGGCCGACTGGTTCGCGCGCGTCCACGTCGATGACCTCTACATCAGTGTCGTCACCATCGGCGAGATCCGGCGGGGCATCTCACGGCTCCAACATCGATCGGCTCACCGCCAGGCGGCGCAGTACGAATCGTGGCTGGCGGCGACGAAAGACAAGTTCGCCGACCGCGTCATCCCGATCGACGCCGACATCGCCGAAGAGTGGGGTCACGATAGCTCGCGGCATCTGACGCCGATGGCTGATGCGTTGATCGCGGCGACCGCGCGGGTTCGGGGCTGGACTGTGGTCACCCGCAACGTCAAGGACTTCGAACCGACCGGCGTTCGCCTGCTCAACCCATTCGCCCATCCGCGTCCAGCCTAAGGTCGGCTATCAGGTCGGACAGGAAGAGTTCTTCCTCGAACTTGCGCGCACCCCGTACCAACGCCGGCCGCAGGCCGGGGTCCCAGGCCGCGGTCACCGGCGATCCCCGCAGTTCCTCACCGCCGTGTGCGCGGACCGCGAGTTCGTAGGTTCCCGCGTCGAACCGCCAAGGCCGCCACGTGATGTGACGCGACAAGGTGTTGGCGATGCTGACGCCGCCCCAGTCGAAGTCGCCGTGGTAGCCGAAGTCGGCGCCTTGGGTCGCGAGCAGGGTCAGCAGTTCCACCGCCGCGGCGGACGGTTGGCCGGCTAGACAAACCAGTGGCGGGCAGGCCGGTCCCAGTTCGTCCGCGGCGGTGGCGACGACGATGGGGTTCTCGCAGACCCACACCCGGCCTTCGCCGACGCCCAGTTGGGGGCTGCCTCGCACAAGCTGCCGCAGCGTCACCACGCACGGTTCCCCCGCAGCCCTGGCCAGGCCCAAGACCCGACCCACGAAGGACTCGCCGCTCCCTGGCAGCCCTGCGCACAGCACGGTGGACGAGAGGTCATCCCGATGGACACCGACAGCCGACCACGCGGTGCGACGTTCAGCGGCGTTGCCCGCGCCGGTCGGATTCGTGCCCGCGAGGACCCGCGCTGCCGCGAGGACGACCGTGGCCAGCGGTTGCCCATCGTCAAGGGCGTGTGCGCCACCAGCTCGATCCGCGGCGAGTCTCCCGAGGGCGATGCCCGGTGAGGGCAGCGCCTCGATGACTCGCACTGCCTTGAGCAGCAGGTCGGCGGCCTGATCGGGCTCCGGGGCGAGTCGGCGAACCAGCCCGGTTGCGGTCAACCAGTCCAGCCAGCGGTGCAGATCCGGGCGTCCGCGCACCAAGGCGTCCGCTGGGGCGAAAGCCGCCGCCCACGCGGCTCGGGCGGTGGACTGTTCGGCGGCGATGTCCCGGATGTCGCCGAGCAGGACCCGCACCGCCTGCCCAAGACCTTCAGGTGCGATGCCGCCCGTGCGCAGCAGGCCGTCCAGTTCATCAAGGGAGACCGACACGGAGGTTCCCCGACCCGCGCGACGGCCGAGCAGCAGCTCGACCGCTCGACGCTGTTCAGGGCGAGCGTTCGGGAGTGTGACCGTGCCGGTCAGCGGCGCGGTCTTCTCCAGGCGGGCGCGGACCCGGTCGACCAGCCACGCGAGGTCCGGGTTGCCCAGCAGCCGGTGCAGGCGGTCGGTATCCATCAGCCGACCAGCCACGCGAGATCCAGGCTGCCCCTGTGCAGCCGAATGGTGTCCATCAGTCGAACAGCGATCCGGTGATCGACCCGGAGCCCGGGCGCGGGAGTTTGCTGCGCTGCTTGCCATCCCAGCGCCACGGGGTGACCAGGACGGCGTCGATTCCGTCGCGGCGGGTGAGTTGGGAGATGGCGAGGCCGGGCACTTCCGGGTAACAGCCCCATTCCCGTTCGCTGGTCATCACCACGTCCAGGTCGAACGACGCGAGCAGGCCGAGGCACTTCGC
Organism: Alloactinosynnema sp. L-07; assembly: GCF_900070365.1. Lineage (NCBI taxonomy): Bacteria > Bacillati > Actinomycetota > Actinomycetes > Pseudonocardiales > Pseudonocardiaceae > Alloactinosynnema > Alloactinosynnema sp. L-07. The sequence goes on along the minus strand of NZ_LN850107.1, from coordinate 7,397,185 downwards.
GCGGGAATCGTCATCGACGCCCGCGAAGGCCTCGTCGAGCGCGATCAGCCTGGGGGCGTGGGGATTGCCCGCTGAACTGTAGAAGGACGACGCTGCCGCGAACAACGGGACCGACGCGGCGAGGACGCGTTCACCGCCCGATGCTGGGCCGGACGCGGACCGCCACTGGCCGTCCTGGAAGCGTTGGATGGCGAACTCGTGCCAGCTTCGGTAGTCCAGCGCGCGGGTGAGCTGGTCGGCCCAGCCGCCGCCGATGTCCTCGCTGTGTTCCCGGTTGATCTGCTCCTGTAGGAACCCGCCCACCAGCGCGCGGTCGGCCGGGCTCCAGGCGTCGGCGGTCTGGCGGAGCAGACGGTCGCGGACGCGGTCCAGTCCGTCCGGCGCGGACTTCGCCGACTTCCAGAGCAGCCGCAGGCGCATCCCGGTGGAGGTGGGCCTGGCCTCCAGATCGGCGTTGATACCGCTCACCTGCTGTTCGGCTCCGGCGATCAGTTCCTGGAGCGTGCCTGCGACCTCGTTGATCAGGTGGTTCTCCAGGATCTCGCGTTCCTTGGCCGACAGCAGGGTCGCGCGCTGCTCGGTCTCGGCGGCGAGGGCGTCGACCAGGGTCGGCACGTCCAGGGTGCGGCCCTGGAACCGGACGTCCACCACGATCACGCCGCTGCGCACGGTCATCCCGACGGAATGTCCTTGCCGCGAAAGGGCGTCGGTCAGCAGCTTGTGCTCGGCGGTCACCCGCTGCTGGATCAGTTCCCACGGCCGGTCGGCGTCGTCCAGCCCCTCCAAGGCGGCGTTGATGGCGCGGGCGACGGCGACGGCGGGCTTGGCGGCCCATTCGGTGTTCGGGTCCGGGGTGTCGAGATCAGGGAGCGCGGTGGCCAGCAGGCCGGTCGCGGTGAAGGCCCGGAGGTCGTCGATGGCGGTGGCACGCTCCTGCGTGGCCTCCTGGATCTCATCCGCCAACCGCTCGCGGAGTCCTTCGGCCTTGCCTTTGTCCCCAAGTGCCTGGGATTCCGACGCGCGGGCGTGCTTCTCCGTCGCCGCGGCGGCTTCGAGTGCCGCCTTGGCCGCGTTCAGCTTGCGGTAGAGATCGTCGACGCCCGCGCCCGCGGTCTCGATGAGGACGTTCAAGGTCTCGTCGGCGGCCAGCGACCGCTCCCGCGCCTCGCCTGCCTCCTCGGCGGCGACCGCCAGCTTCTCCTCGGCGGTGGCCATCTCCTCCTCGACCTCGGTCACCTCGCGTGCCGCCCGCCACGCGGCCTGGGCCGCGGGCCACAACCCGGTCAGCGCGATCCGATACTCCCCGGTCGCGGCGCGCACGTCGTCGAGCCGGGCGCGATCGGCGGGAAGGCTCACATCATCGGCGAACTCGTCGGCCCGTCGCTCGGCCACAGCCGCTTGATCCGCCGATTCCTTCGCGCGGACTGCCGCCGCGCCGAGGTTCTGATCGATGACTCGCTTGGCGGCGTGCGCGGCGGCGAGAGCGCTGTGCGCCTCGCGAAGCGGCTCGTCGGCGGGCAACCGCTTTCGCTCTTGCCGGAGGACGTCCAGCATGGCATCCAGTTCGCGCCTCGCGGCCGCCAACTCGTTGATGAGCTCCGCCAGGCGGTCGAGTTCCGAGCGTAGGAACGCGAGCCGCGCCCGGCGGGCCGCCTCGCGGGCGCCCTCGCCGAGGTAGACGGCGGAGTCCTTGTGCCAGGAACCCGCCAGCACGCCGACCTGGAACCGGCCGTCGACATCGACCCACGTGGTGCCTTCCCCGACGCCGATGGACCGCAGCACCGTGGCGACAGCCGCGTCGTCCAGCGCCGCGGCGGACTCGTCGGCTCGGTCGATCGCGGGGACCAAGAGCTGGGCCAGGCCGCCGCCCGGCGCGGGACCCGTGGGCCGAACGATTGTGTCGTCAGTGATCCTGTCCCGGAGTTCCCCGTCCGGAGTCACCCACGCGTCCAGGATGCCCGACGCCTCCAGCGCGGCCTCCAGTCCCGCCCGATCGGCGTCGCCCACACCGTCGGCGAAGTCCACCACCCTCCACAGTGGAGCGCCCGGCCTGCCCGCACGGCCGATCGGATCGCGGGTGTGGGGCGACGGCGGCGCGTCGTGCCCACCCGCGGTCAGGCGACGGACCTCGGCCTCGACGTCGGCCGTCTCGCGCTTGACGGCGGCCGACTCCGCGTCGACGGATGCCTGCCGCCTGCCCAGGTCGGCCGTCGCGTCGGACACCGCTTGGTCGACCGCGGCGGTGACCGGGTTCGGTCCGGTCGCCGACTCCACCCACCCCTCAAGGTCACCGATCACGGCGTCGACGTCGGCTATCGCGAACCCGGTCGCCGCCGCCAGGTAGGCCACGCAGTCCGCCACGAGTTCCGCGCCCGCCGCGGCGACACCGCCCGCGGCGTGGCCGATCCGCTCCTCGGCCTCCTGCTGTTCCCCGGTGATCCGCTCCACTTCCTGTCGCGCGGAAAGCAAGTCCGCTCGGGCTCGGTCCCGCGCGATGAGCAGCCCGTCGAGTTCGGCGACGATCCGGCGACGCTTGTCCATCAGCGCGCCCGCCGCCGCGACCGCGTCCACATACGGCGGTTCCTCTTCGCCGAACACGGACATGATCCCGGCGTGCTCGGCGCGCAGCCACGCGTCCTCCGCGCGCGAGTCCGCCGCGGAACGCGTCCTGGTGAGGGCGGCGGCATCTCCCTCGGCGTCCCGCCGGACCCGATCGAGCTTGCCGCGCTTGGCGTTCAGGCCCTCTGCGGCGGCGACCTGGTCGCGTTCGCGCGCCTGAGCGAACCGGGCGAGCCGATCGGCCTCTTCGCGCGCGTCCGCCAGCTTGCGCGCGTTGTCCATCTCGGGGCTGTTCTCCAGCGCCCGGATCCGCGCGTCGACCACGGCCCGTTCCGACGCGAGTTCAGCCAGCTTGGTCTCGGCCGCGGCCAACGCGGTCACCGCCGCGTGGAACGCCGCGTCCGCCTCCGTCAGGCTCGCGCTGAGCTTCTCGTACTTGCTGTGCGCGCGCCGGGGTTGGACACTTCGGCGCTTGGCGGCCACGCTCGCGTAGCGGCGGTAGTGCCCGAGGAACGTCTCGGCGGCCGACTTCGCCTCGCTCAGGCCGAGCACCGCGTCGCGTTCCTCGTCCAGACCGCGGAAAGCGTCGGCGACGGTCGCAACCAGCGTTTGGTCCAGCGGAGGCAGCGCCTCGGTCAGCGCACGGGACAGCAGTTTCTCATCCGGCCGCTTGGTCAACTGCGGCTGGCGAAGCTGGATGAGCAGGTTGACCAATGCCTCGTACCGATGGGAACCGAGGCCGAACAGGGCCTCGTCCACGGCCCGCCGATAGTCGGTCGCCGTGTCGTAGACCGTCCCGAACCCTGCCACCGCCTCTTTGAGCCGTTCCCGCGTGAGGGCGACCTTGGTCGGGCTGACCAGCGAGAACTCCGGCCCGACGCGCTGGCTGGTGACGAAGAACCAGTGACGTGCCATGCCGCGGCCCGCGACGGCCTTGAGGCCACAGCCGATCGTGCGGTATTCCGGCGCACCATTCTCGTCCAGTCTGCCGAACTCCAGCCACGTGTAGCCGAGGCGCTCGCTGTGCGGATGTCTGCCGCCGAGCAGCAGGTTCCATTCCATGCGCTTGTTGCGATCGCCGTCGGGTTCGACGCGGTGCGGGGCAAGGTCGCCGTCGAGCAGGAACGGCAGGGTCAACGCGAGGACCTTGGACTTGCCTGTCCCGTTGTTGCCGCGGAACAGCAGGCGGCCGTCGTGGAAGTGGAATTCCTCGACGTCGTAGTAGAAGAGGTCGACCAAGCCGGTGCGCAGTGGCTGCCAGCGCTGGGTCCGGGGCTCCTGGGTCATCGCGCCTTTCCTGACCTGATCGTGGGGGCGTCGACGGCGTAGCGGGCGATCGCGGGCAGCGGAACGACCATCGCACCGGGCAGATCGGCGACGAGCCGCAGCGCGCGCAGCTTGCCCAGCGCCACATCGAGGAGTTCCAGTTCGGCGCCTGGCTCGGTGACGCCCTTGCGCCAGTACGTCACGTGTTGGGCGGCCAGGGTGCGGACATACCTGGCCAACGTATCGATCGACACTGGTTCCGACGCGGTCGCGAGCCGCTCGGCGACGAGAAGGGTGACGTGGCCATCCGTGCGCTGCTCGGGCATCCGCACATCGGTGAGCTCGTCGTCGGCGTCGACCATGGCGACCCCTTCGGCGCGCATCTCGGCGATCAGGCCCGTGGCCTCGGTGATGCGGCGGGTGATGGCGTGCCGCTGATTGACCAGGTAGGCCCGCTCGTCTGGGGTGAGTTCGTCGTAGTAGACGACCGGGTCCTCCAGCAGCCGACGGGTCAGGCGGTGCCGCAGGGCACGGGTCCTCAGCTCATCGGTGTCCGGCGCGGGCTCGTCGGTCAGTTCGGCCAGCCTGCGCTCGAAGGTGTCTGTGTCTATTGTGGACGGACCGCGCTGACCGGTGAGCAATGCGGCGAGCACTCGCCTGCGAACGTCGTAGAGGACGTCGCCGGTGTCGGACAGGTAAGCGTCCTCCTCGCCCGCGACCCGGTCGAGCACACCCCACTCCAACAGCAGCCGCACGACCGCGACCAGGTCGGACCGCTCGTCCCGGCGACTCAACGTGAACGAGACTCCAGCGGCGGCCAGATCCGGCTCGGCCGCCGCCGCGATGACGCCCTCCGCGAGCCTGCCGAGGGTGATCTGCGCGTCGGCGCGTTCCAGGATCGCCAGCGCCAGGCACAGCAGGACATACCGCCGCCTGCCGAACGCGGGCTTCCCCTTGTCGTCCCGAGCGGCGTGCGTGCTGTCTGTGGTGGTCGGCGCGGTCTTGAACAGCCGCACGGACTCCGCGTCCACCTGCAGGCGCCACCCGGCCTCGCGCGCCAGCCACTCGCGCAGCTCACCCGCGTGTCCGCGCACCAGCCTGATCGCCTCGTCGTCGCGCCCCGCCACGAGCAGGGGCCGGACCAGGAGCGCGCGCAGCGCCTTGCGCCGCTGCTGGGCCCGATCGCCCGCCAGCGAATCCGTCACTGTCACGCCGTCCCCCGCATGAGGTCGATGATGTCGATGACGTGCTCAGGTCCACGCAGAACACCGTCTTCGGTGTCGATGGCGACCTCGCCGCCGTCGGCGACCAGGGACAACCGGATCTCCATCGAACCGTCGCCGGTGGTCGTCTTGACCTCCGTGTCGTCCGGCGACCGCGCGGACAGCGCGTCCCCCAGCAGACCCAGGAACAGCCGAAACGTTCGCGCTTCCAACACGCCAAGGTCGGACAGCAGCACCGGGCCGTCGGTGGCCAGGCGGCGTCTGGCTTCGGCCACTTCGTCGGCTTCCCGCTCGGCGTGGGCGAGCAGCAACTGGCGATGGGCGTGCCGATCAGTGATCTGGGACTGCCTGCCGCGCCGCTCGTAGGCGCCGGTCTTGCGCAGCTGGGGGCTGATCCGCACGGCGGGCGCGTCCGCCCACGGCGTCTGCGGGGTCGGCTGGTCGGCCTCCCAGGCGTCCAGCGTCGCGGCCGTCACGGTGAGGTGTCGCGTGCTGGTCAGCCCGAACGCGACCCTCCACAGCCGGTGCGCCGCGGCGTCGTCGGGGGTCTTGGCGAACCATCGGGCGAGCGCACGGAAGTCGGCGGCCCGGTCCGACCTTCCGGACCGGCGCTCGTTCAGCGCGGACACCGTGTCGATGAGCTGGGTGATCGCGTTCAGCGCCGCGCCGCGGAGCAACCGGGCCTGCGAAGGGTGCCGCGCGTCCGCGGACAGGAACCAGTCGCGCAGTCCACGCCATCGGTTGCGCCAGCCCGCCACGGCGGCGGCCAGGACATCCGCGTAGCCGTCCTCGTCCGGAACGGCGTCCTCGGCTTCCCGACGCGCGGCGACGGCCAGCAGGCGTTCGACGTCATCGGCCTCGATGCGCGCCAGCAGCCCGGCGATCTCGGCGCCGCGGTCGGCCAGGTCCGCGATGAACCGCTCGACGTAGCCGATGAGCCGCTGCTTGTAGGCCACGAAGGCCGCGACGTCGCCGTCCGCGAAGTCGATCACTCGGCGCAGCGAGGCCATGAACGCCTGCGCGTTGTCGGCCAGTCCGGTGAAGCGGTCGGCGAGGGCGAGCAGCAGGAGATGCACCTTCGCCGGATCAAGGTCTTCTCCGCGAGCGACCTCCACGAGCGCGCGCAGCTGCACCGCGATGTCCGCGAGCGCGACCGACTGCAGCGACCCACGTCGGCCGATGGCCTCCTCGTAGACCGCGATCGCTTCCTCGGCGGCCTGACCGGCTCCGGTGAGCTGGTAGAGGTAGCGGGCACGGTGGAAGTCGGCGACGGTGGTCACCCGGCCGGTGTCCGGGTCGGAACGCAGATTTCCCCACGCGACCAGCTGCTCCACCGCCGCGCCGACCTGCTCGGTGTCACCGGGGCGGCCGAGGTCCGTCGCGACATCCTCCGGACGCAGATGCACGATGAAGCGGTCGCGGGCCCGCGCGAACACCGTCAGGACATCGCGATACAAACGTGCGTTGGGTGCGGCGAGGTGTGCGAACGGTTGCGCGTCCGTCATGGCACCCATTGTGGGGGTTCCACCTCCGGATGGGCCGCCCGACCCACGCGGGCAGGCGACGGAGCTGGTCACGGCGGCGAGCGGCCAACCAGGCTCATAGCCGCTGCTAGATCGGCCGGCGCCCGGCGGCCTGCCGTCTTTAGTCGAAGCGGCCGAAGACCCAGGTCCCCGGAGCGTCCGGATTATCGCCTGACCAGAATTCGATCCAGTGTTCGGTGAACTCGTCACGGGAAATTGTGCCGTCGCCATCCAGGTCGAGAAGAGGGAAGACCTCGTCCACGTCCGCCTGCGACCCGTTCCACCCTTCCACCAAGGTCCGATACTCAGCCGCGGTGATGGCGTTGTCGCCATTGTGGTCAGTGGCGTCGAAAAGGGTATGGGCGGTGGCGGTGACGGCTTCGGTCATGGTGGAGAGGTGGTCGACGACCGCCAACACCTCCTCAACCGTCACCCGGTCGTCGCCGTCGGAGGCGGCGTGGAGGGTGGTCCACCAGCCCATCATGATCGCCTGGACGCGGGTGTGGTCCGCGGAGCCGGGGGACGCGCCGAGGATGGTGGTCCAACGGGTGGTGAGGGCGGCGAAGTCGGACTCGGTGAGGTAGCCGTCGTTGTCCAGGTCCATGGCGCGGAAGACGTTGGTGATCTTGCGGCGTTGGAAGGTGCTGGCCATTGGTCCAGAGTGGATCTCGCTCGACCGGGCGACAAAGCGCCACGTGGGTGGTGTGGTGCCACGAATCGGCGATCGGGCGGGTGACCGTGGGTAGTGTCGGGGCCATGTGCCTGACGTGTGTGCTGCCCATGATGCTGCCGGGCGCGGCGCCCACTCCGTTCGCCACGGACGCGCCCGAGGCCGGGTGGCTGGGGCGTGAGTTGGGCGGGCGGATCACCTGGACCGGCTGCGCGGGGTTCCTGATGGAGCTGGACGGCACCCGGATCTGCTTCGACCCCTTCGCCAGCAACCCCGGCGTCCTCGACACCCTCCTGCGGCCCGCGCGGCCGGACCGCGGGCTCATCGCGGACACGTTCGGGCAGGTCGACGCCATCTTTGTCGGACACACCCACTTCGATCACGCGATGGATGTCGCGCCGCTGGCGTTGGCCAATCCCGCGTGCGTGGTGCATGGCAGCGCGACGACCACGGAGATCTGCGGGCGGCAGGGGGTCGGCGACGGGCAGTTGCGCACCATGACCGACGGCGCGAAGGTCGAGATCGGGCCGTTCACCGTCGAGGCCGTCGCGTCCCGGCACGGGACGGTGCCGGTGGCGGGGCGGATCGACGTGCTCGAACTGCGCGGGACCGGACTGCCGCGCACCGTGTTCCGGTGGCCGCGCGGCCAGGTGTTCGCCTACCGCGTCGAGGTCGGCGGCGTGGCCATCCACCTGCAGACCAGCGCGGGCATCGAGGACGCGCCGCTGGCCAGGCAGCGACCGGCGGACGTGCTGATCGCGTGCCTCGCGGCGCGGCAGGGCACTGCGCGGTATTTCGAGCGGCTCGGTGAGCGGCTGCGGCCGAAGGTGATCATCCCGTGCCACCACGACAACTTCTTCCGCCCGCTGAGCGAGCCACCGCGGCCGGTGGCCCGGCTGGACTGGCCGGGCTTCCTCGACGACGCCGCCGCGCTGTCGGCCGCCCACGGCACCCGGCTGGTCCAGTTGCCCAGAGGTGTCGCGGTCGCGCTCTAACACCAGGTCACTTGGGCGGCAGCGATCCGGCGTAGTCGACTCCCTTGTCGACCCAGGGGCCCAGGTCGTGGGCCTCGGGGTCGACCAGGATCCAGCCCTTCATGGACCGCCCACCGACCTCGAACGGCCGCACCCCGGACTCCTGGACCGCGGCGGCGATGCTGTCCGGGTCGAGCCGCACGATCAGCTCGTCGGCGTGGACGCCGACGGACATGTTGCCCTGGAACAGGAACGCCAGGCCGCCGAACATCTTCTTCTCGACCATGCCGGGCAGGTCGCCGACCAGATCCCGCACCCGCGCGGCCACTCCCTCGTCATAGGCCATGGCTCAGTTTAGGCGGGTGGCCGGGTCGCGGGCCCGGCCAAAGGCCTGGGCACGCGACCCACCCCCACTCGGCGAGCAGGTGGCCGGGACCACTCGGAGCTGTTCGACGAGGTCGTCACCGTGTTCGGCGAAGCCCACGACGACCAGACCCGAGCGGCCCGGCGGGGACTGCTCGACTCAGTGGTCGTCTAGCACCGGGTCAGGCGGAGCGGCGCCTGCGTGCGAACAGGATCGCGCCGACACCGGCCAGCAGGGCGGCGACCGCGCCCACCGCGAGCCCGATGACGTTCGCGCCGGTGTCCGGCAGGTCGTCGGCCGGGCCCTTGGCGGCCTGCGGTACGGGCGTGGTCGTGGTCGGCGTGGTCGTGGTCGGCGTGGTCGCGACGGTCGTCGTCGTGGTCGGCACGACGACAGAGTCGGCCTTGACCTCGGCGACAGCCGACAACGTGGTGACCGCTCCCTGGGCGGAATTCAGATAGCAGGTGAACGACACATTGCCCAGGTCCGCGGCGCCCGCGGGCACGGTTCCGGTGACACTGAACGACTTGGTGATCCCCTGGTCGAGCGATACGCCGCCGCCCTTCGGATCCCACTCACCCCACGCCTCGTCGGAGATGGTGAGATGACCGGCGCTCGACTCGCACTTCGGCTTGAGACCGTGGACCGTCGCGTCGCCCAGGTTGGCGATCTGGATCGACACCTTCGCGCTGTCGCCTACCTCGTAGTGGCGCTCGCTGAAACCCACCGTGGCCGACACGCGGCTCGGCGTCACCGCTCCAAGGACCTCCACGGTGGTCTGGTCCACTGCGACATAGTCGGACCCGAACACCACGCCCGGCGTTTGGGCGGCGACCATCACCTGATGGCGCATACTGGGCAGGGCCTTGAGGTGGAACCTGCCCGTGTCGTCCGTGACGGCCCGCTGGATGACCTTGTAGTTGTAAATGGTGAACACCTCCACCGGCAGACCCGGCAAGCCCTCGCCCGCGTCCGGCTTCTTGTTGCCGTTGCGGTCGGCGTAGACCAAGCCGTCCAGCGGGTGGGTCACCACCTTCACCGGCACGCTGAACTGGTGCCCGTCGGCCAAGGTGACCGGCTTGGCGCCGACGATCACATTGACGACGAGGGTGTCGGTGCTCGGGTTGAGGATCCACCCCTCCTCGAACTTCAGCTCTCGCGTCTCCCCCGGCGCCAGCGTCGCGCCCGGCCCCTCGGAGGACAGGTCCCCGGGGAAGGTGCGATTCATCAACTGCCCCCTGACCAGTCCGACGATGTTCTCCGCCGGGGTGTCGCCGAGGTTGCGGATCTTGACCGTGAAGTCGTAGCTGTCGCCGATCGTGTACGACTCCTTGTCGAACGTGCCGATGACTTCCAGCCGCGGCTTGGCGGGCTCTTGCGCGGATGCGGGAGCGCCCACTGCCAAGCCGAGGAACGCCACCGCGACAAACGCGGACAGGCGCGAGAAACGTGCGGATATCACAAATCCGATCAAAGTCGTATAGCCCCAGACGCCCGAGTGCGGGCGGATGGTCAGATCCTAGGGAGCCGCACGAACGGGTGAGGGGGGTTCAGCCGCTCCGGGGCCGCCAGGTGCCAGTGAACCCGCGATAGCGAGCCCTGCCCGACTCGGCGCTGGCCGTGCCCTCAAGCCGAAGATTGGTGGCGGCACCTGCCTGGTCGACGGTGGCCCGAATCTCGGGGAAGTAGACAATCCCCCGCTCGGTCACTCCCTCGAACCGGTGCGACAACGTCGGCAGGTCGGCGAAGGCGAATCTACCCAGGCTGTCGCTGGTCGTGACTTTGTACTTCTGCCACGAGCTCAGTTCCCGGGCGGTGACCCGTACGCCCGCGAGCGGTTCGCCCGCATCCACCTGGTGGTTGCCGTTGCGATCGACGAACGCGATGCCCGCCGCGGGCCCGGTCGTCGGGGTCACCGGGGCGGTGAACGCGTGGTTGGGTACGAAGCGGCGGTCGGTGGGCTTGAATCCGGCGAAGACCTCGACGGTGGCCGAGGTCGCCGAGGAGTCGCCGATCGCACCCGTCGCGTTCACCGAGAGCGAGTCCCCAGGCGCCAAGGTCACACCCGGTCCGGAGAAGAACATCATCTCGTTGGTGAAGCCGCCGATTCGGGTCCCGCCGAAGGTCAGTGTCCGGTAGCGGCCGTAGACGTTCTCCAGCGTCGTGTCTCCCACGTTGCGAATGGACAACGTGATCCTGAACTGGTCGCCGGTGCGGTATGACGGCTGGTCGAACGTTCCGGTGACCTCCAGCTTGGGCTCATCGACAGCCTGCTGCGCCGTCGCGGGTGCACTGAGAGACAGGGTCAGCATCGCCGCCGCGAGCGCGGACAACCGAACAAACCGTGATGACATGCGAGATCCGATCGACTTGTGGCCCCCGACCGGCCACGCCCCAGACACCCTGATTCGGGCGTTCCGCGAGATCGTAGGCCGCCGCCCCAGCGCGATCACGTCGGCCTAGCCTGCGCCTTGGTGGTGAGGAAGCGCAGGCAGGTGAACCGCCAGTCCCCGTCCCGCTCCAGCCGAGCCGCGACCGCCACCACCCGCCGCCCGGTGTCGACGGTCGCGGAGACCTCCACCGCGTCGGCGGCCACCCGGCATGGGTGCAGGCGCAGGAGGCGGAACCGGTGGCCCGCGGTGGCCCTGGTCCTGGTCGTCATGGCCGCGTGGACCTGCGGGGACATGATCGCGCTCAGCTGGGCGACTGGGCGTCGGCCCTCCATGGCCTCGAAGACCAGGCCGAACAGCCGGGCCAGCGTCGCCCGGCTGGGGCCCGCGTCGAACGGGACGACCCGCACCACGGCGGGCGGGCGGGGCGGCGGGATCCGCCACCGGAATTCCTCGGCCTCGCCCAGGTAAGGCGGTTCGTACTCCGCCAGAACGTGCATCCGCACACCTGCTCCTCTCGATCACCTCGACAGAGCGAGGCGGAGCGCGGTTCGGGACAGCGTTCACCCGAAGCGGTGAGCGCGGACGGTGCGAGGGACCGTGAGAAGGTAGGCCGAGGACGAGAGGGGTGAGCGGTGACCGGTTCCCAGATCTTCAGTGCGGCCGCGGCGCAGGCTGGTCGCACACTGCGCCACCAGGTCACCGAGCGCATCAAGGACTTCATCCTGGAGAACGAGCTTCGGCCGGGCGACGCGCTGCCGACCGAGACCGAGCTGTGCGTGGCCCTTGGCGTGAGCCGGTCGAGCATCCGCGAGGCGATCAAGACGCTCAACGCGCTCGACATCGTCGAGGTTCGGCACGGGCACGGCACCTATGTCGGCAAGCTGAGCCTGTCGGCTCTGGTCGAGAGCCTGACCTTCCGCGGCCTGCTCAGCCCCGACGACTTCCAGGCGCTGTCCGACCTCATCGACGCGCGCGAGCTGATCGAGCGCGGCCTGGCCGACCGGATCACCGACGCGCTGACCCCGGAGCACCTCGACGCCCTCGACGGACTGGTCGCCGACATGGCCGCCCGCGGCGGGCACGACGACGGGTTCGTCGAGACCTGTCGGGAGTTCCACGCCCTGCTCGTGCGTCCGCTGGGCAACGAGTTGATCAGCCAGCTCTCCGGCGCGTTCTGGGAGGTCTACCGCGGCGTCGCCCCGCACCTGCGGCGGGTGATCACGGTCGAGGACGAGATCGATTCCGTCGAGGTGCACCGCGACATGGCCCGCGCGGCCCGCTCCGGCGACGTCACCGCGTTCATGGTCGCCGTCACCGAGCACTACGCGCCGGTCCGCCGCCGTATCAGCCTCGCCAGAGTGTCCTTGCTGGACTAAGTCCGTCCACTATGGATCAAACGGTCATTCCACAAAGGTTCACAATGAATTGATCCGCGGAGTGTAAGGCCGCGGCGAGCCCGCCGGAACACACCGTCCGAATCCACTCGTTCCCGCGTTCCCAGATACTGCTCCATTCGAGTGGCCAACCCTTAATACCCCTAACCGGCTAGGCCAAACGAGCGAACTTTCCCAGGTCATGTACGTGGACTTTGGTCGCGCGCACTTCTCTTCCGGCGACGGCGACCAATCGCTACGCCAAAGAGAGGAATCAGGTTCGATGCGTCGGACCAATCCGAACCTCTGTCCATCATGGATACTCTCCGGGTGAACCTGGACCCGGTTGGCGCGTCCTAGCTGCAGGCGAAACTCCCGAATCTCGTGGCGATAGTCGTCGCGCGGCTGGGCCTCGCCTGGGTGGGATGCCGGTTTGAGTTGTCTCGAAAGGGGTAGACGTAGGTGGGTGCGGGTTTATCCGACCGAGACGTCGTCGTCGTCGGCGCGGGACTTTCTGGGTGCCTCATGGCCGTTCTCCTCGCCCAGCGCGGCTGCCGCGTGCGGGTGTTCGAACGGCGTCCGGACCCACGGGTCAACCTGGCCGATCACGGCCGGTCCATCAATCTGGGACTGTCGCAGCGCGGCATCACCGCCCTGCGCCACGCCGGGCTCCTCGACCACGTGCTCGCCCACGCGGCGCCGATGCGGGGGCGGGTCGTGCACCTGCCGGACGGCGACCTCGGCTACCACCTCTACGGCACCAGCGACGACCAGATCCTGCGGTCGGTGCTGCGCCACGACCTCAACGTCGTGCTGCTCGACGCCGCCGAGGCGCTGCCGTCGGTGACCTTCGAGTTCGACACCAAGCTCACCGCGCTGACCAAAGGCGACGACCACGCCCCGGTCGACCTGCGCTTCCACGGCGCCGACGGCGAACAGCGGGTGCTGACCCAGACCGTCATCGGCGCCGACGGCGCGTTCTCCACCGTCCGCGCCCAGATGCAGCGTGGCGAGCCCGCCGACTACCACCAGGAGTTCCTGCCCTGGGGCTACAAGGAACTGTCGATCAAGGCGGGCGGGGCGGGCGACCAGCGCACCGACCCGGAGGCGCTGCACGTCTGGCCCGCCGACAGCGGCCTCATCGTCGCCCACCCCAACGCCGACCGCTCGCTCACCGGGACGATCTTCCTGCCGCTGGCGGGTCCGGACAGCTTCGCCACCCTGCGCACCCGCGAGTCGGTGGACGAGTTGCTGACCCGCCGGTTCCCCGACCTGCTCGACCTGGTGCCCGACGTGGTCGACCAGTTCCTCAGCCAGCCGGTCGGCCACCTGGTCACCGTGCGGACCGCGCCGTGGCACTTCGGCGACCGGGTCGCGCTGCTCGGCGACGCGTGCCACGCGGTGTACCCGTTCTACGGCCAGGGCATGAACTCCGCCTTCGAGGACTGCGTGACCCTCGACCAGTGCCTCGACCGCCATCCGGCCGACTGGGGCGCCGCTTTCGCCGAGTACCAACAGATTCGCAAGGCGAACACCGATGTGCTGGCCGATCTTTCCGCGGAGAATTTCATCGAGTTGCGAGACCGGCTCGCCTCGCCGCTGTTCCTCGCCCGCAAGAAGGCCGACCTGGCGCTGAACAAGGTGCTCGGCGACCGGTGGGTTCCGCTCTACACGATGATCTCGCACACCACGACGCCTTACGCGGACGCGCTGCGCCGCTCGCGCAGGCAGAACACCACGCTCGCGTGGGTGGCCTGCGCGGTGGCCACCGGCACGGCCGCCGCGGGCACCGCCTTGGTCCGCCACCTGGCCCGTCGCGTCAAGGGGAAGTAACCATGCTGACCAGTCCGACAGACCCCGCCAGAGTCCTCCTCGAGGTCGACGACATCGAGCACGACCTGCTCCCCGTCGAGTTCGCCCCGTACCGCGCCCACCTGCGCACCATCCTCGACTGGGCCCGCCAGTACCTGACCAGGCCGCACGAAAGCCTGGGGCGCAAGGGAAGCGTGTGCCCGTTCGTCCAGGCCTCGATCGACCGGCGCAAGTTCTACCTGACGGTCTACCCCGGCCGTCCGCAGGATCCGGTCGAGGTGGCCGCGGCGCTGCTCCCCTACCGCGACTGGTTCCTGGAGCTGGCTCCCCGCACGCAGCCCGCTTCGCAGCTGACCACGATCCTGGTGCTGTTCCCGGACCTGTTTCCCGGCGACGTCGACGCGATGATCGACGGCTCGCAGGACGCGCTCAAGAAGGACTACGTCGAGCGCGGCCTGATGATCGGCGAGTTCCACGACGGACCGCCGGACAAGGGCGGACTGTGGAATCCGGACTTCCGGCCGCTGAGCAGCCCGGTGCCGCTGCTGGCGGTGCGGCACATGGTGCCGACGGACTTCCCGTTCCTGCGCGACGACCGCGACCACGCGCTGGCCTACCTGCGGCAGTTCGCCAGCCAGGTGCCCGCGACGGTGCGCGAGGCGATGGTGCACGCGCTCGTCGGCGGCGGCGTGGAAGTGGGGTCCCGGTGACCCCCGCGTCCTTCGGGCAGCAGCGGCTCTGGTTCCTGGACAAGCTGCACCCCGGTTCCGCGCTCTACAACGTGCCCACGGTCCTGCGGATCGGTGGCGCTCTGAACACCGACCGACTGCGGGCGGCGTTCACCGAGGTCGTGCGCAGGCACGACGCGCTGCGCACCGTGTTCGCCGAGCGCGACGGCCATCCCGTCCAGGTGGTCAACAATCCGACAATCCCCTTGTTGAACAATTCTATTGTTGAACAAAGGGATTGTCGGACGATCGAGGACGCGGAAGCGGAGATCCAGGCCGAGGCGCGCAGGCCGTTCGACCTGGCCGAGGGGCCGCTGCTGCGGGTGCTGCTGCTGCGGCTGGCCGACGACGACCACTTCCTGATGGTGACCCTGCACCACATCGTCTCCGACGGCTGGTCGCTGGCCATCCTGCTCGACGAGGTCGGCACGCTCTACGGCGGCGGCGCGCTGGAGCCGTTGCCCTTGCAGTACCCCGAGTTCGCCGCGTGGCAGCGGGAGGAAGCGGCGGGCCCCATGGGCGCGATGGCCCTGGACTACTGGATCGAGCAGCTGCGCGACGCGCCGCCGCTGCTCACCATGCCCACCGACCGGCCCCGGCCGGACACGCAGACCTACGCGGGCCGCGTGCACAGCTTCGACCTGCCCCGCGAACTCGCCGTCCGGCTTCGCGCCGCCACACACGGTCTGGGCGGGACGCTGTTCATGGTCCTGCTCGCGGCCTACCAGGCCCTGCTCGCCCGCTACAGCGGCCAGGACGACATCGTGGTCGGCACCGCGGTCGGCGGACGGTCCAGAGTGGACGCCGAGCCGATGATCGGGCTGTTCGTCAACACCGTGCCGCTGCGCACGTCGGTGGCGGGCGACCCGACGTTCCGCGAGTTGGTCGGCCGGGTCCGCGACGTGACCCTCGACGGTGTCGGCTACGCCGACGTGCCGCTGGAGCGGATCGTGGAGGCGGTGCACCCGGATCGCAGCCTCGGGTACTCCCCGGTCTTCCAGGTGCAGCTGACCCTGCAGAGCACTCCCCCGCCGGTGCTGGACCTGCCCGGCCTGACAGTGTCCGAGCCGCGGTTCGTCATGGCCGACATCGCCAAGTTCGACCTGACCCTGGCCGCCGCCGAACACGGCGACGACCTTCACGTCGACCTCGAATACGACACCGCCCTGTTCGACGCGGCCACCGCCGAGCGGCTGGCCGACCACTTCGTCCGCCTTCTGTCCACTGTGGTCGATGACCCGGACGTCCGGATCGGCGACGTCGACCTGCTCACCCCCGACGAGCGCCACCGCGCGGTCGTCAGCTGGAACGACACCGCGCTGCCGCTGCCCGACGCGGCCACCGCGCTCGACCTCATCGCCGCCCAGGTCGCCGCCCGGCCCGACGCCGTCGCGGTGGCCGACAATAAGTCGAGCCTGAGTTACCGCGAACTCGACCAGCGCTCCAACCAGGTCGCGCATGGCCTGCGGTCGGCCGGGGTGGGCCCCGAGGTGGCCGTCGCGCTGTGTGTCGAGCGGTCGGCGGACCTGGTGGTCGCGCTGCTCGCGGTGTGGAAGGCGGGCGGCGCGTACGTGCCGCTAGACCCGTCGTGGCCGGTCGACCGGCTGCGCTACATGCTCGCCGACACCGGTGCCGCGGTGGCGCTCGTCGACGACGTCACCGCGTCCTCGGCGTTCCTCGACGGCGTCGCGCTGGTTCGGGTCGACGCGACCGGGCCGGTGACCGCGCCCGATGTCCGACTCGGCGGCGACAGCCTCGCGTATGTCATCCACACCTCCGGTTCCACCGGCAGGCCCAAGGGCATCGCCGTGCCGCACGCGGCCGTGGTCAACCTGCTCGTCGCCTATGACGCGATGCTCGCGCTGTCGCCCGACGACGTGTGGGCGGCGGTGACCACCCTGTCGTTCGATATCTCGGTCCTGGAGTTGTTCTATCCGCTGACCCGGGGTGCGACGGTCTCGGTGTTCGACGCCGCCGAGGCGACCGACCCCATGCTGCTGCGTTCACGACTGGTGGCGACCGGGGCGACGGTCCTGCAGTCCACGCCGTCGCGCTGGCGGCTGCTGCTGACCGCGGGGCCGGTGCCCGCCTCCGTACGCACCCGACTGTGCGGCGGTGAAGAACTGACCTCCGATCTCGCGGGCGAGCTGACCGGCAAGGGGGTCACCCTGTGGAACAACTACGGCCCAACGGAAACCACCGTGTGGTCGACCGCGGGAATGGTCGGCGGCGGGCCGATCGCGCTCGGACCGCCCATCGCCAACACGCAGGTGTACGTGCTGGACTCGGCGATGCGGCCGGTGCCGGTCGGCGTGGTCGGCGAGATCCACCTCGGCGGGCTCGGCGTCGCGCGGGGCTATCCGGGCCGGGCCGACCTGACCGCCGAGCGGTTCGTGCCGGACCCGTTCGGCACCGGCGGGCGCCTCTACGCGACCGGGGACCTGGCCCGCTACCGGGCCGACGGGACCTTGGAGTTCCTGGGTCGGGACGACCACCAGATCAAGATCCGCGGCTTCCGCATCGAACTCGGCGAGATCGAGGCGGCGCTGCGATCCCATCCGGCCGTGACCGAGGCGGCCGCCAGGGTGTGGACTGGCGCCGAGACCCGGCTCGCCGCCTACGTCGAGTCCGCGTCGGCGGACCTGCGCCCGCACCTCGTCGAACTGCTGCCCGAGTACATGATTCCGGCCGTGGTGGTGGTGCTCGACGCGCTTCCGCTCACGCCCAACGGCAAGATCGACCGTTCCCGGTTGCCCGAGCCTGCTTGGGACAACCAGGGTGCCGCCGAGCAGGTCGCCCCGCGCGACGCTGTCGAACGCGCCCTCGCGGCGCTGTGGCAGGAACTGCTCGACGTGCCTCGGGTCGGGGTTCACGACGATTTCTTCGCCATGGGCGGACATTCGCTGTTGGTGGCCAGGATGCTCGCGCGGGTGCGGGAGCACCTGCTGGTCGACGTGCCGATGCGCACCGCGTTCGACGCCCGCACGATCGCCACCTTCGCCGCCGCCCTGCGCGCGGCGGAGTCCTCACCCGGCGCTTTGTCCGATGTCGCGGAACTGCGCGAGGAGATCGCCGCCCTGCCTGACGACGAGGTCGCCGCCCTGCTGGGAACGGAGGGAACCGCGTGAGCGAGCGCGACCGCCTTTTCGCCCTTCTCGCCGCCAAGCGCGGCCTGGCGGGCGCGGACACGATCCCGCGACGGCCCGCCGACGCGGTAGTGCCGCTGCTGCCCGGGCAGCGGCAGCTGTGGTTCCTCGACCAGGTGGGCGCGACTGACGGCGTCTACACGATGTCGCAGGTCTGGCGGTTGACCGGAGCGGTGGACATCTCGGCCCTGCGCGCGGCGCTGGCCGTGCTGCTGGACCGGCACGAAGGGCTGCGGACGTCGTTCGCGGAGGTCGACGGGGAACCGGTGCAGCGGGTTGCGGCGGCGGTTCCGCCCCCACTATCGATTGTAGACGGTGGGGACGACGGAATTGAGGTGCTGCGGGCGGAGTTTGCCCGGCCGTTCGACCTGACCAACCCGCCGCTGTTGCGCGCTGTGCTGGTGCGGTGTGCGGGCGAGGACCTGTTCGCGCTGTGTGTTCACCACATCGTGTGTGACGGGCCGTCGCTGTCGACGCTGGTGGGTGAGCTGAGCGCGTTGCTCGCGGGACAGGTGGTCGAGGGGACCGCGGTCTCGGCGTGCGATTACGCGGTGTGGCAAGCCGACCGCGATCTCGCGGGGCACGGGCGGTACTGGTCGTCCTACCTGGCGGACGTGCCGACGCTGCTGGAGCTGCCGACCGACCGCCCCCGTCCACCGACTCAGTCCTTCCGCGGCGCGAGTCACCCGATCACGGTTGACGGCGTCGCCGAGTTCTGCGCGCGGGAGGGCTTGACCGCGTTTCCGGTGTTGCTGACCGCGTTCGCGCTGGTCCTGAGCCGGTTGAGCCGGTCGGACGACCTGGCCATCGGCGTCCCGATGCGCGACGACACCCGCCTGTCGGGCTGTGTGGGGATGCTCGCCAACACCGTCGCCCTGCGGTATCGGCTTGCGGGCGACCCCACCATCCGCGCGGTGCTCGACCAGGCCAAGACCGACACCGTCAACGCCCTGGAACACCAGAGCCACCCGTGGGAGCTGGTCGCGCGGGAACTGGTCCCGCACCCGGACCTGAGCCACAACCCGGTCTTCCAGACGATGTTCGTCCTGAACCCGGCCGCGTCGGACGTGGCGAGCACGGACCTGGGTGTCACCCCGCTCCCCACCGCGACCACGGCGGCCCGGTTCGACCTGACGCTGGCCTTCGCCCCGGAGGGCGACCGCCACGTCGGCCAGATCGACTACGCCACCGACTTGTTCGACGCGTCGACCATCGCCCGCTTCGCGAACTACCTCCAGCGCGCCGTCGCGGCCGTAGTGTCCACTCCGGACGCTCGGGTGAGCGAGATCGACCTGCTGACGTCGGCGGAGTGGTCGTTGATCGCCACCGGCGGCCACGTTGTCCGCGGCGTTGGGAACAGCCGTCATCAGGCGGGCCTCGCCTCTCGTGGAAACCTCAGCGATCTTGAAGGCGATCGCCTGGTACTCGGCGAGCGCGTCGCCGAATGTCTTGCCGCACTCGAACTCGACCACACGGATTCGGACGCCGTTGTCCCCAGTCCCGTCACTTATCCACAGGCACCCCCAAACCAAGATCCTTTGACACCCGCCACCGATAGACTGGCCAAGGGCCGTCCCCCCTGGGAAGGGTGGGGGCTGCGCGAGGGGGGTTTTGGGGGTTCAACAGGGGCCCCGGTGCCTGCGTTGGTGGCGGAGCCAGGGGCTCTGGTGCCCGCGTTGGTGGCGGAGCAGGCTGTGCGGACGCCGGATGCGCCCGCGGTGATCGATGGTGGGCGGGTCCTTACCTACGGCGAGCTTGTTCGTCGGGCCAACGCGGTGGCGTGGCGGCTTCGGGAGCGGGGGGTCGGGCCGGAATCGCTTGTCGCGCTGGTGCTCCCCGCTGGTCCCGAGGCGATCATCGGCATTGTCGGTATCCACGCCGCGGGTGCCGCCTACCTGCCGCTCGACCCGACCCACCCCGCCGACCGCATCCAAGCGCTGCTGGACGACGCCAAGCCGCACGCTGTCATCGGGGCGGGCGACATCACCGGCGACACCGCCGACGCGCCGCCGCCGGTCGAGTTGCACGCCGACAATCTCGCCTACGTCATCTACACCTCCGGCTCCACCGGCGCCCCCAAAGGCGTCGCGGTCACCCACGGCACCCTCGCCAACCTCGCGCAAGCGTTTGCCCGCGAGCACGGGTTCGGGCCGGGCGAGCACGTTCTGATGATCCCCCCGCTCACCTTCGACGCTTCCGTCGGCGACGTCTTCCCCGCGCTGATCAGCGGCGCGGCGATCCAGCCCAGCCGTGACCCGGCGAGCCTCAGCGGCGCCGACATTCTCAACGCCCAAGGCATCACGATGGTCGACACCGCTGTGCCCCTGTGGCAGAAGTGGGTGGACGACCTGGCCGCGACCGGCCTCCCCGACAACCCGGCCCCCGTGCGCGCCATGATGGTCGGCGGGGACTCGGTCGCGGTGGAGACGATCCGCGCGTGGTCGGCCATGACCGGCTCCACCGTGTTCAACCACTACGGCCCCACCGAGGCCACCGTCTGCGCCACCACCTACCGCACGACCGACGCCCGCGAGATCGACTCGCCGCGGCTGCCCATCGGCAGGCCGCTGCCCCACGTCCGCGCCTACGTGCTCGACGACGGTCTCCGACCGGTCCCCCACGGCGTCCCCGGCGAACTCTGTCTCGGCGGCGACACGCTCGCCCGCGGGTACCTCGGCCGCGGCGACCTGACCGCCGAGCGGTTCGTGCCGGATCCGTTCGGGGAACCGGGATCGCGGCTCTACCGGACCGGTGACCTGGCCCGCTGGCGGTCCGACGACACCCTGGAGTTCCTCGGCCGCGTCGACCGACAGGTCAAGGTGCGCGGCCACCGGATCGAGCCCGGCGAGGTCGAGGCCGCCTGCCGAACCCACCCCGGCGTGACCGACGCGCTCGTCGTCGCCAGGGGTGACAAGCTGGTCGCCTATCTCATCGCCGACGCGGTGCCGACCGACCTCAAGGCTTTCCTGCGCGCCAAGCTGCCGGACTACATGGTTCCCAACGAGACGGCGGTTCTCGACGAGTTTCCGTTGCTGTCCAACGGAAAACTCGACCACAAGGCCCTGCCCGCCCCGGAATCGGCGACCAAGCGACACGTTGAGCCCGCCACCGCGAACGGCCGGGTGCTGGCCGCGGAGTGGGCCAGGCTGCTCGACCGCGACCGGGTCAGCGCCGACGACAACTTCTTCGACCTCGGCGGCCACTCCCTGCTGGCCGCGCGGATGGTCACCCGCGTCAAAGTCGCCCTGGGCGTGGAACTGGCGCTCCAAGCGGTGTTCGAGACCGCCACGCTCGACGAGTTGGCCGCGCTGATCGACAAGCCCCAGGACAGCACACTCGACCTCTGGGCCGAGGCCGTCCTGCCACCCGACATCAAGGGACAGCCCGCCAAACACCGCGACCCGCGCGCGATTCTGCTGACCGGCGCCACCGGGTTCCTCGGCGGCTACCTTCTCGCCGACGCGCTCCAGCACACCGACGCCCGGATCTTCTGTCTGGTCCGCGCCAAGGACGAGGCCGACGCGCTGGACCGGATCGAGCGGACACTGCGCGGCTACGAACTGTGGCGGCCGGAGTTCGCCCACCGGATCGTCCCGGTCCCTGGTGACCTGGCCGAGCCCCGGCTCGGGCTGACCGAGGAGCGGTTCGACGCGCTGGCCGCCGAGGTCGACCTGATCCACCACTGCGGCGGGCTCGTCAACTTCGCCAAGTCCTACGCCGACCTCAAACCCGCCAACGTCGACGGCACGCTGGAGGTCCTGCGTCTGGCCACCCGCCACCGGACCGTGCCGGTGCATTTCGTCTCCACCCTGGGCATCTACCCGCTGCACCTGCCCGGCGTGGTGACCGAGGACCTGGCCCCCAACCAGCCCGAAGCCCTCGACCGCGGCTACGAGCAGAGCAAATGGGTCGCCGACACCCTCGTCCGCGCGGCCCGCGCCGCCGGGGTGCCGGTGTCGGTGCACCGGCCCGCGCGCGTGACCGGGGACAGCCGCACCGGGATCGGGCCCGCCGAGGACCTGTTCGGCCGGGAGCTGCGCACCGTCACCGAACTCGGCGCCCTGCCGGAGGTCGACGACGAAGAGGACATGGCCCCGGTCGACCACGTCGCCGCCGCCATCGGCTGGCTGTCGCGGCAGCCGTCGGCGCTGGGCCGCGACTTCCATTTCCACAATGGACAGACGATCCACACGTCGGTGATCGCCAAGACGCTGCGGGAGTTCGGCTACGACGTCGAGGCGCTGCCCTACGCGCGGTGGTACGAGCTCCTGCTGCGCCGCGCCGCCGAGTCCGACGACCCGGCGTTCACCGCGATCGCCGCCGTGTCCGGGCCGACCCCGGACCGGCGCGACCGCGTCTTCGACTGCTCGGCCACCGAGGCCGCGCTGGCCGCGGCGGGCATCGTCTGCCCGCCCGCCGACCCGGCGCTGCTCAGCCGCTACCTCACCCACTACGTCCGAGCCGGTCATCTCGCCCCGGTCGACCAAGGAGAACCGTCGTGATGGCCCAGCGAGACCCAGGAACTCGGGAGGCAGGCGAAGGACTCGGCCGGTTCGTGGCCATCTGGCTGGGGCAGATCGTCTCCCTGGCGGGCACGGCCATCACCGGATTCGTTCTCGGCGTGTGGGTCTACCAGCTCACCGGCTCGGCCACCCAGTTCAGCCTGATCATGCTGGTCGAGGCCGTCGCGGCGATCGCCGTGGCGCCGCTGGCCGGGGCCGTGGCCGACCGCCTCGACCGACGGATGACGCTCATCGCCAGCGACGTCGTCGCCGCAGTCGCCACCGGGGTTCTGCTGGTGCTGGTCAACGCGGGTGACCTGCAGGTCTGGCAGGTCTACCCGATCACCGCCGTCACCGCGATGTGCTCGACGTTCCGCATGGTCACCTTCACCACCATGCTGCCGCTGCTCGTTCCCGAACAGCACCTGAGCCGGGCCAACGGGCTGGCCCAGGCGGGCATGGCGGTCCAGATCGCCGCGCCCCTGGCCGCGGGCGGGCTGCTGGCCACGATCGGCCTGCGCGGCGTCGTGCTGATCGACCTGGCCACCTACGGGGTCGCCGTCGCGATCACGCTCGCGCTGAGCCTCCCTACGCGGGCCACCAGGCCGACCCCGGTCGAGGCCGCCGAACGCGCAGGCGCGCTGGCCGAACTGCGCGGCGGCTGGACCGAACTGGCGTCCCGGCGCGGACTGCTGACGCTGCTGGTCGTGCTCGGCGCGTTCGACTTCGCGTTCGGGCTGGCCGGGGTGCTCGTGCAGCCGCTGATCCTGACCTTCACCGGCCCCGCCACCCTGGGTGTGCTGATGTTCGCCGGTGGCGCGGGCATGCTGCTCGGCAGCCTCGCGATGAGCGTGTGGGGCGGGCCGAAGCGGCGGGTCACCGGCGTCTCCGGGTTCCTCGCCATCGGCGGTGTCGCGCTGGCCGCGCACTCGCTGTCGCCGTCGCCGCTGCTCATCGGGATCCTCGCGCCCGCGTTCCTGTTCACCCTGCCGGTGATCACCGGCTGCACGATGTCGCTGCTGCAGACCAAGGTCGCCCCGAACACCCTGGGCCGGGTCATGGCGAGCGCGCGGATGGTGTCGCAGGGCGCGACCGCGCTCGCCTTCGCCATCGCCGGACCGCTGGCCGACCAGGTCTTCGAGCCCATGCTCGCCCCCGGCGGCGCGCTGGCCGACAGCGTCGGCGCCATGATCGGCACGGGCCCCGGCCGGGGCATCGCGCTCGTCTTCGTCATCACCGGCGCCGTGCTGGTCGGCCTGGCCGCGCTCGCCGCCGCGTCGCCCACGCTGCGGGGCATCGATGACCTGCCAGACCTGCTGCACAGCACCGAAGTGAAGGGGGAGACCGATGCTGAACTTGCCGCAGGCTGAACAGCGCGCGTTCACCGACAACGAAGCACCCGGACCGCATCTGGACGTCCTGCACGCCCTGTCCTACCGCGTCGCGGGCGCCGCCCAACGGTTGGGGATCCTCGCCCAGCTCACCGACGAACCGCGGGCCGCCGACGACATCGCCGCGGCCGTGTCCGCCGACCCGCGCGGCACCCGGATCCTGCTCGACGCCCTCGTCGGGTTCTCCTACGCCGAGCGCGACGCCGCGGGCTACCGGGCCGCACCCGGCGCGAAGTGGCTGTCCACCGGCTACGGCACCGTCTTCTCGTTCTGGCACCGCGTGCTGTTCGACCAGTGGGCCGAGCTCGAACGGTCCATTATGGACGGGAAGCCCGCGGTCGACTTCTACGGCTGGATGACCGACAACCCCGACGCGCTGGCCGAGTTCCAAGCCATGCTCGGCGAACTGGCCGACGCCATCGTCCCGGAACTGCCGCTGGCCCAGCCCGCCGCCCGGCGGCTGCTCGACGTCGGCGGCGGCCACGGCCGGTACGCGCGGGCCTTCCGCGACGCCAACCCGGACCTGCACGTCACCGTCGTCGACCTGCCCGGTGCCAGGCCAGAGGATCTGGGCGACCGGATCGACTTCCGCGAGGCCGACTGGCTCAGCGACGATCTCGGGTCCGAATACGACATCGTGCTGCTGTTCAACGTCGTGCACTGCCTGTCCCCCGACCGCGCCCGCGACCTGCTGCTGCGGGTCGGCCGGGCGGTCCGACCCGGCGGCACGGTGCTGATCCTGGAGGAGACCACCGACGTTCCGCCCGAGGCGGGCGGGACCGGCGCGGCGTGGGTGCCGATGTTCAGTCTCAACCTGTTCCACACCCAGGGCGGCCAGATCTACGACGCGCCCGCCCTGGGGGACCTGCTGGCCGAGGCCGGATTCGGCGCGCTGGGGTCGGCCGGGATCGCCTCCGCGCCGACCTTCCGGCTCTTCACCGCGACGAAGGAGGAGTCGCGCGTGTGGCAGCCGACCGTCGCGCAGCGGCAGATGCTCACCTTCGACCGGCTGTTCCCCGGCTCCACCTGGCACAACGTGCCGCTCTACGCCCGGATCACCGGACCGCTCGACCTCGACGCGCTGCGCGGCTCGCTGGCCCGGTGTGTGCGCAGGCACGAGTCGCTGCGGACGGTCTACCCCGGTGACGTCGCCCAGCTCACCGCCGTGGCGCCGACACTGCGCGAGCTCGACCTGACCGGCCAGGGCGAGTCGGCGCTGGAAGCGTTGCGGGACAAGGAACTGCGCACGCCGTTCGACCTGGTCAACGGCCCGCCGCTGCGGGTGACGCTGGCCAGGCTGGCCGACGACGAGCACGAGTTGATCGTCGTGGCCCACCACATCGCCGTCGACGGCTACTCGCTGACCCTGCTGCAGCGGGACCTGCTCGACGGCTACGCCGACCCCGACGGCCACGTCGAGGAGCTGCGCTACTCCGCCTTCGCCCAGCGCCCAGCCGGGTCGCACGAGCTCGAACTGGCGCACTGGCGCGCGGAGCTCGCCGACCTGCCGGACCCGGTCGCTCTGCCGTTCGCCGCGAGCGCCGCCGACCCCGGCCTGGCCGCCGACGTCGTGCGGTTCGCGGTGCCCGACGAGGTGTCGGCCGCGGTGCGCGAGGTGGCCAAGACCCAGCGGTCGAGCCCGTTCATGGTCCTGATGAGCGCGTTCGCCGTGCTGCTGCGTCGCTACAGCGGGACCTCGGACCTGGTCATCGGCACCCCGGTCGCGGGTCGAGACGACCCGGGAACCGAGGACTTGGTGGGCTGCCTGGTCAACATGGTGCCGCTGCGCCTGCGCCTGGCCGACGCGGCGACCTGGTCCGACGTGCTCGGCACCGTCCGGTCCGCCGCGCTCGACGCGTTCGACAACGCGCGGCCGCCCTTCGCCGCCGTGGTCGACCAGCTCTCGCCGAGCCGGTCGGCGAGCATCCACCCGGTGTTCCAGATCGCCTTCGCGGCCCCGCCCGCGCTCGCCGCTCCGTCTACTGTGGAGGGTGTGACGTTCGCGTTCGGCGATGGCACGAGCACGGAGTCGCTGTTCGACATCGAGGTCCAGGTCATCGACGAGGGCGACGGGATGCGCGGGTACCTCAAGTACCGCACGGCGCTGTTTACCCGCGACCACATGACCGGGCTGATCGACCACTTCCTGCACCTGGCGGGCAGACTCGGCGCCGAGCCCGACGCGCGACTGGCGAACGTGCCCACGCTGCGGGAGGCCGACTACACCCGCGCGGTCACCGAATGGAACGACACCGCGACCGACTACCCGCGCGACACGAGTCTGGTCGAGCTGGTGCAGCGGCAGGTCGACGCGACCCCGTCGGCGGTGGCGGCGGTCTATGGCGCGGAGAGTCTGACCTATCGCGAGCTCGATGAGCGGGCCAACCAGCTGGCACACCACCTGCGCTCGCTGGGCGTGGGCGCGGAGACCAGGGTCGGGCTGTGCCTGGAGTTCCGGGCGGACTGGGTGGTCGCGGCGCTGGCGGTGCTCAAGGCGGGCGGGGCGTATGTGCCGCTCGACCCGGCCTACCCGGCGGCGCGGCTGGAGTTCATGTGCGCCGACAGCGGGGTCACCGTGGTCGTGGCGCATGAGAGCCTGCGCGACCGGGTCACCGCGCCGACCGTGGTGACACTCGACGGCGGCGTCCCGGGACCGGTGACCCGGCCGGGGTCGGCGCCGCACCCGGACAACCTGGCGTACGTGATGTACACGTCCGGGTCGACCGGCACCCCCAAGGGCGTGGGGGTCACCCACCGCAACATCGTGCGGCTGGTCCGGGACACGAACTATGTCCACTTCGGACCGGGTGACACGGTGGCTCAGGTGTCGAACCTGTCCTTCGACGCGGCCACGTTCGAGATCTGGGGCCCGCTGTGCGCGGGCGGCCGGATCGTCGGCGTGCCCAAGGACGACCTGCTGTCGGCGCCCGCGTTCGCGAAGACCCTGCGGGACAACAAGGTCGACCTCATGTTCCTGACCACGTCCCTGGCCCGCCAGCTCGCGGGCGAGGCGCCGGAGACCTTCGCCGGGCTGCGGCAGCTGCTCGTCGGCGGCGAGCAGGCCGACCCGGAGATGATCGCCCGGCTGCGGTCGGTCGGCGGGCCGTCGGTGCACAACGCCTACGGTCCGACCGAGACGACGACGTTCGCCCTGTCGTGGGAGGCGGGCGAGGTCGGCGACACCGTCCCGATCGGGCGACCCATCGCCAACAGCACGGCCTACGTGCTCGACACCGACCTGCATCCGGCCGCCCCCGGCCTCGTCGGCGAGATCTACCTGGGCGGCGACGGCGTCGCCCGGGGTTATCTGGGTCGCCCGGACCTCACCGCCGAGCGGTTCGTGCCCGACCCGTTCGGCGCCCCGGGTTCCCGGATGTACCGAACGGGTGACCTGGGCCGGTACCGCGCCGACGGCCGGATCGACTGCCTCGGCCGGGCCGACCGGCAGGTCAAGATCCGCGGCTTTCGGATCGAGCCGAGCGAGGTCGAGGCCTGCCTGCGCGAGACCGGCGCGGTCAGGCAAGTCACCGTGCAGGTCCGCGACGCCCAGCTCATCGGGTACGTGGTGCCGCTCGACCCGGCTGCGTCCATGGCCGACCTGCTGGACGCCCTGCGTTCCCGACTGCCGGACTACTTGGTGCCCACGGTGCTGGTGGCCATGGAGGCGCTGCCGGTCAACGCGAACGGCAAGCTCGACGTGTCCGCGCTGCCCGACCCGCTGGCCCAGTCCGATTCCGTCGCCGCGGAGCCCACGACCGAGGTCGAACGGGTCGTGCGGGCGATCTGGCGGGAGGTCCTCGGCAACCCGGAGCTGGGCGTGCACGACGACTTCTTCCTGCTCGGCGGCCACTCGATCAAGGCGGGCCAGGTCATGACCCGCATCCGCGCCGAGCTGAAAGTCCCCGCGTCACTCAGACTGATCTTCGACAACCCGACGGTCGCGTCACTGTCCGCCGCGCTGCCCCAGGCGCCGAACTGACCAGGAGTCAACCATGATCTACAAGGTCGTCGTCAACGACGAGGAGCAGTACTCGATCTGGCCCGCGGACAAGGAGAACGCCATGGGCTGGCGCGACGAGGGCACCAGCGGCACCAAGGAGGAGTGTCTGGCCCACATCCAGGAGGTGTGGACCGACATGCGCCCGCGCAGCCTGCGCGAACGCATGGATTCCTAGCAAAGGGCTTTGGCGATCATGACCCGTTCGAGGGCGTCGGTCACCCGGGGCTGGGTCAGCTCGCCGGTGCGCAGCGCCGTCTCCAGCCGGTCGAGTACCTCGGTCAGCCGGTCGGCGCCAGAGGACCAGAAGGGGATGTCGACACCCGCGCGCAGGGACTGCAGGACGGCCTCGGGCAGGTCGTAGCGGTCGGAGACGGCCTTCATCCCGCCCAGGTCGTCGGTGACGGTCAGGCCGTCGAAGGCAAGGCCCTCACGCAGCAGGCGGTAGGTGGCCGGGTGCAGCGTCGCGGGCACCCCGTCGGTGAGGCCCGGCACATCGAGGTGGCCGACCATCACCGCGACCGGGCCCGCCTTCGGCAGCTCGCGGTAGGGCAGCAGGTCGCCGTCGAGGTCGGCCAGCGTCGGGGTGCGGACGGTCGTCTTGTGCGAGTCGCCGGTCGCGTGGCCGTGGCCGGGGAAGTGCTTGAGCACCGGCAGCATCCCGCCGTCGCGCAGGCCTGCGGCGAAGGCGCCCGCGTACCGGGTGGCGGTATCCGGATCGGCGCTGAAGGAGCGGTCGCCGATCACGTGACCGGCGCCCGCGTCGGTGAGGTCGACGACGGGGGCGAAGTCGAGGGTGACCCCGCGCGCCCGCATCTTGTCGGCCCTGGTCCTGGCCAGCTCGCGGACCTGGCTCTCCGACATCGTCGCGGTCATCTCGCGCGCGCTGGGCAGGTCGCCGTCGAGGGCGTCGACGCGCTGCACCCGGCCGCCCTCGTCATCCACGGCGACGGTCAGCGGCAGCGTCGCCGCCGCGGTGACCTCGGTGAGCCGCTGGTCGACCAGCAGGGTCGTGGCGTTGCCGCCGAGGAACACGCCACCGATCTGCTCGGCGCGCACCGCGGCCAGCGCCTGCGCCGGGTCGGCCGGGTCGACGCCGATGACCAGCAGCTGCGCCAACCGGGCCCGCGTGGGCATGACCGCGATCCGACCGAGGCAGCGCCGGGGCCGCAGGGCTGAGAGCATCGACCCCGGATAGGCGGAGACGGCGGCGGGCACCTGCTGCTGCGCGACCGGCGAGCCGGTCACCCGGTCGGGCGGCGCCATGGTCGCGGCGACGGCGCCGACGGCGAACGCCGCCAGGACCAGCCTGATCCGCCGAGTCGTGGGCACGTGGCATTCTCGCACCATCACCTCCGAAGGAGCAGCCCGTGGATGAGGACGACGAGGACCTCGAGGTCCCGACCGAGGTGCACACGGTGTGCCAGTACTGCGGCGGCGGCGGGATGGTCGCCGACCCGAAGCTGGCGATCATCGCCGGGAGCCCCCGGACCGTCGACAACGGCCGCCCGTGCCCGCACTGTGAGACCGTCGGCCACTTCGCGGGAATCATCCCGCCGGTCTAGTAGCGCTTTCCCCCCGCGACCCCGTTCCAGCCCAAACCATAAACACCGACCACTAACTCCCCGTTCCCCGCACCGATCCTCCACACTTCCCCGCGACCATCGCGGATATGCCGTTCACCCTCGCCCACCCGGCCGCCGTCCTGCCGTTCTTCCGCACCCGCCTGCCCACCTCCGCGCTGGTGGCGGGCGCCCTGGCCCCGGATCTCCTGCAGTTCGCCGGGCTCAGCAGGCTCGACACCGGATTCACGCACACGATTCCCGGATTCATCCTCACCATTCCGCTCGCGTTGATCTTGACCGCTGTCTGGCACCACTGCGCCCAAGAGGCCGCGCTGGCGTTATCGCCCCGTCGATTCGCCCGAGCACCGCTGCCCAAACCGATTCCCGCCATCGCCGCCGCGGCGCTCGGGATAAGCACGCATCTGGTGTGGGACGCCTTCACCCACAGCCACGGGTTCGTCGTCGAGCGCATCCCGATGTTCCGGCGGTTCGTGTGGCCCGACATGCCCCTGTTCTTCTTCCTCCAGGTCGCGTTCAGCTTCGTCGGCGTCGGGGTCCTGCTCGTCCATGTCGTTCGGCGGTGTCGCAGGCTGCCGCGCAAGCGGCCGACGCTGTCGGTGGCCGCCGTTGTCCTGATCGCCGCCGGGGTTTTCGCCGTGATCGCCGCTGTCGACGCGATGGCGGTCGCCCGGCCGGACTTGCGGGCCGAGGTCGGGTTCGTGCGCGGCGCGGTGGGCGCGACCAGCGGTTTCGCGACCGGAATGATCGTCTGCGGGCTGTTGCTGCGGCGCGGGAGCTTCCGCTCGGTCCCCTAGGCACCTTAGCGTTGGTTCATGGAGCTGGAACTGCGCCACTTCCGGATCATCTGCGCGATCGACGAAGCGGGCAGCATCACCAAGGCCGCCGCGGCGCTGGGACTCGCCCAGCCCGCGCTCACCGCGCAGCTGCACCGCATCGAACGGGCACTGGGCGGCCCGCTGTTCGACCGCGACCGCAAGGGCGCCCGCGCGACCCCGCTGGGCGAATTGGTCCTCGCGCGCGCCCGATTGCTGCTTCCGGCCGTGTCCGGACTACGTGAAGAGGCGGCGCGGTTCGCGAACAACGAACGAATTCCCGGCGACACGCCGACCCGGCTGCGGCTGGCCTCGGCCACCGGCCCGCTCCTCGGCGCGCTGGTCCACCAGCTCACCACGACCTACCCGGACCTGGTGGTCACCACCTACGCGTCCTGGTCGTCGGAGGAACTGGGCACGATGGTGGCCGACGGGAAGGTCGACTACGCCGTGGTCGGCGTCTGCGGGGACGCCGCCCCACCCGCACAGCCGGGGGTGCTGTGGCGGACGCTGGCCACCGACCCGGTGTTCGTCCTGCTCGCCGAGGACCACCCGATGGCGAATCAGGACGCGGTCGACCTGGCCGACCTCGCCGACGTGCACTGGGGCGCCACCCCTGGGGACGGCTGCTTCGGCGAGTGCTTCGCCGCGGCGTGCGCCCGCGCCGGATTCACCCCTCGTGCACTGTACGAAACCGATTTCGCCAGCTGCGTCGACCTGGTCGAGTCCGGCGACGCCGTGGTGCTGTGCCAGCCGATGTTCCGCCGGTTCCCCGGTGTGGTGCCGGTGCCGATCCAGGGCAACCCGCTGCGCTGGCGCAATCTGATCGGCTGGCACCCCGACGGCCCCGCCGCGTCGTTCGCCGACCAGGTCCGCAAGCTCGCCTGCGCCGCCTACCAGGACGTGATCGCCCGCAGCCCGCGCTACACGGCGTTCCTCCGTGACTACCCGGCCTTCGGTGTGGAACAGACCGCCACCTGAGTAGACCGTGACGGCGGCCGCGCTCCCAGCTCTAGAGTTCCGGGGCGGCGGGCGAGTGGGCTTGGGCGGGGTCGGCCACTCGAACCTGGTTGCGACCGCCGTGCTTGGCCTCGTAGACCGCCGCGTCGGCCGAGCGGAGCAGGTCGTCGAGGTCGGAGGTGGCCCCCGGGCCCGACGCGATGCCGATCGAGGCGGTGCGGTGCGAGATCAGCACCGGCTGACCGCGCTTGTCGGTGGCCGCGACGTGCATCTCGGCGACGCCCATTCGCACGCGCTCGGCCACCCTGGCCGCCTGGTCGGCGTCGGTGTCGGGCAGCAGCAGCACGAACTCCTCGCCGCCGAACCGGCCGACCACGTCGCCCTGGCGGGTCGTCTCCCGCAGCACGGTGCCCACCGCGCGCAGCACGGCGTCGCCCGCCGGGTGTCCCCAGGTGTCGTTGACCTGCTTGAAGTGGTCGAGGTCGATCACCGCGACGGCGATCAGGCCCTGTTGCCTGCGGGCGCGGGCCATCTCACGACCGGTCTGCTCGTGCCAGCCTCGGCTGTTGAGTAGCTGGGTCTTGTGGTCGGTGCGGGCGTCGCCCTTGAGGTTCTCGATCTGCAGCAGGCCCCAGTCGACCGCGCCGAGCAGCGGAACCAGGAACAGCGGCGCGAGCCAGGAATGGGCGATGGCCAGCGCGGCCAGGGCACCGAGACTGACCGTCAGCGCCGCCATGGCGTTGTCGCGGCTGGAACCGACCACCGCGGTCCACGTCGGCTGCGGGGTCGACAGGGCGATGACACCACCGATGGCGATGGCGTTGACGACGAAGTACGCGGCACCCGCCAAAGCGAGAAGCAACGATTCCCGCGCGCCGAAGGTCTCAGTGACGTGGATGCCGGAAAATCTGATCACGAAGAGCGACGCCAAGGCCGCGAGCAGGATGCCCGCCGTGCCGAAGGTGTATCGGTAGAGCGGGCGGCGGGCGACCGGGTAGAGCTGCACGCGCAGCAGCAGCATCGACACCACGGCCATCCACGCGGGCAGCAGGACCATCGCGGGCAGGATCCACACGACGCTGGTGTCCATGTGCGGACCGGTGCCGCCGTCGCGGCGCGTCTCCTCAGTTCGGCGGGAGATCCACAGATGCGCGGCACCCGCCGCGATGAGCACCGCGAGGCGCCGCCAGTCCATCTCAAGTGCCGGCGGGTCGGTGACGACAGCGAAAACGACGGCCAAGATCGTGACGAGTTCGAACGCCAGGATGTAACGCAGAGCCGGGTGCGGAAGAGTCCAAAGGCCCCACCGTCGCACCGAAAGCAACGAATGGCCCGGAGGGTGTTCAGCGTGCATCCGGTCCGTCACACTTAGCCGTGAACGGAACCGGCCCACGTTCCGTTCACGACCGTCGCGAACGCGCGCTTCGGCCTGCCCCACCTGTTGAGCGCCGTCGCGAGGAGGTGTTGCAAGTGCATCGCTGCCGCAGCCCTCGACGCTCGTTAAGCCCGGAGGTGAGTCCGATCCGGAGCCGCGACTGGTGATCCCAGCTTCCGCCCCTGTTTCCGTCCCCGTAACCGAAGGAATGTCCGATGAGCCGCGACTGGTGATCTCGAACCCGGTGCTCCCGTCCCCACTAGCCAAAGGAAGCCCAGATGAGCCGCGACTGGTGACCTGCCCCTCCACCCCGTCCCCCCTAAATGATGGAGCCCCTGATGCGTAGCCGTGACTGGTGAGATCCGCCCCCGAGTCCCCGTCCCCACGAACCGAAGGAAGCTCCGATGAGCCGCGACTGGTGATCACATTTCCATTTGATCCGTCCACACCGACTGAAGGAAGCCCCAATGAGCCGCGACTGGTGACCCCACCCCTATCGCCCCCGTCCGCACTCGCAGAAGGAGAAAGCTCAGATGAGCCGCGACTGGTGAAACCCGCCCCGTCCATTTCCCCACGAACCGAAGGAAGCTCCGATGAGCCGCGACTGGTGATCACATTCCCGATTGATCCGTCCACACCGACTGAAGGAAGTTCCGATGAGCCGCGACTGGTGATCACATTCCCGATCGATCCGTCCACACCGACTGAAGGAAGTTCCGATGAGCCGCGACTGGTGACCCCCACCCCGTCCATTCCCCCACGAACCGAAGGAAGCTCCGATGAGCCGCGACTGGTGACACTCCGCTCCGCCGCCTGGTCCACATCTACCGAAGGAAGCTCCCATGAGCCGCGACTGGTGACACCCGAGTCAACCGTCATGTCCCCATCGACCCCAGGAGAACCCCATGCGCAGTCGTGACTGGTGACCGACTCGGACGCCGCGCCATCGGCGTCGGCCCGAGTGCTCAGCCCCTCGTGCGGGGGAGGCGTCTTCCGCCCGTTCCCACGACTGGTGAACCCCAACGGTGCGACCTCCCCTTCCTCACTCGCGACAGCCCGCGGACTTCCGCCGGATTACCGTCGTACCTAGAAGCGTATGCCTCTGTCCCGACACAGTTCCCCGTCTAACGGCTTATCGTCCGTAACATCGCCGACCTGTTGTTCGGCGTATCACCTGCTCCCGGCCACGCCATGTCGCCCGACGACTCCACGTTACGGCCTGCGCCGACAGTAGTGACCCCACTACGCCAAGCAGCGCCCAAATGGAGCAAGTACCTGCGGCGTTGTGGCCGAAGGCCCTTGACTTCCCGACGCCTGACCCCTCGATTCATGACACGGTGGGGCGCAACCGAAGTCACCCCTCCGGGGTCGCGTTCCCGCCGGCCGGACTTAAACTCTCTGTGATGGAACTCACTCACGCTGTGAGCGCGGCCGTCGGCCACTTGCGCAGCCGCGGCGGCAATCGCTTCTCCAACCCGTTGGGCTCCAAATGGGCCTGGAAGACCTCCGTGAACGCTTCGTCGACGCTGTCGAGGTCCCAAGTGTCCGCCGCAGGATCGGCGAACGAGGGCTGGCCGACGATGTGCACCCTCCCGGGTGCAGCGCACCAACTGGCCGGTGATCCCGGCGGAACGCTCGTCGAGCAGGAAGTGCACCACACCACCGCCGCGCCCGCCCTGGCCAGGTGCGCCGCGAACGCCGCGCCGAGTCCCCGTCCCGCTCCGGTCACCACGACCGCTGTGCCGTCCATGCCGCTCTTCCCCATTCCCCATTTCCCGCCCCGCTGGGCCCATCGCCGGGTGTGGGCCAGTGTTGGCGAACAAACAGCCGGTGATGACCCGTCGGCGCCGAACGGTCGGTCGCAGCGCACGGCGTTTGTAGTCCATTCAGCGCGTTGGTAGTTGGAAACAGATTGCCGAGATTGCGCCGGACGGCCCCATCGGTGCGATATCCGGACTCGAATGCTCGGGCGCCGCTGATCACGCAGCGATATGCCGGTACTCTGAGCGACGCGGCGGTGACCGAGTGGCAGGATGCCGCGAAATCCACCAGGGCCACACACCGGCCCCTGGAGGATGCCGCTCAGCCCGAGTGGGAACCACCCGCCGGACCGGGAGTTGATGTGAGCCGACCAGCGCCGAGCATGTTCGCGGTGTTAGCGAACCGAGAGTTCCGCGCGCTCTGGTTCACCGAGGCCATGTCCGTCGCAGGCGACCAGCTGACCAGAGTCGCGCTGGCGATACTGGTGTTCACCCGCACCGGGTCGGCGCTCTGGTCGGCCGGAATCTACGCGTTGACCTTCCTGCCCGCGCTGGCGGGCGGGCTCGGCCTGTCCCATTTCGCCGACCGCTACCGCAGGCGAACTCTGATGGTGGTGTGCTCGGCCGCCCAGGCGGTGCTGGTTGGCCTGATGGCCATCCCGAACATGCCACTGTGGGTGCTGTTCATCCTGGTCATCGGCGTCCCGTTGATCCAGTCACCGGCCGTCGCCGCCCAGAACGCCACCACCCGCGAGATCTTCGACGAGGACGACCTCTACTTCCGCAGCCAGGAGCTGCGCGGCATCACGACCAACACGATGCTCCTGATCGGCCTCGGCGGCGGCGGCCTGCTGGTGGCCTGGATCGGCACCTCTTGGGCCCTGGCCATCGACGCCGCCACCTTCGCCCTGGCCGCCCTCATCGTGCGCCGCTGGGTCGGCAACCGCCCACCCGCGGGCAGCAAACAGGACCACTGGCTCGCAGGCGCCCGCTTCGTCTTCGGCGACCGACGACTCCGCATCCTGATCACACTGTCCTGGCTGGTCGGCCTGGCCGTGATCCCCGAAGGACTCGCCGCCCCCCTGGCCGCCGAGAT
The DNA here is from genome assembly GCF_900070365.1 of Alloactinosynnema sp. L-07. Taxonomy (NCBI): domain Bacteria; kingdom Bacillati; phylum Actinomycetota; class Actinomycetes; order Pseudonocardiales; family Pseudonocardiaceae; genus Alloactinosynnema; species Alloactinosynnema sp. L-07. The sequence goes on along the minus strand of NZ_LN850107.1, from coordinate 7,361,675 downwards.
CGGCGCCCCATCCAAGGCGGTCGGCCTGCTCCTGGCCGCCGACCCCCTCGGCTTCATCGTCGGCACCTTCCTGATCTCCAGGTACGTGCCGGTGTCAGCCCGCCCCCGGGTCATCGGTGTCCTGGCAGCGGCCTCCGTGGCGGTCCTGACCTTGTTCGTACTCCAGCCGAACCTGATCTTCGCCCTCCTCCTGCTCTTCCTCGCGGGAGCCGTCGGCGCCTACCAGATCACCGTCATGAGCCTCTTCAACACCATCGTCCCCAACGAAATCCGCGGCGGCGCCTTCGGCGCGGCCCGCACCGGCCTTCGAGTAGCCCAAGGCCTAGGCGTCGGCCTAGGCGGTGCCGTGGCCCAATTGATCGGGTCCTCGGCCAACACCATCGCCTTGGCAGGGGCACTGGGCGTCGTCATAGCCATCCCCGCCACCATCGCCTGGTCCCGAGCCCAACGCGCGGCCAATACAGAATTAACAGCCAGAACCCCCCGCACCGGCGTCCCCGCCCCCCAGACAACCTGACACTCAAGGACCGCCAGCCAGGCGCGCTTTTGCTCTTGTCTAGCCTTGTCTTGGCGTGCGACGGTCTAGTGCTCCAACTGCCTTGCGGCAGACAGCAGAGCCCGGACGTGTGCTGCCTCCGGGACATTCAGTTCGTCAAAGACACCCAAAGCCGCTCGCCAGTCCTCCTGCGCCCCCAAGACATTCCCCGCCCGGTGCCTTATCAGCGCCCTGACGTGATGTGCCCTCGCCTGGGCCAACCGCTGCCCCGCACGCGTGGTCACCGACATCCCCAGTTCGATGTACTCCTCCGCGGCGGCCGGGTCACCCGCGTCAAGGTAGGCGTGGGCGATCTCGGTCAGTGTCCGCCCCTCCAGCAGTCGCATGCCGGTGTCCCGGATCAGGCCAAGCGCACGCAGGCCGAAGTCGACGGCGCCCGCCGGGTCGCCGGTGCGGCGGTTCAGCGCGCACAGTCCAGTCAGGACAGATGCCTCGCCGAAGCTGTAGCGGATGCTGCCCGCCAAGGCGAGTGCGTCCGCGTAATGCATGGCCGCCGCTGACCATTCGCCTGTTCGCAACTGGATGGTGGCCAGGATGTCGAGGCCGCTGACCTCGTGCCGCCGCTCCCCCAACGCCCTGGTCTGGTCGAGGGCCTGACGGACCAAGGCGTGGGCGTCGGCGAAGGTGCCCATGTCGCTTCCGGTCTCGGCCAGGCAGACCAGCATGCTGACCTCGCCCAGTCGGTATCCGTACTTTCGGCACACCGCGAGCGCGTCGCGGTAGCACTGGTCGGCTCGGGCGAGGTCGCCGAGTGCCCAGTAGGTCAGGCCGAGGCCCTGGGCGGCGGCGGCTTCGATTTGGCGGTGGCCGATGCGGGCGCTCAGTTCCAGTGCCTCGGTGTGTCGCTGGACGGCGGTTTCCGGGCGGCCCAGGAGAAGTAGGTTGATCCCCAGGTAGTTGAGCGCGGTGGCCTCGCCGCGGCGGTTGCCGATGGCGCGGTAGATATGCAGCGACTCCTCGCACACCGTCAAGGCCTGGGCGGGTCTGCCGCACACCGAGTGGGCGCGGGCCATGTTGTAGAGCGCCGAGGCCTCGATGACGCGGTTTCCGGTGCTGCGGCTGAGTTCCAGGGCCCACTGGAGGTGTTCGCCCGCGTTGTCGTAGTCGCTGAGGATGGCGTGGATCTGCCCGAGCAGCTCGTGCACCGACGCCTCGGCGTCGGTGTCGCCCGCGCCTCGGGCCGCGGCGAGGGCGGCGGTGCACACGGCGATGCCGTCGCTGCCGTGGCCGCGGTTGATGAAGTAGCCGCGCAGGGCCTCGGCGAAACGCCAGGCGTAGCTGGGCAGGCCGACGGCGCCCGCCTTGAGGGTGGCGGCGACGAGGTTGCCGCGTTCGGCGTCTAGCCAGGCGATCGCGGCCTGTTCGCCGCCGCCCGGGGCGGCGGTGGGCTCGACCTGCCACAGCATCGCGCTCTGCGCGCGGACCGACCGCAGGTAGTGGCCGAACAGCCGGGTGAGCGCGGCGGACCGGTCGTCGCCGTCGTCGGCGTGGCCTGCCCGGTTGGCCGCGTAGTCGCGCAGCAGGTCGTGGAAGGTGTAGCGGCCGGGGGCGTGCTCGCGGATCAGGTTGCCGTGGTCGAGCACGCGCAGCAGCCGCGCGGCCTCCTCCGGCGACGCGTCCACCAGCGCCGCGGCGCCGCGTGGGTCGATGTCGTTGCCGGGGACCAGGCCGAGCAGCCGGAACAGCCTGCGCGCGGCCGGGGCGAGGCGGGCGTAGGACAGGTCGAAGGCGACCCGGACGGCGGCCGACTCGTCGCCCGCCACGGTCAGGCCCGCCATCCGGCCGCGGTCGCGCAGCTCACCGGTGTAGTCGGCGATGGTGGTCAGCGGGCGGATGGCCAGGTTGGCGCCCGCGATGCGCAGCGCGAGCGGCAGATGTGCGCAGGTGTCGGCCATCTCGGCCGCGGCGCGCGCCTCCCGCCGGGTGCGGGCGACGCCGACGAGCCTGCCAAGCAGCTCGACGGACTCCTGCGGGGCCAGCACGTCGAGCGGGAGCTGGTGGGCGCCGTCGCGCGCGGTCAGGCCGGTGAGCCGGTCGCGGCTGGTCACCAGGACGAGACAGCCCGCCGACCCGGGCAGCAGCGGGCGGATCTGCTCGGCGGTGGCGGCGTTGTCGAGCAGGATCAGCACGCGCTTGCCGGTGAGCATCGTCCGGTACAGCCCGGCGGCCTCGTCGGCGTCGGCCGGGACCCGCTCCGGGGCCACGCCGAGCGCGTGCAGGAACCGGACCAGCACCACCTGCGTGGTCGGCGGGTTGGCCGAGGCGAATCCGTGCAGGTTGACGCTGAGCTGGCCGTCGGGGAAGCGCGAGCGGACCCGGTGGGCCCAGCGCACGGCCAGCGCGGTCTTGCCCACTCCGGCGCTGCCGGACACCGCGATGATCACCGCGTGCCCGTCGATGTCCTGCAGGAACCCGTCGAGCCGCTCCAGGGCGACCGCCCGGCCGACGAACCCGGGGGTCTCGGCGGGCAGCTGCGCGGGTGGGCGCGGGCTGAGGTGTTCGGTCTGGCCGCTGCGCAGCACCTTCAGGTGGGCGGCGCGGATCTCCGCGCCGGGCTCGACACCGAGGTCCTCGTCGAGCCGGGCCCGGATGTCGGCGAACACGCCGAGCGCGGCGGCCTGCTCGCCGGTCCCGGCCAGGCCGAGGATCAGCCGGGCGTGCAGTCCCTCGTGCAGCGGTTCGTCGTGGGTCAGGCCGCGGGTGCTGCTCACCACCTCGTCATAGCGGCCGAGCTGCAGGCCAAGGTCGGCGTGGGCGATCGCGGCGTCGCGGCGGCGCGCGGCCATCGCGACGGCGGCCGGGTGCTGGCGCAGGCGGGCGGGCAGGTCGGCCAGCAGCGGACCGCGCCAGCAGGCCAGGGCGTCCTCGTACTGGTCGGCGGCGCGCTCGGGCTGGCTCACCCGCAGCCCCTGCCCCTGGGTGACCAGGTCGTCGAATCGGACCAGGTCGAGCTGGTTGGTGCCGAGGTCGAGCCGGTAGCCGCCAGGAACGGAGGTGATGAGCTCCTGGGCGTCCTTGTCCGGGCCCGCGAGGGTGCGGCGGAGCCTGGAGACATAGGTGTGCACAAGGCTCAGGCAGCTGTCGGGCGGGTCGTCGCCCCACAGGACGTCGATGATCTCCGCGTGCCGCACCGCCGTGGCCGCGCGCAGCGCCAACAGCCCCAGGAGTGACCGCAGCTTGAGCGCGCCGACCTCGATCGGGCGGTCACCGAATTCCACGGTCAGCGGCCCCAGGATGCCGACCCGCACCCGCCGCGCGACCGCCTGCCGCACGGCCGCCTCGTGGAACTCGGTGTCGTCGGGGGACACCCCGACCGCGGCGGCCAGCCTGCGCACCGACTCCGGCCGGGGCCGGTCGACACCGCCGCGCTCGATGTAGCGAAGTGCCCGGACACTCAGCCCGGACCGCTCGGCGAGTTCCTGCTGGGTGAGCCTGGCGCGCAGCCGGTGGAAGCGGAGTACCTCGCCGAACGTGCCCGGCGAGTCCCCACCCATCACGCCGCCTCCCCGGTACCGAGTTGCCGCCTGCGTCCACGCGAATTGCCGGTTGCCAATCCTAGTGCATCCTCGCGGGACATTCTCGCTGGTGGGAACCCTAGACGGGAGGGGCGTACCCGGCACCTCCGGGTATAGATCGGGTGCCAGGACCGGCCCGTAGTGTTTTTCGTGCGGGGGGTGGCCTGGCGCCCTGGGGGTGCGCCATACCGCCCCCGCGCTGGGGGACAGCACGCGCACAGCGCGCGGCGGGTCGGAGCACACCGGTAACCTGCCACAGTGGGGGCACAGCGCAGGCAGTCGCGTCGAGCATGATCAACAAGCCGTCGCGACCCGACCCCGGCCCGCTTGGCCGGGCCCATCCCAGGCTGCCCGGGCGCCTGGCCTGGTTCGTGCTGGTCGTCCTCGCCGCGGGCGGTTTCGGCGTGATCGCCTCCCGCTCCCCCTCGCCCCCCAAGACCCAGCCGACGGGCCCCGCCGCCGAGGCCGCCGCCGCCATCGACGCGCTGCTCGACCCAGCCGCGGGCGATCCCCTCGACCACCTGCCCGCGGACTTCACCGACGTCACCGGCGTCGTCGCGGGCCACGCCCCCGCCCCGGAAGGCGGGACCCGCGCGGTCCACGTCGGCGGCGGCTGCTCGACCCCGTGGGGCGACGACGACACCCGCTGGGACTACGCGGTCGGCTGCCAGGCCCACGACCTCGGCTACGACCTGCTCCGCTACGCCGAGGCCAAGGGCCAGCCCCTCGGCGCGGCCCCCCGCGAGCGCCTCGACGACCGCCTGTCCGCCGACATGCACGCCCAGTGCGACCGCGACCCGCGCGGCGCGGCGGGCCCGTGCGAGGTCGTGGCCACGCTGTTCTCCGCCGGTCTGGTCGTCAACTCGTGGCACCAGCGCTGGGGCCCGCCCCGCACCGAGCCGATCGGCGCTTGGACGGCGGGCCTGCTGGTGGTGATCGCCCTGCTGGTCGTGCGGGTGCCCATCCTGCGCCGGACCAGGCGCGCACCGCACTCCACCCCGCCCGCCGTTCCCGACCGTGCCCCCGGCGACCCGGCGCATCCTGACGAAGACCTACCGGACGACCTGGTTGGCAGGCCCCGGCACCGAGACCGCGGCGGGCCGCACGATCCTGGCCACAGCCCCTACCTGGCGTTCCTGCGGATGGCGAGCCTGGCGGGAGTCGTCGTGGCCGAGTCCGTCCTGGCTATCGCACCGATGCTCGGTACCCCGGCGGCCGACCTCTGGCCGGTGACCTGGCTGCTGCAGCTGGCTCCCCTCTTCTTCTTCGCGGGCGGCCACGCCAACCTCGTCGCCTGGCGCGCGGCGGTCGCGAACGGGACCGGGTACGGCGGCTATCTGGCGGGCCGAATGTGCTGGCTGATCCGCCCGGTCCTGGCCTTCCTCACCGCGTGGCTCGTGCTCCCGCTCTCGCTCGACCTGCTGCGGGTGCCCTCGGAAGCGGTCGGCACGGTCGGCAGGCTCGTCGTCGGCCCACTGTTGCTCTTGGCCCTCTACCTGCTCGTCGTCGCCGTCACCCCGGCGATGCTGTGGCTGCACGAACAGGCCCCGATCGCCACCCCGGTCACCCAGGCGGGCCTTGTGGCCGCGCTGGACGCGGTGGGCGCGGGCCCGGCGGCGACCGTGGTCCTCGCGGTGTTCTTCGGCCAGCTCGCCCTCCACTACACCGAGGGCGGGCGGATCCACCCGCGTTTCCTGATCGGCGGCGCGGTGGCCGCGGTGGCGACCTTGATCTCGCTGACCACCGCGGGCGGCCTGTCGCCGCTGCTCATGGCCGATCCCGGCCTCATGCCCTGGGCGACCGGCGTGCTGCTGATCGGGATCACGCACGTGTGTCTGATCGCCATGCCGGGTCCCGCGGGCATCCGGGCGGTGGCCACGAGCGCGCCTGCCCGGGCGGCGCGCTTCGTCAGGGCGGCGCCGATGACGGTCTATCTCGTCTTCCTGTGCGCGGTGCTGATGCTGGCCGGGATCATCGGCGCCGCCCGGCACGCGGGCCTGCCGACCACCGCGGTCGACTGGCTGGCCCAGCCGCGCAGCCTGCTGGCGCTTGCCCTGCTCGGCGTGCCCACCGCGCTGGTGTTCGTGCTGTTCGAGTGGCGTTCGACACTGGACCCGGACGTCGTCGCCGACCGGACCCGGGCCACCGCGCGCCGGGACGCGCTCGCCGCCGCGCTCGGCACCGGGTACGGCGCCGCGGGCATCCTCGGGTTCGCCGTGACCGGGCTCACCGGCACCCACCAGACCCCGGTGCTGCTGGGCTTCCCGCTGGAGCCGATGGCGAGCATCATCCATCTGCTGCTGGGCTGGTACCTGCTGCACTCGGTGCGGATCGGCACGACGTCCACACCGTGGCCGTGGCTGATGACCGCCGTGGCGTGCGTACCGCCGGTGATCACCACGCCGGGCACCACCGGGGTCGTGGTCCACGTCACCACCACCGCTGTGGCACTCGGAGTGGCCGCATGCCGGATGGTCGCGCTTCCTCGCAGGTCAGCGGCGCGCGGCGACCAGTTGGCCGCCGCCGAGGCCGTGCCATGACCGGGCCCACCCGGCCGGTATGACACGCTAGAAACAACCTGGGGAGGCTTTACGGCGTCCTATAAGTGTCATCAGTGCGCCTGCGCGACCGGAGGGAGCAAGCGTGGAGTACCGGCCGCCGCCGAGGTCAGCGAGTCGCGCGGGCCAGGGCAGGCCCACTCCGGCGCGCACGTCGACCACGGAACGCCCGGCCCAGCCGAGGATCACCGGCAGGCCCCACCACTCCGCGCCGACCGAGCGCATCGCCGACAAGGCCGCGGCCCCGGTCCGCCGCCCCCGGCCCCAGACCCGCAGGCCCGCGGCCAAGGCGAAGCCCAAGCAGAAGATGGTCGGCGGGAAGGTCTTCCTCGCCCTGCTCTCGGTCTTGGTCCTGTTCGCCACGGGCTACTACTCCCAGCTCGTCGACGACTTCGCCGACGGACTCAACACCGGTGACTTCACCGAGGACACCGGCGAGAAGCCCGCTGACGGCGCGGTCGACATCCTCATGGTCGGCATGGACAGCCGGACCGACGCCCAGGGCAACCCGCTGTCGAAGGAGCAGCTCGCGATGCTCAACGCGGGCAAGGCCGAGGGCGTGATCAACACCGACACGCTGATCATGATCCGCATCCCGAACGACGGCGGGAAGGCGGTCGGTGTCTCGATCCCCCGCGACTCGTACGTCGACATCCCCGGCTTCGGCAAACACAAGATCAACTCGGCCTACGCGCGGGAGAAGCTGGACTCCCTCGAACGGTTGCGGAAGAGCGGCGTGCAGGGCCGTGACCTGGAGGTCCAGTCCAACGTCGAGGGCGGCAAGAAGCTGATCGCCACCGTCGAGAAACTGACCGGCGCCAAGATCGACCACTACGCCGAGGTCAACCTGCTCGGCTTCTACGACATCACCAACGCCATCGGCGGCATCGACGTGTGCCTGAACAAGGCCGTCAAGGACCCGTACTCCGGCGCCAACTTCCCCGCCGGCCAGCAAAACCTCTCCGGCGCGCCCGCGTTGGCCTTCGTCCGGCAGCGGCACGGGCTGGCCAACGGCGATATCGACCGCATCACGCGTCAGCAGACCTTCATGAACGGCATGGCCAAGAAGATCCTTTCCAAGGACCTGCTGGTCCCCGGGTCGGAGTCGCTGGGGAAGCTGCAGGAGGCGATCAAGAAGTCGGTCGTGCTGGACAAGAACTGGGACGTCATGCGCTTCGCCCAGCAGATGATGGGCTTCACCGGCGGCAACCTCTCGTTCCAGACCATCCCGCACGGCCGCATCGATCTGGAAACCCCCTCCGACGGCTCGGCGATCCAGGTCGACCCCACCGACGTGCGCAAGTTCGTCGGGGGCATCCTCACCGGCGGCGCGCAGCCGTCTTCCGGCGCGAGCAGCAGCGGCCAAAGTGAGCCAACCCAGGCGGCGAAGCCGACGGTGACCGTGCTCAACGGCTCCGGCCGCACCGGCCTGGCCGCCGAGGTCGCCGACTCGCTGACCGGCCAGGGCTTCAAGACCGGGGAAACCGGCAACGCCGCCGCCAGGGCCAAAACCGTCATCCGCTACGCCCGCGGCGACAAACCCGCGGGCGAGGCCGTCGCGGGCGCCCTCGACGGGACGTTCCTGATCGAGGAGGACGCGAACCTCGGGAAGGGGAAGGTCACCGTGCTCATCGGCAAGGACTTCCCCCAGGCAGGCCAGCGGCTGACCGGCGACCCCATGGTCCGCCTGAACGGTCTGGCCCAGCCCTCGCAGGTCGCCTGCGTCAACTAGTTCACCCATTCGGCCCAACTTCGAGAACGTTGGCGTCTTTTCGCGTCAGACAACCGACGTTCGTCCCTTCCACCTATGCGGAACCACGACCAAGGGGCGAACTGTGCGGATCGACGCGGTGACCTATCAGCGGGTACTCGGCGACGAGATCCGACGGCTGCGCAAGCAACGGGGATGGACCCGCAAGGATCTCAACGGCAGGCTCCAGAGCGAAATCTCCCTGCAAACCCTCGCCACCTACGAACTCGGCACCCGCCAGTGCTCGGTGGTGCGCTTCGTGGAGATCTGTTTAGCCCTGGAGGAACACCCGCACGACCTGATGGCGCGGGTCCACGACCGCGTGTTCGCGGGGAAGGCGCTCGGCGGGATCAAGGTCGACCTGCGAACCATCGTGCGCCACCAGGCCCAAGACCTGATGCCACTGCGCCGGTGGGCGGCTGAACGTCTGGCCGAGCACACCGGGCCCGCGCCCGCGGAGGTCCATCTGGACATCTCGGCGATCGAGCGGATGGCCGAACTGTGCGGCCTGGACACGATGACCCTGGTCGGCCGCCTGACCGCCCTGCGCAGCCCGCCTGGCCCCTGACCCGCGACTCGCCCGTACGACGTGGTCACATCGGCCCGCCACCCGAGGGGGGGTGACGGGCCGATGTCAGTCCTAACGCTGGCGGTCGACCCGGCCGAGTCCGCCCACCAGGTGCTTGCAGGCGTTGTCTAGCGGCCTGCCGCGACCGGGGTGCGCTTGCCCGCGACCTTGCCGCGGGTGATCAGCTCGAAGTGCGCCGGGTCCACCTGCCGGGTCCGCAGCCAGTAGCGCCACGTGAACCCGGGCCAAATGGTCCGGTTGACACCCTTCGCGTCGAGGTACCAGCTCTGGCAGCCGCCCTGGGTCCAGACGCCGTCGGCGAGTTTGCGCTGGATCTCCTGGTTGAACTCCTCCTGCGCGGTCTCGCGGACGTCGATGGCGTCGGCGTTGTGCCGCTTGACCAGCTTCATCGCGTCGGCGACGTAGCGGATCTGGGACTCGATCATGAACACGACCGAGTTGTGGCCGAGGCCGGTGTTCGGGCCGAGCAGGAAGAACAGGTTCGGGAAGCCGGTGACGTTGATGCCGTTGTGCGTGGCGATGCCGTTCTCCGACCACTGCTTGGCCAGGTCACGGCCGTCGACGCCGGTGATGTCGAGGTAGTCGAACGCGTCGGTGACGTGGAAGCCGGTGCCGTAGATGATCGCGTCGACCTCGTGTTCGCGGCCGTCGCGGCCCACGACGCTGTTCGCGCGGACCTCGGCGACGCCCTCGGTGTCGAGGCCGACGTTGGGGCGGTTGAACGTCGGGTAGTAGTTGTTGGACACCAGCACGCGCTTGCAGCCCATGACGTAGTCCGGGGTCAGCTTGCGCGCCAGGGCCGGGTCCTTGACCGCGCGGCGGATGTTCCAGGCCGCCAGCTTCGAGGCGTACTTGAGGATGCCCTGGTGGCCGTTGAAGCCGACCGCGCGGACCTCGTTGAGCCAGTACAAGAAGTTGCGGTAGCCGCGCTGCGCGCCCGGGACGCGGGCGAACATGGTCTGGGCCCACGGCGCGATGGCGTGGTCGGGTTTGGGCATGACCCACGGCGGCGTCCGCTGGAACAGGGTCAGTTCGGCGACCTGTGGGGCGATCTCCGGCACGAACTGGATCGCGCTGGCGCCGGTGCCGATGACGGCGACCTTCTTGCCAGTGAGGTCGTAGTCGTGGTCCCACTGCGCCGAGTGGAACGTCTTGCCCTCGAAGTCCTCGATGCCGGGCAGCTCGGGGATCGACGGCAGGTGCAGCGCGCCGATGCCCGCGACCAGGTACTGGCCGACGTAGGTGTCCCCACCCGCGGTGGTGACGTACCAGCGGCTCTCCTCGGCGTCCCAACGCGCGCCGGTGACCTCGACGCCGAAGGTGGTGTACCGGCGCAGGCCCCACTTCTGGGCGACGCCGCGCATGTACTCCCAGATCTCGGCCTGCGGGGCGAACGAGCGCGACCAGTCGGGCTTCTGCTCGAAGGAGAACGAGTACATGTGGGACTGGATGTCGCAGGCGCAGCCCGGGTAGGTGTTGTCACGCCAGGTGCCGCCGAAGTCGTGGGCCTTCTCCAGCACCACGAAGTCGTCCCGGCCGTCCTTGCGCAGCTGGATCGCCATGCCCATACCGGAGAAACCGGTCCCGACGATCACCACACCGGTGTGGATGAGCTTGCCCATCGGTCGATCCTCCATGCGCTCGTTGGTGTTACCGCGAGTCCAGCCTACTTGGAGTAGGTTACTTGCGGTAGAGTCAATCTGTGACTGTCACCGAGCGCAAGCGCAGAATGCCGCGAGCCGAACGCGAGCGGCAGATGATGTGCGTCGCCGAGGAGATCTTCGCCGAGCGCGGCTACGCGGCCGCCTCGATGGACGAGATCGCGGAGCGCTGCGGGGTCTCCAAGCCGATGATCTACGAGTACTTCGGTTCCAAGGACGGCCTGCTCGTGGCCTGCATCCGCGCGGCGCGGACCGAGCTGGCCGAGACCGCCACCCAGGCCGTCATCGGCGCCACCAGCGCGCAGGACGCGCTGCGCCGGGGCCTGGTCGCCTTCTTCCAGTTCGCCGACTCCCGCCGCCGGTCGTGGGCGATGATGGTGCGCAACGAGGTGGCGTTGGCGGGCACCGGCGCCATCGACGAGATCGAGGCCATCCGCCGCGAACAGGTCGAGCTCGACGCCGCCATGTTCGCCGCGTTCCTCCCGGACAAGTCCCCGACCGAGCTGGAGATGCTGGCCCAGATCGTCGTCGGCGCCTGCGAGCGCCTGTCGATCTGGTACGTCAGCCAGGACCAGGTCACCGCCGTCGAGGCCGCCGAACAACTGCTCACAGTGCTCTGGCGCGGCGTCAGCGACGCTGTTATGGAGCTATAAATACCCCATGTGGGGGCTGTCCGATGAAATTCTCGCTGCTAGCGGGTGCCATTCGGGCGTGAAATGACGTCCAATTGGGCGAACGCACAGGGCGAGCGAGGGGTGGATTCACCATGTTCGAGCCGATCCAGGCGAACTACACACCGGATGGCGACGACTGGAAGATCGAGGTGACCTGCCGAGGCAAGACCCTCAAGGCGACGGCCCCAGGTCTCATCGCCGCCCGGGACCGCGCGGACCAGCTCGCGGCGAAGATGGCCCCCAACGAGGAACCACTCACCATCGTCCACATGCTGGAAGGCGACGCGGTGAACTTCACCGCCGCCTACCTGACCGCCCGGCTGGGGACCGAGCCGAGGGAAATCCCGGTGGCGGACGCGGCGGAGAAACCCACCGCCCCGTCCGCCATGGCCTGACTAGCGGAACAGCCTGCGCACGACCAACAGGCCGACGAGCACACCAACCCCGATGAGCGCGTACTTCACCTTGGGCTCATCGAACTTCGAGCGCGCGCTGTTCTTGGCGTTGTCCACCAACCGCTTCGGGCTCGCCTTGGTGCCCAGCTGGTCCAACGTCGACGCCAGCGCGTCCCGCGCCTGCTCGATCTCGCGCTGGATGGTGTCAGGGTCGCGGGCCACGTGTCCTCCTCGATGCAGCCAACCTGCGCCACCACGTTAGATCACCGGCCACCCGCACCGCGCACGGGCCACGCCGATAGGCTGTCCCCACACTGTCCGTTGTGGTCGGCGGACAGCGGGGCCGTAGCCCAATTGGCAGAGGCACACGGTTTAGGTCCGTGCCAGTGAGAGTTCGAGTCTCTCCGGCCCCACACAACCCCACACCTGAGCAGCTCCCCGCGCAAGAGCTGGACCCCGCACCTGAGCAGCACCCCGCGCCTGAGCAGCATCGGGTGGAGCTGGGCGATCCGGCTTTGTCTGGGGGGACGACGGCCCTAAGCTGCCTGGCGTGTGGGGTGCCCTATCCGCCACGCTTGTTCCCCACAGGGCCGTCGTCGGGGCCCCAGACAAAGCCGGATCGCCCAGCTCCACCCGATGGTGCGGACACAAGCACCCACAACGCAGCGTGGTGCACGGCTAGGTCAGCAAAAGACCTCTCCGATCACGTCCACATACCCCTCCACCGGCCCAGGATCAGGCGCAGTGGTCAACGACATCTCCAGACGAGTGCGAGTGTCCCGGGTCGACAACATAAGGCTCGCGTAGCCGGGGATCCCGCCGGTATGGCCCCAAACCGTCCCCCCACAAGGCAACGGCATCTGAAACAGACCCAGGCCGAAACCGTTCGACAGTGGCGACGTGCGCAGCATCTCCGCGAGTTGAGCAGGCGGCAGGAGATTTCCGCCCAGCAGGGCGGCGATGAAGCGGTCCAGGTCCGCGGTGGTGGAGATCATCGCACCCGCCGCCCACGCGACCGTGGGGTTCAATTCGGTGATATCGGTAGGAGTCCCGTTCGCCCGGTGGTAACCGTGGGCATGGGGGCCTGGGATGGCGACAGTGTCGCCTGGGGCTGTGGTGCTGTGCAGGCGTAAGGGGCGGATGATCCGCCGGTCGACCGCCCGCTCATACGAGCCGCCGGTGGCCTTTTCGATCAGGAGGCCCGCGACGATGTAGTTGGTGTTCGAGTACGCGTGCCCGGTGCCCGGCTGGAAGTCCAGTGGACGGCTCGTGGCGATGGCGACCAGGTCGCGCGGGTCGTGGTGGTCGTAGCGGATGGATTCGAAGCCGTCCGGGTCCAGCGGTAAGGCGGCGGTGTAGTTGTAGAGGCCGCTTGTGTGTTGCAGGAGCATGCGGACGGTGATGCGGTCGCCATCCGGGAGCAGGCCGGGCAGGTAGGTCGACACGGGGGCGTCGAGGTCGAGTCGGCCCTCGGCCACCAGTTGAAGTACGACGGTGGCGGTGAACGCCTTGGTGATGCTGCCGATCCGGAACTGGCCGGACCGCGGGACGGGCCGTGGCTTGTCCAGTTCCGCCGTTCCCGAACGCGCCGCGTGGGTGCGGCCGTCGGTGGTGATGCGGACCTGGACGCCCTGGGCGCCGGTCTTGGTCATCTTGTCGAGCGCCACCTGGATGGCGTTGTCGGTTCTGGGCTGGGCTTGCACCGAGCCCGCGGTCAGTATCGCGATCGCGAGCACGATGACCGCGATCATCCACTTGCGCATTTGTTGGCCCCCGTCGGAAGTCGTTTGGTAGTAGCGATTCTTTCGATGTCGATCTGGGCGGAACACCCTCTGGAGGATGAGGTGGGTCCCTCTGCGGGGTGAGATTTGATCTACCTCTGCAGAGGGAGGCGGGCCTGGCGGATAACCGTTTGCCAAGGCAGGGCGGCCACCACATAGGCTCGACCGATGGGTGAGAAGCCAACCCGCAGGGTGATCGCCACCAACCGCCGCGCGCGACATCAGTACGCCGTTCTCGACACCATCGAAGCGGGCGTGATGCTGGTGGGCACCGAGGTCAAGAGCCTGCGCCTTGGCCGGGTCTCCGTGGTCGACGCGTTCGCCACGATCGACGACGGCGAGGTCTGGCTGCGGGGGCTGCACATCAACGAGTACGCGCTGGGCACCTGGACCAACCACGCCCCGCGCCGGGTGCGCAAGCTGCTGCTCAACCGGCGCGAGATCGACCGCTGGGACATCCGGATCCGGGAAAGCGGCCTGTCGATCGTCCCGCTGTCGATGTATTTCTCCGACGGCCGCGTCAAGGTCGAGCTCGCCCTGGTCCGCGGCAAGAAGACCTGGGACAAGCGCGCCGACATCGCCACCCGCGACGCGAACCGCGAGATCGAGCGAGCCTTCTCCCGGCACGTGAAGGGGCAACGCCGCTAACATCGGCGGCGTGCGCTCACCGCGACCGTGGTCGGCGCTCCTGCGGCTGGTCGACCGGTTCGAGGAGCGCGGCGTCTACGTGCCCGGTGAGGACAATCACGCGATCTCGCCGTGGCGCGACTTCGGCTGGCTCATCGCGGCCTGGCTCATCGTGATCGGCTTGTTCATCCTCTTCTTCGCGCTGGCGGCCTAGATTCGAGTGGTCCCGGTCACTCGTGGTGCTTCCCTGATCACGGGTCGGCCACAGCACGACACCAGGTGCGACTCAACGGCCGAACAGGGTCGGCATTCGGCCTCTCCGCCCGTCAAGGTGGACACCGACCCCGTCCCCAGGCAAGGAAGTGGCATCGAGCGTGAAAACCGTCGGCTTGGCGGCCATCGTCTGCGCGCTGCTGGTGTGGCTCACCGGCTGCGGCAGTGATCCCGCGTACTCCGAGCCGGTGGACACCCTCGCCACGTCGGCCACGCCCGCGCCCGCGGGCAGCCCGTCACGCTCCGGCGAGCGCAGACCGCTGGGCAACGGGCTCTCGATCACGGTGTCGGCGCCCAAGTCGTTCGTACCGACCGCGTCGGCCAGCCCGAAGTCGACCCGCGCGGTCGGGTTCGACGTGCTGGTGGAGAACAGCGGCACCACCGCGTTCCGGCCATCGCAGCTGCTCATCGCGGCCACCTCGGACGGCGTGGCGATGCGCCAGGTGGTCGACGCCACCCAGGGCTATACCGGCGTGGTGGGCGACTCGGAGGTCGACCCGGGCGGCAAGGTGCGGTTCTCGGTAGCCTTCGCGGTGCGCCCGGAGCCGACGCCGGTGCAGGTCAGCGCGCAGCCGGACCCGGCGACCCCGGCCATGGTGATGGTCTTCGACGGCGTGGCATAGCCGCGAATGCCCCCTGGCGCGGGACATGCCCTAGTGCAGCACCGCGCTAGTCCTTCGGGGTCTCGACGGCCCAGCTTCCCGCTGGCCGCGTTGCAGGAACAGCCGAGTACAACCCGGTACGCGCGCTGTCCCTGCGCCTTGCCAGCGGAAACCTGGATCCGCCGATACCCCGAAGGACTAACGCGGTGCTGCACTAGCGTCAATGTCATGACGCGTCTCTCCGCGGGCGACACAGCGCCCGACTTCACGCTCCTGGACAGCGAGGGCACCGAGGTGTCGCTGTCGGACTTCCGCGGCAAGTCCGTGGTCGTCTACTTCTACCCGGCCGCGGCCACCCCCGGCTGCACCAAGCAGGCGTGCGACTTCCGCGACAACCTCGGCGAGCTCAACGAAGCGGGCTTCACCGTCCTGGGCGTCTCCCCCGACAAGCCCGCCAAGCTGGCGAAGTTCGTCGCCGACGAGGGCCTGACCTTCCCGCTGCTCTCCGACCCCGACCGCGCCGTGCTGACCGCGTGGGGCGCCTACGGGGAGAAGCAGCTGTACGGCAAGACGGTCACCGGCGTGATCCGGTCGACCTTCATCATCGACCCCGACGGCGTCATCACCCACGCCCTCTACAACGTCCGGGCGACCGGGCACGTGGCGAAGCTGCGCAAGGACCTCAAGGTCTGATGTCCGAAAGCGAGGGCGACCTGTCCTCGCCGACACCGCAGACCTGCCAGAAGCCTGCCTGATGTCCGAAAGCGAGGGCAGCCTGTCCTTGCCGACATCGCGGACCTGCCAGAAGCTGGTCCCATGCACCACGTGGTCGTCCTCGTCTACCCCGGTATCCAGCTGATCGACGCCGTCGGCCCGGCTGAGGTGTTCGCGGGCGCGCGGTCGTTCGGCGCCGACTACGAGCTGACCGTCGCCTCCCTCGACGGCGCCCCGGTGCGCAGCGAGTCCGGGCTCAGCCTGTGCGCCGACCGCGCCGTCGCCGACGTCGATCGGGCCGACACGCTGCTGGTCGCGGGCGGTTTGGGGTTCCGCGCCGCCTGCGGCCCGGCGGCGGTCGCCGAGGTCCGGCGGCTGGCCGAGCGCGCCCAACGCGTCTGCTCGGTGTGCAGCGGCGCGTTCGTCCTGGCCGAGGCGGGCCTGCTCAACGGCCGCCGAGTCACCACCCACTGGGCCGCGGGCACCGAACTGGGCCGGGCGTATCCCGAGGTCACCGTCGAGCCCGACCGGATCTTCGTCCGGGACGGGGCGGTCTACACCTCGGCCGGGGTCACCGCCGGGATGGATCTGGCGCTGGCCCTGGTCGAGGCCGACCACGGCGTCAAGATCGCGCGGACGATCGCGCGCTGGCTGGTGATGTTCCTGCAGCGCCCCGGTGGCCAGTCCCAGTTCTCCACCCGGCTGGAGCACCCGGTTGGCGCCGGTTCGCCGCTGCGGCCCGTGCTCGACGAGATCGCCGCCGACCCGGCCGCCGACCACCGGGTCCCCAGCCTGGCCCGCCGCGTCGGGGTCTCCGAGCGGCACCTGGGCAGGCTGTTCGCCGACCAGCTCGGCACCACTCCCGCGCGCTTCGTCGAACGCGTCCGCGTCGAGGCCGCGCGCGGACTGCTGGAGGACAGCGTCATCACCGTCGCCGCTGTGTCCAAGCGCAGCGGTTTCGGCAGCCCGGAGACCTTGCGGCGGGCGTTCGTCCGCGTTCTCGGCGTGGGCCCGGACGACTACCGGGCCCGGTTTCGCACCACAGAGAGGAACTGACATGCAGGTGGCCGTCGTGCTCTATGACGGGGTGACCGCGCTCGACGCGGTCGGTCCGTACGAGGTGCTCAGGGCGATGCCCGGCACCGAGATCCGGATGGTCGCACACGCGCCCGGACCGGTGATGACCGACTCGGGTGTGCTGACGCTGGGCGCGAGCCACAGCTACGCCGACACGCCCGCGCCGGATGTGGTGCTCGTCCCCGGCTCCTCGCGGGGCACTCAGGCGGCGATGAACGACCAGGAGCTCACGGGCTGGCTGGTGTCGGTCCACAACACCACCCGCTGGACCACGTCGGTCTGCACGGGCTCGCTGATCCTGGGCGCTGCCGGGCTGCTCCAGGGCCTGCCCGCGACGACGCACTGGCTGGCGCAGGACCTTCTCCCGCTGGTCGGGGCCGTCCCGTCGCCGAGTTCGCGCATCGTGCACTCAGGCAGGATCGCCACCGCGGCCGGGGTGTCCGCGGGGATCGACCTGGCCCTCTGGCTCGCGGGGGAACTGTGTGGGCGGGAGGTGGCGGAGTCCATCCAGCTCGGCATCGAGTACGACCCCCAGCCGCCCTTCGACGCGGGACACCCGTCGAAGGCATCGGCGGCGGTCGTGGCGGCGACCCGCGCCGCGATGACGGCGAGCGCGTAGGCGGGATCAGCCGAGGTCGCGCAGGTGCGGCAGGAGCAGCGCCAGAGCGCGGCCGCGGTGGGACTGGGCGTCCTTCTCCGCGGGCTCCAGTTCGGCTGACGTCCGGGTGTCGCCGTCGGGGACGAAGATCGGGTCGTAGCCGAACCCGTTCTCGCCCCGGCCGGACCGGACCAGCCTCCCGCGCCACTCGCCGCGGACGACGGTCTCGGGCCCCGACGGCACCACGAGCGCCGCGGTGCACACGAACGCGGCACCGCGCCGCTCGTCGGGGACGTCGGTCAGCTGGGCCAGGACCAGGTCGAGGTTGGCCTGGTCCTGGCCGTGCTTGCCGGACCAGCGGGCCGACAGGACGCCCGGCATGCCGTTGAGCGCGTCGACCGCGATGCCGGAGTCGTCGGCGACCGCGGGCAGACCGGTGGCCGCCGCCGCGTCTCGGGCCTTGGCCAGCGCGTTCTCCTCGAACGTCGCACCGGTCTCGGGCGCGTCGGGGAACGGCTCGACGTCGTCGAGGCCGACGATCTCGATGCCCGTGTCGACCAGGATCCGGCGCAGCTCGGCGAGCTTCTTCGCGTTGCGCGAGGCCAGCAGGACCCGGGTCATGACGGGAGGGTGCCGGGGTAGGGCGCGGCGAGCGCCTCGGCCTGGATCCGGTTGAGCTCGACGCAGCCCTGCAGGGCGTAGTCGAGCATCTGGTCGAGGGTGGAGCGGGCGAAGGTCGCGCCCTCGCCGGTGCCCTGGACCTCGATGAGCGTGCCGACGTCGGTGGCCACGACGTTCATGTCGACCTCGGCGCGCACGTCCTCCTCGTAGGGCAGGTCCAGCCGGACCCGACCGCCGACGACGCCGACGCTGACCGCCGACACCGCGCACGACAGCGGCTGCGGGTCGGCCAGTTTGCCCGCGGCGGCCAACCAGGTGATCGCGTCGGCGAGGGCGACGTAGGCGCCGGTGATCGCCGCGGTGCGGGTGCCGCCGTCGGCCTGGATGACGTCGCAGTCGAGGTGGATCGTGTTCTCGCCGAGGGCCCCGAGGTCGATGCACGCGCGCAGCGAGCGACCGATGAGCCTGCTGATCTCGTGCGTGCGGCCGCCGACGCGGCCCTTCACCGACTCGCGGTCACTACGGGTGTTGGTCGCCGAGGGCAGCATCGCGTACTCGGCGGTGACCCAGCCGAGCCCGGAGCCCTTGCGCCAGCG
This sequence comes from Alloactinosynnema sp. L-07, assembly GCF_900070365.1. Taxonomy (NCBI): domain Bacteria; kingdom Bacillati; phylum Actinomycetota; class Actinomycetes; order Pseudonocardiales; family Pseudonocardiaceae; genus Alloactinosynnema; species Alloactinosynnema sp. L-07. Next base: position 7,343,088 of record NZ_LN850107.1, on the reverse strand, counting down.
CGGAACCCCGTCGCCGATGCTCGCCGCGCACAGCACCCTGGTCTTGCCGAACTCCACGAGCACCGAGCCCGCGGGCCAGTCCTGGTAGCCCCGGGTGAGCTTGATGTCCCGGAGCTGGTCGTCGTTCCTGCCATCGCTTCTCGCCACGACGCAGAGCCTAGATGTCGTACACACACCCCTGTTCGACCAGGATCACTTCGCCGTCGTACGCGGCGCGGACCTCGGCCATCACGGCGTCGGTGTCGGTCCATGGCGGGATGTGGGTGATCAGCACGCGGCCGACGCCGCCCGCGGTGCCCAACTGGCCCGCCTCGGTGCCGGAGAGGTGCAGGTCGACCGGCCGCTGCCCCGGCGCGTGGGTCCAGCACGCCTCGGCGAGCAGGACGTCGACGCCGTCGACCAGGTCGTCGAGGGCGTCGGTGACGCCGGTGTCGCCGGTGTAGGCCAGGGAGCGGCCGCCGTGGCTGATGCGGAAGCTGAAGGCCTCACAGGGATGCGCGGCGGCGGCCACCACGATCTCGAACGGTCCGATGTGGATCTTTCCGGGCCGCAGCGTCTGGAAGTCGTACACATCGGACAGGTCGGTGATCATCCGGTCGGCGTCGTCGGTCGCGTAGGCCGCGGCGAACCGCTCCGGCGCCGCCGATGGCGCGTGCACGGCGAGTTTGCGCTCCCGGGGATCATGCGGCGGATCCGGGTGATAACGCCGCAAAACCGACAGCGCGGAGAAATCCGCACAATGATCGGCGTGCAGATGTGAGAACAGCAGCGCGTCGAGTGCGAACGGGTCGGCGACGGCCTGCAGCGCGGCGAACGTGCCGTTGCCGAGTTCGATTCCGAGCAGGAATCCCTCAGCCGACAGCAGGTATCCGGACGCGGGGGCATTCGGGCCGGGGATGCTCCCCGAGCAGCCGAGGACGGTCAGCAGCACCTCGGCAGCCTGTCACAGCGAAGCGCCCGGCGCGATCACTGATGAGCCAATGGAGCAATAGCCGCCAATTCCGGCCCCAGGAATCTGCGTGCCAGACGATGAAATGGCTCGGCGGGGCCGGTCGCCATGAATTCGTGCACCGGCTCGCCCGCGTCCTCGGCGAACAGGTCGTGCTCGGCGAGCACGCGGAAGACGTCCTTGGCGCACTCCTCGGCGCTGGAGACCAGGGTGACGTCCTGGCCCATGACGACCTGCAGGACACCGGTCAGCAGCGGGTAGTGCGTGCAGCCGAGGACGACGGTGTCGACGTCGGCCTCCTGCAGCGGCTCCAGATAGGTCTGCGCGAGCCCGAGGATCTGGCGGCCGCTGGTGACGCCCCGCTCGACGAAGTCGACGAACCGGGGGCACGCGGAGCTGGTCACCTTGACGCTGGGGGCGGCGGCGAACGCGTCGTCATAGGCGCGCGAGCGGATCGTGCCCGCGGTGCCGATGACGCCGATCCGGCCGGTCTTCGACACCGACGCCGCCCGACGCACGGCGGGGACGACGACCTCGACCACCGGGATGCGGTAGCGCTCCCGCGCGTCGGCCAGACACGCGGCGGAGGCGGTGTTGCAGGCGATGACCAGCATCTTCACGCCGTCTTCGACCAGCCGGTCGGCGATCGCCAGCGCGTGCGCCCTGACCTCGGCGACGGGCAGTGGGCCGTAGGGGCCGTTGCCGGTGTCGCCGACGTAGCGCAGCCGCTCGTGCGGCAGCTGGTCGAGGATGGCGCGCGCGACGGTGAGCCCGCCGACGCCGGAGTCGAAGATGCCGATCGGGGCCTGGACGGTCACACCGTGAACGTACCGGGCGCGGGCTTCTCGGCGGCGGTCGACTTGGTCGCGACCGCGGCCAGCCAGGCGGCCAGGATGCCGCCGACGGCGCCGAACAGGTGGCCCTGCCAGGAGATGTGGGGGTCGCCGGGCAGGACGCCGAAGAGCATCGATCCCCAGTACAGGAACAGCAGGGCCGCGACGCCCAGCTGCAGCAGGCTGCGGTTGAAGATGCCGCGGACCAGGAGGAACGCCAGCCAGCCGAAGCACAGCCCGGACGCGCCGACGGTGACGGTGTCGCTGTTGCCGCTCAGCCAGACACCGACGCCGGAGACGACCCAGATGGTGGCGGTGACCGCGGCCCACTGGGCCAGGCCGTTGGCCATCGCGAGGAAGGCGAACACCAGCAGCGGGATCGTGTTGCCGATCAGGTGGCCCCAGTCGGCGTGCAGCAGCGGCGCCCACAGGATGCCGTCGAGGCCGCCGAGGCTGCGCGGGACGATGCCGTTCTGGTCGAGGTCGGCGGGGAGGATGACGTCGAGGAGCTCGATGAGGTAGAGCAGGACGGCGAACCCTGCGACCACGATGGCGGCCTGGGGCAGGTTCGCCGGGACGACGCGACCTTGGCTGCGGGCTGGCTGAGTGCTCACACCGTCGAGGTTACGGGCTGGAACGGGGTTGTGGATCGGGTGAAACCCTGAGGTCGTCCCCGAGCGCGATGTCCACGGCGAGTTCGGCGTGCAGGCGGGTGGTCGGGAAGACCGGAACCGGGCTGTCGGCCTGGCTGACCAGCAGTTCGATCTCGGTGCAGCCCAAGATCATCCCCGCCGCGCCGCGCTCGACCAGCCGAGTGATGACGTCACGGTAGGCCTGCCGCGACTCGTCCCGGACGACGCCTTGGACGAGTTCGTCGTAGATGACTCGGTGCACGGTCGCACGGTCGTCGGCGTCGGGGACCAGGACGTCGAGACCGTGGCTCGCGAGCCTGCCGGTGTAGAAGTCCTGCTCCATGGTGAAGGCGGTGCCGAGCAGCCCGACGCTCGTGATTCCCGTACGGCGTACGGCGGCTGCGGTCGTGTCGGCCAGGTGGAGCAGGGGGACATCGATGCGGTCGGCGACCTTGTGCATGGTGTTGGTGCAGAGAACGACGATCTCCGCGCCTGCCTCGACGAGCGTGGCGGCGGCGGAGTTGAGGACCTCGGCCGCGTCGTCCCAGCGGCCTTCGACCTGCATGCGCTCGATCTCGGCGAAGTCGACGGAGTAGAGGACGCAGTGCGCGGAGTGCAGCCCGCCGAGGCGTTCGCGGACTCGCTCGTTGACGATGCGGTAGTACTCGATCGAGGATTCCCAGCTCATGCCGCCGAGCAGGCCAATGACCTTCACGAGCCGTCCACGGCGCTTCGCAGGCGGTGCAGGGAGTCCTCCATGCGACGGGTGATGTCGCGGGTGCCGAAGAGTTTCATGGCGATCTTGCGGAGGGTGTCCGCGGGCTGCTGGAGGGTGCGGAGGCGGACGATGGTGGCGTCGCCGTCCGGCTCCAGCTCTATGCGGAAGACGGAGGAGGACGAGTAGACGGGGGCAGGCTTGCCGTTGAGGCGCTCGGCGGTGTGCTTCCAGGCGATGAGCTTGTCGGGGATGAACTCGATGATCTCCTGGTCGATCTCTGACCGCTTGCCGTCCCATCGCCCGTGCTGCGTCCGGCGCTGCCCGACGCCGGTGCCTTCGATGACGTCGGTGCGGTCGGCGAAGCTGAACCAGTCGGGTGCGCGGTTGGCGTCGGAGACGACGGTCCAGACGTCGGATATCGGGGCGTTGACGCGGCCGACTCGTTCGATCTCAATCACGGGGACAAACCTACGCCCACCGGTTGGACGACCTGAACCGTCGCGTGCATACTGGATGTATGCAGACGAGCATGCGAGTTTCGGCGAGCAATCGGGACGCGTTAGCCAGGATCGCCGAGAACGAACTGGGCGGCGTGAGTCTCGACGAGGCGCTGCGAATCGTTCTGTTCGAGCACGCGACGCGGGTGGCGTTGGCGCGGCTGGCCGCTGACCCGGATGCCGCGGGCGCATACGCGGCTGAGGCGGCGACAATGGCCGACACCGATGCGGTGGTCGAAGAGTGACCGCTCGCACCCTCGCTCCATGGCAAGTGTGGTGGGTCGACTTCGACCCACAAGTCGGCCGGGAGCAGGCCGGGCAGCGCCCGGCGATCGTGGTGGGCACGACCCTGGCTTGCGAGCTGCCGAATCGGCTGGCGATTGTCCTGCCATGCACGACCACCGACCGAGGCCTGCCGTTCCATCCTGCCGTCGACCTCGGTCGACCTTCGTTCGCGATGTGCGACCAGATCAAGTCCGTGAGCGTGAACCGACTTGTCCGCCGTCATCCCGCGCGGCTGCTGGACTCCGAGATCGAGAACGTCCGGTTCGTGCTGCGCCAGATGATCGACGTGGGCTGAGCTACGCCCAGAGGTGGCCGTCCAAGCGTTCCGCTGCCTCATCGAGAGTCCCGCTGTAGGCGCCGGTGGAGAGGTATTTCCAGCCCGCGTCGGCGACGATGAAGGCTACGTCCGCGGGTTCTCCTGTGCCCGCCGCCTTCTCCGCCACGGCGAGGGCCGCGTGGAGAATGGCGCCGGTCGAGATGCCCGCGAAGATGCCCTCGACCTCCAACAACTGCCGGGTCCGCCGCAGCGCGTCGTAGGAGCCGACGGAGTAGCGGCCGGTCAGGACGTCGGGGTCGTACAGCTCCGGCACGAAGCCCTCATCGAGGTTGCGCAGGCCGTAGACCAACTCCCCGTACCGCGGCTCGGCGGCGATGATCTGGACGTCCGGCTTGTGTTCCCGTAGGTACCGGCCGACGCCGACCAGGGTTCCCGTGGTGCCAAGGCCCGCGACGAAGTGGGTGATCGTGGGCAGGTCGCGCAGGATCTCCGGGCCGGTGCCCGCGTAGTGGGCGCCCGCGTTGTCCGGGTTTCCGTACTGGTAGAGCATCACCCACTCCGGGTTCTGCTCCGACAGTTCGCGCGCGCGGCGGACGGCCTCGTTCGAGCCGCCCGCTGCCGGGGAGTACACGATGCGGGCGCCGTAGGCCTGCAACAACAACTTGCGTTCTTCCGAGGTGTTCTCCGGCATGACGCAGACCAGGCCGTAGCCCTTGATCTTGGCGGCCATGGCCAGCGCGATGCCGGTGTTGCCCGAGGTGGGCTCCAGGATCGTGCTGCCATGGACCAGCCTGCCGTCGCGTTCGGCGGACTCGATCATGGCCAGCGCGGGGCGGTCCTTGATCGAGCCCGTCGGGTTGCGGTCCTCCAGTTTGGCCCAGAGCCGGACGTGCGGTGCGGGCGCCAGATTGGGCAGCCCCACCAGCGGTGTGTCACCGAGCGAATCGATGAGCGTGTCGTACCGGGCCATGACGGGGTCGCTCCCTAGCGCGCGCCGCCCGCGACCGCGGGCAGGATGGTGAGGTTGTCGCCGTCGGCGACCCTGGCCTCGAGGCCGCCCGCGAAGCGCACGTCCTCGTCGTTGACGTAGATGTTGACGAAGCGGTGCAGCACGCCGTCCTTCACCAGCCGTGACTTGAGGCCGCCGTGGTTGGCCTCGAGGTGGTCGATGACCTCGGCCACGGTCGCGCCCGCGGCCGGGACGGACTTCTCGCCGCCGGTGTGGGTGCGCAGGATGGTCGGGATGGAGACGGTGACAGCCACGTGGAACCTCCGGGTTTGCCTGATTCAGTGAGATAGAGCGCGCAGGAAGCCGGTGGCTATTCCGGGTTCCGCGTTAAGTCACAGAGCGCTGGGCTCAGTGAAGTCGTCCGGGCCCGTGTGGGCGAACCGGTAGGACTCGACGACCTCGACGGGCTCCTCGGTGATGAGGCCGTCGACGATGCGGAACGAGCGCAGCTCGTGTTCGTGCGGGTCGCGGGTCGAGATGAGCACGTAGTGTGCTTCGGGCTCGGCGGCGATCTTCGCGTCGGTGCGCGACGGATAGGCCTCGGTGGCGGTGTGCGAGTGGTAGATGACCACGGGCACCTCGTCTTTGGCAGCCATGTCGCGGTAGAGCTTGAGCAGGTCGGTCGAGTCGAACTCGTAGAACGTCGGCGACCGGGCCGCGTTGAGCATGGGAATGAACCGCTCGGGGCGGTCGGTTCCCTCAGGGCCCGCGATCACGCCGCACGCCTCGTCCGGGTGGTCGCGACGGGCGTGCGCCACCATCGCGTCCACTAGGTCTCGGCGGATCTGCAACACACCTCCATCCTACGTGGTGGATGACCCACTCCCAGTCTGTGAGAGTTCGCACGTCCGCCCGGTTCAGGCCCAGACGTCCTGGTAGGAGCGCAGATCCCCGACGGTCGTGGCCGCCAACACACCGTGCACCACCGCGCGGGCGAACACGTCGGCCGCGGCGGCGTAGAGCGCGTCCAGTTCCAGGGGCGACGCGACCGCGCGGGCACCGGTCGCCGCGGCGAAGACGGTGTCGCCGTCGAACAGCGAGTGCGACGGCCGGACCGCCCGGGCGATGCCGAGTTGCGCCGACATCGCCAGGCGGCGGCACTGGGCCTTGTCGAGGGCCGCGTCGGTGGCCACCACCCCGATGGTCGTGTTGAGGTCGGAGGCGACGACGCCCAGGTCAGCGGCCCGTCCGGGCGGCTCTGGAAACTCGCCGGGCAGCCCGAGGTCCTGCGCCCACGGGGTCCCGCTGGCCAGATCGATGACCTCACCACGGGCGTTGACCGCGGCCAGCGCGCCCACGGTGAACTCCCCCACCCGCGCGCTCGCCGTTCCGATGCCGCCCTTGAGCGACCCCGCCCGGGCGCCCGCGCCCGCGCCGACCGTGCCCTGCGCGACGGTGGTGGACGCCGCCGAGCACGCCGTGTAGCCGAAGTCGCTGGTCGGCCGGTTGCCCCAGTCGCCGCGCGGCAGGTCGAACAGGACCGCGGCGGGGACGATCGGCACCACCTCGTGCGCGTTGACTCCCACTCGGTAGCCCCGGTTGCGCTCCGACAGCCACCGCATGACGCCGTCGGCCGCGGCCAGGCCGTAGGCGCTGCCGCCGGACAGGCAGACCGCGTCGATCCGGTCGACCAGATTCTCCGGGGCGAGCAGGTCGGTCTCGCGGGTGCCCGGCGCTCCCCCGCGGCCGTCGACGCCGCCGACGGTGCCCTCGGGCAGCAGCACGACCGTCGTCCCGGTCGCCCAGCCGTCACCGACCCGGTGGTGGTGCCCGACTAGGACCCCGGGCACGTCGGTGATCGCGTTCATCCCTCGGCCAGCGCCTGGACCAGTGACTCCTGTACCCAGGTCAGCCAGTGGTAGACGGCCAGGTGCGGGCTGCGCGGGTCGTCGTCGGGCAGCTCGTCCGGCATGTCCTCGGAGATGTCGATGGCGGTGCCCAGGGCCAGCCGGACGTCGTTGAGCGCCGAGAGCCACGCGTCGGCCTGCTCCACCGACAGCTTGACCTGCCCGCCGTACATCGGGCAGGTGTCGAGGACGACGCCCGCGACCCCGGTCTTGAGGTCGAGCAGCGCGGGCTCGTGCAGCGAGCGCAGGACCGCGGCCGAGTCGAGGTCCTCCTTGCTCGGGTTGTCGTCGTCGAGCCGGTGGAAGTCGGGCAGCAGGCGGGAGAGCACCGGATCGTCCGGCGAGGTGGTCGGGCCGGTGCGCATGCCGGTCAGCTCGGCCAACTCGTCCTGCGGGGTCTCCTCGATACGCGCCTTGAGCATGTCGTCGATCTGGGAGACCAGGCCGCGCAGCACGGCGGCCTCCTGCTTGTCGAGGTCGCCGTAGACCTTGTCACCCTTGCGCTTCCACGGTTTCACGACTGGTGTTCCATGGTCGCCCAGAGCCCGGCGGCGTGCAGCCGTGCCACGTCACCCTCCATCGTCTCCTTGCTCCCCGCTGACACGATGGCCTTGCCCTCGTGGTGCACGTCGAGCATCAGCTTGGTCGCCTTGTCGCGGCTGTAGCCGAACAGCTTCTGGAAGACATAGGTGACGTAGGACATCAGGTTGACCGGGTCGTTCCAGACGACCGTCTGCCATGGTCTGTCCTCAGAGACCACTTCGGCACCGGCCGATGTGGCCTCGCTCTGCTCCATGTCGACGGGGGCGGTCATGGCGACAATGGTGGCATGTCCGCCGCGCGCGAGTGCGGCGGATCTTCATTCGATCGGAGTACTCGCGATCACACGGCCGGACACGCCCTAAGCTCACCGCCATGCCAGGGATCGCCCGCAGCAGCGCGCTGCTCACCGACCACTACGAGCTGACCATGCTGGCCGCGGCGCTGGCCGACGGCACGGGCGACCGGACCTGCGTGTTCGAGACCTTCGCCCGCAGGCTGCCCGACGGCAGGCGCTACGGCGTGGTGGGCGGCACGCGGCGGGTCGTCGACGAGATCGGCGCGTTCCGCTTCGGCGACGACGAGCTGCGCCACCTGCGCGAGACCGCCGTGGTCGACGCGAACACGCTGGACTGGCTGGCCGAGTACCGGTTCTCCGGCGACGTCGACGGCTACCCCGAGGGCGAGCTCTACTTCCCCGGGTCGCCCATCCTGACCGTGCGCGGCACGTTCGCCGACGCGGTGGTCCTGGAGACGCTGGTCCTGTCGATCCTCAACCACGACAGCGCGATCCTGTCGGCGGGCGCCCGGATGGCGGGCGCGGCCAACGGCAGGCCGATCATCGAGATGGGCTCGCGCCGCACCCACGAGCAGGCCGCGGTGTCCTCCGCCCGCGCCGCGTACATCGCTGGGTTCACCACCACGTCGAACCTGGAGGCAGGCCGCACGTTCGCGATCCCGACCAGCGGCACCTGCGCGCACGCGTTCACCCTGCTGCACGACTCGGAGAAGGCCGCCTTCGAGGCGCAGGTCGCCGCCCTCGGCGCGGGCACGACGCTGCTGGTCGACACCTACGACATCACCCAGGGCATCGCCACCGCGGTCGAGGTCGCGGGGACGGCGCTGGGCGCCGTCAGGATCGACTCCGGCGATGTCGGCATCCTGGCCAGGCAGGCCCGCGAGCAGCTCGACGCCCTCGGCGCCACACAGACCAGGATCGTGGTCTCCGGCGACCTCGACGAGTACGCCATCGCCGCGCTGCGCGCCGAGCCGGTCGACGCCTACGGCGTGGGCACCTCGCTGGTCACCGGCTCGGGCGCACCGACCGCGGGCATGGTCTACAAGCTCGTGGAGGTCGACGGCCGCCCGGTGGCCAAGCGCAGCTCGCACAAGGAGTCTCGCGGCGGCGCCAAGCTGGCGCTGCGCAGGCACAAGCCGACGGGCACGGCGCTGGAGGAGGTCGTCTACCTCGCCGCCGGTGACCAGCCGGAGATCGGCGAGCACGATCGGCCGCTCCAGATCCCTCTGATGCGCGGTGGACAACCGGTCGACGGGTTGCCCACGCTGGAGGACAGCAGGCAGCGGGTGCGCCATGGCCTGGTGAGCCTGCCGTGGGAGGGCCTCAAGCTCTCCGCGGGTGACCCCGCGATCCCGACCGTCTACGTCAACTAGGGGTGTCGAAATGGACCGGACCGCGCTGATCGTGGTGGACGTGCAGAACGACTTCTGCGAGGGCGGCTCCCTCCCGGTCGCGGGCGGCGCGGCGGTCGCGCGGGCGATCAGCGCGCATATCGCCGATTCGTCCTACGACCACGTGGTCGCCACCCGCGACTACCACCTCGACCCGGGCGCGCACTTCAGCGCGGAGCCCGACTTCGTGAACTCGTGGCCCGTGCACTGTGTGGCGGGCACGCCGGGCGCGTCGTTCCACCCGGAGTTGGACGTCTCGGGCATCGAGGCCGTCTTCTCCAAGGGCGCGCACGCCGCGGCGTACTCGGGCTTCGAGGGCGTCGGCCCGGGTGGGGTGGCGCTGGCGGACTGGCTGCGCGCGCACAGTGTCGGCAAGGTCGACGTGGTGGGGATCGCGACCGATCACTGCGTCCGGGCCACCGCGATGGACGCCGCGCGCGACGGGTTCAGCACGACCGTGCTCCTCGACCTGACCGCGGGCGTCGCCGCGGCCACCACCGAGTCGGCGCTGACCACGTTGCGCGAGGCCCAGGTCGGGCTCGTCGGGGAACCCAAGGTCGGCTGACCCAGCAGCCGCGCGACCGCGTCGCGGACCCTGGCGGCGGCGTGGCCGTCACCGAACGGGTTGCTGTCGGCGGGCACGCGCAGGCCGGTGCGCAGGATGTGGTCGGCGTGGGCCAGCAGTGTTGGACCGCTGGTGCCGACCAGCCACGCGCAGCCCGCGTCGACGGCCTCCCGGCGTTCGGTGACCTCGCGCGCGACCAGGACGGGCACGCCGAAGGTGGGCGCTTCCTCTTGGATGCCACCGGAATCAGTGATGACCAGCGCGGCCCGGCGCAGCGCGCGTACCAGGTCCGGGTAGTCCAGCGGCGGGGTCACTGCCACCCGGTCGGCGTCGCCGAGGACGGCGTGGACCTGGGCGCGGACCGCCGGGTTCGGGTGGGTGGGCAGCACCACATGGACGTCTGGGTGCCGCTCGACCAGGGTTCGCACGGCGCACAGCACCTCGTTGAGCGGCGGGCCCCACGACTCGCGGCGGTGGACCGTGACCAGCACCAGCCTCCCGGGCAGCGCCTCGACGGCGGCCAGGGTGGGGTTGGTGGCGGGCTGGTCGGCCGCGGCGATGTGGCGCACGGCGTCGACGACGGTGTTGCCGGTGATCACGATGTCGCGGTCGGGGACCGACTCGCGGCGCAGCGCGGCGGCGGCGTCCGGGGTCGGCGCCAGGTGCAGGGCCGCGACCCGGGCGACCATCTGCCGGTTGCCTTCCTCGGGGAACGGCGCGGCCAGGTCGCCGGTGCGCAGGCCCGCCTCCAGGTGCACCACCGGGATCCCCTGCCAGAACGCGCACAGCGCGCCCGCCAGGGTGGTGGTCGTGTCGCCCTGGACGATCACCGCGGCGGGGCGCCTGCGGGTGAGCACGGCTTCGAGTTCGGGCAGCACCTCGGCCATCAGCTCGGCCTGGCCGCCGCCGCCCCTGGTCACCGCCAGCGCCTCCGCCGGCGCCAAGCCGAACGGGGCCAGCGCCTGCTCGACCATGCCCACGTGCTGTCCGCTGTGGATAATGACCGGCCGCAGCACCGGGTGGTCGGCCAGCGCCAGCGCGACCGGCGCCGCCTTCACCGCCTCCGGCCTGGTGCCGACCAGGAGCAGGACCTCCACGCTCTCTCCTTGCGAATAAAGGGACTCCGGGCGGGATCACCCGCCCGGAGTCCACAGTGGATTCCACTGGGATACCGCTAGTGCCGTGTCCACGAACGTTGCCAGGCTCTCGACGGCCCAGCTTCCCGCCGGCCGCACCGCCGAAACGCCCAAGCACACCCGGTACGAGCGGCATTCCGGCGGCACGCCCAGCGGAAACCTGGATCCGCCGATAGCCCGACAACGCTCATGGACACAGCACTAATCGACTTCCGCGGTGTACTGACGCCTGCGGTACGCGTGCAGCAGCAGCGCACCCAGCACCAGCAGCACGATCCCCAAGGCGATCCACCAGCCGACGTTGGCACCGGTGGCCGCCAAGCCCGCGCCGCCGCCGACGATGGCGCCTCCGGTTGGAGCTCGGTACACGCTCTGGCCTCCCGCCGCTATCCGGCCGCGGTGAGCGCGCGCCTGCGGAGCACCGTGATCGTGACCGGGATCGCGGCCACGCCCAGCAGGCCGAGACCGATCCACAGACCAGCGCCCGAGGCCATCGGGATCGGCGGGGCCGCAGGCCCGCACCGGGCCTGGCCGAGGATCACGTCACCGGTGCCGAGGAGGGCGTTGAGCTTGATGTGCACCGCGTTGACCGTGAGGCTGCCGTCGGGGTTGTTGATCTGCTCGTTGAAGGTGATCGACACCAGCGGCGGCGGGATCGGGCCGGACGGCACCGAGATCGTGGTGTTCGGCGCCGGGCTCGCACCCACGGTCACCCCGGCCAGCTGCACGTTGGCCAGGGTGGTCGTGCCGGAGTTGCCCGCCTGGGTGGCGTCGCATACGGCTTCGATCGCACCGATGGAGCCCAGACCCGCCAGCGCGATCTGCACGTTGGCGAGGTCGGCCTCGGCGTGCACGGCGCCGGTCGCGTCGTCGCGCTCCGCCCGGCTGGTGACCACGCCCGCGGAGACCACGGTGGGGATGTTGAGACTGGCCAGCTGCGCCGTGGTCGGGCCGTCGGTGTTGCTCGGCGCCAGCGGCGCGACGTTGACCGCGGGCGATCCCAGCAGCGTCAGGTTCGCGGAGGCGACGTAAGCCGAACCGTCGCCTGGGGCGGCCGATGCGGGTAGCGCGCCGACCAGCAGCGCGGCGGCGGCCATCAGGCCGACCGCGCCACCCCGGCGCACCGAGAGCTTATGCATCAATTCCTCCGATTTCAGTTGGGACTCAATGTCCTATCGGTGACCTTGCCAATAATTCGACGGAATAAACACGCGAATACCCGATCGTGTGAACTGGCTAGTTAACCCACCCGCGATAAGCAGGCCTCTTAACTCCGCGTGAGCAGCGGTCTTCGGGTTCACCCGATCCAGCGATCGAGTTCTCCACCCGATCAACCGATGATGTGTCACGACAGTCGGGGCCAAGAACGCCGAAATCGGAGGTCATCCCTGGTGGCGATCGCAGGCTCACTGCCGTTGCCCAGCACACCTCGAACGACGACAGGCGGTCGTGTCCTCATCGCCGCCCTGGCCACCACCGCCGTGGCGCTGATCGTGCTCAATCGCGCGTACCGGACCGCGGAAATGGCGCTGGCCAGCGGAATTCTCAATGTCGTCACCTCATCGGGGGTATATCTCGCGGCGCAACGCCAAACGGTTTACTTCGGGCTCGGCACCGACCATCCATTCGGGCTGCAAATGAGCCCGGAATGCACCTCGGCGTTTCTCGTCCTGCCGCTTCTGGTGGTCGGCGCGATCATGATCGGGCTGCGGCCACGCATCGCCGGGCGCGTGCTCGGCGCGCTCGCGCTGGCCACGCTGGCCGTCGTCGTGGTCAACCAGCTGCGCATCCTCACCCTGGTCGGCCTGATCGAGTGGCTGGGCACCGACCGCGGCTACTACTGGGGCCACACGCTGCTGGGCTCGATGGTCAGCATCATCGGTGGCGCCGCCGCGCTGGTGATGTTCGTCTGGATGTCGACCCGCAAACCCAAGGCGGAGCGGTGAACCTGGCCCTGCTCCTGGGACTGACCCAGGCGCTCGCGCTCACCATGAGCGTGGCGTTCGTGACCTACGTGGCGCTCATCGTGGTCCCCTACCTGCGCCACCAGCGGCTGCCGGGCGGCGATCCCACGAAGCTGGAGTGGCACTTCTTCGTGCCGTGCCGCGACGAGGAGAGCGTCATCGGCGACACCATCGCCTACCTGCGCGAGACCTTCCGCGACGCCCACGTCTGGGTCATCGACGACGACTCGGAGGACCGGACCGCCGAGGTGGTGACCGGGCTGCGCGGCCCGCGGCACGGCGGCACCGGCGACCAGCGGCTGCACCTGGTGCGCAGGCGGCGCCCGTTCGCCCGCACCGGCAAGGGCGACGCGCTCAACTCCGCCTACCAGGAACTCAAGCGCTGGCTGGGCAAGCACGCCGACACCGACCGGGCGATCATCGTCGTGGTCGACGCCGACGGCAGGCCCGCGCCGGACTGCCTGGAGGTGTGCTCGGCCGAGCACCTGTTCGGCGACCCCAGGGTCGGCGCCGTACAGGTCGACGTGCGGATGAGCAACCGGGGCACGCCGCAGAGCGAGCGCGGCTACGTCAAGCGCAAGTTCGGCACCGCCCTGGTGCGCATGCAGGACCTGGAGTTCCGCAGCGCCATCGCCGCGATCCAGCTCTCCCGCGGCCACACCGGCACCATCTCCATGGGCGGCAACGGCCAGTTCACCCGGCTGTCGGCCCTGGACAGCATCGTCGAGGGCGCGGGACCGTGGCGCGGGGCGCTGCTGGAGGACTTCGAGCTGGGCGTGCACCTGCTGACCGCGGGCTGGCAGACCGGGTTCACCGTCGACACCCACGTCGACCAGGAAGCTCTCTACAGCCTGCGCCGGTTCCTCACCCAGCGCACCAGGTGGGGTCAGGGCACCATGCAATGCGCCCGCTACGTCCGCCGCATCTGGGACTCCCGCCACCTGTCCACCCTTGGCGCCGCGGAGATGCTCTACTACCTTGCCCAGCCATGGATGCAGTTGCTCGGCACACTCATCTACCCCATCCCGTTCGTACTGCTGGGAATCCGAGCGACCCAGCAGCCCACCGAGGTCTGGGAATGGTTCACCGGCGGCGCGTGGCTGCTGTTCGCCACCTACGGCTCGTTCGGGCTGCTGCCGTTCATCATCTGGGGCCCGATCTACCGCAAGAAATGCGAACCGGACAAGAGCTTCTTCCGCGGACTGGCCTACGGATTCGCGTACGCGATCTACATCTACACCTTCTACATCACCTCGTGGCGCGCCCTCATCCGGCTCATCCGCGGCCACAACGGGTGGACAAAAACCCGCCGCAACACCGAAACCAGCCACCCCGTCGTCGCGTTGGACCACTAGTGACGACAGGCAGATGGATCAGCCGGTTCGCGGGGGTGCTCAGTTCGGCGGGGCTGGCGTTGCTGCTGTGCGGCGGCGTCAACGCGGCCGCGGACCCGGACCGCGAGGACAAGGCCAACCGCACCGCCTCCCACGGCTCCGGCCCCGACAGCAAGGCGGACAAGAAATCCAAGGGCGAACCCGCGGCGCGCAGGTGCGACCACGTCAAGCGCGTGCGCCGCGGCTGCCCTGCTCCCCCGCCGGTTGTCGTGCCCGCGGAGCCACCGCGTTCCACTCCCCCGCCCACTCCCCGACTCCCGGTCCCCACCAGCGCGACGAGCGTTCACAGCCCGAACCCACCTCAGTCCACCCCATCGGCAGGCCCGCCGCCGCACACCATCGACTACCCGGGCGGGACCGGGCTCTCGGACGCGACGAACCTGTCCACGACACCCACGCCCACCCAGCCGGTGGCGCTGGCGGGCCTGGCCGCCCTCGGCCTGGGCACCGGCGTCCTGATCATGGCCCGGCGCCGCGCCACGCGCTGACCCACACCGGGTAGCCCCGTTGTCGACGAGATCTCGCCGACAGTCATCACGTCGACCCCGCCCGTGACCACGTCGCCGAGCACCTCGCCCGCGACCGTGGCGACCCCGGCCGCGGCTCAGGGCCGGTCGACCCCGTCGAGCCTGGGCCGCCACCGGCGTGAACGCCCTGCCGCTCGTGCTGGTCGGACTCGCCGCACTCGGCCTGGGCACCGGCGCCGTCCTCGCCACCCGCCGCCGCGCCGCGCGCTGATCGAGAGGATGGACGCCCGCGCAGGCGCGAGCCCAACCACGGACTGACACCCCACAGCGGTACGGTCTTCGCTGTGTCGGACACCCTGCCCCCTCTGCGCGACCTGCTCGCCACCGCGGTCGACGCGGTCGGTGGGGCCGAGCGCTCGGGACAGGTCGAGATGGCCGAGGCGGTGCACGCGTCCATCCGGACCGGTGACCACCTGGCCGTCCAGGCAGGCACGGGCACCGGCAAGTCCCTGGCCTACCTGGTTCCCGCCATCCGCCACGCCGTCGCCAACGGGTCCACCGTGGTCATCTCGACCGCGACGATCGCGCTGCAGCGACAGCTGGTCGACCGGGATCTGCCGAGGGTGGCCAAAGCGCTCAAGGACTCGCTCAAGCGCACGCCGACGTTCGCCATCCTCAAAGGACGCCGCAACTACCTGTGCCTACACCGCCTCGACGGGCCGGAGGACGAGCCGGACGACCAGGTGCTGTTCGACCCGTTCGCCATCTCCCGGCTCGGCCGCGAGGTCACCCGCCTGCGGGAATGGGTCAGCGACACCGAGACCGGCGACCGCGACGAACTGGTCCCCGGCGTGTCCGAACAGGCCTGGCGGCAGGTCTCGGTGTCGGCGCGGGAATGCCTGGGCGCCTCGCGGTGTCCGATGGGAACCGACTGCTTCGCCGAGAAGGCCAGGGCCGAGGCGGGCCGGGCCGACATCGTGGTCACCAACCACGCGCTGCTGGCCATCGACGCGCTGCAGGGCTACCAGGTGCTGCCCGAGCACGACGTGGTGATCGTGGACGAGGCGCACGACCTGGTCGACCGGGTCACCTCGGTGGCCACGGGCGAGCTGTCGGCTGCGATGGTGTCGATCGCGTCGCGGCGGGTCGGCAGGCTGGTCGAGGAGGACACCGCCGACCGGCTCGCCGAGTGCGGCGAGGGCCTGGCGATGCTGCTGGAGGACGCGCCGACCGGTCGGCTGGACACGTTCCCGGAGCCGCTGCGGGTGACGGTCACCGCGATCCGCGACAGCGCGCACAACTGCATCACCTCGCTCGGCCCGGACCGGCAGGCCGACCCCGATGTCGTCGCCACCCGCAAGCTGGCGATGTCCATACTCGAAGAGGTGCACGACAACGCGGTCCGCGTCCTGGAGGCCTTCGGTTCCGACGACGCCAACCGCCGCGACGTGGTGTGGGTGACCGGCGACTTCGGCTCCAGCACCCCGCGCCCGCCGACGTTGAAGGTCGCGCCGCTGGGCGTGGCCGGGCTGCTGCGGGAGAAGCTGTTCGGCGAGAACACCACGGTCCTGACCTCGGCCACCCTGACCCTGGGCGGCACGTTCGACGCGCTGGCCAACCAGTGGGGCCTGCCGGTGCGGCAGAGCTCCAGCACGAAGGTCGACGGGATGGCCACCGACAAGGAGGTCGACTCCGACCACATCCGGTGGACCGGCATCGACGTCGGCTCGCCGTTCGACCACGGCCGCAGCGGCATCCTCTACACCGCCCGCCACCTGCCCCCGCCGGGCCGCGACGGCCTGCCCGAGGCGTACCTGACCGAGCTGCAGTCGCTGGTGGAAGCCGCGGGCGGGCGCACCCTCGGCCTGTTCTCGTCGATGCGCGCGGCCAAGAACGCCGCCGCCGCCCTGCGGGAACGCACCGAGGTGGAGATCCTCTGCCAGGGCGACGACTCGACGTCGCTGCTGGTCAAGAAGTTCGCCGAGAACCCGGCGACCTGCCTGTTCGGCACCCTGTCGCTATGGCAGGGGGTGGACGTGCCGGGCCCGTCGCTGTCGCTGGTGGTGATGGACCGGATCCCGTTCCCCCGCCCCGACGACCCCCTGGCCTCCGCCCGCCAGCGCGCCGTCGAGGCCCGCGGCGGCAACGGTTTCCTCACCGTCGCGGCCACCCACGCCGCCCTGCTGCTGGCCCAGGGCGCGGGCAGGCTCCTGCGCTCGATGGACGACCGCGGCGTCGTCGCGATCCTTGACCCCCGCCTCGCCACCGCCCGCTACGGCGGCTTCCTGCGAGCGTCCCTGCCCCCATTCTGGCCGACGACCGATGCCGAGGTCGTCCGCGCCGCCCTGCGCCGCCTGGCCAGTGCGGCAGGCTGAGCAGCAGTTCGATTCCCCTACGGAGGACGCGTGTCAGGCATTCCCGGCGAAACAGGTATCACCGTCGATGACGACGGTGTGCGCAGGCACCTCGCCGACGGCACCGAAGAGTCCGTGTCGTGGGCCGAACTCGCTGAGGTCGCAATCCGAACCACCCCAGAAGGCCCCTGGAAGGAAGACGTCTTCTTCCTCCTGATGCGTGAGGGCGGCGGCGGCTGCGCCGTCCCAGCGGGCGACCCTGCGGCCGACGACCTGATGAACCGACTCCAGTCGCTCCCCGACTTCGACAACGACGCCTTCGTCGAGGCCATGACCACCATCGAGGACGGCCTCTTCGTCATCTGGCGTCGCTGAGGCACCAGCCCAGCGACTAGCTGCGGCTTTTGCTTTGGGCTTTTAGCTTTGGCTTGGCTTTCGGCTTTCGGCTTTGGCTTTGGCTTTGGGACCAAAGTCCCTGCTCTTCCCCCAGCACCCTCGTCCCGGCAATCCCTTGTCCGGAACCAGCGTTGTCCAGGGTCAGCTTGCTGATCGCGCAGCGACGCCGCAGGCGCCCCCTGTTGCCTCATGTCAAGATGCCCGGATTGGGGGGTTCGTTGCCTCATCGGGTTGTGCCCGGCGGGGTGGTCGTGCGGGGGCGAGGTTGGGGTGGCCTTTGGCCCTGGAGATGTCCCAGAGCTGGTCCTGGACGGCGGCGATGTCGCGGCGGAGTTGGGCGGGGTTGAGCTGGTCGTACCAGCCGGTCACGTTGTCCTTGACCGGGCGGTCGATCGCGGCATGGGCGAGCAGCCGCTGGAACGGGGTCCTCGCGGTGTCGTGCCTCTTGATCACCTTCGCCCCGACACGGGTCTTGGACACCAGTTTCTGCTGCGGGGTGAAGAAGTTCGTCATCAACCGCAGCGGCTGGTAGAGCTCGTTGAGCAACTCGACCTCCCGGTCGGTGTCATGGCGCAGATACCCGACGGCCTGGCGCACCACCGACCAGTTCTTCTGCTCCACGTGGGCGTTGTCGTTGCTATGCCCAGGCCGCGACCGGGTGAAGGTGATCTCCCGATCGACGCAGTAGCGCAACAGGTGGTTGTTGATGAACTCCTGCCCGTTGTCCGAATCGATCCCCAGAATCGGGAACGGCAACGCCGCGGCGATGTCATCCAACGCGGCCACCACCCGGATCCCGGCCTTGTTCCGCACCGCCATCGTCTCGGTCCACCCGGTGGCGATGTCGGTGACGGTCAACGTCTGACAGAACTCGCCCTTGGAATTGCCGCCCTCATGCCCGACCAGATCCACCTCCACGAACCCCGGCCGGTCCTCATCCCACTGAGACCACGTGCGCACCGGGATCTGCGTCTTCAACAACGACCCCGGCTTCGTCCCCGACCGACCCTTGACCCGCAACCGGTCCCGCGCCCCAGCCAACCGGCGATCGATCGTCGCCGCCGACATCCCCACCAACCGGTCCCGCGTGTCCTGGTCGATCCGCAACTCCCCAACCTCCCGCAACCGATCCACGATCTCGGGCAGAAACGGCGCCAACCGCTTCCCTGCCGGGCCACCCAACACCGCCCAACACACCTCCAACGCAACGATCACCTCCCGCCCATAGAGCACCCGCGCCGGCGCCTTCCGTCTCCTGCCAACACGTTTCGGGACCAACCCACGCCGCAACGCCTTCCGCGCGTGATCACGATGCCACCCCGTCACCGCACACAACTCATCCAGAATCAGCGTCTTCCCCGCCCGCGACGCATCCCGATACCGCACCGCCACCTGCCGAGACACCGCATCACGCTGACCCATCGTCAATCCCATCCACCACGATGAACCCCACCCCACCACCCCAACCGACACCACGCCGACCAAACCGGGCACTTTCACATGAGGCAACGACCCACCCAAGCGGGCATTTCCGATGAGTCAACGCGCGCCCTTGACAACGCTGGTTCCGGACAAGACGCTCAAAGACGAGGGAGCCCCCGCCTTACACCTCGACGAATCCGCTCAGCTTAAGGAAACTGGCCCAGCACCGTAACCGTCCCTGGCGCCACCTCGGTAAACCCCGCATCCCGAACCGCCAACACCCGCCGCGCCTTCCAAGCCAGGTCAGGCGCGTCCCCAGGATGCAGATCAGCCCACGCAGCCTCACTCGGCACCCGAACCGCGCAGCGATAGCCCACCGCCGACCACGCACGCAAATCTGAATCAGGGAGCAGGGCCGCCAACAGCATCGTCGCGTGCCCGACCTGAGCCGCCGCCTTACCCGCCGTCATCGGCACCGAAGGGTTGCACCACAACACCGGCACCCCAGCAGGCACCGGCCCAGGCGAGTCATCCGGCAGGTCACTACCAGAGATCTGCAGCTTCGCCACCTCACGCGGCGTCTCGCTCACCAACCCGGGAACCAGCGCCCGCGCCGAAGCGCCTGCCACAGTCACCGTCACACCCGGTAGCGCCTGCACCGCCTCCCACTGCGCCCCCCGAGCCCGCCGCGACACCTTCCGGATCCGCCCCCGAACCCAAGCGTCCACATCGGAATGCCACGGTCCGTCCGGCGACGCCAACGGGTCCAGACACACCGCCACCGCCGCCGAAGCCGCCGCCGCCAGCAGCGAAGAACGGGCAGGCAGCTCACGCTCGATCCGCAAGATCACCGCCATGGCGCGGACCAGCGCCGGGTCCTCGTCAGCGGTGTCCCGAGTCGCCGACGCGGGCAAGGACAGCCAGGACGCGTAGCGGGCGGCGAGGGGAGCCAGAGTCGTCACAGGCGTTCGAGATCCAGACCGTCAGCGGCGTCCGCGGCCTCGACCTCGGCCCGCGTGACCCCGAGTACAAACAGGACAACGTCAAGATACGGGTGCGACAGCGCCGTGTCCGCTATCTCCCGCAGAGCCGGCTTGGCGTTGAACGCGATCCCCAGGCCTGCCGTCGACAGCATGTCGATGTCGTTGGCCCCGTCCCCCACCGCGACACACTGCGCCAGCGGCACACCGAAACCGTCCGCGAACCGGCGCAGGGCGACCGCCTTGCCCTCTCGGTCGACGACGTCGCCGACGACGCGCCCGGTCAGGACGCCGTCCTCGATCTCCAGTTCGTTGGCGGCGGCGAAGTCCAGGTCGAGGTCGTCCACCAGCCGGTCGATGATCGCGGTGAACCCACCGGAGACGACCCCGCACCGGAAGCCCAGCCGCTTCAGCGTCCGGATCGTGGTGCGGGCACCAGGGGTGAGCTCGATGCTCCGCGCGACCTCGTCCAGCACCGATTCGGGCAGGCCCTTGAGGTGGGCGACGCGGTGGTGCAGTGACTCGGTGAAGTCCAGTTCGCCGCGCATGGCGGCCTCGGTGACCTGGCGAACCTGCTCCTCGGCGCCTGCCTTGGCCGCGAGCATCTCGATGACCTCGCCCTGGATGAGCGTCGAGTCGACGTCGAACACGATCAGCCGCTTGGCCCGCCGGGCGAGCTGGTCGCGTTCCACGGCGATGTCCAGGCCGACCCGCACGGACACGTCGGCCAGCGCCGCACGCAGGCGGGAGTCGGAGTCGGCGTCGTCCTTGGCCACCGAGACGTGCACTTCCAGGCCGGTCACCGGGTAGTCCGCCACCCGCCGGATCGCGTCGATGTTGACTTCCAGCGCCGCCAGCCGACGGGCGACCTCGGTGAACGCCCGGGCCGTCACCGGCCTGCCGAGGACCACCAGCACGTGCGAGGACCCGAGCCGGGCACCGGACTGCGGGTCGGCGCCGATCTCGACCTCGACCCGCATGGCCACCGTCGCCATGGCCTGCTCGACGGACTCCTGGAGCCCTTCGGCGTCGTCGACCGCGCCGACCAGCACGCCGAGCACGAGCTGGCCGCGGATGACGACCTGCTCGACGTCGATGATCTCGACCCCGTGCCGGGTGAGCACGGCGAACAGGACCGACGAGACACCCGGCTTGTCGGGGCCGGTCACCGTGATCAGGACGGGAGTGCTGGGGATAGCCACCAGGATCCTCGTATCTCCGCGCGAAGCGGACAGGAGCGAGTCGGCGGCGCCGTTGCCGCGGCCGGACAGCCCAAATGTTACCGACGCGTCACGCCCGGGACAGACGCGGCCTCGCTCGCCGGGGCGGGCGAGGCGCCGCCATACCGGGGCCGTCCGTCCGAGAGTAATGCCGGTTGATTTCCAAAGTGTCAACATCTTCGATACTTGAGCCGTGCGGGTAATCGCCGTGCAGCTGGATCACGTCGAGTCCCGCGGCGCGGAACGCAGGCCACACACCTTCACGTACATGCGACCAACCCCCAATCGGACAGTGACCGGTAGGGTGATCGCAGGGGGATTGTCTCCTCGCGTAAGCACTGTTGCGAGAGGATCGCGATGAGCGTCGAATTCTGGTTGACCACACTGGTCATCGTCATCACGCCGGGAACCGGCGTGGTCTACACAATGGCCGCGGGCCTTTCCCGCGGCGCGCGAGCGAGCGTGGTCGCCTCCTTGGGCTGCACACTGGGGATCGTGCCGCACATGGCCGCGGCGATCACCGGCCTCGCCGCGTTGCTGCACACCAGCCAACTCGCCTTCGAGATCCTGAAGTACGCGGGCGTGGCGTACCTGCTCTACATGGCCATCAGCACATTGCGCGACAAGAGCGCGCTGACTGTCGAGAACGCCGAACCCGAGCCGGTACGCAAGGTGATCGTGTCCGGAATCGTGCTCAACCTGCTCAATCCGAAACTCACGATCTTCTTCTTCGCGTTCCTGCCGCAGTTCGTCGCCGCGAACGAGTCCGGCGCGTTCATCAAAATGGTCGGACTGAGCGCGATCTTCATGGCGATGACATTCGTGGTGTTCATCGGATATGGCATGTTCGCCGCGTCGATCCGCAACCATGTGATCTCTCGGCCTAAGGTACTCACCTGGATTCGCCGGGTCTTCGCCGCCGCGTTCATCGCACTGGGCGCACGGTTGGCCTTGGCCGGAATGTAACCGTCCATTCATCGCTCGAAAACGCAATCTCCTTGGCGTACGCGATCCCGATCGCCGTGTTCGACACCGCGGCGATCGACACGTCGCTGGAGGTTCGGCACGCCACCGGCGGCGAGACGTACCTGGCGTTCAACGGCGACGAGGAGCACCCGGAGCCGAACGAGGTCGTCTTCGCTGACGCGGCGGGCAAGGCCCACGCCCGGCGGTGGACCAACCGGAAGAGCGCGTACTCCGCGGTGCGGGGCACCACATCGTCGCTGCTCATCGTCGCCGAGGCGCTGCACGAGTCGGCGGTCAACGATGTCCAGGATCTGCTGGCCGCCGTGACCGAGGAGATGGACGCCGTCTGGTCGGCCACCGCCAAGTCCACCGTCCTCAGCGCCGAGTCACCCCGCTTCGAGCTCTAACCCGCCTCCCCGGATTTCTAAGGTTGGTCGCCTTTGCTGGACCACGGTGCGGACAGGCGCCCACCGTGGTCCAGTGCCGATACGTTCCCCTAAGGCGGCGGTTGGTGGGGGTGCGGGCCCTACTACATGCGCCACTTTTGGTTGTTGCCGCCCCAGTAGGGCCACTGGATCAGTTGGGCGCCGTTGTTCGCCGAGATGCCGGAGACGTCGAGGCAGTGGCCGCTGTGCTTGGCCACCAGCTTCACCCAGCCGTTGCCGACGCCCTCTGGTCGCCACTTCTGGTTGTCACCGCCCCAATAGGGCCACTGGATGATCCGGGCGCCCTGGGCGGTGGAGATGCCCTCGACGTCCAGGCACATGCCGCTGTGCTCGACCATGATCCGGTAGTAGCCGCCGCCGACCGGGTCAAGGCGCAGGCGCTGGTTGCCGCCACCCCAGTACTGCCACTGGATCACCGGGGCGCCCGCGTTCAGCGAGATCCCGGAGACATCGATGACCTTGCCGCTGTGCAGCGACGTGATCGGCGCCGGGCCGACGCGCCAGCGCTGGTTGTCCCCGCCCCACCAGTCCCACTGGACGATCTTGGCGCCGGAGTTCTGCGAGATGCCGGAGACGTCGAGTGCCCGGCCGCTGTTCTTGGCCACGATCCGGTAGTAGCCGTGGCCGACCGGGTCGAGGCGGAACCGCTGGTTGTTGCCGCCCCACCAGTCCCACTGGTGCACCTGCGCGCCGTTGCCGGTGGCCTGGCCCTCGATGTCGACGACCTTGTTGCTGTGCTGGGCGATGAGCCGGTAGTGGCCCGTCTCGACCCATTCGATCTTGAAGATCTGGTTGTTGCCGCCCCAGTAGTCCCACTGGTGGGCGTCGGCGCCGTTGGCGGTGGACTGGCCCTCGATGTCGAGGCACTTGCCGCTGTGCTTGACGAAGATCGGGCCGGTCGGCGGGTACAGCTTGCGGACGCCCTCGATGTCGTCGGTGGTGAGGACCCGCTTGGTGGTGCCCGCGCTGGGGGCGAAGGCGTACATCACAGCGCTGGTGTCGCTGGAGTGCGCCAACCCCAGGAAGTGCCCGATCTCGTGCAGCGCGATGGACTCCACGTCGAACGCGCCCGCCCCGCCGAGCCCCCAGGCGTTCTCCTGGTCGTCGAAGTGCAGCGGCCGCGGGATGGCGTTGCCGTAGAAACCGCAGCCGGGCGGGTAGTCACAGTGGGCGAGGGTGCTGCCGGTCATGTCGGTGTCACCGCAGTTCGCATTGCCCCAGCGGATCAGCAGGTCAGGGCTCTGGTTCGTGGCGACCTCGCGGAAGGCCAGGGGGGCGGCGGCCGACCAGGTGATGAACGCCCTGCGCACGGCTTGACGCTCGTCGTCGCCCGCGATGTCGGCGGTGCCCGCGTCGAATGCGTAGGTCAGCGCGGTCTTGTTCCACGCGCACGTGGTGGTGAACGCCAGCGGCGACGGGGCGGGCGGGTCGGGCAGCAGACACCGCGTCCGCGTCATCAGCGCACGGGTGGCCTCGTCGAAGACACCGGTCGCGGGCAGACTGTTGACGGCCTGGAACTGGGCGAGCGCTGTCGATGTGTCCGAGTCCAGCGTTCCGGTGACCTTCGCGTCGGCGTCCTTGGCACCCAGCTCCTCGGCCTGTTCGACCTTGGTGTCGTCGGTCAGGTAGCCGAAGCGGCGCAGGTATTCCTGAACCTGGTCGAAGCCCTCCGGGGCCTCGTCGAGCTTGGCTTCCGCCACGGCGGCGACCGCGGAGTACGGCGGTTCCTTCGGCGGGTCGGTCGGTGCTGACATCGTGTCCCCTTTTCGTGATGCGTACCGGCGCCCCCCACGCCGCTGCCACCTACTAAGAGCACCTCACCGCCATTGTGATACATGCCACACACGACAAAGCCCCGGCGCGCTGGCGCCGGGGCTTTGAATTTGTCAGCTTCAGGGCTTCGGGTCGTCCTTGTGCGCTTCCACGGTGTGGACCACCGCTTCGTGCGCCTTCTCATCGAGGTGGGAGACGTGCCCGATGTTCCGCTCGGCCTCTATCCGCTCAAGCATGTGCGGATAGTGCAGGTCGAACGCGGGACGCTCGGACCGGATGCGCGGCAGCTCGGTGAAGTTGTGCCGCGGCGGCGGGGAGCTGGTGGCCCACTCCAGGGAGTTGCCGTAGCCCCACGGGTCATCGACGGTCACGATCTCACCGAAGCGGTAGCTCTTGAAGACGTTCCAGATGAACGGCAGCGTCGAGGCACCGAGGATGTACGCGCCGATGGTCGAGATCATGTTCAGCGTGGTGAAGCCGTCGCTGGCCAGATAGTCGGCGTACCGGCGCGGCATGCCCTCGTTGCCCAGCCAGTGCTGGACGAGGAACGTGCCGTGGAAGCCGAGGAACGTGGTCCAGAAGTGCAGCTTGCCCAGCGGCTCATCGAGGAACCGGCCCGTGATCTTCGGGAACCAGAAGTAGATCCCGGCGAAGGTCGCGAACACGATCGTGCCGTAGAGCACATAGTGGAAGTGGGCGACGACGAAGTACGTGTCGGACACGTGGAAGTCGATCGCCGGGGCGGCCAGCAGGACACCCGTCAGACCACCGAAGAGGAACGTCACCAGGAAGCCGACGCTGAACAGCATCGGTGTCTCGAAGGTGAGTTGCCCCTTCCACATCGTGCCGATCCAGTTGAAGAACTTCACCCCGGTCGGGACCGCGATGAGGAACGTCATGAACGAGAAGAACGGCAGCAGGACCGCGCCGGTCGCGTACATGTGGTGCGCCCACACCGTCATCGACAGCGCCGCGATACCCAGGGTCGCGTAAATAAGGGTGCGGTAGCCGAACAGCGGCTTGCGGCTGAACACCGGGAAGATCTCGGACACGATGCCGAAGAACGGCAGCGCGACGATGTAGACCTCGGGGTGGCCGAAGAACCAGAACAGGTGCTGCCAGAGGATCACGCCGCCGTTGGCCGGGTCGAACACGTGCGCGCCGATCTGCCGGTCGGCCAGCAGGCCGAGCAGCGCGGCGGTCAGGATCGGGAAGGCCAGCAGCACGAGGATGCTGGTGATCAGGATGTTCCACACGAAAATGGGCATCCGGAACATCGTCATGCCGGGCGCGCGCAGGCAGACCACGGTGGTCAGCATGTTGACCGCGCCGAGGATGGTGCCGAGACCGGCGACCACCAGGCCGGTGATCCAGAGGTCCGCGCCGACACCCGGAGAGTGGATCTTGTCCGACAGCGGGGTGTAGGCGAACCAGCCGAAGTCGGCGGCGCCACCCGGGGTCAGGAAGCCCGCCATCACGATCAGGCCGCCGAACAGGTACAGCCAGTACGAGAACGCGTTGAGCCTCGGGAACGCCACGTCGGGCGAGCCGATCTGCAGCGGCAGGATGAAGTTCGCGAAGCCGAAGAGGATCGGGGTCGCGTACAGCAGCAGCATGATCGTGCCGTGCATGGTGAACAGCTGGTTGTACTGCTCCTGCGACAGGAACTGCTGTCCCGGCACGGCGAGCTCACTGCGGATCAGCATGGCCATCGCGCCGCCCACCATGAAGAAGGCGAACGAGGTGACCAAGTACATGATGCCGATTTGCTTGTGGTCCGTCGTGCTGAACAACCGCAGCAGGTACGAACCCTTGAGCGTCTCGCGCGCCGGATACGGCCGCGTCGCGATCGGCTGCGGGGCTACTGCAGTCACTCCTGCCTCCTGCATATGCCTGGTGGTGGACATGGTCGAGCCGCTGGCTCACTGGCTCGGGGGAATCCTAGCCCCGTCTGGTGGGGGTGGCTCGGCTGGGTTGACACCGTTTGACGTGGGCCTCGCCACGGGTGGCGGCCGTCACAGGGCCTACTGGCACCGTGGGCGCCTGCGGGCTGATCCGTGGGTGCCTGATTGGGTGGTTCGCCTTGATTTGGGGCCCCTCGAATGGGCCTGTGCGGGTCAAAAGGCGAGGTCAAGGAGCCTCACCCGCACCGCGAGTTTAGGCCCATTCACCCCAAATCAAGGCGAACCACCCAATCAGGCCGTTGGTCTTGGCCTGTTGCGCTGCTTAGGCGGGCAGCACTGCGTACTGGCGTAGTGACAGGTCGGTGAAGGTGACCGGGCCTCGGGGGCCGGGGACTCGGTCGAGGTTGATGCCTGTCTCGGGGACTCCGCGCAGCTTGAAGCCGTCCAGTAGGCGGGTGGGGGCGTTCCAGAAGACGCCGGTGCCGGTGTAGGTGGTGATGAAGCGGTTGGCGGCGGTCTTGT
The DNA here is from genome assembly GCF_900070365.1 of Alloactinosynnema sp. L-07. Lineage (NCBI taxonomy): Bacteria > Bacillati > Actinomycetota > Actinomycetes > Pseudonocardiales > Pseudonocardiaceae > Alloactinosynnema > Alloactinosynnema sp. L-07. The sequence continues at coordinate 7,316,303 of NZ_LN850107.1, read as the reverse complement.
CTTCGGTGACGATGGCTGCGGCCAGGCCGGAGGTGTCCTGGTTGGCGATGCGGACTGCCTGGTCCAGGCCGTCGACCGGGGCGATGGTGACGGTGGCCTCGTGGTCTCCGTCTAGTGCCCACTCGTAGCCGAGGGGGTGCTCGTGGGGCGGCAATGACGGGGTGACCCCTGCCTTGGCCAGGGCTTCTTGGATGCCCGGCAGCGCCGCGTCGTAGATGTCGCGGTGGACCAATAGGAGGTTGAGGCGGTTGCAGACCCCTAGGCGGTCGAGGCTGCGGGTGATGAGGTCCTCGGCGCGGGCGGGGTCGGCCTTGGCGTCGTAGTAGAGGACGCCGCCGCCGTCGGCGTGGGCCAGGGTGCGTACGCCGTGCTTGGCGGCGCGGCGGTCCAGGTCGCGGGTGGTCTGGCCGCTGCCGCGCACGATGACCAGGGGGATCAGGTCGGGAAGTTCGACCAGCGCGCCTGCTGCGGCGCGGTCGGGGGTGGGCACGAGTTGGATGACGTCGGGGTCGATGCCCGCGTCGGACAGGCTGGGGGCGATGACCTGGTCGACCAGCGCGGTGGCCGACTTGAGCGCGGCCGAGCCGGTGCGCAGGACGCCCGCGTTGCGGGATTTGACCAGTTGGGAGGCCACGTCGACGGTCACGTTGGGGCGGGCCTCGTAGTTGGCCCCGATGACCCCTACCGGCTTGCGCAGCTCGACCAGGCGCAGGCCGCCGTCGAGGTCACGGACGGGAGTCTGGGCGGGCGGGTGCGGGACGGAGGCCAACAGGCGCAGCTGTTCGGCCATCTCCTCCAGGCGCTGCTCGGTGATGCGCAGGCGGTCGAGTAGGCCGCCGCTCATCCCGGCGGCCTCGGCGGCGGCGACGTCCTCGGCGTTGGCGGCGAGGATCTTGGCCCGGCTGGAGTGCAGGCGGGCGGCCATCTCGCCGATCGCGGCGTCGACGGCCTCGTCGGAGGCGCCCGCGAGGTCCGGCGCGGCGAGCTTGGCCTTCGACGCGCACGCGGCGACGATCTCGCCGATGGCTTCGGGGGTCTGCTCGTCGCTCACGGTGTGTCCCTTCCTCGGGGTGATCTGGAAGACCGGCCCGTCCTCGACATCCCTGCGACCGGTTCGTGGTTGTCGAGTCTGCCTTATGCCTTGACCAGCGCGCGAAGCGTGTCGGCCAGGACGCGGACCGGAATGTCGGGGTCGATGACGCGCTGGATGCCGAGGCCGATGCCCAGGCTGAGCAGCGCGACGGCCAGGTCGGCGGCGGGCAGCGCGCTGTCCCACGGCTCGGCGACCATGGCGATGGCGTCCCGGACGGCGCGGTCACGCAGGGCGAGCTGCTCGCGGAGCGCGGGGTCGCGGCGGGCGTGCGCGGCGAACTCGACCTCCAGCATCGTCCAGCCCTCGTCGCCGACCATTCGTTCGGCCCACTCGGCGAACCCGGTGAGGGCGTCGTCGAAGGACTTGCCCGCGATCAGGCCCGCGACGGTGACCAGGTGCTCGGCGTGGATCTCGTCGAGCACGGCCAGGCACAGCTCGTCCTTGTTGCGGAAGTTGGAGTACACCGCCCCCTTGGAGAACCCGGCGGCCTCGGCCACCTTCTCCAGCGAGGTCGGGTGGTACCCGTCGCGCAGGAACAGCTCCCGCGCGGTGGCGAGGAGCTGCTCGCGGGTGCGCGCCTGGCTCTCCGCCCTGGTCAGTCTCGGCATGCCGTCAGCCTAGGAGCAGCCATCCAGCGGCGATGACCAGCGCCCCGAGGTTGACGAGCCCGAACGAGCCGACCCAGAAGAATCCGGGCGCGCCGGTCAGCCGGGCCAGCTGGTCGGCGTCGGAGTCGCGGGCCTGTCCGCGCCTGCGCTTGGTCTGCAGCTCGCCGACCGGGCGGAGGCCGCCGAGCAGGAGGAACCAGGTGATGAGGTAGGCGAAGGCGGCCTGGACGGTGTCGGTGGCGAACCAGGACACCGCGAACAGGACCGCGCCGGTGGCGATCAGGGTCAGCGCGCCGTAGAGGTTGCGGATCATGATCAGGACGCCGAACAGCAGCACCGCGCAGCTCATCAGCAGGGCCGACACCCGCTCGGTCTGGAGGAACGCGGCGAAGCCGAGCCCGAGCAGCGACGGCGCGACGTAGCCCGCCAGGGCCGTGCAGACCATCCCCGGGCCGTCGGGCCTGCCGCGCGAGACGGTGACGCCGGAGGTGTCGGAGTGCAGCCGGATGCCCGAGAGTCTGCGGCCGACCAGCACCGCGACCAGCGCGTGGCCCGCCTCGTGGACGATCGTGATCACGTTGCGGGCGGGCCGCCACAGGGCGTTGACCACCACCACGACGGCCGCCACGGCCAGGGTCACCAGGATGACCGGCTCGGGCGGGCGGGACTGGTCGCCGAAGAGCTGCTGCCAAAGATCCGGAACTGACTGCACCCGTCGATCTTCCCGCAGCCACCTGTGAGGGAGCTATGGGGTGGGCGGCGTCCAGTCCAGCATGCCGGTCACGGACCGCCGCAGGACCGCGGCCGGGATCATCCGCAGACCGGCGTTCCGGACCACCGCGGCGGGCTTGTACGGCAGGTGCACCATCTTCACCACCGCCAAGGACCGCTTGACGATCTTCTGCGCGCGCGGCCTGCGGATTCGGTCGTATTCACGCAGGCCCGCGGCCAAGTCGTCGCGGGAGGCCAGGATCGCCAGGCTCACGGCGTCCTCGATCGCCTGGCAGCCGCCTTGCCCCAGGTAGGGGGCCATGGCGTGGGCGGCGTCGCCGACCAAGACGACGTTGTCGCGGACAAAGGTGTCCAGGGGCGGTTGGGAGTAGACGTCGTGGCGCATGACCGCGGCTGGGTCCGCGGCGGCGAGGATCGACGGGATGGGCTCCGGCCAGCCCGCGAAGCGGCGGCGCAGCTCAGGAAGTTCGTCGGCGCGCTCGCCCTCCGGGGCCCGCGCACCCGCGTAGCAGTAGAGCCGGTCGCCCATCGGGAACGCGCCGAAGACGGCGCCGTCGCCCCAGGTCTCGTTGCCGTCGAAGGCCGGGATGCCCGCGGCGGGCACGGTCATGCGCCACGCGGTGCTGCCGATGAAGCGCGGACCCGGGGCGTCAGACCAGTAGGTCCGCCGCACCGCGCTGCGGGCTCCGTCGGCGCCGACGAGCAGGTCGACCGTCGTCGGGTCGAACCGGTCCACCCGCTGCCCCGGCCGCAGGGCACCGGCGGGAACGGCGTCGACCAGGATCTTGAGCAGATCGGCGCGGCGCAGCATCAGCAGTTCGCCCGGCTCGCCGGTGCCGCGCATGATCCAGCGGCCCCGCTTGTCCCGGAATCCGCCGCGGCCGGGGTGCGCGCCCGCCGCGCGCACCGCGTCCCCGATGCCGAGGGCGTCCAGTGCACGCAAAGCGTTGCCCCAGATCGAGATACCGGCCCCGACCTCGTCGAATGCCGGGGCCTGCTCGTGCACCCGGACATCCCACCCACGCTGGGCGAGCCCGGCCGCCGTGGCCAGCCCACCGATTCCCCCGCCGATCACCGCCGCTGTGCGCATGTCGCCTCCTCTACATCTGTAGAAGACACTACACTTGTAGAGATGACGACCGCTACGGGCCGCCGCGACGCCATCGCCGACGCCGCCATCGCCACCCTCGCCCGTGACGGGATGCGCGGGCTGACCCATCGCGCGGTCGACAAGACCGCCGGGCTGCCGGAGGGGTCGTGCTCCTACTACTTCCGCACCCGCCAGGCGCTGCTGGAGGCGACCGTCCGGCGTCTGGCCACGCTCGACGAGGACCTGGTCGCGCCGATCGCGGGACTGCCCGCGCACCTGAGCGTGAACGACCTGGCCGACCTGTTGACCGGGGCCGTCGAGCTGGCCGCGACCGACCAGCGGGACCGCCACCTGGCGCGATACGAGCTGTCCCTGGAGGCGACCCGCCGCCCCGAACTGCGGGCCACGCTCCTTGAGGTGGGCAAGCGCTATCGGGAACTCGCGACCGCGCTGCTCACCGCCGCCGGGGCCGCGAACCCCGACCGGCAGGGGCCTGATCTCGTCGCCTACCTGGACGGTCTGATGTTCGACAGCATCGCGGGGGCGGGCGCCCGGGAGTTCGACCGCGCCGCCGTGCGCCGCTCGTTCGGCGAGGTGCTCGCCGCGATGATCTCTGGATCACCCGACTAGAACACGTTACAGTTCTCGCACGGACGAAGGGTGCGGGAATGAAGTTCACGATGAGCGTGGCGATGAGTCCGCTGGACCAACTCACCGAGCTGGCGCGCACCGCCGAGGAGTGCGGCTTCACCTCGATCGCCCTGCCTGACTCGCTGTTCTATGCCGAGTCAGTGGCCGCGAAGTACCCCTATACCGACGACGGCAGCCGGTTCTGGACCGAGGACACACCGTGGCCCGACCCGTTCGCCGCGGCCGCCGCGATGGGCGCGGTCACCAGCAGGATCAGGTTCTACCCGCAGGTCCTCAAACTCGGCCCGCGCAACCCGCTGCTGCTCGCCCGCCAGGTCGGCAGCGTCGCCGTGCTGACCGGCGACCGGTTCGGCCTTGGCGTCGGGCTCGGCTGGTCGCCGGAGGAATCCGAGTGGTGCGGCGCCCCGTTCGCCGACCGCGGGGCCCGCGCCGACGAGGCCATCGAGGTGCTGCGGCTGATCCTCGGCGGCGGCATGGTCGAGCACAGCGGCCGGTTCTACGGCTTCGGCAAGCTGCGCATGAGCCCCGCGCCCGCCGCTCCGGTGCCGATCTACGTCGGCGGCCACTCCCCCGCCGGACTGCGCCGCGCCGCGCGCCTGGGCGACGGCTGGACCTCGGCGATGATGCGGTTCACCGAGCTGCGCGACACCGTCAAGACCCTGCGCGACCTGCGTGCGGAGTACGGCCGCGACGGCGAGCCCTTCGAGATCCAGGCGGTGTGCGTCGACCGGTTCGGCCTCGACGGGTTCCGCGCGCAGGCCGAGATCGGCGTGACCGACGCGGTCACCGTGCCGTGGATGTTCTACGGCGCGGGCTTCGACGCGCCGCTGCGGGACAAACAGGACGGTATCCGGCGCTTCGCCGACGACATCATCCACCGATTCGAGGGGGACTAGAACGTCATGCACCGATTCGACAGGGCCGACGACATCATCCACCGGTTCGAGGGAGACGCGTGATCACCTGGACGGCAGCCACCACCGATCATCCCGCGCGCACCGCGGCGCTGGCGTCGATGGACGCGGTCAGCCGCAAGGCGCGCGACGAGTGGATCGGCCTGTTCGCCCCCGATGGGGTGGTCGAGGATCCGGTCGGAAAGTCGCCGTTCGACCCCGAAGGCAAGGGGCACCACGGGCACTCCGGGATTGCCGCGTTCTGGGACATGGCGATCGCGGGCGTGGAGCGGTTCGAGTTCCGGATCGTCGACTCGTTCGCCTGCGGTGCCGAGGTGGCCAATGTGGGCACCATCAGCGCTTTTCTGCCCGGCGGGGCCCGCGTGGACACCGAGGGCGTGTTCGTCTACCGGGTCGGGGATGACGGTCTCATCCGGTCTGTCCGGGCGTTCTGGGAACTGGAGCGGACGATGGCGGGCATTCGTCACGACTGACCCGGGTTCGGTTCACCGCCCAGCGTGAACATGCTCGCCGGGCGGTTCCGGTTGTGGTTGACTGACTGTGGTCGATCGCTCCGCCAACGTAACGTTGGCCCGGTCGGCTGCGAGATGACACGTGTCCGCACGATGCGGTCACAAGTAAGAAAGCTAGGAGACAAGCATGGCCCAGGGCACCGTCAAGTGGTTCAACTCGGAAAAGGGCTTCGGATTCATCGCCCCCGATGACGGCTCCTCCGATGTGTTCGTGCACTACTCGGAGATCCAGTCGAACGGGTTCCGCACCCTCGAGGAGAACCAGAAGGTGCGCTACGAGGTCGGCCAGGGCGCCAAGGGCCCCCAGGCGACCGGTGTGACCATCGTCTGACACTCGTCTCAACCTCGCGGCTGACGTCGCGTTCCCGAGACCTTCACGGAGAAGAGCCCCGCTTGTGCCGAAGCGGGGCTCTTCTCCTGTCTCAGTGTCCACAGTGGACGTAGTTGTCCACAGGTCTTGTGCCCCCGCTCCCGCCGAACCACCGGGTCCGACAGAATGGACTTTCCACCCCGGACGAGGAAGCAGGAGTGATGACCGACCTGGCGCACGGGATCCATCAGCGCATCGCCGAGGAACTGGGCGTGCGCGAACGGCAGGTGGCCGCTGCCGTCGAGCTGCTCGATGGCGGGGCGACGGTCCCGTTCATCGCGCGCTACCGCAAAGAGGTCACCGGCACCCTCGACGACGCGCAGCTGCGCACCCTCGACGAGCGCCTGCGCTACCTGCGTGAGCTGGAGGAACGCCGGTCGGCGATCCTCGACTCGATCCGCGAGCAGGGCAAGCTGGACGACGCGCTGACCGCGCAGATCATGGGCGCGGACTCCAAGGCCCGCCTGGAGGACATCTACCTGCCGTTCAAGCCCAAGCGGCGGACCAAGGCCCAGATCGCCCGCGAGGCCGGGCTCGAACCGCTGGCCGACAGCCTGATCGGTGATCCCACGCTGGCCCCGGAGGCCACCGCTGCCGCCTATGTCGACGTGGACAAGGGCGTGGCCGACGTCAAGGCCGCGCTCGACGGTGCCCGGTCGATCCTGGTCGAACGGTTCGCCGAGGACGCCGACCTGATCGGCGAGCTGCGCGAGCGCATGTGGGGGCGCGGCGTGCTGGCCTCAAAGGTCCGCGACGGCAAGGAGACCGACGGCGCCAAGTTCGCCGACTACTTCGACTTCTCCGAGCCGTTCGCCAAGCTGCCGTCGCACCGCATCCTGGCGATGTTCCGGGGCGAGAAGGAAGAGGTCCTGGAGCTGGCCATGGAGGCCAGTCCGGAGGTCGACCAGACGGTGGTCCCCCCGGTCCGCACCGACTATGAGGTGCGCATCGCCCAGCGTTTCGGAGTCAGTTCCGAAGGCCGCGCCGCCGACAAGTGGCTGTCGGACACGGTCCGCTGGGCCTGGCGCACGCGCATCCTGGTCCACTTGGGCATCGACCTGCGGGGCAGGCTGCGCCAGGCCGCCGAGGACGAGGCGGTGCGCGTGTTCGCCGCGAACCTGCGCGACCTGCTGCTCGCCGCGCCCGCCGGGTCCCGCGCCACGATGGGCCTCGACCCCGGTTTCCGGACCGGCGTCAAGGTCGCGGTGGTCGACGCGACCGGCAAGGTCGTCGCCACCGACACGATCTACCCGCACGTGCCGCAACAGCGGTGGGACGACTCCCTGGCCACACTCGGGAAGCTGGCCGCCGCGCACAACGTCGAGTTGGTGGCGATCGGCAACGGCACCGCGTCGCGGGAGACCGACAAGCTGGCCACCGACCTGATCGCCAAGTTCCCGGCGCTGAAGCTGACCAAGGTCATGGTCTCCGAGGCGGGCGCCTCGGTGTACTCGGCCTCGGCCTACGCCTCGCAGGAACTCCCCGGCCTGGACGTGTCGATCCGCGGCGCCGTGTCGATCGCCCGCCGCCTGCAGGACCCGCTGGCCGAGCTGGTCAAGATCGACCCGAAGTCGATCGGGGTCGGCCAGTACCAGCACGACCTGTCCGAGGTGAAGCTGTCGCGCTCGCTCGACGCGGTGGTCGAGGACTGCGTGAACGGCGTCGGCGTGGACGTCAACACCGCGTCCGCCCCCCTGCTGACCAGGGTGTCCGGCATCGGCGCGGGCCTGGCCGAGAACATCGTCGCCCACCGCGACACCCACGGCCCGTTCCGCTCCCGCAAGGGCCTCAAGGACGTCCCGCGCCTGGGTGCCAAGGCGTTCGAACAGTGCGCGGGCTTCCTCCGCATCCCCGCGGGCGACGACCCGCTCGACGCTTCCAGCGTGCACCCCGAGGCCTACCCGGTGGTCCGGCGCATCCTCACCGCGGCCGGGGTCGCACTGCCGTCCCTGATTGGCAACACCACCACCCTGCGCGCCCTGCGCCCGGAGAAGTTCGTCGACGAGACGTTCGGCCTGCCCACGGTCACCGACATCCTCGCCGAACTGGAGAAGCCCGGCCGCGACCCGCGACCCGCCTTCAAGACGGCCACCTTCGCCGAGGGCGTCGAGAAGCTCGCCGACCTCAAGCCGGGCATGACCCTGGAAGGCGTCGTCACCAACGTCGCCGCCTTCGGCGCCTTCGTCGACATCGGCGTCCACCAGGACGGCCTGGTCCACGTCTCGGCCCTGTCGAAGACCTTCGTCAAGGACCCCCGCGACGTGGTGAAGTCCGGCGACGTGGTGAAGGTCAAGGTGCTTGAGGTCGACATCCCCCGCAAACGCATCTCCCTGACCCTGCGCCTGGACGACGAACTCCCCACCCCAGGCCAACCCGCCACCGGCCGCCCCAAGGGCGGCAGGCCGCAGCAACACCGCTCCACCACCGACCAACGCGGCGGCGACCAACGCCGAGGCCGCCAGGACACCCCCGCGTCCGGTTCCCTGGCCGACGCCTTGCGAAAGGCGGGCTACCAGGGCTGACACCCGGTTGCTGGGCGTGCTTTCCGGCAGCACGCCCAGGACCGACGCTGCCAAATCGATCGCTTCGAGCGAGATGCACCCGGACCGGCGCGTCGACCAACAGAAGGCCGTCGAAACCACCTGCGGCGCGGACGGATTCCGGGTCTGGGTGGTCGAAGTCGACTCGACGGTCGCGGGGGTTCGCCGCCGCCCGGCTGGACCACGACGAATCATGGGCGAGATCGACCCACCGTGAAACTGCCCTCTCGACATCGCCCTGCGCACACGTTCGCGGTGATCGTGGCCTGGTGACCCGCGTGCGCGGCGAGTGGACCTTCACACCTGACGGCGCGGGCACGCTGGTCCGGTGGACCTACTCGTTCTTCGCCCGCCCGCGCCGAGGGTTCCTGATCCGCCTGGTGGTGGTGCCGCTCTGGCGGCGCTACGCGACCATCACCCTTGCCAAGGCAAGCGCCGCGCTGGGGTGAACCGGACGGCGAGGCGAGACAGGGCCAGGACGGCGACGAGCAGGCCGAAGTCGCGCAGGGCGACGTCGTAGAAGCCGGGAATCGTCAGCAGGTTCACGATGATCCCCGCCAGCCAGGCGGCGACCAGCAGGGCGCCGTAGCGGGGCACCAGCGCCACCGCGACGCCTGCGACGATCTCGATCACGCCCACGGCGTACATCGCCTGCTGGGCGGTGCCCGGGACCAGGCTGTCGATCCACGGCGCCAGGTAGATGGGCCACTCGACGAGCAGGTTGGCGAACTTGTCCAGCCCGAACAGCACCGGCGCCACGGTGAACACCGTCCGCAGGGCAAGGAAGGCCTGATACGCCGGATCCGCCAGCGCGGACCGGGTGGACACATCGGACGACATGGCATCCTCCTTCTAAAATCAATGTGTCTTGACTTTAGAAGCGTCCAGGTTGTTTCGTCAACAGAAGTTGGCTTTAGAATGGTGCCGTGGACGACGCACGGGAGGACTCGGTCTCGGCCGTGGCCGCGCTGGAGGAGCCGACGCGGCGCAGGCTGTACGACCACGTGGTGCGCCAGCCGAACCCGGTGACCCGGGACGACGCCGCCACGGCGTGCGGGCTGCCCCGGGCGACCGCCGCGTTCCACCTCGACCGACTCGCCGACGAGGGGCTGCTAGACGTCGTCTACGAACGGCGCAGCGGCCGGTCCGGACCGGGCGCGGGCCGCCCCTCCAAGCTGTATCAGCGCTCCGGCCGCCAGGTCGCGGTGTCGCTTCCCGAGCGCCAGTACGAGTTCGCCAGCCGACTCCTGGCCGCGGCGATCGAAGACGTGGAGCGCACCGGCGACACCCCGCGCGCGGCCTTGGACCGGCACGCGCGCGAAGCGGGCGAACGACTCGGCGAGGCCGCGCGCACCGCGGCGGACCTCGATCAGACCGAGGCCACGATGCGGGCCTTGGACGACTACGGGTTCGAACCCCGGGCGACGGACACCGGGATCGTGTTGGGCAACTGCCCGTTCCACACGCTCGCGCGGGCGCACACCGAGATGGTGTGCGGCATGAACCTGGGTCTGCTCAACGGCTTCCTGACCGGACTCAGCGCCACCGGGCTGCGCGCCACGCTCGACCCGGCGCCGGGGTTCTGCTGCGTCCGCATCGAACCCGCGGGGTGATCACGAACGGCCAGCGCAGGTCCGCTGCAGAACAACGGGCCGAGGTTCTTACTCGGCGAGCGGGACGAACAGCGGCCGCACCTCGTGGCCGGGTTGAGCTTGGCGATCTCCGCCGCGGAGTGATCAGGTCAGTCGGCGGGCGGGACGAATAGCGGTCGGACCTCGACGCCGCCCGCACGGGTGGCCGGGTTGAGCTTGGCGATCGCCACCGCGGTGTCGGCGTCGGGCGCGTCCAGGATGAAGAAACCGGCGACGACCTCCTTGGCCTCGACGAACGGCCCGTCGGTCACGACGTCGCCGCGGATGGCGGTGGCGGTGGGACTCGGGGCCAGCGCGAACCCGGTGACGATCTCCCCGCCGAGTTCCTTGACCTGACCCTGGTACTGGTCGAGCAGCGCCACGTAGTCGGGCGTGAGCGCCATCGGGTCGGCGGGCGCGGGCGAGTAGATCAGGACCGCGTACTGGGGCATCAGGGTCTCCTCGACATCAGCGTCCGTCCCGCGACGAACAGCGGACCGCCACGGTCGACACCGTAGTCGGCGCGATCCGGTGCGCGCCATCCGGCACGGGAGGAGTTGCCAGCTGTCCTCGCCTGTGCGTCGAGCCCGGCGGCGAGGCCCCGAATCAGACCGTGAGTTCCGCTTTGGGGAACTCCTAGGGACCAGTGGCTAGTCGGTCTGAACCGAGGCCTCGCCGCCGGGAGATCTAGGCGGGCTCGCGCACCTTCCGACTCGCCGCGGCGCGGAGGAGTTCGGTGATGACGGGGAGCCGGTCGTATGGGAAGTAGTGGTCGCCGCGCAGGGCGGTGTGGGTGAACGCGGCCGTGGTGTAGCGGGACCATTCGAGGCCGAGGGCGGGGGTGGCCAGCGGGTCGTCGTCGGCGTGCCAGGCCATCAGGTCCAGCGCCATCGGGGTGGCGTCGGGGTGGTAGCCCACGATCAGCGCGAGGTCGGAGCGCAGCGCGGGCAGAAACAGCGCTCGAAGCGGTGAGGTGCGCAGGATCGGGTTGACCGCGCCCATCTCGGCCAGGGCGTCGATCAGCGCGTCGTCGTCCATGTCCAGCAGGGGCGCGAACAGCCGGGCCGACGACTGGTGCGGCGGCCGGGAACCGGCCAGCACCACGAACTCCGGGCGCGGCAGTCCATCCGCGACGATCCGCTTGCCGGTCTCGAAGGCGAGCAGGCCGCCGAGGCTGTGGCCGAACAGCGCGTACCGACCCGGACCGGACACAGTGGACGCCAGCTCACCGGCGAGATCCACCAGGGACGTCGCGGGTGGCTCGCGGCGGCGGGCCCCCCGGCCGGGGAGGTCCACCGCCGCGACGGTGAACTCCGCGGGCAGGCCCGAGACCCATGACTTGAACATCGCCGACGAGCCGCCCGCGGGGGCGAGGCACACCAGTCGGATCGGGTCGGGTGTCATGGGTCCGGGCCGCCTTCCGCATGGATCAGATGTCGAGAAACCCGCGCGGCTCGCCAACTCGAACCCGGTCGGGTGTCATGGGTCCGGGCCGCCTTCCGCATGGATCAGATGTCGAGAAACCCGCGCAGGGCGTCGACGCGGTTGGTGCGCTCCCAGGGCAGGTCGAGGTCGGGCCTGCCGAAGTGACCGTAGGCCGCGGTCGGGGCGTAGATCGGGCGCAGGAGATCGAGATCACGGATGATCGCGCCCGGGCGCAGGTCGAACACCGCGCGGACGGCCTCCTGGATCTTGGTCGGGTCGACCGTCTCGGTGCCGAAGGTCTCCACGAACAGGCCGACCGGGGCCGCCTTGCCGATGGCGTAGGCGACCTGCACCTCGATGCGCGTGGCCAGACCGGCGGCCACCGCGTTCTTCGCCACCCAGCGCATCGCGTACGCGGCCGAGCGGTCGACCTTCGACGGGTCCTTGCCCGAGAACGCGCCGCCGCCGTGGCGGGCCATGCCGCCGTAGGTGTCGACGATGATCTTGCGGCCGGTCAGGCCCGCGTCGCCCATCGGGCCGCCGACGACGAAGCGGCCGGTCGGGTTCACCAGCAGGCGAGCGCCCGAGCTCTCCAGGCCGAGCGCCTCCAGTTCCGGGGCCACGACGTACTCGCTGACGTCCGGGGCGAGCAGGCTGTCCAGGCTCACGCCCTCGGCGTGCTGCGACGACACGACGACGGTGTCGAGCCGGACCGGCTGGTCTCCGGCGTACTCGATGGTGACCTGGGTCTTGCCGTCGGGCCGCAGGTACGGCATCACGCCGGACTTGCGGACCGCGGTCAGCCGCAGGGCAAGGCGGTGAGCCAGGGCGATCGGCAGCGGCATCAGCTCGGGGGTGTCGCTGCACGCGTAGCCGAACATCAGGCCCTGGTCACCTGCGCCCTGGCGGGCGATCTCGTCCTCGCCGTCGCTGTCGTCGACGCGCACCTCGTGGGCGGTGTCGACGCCCTGGGCGATGTCCGGGGACTGCGACCCGATGGCGATGTTGACCCCGCAGGAGCGGCCGTCGAAGCCCTTGGCCGACGAGTCGTAGCCGATCTCCACCACGCGGTCGCGGACGATGCCGGGGATGTCGGCGTACGCCTCGGTGGTGACCTCGCCCGCGACGTGCACCTGGCCGGTGGTCACCATCGTCTCGACGGCGACGCGCGAGCGCGGGTCCTTGGCGAGCAGCGCGTCGAGGATCGAGTCGCTGATCGCGTCGCAGATCTTGTCCGGGTGTCCCTCGGTGACCGACTCGGAGGTGAACAGGCGGCTGTTCATGGATCAGGCCCCTTTCCGGGCGAATTCGGTGGTCCTGGAGTTGTCGAACGCGTCGAGCCAGTCCCCCACGCTCGGCGCGCGGAGTAGGGCGGTGCCGACCAGCAGGCCCGCGTAGCCGAGGTCGGCGAGCCGGGCGGCGGTCTCAGGGGTGTCGATCCCGCTGGCGCTGACCGGCGCCCGGGTTCCCGACGCGCGCAGGAACGGAAGCATCCGTTCGCTCCTGGTCAGGTCACCCGTGTCGCGCTCGCCGGTCTTGATGTCCTTGTTGTTGACCGCGATGACGCACTGCGAGGCCGACGTGATGCCGGTGATCTCGTCCTCGGAGGTGATCTCGACGAACGGGGTCAGTTCCAGCGACAGGGCCGCGTCGATCAGGTTGGCCAGGCTGGAGCGGGTCAGCAGCCCGGCGGTGAGCAGGACCGCGGCCGCGCCGCAGCGGCGGGCTTGCTGGATGTGGTCGCGGCGGGTGATGAAGTCCTTCTGCAGCACCGGTTTCCCGGTGCGGTCGACGACCTCACGCAGCAACTCGGGGGTGCCGCCGAACCAGCGGCCGGTCACCACTGAGACGCACGCGGCGCCCGCGGTCTCGTAGTGGGCGACGACCTCGGCGACGGTCCGACCGCCCATCAGGTCGTTGCCGTGCGGGTCGCGCCGCTTGACCTCCATGATCAACGGGCGCCGCGCTTCCAGCAAAGCCTCAATGAAAACACTCACGACGGCCCCTCGCAGGCTCCGGGCCGCCGCTCGCGGTCGCCCTGTGTCAATGATTCGCTCGCAAGCTCGCTCATCCGACGACCTCTCGCGATCGAGCCGTGCTCCACTCCAAGGCGATAGCCGCCACATTACTTCCGGAGAAGCGTCCACTGTGGTCACGGGCGGCGGTGTCCACGTCGATGCCGAGGTAGCCGGGGTGTGTGGCCAGCCACGGGTAGTCGGCACGGTTGTCGGCGCTGATCCCGCCCGCGAGAAGGAAAGGCAGGGTGAGACTGGGCACCAGGTCTGCCACCGCGGACTCCCGCAGTTGCTGCCCGGTGCTGCCGACCTGGCCGTTGTCGCCGACCCGGTCGAGCAGGAACACGTCGGTGCCCGCGCGTTCGTAGGCCGGGACCAGCCTGCGCTCGACGCAGCCGCCGTCGTCGACGTGCAGCACCTTGACCACCTTCAGTCCACTGTGGCCTTTCTGGCGTAGGCCCTTGACCACCAGCGGCGACTGATAGGCGTGCAGCTGCACCCAGTCGATCCCGCTGCGGGCGAGCACATCGCCGAGCCGGTCGACGTCGCTTAGGAACGTCACCAGGACCGGTTCCAGCACGCCGGTCGCCCGCGCCGCGGCGGCCAACTCCACGAGCGTGTCGACGTCGAGTTCGGCCGGACCGCCCGGGATGCCGTGCCAGAGCCCGACGAGGTCGGCACCGGCGGCGGCGAGCACGTCCATGTCGGCGGCCGAAGTCGCGCCGCACGTCTTGAGCAGGATCTCCTGCCTGCCCGCGGGGCTGGTCATAACCCCATCATCGATGCGATTCGGTTGTACTGGATCTCGGTCGTGCCCGAGTAGATGGTGCCCGCGACGGCGTTGCGGAGGTCCTTCTCCAGTCCGGTCTCGGCCATGTAGCCGTGGCCGCCGAAGATCTGCACCGCGGCCAGGCCGGAGGCGAGGTTGGCCTCGCTGGTCAGCAGCTTGGCGATGGCCATCTCGGTGGTGACGTTGTAGCCCTTGGCCAACCGCTCGGCGGTGTCGTAGAGCCAGCGGCGGGAGTTCTCCACGCCGATGCGCATGTCCACGAGCTTGTTCGCGATGGACTGGTAGTGGCCGATCGGCTTGCCGAACTGGGTGCGCTGCTTGGCGTAGGCCAGGCAGCGGTCGAGCCGGTGCTGCATCTCGCCGACATTGATGATGAAGGAGAACAGGATCTCCCGCTTCATCACGTGGTCGAGGACCAGGAACCCGCCACCCACCCGGCCGATGACCTGGGTGGCGGGGACCCGGCAGTCGTCGAAGAACAGCTCGCTGAGCGGTGACGTGCGCAGGCCCATCTTCTTCATGGACTTGCCCACGGTCAGGCCGGGGGTGTCCCGCTCGACCAGCAGCGCCGTGACCCCGAGCGCACCGCCCTCTGGGCGGGTCTTGGCGTAGACGACGAACACGTCGGCGATCGGGGCGTTGCTGACGAAGGTCTTGCTGCCGCGCAGGACGAACTCGTCGCCGTCGCGCTCGGCGGTGGTGAGCATCCGCAGGGCGTCGGAGCCGCCCTCGGACTCGGTGATCGCGTGGGCGCCGATCAGCTCGCCGGAACAGATCCGCGGCAGGTAGCGCTGCTTCAGCTCAGCGGAGCCGAAAGCCTCCAGTGGGACACCGGTGCTGCACATGCTGGTGGTGACCGAGAAGCTCAGGCCGCCGTCGCGGTTGCCCTCGCCAAGGGCCTCCAGCACGCCCATCGTGGTGACCAGGTCCAGGCCCAATCCGCCGAACCGTTCGTCGAACGGCAGGCCCAGGATGCCCGACTGGCGCACCAGTTTCCATTTGTCCCAGGAGAAAGTACCTTCCTCGTCCCGCTCCACGTGGTCGGCGCTGAGCGCCTCGCACCACTGCGCGATTCCCGCGCGCAGGTCGATCTGATCGGCGTTCCACTCGATCACCGCGACACCGCCCTATTCGATCAGCAACACGCCGACAGCGGCCTGATCAGCCGCCAGAACCTGCTGACAACACCGTTCAACAAGTGCGAGTTAGTAGTGCGAGGAACCGGACTCGTCGAGGCTGTGCACCTCGTCGCCGCGCAGCGCCGGGGAGAACACGCACACCAGGCGCAGGTCCTCGTCCGGGCTGGCGATCAGGAAGTGCGCGTCGTTCTTGTCCAGCGCGTACATCACGCCCGCGGTGATCGGGAAGGAGTTGCCGTCCATGTCGACGACCTCGCCGGACCCCTCGATGCAGTAGCACGCCTCAAGGTGGTTGCGGTACTCCAGCAGCGACTTGGTGCCCGCGCGGACGGTCGTGTCGGTCAGGCTGTACCCCATGCCGTCGGACTCGACGAGGAATCGCCTGCTGAGGCCGTTGCCCCACTCGACGGTGCGGACGCCGGAAAGCTCACGGATGATCATCGTGTTCTCCCTGTGTGCAGTGGGTGGTGGGGGTGGAGTGACCGGACGAAGTCGTGGAAGTCCGCGACCACGTCCCGGTCTCGCGTCAGGGCGTGCTCCACCACGGCGACCCCGGCGGACCCGACGATGACCGCGTCGGCCCCGACCCCGTGGATCGCCTCGACGTCGCGCCGCGTGCGAACGCCGAAGCCGACCGCGATCGGCGCGGTGGCCGTCTCGCGCAGGCGGGCGACCGTGCCCGCCAGATCGGCGTAGCCCGCCGCGGGCGCGGAACCGCTGCGCCCGTAGTGAGCCACCAGGTAGACGTAGGCCGACGCCTTCGCGGCGGTCTCGGCCAGCACCTCCGGAGGGGACTTCCGGTGGTAGCAGGTGGTCACGATGGGCAGCGCCGCCGCATCCGTGGCCAGGTAGTAGTCGGCCTTGAGCCGCGGCGGCAGGCCGTGCACGAGCAGGCCGTCGACCCCGGCGGCGGCGACCTCGTCGGCCACTGTGGACAGTGACCGGCGCTTGAGGGAGTGACTCCAGTCGACCAGCAGCGCGATCTTGAGCCTGCGCAGGCCGGGCCGGGTCTTGGCGATGAAGTCGAGCGTGGCGTCGAGGTCGACACCTTGGGCCAGTGCCCGGTTTGCGGACTGCCGCACCGTGAGGCCGTCAGTCACCGACCCCGGGAACGGGACAGCCAGCTCCAGACAGTCCACACCGGACTCGTCCAGCATCGCGACGAGATCGGCCAACACGTCGAGCGGCGGGTCACCGGCGTTGAGGAACAACGCCAACCCCGACTCGCCCACCGGCCGCTGCTCGAAGAAACCTCCCGAAACCCCACGCGCGCGGCCCCCACCCTGTCCCGGGGGGACGGCCCTTGGCCAGTCTATCGGGGTCTGGCGGGTTTCGGGGTGATCGGGATGTGCCTGTGGATGGATCGGCGCCACTGTGGACAACTCGGGCCGCTCAGGCATGGAGCACCGCCGTTGGCTTGCGCAAGCGGTCCACCAACGAGCGGGCGGCGCCGTCGCGGAGGGCGGACTCGGCCGCCTCGTACGCGTCGGGCCACGCGGGCGTGTGTCCACTGGCCACAGCCAGCGCCGCGGCGTTGAGGGCGACGGCTTCGAGGGCGGTGCGGTGGGCCTTGCCCGCGAGCACGTCGAGGAAGTGGTCGACCAGCGATCCCGGGTGCTCCGCGAGATCGGCGAGACCGCCGTCGCCGCGGGCCAGCACGCCCGGCGAGAGCCGGATCGGGCCGCCGTCGTTTGTGTGGATCACGTTGTGGGCGAACCCGAGCAGCTCGTCGGCGCCGAAGTCGTTGGCGCACAGCCAGATCCGGCGGTCCTGCGCCGAGGCCAGCTCGCGCAGGTCGGCCAGGGAGACCGCGGCCGACACGCCAGTCACCTGGGCGGCGACCGGGACCGTGGCGATGAACGGGCCCAGCGCGTTGAGGAACCGGCCGAAGCGCCGCATGCCAAGGGGCACCAGGGTTCGCGCCATCCGCGTCAGCACCGACGGGTAGACGAACGGGCCGGTGAACGCGACGCCCTGCTTGGCCAGCGTCGACGCCGTCTCGTCGAGCGACTTGGTCAGGCCGACGCCCAGCCGCTCCAGCAGGTCGATCGAGCCCGCGCTACCGGTGTAGGCGCGCGAGCCGGACTTGACGACCGGCACCCCCATCGCCGCGGCCACGAAGGCCGCGGCGGTGGAGATGTTGAACGTGCGCGGTCCGCCGCCGGTGCCGACGATGTTCACCGTGCCCGGCCACGGCGCCGCTTCCACGCGCAATGACCTCACCAGTGCGCGTAAGGACTCCGGGTCGGGCAGCTTCGTGGACAGCGACGCCAGCAATGCGGCGATCTCGGCCCGGTCGACGGCGCTCGACTCGATCCCGTCCCACAGCGAGCGCCACGCGGGCTCGTCGATCTCACCTCGCCCCTGGACCAGGGCCGCGATCACCTCGTGCATGGTCAGGCACCCACCACGGGGCCGATGCGCGCGGCATCGATGAACCGGTCGACCGCGGCGACGCTGCGGAAGTTGTCCGGGTCAAGGTCGTCGTCGCCGATCGGGACGCCGAAGCGGTCCTCGATCCACGCGATCATCTTCAGCAGGCCGAGGCTGTCGACCACACCGTTGGCCAGCAGGTCGTAATCGACGGCCAACCCGTCGGCGGCGACATCGGGGAGGAATTCATCGATGATGAACGCCTTGATCGTGGAGACGTTGCTCATGACACCCTTCTTTCGGCTTGAGACGACCCGGTCCCGGTCCGGCCCACCGCGGCGCGGTCGACCTTCCCGGTGGCGGTCTTGGGCAGCGGCTCGTCGGTGATCCGCATACGTGAAGGGATGGCGGCGCGCGGAAGCCGCCGCACGCAGTGCTCCCGCAGCGCGAGGCTGTCCAGGCCGCTGCCCGGCGCCCGGTGGATGGCAGCGGCCAGCACGGCCCCCGCGACCGGGTCGGGCAGGGCGGCCACGGCGGCCTCCAGCACGTTGGGGTGCTCCAGCAGCGCCGCCTCGATCTCGGCGGTGTTGACCGCGACGCCGCGCACCTTGACCTGGAAGTCGGCGCGGCCGACCAGCATCAGCCTGCCGTCGCCGCCGCGCCGGACCAGGTCGCCGGTGCGGAAGTAGCGCAGGTCGTCGGCGCCGGTCGGGTGGTCGGTGAACTTGCCGACGTTGCGGGACGCGTCGAGGTAGCCCTCGGTCTGGAACGGCGTGGACACATACAGCTCGCCTGTACCCGGCCCGGTGATCACGCGGCCCTCGTCGACCAGGATGGCGCGCACCCCGGGCAGCGGATCGCCGATCGCCATCGGCAAGCCGTCGACGTCGGCGATGAAGCTGTCGTTGGTCTCGGTGCAGCCGTAGATGTTGCGCAGCCGCGCCTTGGGGAACAGCAGCGGGATCCCGGCGAGCACGTGGTCGGGGGTGGCGTCGCCGGTGACCATGACGTGCTCGACGCTGTCGAAGCCCTCCGCGCCCGCGGCCAGCAGCAGTCCGAAGAACATTGGCACGGCCTGCACGACGTGGATCTCGTTGGCGCGCAGTACTTCGGCGAGGTGGCGGCCGTTGGCGGCGTAGGCCGGGTCGACCATGACCACCCGCCCGCCCGCGGCCAGCGTCGTCCACACGTCGAGCAGGCAGATGTCGAAGTTCAGCGGCGCCACGTTGAGCACGGTGCGGCCGGGGCCGATGCCGAAGGTCGGCGCGGCCCAGTCGGCGAAGCGGGCCACCGCCTGCGCGCTCAGCGGGACGATCTTGGGCTGCCCGGTGGAGCCGGACGTGGTGAGCATGAACGCGGTGTTCGCGGGCGGCCACGGCGGGGAGGAGACCGGCGTGGGCGGCAGCATCCGCCTGGCCTGGCCCGGCGTGGTCAGGACCGTGGTGCAGCCCGCCTGCGCGAACAGGGTGGCGAGGATGTCGTCGCCAAGCGCGGGCGATGGCAGCAGGAACGGGCGGCGGGCCAGCAGACAGGCCAGCACCAGCGCCACGGCCTCCGGCGACTTCTCCGCCAGGATGCCGACGGGCAGGCCGGTGGCCAGGTCGTGCCCGACGAGCTTGTCGCGTTCGACGTGGGCGAGGTCGAGCAGCTCGCCGTAGCCGATCTCGGTGTCGTGCCAGACCAGCGCGACCGCGTCGGGCGCGCGCTCGGCGTGCCACACGAAGCTGTCAACGAGGTCCTGCAGGAACGGCTCAGCCATGACGCCTCCCATCGATGCCCAGCCAGACCAGACCGGCCGCCACATGCTCGACGTGCCTACCGAAGCCCCACCCGAAACCGCCGACCAGATCCTGCAGGAACGGCTCAGCCATGACGCCTCCCGTCGGTGCCGTGCCAAACCACGCGAGAACTGCCCACCAGGTCCCGCAGGAACACCTCAGCCATGGCGCCTCCCGTCGATCTCGACCCAGCCGCCTTTGAACGCCAGGCCGCGCGGGGTCTTGCAGGTGAACTTGACGACCGGGCCGCCGTCGGTGACGTAGGTGATCTCCAGCGGCTCCGCGGGCAGGATCGGCGCGGAGAAGCGGCACCCGATCCCGGTGATCCGCGCGGCGTCGCCGCCCGCGTAGCGGTCGACCACGTCCTCGGTGATCAGGGCGAGCACGCTCATCCCGTGTGCGATCACGCCGGGGAAGCCCGCGGCGATCGCGGCGACCTCGTCGAGGTGGATCGGGTTGTGGTCGCCCGAGGCGTCGGCGTAGGCGAGCACGGTCTCGGCGGGGATCGTCGCGGTGACGGCGGTGCGTTCGACGGGGCCGGGACCGGCGGTGAGCTCGGTGGCGGCGGGCATGTCACCGAAGGGCTCCGGCGTGGTCGCGTCGACCAGCAGGGCACCGGTGAGCAGCTCGGACACGACGGCGCCGTCGTCGCCGACCACGACACAGCGGATCGCCAGGCGCACGCCCTTGGCCTCGCGGCGGGCGGCGAGCACCTCGACGTCGATGCCCACCCGCTCCCCCGGCGCGACCAGCCTGCGGACCCGGATCTCCTGGCTCAGATGGACATTGCCGGGACGGGGCTGCCCCTCGGGGGTGAGCTGGTCGACGATCTCATCGAAGCTGGCCATCGCGAGCACGAACGGATAGACCGGCGACGCCTGCGGGGCCCCGACGACCCGCCGCACGCCGATGGCGCCGCGCAGCACGTCGCGGTAGTTGGCGAGTTCGGCGGCGGTGACCGCGCGGATGTCGCTGGCGGCGAACGTCGATGCTTCGCTCACGGGGCCACCACCAGGCAGGCGTTGTGGCCGCCGAAGCCGAACGAGTTCGACAGCGCGGGGCCGGAGGCCACCGGGCGCGGTCGGCCGTGCACCAGGTCGATGTCCATACCAGGCTCGATTCGGTCGTGGTTGGCGGTCGGCGGGACGGTTCCGGCGGCGGTCGCGAGGATCGTCGCGATCAGCTCGACCGTCCCGGCGGCGCCGATCAGGTGGCCGGTGACGCCCTTGGTCGCGGTCACCGGTGGGGTCTGGCCGAAGACCTTCGCCAGAGCGATGGCCTCGGCCCGGTCGTTGTGCGGTGTGGACGTGCCGTGCGCGTTGACGTGGGTGATGTCCGCGGGCGACAGTCCGGACGCGGTGATGGCCGAGGTCATCGCCGCGATCGCGCCGCCGCCGTCGGGCAGCGGCATCGCGAGGTGGTGGGCGTCGGAAGTCGCGGCGTAGCCGAGGATCTGGGAGTGCACCGTGGCGCCGCGGGCCAGCGCGTCCGCCCGGCGTTCCAGCACCACGAAGCCCGCGCCCTCGCCCATGACGAAGCCGTCGCGGTCAACGTCGAACGGCCTGCACGCCAGCTCGGGCTCGTCGTTGCGGGCCGACATCGCGTTCAGGTTGGCGAAACCGGCGAGGCTGACCGGGGTCAGCGTCGACTCGCAGCCACCCGCGATGGCGACGTCGACCTGGCCGGAGCGCACCATCGCCGCCGCGTGGCCGACCGCGTCGACGCCGCTGGCGCACGTGGTCGAGATGGTCAGCGACGGCCCGTGCCAGCCGAGGCGCATCGCGATCAGCGCGGCCGCCGAGTTCGGCATGGTCACCAGCGGCATCAGCGGGTTCACCGCGCGGGGCCCGTTGAGGTAGTAGTTGCGGCTCTCCTCGTCGCTGGTCCACCGGCCGCCGACCGCGGTGCCGACGACGATCGCCGTGCGCGCCGGATCCGGGGCCGGACCGCCCGCGTGCTGGTGCGCCGACAGCGCGGCGACCAGACCGTAACGGGCGAACGGATCCATCCGGCGCGCTTCCTTGGCGGTGACCAGGCCGACCTCGTCGAGCCCGGAGACCCGGCAGCCGAACCGGACGCCGTGCCCGCTGACGTCGATGTGGTCCAGCGGCGCCGCCGTGGAGCGGCCCGCCAGCAGCGCCGACCAGAACCGGTCGAGGTCGCACCCGGCCGGGGTGACCACGCCCATCCCGGTGACGACGACTTCAGGAGAGGGAGCCATGTCCGCGCGCCTCAGGCCGCGATGAGCCCGCACTGGCGGGCCGCGGTCAGGAAGGCGTCGGCCGCCACGTCGATGTCCTCGGACGAGTGCCGGGCGGTGACGGCGATCCGCAGGCGGGCCAGGGTGTTCGGCACCGCGGGCGAGACGACCGGCAGGCCGACGACCCCGGCCTTGCGGCACGCGGTGGCGTAGTCGTAGGCGAGCTCGTCGGACCCGGCGATCAGCGGGATCACCGCGGTCTCGCTCGACAGCGTCCGCATGCCCGCGTCGGTGACGATCTTGCGCAGCCGCGCCGACTCGTTCTGGATGTGGGTGACCCGCCAGGGCTCCTGGTCCAGGATCCGCAGCGACTCCAGCGCCGCACCCGCCTGGGCGGGCGGCAGGGCCGCGGAGAACAGGAACGGCCGCGCGTTGTACTTGAGGAACACCGCCAGCTCCGGGGAGCCGACGACCCAGCCGCCGGTCGACGGGATGCCCTTGGACAGGGTCCCGACCTTGATGTCGACCTTGACCTTGAAGTCGAAGTGCTCCTCGATGCCGCGGCCGGTCTTGCCGATGACGCCCAGCGCGTGCGCCTCGTCGACCATCAGCAGCGCGTCGTGCCGGTCGCAGACCTCGCGCAGTTCGGGCAGCGGGGCGATGTCGCCGTCCATCGAGTAGACCGAGTCGACGATGACGAGCTTGACGCCCTCGCGGTGGGACTCGGCCAGGCGGCGGTTGAGGTGGTCGGCGTCGTTGTGCCGGAACCGGGTCACCGTGGCGCCGCTGAGCTGGCAGCCGTCGACGATGCTGGCGTGGTCGTACTTGTCGATGAAGACCGTGTCACCCGGGCCGACCAGCGCGGCGATGGTGCCGACGTTGGCGGCATAGCCCGAGCCGAAGACCAGCGCGGTGTCGCGGCCGAGGAACTGGGCGACCTCCGCCTCCAGCTCTTCGTGCAGCGGGGTCGAGCCCGCCAGGGCCCGGACACCGTGGGCGCCGGAGCCGTAGGTGTCGACGGCGGCCTTCGCCGCGGCCACGACTCGCTCGTCACCGGACAGTCCGAGGTAGCTGTAGCCCGACATCTGCAGCAGGCGCTCGCCGTGCAGGTCGACATAGGGGCTGTCGCGTTCGGGGGTGTACGGCATGAAGCTGTTGCGCCGGTCCGGCTCGGACTCCAATTGCCCGAGCCGCTGCCGAATCGCGGTCAGTTTCGGCTCCAGCCGTTCCCATGCTGCAGAAGCGCTCACGGTTGCGTCTCCTCTTTCCGCGTTTCGGCGAATTCCACGGTCGAATACGCCCACCGACTCCGGTGGCCGTTCGCCTTTTCTGCCGTTTCCCTAAGTACGAATTTCCGCCTGGCGCAATTTCTACGGCAGGCCGCGCAAGCGGAGCGCAACACCGAGGTTGCGTGGCGTGGATCCCGTCTGTCACAGCAGGTTACGGCTGGCGGGACTCCTACCGGGACGAACATGGGGTTGCGCTGTTCAGGCGTACGCGAGTACTCCGTAAAAACGTCCGCATCGACTACCTGTTGGGCTTGACACCTTGATCCGGTCCCCCGGTAGAGTTTCCACGCGAGTGGTCCAAGCGGGGCTTTCTGAATTTAGATCGCTTAGTGGATTGTGCCGAGCCGCCGAAGCGGGTGCTGGCGCCTGGCGTCACGCACCCTGGGGGTCCAGGGAGTTTGCGCGCATGCTGATCAGACTCATCGGGCTGATCGCCGTCGAGGAACCGGGCGGCGTGGCTCGACACCTGTCCAGCGCCCAGACCCAGGTCGCCTTCGCCCGGTTGATCCTGGAGCGGGCCACCGGCACCGACCGCGACCAACTCGCCGACACCGTGTGGCCCGACGGGCTGCCCGACACCTGGGCTTCGGCGTTACGCAGCGTAGTCAGTCGGGTGCGCACTTTCGTCGCCCATGACGACGCCGAACTCGTCGCGCAAGGCAGGCGCTATCTGCTTCGGATGCCGCAAGACGCCGTCGTCGATCTTGAATGCGCCGAGCGAGCGGTTGGGGACGCGATCCGCGCGCAGGCCGAGGGCGCCAACGCCGACGCGCAGAAATTCGCCATGACCGCGTTGTCGTATTTACGCGAACCATTTCTCCCCCATCACGAGGGCGAGTGGGTAGCGGGCGTGCGCGAGCACCTCGACGGGCTGCTGTCCTCGGCGCTGGAGACCGCCAGCGGCGCGGCGGCGGCGCTGGGCGTGGACCGCGACGCGGTGCGCTTCGCCGAGGAGGCCGTGCGGCGGGCCCCGCTGAGCGAGAGCGCGCACCGATGTCTGATGACCGCGCACGCCGCGGGCGGCAACCGGGCCGAGGCGCTGAGCAGCTACCAGCGGCTGCGCCAGGTGCTGTCGGAGGAACTGGGCATCGACCCGTCGCCGCAGACCCAGGCCGCCTACGTCGACCTGCTCGGCGGCCCGGCGTCGCACCGGGGCAAGCCGCGCGCCGGGACAGTGGCAGCGGCGGCGGTCCCGTTCAGCGGCAGGCGCACCGAGCTGGCCGGGATCGCCAAGGCGTGGGCGCAGACCGAGCAGGGCGTCGGCCACCTGGTGCTGGTCACCGGCGAACCGGGGGTCGGCAAGACGCGGCTGGTCACCGAGGCGGCCCGGCGGATCGGGCGCGCGGGCGGGCTGGTGGTCTACGGCCGCTGCGAACCGGGGTCGACCGTGCCCGCCCAGCCGATCGTGTCCGCGCTGGCCGACTTCGTCGCCGCCACTCCGACCGAGTCCCTGCCGCCACTCAGTTTTGGTCCACTGAGGACACTTCGGGCGCTGGCGCCGGGAAACGACGCGCGACCGGACCTCGCCGCGCTGACGAAGCTGCTCGCGGAGCTGGCCGACCAGTCGATCTGCCTGGTGCTCGACGACCTGGACCTGGCCGACGAGGACACGTTCCTGTTGCTGCGCAGGGTGTTCCGGCTCGGCGGCACCGACTGTTCGCTGCTGCTGGTGGCCACCGCGAACGGCCGCGGGCCGCGCAAACCGGCGGATCCGCACACCGACTTCGTGCACGACATGGACCGGCTCGGCCTGCTGCGCCGGGTCGCGGTGCCCGGGCTCGAGGAGTCCGACATGCGCGCGCTGTCGCGCCAGATCATGCCGACCGCGCACGCGGCCGACGTGCCACCGCCGTACCGGCTGCTCGCCGACACCGCGGGCAACGCCTATCTCGCGGTGGAGATGCTGCGCTGGTACCGCGAAGGGCCCGCGGTGGCGGGGCGGCGGCTGCCGGACGGCATCCACGACTACGCCGAGGCGAACCTCGCCGCGCTCGACCCGGAGCCGCGCAGACTGCTGCGGGCCGCGGCGGTCGCGGGCTTCGCCTTCGAACTCGACCTGGCAGGCGACGCCGCGGGCCTGACCCCGGACGACGCACTGGACAGCCTCGACGAGCTGGTCGAGACGGGCCTGGTCACCGAGGTGATCGCCACCGGTTTCGGGGCCAACCCGGTGCCGAAGTACCGCTACACCCACGATGTCGTGCGGCGCGCGGTCTATGAGCAGCTCAGCGAGACCCGGCGGCGGTGGCTGCACGCGCGCCTCGCCGACGCCATCGAACATCACCGCACCGACAACCTCGCCACCCACAGCCGGGCCCTGGCCCACCACCGCTCGGCGGGCGCCGCGGCCGATGGCGACACCCGCGCGGTCCAGGCCAGTTGGCACGCCGCGGCCTGGGCCACCCGCAAGGGCGCGCAGTCCGAGGCGGTCCGGCTGCTGGAGCAAGCGCTTACGCATGTCCCGGAGTCCGACAACGAGCTCAGAGCCGACGCCCTGACCAGGTTGGGTCTGGCGCAGCTGGCCGCGGGTCACCGCGACTGCGACCAGACCCTCCTCGACGGCACGATCCAGGCCCTGCACACCCACCGCCTCAACATCGCCGCCCAAGCCGCCCTCGGCCTGGCCGACGCCGTCGGCACCCGCCCCCGCCTGCGCAGCGAGGCGACCGCGATGATCGACCTGCTGCTCCGCACCGTCGCCGAGTCCCGCCCGAACCGCTCGGTCGCCGTGGACGACGTGACGGTGGGCAGGCTGATAGCAAGGCAATGCGACCTGTCGACGTCCGTCTCGGCCGATCCGGCGGTGACCCGCTCCCTGCGTGCGATGACCGGTGAGCTGCGACTGCTGGAAGGCCCCGACCACGTCCGCTGGCGCGCCACCCTCGCCGCTGAGGCCCTCGCCGTCGCGGGCGCCATCGGCGACACCGCGGGCCGCGTCGCCGCCGCCCACCACCGCGCCGCCACCGCCGAACTCACCGGCGACATCGAGTCCCGCGACGCTGCTTTGGCATCCCTCGCGGAAGCGATCAACGACGGCGATGGCGACGAGATAGCCATCGGCGACGCACTGTTGGCCGAGCACACGGTCGCCATAGCCGTCACCGAGGGCAGACTCACCGACGCCGCCGCCACCGCCCGCCACGTCGAGATCGTCCAGTCCGCCACCGCGATCGCCCCCCTCCCCGGCAGCCTCGCCCAACGTCAGATGCTCATCTCCCGCTGGCTCCGCTACGGCGGCGCCGTCGCCCCAGACCACCCGACCACCGCCCACGAAGGCGCCGAACGAGCCCTGGCAGCAATCCTGCGCGGCGACCGAGGCCTCCCCCACTTGACAGTGAGAGCCCTGGCCATCAACGCCGAACCCCTCCCCACCGGCGACGAATGGCCACACGCGGTCGGCGTCTTGGCATTGTCAGCGGTCGAACTCGGCGACGCGGCCACAGCGGAAGCCGTACGAGCCCTCCTGACCCCCTACCCAGACCTGACCTGCGGCGTCGGCTACCGCACTTTCGTCGGCACAGCGGCATTCCACTTAGGACGACTGGCAGTAGTCGTCGGAGACTGGGACGACGCCGAACGACACCTGTCGGCGGCCCTGTCACAACTGGCAGGAAGACGAGCCAGACCATGGATGGCCCTAGCCCAACTGGCGCTGGCCAAGGCCTTGGACAGCCGCAACAAGGTAGGCGACCGCCGCTGCGCCCAGGCGCTTCGCGCAGAAGCCACCTGGACCCTCACAAACCTGGGCCTACGCAGATCCGCATAGAACGGAACCGCCGGGTCCAGTTTGTCTTTTGAGGACCGCAGCTCCTTGCCCTGGTCCGTGTCCTTTGAGGACCGCAGGTCCTCGCCTTGTCTTGTGGGGACCGAAGGTCCCTGGTTGTGGGGACCGAAGGTCCCTGCACTTCCCCCAGCACCCTCGTCCTGGCAATCCCTTATCCGGAAACAGGGATGTCAAGGGTCAGCTCGCTGATCGCGCAGCGACGCCGCAGGCGCCCTTGACATCCCTGTTTCCGGATAAGACGCTGATTGACGAGGGAGCGACTCGCCCTCCGAAGCCCGAACGAGTGCGCTCAATCGTTGTGCACCAACGAGTGCACTCGTTCGTCGCACAACCGCGGGGTCGCTCCCCTAGCCCGAGCGTTTAACATTCGATCGACGGCGTCAAGGGCGCCTGCGGCGTCGCTGCGCGATCGGCAAGCCGACCCTTGACACCGCCGATCGAATGTTAAAGATGGCCAGGACGGGGTGCTGGGGGCAAAGCGGTCGGTTGGGTGGCTGCTTTGCGTTGGTGCGTTTCGGTCTAGGACAAAGGGATTCGGACTAGGGCTGATGGGTCCGGGTGTACGACTACGTCCGCCAGGCGGTCGGCTACCGGTGTCTCGGTTGCTGTCGCTACTACCATCAAGCCCGATGATCTACACGAATGCCACAGGTGTGAGAGCAGTGAGATGGACGTGGGGTCCGCTCTATGGGCGTCGTCCAGGACCAAGATCGTGGGGACTCTGCTGGTGATCGCTCTGACCCAATGGCCTACTGCGTCGAACATTCCCGCACGTTCATAGGTTGAACCGCCTCGGCCCGGGATGGTTCCGCCGACCCTCGCACCAAGATCAGGCAACAGGTGGGCGATCTCGTCAGCCCAGCCTTGCAAGTCGGTGACCAGCTGGTCAGTCGCGCAAGCCGCCGCGTGGAAGCCGAGAGCCTCGCGGAAGGCCCGATAAGTCTCATATGTGCCGGCCGTCCAACGCCCGTACAGGACAAGCGCCCCTTCCGCGTGCAACCGCAGCACGAGTTCGGCCGTGACAGCCATCCGGTCCGCGGCCGAACCGCGGTAGACGAGCACCATCCGGGCGTTGCCGGACTGAACCTCAGGCCAGACCGACGTGGCCGTGCGGAGTGCTTCGGCGACGTCGACCACGACGGTGGCGGCTGGGTCGTGCAGGGCTCGTCTGGCCCATTCGAGGTTGGAGGTGCCGGTGCCCTCGGGGGTCGCGCCGCCCACGCACATCTCGTAGACGCGTTCCGGTGGGGCGTCGGGTAGGGGGGTCCAGAAGCCACGGTCGAGGAGCTCGATGCCCGCGGGCAGGGTCGGGCCAGCGACAACCGCGGTGGGGGCGGTCGCCAGGATCTGGCCGGGGGCGGCCTTGGCCAGCAGGGTTCGCGCGTGGCGCATCGCCTGGGTGCCGATTGGGGACTCGGGGGCGTCGACGGCGGCGCACAGCACGATGCGTAGGCCGCCTAGGGGGTCTCCGGTGTCCGACTCCGCGAGCGCGACCATGCTGGCGATCTCCAGTGACGCCCTGGTCGCGTCGCAGACGCTGTGGAAGACGGCGCTGACCACGCGGGGTTCGGTGGGTTCGTCGTCGGTGATCTCGTGGCCGCCGAAGCGCAGCGCGATGTCGTGGGCCCCCGCCGTGACGTCGTGCGCGCGTGCGTCGAAGGCGGCGGTGAGGACGGTGACCATTCCGGGCATGTCCTCGGTATCCTCGTGCGGCCAGGGGGCTTCCACAATGCGCCGCAGGCTGCGGGCCAGGTCTAGGGGCGGTCCGGACTCAGCGCCTGATAAGGCGGGGCCTGATATGGACATGGGGCTCCTCCCGAGAACCACGCTCCACAATGGCGAATGCCCACCACCGCGGCACACGGTACTCGGTCATTACGCCCGCAACCGGACGAATGCTACAGATCAACTCAGCCGAGCGTCAACGCGGACCGGGTCTCTCAAAATATTCCAACACCAATGGAGATAGTCCTTACAGGACCAATAGGGGGTGCTCCGACCTGGCGATGGATCCGCCCGTGACACCATTCGCAAGCCCAGCTCTGGCAGGCACTCATCAACTGTTCACGCCGCCGAAAGCAATCGATGGACACCGTATACGCGGCATAAAAAGTCTCGGTTCAATACTGCGCGAATGTTCACACAAACCGGCAACACCCTGCGGAAACAGGCAAACAGAAATGGGATTCGCGTCATGGCGCGTCCCACGCGGTCGGCGCGCGGAACAGCACCTTCGGGAGCGTCCATCGGGGACCCGGGGACGGCGGGTCCCCGGTGGACGGGGCGACGGCGGCCAGTGCGGCGACGAGCGCGGCGACCTCCTCGTCGCAAGCCTGCGAGGTCAAGATCGGCTCGGCGCCCATAAGGGCCGACTCTCCGCGCTCGGTGTCCGGAGTCACGATCGGTTCAGTGCTCACAGCGGCGGGTTCCCGTGCTTGGTGTGCGGCAGCGACGCGCGCTTGGTCCGCAGCATCGCCAGCGCCCGCGCGACCGTCGAGCGGGTTTCGGCCGGGTCGATGACGTCGTCGACGAGCCCGTGCTCGGCCGCGAAATAGGGGTGGACAAGTCGCTGCCGGTACTCGGCGATCCGCAGCGCGCGGGTCGCCTCCGGGTCGGCCGCCGCGGCGATCTCCTTGCGGAAGACCACATTGGCCGCGCCCTCGGCCCCCATGACGGCGATCTCGTTCGTCGGCCACGCGTAGGACAGGTCCGCCCCGATCGAGCGGGAGTCCATGACGATGTACGCGCCGCCGTAGGCCTTGCGCAAGATCACCTGGACCCGCGGCACGGTCGCGGCGCAGTAGGCGTAGAGCAGCTTGGCACCGTGCCTGATCAGCCCGTTGTGCTCCTGGTCGGTGCCGGGCAGGAACCCGGGCACGTCCACCAGCGTCACCAGCGCGATGTTGAACGCGTCGCAGGTTTGGACGAACCGGGCCGCCTTCTCCGCGGAGGCGATGTCAAGCACGCCCGCCAGCGAGCTCGGCTGATTCGCCACAACCCCTACTGTCGTGCCATCGATACGGGCCAGCGCGCACACGACATTGGTCGCCCAGGTCTCGTGCAGTTCGATGTATTCGCCGTCGTCAACCAGCTCGGCGACCACGTCCCGCATGTCATACGCGCGGCCCGGCTCGACAGGGACGATGTCGGCCAGGGCGTCGGTGCGTCGGCCGGCCGGGTCGGTGGCCGCGAACGTCGGCGGCGGCTGCTGGTTGTTCGACGGCAGCAGGCCGACCAAGTAGCGCACGTCGAGCAGGCAGCTCTCCTCGTCATCGTGGACGAAGGTGGCGACCCCGGTGCCGCCATGAACGTCGGCGCCGCCGAGTTCGTCGTGGGAGACCTGCTCACCGGTGACCGCGTGGACGACGTCCGGCCCGGTCACGAACATCTGGGCGACATCGCGGACCATGAACACGAAGTCGGTCAACGCGGGCGAGTAGGCCGCGCCGCCCGCGCACGGGCCGAGCATCACGCTGATCTGCGGGACCACACCGGACATCCGCACGTTGCGCCGGAAGATCCCGCCGTACCCCGCCAGCGCGGTCACACCTTCCTGGATGCGCGCGCCCGCCCCGTCATTGAGCCCGATCAGCGGCGCCCCAGTGGACTCGGCCAAGTCCATGATCTTGTGAATCTTCTGCGCGTGCGCCTCACCGAGGGAACCGCCGAACACCCGAAAGTCGTGCGCGTGGACGAAAACCGTCCGCCCCTCGATCGTCCCCCACCCGATGACCACCCCATCCCCGGGCGGCTTGCGGTCAGCCATCCCGAACCCGGTCGCGCGGTGCGTGCGCAGAGTCTCGATCTCGTTGAAGGAACCCGGATCGAGCAGAATGTCGAGCCGCTCCCGAACAGTGAGCTTACGCCGCGCGTGCTGCGCCTCCGTCGCCGCCACGCTCGGCCCGTCGTACGCCTTGCTCCGTTTGAGACGGAGCTCCCGCACCCTGGCGGCCATGTCGTCCACAGTGGACAGAGCGGCTAGTTCGCCTTCGGCGGACGGGTCGGCAAGCGCTGTCACGAGTGCTCACTTCCTCGCTTTTGGCTGCGGGCAGGACCTTCATTGAATCTTCGACAGCGCAAGCACGGCGCAACAGCAGGGGTTGTCCCTGGAAGGAATGAGGGAGAATCACCCACGCCCCCTGGTCGACGTTCCTCACCGACCTCAAACACTGAAGGCCCGTCCCGGGGGCGAAGCGGCTCAACCCCCGGGACGGACTGCTCAGGTGACGCTCACGCCACCGTCGATGCTCACCACCTGGCCCGTCATGTAGTCCGCGTCCAGGAACAGGGACATGCTGCGGGCGACCTCCTCGGTCGTGCCGAAGCGCGGGACCGGGCACTTCTCCTTGATCGCGTTCTGCACCTGGTCCGACAGGTCCTTGGTCATCTCCGTGATCATGAAGCCCGGCGACAGCGCGTTCACCGTGACGCCCCGACGACCGCACTCGGCCGCCAGGGTCCGGGTGAACCCGATGACACCCGACTTCGACGCGCCGTAGGCCGTTTGGCCCGCGGTGGCGATGATGCCGGACGGGGACACGATGTTGACCACCCGTCCCCAGCGCTGGCGGAGCATGTGACCGACACAGACCCGCGCGGTGTGGAACGTGCCGATCAGGTTCGTCTCGATCACCTCCCGCCAGTCGTCCGGGGACTGCATCGCCATCAGGCCGTCCTTGCGGATCGCGCCGTTGTTCACCAGCACGTCCACGGGGCCCAACGCCTCGGTGATCTCCGCGTACATGGCCACGACCGCCTCATACGACGCGACCGAGCCGCCGACGACGACCGACGGGTTCTCCAGCTTCTCGGCGACCGCGAGAGCACGGTCGCGCGAGCTGTTGTAGTGCACCGCCACCCGACAGCCGAGGGCGTCGAGTTCCATCGCCAGCGACTGACCAAGGCCGCCGGAGGCCCCGGTGACCAGAGCCACCGGCTGCTCCGGACGCGATCCCGCCTTACCCATTGCGCACCCCACCCCACTCGGCGTCGGTAGTGGCTAGCACCCGCTCCATCACAGCGCGCGTTCCCGCCTTACCCATTGCGCACCCCACCCCACTCCAGCAGCACCGAACCCCACGTCATCCCGGCGCCGAAGCCCGCGAGCAGCACCAGGTCGCCGTTGTTGATCCGACCGGCGTCCAGTGCCTCGGCCAGGGCCAGCGGGATCGACGCGGAGGCGGTGTTGCCGTACCGGTCGAGGTTGGTGACCAGCTTCGCGGGATCGAGCCCGGTGTGGCTGAGGATCGAGTTGATGATCCTGATGTTGGCCTGGTGCGGGACGATGTGGTCGATGTCGGCCACCCCCACCTTGGCCTGCTCCAACGTGGCCCGCACGGTACGCACGGTGAACCGGACGGCGTTGAGGTAGATCTCGTTGCCGTTGATCTTGGCGTAGTGCAGGCCCTGCTCGACGGTCTCGGCCGTGGTGGGCATCCTGGCCCCGCCCGCCACCACCTTGAGACTGTCGTGCTTGGACCCGTCGGCACCCAGGTTCCACGCGCGGATCCACGTGTCCGGGCTGGGGGTCAGCACGATCGCGCCAGCGCCGTCGCCGACCAGGATGCTCAGATCCCGGTCCTCCGGATTGACCGTGAGCGAGTGCGTGTCCGACCCGATGATCAGGATCGGCCGCGGGTCCATCAGCATCCAACCCGCCGCCGTCATCAGCGAGTACACGAAACCGGAGCACTCGGCGTTGACGTCGTGCGCGCTGCCCGCGATCCCGAGCTCGTGGTGCACGAACGCCGACGTCGCCGGGGAGAGCTGCTCCGGCGTCGCGGTGGCCACGATGAGGTGGGCGATGTCGGCGCCGGTGAGCCCGGCCTTCTCCAGTGCCCTGCGGCCCGCCTCGATGGCCAGTGACGCGGTGGTCTGGCCGGGGCCGACGATCCGCCGCTCCCGGATGCCGCACCGGCTGACGATCCAGTCCTCGTCGACGCCCAGCCGGTCGGCCAGCTCGACGCTGGTCAGGACGGTTTCCGGGACGCTGACACCCCACCCGGCGATGTCGAAGCCGTTCACGGCCCGCGCCTTAGTTCGCGGGGACGAGGGCCATCAGCCGCTCGTGGACGGCGCGCAGGGTGGTGGTGTCGTCGATGTCCTTGAACAGCGACTCGTCGGCCGGGATGTGCGGGTACTTGTTCTGGAAGCCGTAGAGCCACTCCATGAGGTCCAGCGAGTCCACATCGGCGAGCTGCAGCAGCGGGGCGTCGACATCGACGTTCTCGGCACCCGACACGGCCGCCAGCTGGGTGGCCAGTTCTTCGACGTTGGGCAGTTCCATCTTCGTCGCTCCTCACAGTCGCGTTCGTCTCGCGCCGCCTCCTGGTGCGGCGAGGTCCTTGACGGATGTAACCGGCACAAGCGCAACGAAGCCGCAACTCCCTGCGTGTTGCGCCGCTGTTGCACGGGTCGCGCTTACCTACAGACCGCAGAGGCGTCACACGGCCAGGAAACGTGGAAAAGGGGTTTTGGCATGACTGCGGTGACAGGTGGGGCAGAGAACAAGGTGATCAACCCTGAGGTCGACGCGATCCGGCACCACTACGAGGTCAGCAACGACTTCTACCGGCTGCTGCTCGGCCCGGCCATGATGTACTCGGGCGGCTACTGGAACGAGGGCGAAGACCTCTACGGCCTGCACGACCTCGCCCAGGAGCGCAAGCTCGACAAGTTCATCGAGCTGGCGGGCGCCGGGGGCGCCAAGCGTGTGCTCGACATCGGCTGCGGCTGGGGCACCATGCTCGACCGGGTCACCCGCGTCCACGGCGCGGAGCAGGCCGTCGGCGTGACGCTGTCGCGCACCCAGGAGGAGTTCATCAACTCCCTGGGCAACGCCAAGGTCACCGTGCACGTCGAGTCGTGGGAGGACCACAAGACCGACGAGCCCTACGACTCCGCGTTCTGCATCAACGCCCTGGAGCACTTCGTGCTCTCCACCCTGCCGCCCAAGGAGCGCACCCGCCGCTTCCGCGCGTTCTTCCAGCAGTGCCACACCCTGCTCAAGCCGGGCGGCAAGCTGGTGCTGCACATCATGACCATCGAGAACCCGCCGCTGAAGCGCGAGCTCATCGACGACCTGAAGTTCTTGCAGCGCGAGGAGTTCAAGGGCTGCTACATCCCGAAGCTGCAGGACCTGGCCGCGGGCGCGGAGTCGCTGTTCGTGATCGACGAGATCGTCAACGAGCCACTGTCGTTCGCCCGCGCGTGCCGCGTCTGGCTGGAGTTGCTGGCCGAGCGCCGCGACGAGGCCGTCGCCATGGAGGGTGCGGAGATCGTCCAGCGCTTCGAGCGCTACCTGGACATCTTCGCCTACACCCTCGAGGACGGCATCTTCAACAACTTCCGCATCACCCTCACCCGGCGCGGCTAGGAGCACCGACATGACCAGGACGATCAACCGGGTCGAACCCCCGGCCGAGGGCTCGGGCAGCCGGGTCCCCCACTTCCGTGTCGCGGTGATCGGCACCGGGTTCTCCGGGCTGGGCATGGCGATCCGGCTCAAGCAGCAGGGCATCGACGACTTCGTGGTGCTGGAGCGCGCCGACGAGGTCGGGGGCACCTGGCGCGACAACTCCTACCCTGGCTGCGCGTGCGACGTGATGTCGCTGCTGTACTCGTTCTCCTTCGCGCGGAATCCGAACTGGACCACCACCTTCGGCAAGCGCGACGAGGTGTTCGCCTACCTCAAGGAGTGCGCCGAGAAGTTCGGCGTCCGCCCGCACATCCGTTTCCGCCACGAGCTGGTCGGCGCGCGCTGGGACGACACCGAGCGCCGCTGGCACATCGAGACCAGCGGCGGCGACGTCACCGCGCAGGTCCTGGTCACCGGCACGGGCTACCTGTCCGACCCGGTGATGCCCGACATCGAGGGCCTGGAGTCCTTCCCCGGCGCCAAGTTCCACTCGGCCACGTGGGACCACGACTTCGACCTCAAGGGCAAGCGGGTCGCCGTCATCGGCACCGGCGCGTCGGCGATCCAGTTCGTGCCGAAGATCCAGCCCGAGGTCGGGCAGCTGTTCGTGCACCAGCGCACCGCGCCGTGGGTGGGCCCGAAGGCCGACAAGACCACCAACAAGCTGCAGTTCGCGCTGCGCAAGAACGTGCCGGGCTACCAGCGCTTCCGCCGCAACTTCAACATGTGGGGCCGCGAGATCCTGGCCTTCATGCTGGCGCGGCCCAACATCGCGGCCAAGACCATCACCGGCATGGCCGAGAAGAACCTCAAGAAGCAGGTCAAGGACCCGGTGTTGCGGGCGAAGCTCACGCCGAACTACGCCGCGGGCTGCAAGCGCCTGCTGTTCTCCAACACCTGGTACCCGGCGCTGCAGCAGCCCAATGTGGAGCTTGTCACCGACGCCATCGTGCGCGTCGACGGCAGCTCGGTCGTCACCGCCGACGGCACCTCGCGTGAGGTCGACGCGATCATCCTGGGCACGGGCTTCTCCGCCACCGACCGCCCGGTCGCGCGCCGGATCTGGGGCCGCGACGGCGTCCAGCTCGCCGACGCGTGGAGCACGGGCATGTCCGCCTACGCGGGCACCACGGTCACGGGATTCCCGAACCTGTTCATGCTGCTCGGCCCCAACACCACGCTGGGCCACTCCTCCCAGACGGTGATGATCGAGGCGCAGATCGCGCACGTCGTCGACGCGCTGAAGGTCATGGACAAGCGCGAACTGGCCAGCGTCGAGGTGCGCTCGGAGGCGCAGCAGGCCTACAACACCGCGCTCGACGCCAAGCTCGAAGGCACGGTGTGGACCGCGGGCGGCTGCGTCAGCTGGTACCAGGACGGCTCCGGCCGAAACCCCTCTATCTGGCCGACCTACACGTGGCGGTTCCGCAAAGCGACCAAGAAGGTCGACCTCGGCGCGTACCGGATCGCCACCACCGTCGGGCTTCCGGTGAAATCACAGTGAACGTGGAGAGAGCAATGAGTAGTGGATTATCGCGTCGCGGCGTCCTGAAGGGCGCCGCCGCGACGACGGCCGCCACCATCGTCGGGTGGAGCGCGGCGAACTCGGCGTTCGTCACCGCCGCCCAGGCGCAGGCCCCCGGGGTCACCCCCGTCCCCGCGCTCGACGGCGTGCTGGAGACCTACAGCCCGGCGCTGGGGAACTTCAGCAAGGACTTCGGTGAGCTGATCACCGGTGCCCCGCGCGCGGTGCTGCGCCCTGGGTCGGTTCAGGACGTCAGCAAGATCATCACCTGGGCCCGGCGCAACCGGCTGACCGTGGCGATGAACGGCCAGAGCGGGCGCAGCCCCGACCTCGAGTCGCACTCCAGCTACGGCCAGGCGCTGGTGCCCGGCGGCATCGCCATCGACCAGCGCAAGTTCAACAAGATCCACTACATCTCCAACGGGCGGGCCTGGGTCGACAGCGGTGTCACCATCCGCCAGCTCACCGACGCCGCGCTCGCGCAGGGCCTGACCCCGGTCGGCACCACCGACTACCTGAACCTGTCGATCGGCGGCGTGATCAGCGTCGGCGGCATCGGCGGCCAGGTGCAGAAGCACGGCCTGTTCGCCGACACCGTGGAGGCCATCGAGATCGTCACCGGCACCGGCGACATCCTGCGGGTCTCGAAGACGACGCGGTCGGACCTGTTCGCGGCGGCTGTCGCGGGCGCGGGCCAGTTCGGCATCATCACCAAGGCGCTGATCAAGCTGGCGCCCGCGCACACCAACGCGCTGGTGATGACCCTGTTCTACGAGGACATGGCCACGTTCCACGCCGACTCGGAAAAGATCATGGTCGAGAACCGCCTGACCCACCAGTCAGGTGAGATCGTCCGCAAGCCGGACGACTCGGGCTGGCGATACAAGGTCGAGGCCGCCGTCTACTGGACCACGACCCCGCCGGACCAGGCCGCGATCCTCGCCGACCTGCGCGACACCCGCGCCGACATCCAGATCTCCGAGATGTCCTACACGGACTGGTACTTCCGGCTCGACGGGATCGAGGACTGGCTCAAGGCGAACGGCTTCTGGCAGGCGCCGAAGCCGTGGCTGAGCATCGTCCTGCCGTCCTCGACGATCCAGCAGTACATCCCGCACGTCGTGGCGGACCTGCAGCCGTCGGACATGGGTGTCGGCTTCTCCGGTCTGTACCCGTTCTACCGGTCGAAGCTGACGCACCCGTTCTTCATGCTGCCGGAGACCAGCGACGAGCGGCTGTGGCTGTTCGACCTGCTGCGCTTCCCGTTCCCGAACGACCCGAACCTGCAGCGCATGCTCGACCAGAACCGCAGGCTCTACGACCTGAGCAAGCCCATGGGCGGCAAGCGCTACACCGTGGGCGCGATCCCTGGCATGACCCCGGCCGAGTGGAAGGCGCACTTCGGCGGCCAGTACTCGCGCCTGCTCGACCTCAAGCGGCGCTACGACCCGGACCGCGTGCTCACCCCCGGGCAGCACTTCTTCGCCTGATCGCCCTTCCCCGGGAGCAGGTTCGTCGACAACGCGGTTGTTCGGCGGACCTGCTCCCGGTTCTCCCTGGAGGCTCACCATGACCGACTACGACCTGATCGACGAAGCGTTCATCAACACCTCCCCCGACGTCGTGTGGCAGGCCCTCATCGCCGAACTCGGTGGGGCGCGGCGCTGGTGGGTGCCGACCAACACCTTCGAGGCGGGCGCCATCCCCGCCGACAAGGTCGGCGCGGAGGTGCACGTCACCGTGCACACCAAGGGCGTGGACAAGGGTGGCCCGAAGCTGAAGTTCACCAGCCGCACCACCGGGGTCGTGCCCGGCCGCAGCCTCACCACCGAGTACATCGACGGCGCCTTCCGCGGCACCGGCGACTTCCTCCTCGAGGAGATCGACGGCGGCAAGCGCACCAAGCTCTCCATGCACTTCAAGGGCGCACCGCAGGGCATGCTCAAGATGCTGGCCAAGGTCAAGGACCTCGGCGAGGCGCACTCGCAGGGCACCCAGGGCGCCTTCGCCAACCTCAACGCGCTGGTGGGATCCCGGTGACCCGCAGCATCTCGACCGCGGCCGACCTGGTGGTGCGCACCGACGACGGGGCCGAGCTCGCGGTCACCGTCGAGGAACCGCGCGACGAGCGGGGCCCCACCGTGGTCCTGGTCCACGGCTGGGGCGCGGCCCGCGCCGTGTGGCACCACGTGGCGGGGCGGCTGCTCACCGCGGGCCACCGCGTCGTGCGCTACGACCACCGCGGCCACGGCGCGTCGACCGTGGGCAAGGACGGGATCACCGTCGAGCGGCTAGGCGCCGACCTCGCCGCGGTGCTCGCCCAGCTCGACATCACCGGGGCCGTGCTCGTCGGCCACTCCGGCGGCGGGTTCGCCGCGATGTCCTATGCCACCACGTATCGCACCGAGGCCCAGGCCCGCGTGCGGTCCATGGTGCTGTTGGCCACCGCGGCGCACGACCGCAAGGAGCCCGCAGGCGAAGTCAAGATGATGGGCAACCCGGTATTCCACTTCGCGCTCAACCGGGGCCCCGTCGGCCGGGCGATGCTGCGCCAGACCCTCGGCGAGAACCCGAGCGCGGCCGTGGCCGAGTCCAACCGGCGCATGTTCGCGGGCACCCCGCGCAAGGTGCGCCAGGCCTACTTCGGCTGCATGGGCGAGATGGACATGCGCGCGGACCTGACGACGGTGTCCATTCCGGCCGTGGTGATCGCGGGCTCGCGGGACAAGATGATCAGGCCGGAACTCGGCGCGGTCGTGGCCGACTCGCTGCCGGACGCGGAGTTCCGCATCGCCAAGGGCATCGGCCACATGGTGCCGCTGGAGGCTCCCGACGTGGTGGCGGCGGCCGTCACGGAGATGGCGGCCCGCTAGCCAGTCACTCTCCGACCGGTTCGTAGAATTGTTCAACAGTCCTCTTGTTGAACAATTCTACGAAGGGTCGGAGCCGCGGTCGGGCACGTGGAGCCCGGTGATCCGCAGGCAGCAGCGTCGCTGCCCCATGTTCACCCTCCGCCCCGCCACTAACCCCGGGCGGGACCGCGGGTGCAGGGCACTCCCCCCGAGTGCCTTTCGTCGTCGCCGTGCCGCGGTCCCTCCAATTTCCGCGGCACGGCGACGGCGTACGCCGCTTGCTCGGGTCGGGCACGACGAGTCGCTGGTGATCAGCGACTCGCCTGGCCACCCTGGCCGAGAGAGGAGCCGAAGTGGATCTGCGCAGCTGGCTGCCGCGGGCGGTCGACGTGGTCGAGGAGTGGGGCGCGGCGTTCGGCCCGTTCACTCCGCACCCGTCCCACCAGGTCGACGACGCCACTTTCGCCACCGCCTACGCGCGCTTCGCCAAGCGCCTGCACGACAACTACCCGTTCTTCCACCCGCGCTACGTCGGCCAGATGGTCAAGCCGCCGCACCCGGCGGCCGTGGTCGGCTACGTCACCGCGATGCTGATCAACCCGAACAACCACGCCGCCGAGGGCGGCCCCGCCACCACGGAGATGGAGCGCGAGACCGTCGCCGGGCTGGCCGACATGTTCGGCCTGCCCCGCCACGCGGGCCACCTGACCACCAGCGGCACCATCGCCAACCTCGAAGCCCTTTACGTGGCAAGGCAAGCGCACCCAGGCAAGGCCGTCGCCTACAGCGCCGAGTGCCACTACACGCATGAGCGGATGTGTCACGTGCTGGGGATCGACGGCGTGCGGCTGCCGGTCGACGACATGGGCAGAGTGGACCTCGACGCCCTGCGCGACGCGCTGGCCACCGGCCGGATCGGCACCGTCGTCGTGACCGCGGGCACCACCGGGCTCGGCGCGGTCGACCCCGTGCACGAGGTGCTGCCACTGGCCCGCCAGTTCGGCGCCCGCGTGCACGTCGATGCCGCGTACGGCGGGTTCTACGCGCTGCTCGCCGGGTCCGACCCGACCATCGACCCGCGGCCGTGGGCGGCCATCGCCGGGTGCGACTCGGTGGTCGTCGACCCGCACAAGCACGGCCTGCAGCCCTACGGCTGCGGCGCGGTCCTGTTCGCCGACCCGGCCGACGCGCGCCACTTCGGGCACGACTCGCCCTACACCTACTTCACCGACGCCGACCTGCACCTCGGTGAGATCAGCCTGGAGTGCTCGCGCGCCGGTGCCGCGGCGGCGGCCCTGTGGCTGACTACGCAGTTGCTCCCACTCACCCCGACCGGTCTCGGCTCGGTGCTGGCCGCCAGCCGCCGGGCGGCGCTGCGGTGGGCCGACCTGCTGGAGACGAGCACCGAGCTGCGCCTCTACCAGCGTCCGGACCTCGACATCGTCACCTATGCGGCGCGCTTGCCGACGCTGAGCGCCATCGATACCGCCTCCGAGCGGCTGCTGCGCGGCGGCATGTCCCGCGACGACGACCCGGTCTACGTGAGCCTGCTGCGCGTCGAAGCCGCTGCTCTGCGGCGCAGACACCCGGATGTGGCCGCCGACGCCGAGACCGCGCGGATCTGCCGCAGCGTGCTGATCAAGCCCGAGGCCGAGGACCACGTCGACCGCACACACGACCGGGTGCGCCGTCTCGTCACCGCGACCCGGTGACGCCCGATCGACCCGACCCGGCGGGCCCCACACGGAAGGAGTCACCCGAGGTGACCTTCATGGACATACCTGGCCGCGCACCGAGCCTGCCGGAGCCGCATGAGCTGCCCACCGGTGTCCGGCTGGCCACCGCGGCCGACGAGGCCGCGCTCATCACCTTGCTGAGCGCCTCGTTCCAAGAGGACCCGCTGACCAAGTGGATCCTGCCCGACCCGGTCGCCCGCCGGGCCGCGTTGCCGGGCTTCTTCGAGGTGTTCGTCGAGCTCGCCCTGACCCACGGCGGCATCCTGCTCGGCGGCGACTTCGAGACCGCGCTGCTGTTCACCTCCCCGGTCGCCACCGAGTTCGCCGACGAGCGCGCCGAGGAGATCCAGTGGCGCCTGTCGGCCGCGGTCGGCGGCGGCGGCGCCGCGTCGATGCTGCTCACCATTCTGGGCATGCAGGCCTCCCACCACCCGACCGACCGCGCCCACTACTACATCTCCTTCGCCGGGGTCCGCCCCGACCGGCAGCGACGCGGAATCCTGACCGGGATGATCGCGCCGCTGCTGCACCTCGCCGACCGGCAGGGCTACCCGATCTACACCGAGGCCAGCTCCGCGGGCGGCGCGGCGGCGGCCCTGCGCTTCGGCTTCACCCCGATCGGCAGCGTGATCACGCTGCCGAACGGACCCGCGTTGCGTCCATTGTGGAGGGACCCGCGATGACCGACCTACGAGTCTGGACCGCCGCGGAGGTGGAGCGCGGTGACCAACCCGCGCTGTCGTCGGTGCTGCGGTGGAGCCAGGACTATTTGGTCTCCCCGCACGCCGACCTCGGCC
This sequence comes from Alloactinosynnema sp. L-07, assembly GCF_900070365.1. Classification (NCBI taxonomy): domain Bacteria; kingdom Bacillati; phylum Actinomycetota; class Actinomycetes; order Pseudonocardiales; family Pseudonocardiaceae; genus Alloactinosynnema; species Alloactinosynnema sp. L-07. The sequence continues at coordinate 7,275,042 of NZ_LN850107.1, read as the reverse complement.
GAACCGGCCCGGTCTGCCCGTACACCCAGCCGTCGCTGCGCAAGAACCTCTTCCACCTGGCCCTCCCGACCACCGACGACCTCGCGGGTGCCGTCGCGGCCCTGCGGTCGTGGCACACCCGCCTGTCGGCGGATTTGGACGATGCCGACCGTGAGCTGCTGACCCTGCTGCTCGTCCTGCCGGACATGGACCACACGGACTCGACCGAACTGGACCTGTTGCAGCGCAAGGCGAAGGACGAGTTCGTCGCCGACGGCCTGATGATCGGCCAGTTCCACCCGACCTGCCCGGAACCGGGCCTGTGGAACCCGGACTTCCGGCCGCTGCGGTCACCGGTGCCATTGCTGGCGGTCCGCCAGATGCTGGTGTTCGACCTGCTCTTCCTGATCGACGACCTCGACCACGCCGACAGCTACCTGCGCCGCTTCGCCCCGGCGATCCCGGCCAGGGTGCGCGACCAGCTGATCACCCGCCTGGTCAACAGATCCTACTCCGAAGCCATGAGCGCATGACCACTCATCCACAGGCCCGCGCACTTGTCCACAGCCCGACCCACACCCCTCCCACCCACCACCCTCTCCCGATAGACTGGCCAAGGGCCGTCCCCCCGGGGAAGGGTGGGGGCCGCGCTCGTGAGGTTTCCGGCGGTGGCAATGGTTTGCGGGCCACCGCGATCTTGATGCCTGCCGTCATGGTGGCCGTCTCGGCGGCGTGGGTTCTGCGCGCGCATGCCGGGCCCATGCCCACCCCTGCGACCCGTGCACACGCCCTCAGCGGCGCGGGACACCATGGCGGCGGGATCACCTTGCCGCCACCGGTCATCGGCGACGCGTTGGCCAACACCGTCGGCCTGGCATTCCTCATCCTGCTTCCCGCCGCCGCGGGAATCGCCGTGACGGCGGTTCTCGTGCGGCGGGTCTTCCCGTCTTCCGGCGTCCTTCGGCACACCGCGTTCGCGGCGGCGGCCGGGGTGGTGGCAGCGGGGGTGACCGTCGCCGTGGCCGCTGTCGCGCTGGCGGGTGCGGTGTCGTTCACCGAGTCTCTGGCGGCATCGGTTTCCGTGCTGCGGAACACGTTCGTGGTCATCGTCGGCGTGTGTGCCGTCGGAGGCGTTCCCTGGCGGCAGGTGCCCGCCCGACAAGTAAAGGTGTGGTGAACATGATCAACCGTCGCAACGCGCTCACACTCGGGGCGGTGGGCGGGGTCGGGCTCGCGCTTCCGACCGAGAGCCTGATGGACTTCGCCTTCGGTCCATCATGGACAGTCGAGCCGTTCACCAGGGCGCTGCCCATCCCCCAGGTGCTGCGGCCGTCGGCCACCCGGATCGACACCGACGTCTACCGCCTGACCGTCGGCGAGGGCACCGCGGAGATAGTGCCCGGGGTCCGCACGAACGTCCTGACCTACAACGGCCAGTTCCCCGGGCCGACGATCCTCGCCCGGCAGGGCCGCACCGCCAAGGTCGTGGTCACCAACACCCTGGCGAGCGCGACGGCGGTGCACCTGCACGGCGGCAACGTGCCCGCCGACAGCGATGGCCATCCGATGCATGTCATCGAGCCCGGCCGCTCCCGCACGTACACCTACCCGAACATCCAGCGCGCGGGCACGCTCTGGTACCACGACCACGCCCACCACCTGGAGGCCGAGCAGGTCTACCGCGGCCTGTCCGGCCTCTACCTCATCGAGGACGCCCGGCCGACGCACCGGCTGCCCAGTGGGGCCCACGACATCCCGCTGCTGCTGCGCGACGCCGACATTTCCCGCGACGGTGAGTTGCAATGGGCGGTGTTCGGCCAGGCGAACCGGTCGCTGGTGCTGGTCAACGGCGCGGCCCAGCCGCGGCTGGCGGTGCGGCGGCGGCGGTATCGGCTGCGGCTGGTCAACGGCGCCAACGAGCGCACGTTCCGGCTGAAGCTGAGCAACGGCGCCGAGTTCGTGCAGGTCGGCAGCGACGGCGGGCTGCTCCCCCGGCCCGTCCGGCGAAGCGAGATCACGCTGTGGCCCGCCGAGCGGGCCGACGTGGTAGTCGAATTCAGCGGGGCGGCCGACGGTTCCCAGATCTTCCTGGAGAACATCGACGGCGAATCCGATGCGAGCAGGCGGATCCTGCGGTTCGACGTCGCCGGCGGCCCCGAGTCCGATGGGTCCTCGGTCCCCGCGACGCTGGCTCCCGCGCCCATCCCCAAGCCGCCGACCGTGACTCGCAAGGTGGAGCTGAGCTTCGACGCGCTCGCGGGCACTTTCCTCATCAACGGCAAGGCCTACGACCCCGAGCGGGTGGACTTCACCGTCAAGCGCGGCACCACCGAGTTATGGGAGATCACCAATCTCGACACCCAGTTCGAGATCCCGCATTCACTGCACCTGCACCTGATCCAGTTTCGCGTCCTGGACCGCGACGGCATCCCGGCCGCGGAGTGGGAGGCGTATCCGAAGGACACCGTGGCGGTCCCGCCGGGCACCACCGTGCGGATCCTGGCGACCTTCGACAGCCCCTACACGGGGATCTACCCGTTCCACTGCCACTTCATCGACCACTCGTCGACGGCGATGATGGCGCAGATCAAGATCGAGCCGTGAGAGTAGGGGTCCGGTCGCCGACCGGACCCCTAACTTCACGAACTGGCGGAAACGCAGAGCAGGATGAAGCCCACCGCCACGGCGAGACCGCGAAGATTGTGCCACCGGTTCCACGGCGCTTCGAACGTCTGCCGCACCTCGGCGGAGTTCTGCTGGCGCGCGACCGGCCCGGCCGCCTCAAGCCGGGCGTTCAGCGGAAAGTTGCCGCCGAAGGTGAAACCATGGGACAGCACCACGAGCACCGCCCCGATCACCGCCGCGGCGTCCACGCCGCCGCCGTTGACGAGGTCGATCACCGGGATCGCCAGTGCCGTCAGCATCGACACCAGGAACGTCAGGCCGAACAGACCGTTCCCGATCACGCGGTTGATCCGCTGCATCACGTCGATGAACACCTTGTCGTCCACCTGCTTGAGTGCGGGCATGACCCCGACCGAGAACCCCAAGAACACTCCCGCGATGAGCCCCGACGCGATCGCCGCGACCAGCACCACTACCTCGAACATCCGACACCTTCCATCGACACCGACGTTTGCCCGGACTCCGCCAAGCGCAACCTACTGGGGCCGGCGGACAAGATCGATGGGTTGAGATCACATAGACGATTCATGCGTTTTTCACCCATCTGCATGTGCATTCGTCTATACTAGCGGTATGAGCACGCTAGCGGACGACACCTTGACCGGTCTGCTGGACGGACCGAGAGCCCGCGGGGCCTTTCTGCTCCGCTCGATCCTGAACCCACCCTGGTCGATCCGCATCGAGGACCGCGCGCCGCTGTCCCTGGTCATCCCGGCCCAGGGCGACGCGTGGATCGTCCCCGACCACGGCGACCCGGTGCAGCTGCATCCCGGCGAGGTGGCGATCATGCGCGGCCCCACGCCGTACACGATCGCCGACGACCCGGCCACCGTGCCGCAGGTGATCATTTACCCCGGCCAGCGATGCGTGACCATCGACGGCGAGGACATCGGCGAGTCCCGCAGCCTCGGCGTGCGCACCTGGGGCAACAACGAGGGCTCCGCGGTCATGCTCAGCGGCACCTACCAGATGCAGCGCGAGATCGGCCAACGCCTGTTCGGCGCCCTCCCGCCGGTCCTGGTCCGCCCGATCGACGCGGGCGACAGCGCGCTGGTGGCGTTGCTGGAAGGGGAAATGCTCAAGCAGGAGCCCGGACAGGAGCTCGTGCTCGACCGCATCCTCGACCTCGTCCTGGTCAGCGTCCTGCGCGCCTGGCTCGCCTCCCCCGGCGTCGGCGCCCCCGCCTGGTACCGCGCCCAACACGACCCGGTGGTCGGCGCCGCGCTCCAGCTGGTGCACACCGAACCGGCCCACCCGTGGACCGTGGCCACCCTGGCCGCCCGCGCCGGTGTCTCCCGCGCCGCCCTCGCCCGCCGCTTCACCGCCCTGGTCGGCGAACCCCCGATGAACTACCTCACCAGCCTCCGGCTCGCCCTGGCCGCCGACCTCCTGCGCGAGTCCAACGCGACCATCGGCTCGGTGGCCAGAAAAGTCGGCTACAGCAGCTCTTTCGCGCTGAGCACCGCCTTCAAGCGAGTCCGGGGCATGTCCCCGCAGGAGTACATCCGCCAGGCCGCCACCAACCCCGGTTCCCCCATCGCCGCGGTGTCCTAAAAGGATGGTGCGGGCGTGATGGCCCGCACCATCCACTCGACCTACAGGATCTCGGTGAAGACCCCGGCCCCGTTGTTGCGGAAGTGCCGCACCGTGACCGGACCGCCGCTGGGCTGGGTGATGACGCCGACGTCAACCACCCCGTCGTAGTCGAAGTCCGCCCGGTACACCTCATACTTCGTACTCACAGTGGTCGTCGACGCGAAGACCACCGGCGTACCGCCGTTGCCGAAGTGCAGTTCGGCGCCCGCGTAGGAGTACTCGCACCGCCGGTACATCAGCATGTCCTGCCCGCCGTCGCCGTTGAAGTCGGCGAACACGTGCTGCGGCTGCGACGTCGAGTTGCAGACGCTGATCGGACCGGGCACCAGCGTGCTCGATGTCGTGTTGAGGTACGATCTGACCTGCATGGTCTGGTCGCTGGACTCCCAGATGTCCTTGCGTCCGTCGCCGTTGAAGTCGACCTGGTTGATCGTGCTCGGGAAACTCACCCCGGTCGTCTCGTACCACGGCACGAAGTTGCGCAGCACGAGGATCTGCTTGCCCGCCACCGTCCAGATGAAGTGGGTCGTCACCAACTCCACGACACCGTCGCCACCCAGGTCCACCGCCTCGCCCTTGTTCGGGCAGAACGGCGCGTACGGCGCGGGTGAGGTGAACGGGTAGACCACCGGCGCACGGAATATGCTCCCGACGATCCGGTAGGACACGGTGATCGTGCAGTCGGTGCGCGCGGATCCGGTCGACCCGAGCGTGATCCGGTCCGACCTGCCGTCGCCGTTCAGATCGCCGTAGAACGTGGTATTGCCCGCCGCCGCGGTCCCCGGAGCCACCAGGCTCAACGCGACCGCTGACAGGATCAGTAAGAGAACGCGCGTTCTTCGCATGACATCCCTCCCCTTGGCGCGACCGCGGGCCGCGGGCCGCCTGCTGGTTGATCGCGACCGGCTTCCCGGGCGTGAGGGGTGACAGGACGCGGCCGCCGGTTTCGCTCCAGGAAGCGAAACCGGCGGCCAGGGTTGTGCGTCGGGACCTACCGGGGGAGCAGGCCGTCGGCACGTTCAGCGCGGCCGTGCAGCCAGAGGGCGCGGCCGAGGCAGCCGAGTGCGAGGACGCAGGCGACCGTGCGGGCGAGGTGGGCGGAGTTCCATGGGTCCTCGAAGGCGGCGCGGACGGCGGCGAGGTCGGCGATGTTGGCCGGGGCGCCCGCGGCTTCCAGCTTCTGGTTCAGCGGGATGTTGATCCCCATGGTGATGGCCACACCCACCACGTAGAGCAGCAGCGACGCGATGATCCAGCGGGCGGCGGCACGTCTGCCCATGCGGTTCTCGATGATCGCGGCGGCGCCGGTGAAGATGAAGGAGCCGAGGAACGCCGAGCCGAAGGCGCCGTTCTCGATGGAGCGGTTGATGTTCTGCATGCTGTCGATGAACGCCTTGTCGTCGGTCTTGGCCAGACCGGGCATCACCGAGATGGCGAACGCGTAGAACACTCCCGCGACCACGCCGACGCTCGCCGTGGCCAGCCACAGCAGTGGGCCTGCCAGCTTTCCCTTGGCGCGCTGGTCGACCTCACCCGTACTCGTCATGATTCCTCCTCGTTGCGGGCCCGTCGGCTCAGGTGAGGACCGTCGACAGACTGCTCGTCGACCCCTCGGCGACCATAGACCCCTTGTGCAGGAGGCCGAAACGGTCGCACAGCCACCGAACCTCACCAAGATCACGGCACGCGTACAGCACCGCCACACCTTCGTCGCGAAGCCGGGCGAGGGTGCCCAGCACGCGCTGCTTGCTGTCGGGGTCGATGCCCGTGGTCGGCTGGTCGAGCACCAGCAGGCGCGGCCGGTGCAGCAGGGCCACGGCCAGGCTCAGTTCGCGCAGGACCCCGCCGGTGCAGCGGTCGACGCGCTCGCCCGCGCGGTCGCGCAGGCCCACCGCGGCGAGGACCTCCGCGGCCCGGTCGCGGCGCATGGCCCTGGGCAGGCCGAAGAAGCGGGCCCAGAACCGGACCGTCTCGGCGATGGTGGCCGACGGGATCATCACCACGCTCTGGGGCACATAGCTGACGGACTCGCGCAGGGAACGGCCGCCGATGTTGTCGATCGGGGTGCGCCGGACCATCACCGTGCCCGCGTCGGCGGTGAGCAGACCGCACACCATCCGCACGGTGGTGCTCTTGCCCCCACCCGCCGGGCCGACGAGGCCGTACGCCTCGCCCGCCCGCACGTCGAAGGACACGTCGTCGACCACGACCCGGTCGCCGTAGGTCGCCCGCAGGCCGCGCACCGACAGCAATGGCCCTGGTCGGACCGGTGCGGTGCGCAGGGCCGGGAGTGTGCGCTCAGCCAGGCCTATCGCTCTCGAGGTGGGTAAGTCGACGGCGGTGTTGATCGATCCCATGGCGATTCCCCTTGTGTCTAGAAGCCCTGCTCTTCCCCGCAAAGGCCCGCCCGCGCTGTGGACGCGGGCCGGTCTACGCCGCCGTCAGCGACCGTGTCGCGTTCACCACCAGCGGTACTGGCGGTGGTAGTTCCACCGCAGCACCGTGGTGCCGAGCAGTCGTACCGGCGGCGGCATCGCGGCGGCGGCCCCCGCCGCACCCGCGCTGTCGGCGCCGTCGAGCATCCAGGGGACGAGGAACTGCATGATGGGAAGCGGCGCGCTGGTGATCACGCGTTGCTCGATGGCGGAGTACTCCCGCGCCGACAGGTCGACGCAGAACGCCTTGAACACCACCGATTCCTCGGCGCGCAGGTGGTCCTGGATGATCGTGTCGAACCCGGCGGCCGCGGCCTCGACCTCGCCGCGCTGACGACCCGGCCGCAACGCGGCGGTCACCGCGTCCATCGCGTCGTCGAGCGCGGCGTGGTCGGCGTGCATCGCCTTCTCGGTCTCGGCGAAAGCCAGCACCCGCTCGCGCAGCGCGGGCCAGAGGATGTCGTCCTCGGTGTGGTGGTGCCAGTCGATGACGGCCCGGACCTGCCGCCACCAGTCGGCGACTTTGCCGACTTTGGCCTCGGTCAGCACGGGCGCCACCGAGAGGAGCCTGCGTGCGTCGCGGCGCATCGCCACGTGCATCAGGGCGAACCCATGCACGTGCTTGGGCAGCGAGTCCAATCCGTTCTCAGTGGACAGATGAGCCTGCACGATCACAGCCCTCCTCGGTGGCGTTCCAGCGGTTCGGTTGAACTGCTAGCTCACGTTCCAGACGCCCGTCGCGGCGGCGTCCTTGATGTAGTCGGCGAAGTCCTTGGCCGGGCGGCCCAACACCTTGCTGATGTCGTCGCTGGTGTGGGCGTTGCGGCCGTCGAGGACCTCCTTCATGAGGTCGGAGAAGTGCGACGGCATCCCGTATTCCGCCAGCGCCGCGGCGTAGTCCTCATGCGACATCGGCTGGTAGACGACCTCGCGGCCGAGTGCCTTGGTGAACTCGGTGGCGACCTCGGCGAAGGTGAGCAGCCGCGGGCCGGTCATCTCGTAGATCTGGCCGATGTGGGCCTCGTCGGTGAGTGCCTCGACGGCGACGTCGGCGAGGTCGTCAAGGTCGACGAACGGCTCGGCCACGTCGCCCGCGGGCAGCGCGATCTCGCCTGCGAGAACGTAGTCGAGCAGGAAGTGCTCGCTGAAGTTCTGGGCGAACCACGCGCCGCGCAGGATCGTCCAGTCGGCGCCGTTGGCGCGCACGACGTCCTCGCACCGGATGGCCTCGGCCTCGCCGCGGCCCGAGAGCACGACGAGCCGCTTGACGCCGTTCTCGACGGCGATCTTGGAGAACGCGTCGATCGACTCGTAGGCGCCGGGGAAGGTCATGTCGGGGTAGTAGCTGATGTACGCCGCCCGCGCACCGCTGAGAGCGGGCTCGTAAGTGGCCGTGTCCTCCCAGTCGAAGGGGATCGCGCCGGTCCGAGAGCCGATGCGGACCGACTCCCCGCGGTTGACGAGTCGTTCGGCGACCCTGCGGCCGGTCTTACCGGTCCCGCCGGTCACCAAGATCGGGTTCTGGTTCTCTGCCTGTGTCTCTCCCATGTACACAAGTACACCGGCCCGGCCTTAGACGAGCCATAGCCGAGAAGCTCAGGCGCATATCAGAACGTCTCACTTAGTCCTTGCCGTAGACGATCGCCCAGTAGTAGCCGCACTCGCCGCCCACAGCCCGGCCGACGCCGATGGTGTCGACCTCACAGGACAGCGCGGGCGTGTCCCCGGCCGCCAGTTCCTTGGCCAGTTCGGCGCCGGTCTCGCGGTAGGCCGCGACGTATGCGCCGCGCATGCCGCGGTAGCCGGTCGCCTTGACCCTGTCGGCCAGGGAGGTGCCGTCGGGGCTGGTCAGGCCGATGTGGCTCGCGTTCATCATGTCGGTGCTGTGCGCGCGGGCCGCGGTGGTCAGCTGCGGGATCGACCGCACCGGACCGCAGCCCTCCGCCGAGCGGCGCTGGTTCAGGGCGGTGATCAGCTTGTCCACTTCGGACGGTGGACGCGGAGTGGTCGTGGTGGTGGCGACGGTTGTGGTCGTGGGCGGCGGAACATTCGCGACGGGCGCCACGGGCGGCGGGACTGGTTCGCGCGTCGTGGTGGTGGTCGGCGGCGGCGCGACGACCGGCGGCGGTTCCTGCGGGCTCGGCACGAACCACCAGCCGACGGTCAGCGCGACGGTCAGTCCCAGCGTGACGAGACTCTTGCGGACCAGGTGGCGCGACGGGTCGGCCAGCGCCCAGGCGGCCTGGTCGACCGGGACCGACGACGTGCGCCCGGCGGCGACCAGCAGCACGCCGAAGGCGGCCAGCGGGGTGGTCAGCCTGCCCGCGAGGTCGCGGCACTCGGGGCAGCGCCGCAGGTGCCGGTCGACACTGGCGCGCTGGGCGCGCGACAGGGTGCGCGGCCGGTCGGGCACCAGCCCGGCCAACCGGGAGCAGCGGCGAGGGTTGCGGGCGAGCAACAGCAGCCGCACGGCGTGGCCGAGCGCGGAGCGGGCCCGGTGGGCGAGCACGGCGGCGTGGGAGGCGCGCACATCCAGTGCCTGGGCCAGTTCGGCGTTGGTCACCTCGTCGCGGACCGTCAGCTCCAGGATGGCCAGCTGCCGCGGTTCCAGGCTCGCCGCGGCGTCCCAAACCAGCCCGACGGCCTCGCGGGCCGCGGCGTTCTCGTGCGGCGAGTCGTCCCCGGCGACCTCCGGCAGGTCCCACAGCAGCACCGGACCGCCCCGGCGGACGTGATCGAGCGCGGCGCGGTGGGCGATGCTGAACAGCCACGGCCGGAACCGGAGGGGATCACGCAGGTCCCCCAGCAGGCGCAGGGCCCGCACGAACGCTTCTTGGACCAGGTCCTCGGCCAGGTGCGGGTCGCCGACCGTGCGCGCGACGAACCTGGTCACCGGGGTCCGATACCGGTGGTAGAGCTGCGAGAACGCGTCCTCGTCGCCTGCCAGGGTGGCATCGACGAGTTCGGCGTCGGTCGCTTCGCCTACCCGCATCCGTGTCGCCTCCGCAGAAAACTTTCGACGGCTTTCGACATCAGACCGTAATCCCTGGCGCAACCCCGACGTCCAACGGGCGTAGCCACTCCCCGAATTCCCCCAGAAGGATCAACCGTGCACTACACGCCGAAGTCGCACCGCCGCCGACGCGGCCTGCTGATCGCCGTGGGCGTCGCGGTCGCCGCCATCGCGGTCGTGGTAGCCCTGCCGACCTGGCGTGACACCGCCCAGGTCGCCATCGTCGACTCCAACTCGGGCGGCGCCAGGTCGCACGCCCAGTCGGCCACCACCCCGGCACCGGACCCGACCGGATCGGCGTCGGCGACTGTGGCCGACGCGGGCGCGGCGCCGATCGCGCCGACAACCACGACCACGACGGCGCCCCCACCGCCCCCACCCAGCACGACCACCACCAAGCCCAAGCCGACGACCACCAAGCCCAAGCCCGCGCCGGTCCCGCCGGGTGCGGACCCGGCCGAGTCCGAGGTCTTGGCGATCGTCAACACCGAACGATCGAAGGCGGGCTGCGGACCGCTGCGCTGGCACGACACGCTGGCGCTGGCCGCCCGCAAGCACAGCGCGGACATGGCCGCGAACAACTACTTCGACCACAACTCGCAGGACGGCCGCTCCCCCTTCGACCGCATCAAGGCAGAGGGATACACCAAGGGCGGCGGCGAGAACATCGCCGCCGGTCAGGCCACACCCAAGTCGGTCATGGAGTCGTGGATGAAGAGCCCAGGCCACCGCGCCAACATCCTCAACTGCGACTTCAAGGAACTGGGCGTGGGCATGGCCAAGGGCGGCAGCTACCGCATCTACTGGACCCAAGCCTTCGGCTACTAGCCCGCCTCCCCGGATTTTTCGGGGTGGGTCAGGGAAGCTGCCGGAGGTGTTCCGCCACGTCGTGGTGGCCCGCGTGCTCGGCCCACCCCTGCGGTGTCGACCCGAATTCCGTGTCCTGTCGGGTCGGGTCGGCGCCAAGGTCGAGCAGCAGCCGCACCAGCGGCAGGTCACCGGCGAACGCGGCCTGGTGCAAGGCGGTCTCGCGGACGGCTGCGTTGACGTCGAACCCTGCGTCGACGAGCAGCCGGACCGAGACCGCCTTGCCTAGTTCAGCGGCGTCCACCACCGCGGTCGGCCCGCGCTCCCGCGCCGCCCGGACGACCTCGGGCGCGGTGGCGGCCACCGCCACGCTGTCGCCGCGCATCGCCGCGGCGAAGAACTGGTCCACGTCGTCGAGGTCCACCGGCCGGGCACCCGCGGCGACCAGCAGGTCGGCGATCTCGGACTCCCCCGCCCGAACCGCCAGTTCCCAAGGCGAACGACCGTGGTGCAGCGGGTGTCCGCGGAACTCGGACTCGGGGGCGACGCGGTGGTCGAGCAGCAGGGCGACCCGATCACGCTGGCCGTGGCCCGCCGCCCAGAGAAGCACGTCGTGGATCATTTGTTCAGGGGTCGCCTGCTTGGCGCCCAGCCTGGCCTTCCACGGGCCGCCGTCGCCGCGGCCGAGACCGAACTCGAACAGCAGCCGCAGGTGGCCGTCGTCGGCGCCGAACATCCGGTTGTAGAGGGCTTGGCCGTCGTTCGGATCGGCCCCGGCGGCGAGCAGCAGCCGCGCCAGCGCCTGCTCAGCCTGGTGCCGCGGCTCGTTGACGGTGTCTTCGCCTTCGCCGAACGCGCCGGTGAGAGCCGTGAAGGGCGGGCAGAGGCCCTCCCACAGATAGCCCGCGTTCGGATCAGCGCCCGCGTCGAGCAGCAGCCGAGCCACCCCGACCGGATCGCCACCGGGCAACCGCGAGTAGGAGAGGTAGAGCAAGGGCTCCCAGCCGAACGGACCCCCCTGCTCCCGCGCGGCCTCGGGATGATCGGCCAGCCACCCACGCGCCGCGTCGACGTCCCCTAGTGCGGCGATGGTGTGCAGGTTGGCGGCGGCCAGACTCGGATCGGCGGCCAGCATCGCCCGCGCCCGATCGAGCCGATGCGGCCCATCACCGCCGTAGACCAGGCAGGCGTGCGCGAGAAACTCGTCCACGGCACTGTCGAACGCGGTGACCTGATGCGGCGAGCGCGCGAATGTCACAGGTTCATCCCCCCAACCTCGTGCGGAGAGCGCGTCACGACTCCGCCACCCGCAACAACGTGTTCATGCCCGCCGCATCCAACACCCGAGACACAGCGGGCGACGGATCCACCAACCGCAGCCACCCCCCACTCGCCTCCAACCGCCGCTGCGCCGCGATAAGCGCGTTGACCCCGGCACACCCGAAGAACTCGGCATCGGACAGGTCGATGATCAGCCCAGGCTTGCGATGCCGCTGCTCAGCGACAGCACCAAGCAGAAACCGCTCCAGAACACCCGCCGCCACGAAGTCGACCTCCCCACCGATCGCGACCAGCACAACGCCAGGCGCAGGCGGATCCTCCAACCGAAGATCCACGCACACTCCCCAGCAGCCGCAAGCCAGTCCCGGAAAGACCAGGTTACCCGCACTCCCGCCGAGTCACGACCGCAGCTGAGGCCATTGGTCTCAGGCTACCCAGGCGTGATCAAATCAACAGCCTCCCTGGACAGGATCATCTACGATCAGTACACAGTGGACTAATCTCTACAACCGCAACGCACCAACGCAAATCAGCCACCCAACCGACCGCTTTGCCCCCAGCACCCCGTCCTGGCCATCTTTAACATTCGATCGGCGGTGTCAAGGGTCGGCTTGCCGATCGCGCAGCGACGCCGCAGGCGCCCTTGACGCCGTCGATCGAATGTTAAACGCTCGGGCTAGGGGAGCGACCCCGCCCTGCCCCACGACGAGTGCACTCGTTGTACGCCAACGAGTGCACTCGTCCGGGCTTCGGAGGGCGAGCCGCTCCCTCGTCAATCAGCGTCTTATCCGGAAACAGGGATGTCAAGGGCGCCTGCGGCGTCGCTGCGCGATCAGCGAGCTGACCCTTGACATCCCTGTTTCCGGATAAGGGATTGCCAGGACGAGGGTGCAGGGGAAAGTGCAGGGACCTTCGGTCCCCACAAGCCAAAGACGCGCTTAGCCGAAGCGGCCGTGGACGTAGTCGGAGGTGCGTTCGTCCTGGGGCGAGCCGAAGATCATCTCTGTTGGGCCTGCCTCGACGATCACGCCGGGCGTGCCCTGTTCGGCCAGGAAGAACGCGCACTGCTGGGACACGCGGGCCGCTTGCTGCATGTTGTGCGTGACGATCACGATTGTCACCTCGTGTGACAGTTCCGCGATGGTCTGCTCAATGCGACGCGTCGAGGTTGGGTCCAGCGCCGAGCATGGCTCGTCCATGAGCAGCACCTTGGGGCGGACCGCCAGGGACCGTGCGATGCACAGGCGCTGCTGCTGTCCGCCGGAAAGCGCGCCACCGGGCTGGCGCAGGCGCTCGCGTACCTCGTTCCACAGACCTGCCTTGGCCAGGCAGGACTCCACCAGGTCGTCGCGCTCGGACCGTGCCACCTTGGTCCCGGTCAGCTTCAGCCCGGCGACCACGTTGTCGTAGATCGACATGGCCGGGAACGGGTTCGGCTTCTGGAACACCATCCCGATCTGCCTGCGCGCGTCGGTGAGCTTTCGCTTCGGGTCGTAGATGTCGGCCCCCGACAGCAGCACCTCCCCCGCCAAAGTCGCGCCGGGGATCAGCTCGTGCATCCGGTTGAGCGTGCGCAGGAAGGTCGACTTGCCGCAGCCCGACGGGCCGATCAGCGCGGTCACCGACCCGGCGGGCATCATCAGCGACACCCGGTCGAGCACTTTGCGCTCGCCGAACCAAGCCGAGATCGAGCGCGCGTCCAGGGCGGCGAGGTCGCCGGGGGCGGGCAGCTGTTGGGTCACAGTCATCGTCATTCTCCTTGCGTCACAACAAGTTCGGCAGCATCGCGGCGGCCTGGTCGGCCAGGGTCACGCCCAGCACGCCGAGTACGGGCAGGCCGATCACCCAGGCGTGCCAGCGGCCGACCCGCTTACGCACCCACACGATCAGCACGGCGGCCACCGCGAGCAGCAGGCTCCACAGCACAACGGGGACCAACGCGCTGTTGTCGCCGACCATGAGCCGCTCGCTGTCGGGCACCGCGAACGCGGGTACCGCGCCGGAGGTGGTCTGCACCTCGGAGGTCAGCCGCGCGTCGACGCGCATGACGTCGGTGGGCAGGAACATCGGGCCGTCGGCGGTGGCCAGCAGCAGCCTGCCCTCGTTGGCCTTGGGCGCGGGCCGCTCCTTGTCGCCAGCATGTCGCACGCCCTGCACCATGTAGCGGTGCTCGCCCTGGCCGGTGGTCACGATGATCTGGTCGCCCTGTTGCAGCCGGTCGAGCAGGCTGAACGGGCCGCCGTACGCGGCGCGGCGGCCGAGGATGACGCTGATTCCGGCCTGGCCGGGCAGCGGGGTGTTGCGCAGGTGCCCTGGCCCGGACTTGAGCGTGCGCGCCGAGGTGCCTTCGGCGACCACTTCCCGCAGACGCAGCCTGGGGATCTCGATGATGGCGACCGACGTGCCCGCGTCGAGCAGCCTGCCCTCGTCGGTCAGCGCCGAGACCGGGGCCGTCGCGTTGGCGAGTTCGACCCGGAAGTCGACCAGCGCGCGCTCTTGGTCGCGGGCGTGTTTGGCCGCGCCGATCAGCGCCAGCTGGGCGACGAAGCACAGCAGCACCGCGCCCAGGATGGCGAACATCTGCCCGGCGAACACCAGCCACGACACGCGTCTGTCATCGACGGGCGCGGGCGCGGGTTCGGCCGGGCGCACGGTCTCGTCGGTCACCGTCACCTTGTGTCCTTCCTGGTCACACCCGTATGCGCCGGGGCTGTCTGGCCCCGGCGCACACGAACGGGTTGGAACGTGCCCCTGGCCGCCGGGCCCGCGATGAGCGGAACCCGGGCGGCTTCAGGGCAACCATGTCGATCAGCTGTCGGACGAGGTGCCCACGGCCCGGCGCCTGCGCGCCGCGACGACCGCGAACGCACCCGCGCCGATCAGCACGGACCCGACCAGGACGCTGAGCCCGATCGACGCGCCGGTGCTGGCCAGGCCGCTGTCGTCGTCGGAGTCGCCGTTACCCGACGCCGCCGGGGTCGTCGTCGTGGTGGTGGTGGCGTCGGTGGTGGTGGTGCCCGAGGTCGTGGTGCCCGCCGTGGTGCTGGTGGTGGCGGTGCCCGACGTGGTCGAGGTCGGCGCGGTGGTGGTGCTGGTCTGCCCGCCGGTGATGACCTTCCAGTTCTTCGCGTCGGTGAACTTGATGTCCAGGGTGAAGATGCCGACGCTCTCGTCCTCCACACCGATGTGGCAGGACAGGACGATCGTGTAGTCGCCGACCGGCATCGCCGTCAGGTTCGCGTCCTTGGCGATGTCGAGGAAGGTGTTGCTCTGCTGCGCGGTGAACGGCGCGGTGAAGGAGATGCCCGCGTCGCTGAGGCTGACGAGCTCACGACCGTTCTCGAACGCACCCGGGCCGAACAGGTCGGCGCGGTAGTTGTCCGCGGTGTCGGGGCAGCCCGCCGAGGTGGTGTAGATCGGCGCGTCGGTGTCCAGACCGGCCTGCTTCGACGAGGTCAGCTTGCCCAGCAGCGGGATCTCACCGGGCGTCGTGGTGGTCGTCGTGCTCGAGGTCGTCGTCGTGGTGGTCGGCTCGACCGTCGTGGTGGTGGTCGTGGTCGTCGGCTCCACCGTGGTCGTGGTGGTCGTGGTGGTCGTCGTCGGCTCGACCGTCGTAGTGGTCGTCGTCGGCTCCACGGTCGTCGTCGTGGTGGTCGGCTCGACCGTCGTGGTCGTGGGGTCGACCGTGGTGGTGGTCGTGGTGGGCTCGACCGTGGTCGTGGTCGGCTCCACGGTGGTGGTGGTCGGCTCGACGGTCGTGGTCGTCGTCGGCTCCACGGTCGTCGTCGTGGTGGTCGGCTCCACCGTCGTGGTGGTCGTTGTAGTGGTGGTGGTCGCCGTGGTGGTGGTGGTCGGCTCCGCCGGGTCCTTCAGCTGCCAGTGCGTGGCGTCGGTGAAGTAGAAGTTCCGGGTGAAGGTGCCCTTGGTGACGTCGGCGAGCTGGTCCTTGCAGCTGACCATGACCGTGTAGACGCCCGCGGTGATCGTGGTGCTGTTGTCGACCGCGATGTCCTTGAAGGTCAGCGTCTGGGTGACCGGGAACGGGTCGGTCGACGAGAAGCCCACGTCGGTGACGGTGGTGCCGACCAGGCCGGTCTCCCACTTGCCCGGGCCGAACACGCGCAGGTCGTAGCCGTCGGAGTCGGCCGTGCACGGGGCCGACGTGGTGTAGGACGGCGCCTCGATGTCGAGGCCCTTGTCCTTGCTGACCGACAGGGTGCCCAGGTCGCCGACCGGCGGGGCCGCCGCGGAGCTGCCCGCGGCGATGATCACACCGGCCACGGCCGTGGTGAGGACCGCCGCGCCTGCCGCGATCAGATGGCGCTTACGCATGAAAGATTTCCTCCAATGTGGTGAGCAGCGGCCGGGTTCGGCGTCACTCTGATGCGGACTCGGAACTGGGCGCCTTGGCGCGCTTGCGGAACGACGACACGGCGAACGCCACCGCGATCAACGCGAGCACGCCGCCCGCGAGGTACAGGAACGGCTGTGTGCCGTCGCCGCTCGCGGGCGCGGGCTGCGCCGCGGCATCTGGGTCCTGTGGGGACGGCTGCGCTTCGGGCGCGGCCTGGCCTGGCTGGGTCGGCTGGCCAGGCAGCCCCGGCTGGCCGCCCTGCTGGGGCACTGACTGCTCCTCCATGCCGGGCACGGCGGGCTTGGTGTGCTGCTGCGGGCCCTTCGACTTGCCCTGCGCGACGTAGCGCGCCTGCTGCGGGAAGTCGACCGTGGCGACGAAGGAGCCGTACGCCTGCTGGGTGAACATGTCCACACAGGTCAAGGTGATGTCGTACTTGCCTTGCAGCGTGGTGTTGTTGTCCGCGGCGAAGTCCTTGAACGTGTACGCCAGGTGCACCTCGAAGCTCTCGGAGAAAGAGATGCCGACATCCGAGGTGGCGACGACGTTGACGTTGTCGAGGCCGTGGCCCTTCATCGTGGCCATGTAGCCGGTCGCCGGGCGCGGGCACCCCTTCTCGGTGGTGAGCCGCACCGGAACCGCGTCGACGCTCTCGCCGGGGGTGACGACCAGCACGCCGGGGGCCTGGGCAGCGGCATGCCCCGCCAGGCCGACGAGAGCCGTCAGCGCCAGCAGGGCAGCCGCGAAGTGCTTACGCAACCGCACTCTGCACCTCCACGACGGGCTCCGGGTCGGCCGGGCCGGGCGCGTTCTTGCGCCTGCGCTTGCGCCACCGCAGGAACAGGACCAGCAGCAGGACCACGGCGAGGAGGATGACCAGCAGCCACGGCACCGCGACGACCGTGACGCTCGCGTCGATCGCCTCGGCCTGGGGCTGCGGCCCGGGCGGGGCAACGGGGTCGATGTGCACCAGGCCGTCGAGCCAGCCCGCGGGCAGAATGCCCTTGACCGTGGTGGTGACGGCGAAAGTGTTGTTCGGCAGCAGTTCCGGCAGGTCCGGCAGGTTCTCGGCGCTGGTCCCGGAGCCCCACGGGGTCTCGACGGTGACCTTCTGCTTGCCGCCGAGGCGGACGTTGCCCGAGTTGCGGACGGTGTAGCTGATCTTCGTCTCGCCGCTGCCGAACCACCCGCCGCTGTACTGCGCGGTGAGGCCCTCGATCGACAGCCGCGGCTTCAGGTCGCCGGAGATCCGCAGATAGAACCGGGAGCCGACGCGCTGCTCGACCGCGACGCGCTGGCCGTCGCTGCCGGTGGCCTCGGTGACCAGCGCGGCGACGATGCCGCCGACGTGGTCGCCGGGCGTCGCGTCCGCCGGGATGGTGATGGTGAACGGCACGATCTTGGTGGTGCGGCCGGGAACCTCGACGGTCTCGGCGTCGACCTTGGCCCAAGCGCCGATGTCCACCGGCTTGTGCCCGGCGGCGAGCAGGTCGAAACCGCCGTCAGGGGTGTTGAAAGCGTCGCTGGCGTACACCTTGAGCGACAGCGGACCGGTGGAGATGTTCGCGACGGCGAGGTGGTCCTTGATCACCGCGCCCGGCGTCGCGCTGAAGCTGAAGTTGGGGCGGTTGTCCGGCGCTTGCGCGGTGGCGGGCCGCACGCCGAAGGTGGCGGGCCCCTTGTCCTGCGCGGGCGTGTCCTGCGCCGTGGCCACGGCCGGGAAGGCTCCCAGTGCGACGGCGGCGAGCAGGCCGGTGAGGATCGTGCGGCGCCAGATCCGCGTCATGTCGTGTCCTTTGTAGAGCATGGTCATTGTGGAGCTTGAAATCCAGGGCGTGGGGGCGGATCGGGATGCCTGGTCCCGATCCGCCCCCACTGGCGTGGTGCTAGCTGGCTATCCGAGGAACAGATCAGATAGCGGTGAGGGTCAGCCGCGCCGTGTAGGTGCCCGCCACGGTGGAGGTGGGAACCTTGAGGGCCAGGTCCGCGGTGAGGTTCGCGGTGCCGTTGCCGCCGAGGGCGGCGGCGGAGGCCAGAACACGGGCGGTGGCCAGGCCGAGGCCGTTCGGGGCGGTGGCGCCCGGAACGATGGCGTTGGCCGGGTCGACGAGGGCACCGGCGGTGATGACCTGAACCGGGGACTTGTCGACGATCTTCGGGGTCCAGCCCAGGTTGGCACCGTTGATCGAGTTGGCGCCGTTGATGAAGTCGGTCACCTGGCCCGAGACGTTCCAGCCCGGGTTACCCGCGCGGGTGTCGGTTACCTTGATCGGGTTGAGCGAACCAGCGGTGGTCAGCAGCGAGCCGTCGGCGGCCATGACCGGCGAGGGCAGGACGACGTTCTGGTTCGCGACCGAGATGGTCAGCTCACCGGCGAGAACGGTGGTGGTGATGTCCTCGTAGGTGGTGACACCGGCGAACGCGGTGATCTCCAGCGCGACGGCGGCGGACACCGACGGGTTGAAGAGGGCCGGGTTGGCCGGGATGAAGCGCACGGTGAAGCTGTGCGCGCCAACGGCGAAGTTGGCGTTGTTGACCGAGGCGGAGCCGTTGGCGACGGTGACCGGGTTGCCCAGGGCGTTGGCGCCATCGAAGAACTGCACGGTTCCTGCGGCGGTGGCCGGGGCCACGGTCGCCGCGAGGGTGACGGTGCTGTACTGCGCGGCGGTGCCGCTCGGGGTCACCGCGAGGGCGGTGGTGGTGTCGCCCGCCGGAGCCGGGTTGACCTGGTAGGCCAGCGCGGCGGAGGTCGACCCGTTGTGCGTGGCGCTGCCCAGGAACTCGGCGGTCAGCGAACGCGCGCCCACGGCCAGAGCCGAGGTGGTGAGGGTGGCGACACCGTTGTTCACGGCGACCGGGGCGCCGAGGGCGTTGGCGCCGTCACGGAACTGGACCTGGCCGGTGGTCGACGGGGAGACCGTCGCGGTCAGGGTCACCGCGGAGCCCGCGGTCACCGGGGCGGCCGGGGCGGCCGACAGGGCGGTGGTGGTGTTGACCTTGTTCGCGACGACGGTCCACGCGGTGGCGGTGGTGAAGTTGAGGTCGACGGTGAACGACCCCTTCTCCGCGGCCGCGAGCTGGTCGAGGCAGTTGACCGCGACGGTGTAGAGACCCGGCACGATGGTGGTGCTGTTGTCGACCGCGACGTCCTTGAACGACAGCGTCTGCACCACGGAGAACGCGCTGGTGGTGGAGAAGTTGACGTCGGTCACGGTGGTGGCGACGAGCCCGGGGGTGAAGGCGCCGGGACCGTAGATACGGACCTCGTAGCCGTCGGAGTCGGTCGGGCAGCCGCCGCTGGTGGTGTAGCCGGGGGCTTCGATGTCGGAGCCCGACGCCTTGCTGGCGGTCAGGTTGCCGATCTTGACGGCGGGGGCGGCGGCAGCGATGCCCGCGGCGCCGATGGTGGCGGCGGCAGCGGCGGCGAACGCGACCGCGAAGCCGACAGCCCGGCGGGCCATGGTGTTTCCTCGCACGGTTGTGCAGACCTTTCGTGAAGGTGTGGAAGAGCTACTGGACGAGCTGCTCAAGCGAGCGGGGAAGAACTACGGGACGAGCGGCTGGCCACAGTTGGCGGCGACACCGAAGCCGTAGCGGGTGATGACGTCCTGACGGGCGCAGATGAGCGAGTTCGAGCCGACGAAGACGCTCGCGTACGGCTCTTCGGCGATCTTGTCGGCCGGGATCACGTTGTAGACGTCACGCTTCATCGTCGACGAGGTGTTCAGGTTGCTCGGCTGGATGTTGTCGAGCACGCCCAGCACGGCCTTGCCCTGCGCGGCAGGCGCCTGGCCGTAGATCTGCGAGTTGTAGACCGCGATCGAGTAGGGCAGCAGGTGCTTGACGTCGGTCAGGTAGGTGCCGACGTGCTCCTGGATGCCCTCGTTCGCGGCGTCCTTGTCGGTGACACACGGGTAGGTGCCGCCGGGGCCGAACAGCGTGGCCGAGTCGACGGTGCCCGCGGGCATGACCTGGCGGACGAAGAACTGACGCGTGCCAGAGCCGAACTGCGGGGCCAGCGGCTTGAAGGTGGTGCTCGCACAGGTGTAGATCGAGGTCAGCTGCGCCTTGGTCAGCTTCTTCGGCACCGTGCTGTCGCCGCGGACCGCGTAGGTCAGCGCGTCGACCGAGAACGGGATGTAGCGCAGGGTCGGGTTGGCCGTCGCGTTGTTCGACGACGAACGGGCGAACTGCACACAGCCGTCGCCCGAGGCCATGTTGGCCTTGAGCAGGTTGACACCGGGGGTCGAGCCCTCGGGGCGCGCCACGGTGCAGTTCGGGTTGGTCGCGGCGTCCTTGGTGGTGATCTGCACCGAACCACGGGCGTCGTACGAACCAAGAACCTTGACGCCGTTGATGGTGATGGCGTCGGCCAGGCCGTTCATGACGGTCTGGGTGGTGTCGGAGCCGGTGCCGACGAGCTCACGGTAGGTCGGGGCGCCGGTCGGGTCGGCCTGGGCCGAGCCAGACGCGAGAGCCAGCGCCGCGAGAGCGGCCGAAGCCGCGACGAGCATACGCTTCTTGCTCACTGCATGTATCCTTTTCTACGCAGTATGTGCTCTGGACTGTTGTCCGGGCACGTGTCCGATGTGGCGAGAGCAAGGTCCACACCGTGATGCGAATGACCTGGCTGGTTCGCGGCCGGAGCGGCAACTCCGTTCGCGGGCCAGTCGGGCGCATCACCCCCTCATCTGCGGTGTCCGTCCGAAGCTTCTGGTTCAGCGAAGAAATTTCGGCCGTACATTGAGAAGTATCGTTGCGAAGATTTCGTGATCGACAATGCGAAGTGACCAACCGGCGAACAGCCCGTTCGCAACGAACTGTCTAATTCAGACGGAGTCATTCGTGTACTGATTGTGGTGATGACGCCTGAATCTCGATGCCGCCGCAGATAGGCGGCGATGGAATAGGTCATCAGGTTGCCGTTGTCGGACGGCAGGTTCTTCGCGGGATGGATCAACGCCCGGACTCCGTTGCCCTGGCGCCCAAGCGCATCAGCAGCGGGCCGCCACCGGTCGCCAGGCCGCCCATGACGAGCAGAGCGGCGAGCAGGTAGCGCACCTGCCAGCTCACGGCCAACGACGGCGTGTCACGCGCGGCGGCGGCGGGCCTGGCCTCCACGGCGGCGGGGGCCGCCACCGCGGGCGGAGCGGGCGCGGGAACCGGGGCGCCGCCGGGCGCCGGAGCCTGGCCGCCGGGAGTGCCCGAGTTGCCCGAGCCGCCGGTGTTCCCGCCGTTGGAGGACGACTCGCCGGACTGCTCCGCGGGCGGCGTGGTGGTGGTCACGATCTTCTTGCCCGCGTCCCGCTCGATGGTCGCCGCCGCGTCGGTGGCCTGCGTGGTCATCGCCGGGGTGAGCGGCAGGTAGCCGATCGGGAGGGCGCCGATGCCGTCGCCGGGGGTCTGGCCGGGGCCGGTGGCGTAGCGCAGGAACGTCGCGTAGTCCTTGCCCGCCGCGGTGTCCATTGTGGCCGGTGCGGCGGCCGCGTAGGTCACCAGGGGCAGCGGGTAGGCGTTGGGCGTCTTGACCGCCGGGTTGGTCAGCAGGACGCCGTCCACCGCGGACTTGGTCATGCCGTCCACGCCCGCCTGCACGGCGCCCGCGTCCTTCGGGGACACGAAGTTTCCCGCCGCGTTGCGCAGCTTGGCGACCGGCAGGCCATAGCGGTCGGCCGTGGCGCTGTCGACGATCGCGATCAGCGCCCTGGCGCCGTTTCGGGTGCGCTCGTTCTTCTTGTAGAGCGGCTTGGTCGGGTCGAGCGGGTCGGGCTCTGCCTGTGGCTCCTTCTGCAGGCTGTCACCTCGACTGGCGGCGCGTCCGGCCTGGTGCAGGTCGGCGGCCATGCCCCGCGAGTTCAGCGTGCACTTGGGAACCTTGCGGCCGAGCAGGTCGAGGATGATGCACGAGGTGTCGGCGCGCGGGAAGTGGTCGACCGGCAACGCCAGGCCGCGGTAGTTCTTGTTGACCACCATGTTGTCCGGGTCGGGGGAGCCGTCGAGGAAGGCCCGCGCCTCCGCGTCCTGGTTGATCCACGCCCACATCGACTCGGTGGCGTCGGAGTCGACCGAGGTCAGCAGCGGCTCCACGGTGTGCATGGAGAACCCGTAGTCCTTGAACACCGGGTTCAGCGCGAGGAATTCCTTGTCCTCGACCAGCCTGCGCGGGTTCTTGCTCAGATAGTCCTCTTTGGTGTAAACCGCGCCGCCGTAGGACTGGGTGAGCAGTTTCGCCATGAGACGCGGAGTCAGGTTCAGCTCCGTGATGATCTGGCCGTTCTGCTTGAGGATGTCCGGCGGTGCCGAGATCGAGGCCTGGCGTTCCATGATGAACGCGACGGTGTAACTCGACACCGCGACCGGCGCGTAGACCATCTTGCGGTCGGCGGGCACCTGGGCCGGGTCCAGTGGCTTCGACGTGAACACCATGCCCGGCTCCGGCGAGACCATCTGGTCGCGCACAAGGCGGTCAGCCACCTGGGCGAAGCCGAACACCGGGCCGTTGCCCGCGCACAGCGCGGGCTGCCACCGGATGACGGCGTCGCTGATCAGCTCGTTGCCCGACAGCGCGCGCTCGGCCGAGCCGATCGGGCAGGAGTCGCCGACCGCGAGGAACTTCAGCGGCACGACAAGGGCCTCTTTGAAGTTCCTCTTGCTCAGCGGCGACGAGTCAAGGTAGTTGTGGATGTGCCCGCCGGGCACCCCGACCTGCTTGCCGGTCACCTCGATGTCGTCGCGCGGCACGATGACCAGCCAGCACGACCTCGGCTTGCCCGCCTCCGGTCCCTCGGTGCGCAGCTTTCCGCAGCCGAGTCCATGTGCCTCCAGCCCGGTCAGCACCTCGAAGTCGATCGACCCGCTGCCGTCCTCCTGGGTGGCGGCGACCGAGACCTCGTTGGTGTTCTGCGAGTCGAAGAACTGTTCGTAGTCAGGGACGGTGCTGCTGGTGATCTTGCCCGTCACCGACCGGAACGGCACGACCCCGAACGTCGCGCCGTTGGGCACGGTCTCATCGGGGTCCTTCACCTCCGGGTAGTAGGACAGCGTGCGGCTCTCGATCTGCTCGCCCGCGAAGTCGATGACCGGCGCGCCGTACTGGCACTGCTCCCGATCCGGGCCGCGGGCGTCGTCGCCCCAGCACTGCATGATCTGCAGGAAGTTCTTGCCGGGCGGGTTGTCGGTCGGCTTGCCGCCCTTCCATCTGATGTGGACGGTCTGGTTGATCAGATCCCTGGTCTGGTCGACCGACACCTCAAGGTCGGAGAATCGGTTCTTGCCCTTGACCGTCATCGCCGACGAGTCGGCCTTGGGCGTCGGCTCCGCCGTCGCCGTGGTCGACGTGGGCAACATGGTCAAGCCGACTCCGGTGACGACCATCAGCCCCGCGACTGTCAACCGTGCCAGCGAACGCACCCGTGTCATGCCCGACCCCCTAGCCGATTCAGCAACCGTGCCAGCGAACGCACCCGACTCATACCTGGCCCCCTCGCCGATTCAGCAGCCGCGCCACGAGCGGCGGGCCGACCACCAACGCCAGCAGCAACACGACCGCCACGACGATGAGCAGGAAGTTGTCGTCGGCGGGCAGGTCGACCGAGACCGGCACGGCGGACGCGCTCTGCCCAGCCCGGTTGACCACGTTGCCGTTCTCGTCCACGGTCTCCTCGGCGGCTGGACCGCCCTCGGCCGCGGGCCCCGCCGCGGCCCCTGGGGCCGCCGCCCCGGGTTGGGCCGCTCCCGCGCCCGCGTTGTTCGCCCCCGCGCCGGTGTTCGTACCCGCCTTGGCGCCACCGCCGGTGTTCTTGGTCGGCGTGGTCGCGCCACCGGTCGCGTCCTCACACTGGCCTGGCCCGCCCTTGCGGTCGCACTCCTTGGGCATGGGCGCGTTCTTGGCCAGCGTGTTGGTGCCGTCGGTGGAGAACGTCGGGTTGTTGCACTTCTTGATGTCGAGGTTGTTCACCTGCGCGCCGGGGATGCGGCGGACCTGTTCGAGTCCGGCCTGCACCAGGTTGATCGGCAGCGGCGAGAAACCGAGCCTGCCCGCCTGCTGCTGTCCCTCGCACAGGAAGTAGTACGAGAACGCGCCGAGCGTCTTGCCCTTTTCGGTGGTGAAACGCTGGTTGGTCTGCGTCGGCAGGATCATGTAGCTGTAGCTGGACAGCGGGTAGGTGCGCTTGTCGCCGTCGACGTAGACCTGGCCGAGTTCCTGGGTCAGGTCCTGGCGGATCTGCGCTTTGAGCAGGGCCACCGCGACCGCTTCCGGGGTGGGCGCGACGTAGTAGCCCGCCTCGTTGAGCAGCTTCGCCACCGGGAAGCCCGCGCCCTTGGCGTAGGAGTACTCGACGTAGGTGATGGCGCCCTCGGCCTGGTCCTGGCGAACGTAATTGGACACGCCGTAGGACTTGTCCTGCGGGATGACCGGGTCGACCACGGGGAAGTTCGAGGTGAAGCCACACGGGGTGGAGCGGCCCGCCTTGCGGCAGTAGTTGTCCCAGATGCCCGTGTGCCTGCTGGCCAGCCAGTTGGTGAACTGCGCGGTGGAGCCGGAGCCGTCGCCGCGGACCACCGGGATGACCTTGCGCGCGGGCAGGTTCAGGCCGGGGTTCTCGGCCTTGATGGCCGGGTCGCTCCAGTTGGTGATCACGCCGGTGAACAGCTTGGCCACCAGGTCGCCGGACAGCCGCAGGTTCGTGACGCGCTGGCCACCGATCTTGAGGTTGTACATCAGCGACGTGCCACCGGCCACGATCGGCATGTACGCGTACGAGCCCGCGGGCGGGCCGTAGTCGGTGACGCCCGCGTCGGTGAGACCGTAGGGGATCTCCGACACGGCGAAGTCGACCTGGCTGACCTTGAACTGGTTTCGGCCGGTGGTCGACCCGGTGTCCGAATAGGTCACCCGCATCCCGTACTGCAGGACGTTCTTGCGCCACTGGTCGATCGCGTTGAAACTCCACGACGAGCCGGAGCCGGTGATCGGCACATAGTCCTCGGCCGCCGTCGCCGTCGGCGCGAAGCCGACGACCACGGTGAACAGCACGGTCAGCACCGCCATCAACCCGGCCGCGCGGCCGGACCCGCGCCTGCGGTCGTTCAGATGGTCGCGGACGGTCATGACACTCCTCGTTGCGGTTCCGACCAAACGTTTTCGCGGTGCTTCGCCCGCGCGCGCGAACGATCCTTGAAGCGCTGACTGTCCCGTTCGGACGCTTTGGCCCGCCTGCGCAGCTGGCCCGCGGACAGGTTGCCCGCCTCGCGGCCACCGATGATCCTGGCGAGGGTGAACAGGACGACCACCAACGCGATGAGCACGACCGCCGCGCCGAAACCGCGCTGCTTCATCTCCGACTCGGGAGAGGTCACCATGCTGTAGGTGGCCAGCGGCAGCGACACCTGCGGACCGCTGAACGGGTCGAAGTTGAAGAACGGCGTCAGACCGGCGGTGATCAGCACCGGGGAGGTCTCGCCGACCCCGCGCGCGGTCGCGAGCAGGACGCTCGTGGTCAGACCGGAGCGCGCGGTGGGCAGCGTGACGAACAACGCCGTCCGCAGCTGACCAGAGCCCATCGCGTAGGCGGCTTCCTTCAGCGAACTCGGCACGAGCCGGACGACCACGTCCGCCGCCCGGATCATGATCGGCAGCATCATCACGCTGATCGCGCAGCCCGCGGCGAACCCGGACCGCTCGACGCCGACGACAAGGATCAGCGACGCGTAGATGAACAGGCCCGCGACGATGGACGGCAGCGCGGTCATCGCCTCGACGACGGTGCGCACGGTCCTGGTGAACACCCCGCGCGTCTCGTTGAGGAACACCGCGCAGGCCAGGCCGAGCGGCACCGTGATCAGCAGGGCGATGGTGATCTGGGTAAGCGTGCCCACCACCGCGTGCAGGACGCCGCCGAGTTCCAGCGGGTCGAGCGGACCGGCGTTGGCCATGTCCTCGGTGTAGAAGTTGCTCATGCCCAACACGTGCCACGCACTGAACACCGGATAGAAGATGATGCCCGCCAGGGCGCAGAGCACCAAGATCGCGACGCTCCACATCACCGCGGACGCGAGTTTGTCCCGGACCGCGAGCGAGTTGTTCTCCAGGGACACAAGCAGCGCGTAGAGCCCAAGGAAGAGCGGATAGGCGATGCAGATGAACCCGATGGCGCCGGAGAACGGGGCGATCTGGTCGAACAGCAGCGCGGTCATCGCGATCGACGACGCGGCGGCACCGATCCCCGACGCGATGTCGGTCCGGCCGATGGACCGGGTGTCGCGCCGCCGCTCCGGCCGCTCTGGTTTCGTGTCGGAGATCAGGACAGCAGAGTTCTCTCGCTGATCTCCGAGATCGTTGTCGATTTCCACAGTGGACATCAGTCGCTCCCCTGACCCGACCGGCTGCGCGCGATGATCGCGGACGCGCCGAAGTTGACCACCAGGGTCAGTGCGAACAGGGTCAGCCCGGCGGCCATGAGCGCCGAGAGACCGAACGGGCTCGCCGCGCCCCATTTCTGCGCGATCAGGGCGGAGACCGAGGAGCCGCCCTTCTCCAGGATGTGCGGCTGGATGCGGAAGATCACCGGGATGATCATCGCGACGGCGATCGTCTCGCCGAGCGCGCGGCCGAGGCCGAGCATGGTGCCGCCGATCGCGCCGCTGCGGCCGAACGGCAGCACGACGCTGCGGATCATGCCCCACTTCGTCGCGCCGAGGGCGAAGGCACCTTCGCGCTCGCCCGCGGGCGCCTGGGAGAACGCCTCCCGCATGACCGAGCAGATGAAGGGCATGACCATGAACCCGACGACCAGTCCCGCCCAGAAGGTCGACGTGGCGTAGACCGAGTCACTGGCCAGCGGGTTGTCCGGGTCGGCGCCGTCGACGCTGAGGAACGGGATCCAGCCGAACTGGATGGACAGCCACTTCGGGATATCCGCGCCCTCCCACTGCAGATAGTTGGCGCCGACCAGACCGAAGACCACGCTGGGCACCGCGGCCATACCGTCGATCATCGTCGTGGCGAACGCCTTGACCTTGCCCTTGGCGTACTCGGAGATGAACAGCGCCGTCGCCAGGGCCAGCGGGAACGCGACCGCGAGCGCGACCGCGGCGATCAGCAGCGTGCCGATGAGCACCGCGGCGATGCCGAAGTTGATCGAGTCCGGCTCCCACGCCTGGGTGGTGAAGAAGCTCCAGCCGCCCTTGGCGAACGCGTCGGCGCCGTTGGTGGCGAGGAACAGGCCCACCGTCGCCATGATCAGCAGAACCGACCCGCCCGCCAGGCGCAGCCCGATCCGGAATACCCGGTCGGCGCCGCCGGAGGGGCGAACCCGGCGGCGCGGTCCATCGCCGTGCGGCGGCACGCCGACGGCGTCTGGCGCGACGATCACTTGTGACATGCGGGGTTTCTCCACAAAGGTGGGCAAAGATGTGTCCGTAGCCAATCGCGCCGAGTTGACCGGATCCGGTGCCCTTCATGAACAACGAACGAACGGGCCAGATCGGGCGGACGCCGATAGGCCGAATGGATGCACCGGGAATACCCGGAATCGACCATCAGAAATGCACCAGACGTGGCAGTTCCGAGTTCGGCGCCTCGGCGACGAGTTCGAGGAAACTGCGGCAGGCATAACTGGCCTGAACGCGCCGGTGGTATCGCCTACTGGAAACCGCAAGATCCTGGTCGGCGATACGGATGCGCCATGCCCACAACTGTTTGGGGCCCTCTCGATTGATGATCACCGACGCCGAGCTGAGCCGTTCGCAGAGGTCACGAAGCGCTACGGCACAACTACTTGCGTCGTCGAACGTGTCCGCGGCCTGACCGATGCTGCGGTTGTTAGCGGAAAGAAATCGCCACGTGACCCCGGTGGAGGCCGATCTGTAGATCTGAAACCGGGCGACGGCCATATTGGGTTTCTCCCATCGTCTGGCGCACCCCGACCGTGCCCGCAAATACTCTTGTTCACGGGTGAACGGCAGCGAAATTGAAGACGTTCGGGAGGTTGCGATCACGCTCACACCGGACGACCTGCCGAGTAATTCTCACGCTGCGCGGGCGCCCGGATACGATTAGCATAGGAAACTAACGATCGAATTCATGGCGGAAAATAACCAGCCATCGACAGGACCGGGAGACCCGGTCACGCCACGGGTGCGACCTCGCGCAGCATCCGTATCAACTCGACAGTCGGCAGGCCGCACAGCGCCGCCAGCGATTCCAGGGCGGAGAGGTCGAGTTCACGGGCGGGCGCGGCGTGTCTGGCCACCTCGGCGTGCGCCCAGCCACGCGCGGGTGCCAACTGCGGACGGTCGACCTCGGCGAGCCGGATCAGGTCGACGCGCAGGGTGGCCGGGTAGAGGGTCTGGGCCACCTGGTCGTGCACCCGCTCCAGCAAGTCGTGCGGGGAGGCGTCCAGTGCGGCGCACAGTTCGACGAACCGCACCACGGTGCAGGACCGCGTGCCGGTCTCATACGAGGCGAGCGCCTGCGCGGAGAGCTCCCCGGGCAGCCGCTGCACCAGTTGCGCCCTGGTCCACTTGCGCCGGACCCGCAGCTGCTGCAGTTCGCGCCCGAGGACGCGTTGGTATGCGGCCCCGTCCATCTGTCTATGCCCCATCCGGCTGCCCGTGCCGTCCCCGACAGCAACTCCCGACCCGACGTTCGCGGATGGTGAAACGCTACGCACTATTCCGCCCCGGCAACCGGTCGCGCGCGGACTGCAAGCCGATCGAGTGAGGGGCGTCCATCCCGGACGCACGCTGCGTAGGCGCGTGATTCCCTCGTGATTCCCTCGTGATTACCGTCCAGTAATACTGGACCGAGCCAGGCCCGCGGCTCATACTCGCTGGGCACCAGGCTCGCGAACCGCATCGAGGCCCGCTGTCACCCCCGGCGGGGCGGATCTGTCGAGAGTGCGCGCCCCGGAGCACGGTCGTGCCGGACCAGCTCCGGGGCGCTCTCCCGCCCCTACACCACTCCGCGCTTGGTGAACACCAGCCGTACGCACGGTTGCGACACCGGTGGCGTCACCCGGTTGGAAAGTCACCCAATCGCATGAATCGGCGACGGATGGTTACTGATTGCGGGCCCTTCCTGCGCACGGATAGCCGGTACCGATCGTCGGGTGTCGGGCGTAGCGTCCTTCGACAGGTGTGCACCGTTCACAAGGCCGGCCCAGTCAACCCTGCCGATGGAGGCCGTTCGTGAGTCGACGTTCCCTGAGCACAACCCTGTCCCTGGCCTGCGCCGCGGTGAGTATCGCCGCGCTGGCCACCCCCGCCGCCGCCGCTCCGTCCGCACTGGACGCCGCCGCGGACCCGGCCAGGCTCGCCACCGCCGAGCAAACCCTGCGCGAGCAGCTCGGCGGCGCTTACGCAAACTCCTGGTTGGACGCCACGACGGGCAAGTTCGTCGTGGCGGTCACCGACGCCAACCGCGCGGGTGAGGTCCGCGCGGCGGGTGCGGTGGCCAAGGTCGTCCGGCACAGCGCCGCCACGCTGTCGGCGGTGCAGTCCACTCTGGACGCCCGAACCGCCTCGGTGCCCGACTCGGTCACCGGCTGGTACGTCGACGCCCCGACCAACCAGGTCGTGGTGTCGGTCCTGCGCGGCGACCCGGCCGGTCTGGCCTGGGCCAACGCGTCGGGCAACAAAGCAGTGCGGGTCGAGGCGGTGACCGACGCGCCGCGTCCGCTGTGGAACATCATCGGCGGCCAGGCGATCTACTTCGGCAGCGGCCGCTGCTCGGTTGGCTTCAACGCCCGCAACGCGTCGGGCACCCGGTACGTGATCACCGCGGGCCACTGCACCAACCTGGGCGGCACCGTGTCGGGCACGGGCGGGACGATCGGCCCGGTCGCGGGCTCCTCGTTCCCGACCAACGACTACGGGATCATCCGGGTCACCAGCTCGGCCGCGGTGTCCACCCCGCTCGTCGACCGCTACTCCAGCGGCTCGGACGTGACGGTCGCGGGCTCCACGGTCACCCCGGTCGGCGGCGCCGTCTGCCGGTCCGGCTCGACCACCGGCTGGCGCTGCGGCACCGTGCAGGCGTTCAACCAGACGGTGAACTACGGCGGCGGCCAGATCGTCGGCGGGCTCACCAGGACCAGCGCGTGCGCCCAGCCCGGTGACTCCGGCGGGTCGTTCGTCAGCGCCGTGGTCAGCGGCCGGGTCCAGGCCCAGGGCATGACCTCGGGCGGTTCCGGCAACTGCACCTCAGGCGGGACGACGTTCTTCCAGCCCGTCCGGGAGGCGATGTCCGCCTACGGCTTGACCCTCTACACCGGCTGATCACCACCCCGGGGCCGCGCTCCTCGCACGCGCGGCCCCGGGTCCCGTCCGGTCAGCGGTGCCGGTGGGCGGCCATCGCGGCACCCGCGCCGAGCACGAGCACCAGTACGGCCACGCTCCAGCGGCGTTTCTTGGCCGTCTTGTCGTCCGTGTCGTCGTCCAGCTGCGGTACCGCTTTCGGCGGCGGACCGAAGGGTTTGCGGGCCGCGGGTACCTGCGGCTGCGCCTGGACCGCCGGGTTCGTCGGATTCGTCGGATTCGTCGGACTAGTCGAACTCGTCGGGGCGGTGGCCGAGGTCGCGCGGACCGGACTCACCGGGGGCCGCTGCTGAGTCGCCGACCCACTCGGCGGCGCCTGCGCCGGGGGCGGCGGCCGGACGTGCGTGGCCGAGCCACCTACGGGCGGCTGCGGCGGCACGGCCACCGTCACCGACCCGCTGCCCCCCGGAAGCGGCGGAACCGGTGGCACGACCACGGCCAGCTCACCCCCCGCGGACAGCGGTGGCGGCGGAACCTGCGTCGCCGACCCGTGCACGGGCGGCGGCGGTGGCGGCTGGACCTGAGTGGCCGACCCGCTCGCCGGCGGGGCTGGCGGCACCGTCTGCGCCGCTGATCCACTCCCCGGAAGCAGCGGCACGGCCTGCGCGGCTGACCCACTGCCGAACAGTGGCGGCACAGTCTGCGCCACTGATCCACTGCCCGGCGGACCAGGTGGCTTGGTCTGTGTCACCGATCCACTGCCCGACGGTCCAGGTGGCCTGGTCTGCGTCGCCGACCCGTTGCCCAGCGACGGCGGTAACGGGTTCGGCCCGCTCGTCGCCGGTGTCGATCCTGGTGGTGTCGAACCTGGTGGTGTCGTCCCTGGTGGCGGCGTCGATCCCGTGACGCAGCCCGTGGCGTCCGCCGAGTCGACCGCGGGCCACACCGCGACCGGCTGAACCCGCGCATCCTCCCGCAGTTCCACCCGGAACAGCCTGCTGCGCCCCCACGTCCGATTCCCCGCCGCGTACAGCGCGCCGTCCGGGCCGATCAGGGCCGCGCCGTAGGCCCGGCCACCCGGCAGCCTCGGCCCCGGCACCCACGACACCGAGCCGGTCGTCGGGTCGATCTTCACCACCCGCCCGTGGAACGACACGTGTGTGGTCACGCCGTAGAGCATCCCGTCGCGGACACCGAAGTCGTCGACCGTGCGCGCCAGTTCGGCCGGTCGCAACTCCACTGTCCTAACGACATGAAGGAATGTCGGATTGCGCGGGTCGATGTCGATCGAATGCAGGCGCCGGGAGTCGCGCACGACCAGCGTGCCGCCGACGATCGCGCCCGCCTTCGCGTCGAGGAGCCGGTCCCACGGGACGGCGCCGCGGACCGGCCCGAGATCGCGCACAGCCCCGTTGGCGTCGAACGCGACCACGTGCGCGCCGTCGCGGAACCCGCCGACCAGCCCGCGCGACGCGAGCCCGTAGGACACCGAGGATCCGGGAACGTGCCCGATGGCGTCGATCCGGTAGCCCAAGGCGCCGACCCGGTCGATCATCCCGTCGGACAGCCGGACCCTGGTCAGCACTGAGAGCCCAGTGTCACCGACGTTGTGCACGCGCAGGAACTGACAGCCGCCAGGCCGCGGCGACGCCTCTCCCGGTCCACCCAGCATCGCCGCCGCCCCCACGACGCACAGCGCGCCGAGACTGATCGCGGACGCCAGCCTGCGTCTCACTGCAGCCGTGCCATCACGGACTCGAACGCCGCGGGCTCGATCTTGGCGCCGCCGCTGTACGGGTTCTGCAGCTGGTGGGTGGCGAACAGCAGCAGCGACAGCGTGCCCGCGAGGATGGACACGATCAGGATGTGGGTGCGCGGGCGCGGCCCGCCGAACAGCAGCGGCAGGGCGATCGACATGACGCTGCCCCCCACCAGCGCGAACCACACCACCGAGCTGACGCCGTCGCTGCCCGCGGCGTTGAGCCGTTCCTGCCGGGCCTGGTAAACCTCCCACAGCTTGGCCGCGGCCTCGGTCTTCTGGTCGTTCTGCCACTCGTCCTCGGCCGTCGCGGCGCTGACGGCGGTGCGCAGCTGGTCGAGCTGGCGCCAGCCGTCGTCGCCGGGATCGCCGTTGCCCTGGACCATCAGCGGCCATTCCTGGTCGGCGACCGTGCCCGCGTAGGAGATCGACAGGTCGCGGACCTCGCTGCGGGTCGGCTCGGCCAGCGCGTCGGCGGCCCAGGACGCGGCGACGAGGCTGTCGGCCTCGCGGTAGGAGCCTTCCTCGGCGGCGCTCACCGAGTCGAACAGGGAGATCAGCACGAAGGCCAACAGCACGGCGTGCAGCCCGCCGACGATGGTGAACACCTGCCCCGCGGCCTCGTTGTTCTCCACGATGCCGTCGGTCTCACCGATCCGACGGACGAGGTAGGCGACCACAGCGGCGACGGCGGCGGCGCCGAGGACCCAAAGGATGCCCGCGACGTAGATGTTCATCGGATCAAGGGTGCCGACCGATCCGGCCGCCCGCGCGCCCGAAATGATCTATGCACACGATTGGATGACATCCGGGACGCGCCCTGACGCCCACGCCCGCCCTGTCGCTCCTACACTCCACCCGTGGAATACCAGCTCACCGCCGACCTGTCCCCCGAGGCGGGCACCGCCGACCTCGACCCGCTGCAGCGCCACGGCGTGGCCGCCCTGCTCGACGAGCAACTCGATCTCCTGGCCGGGATCGAGGGCCCGGACGGGATCGAGGTCGAGCCGCTCGACCACCGCATCGCCGTGCACCCGACCGGCGCGGTGATCACCTGGCTGGTCGACTCCCCCGCGCTGGCCTTCGCCGAGGAAGCCGCCCGGCACGTGCTGACCGAGCTGATCGCGCAGACCGAGTTGCTCGAGGGTTGGACCGTCGGGCGCTGCGAGGTCATCGCCACCGACGACGACCTCGAGGCCGCGCTGGGCACCAAGCCCGCCGAGCCGGACGACGAGGACGAGGACGCCGAGCTGACGGAGGAGGAGATCGCCGCCCTGCGCGACGAGCTGCTGACCTCCGCGGCCACCCTGCGCGCCTTCGACGCCGCCGCCTTCGGCCACGACCCCGACGACCCGGACTGCCCGATCTCCGCCGAGGCCGCCCAACTCGTCGCGGGCGCGCTGGTGCAGGGCATGGAGATCCTCACCGACGAGCTCTTCGCCGACATCCAGGAACTCGACGACGCCGAGTCCGCCGCCGATGACGTCGAGGCGCTGAGCGTGATCAACCAGCTGCCCCTGCGCTACGCCGACCACTACAGCGCGCTGTTCGCCAAGCAGTTCCTGGTCACCGCGTCGATCCTGGGCTACCGCCTGGCCCAGCCCGACTGGACCGCGCCGCTGTGCACGGCCGAGGCCCTGGCGCTGCACGTGCTCAAGGGCGAGGCGGCCGTGCAGCTCGACCTCGCGGGCCTGCTCGACGAACTGCCGGTCAAGGAGATCTTCGCCGCCTTCGACGAGCACGCCTTCGCGGGCCTCGACCACGAGCGCCTGTTCGACCTGGAGGCGGGCGAGGACGACATCGACCTGCTCGGCACCCCCGGCCTGGACTTCGACGAGTGGTTCGTGCCCCGCACCGAGGGCCCGCTGCACCCGTACCTGGCGATCGAGCACTTCCCGGAGTAGGTCGGTGCAACGGCCCGATGGTGAAGATCCCAAGCTCCTCGGGCCGTCGGCAGAGTTCCCGTGACGGAGTTCTCTCGACAGCAGAGTTCCCGTGACGGAGTTCTCTCGACAGCAGAGTTCCCGTGACGGAGTTCTCTCGACAGCAGAGTTCCCGCGACAGAGTTCTCTCGACAGCAGAGTTCCCGCGACGGAGTTCTCTCGACAGCAGAGTTCCCGCGACTTGACGCCGTCCCAGGCTCCGGGACGGCGTTGACGGTGTGTGCTTGTTTTGGTCGACTCAGGGTGTGCGTCCCGTGACTCCCGCCGTGCGATGTCGACCATGACCGCAGCTCCCGCCACCTGTCACCGCACTCACCTTTGGGGACCTCCATGGCAACGCCACTGCTGCGCGCGCCCGAACCGACCACCCTCTCGCTGACCGTCCACCTCACCGCCACGCCCGACCGGATGCCGCAGCTCACCGCGGAACTGGTCGACGCCCTGAGCGCCCTCGGCACCGTCGAGGCGACTCCGGGCGTCGTGGTGCCTCTGCTCCGCGCCGCGCCGCTGCGCGTGGTCGCCCCGTCCCGCCAGGTGTTCTGGCGGGGTCGGGAGATCGCGCTCACCCGGCTGGAGTTCGACCTGCTGCTGTTCCTGGCCACCCGGACCGCGCGGGTGCACCGACGCCGCACCCTGATGAGCGAGGTCTGGCACACGACCTACGTCAGCGAGCGGACGGTCGACGTCCATGTGCGCAGGCTGCGCAGCAAGATCGACTCGGACGAGGCGCTGATCAGGACCGTGCGCGGGGTCGGGTACCAGTTCGCCGATCCGACCCTGGTTCACGTAGAGGACTAGCCGCGGAACGCCTTTCGATACGCCGACGGCGATGTCCGCAGCGATCTTGTGAAGTGATGCCGGTAGGTGACCGGGCTGTCGAAGCCGACCGCCGCGGCGATCTCGGCGACCGCGAGGTCCGAGGTCTCCAGCAGCGGCAGGCTCGCCTGCACGCGCTGCGCGATCAGCCAGCGGATCGGGCTGGTGCCGCTGCTGTCCTTGAATCGCCGCAGGTAGGACCGGGTGGACAGGTGTGCCCGGCTGGCCAGGCCCGCCACGGTGATCGGCTCGGTCAGGTTGGCCATGGCCCAGGCCATGCTGGCGGTCACGGCGTCGTCCTCCGGGGCGGCGACCGGTGACTCGATGAACTGCGCCTGCCCGCCCTCCCGGTGCGGCGGTACGACGAGCCTGCGCGCGATCGCGTTGGCCACGGCGGCGCCGAAGTCGCGGCGGACGATGTGGACGCACAGGTCCAGGCCCGCGGCGCTGCCCGCGCTGGTCAGGACTCGACCGACGACGGGACGCTCGCCAAGATCGCTGAAGGATTCCTGTCCAACCCGGTTGTCGAGGACTTCGTCGTCCTCATCGACGTAGAGCACGTCCGCGTCGACCATCACCTCGGGGAACCGGGCGGCCAGCAGCTCGGCGTAGCGCCAGTGCGTCGCGGCGCGGCGGCCGTCCAGCAGACCGGCCTCGGCCAGGGCGAACGCGCCGGAGCAGATCGACACGAGCCGAGCGCCGCGCTTGTGCGCCTGGCGAAGGGCGTCCAGCAGGCCGGGCGAGCAGTGGCCGCGGACGTCGGCGACGCCGGGAATGATCACGGTGTCGGCGGCGGCGAGGTCGTCCAGCCCGAAGGCCGAGTTCAGCACCGCGCCGCCGATCACCGGGACCGCGCCGCGCTCGGCGCAGACGGTCAGGCGGTACCAGTCGACGTCGAGTTCGGGCCTGGGCAGGCCGAAGACCTCGGTCACGATGCCGAGTTCGAACACGGACATGCCCGGGTAGGCCAGGACGCTCACGGTGGGCATGGCGAGATCTTAGCGAACAGCGGCGTTCACGCCACTCCCGTTCGCTCGGCGCAGGTCAGAGGATTGCCCCATGACAACCGAAGCCATCGCCCACTTCCGCGCCCGCCTCGCCTTCGAGACCGACGTCAGCGACGTGCACGCCGCGCTGACCGCTTCGGACGACTTTGCCGCGGGCAAGGTCGACAACGACAAACTCGCCGGCGCGCAGGTGCGTGTCAATCCGGATGCCATTGACTTTGTGCTGATCGACTCCCGCTCGACGGTCTCCTGGGACCAGGGCCACATCCCCGGCGCGCTGCACCTGCCGACCGCCGAGATCGCCACGCGGGCCCGTGACCTCGTCCCGGCGGGAACCCGCGTCGTCACCTACTGCTGGGGTCCAGGCTGCAACGGCGCGACCCGGGCCGCGCTCGCGTTCGCCGAACTGGGCTACCCGGTGCGGGAGATGCTCGGCGGTTTCGAGTACTGGGCCCGCGAGGGTTTCGCGGTCGAGACGGCGTCGGGCCGCACCCGCGGCGAGGTCGATCCGCTGACCGCGCCCGCGCACGCGGTGGCCTGCGGCTGCTGACCGGGGGTTTCGGACGCGTTCGGGCGGGTATCCGAACGCATCCGACCCTTCGGAAGGAGCACCAATGTCCACCGGCGCGATCATCGCCATCGTCGCCGCGATCATCGTGATCGTGGCAGGACTGTTGTTCTTGGCCAACGCCCGCCGCAAACGCGGCCACCTGCGCGAGCGGTTCGGCCCCGAGTACGACCGCGCGGTCAGCGAACAGCCGCGCCGCGAGGCCGAACGCGAACTGGGCGAACGCGAGCGCCGGGTCGACGGACTCGACATCCACCAGCTGTCGCCCGTCTCCCGCGAGCGCTACGCCCAGCAGTGGATCCTGGTCCAGGAGCACTTCGTCGACCGGCCCGGTACCGCCGTCGAGGAGGCCGACCACCTGGTCAACGCCCTGATGTCCGAGCGCGGCTACCCGACGGAGAGCTTCGAACAGCAGGCCGCGGACCTGTCGGTCGCCCACGCGTCGACCCTGGAGCACTACCGGGCCGCCCACGACATCCAGACCCAGAACGCCCGCACCCAGGTCTCGACCGAACGCCTACGGGAGGCCATGATCCGCTACCGCGCCCTGTTCGACGACCTGCTCGGGCCGGGTCCGCAACCGAGTCACTGAGTGTGTCGCCCCACGGCACCAGTTCTGTCGGTGCCGTGGGGCACACTGCGGGTATGACGGAATCTGGGTACGCCCAGTTCGACACGGAACTCGGCCAGTGCGGTGTCACGTGGGGACCGACCGGGATCACCGGCGTGCGGCTGCCGCCCGCCACGGGCACGCCCACCGGCACGCCACCGCCCGCGGTGTCGGCCGCCATCGACCGCATGACAGCGCTGATGAACGGCGATGCCGACGACCTGACCGATGTCGAACTCGACTTGTCCGGCCTGCCCGAGTTCAACCTCAAGGTCTACGCCGTGGCCCGCGCCATCCCACCGGGCCAGACGATGACCTACGGCGAAGTCGCCCGCGCCATCGGCTTACCCGGCTCGGCCCAGGCCGTCGGCCAGGCGCTGGGCCGCAACCCGTGCCCGATCATCGTGCCCTGCCACCGGGTTCTTGGTGCCGACGGCAAGATGGGCGGCTTCTCCGCGCCAGGAGGCTCGGTCACCAAACTGAAGATGCTCGCCATCGAGGGCGCCGCCCCTGGCGGCCAGCCGTCACTGTTCTAACGGGAGGTACTCCACCACACCGTCCACAGTGGACGACTTGAGTTCGCCCCGCACCACCAGGACATCCAGATGCGCGGCGGTCTCCCCGACGGCCAGGGTCCGGTTGAAGGTGTCAAGCTCGTCGAACCTGCGCCCCCGACTGGTCCAAGACAATTTGTGCGCGGCATCCCAGGCGGTCACCGCCCCATCGCGGACGGCTTCCAGCGTCGCCGCGAGCCGAACGTCATGGTGGACAAGCAACTCGTCGACGCGCGTGTGGACACTGTCGCTGACCGGCCCGTGCGCGGGCATCATGCGCATGTCCGGCATCGCCCGGACCAGCCGCAACGAGTCCAGGTAGTCGCCCAGCGGCAACTCGGCCCGCGCGGGCTCAAACCCAATGGACGGCGTGATGTGCGGCAACACGTGGTCGCCCGAGAACAGCAGCCCGGCTTCCGGGTCGGCGAAGACAAGGTGCCCCCGCGTATGCCCGGGCGTGGGGATGGCCCGCAACACTCGGTCGCCGATGACAATGTCCTGGGCTCCGGGAATCCACTCGTCGGGCAGTTCGTAGACCCGCTTGACCGCGTCATGGTCGGTCTTGGCGAACACCGGCCGCAACTTCTCGGCCAACTCGACCGCGCCCCAACTGATCATGTCGGCGAACTGCGCCTCGACCTGCCCTTCGATGATCGCCTCGAAGTTCGCCTGCTCCCCGATCCCCACCGCGATCCGCGTCCCGAACAACCGCCGAACCTCGACGGCGAGGGTGTAGTGGTCCCGATGGGAGTGGGTGATGAGGAAGCGGGTGATGTCCTCGAACCCGAAACCGATGCCGCCGAGGGCGGATTCGAGCAGGTCACGGGCCTCGGCCAACGCCCACCCGGAGTCGATCAGCACCAGACCTTCGGAGGTCGCGATGGCGTAGACGTTGACCGCGTGGAGGCCGTCGTTGGGCAGCGGCAACGGAATCCGATGCACACCGGGCGCCACCTCATAGGCGCCCGCATCACCCCAGCCCGCCACTTAGCCGCTCACCAAACGCTCAGGCACCCACGCGCCAGCGACCTCAACGCACTGGGCCTTCCCAGCATCGCGGAAGATCGACTTTCGCCCCACGCTGTTTCAGCCCCGCTCGTAGTCGGCCGCCATCCTGGTCATGAAGTTCACCGAATCGGCGGATCCCAGTGCGAACCTCATCAGCCTAGCAGCCGCATCTTGGAACAAGTCCGTGTCCGCGGACGCGTCCAGGAAGCCTGACAGTCCGCCGTGTTCCCAAAAGACAAGCGGCGGCATATCGGCGAACCCCAGCATCGAGAACGGCCCAGGACAGGCGTAACCACCGTGCCGGAAGGGAATCACGTGGATGCTGATGTTGGGCTGCTGCGCTCGACCAATCAGCCAGTCGATCTGCTGCACCATCACCTCCGCTCCGCCATAGCCCCGCCGAAAGACAGCCTCATCGATGATGGCGACGTACTGCGGACAAGCCACCTTGGTGAGCACGGTTTGCCGATCCATCCGCGTCTCAACCATCTCGTCCTGCTGTTCACCCGTGACACCGGCGACGGAATGCAACGCCCGTGCGTAAGCGGGCGTCTGGAGCAGCCCTGGCACAACACCGGCCGAGAAGTTGAGCAACGATCGGGCCCGCCCCTCGAAGGCCATCAACGCAGACCTCAGGCGTAGCACGTCCTCGTGCGGCTCCACCCAAGCCCGCGCGTCCAGGTTCTCCGCCATCTCAAGCAGGCGCTTGCGGTCTGCCCCTGTCACGCCGTAGAGCGCCAACAGCCCCGCCACATCCGCCACCTGCCATCGCCGTTTGGCGTTCTCAAAGCGACTGATGCCCGCCAGCGACGCCCCGACCCCCGGCCGCCGCCTCCCGACTGGTCTTCCCAGTCCGAGCCCGCGCAGCCGCCAACTCATTCCACACCCTGAAACACACAGCACCCCTCGCCACCTTCCTCCGCAGTCCGACTAACACGATCGAGTGGAAGGCTGTTTGCGCAGGTCATACGGCGCGACAAACCGGTAGAGTCGAACACATGTTCACCACCGATCTCGCCGAGTCCGACATCGCCACGATGGGCGACGTCGAGGTGCTCGATCTGCTCCGGCAGGTCGAGCGGCAGCGGGCGGCGTTGGACCCGGTGGCGGTCCGGGCACTGGCCAGGATGGCCGAACTGCGCCCGGACCGGGACGCAGGCGGACACCGCTTCGCAGGCGCCGAGGTCGGCGCGGCCCTGATGTGGACACCCGCCCAGGCCGCGACTCGGGTCGCGGTGGCGGCGCGGCTGGTGACGCGGTTCCCCGACACCGTGCGCGCGTTGGCTGCCGGCCGCATCGACCTGCCGAAAGCCGCCTTCCTGTCCGAGGTGACAGCCACTTTGGACGATCAGCAAGCCACCACCGTCGAGCAGTGGATCCTCGACCGCACCGAACACAAAACCATCGAACGCTGGCGACAGGCGCTACGAGCCAAGAAGGATCGGGTCGACCCCGACGGCGCCGACCGCCGCCGTGAGCAACGCCGAGCCGAGCGCAGGGTCGACTTCCACCCCGCCGACGACGGCATGGCCCACCTCGACATCTACGACACCGGCGAACGACTCCGCGCGATATTCCTGCTCACCGACCGGATGGCACGCACCGCACGAGCCCAAGGCGCCGCCCAACCGCTCAGCGCGCTACGCGCCGACGCCCTGTTCGACTTGGTGTTCGGCGTGGGGACTCAGAATCAGATCACCGTCGAGCTACAGGTCGCGGTCCCCTACTCGGTCCTACTGGGCGCCAACATCGGCGGCGTCCTGGACGGCTACGGGCCGGTGCCCAACATCGCCATCAAGGAACTGATCACCGACCACGGCGCAAGCTGGCGAAGGATCATCACCGACCCGGCAGGCAAAGTCCTCGAGGTCAGCAACCGCCGCCACCCCGGCACCGACCTGGCCCGCCATGTCCGCTTGCGCGACCGCACCTGCCGCTTCACCGGCTGCCACCGCCCCGCCGCGTCCTGCGAACTCGACCACACCATCCAACACAGCCATGGCGGCACCACCGACCACAACAACCTGGCCTGTCTCTGCCCCCTGCACCACAAACTCAAAGACCAACCCGGCTGGTCCCTCCACCAACCAAGCCCCGGACGACTCGTATGGACCACACCCACCGGCTGG
Source organism: Alloactinosynnema sp. L-07 (assembly GCF_900070365.1). Taxonomy (NCBI): domain Bacteria; kingdom Bacillati; phylum Actinomycetota; class Actinomycetes; order Pseudonocardiales; family Pseudonocardiaceae; genus Alloactinosynnema; species Alloactinosynnema sp. L-07. The sequence goes on along the minus strand of NZ_LN850107.1, from coordinate 7,234,239 downwards.
CAACACACCGTCACCCAAGACCCACTAATCGACTTCGACGGTCCCCCACGACAGTCGAGAACACGAGCCGCGCCAGCAGCGCTCGACCCGCACCCTTCTGACCGCCACGCCATGAACCTTCAGCGTCGACCCGTTTCAGCCCGTGAAACGCCTAACCCGCCTTGATAGTCGTCAACGCCATCCCAGCCACCCGCGCCGTCACTTGACACGGATCCCCAGTCCCCACCTTGTCGGGTGACTGCTGGACGGTCATCGAGAAGACCAACTTGTCCGACATACCGACCAGAAGCACGCACGCACCCTTGGTACGCGCGTCATCGGGGCTCGCGAATACAGCGGGTTGTCCGCCGACCTCGGTGGGCTCGAAGTACTTGAGACGCCCGTCCTTGTTGGCAGCGTAGGTGCCGCTCAGCCCGTGCGGGTTGCCTTCCAGGAAGCTGAGGTGGGCACTGCCACCGCCATTGCTCCGCCAGTTGCACTCCTCGCCAAGGGGTGCTCGGCGCTGCTCGCCATCGGCAAGCCCGAGTTCTTTCCGCTGGGCTTCGGTGAACGCGAGGCAGGGCTTCTTGAGGAATCCGCCAGGATCGACCGAGGTGTCGACCTTTGGCGCACCGTTGGCAGGCAGATCTCCCGACGGCTTGGTGGTCGGCGCCGATGTCGAGGTTGGGGCATCCGTCGAAGTGGCAGGTGCGGTGGTCGGGGTTCCCGGCGCCTCCGAGGTGCAAGAGGCAAGAACCAACACAACGGCGACGAGCGGCAAACGCGTACGCAAGATCAGATCTCTCCAGATGTGGAGGGGGCGGAGTCCCCGGCGGTGGTGATGCGACGAACGCTGGACCTGTCCACACCTTTGTAGTCGCTGAGCGCATCCTGGAACTTCTGGGCCTGGGTGTAGCAGTACTCGGCCTTCTCAACCAGCGAATCAAAGTAGGCCTGTCCTGAGATTCGCGCGGTCGACGCGTGCGTCTGACTCGCGATCTCGTTGCCCGGGGCGCCTGTATTGATCATGCTCCGCGAGTCTCGCTGGGAGGTCTCATAGCCCGCAGCGAGTTCCAGCCAGTCCTTGACGATGGCCTCGATCTCAGCAGGCCGGAACGTGAACTTGCCGCCGCCGCCCTGGGCGGGCGGCGGAGCGCCCATCGGGCCGCTGGCGACGATGTCGCCGAGCGAGTGGCCGATGCTCCGGAACGCGTCCACCGATTTCCCCTTGTGGTCTGGCTGTCTCTCCCGGTGGGGACCTTACCGAACGTCACGGTCGGGTGGGTTTGTTTCGGGTATCTCGCGATCGCGGGGAGCAACCACCACCCGAAACGGGTGATCTGGCTGGCAGTGCCCACCTGGTGGGCGGGTGACCCGTTTCGGGTGGTGAAACCCCGGATCGTGCCCCTATCCTCCCCGCGAACGGCCGGAAGGACCGACATGCGCTCCCACCACCCCGAAGGCGACCGGCTGGCCGAGGCGCTGGCCAGTGGGCCGTTCAGCCTGGCGTTGCGGCTGGCGCTGAAGTCGAGTGGGTTGAGCCTGGACCGGATCCAGGTGCGGCTGCGCGAGCGCGACGCGGCGGTGAGCAAGACGGCGCTCAGTAACTGGCAGAGTGGGCGGACTCAGCCGGAGCGTGCCGACTCGCTGCGGGCACTGGCCGTTCTTGAGGACATAGTCGGGGTGCCGGACGGGGCCCTGTCCGCGCTGCTCGGGCCGCCCAGGCCGCGGGGGCGATGGCTGGCCCAGGCACCAGGGGACATGCGGGCCGACCAGGCATGGGCGCGGCCGGACGGACTGGCCAGGGCATTGCAGCGGATGGGCGCGAGCATCGACTCGGTGAGCAAGATGGCCAAGGTCGCCATCCACATCGTCGGCGTCGTCGACCACGATCAGCGCCTGCGCAGCCTCACCCACCACTTGACCCTGCGCGCCGAGTGCGACGGAGTCGACCGGCACACCATCGCCCACCGCAGTGACCTGCCCCGATCGGTGGACGTCACCGACACGGTGGGCTGCCGCCTCGGCAGGAAGCGAACCGACATGGAGACCGGGTTCACTACCTGCGAACTCCTCCTCGACCGCCCCCTGCGCGCGGGCGAACTGATGTCCGTCGCCTACACGATCCGCACCGACGCCAAGGAGCCCTACCACTCCCAACGCGTCGGGCGGGCCACCCGAGTGCTCGCGGTGCAGGTTCGGTTCACAGCGGGAACGCTGCCAGTCCGGGTCTACCGCACCTACCTACCCTCGATCGGCGACCCAAACGGCGAGCAGGTCGAAGTCCCCCTAGGCGCGAGCTACACCGCACAAGTCACCACCGCCGACCCAATCCCCGGCATCTACCGCCTGTGCTGGGACTGGGACTAGCCCAAAGACAAGGACAACACGCCAGGTCCTTGTTTGTGCAGTGGGGACCGAAGGTCCCTGCATTTCCCCCTGCACCCTCGTCCCGGCAATCCCTTGTCCGGAAACAGCGCTGTCAAGGGGCAGCTTGCTGCTCGCGCAGCGACGCCGCAGGCGCCCTTGACAGCGCTGTTTCCGGACAAGACGCTAAAAAACGAGGGAGCCGACCCCCGCCCGAAGTACGAACGAGCCCACAACACCCCTACAACGGCACAGGAGAACTCCCCCCAGCCTGCACCAAACGCGGCACCCCAGTCCCGTCCGCGGGCACCGCGAAGATCGCAGGCGACTCCCCCGGCTTCGGCGGCCGCGAGTAAGCCACCGTCCGATCGTCCAACCAAGCAGCCTGATCATCAAGATGACCAGGCTCGGCCAACGGGGTCTCCATCCCCGTCGCCAGGTCCAGCACAGCCAAGTTCCAGTGCTCTCCCGTCCGCTTCTTGTAGGCGACGCGCGTGCCGTCCGGAGACAGGGACGGACACTCGGCATTCCCCCGCACCGACACCAGAGTCCGCGTCACCAAATCGCCCTTCATCAGCCAGGTAAGACCCCCAGAAGCAAGCGTCGCATAGAAAGTCCGGTCGTCCGAGGCGAACGTGATGCCCCAGAAGTTGCGGTCCTTCGCCGGATGCTCCACCCCGTCCACAATGGACGTAAAATCCTCCATCGACCCATAAAGCGCCCCACTACGCTTGTCATAGATCCCAGCCGTCGTGGAGAAATGCCCCACAGGCAGATACGAGTCCCCCGACCGAAACACCGTCCACCCGACCAAGTTCCCCGAAGGCGACACCCGAGCCCGACTAGGCGTGCCGTCAAGCTTGATGGAGTGGTACTCAGCGAGGTCCGGCCCCAGCAGCACCGCCTCGAAACTGGGCGGCACCGCCACCGACCGCAGACACACCGTCGTCCCACCCGCCGAATACACCCTGGCACACGCACGGTCGCTCACGATCACCTCCGACCCCCTGACCTGCGCCAACCGCCCCTCAGACACATACAGCAGCGAATCCCGCGCGGACAGGTCCAGCGCGCCACTGGGGGTGGGCCTGGCGGCGGCCACGACATACACCGCGCCCGCCAGGATCACCGCCGCGATCGCCGCGACACCGATAATCGTGCGTTTCACCGGGACCTCCGACTCACCACCAGCAACACCCCGCACAACACCAACAACAACAGTGCGTTTCACCGGAACCTCCGACTCACCACCAGCAACACCCCGCACAACACCAACAACAACAGTGCGTTTCACCGGAACCTCCGACTCACCACCAGCAACACCCCGCACAACACCAACAACAACAGTGCGTTTCACCGGAACCTCCGACTCACCACCAGCAACACCCCGCACAACACCAACAACAACAGTGCGTTTCACCGGGACCTCCGACTCACCACCAGCAACACCCCGCACAACACCAACAACAACAGTGCGTTTCACCGGGACCCCCGACTCACCACCAGCAACACCCCGCACAACACCAACAACACCAGTGCGTTTCACTGGGACCTCCGACTCACGACAACCGCAACCAACAACACCCCGCCGAACACCAGGAACGACGGTCCGAGCCCCCATCCAGCCGCCGCGACGCCGAACAGCACCGCCGCCACCGTCCGCGCAAGCGCTTGCCCCGTCTGCAGGACCGCCAGGCCGGACGCCTTCACCTCGTCCGGCAGCAGCGGGCCCGCGCAGGCCATCAGCACGCCATCGGTCGCCGCGTAGAACAAGCCGTGCAGTCCTAAAGCGACAATCAGCAGCGGCCAGCCGTCGACACCGACGGCCAGCAGCGCGTACACCGCGAGCAGCAACCCGTGTCCGGCCAGGAAGACCCGCCACCGCCCGAACCGGTCGGCCAGCCGCCCCACCGGGATCGCCGCGCTCAGGAAGGTCAGCGCGATGCCCAGTGGCAGCAGCGGCAGCCAGCCCGGCGCGATCCCGGTCCGCTGCTGCACCGCCAAGAGAATGAACGCGTCGGACACGGTGGCGAAGCCCAGAAGTACCGCGTAGCAACAGATCCGGCGGAACCCGGGCTGGGTCAGCAGCCGCAGACCGTCGCGCACCCGCACCTTCCTGCGCGGCAGCGCGCCCACCGGCTCCCGCACCCACACCAGCAGGATGACCAGTCCGATCATGGCGAAGCAGAAGCTCACCACGAACACCGTGTCGGGCGCCGTCCACGCAACCAGCGCGAACGCCACGACCGGGCCCAGCAGCGCCCCGACCGTGTCCATCATCCGGTGCACGCCGAACGCCCGGCCCAGCGACGACGCCGGGCTGCTCAACGCGATCATCGCGTCCCGTGGGCCGGTGCGGATCCCCTTGCCCGCGCGGTCCACCGCGAGCAGTCCGCCGATGGCGCCGAGCGACCCGCCCGCGAGCGGGAAGCCCAGCTTGGTGACCGCCGACAGCCCGTATCCGGCCGCCGCCACGGCCTTCGGCCTGCCCGTCCGGTCGGCCGCATGCCCGCCGACCAGCCGCAGCAGCGCCGTGGCGCCGGTGTAGACGCCGTCGACGATGCCCAGCTGCAGATACCCCGCACCCAGCCCGTAGACCAAGTACATCGGCAGGAACGCGGTGACCATCTCGGCGGAGATGTCGGTGACCAGGCTGACCATGCCGAGCGCGAGCACGGTCGGCGGCACCTTCGCCGCCGACCGTGCCGCACCGCGCCGCAATGGCTCGGTGGAGATGTACACGTCAGGCCTTGGTGATCTTCACGTCGTCCACCTGGGCCTCGATCAGGCTTGAGGTGGACTCGTCAGCGGCCTTGACCAGGATCCGGACCGTCTGACCGGCGAACGCCGACAGGTCCGCGGTCAAGGTCCGCCAGGAGCCGTTGATGTGCGCCCCGGTGCCGCGCTGATCGAGCACGACCTTCGAGGTGGAGCCGACCACCGTGATCGTGAAGTAGTCGTCGCCGGTCGCGTTCGCGCCGAAGCCGACACTCCACCGCAGTGACAGGCTCAGCGGGCCCGCGGGCAGGCTGATGCCCGGCGAGACCATCGACGTGTACCCGCTGTCGACGTCATAGGAGCCCGCGCCGGACCCGGCCGAGCGGCCGGTCACCAGGTTGTTCACCCCGCTGGTCGTGGTGCCCAACTGCTTGGCGCCACTCTCGGTGGTGGACGACGGATCGCCCCGTTCCCAGAAGCCGGTGGTCGCGGTGTCGGCGCCGTCGGGATCGCTGACCCAGCCCTTGCTCGTCTCGAAGTCGTCGACGAACACGGTGCTCGGCGGCGTCGTCGTGCCGACGGTCAGGCTGAACGTGGCCGTCTTGCTCAGCGAGCCCGACGTGCCGGTGACCGTCACGGTGCTGGTCCCGGTCGCCGCGCTGCCCGACGCGGACACGGTGACCGTGGCCGACGCGGAGCCGTTGGCGGCCGGGGTCACCGAGGACGGCGACACCGACGCCGTGACGCCCGATGGCAGCCCGGACACCGTCAGGTTCGTCGCGGCACTGAAGCCGCCCGTGCTGGTCACCGTCGCCGTGGTGGTGGCGGAACCGCCCGGTGCGACCGACACCGAGGCCGGGTTGGCGGCCAGGGTGAAGCTCGGCGTGGGGGTGGTGCCCTTGGCCTTGCAGGTGCCGGAGAACCGGTCGGTGAACGTGCGGCCCGCTACCGGCACGAAGTCGGCGTTGTAGCCGGTCGACGAGAGCGCCAGCTTCAGCACGCCGTAGGTGTCGTCGTTGGCAGCCTCGATGTTGGGCCGGGTGGACGCGAAGTCGTAGAACGCCCGGCCGCCGGTGCCGACGACGAGCTGGCGGATGCCGTTGGTCGGGTCCGCGCCCGCGTTGGTGTTCTGCGGGGCGAACCGCTGGTAGTTGTGGTCGTGGCCGTTGACGATCAGGTCGGCTTTGTGGTCGATGAGCGCCTGCCACAACGGGTTGGTGTTGGTGTTGTTGCCGTGGCTGCCCTGGTTGTACCGGGGGTGGTGCCAGTAGGCGGCGGTGCATGGCTTGGTACTGGCGCGCAGGTCGTTGCGCAACCAGGTCTCCTGGGGATTGCCCGCGGACATGCTGATGTTGCTGTTCAGCGCGACGAAGTGCCAGTCGCCGATGTCCCAGCTGTAGTAGCCCTTGCCGCGTTCGCCTGCGGGGCCGTTGCTGACGCCGACCCCGTTGAAATAGTCGAAGTAACCGGAAGCGCCGCTGGTCTGGTACTCGTGGTTGCCTGCGGACGGGTGGGTGATGCTCTTGAACTTGCCCCACGCCGGGTCGTAGCGGGTGCGGTAGTCGTTGAGCGAGCCGTTCTCGTAGGCGTTGTCGCCCGCGAGGAACACCGCGGCCGGGTTGATGGCCGCGACAAGGTCGGCGGTCTGCGTGCAGTTGCTGCCGCAGATGTCGCCCGCGCCCGCGACGATGACGTCCGCCGCCGCGGTGCCGGACTGCAAGGAGTCCATCGCCACCTTGCTGTCCTTTGAGGACAGATTGGCGTCGATGGTGACGCAGGAGCCGGGGAACGACCGCGTGGACAGGGCGCGGTTGTCGCCGTGGTCGGCGGTCAGGGTCTGGCTGTCACCACCGGATCCGCGGACGGTGACGGTGTCGGCGCCCTTGAGGGTGAGGGCGGCGAAATGCGGACGAACCCAGGCGGCCCTGTCCTGGCAGAACTGGCGGGACTGGGTGCCAGGCCCCTCAACCAAGTGGCGCAGCGGCTGGTCGACCGTGTCCGCGACACCTATCTGCGGCACGGAGTTGGCCGCGACCGCGAGGGGCTGATGCTGCGCCAGGGGCGCGACGGGTTGAGCTAGGGCGATCGCGGTGGTGGCGCCTAGCAGGGTGGCGCCACCGATGGCGACACCGGCGATGCGCCAGTGTCGACCTCGTTTATCGTTCACCGTTTCCGGCCTTCCTCACTGGGTGGATGCGCAGGGGACTTCCGAGACAGCAACGTATTCAGCAATTCGCGCGGGACAATGGGCCTGGGTCACCCGGGGTATATTCCGTGAATGAACCCGATGCTGCGGCGCAGGTCACGCGCCTGATCCGGTTGTACAGAGCCGGTTTCGACGGACTGTTCCGAGTTTTCCGACTTGGGCGTTTGCCAAGATGGGCGCCGCTTGGCGTGTTATTGGTGTGGTCTCATTCGCGGCATGAGCGAGCTTGCGAGCGAATCATCGACACAGTGCTCGGGTGAACGCCACCGAGCGTGCGAGGTGGTCAAGTGAGCGCGCATGGCCACGGACATGGCGACACTTCCGCCCTCGATTCCGACGACTTGGTCGCCCGCCGCGTCCGGCGCGTGGTGGCCGGTGTCCTGCTGCCCTTGCTGACCGCGGCGACGATCGTGATGATCAGCCTGTGGCCGGGGGAAGGCCTGGTGCTGCAGTCGATCCAGCAGGTCCGCGCGTCCGGCACGGTGGTCGACCTGATCCAGTGCCCCATGGCGCCGACGGACTGCGACATCGCCACGGTCGCGGTCGACGAAGGCCCTGGCGCGGGAACCTCGGTGCCCGCACTGGTGTCGAAAGCGAGCGGAGTTCGGGTTTCCGTCGGCGATCCGGTGATGATGGTCCACCGACCGCAACGGGCCGTGGTCTACGAGCGTTACGACGTGGTCGACCGCGATCGCACCCTGCCGCTGCTTCTGCTCGGCGGCCTCTTCGCGGCGGCCGTCGTCGCGCTCTCCCGCTGGCGGGGCCTGGCCGCCCTCGGGGCGCTGGCGGTGTGCCTGGCGGGCCTGACGGAATTCGTCCTCCCCGCGATCATGCAAGGCTCGCCACCGCTGCTGGTCGCGGTGAGCGGCGGGACGATGATCATGGTGGTGGCACTGTTCCTGACCCACGGAATCAACGCCCGAACCGCGGTGTCGGTCGTCGGAACGGTCGCGAGCCTGGCCCTGACCGGGTTGATCGGGTGGGCTTCGCTGAATCTGGCCGGGCTGACCGGGCTGGGCAGCGACAACGTCGGCTTCCTGAGCGGGTATCTACAGGGCGTGGACCTGCAGGGCCTGCTACTGGCCGGCCTGGTCATCGGCGCCCTCGGCGTCCTGGACGACGTGACGGTCACCCAGGCCGCGGTGGTCTGGGAACTCTCGGCCGCGGACCCGACCGCCTCCCGCGGACGCCTGTTCGCCGCGGGCCTGCGCGTCGGCCGTGCGCACGTGGCGTCGACGGTGAACACACTGCTCCTGGCGTACGCGGGAGCGGCGCTGCCCCTGCTGATGCTGTTCGCGGCCAGGGGCGTCCCGACAGACCACGTAGTGTCGGCGACGCCGGTGGCCGAGGAGATCATCCGGGCCCTGGCGGGGAGCCTGGGAATCATCGCGGCGGTGCCGCTGACGACAGCCCTGGCCGCGATGGCGGTCGGCTCCCGCCGGTCAGACCAGGATCGTGATGGCGGTGACAGCGAGTCTGCGACAACAGCCCTGACCGCCATGGCGGCCAACTCCCGCCCGTCAGACCAGGACCGTGATGGCGGTGACAGCGAGTCTGCGACAACAGCCCTGACCGCCATGGCGGCCAACTCCCGCCCGTCAGACCAGGACCGTGATGGCGGTGACAGCGAGTCTGCGACAACAGCCCTGACCGCCATGGCGGCCAACTCCCGCCCGTCAGACCAGGACCGTGATGGCAGTGACAGCGAGCCCGCTGTCCACGAGCCACCGCCCGGAGAACCCACCTACCTCCGCGTCGCCGATGACCGGCCCGGGCACCAGTAGCTCGGCCTCGAAGGTCCCCGAGGGATCGAAGGTGATCCGCGCGTCCTCGAACCCCAGCCACTTGCGCATCAGCGGAAACCACGCCTTGTAGACGGATTCCTTGGCGGCGAACAAGAGTTTGTCCCAATGCACATCACCGTGACTCTCGGCGAGAGCGGCAAGATGCACCCGCTCATCGGCGGAGGTGGTCGCGTTCAGCACGCCATCGGGCAACGGAACATGCGGCTCCGCGTCAATACCGACCGTGACCACCTCGGCGACCCGCCCCACCACGGCGGCCCGGTAACCCTTGCAGTGCGTCATACTGCCGACCACCCCATCCGGCCAGCCCGGGGCGCCTTTGTCACCAGGCAGGATAGGCACGGGCGGAAACCCGAGCTTGCCCAACGCCTGCCGGGCGCAGTAGCGGACCGTGGTGAACTCCCGACGGCGTTTGTCCACAGCCTTGGCGATGACGGGTTCCTCCTCCGGGAGCAGGACCGCCTCCGGAGGATCATCGAAAGCCTCGGCCGCAACCACGGCGGCAGGCAGAATGCGCTCAATCATCACCCCCGACCCTATCGGCCACGAACCGAAAGAGCCCCGTCACGTGGCCTGGATCATGAGGTCTTACAAGGCCTAGACCCGTTGAAGGCGACAGGCCCAGCAGAACGGCCTGTTTGGGTGGTTCGCCTTGATTCGGGGTAAATGGGCCTAAACTCGCGGTGCGGGTGAGGCTCCTTGACCTCGCCTTTTGACCCGCACAGGCCCATTTTCGGGGTCCCCGAATCAAGGCGAACCACCCAAACAGGCGCCCACCGGCCAAGCGAGCCCACCGACCATGCGGGCACCCACCGGCCAAGCGGGCCCACCGACCAAGCTGGCACCCACCGGCCAAACAGGCACCCCAAGGCCAGGTCAGCGGTTACGAGCGACCACGTACGCCATGGGCAGATCCAAGACATCCCCACTAGGCAACGTATCCGTAGCGTGCAACGTGATCATCCCCGAATCCAGGATGTCGATCCCAGCACCATCAAGCAGGGACTCCAGCTTCCCCTCCTCCCAAGCCGCAGGCGTAAGCCCATGCCGGAAAACCCGCTGAAGCTTGGGAACAGAATCCGGCCCCTGCCCCAAAGCCGCCTTCATCGTCTGCGAAGCAGAAGCATGCAACTCGACCGCGAACAAGTGCCCACCCCCACCGAGCAGCGCCCGCAGCGAAGCCACCGCCCCCGCCCGAAGCTCGTCAGGCATCTGATGAAGAACCCCGCGCATGTAGATGTTGCAGTCGTCCAAGTAGGTATGCAGGTCAGCAGCGGCATCGGTATCGGACAGATCGAACTCGCGGAACTCCGCCCGGCTGTCGGCTTGGAGAGCCTGGGCGTGCTCGATCGCGGCCGGGGCGAAGTCCAGCCCGATCACGCGGGGGAAGTGGGCTGCCAGGGCAGCGGTCTGGGTCCCGTTGCCGCAGCCGATGTCGAGGACCGGCAGGCCCTCGGCGAAGTGCGACTCGAAGAGGGGCAACTGCGCGGTCGCGGTGACGGTGCCCGAGCTGTCCCAGATGGGCAGCCCCGGTTCTTGCGGAAGGTCACTCCAGTAGCTCTGCCAGTTGGTTCGCACCGACTGTTCCATGTGTCCTCCGTAACCCGGTGAGGTGTTTGGTTTACGGCTCAACCGGGTTCGGTGACAAGAGGTAGATCGACATTTGGGCTTTTCAGGTGAACTTGCGTAACGCCCACCTCGAATGGGCGCATAAACAGAGCGGGCCCCGAAGGACCCGCTCTGTCACTTGCGGACGGTGATCAGCGCCGCCTGCGTCGTTGTCCTGCCAACAGGAAGCCCGCGCCGACCAGCAACAGGGCCAGCGCGCCCACCAGCAGCGGTGCCACATCGGCGCCGGTCACAGCCAGTGGCGGGCGGGGGCCCGGCTGCGGCGGCACAGGTGTCGGCTGCGGCGGCCCTGGTGTCGGCTGGGGCGGCACGGGTGTCGCGGTCACGGCAACCGGGGTGGCGGCTCGGTCGTTGGCCGGGTTCCCGTCGGCGGTTCCGTCCATTTTGGACACCGTGGCGACCGAGTCGGTGGCGGGCATCGGCGTGGCCGCCTTCGTCACCACCGTGATCGGCGGCGCCGACTCTCCGGGCAACAGGACCCGGTCGGTGGTGCAGGTGACCGTGTTGCCCGACGTCGCGCAGGTCCAGCCGCTGCCGCTCACCGACTCGACGACCAGCCCCGGCGGGATCGTGATGACGGTCTTCGCGCCGGTGACCGGGATTGTGCCGATGTTGGTCACGGTGTCGGTGAAGACCACCTTGTCCCCCACCGCCGCCGTCGGCTTGTCCGTGGTGAGCGTGACCCCGAGGTCCAGCACGCTGGGCACCAGGCCCGCGTCCACATCGGTCCGCTGGGTGATCTCACCGTCGGTCACCGCGATCACGATCGGCCCGCTGCGGCCGGTGATCCAGTCGAGGTCGGAGTCGACGTCCTCGCCCGACTGGTTCGGCCGGGTCAGGACCTGGCCCGCGGGCGGTTCGACCGTCACCACGTACGTGCCTTCCGGCAGGTCGGTGAACCGGTAGGACCCGTCGGGACCGCTGGTGGTCCGGGTGACCTCGACCCCGTCGCCGTCCAACAGGATCACCACGACGTCCGGCACACCGGGTTCGCCTGCGTCCTGCACACCGTCTCGGTCGGTGTCCGACCAGACCCGGTCGCCGATCGAGCCCAGCCGCTCACCGAAGTCGACCACGGCGCCGCCGCCCGCGGGCACGGTGACCGGGACCGAGTTCGGCGTGGTCGAGCCGTAGCCCTTGGGCTGCTCCTCCTCGACGGTGTAGTCGCCCTGCGGCACGTTCGGGAACTCGTAGCTCCCGTCCGGCGCCGTCGTGGTCCGGGCGATCTCCGTCCCCGCCGAGTCGCGCAGGATGACGGTGACGCCGCCGAGCCTGCCGGTCTCGTCCACGTCGATCACGCCGTCGCCGTCGCGGTCGACGTAGACGGTGCCGGTGATGGCGCCGCCGCGTTCGCCGAACAGGTAGTCGGTGGCCACTTCCCCGCCGCCGAGGCTGATGGCGGCGATGGTGTCGGGCGGGGTGGCACTGCCACCCGCCGAGCCCGGCGTGTCGGTGCCGTCGGCATACCCGGCGGGCTGTGTCTCGGTGAGGATGTAGTCGCCGCCGACGAGCCCGGTGAACAGATACGCGCCGTCAGCACCGGTCTGGACGGTGGTTGTCGCGCCGCCGGGTCCGGTCAGGGTGACCGTGGCGCCGGGGATGCCCGGCTCGCCCGCGTCCCGCACCCCGTTGTCGTTGGCGTCGACGTAGACCACGCCTGCCAGCGAACCGCGCTGCTCGGCGAAGACGTAGTCGGTCGCGGCGGTGCCCGGGGTGAGCACGATGCCGCTGATCACGTCGTTCCCGGCGGTGCCGCCCGCGCTGCCCGCGGTGTCGGGGCCGTCACCGTAGGCGGTGGGCTGGGTCTCGGTCACGGTGTAAGTGCCGGGACGCAGGTTCGGGAAGGTGTAGGTCCCGTCGGCCCCGGTCTGGACGGCCGTGGTCGATCCGTCGGGGTTGGTCAGGGTGATGGTGACGCCCGCGATCGGGTTGCCGCCGTCGTCAACGACCTTCCCCGAAATCGACGCCGCGGGCAGCTCGCCGAACAGATAGTCCGTCGCGTCGACCCCACCCCCGAGCTCGATCGCGGTGATCGAGTCCGGCGGCGTCACGGTGCCGCCCGCGCTACCCGCCGCGTCCAGTCCGTCGAGGAACGCGGGCTGGGTCTCGTTGAGCGTGTAGGTGCCGCCCACGAGCCCCTCGAACAAATAGCCGCCGTCACCGCCGGTGGTGACCGTGACGTCGACCGCGTTGCCTTGCGCGTCGGTTCCGGTCAGCTGGACCGACACACCGCCGATGCCGGGCTCACCGGGGTCCTTGACGCCGTTGTCGTTGAGGTCTTGGTAGACGAACCCAGCGAGCGACCCACGATCCTCGGCGAAGTCGTAGCCGGTCGCGGCTGTCCCGGAGCCGAGCACAATTCCGGAGACCGCGTCATTGGTCGGCGTACCGCCCGCCGAGCCGAGCGTGTCCGGGCCGTCCGCGTAACCGTCAGGCTGGGTCTCGGCGATCGAGTACGTGCCCGGCTGCAGGTCGGTGAACGAATAAGTGCCATCTGGTCCGGTTTGGACAGTCGCGGTCGAGCCGTCCGGCTTGGTCAGTGTCATGGTGACATTCGGGATGGGGTTGCCTGAGTCGTCTACGACCTTGCCTGAGATCGAGGTCGTCTTGAACTCGCCGAACAGGTAACCCGTGGCGTCCGCGCCCGCCGTCAGTTCGATCGCGGTGATCGAGTCCGGTGGGCTGACGGTGCCACCGGAACTGCCCTCGGTGTCGATGCCGTCGGCATAGCCCGCGGGCTGGGTCTCGCTCACCTCGTACGTCCCGCCGAGCACGCCGTCGAACACGTAGGCGCCGTTGGTGTCGGTGGTGATGACCCGGTTGACCGGTGCTCCGACAGCGTCGGTGCCGGTCAACGTCACGATGGCACCGGGGATACCAGGCTCACCCGCATCCTGGATGCCGTTGTTGTTGACGTCCTCATAAACCACACCCGCCAACGACCCGCGATCCTCCGCGAAGTCATAACCGGTCGCGGCTGTCCCGGAGCCAAGCACGATCTCGGAGACCGTGTCATTGGTGGCTGTGCCGCCCGCCGAGCCGAGCGTGTCCGGGCCGTCCGCGTAACCGGCAGGCTGGGTCTCGGCGATCGAATACGTACCCGGCGGCAGATCATTGAACGCGTACGTTCCGTCCGGTCCAGTTTGGACAAGCGCGATCGAACCGTCCGGCCTGGTCAGCGTCATGGTGACATTCGGGATCGGGTTACCCGCGTCGTCCACGACCCTGCCCGAGATCGACGCCGTCTTGAACTCGCCAAACAGGTAACCGGTTGCGTCCGCGCCTGCCGGGAGCGCAACGGCGCTGATGGTGTCCGGCTGGCCCAAGGTGCCACCCGCCGTGCCCACCCGATCAGTACCGTCGGCGTAACCGTCAGGCTGAGTTTCAGTCACCGTGTACGTGCCGCCCAACAGATCCGCGAACACATACGCACCACTGCCGTCAGTGGTCGCCGTCCGGTCCACCGATGCTCCAGAAGCGTCCGTTCCGGTCAACGTGACTGTGGCACCTGGAATGCCAGGCTCGCCGGCGTCCTGGATGCCGTTGTTGTTGACATCCTCATAAACCACACCCGCCAACGACGCACGGTCCTCCGCGAAGTCATAGCCAGTCGCGGCCGTGCCGGAACCGAGCACAATGCCCGACACCGCGTCATTGGTCGGCGTACCGCCCGCAGAGCCGACCGTGTCCGGACCATCGGCGTAACCGGCGGGCTGCGTCTCAGCGATCGAGTATGTGCCCGGCAGCAGATCGGTGAACGAATAGGTACCGTCTGGTCCTGTTTGGACAGTTGCGGTGGAGCCATCCGGCTTGGTCAGTGTCATGGTGACGTTCGGGATCGGGTTACCCGCGTCGTCGACGACCTTGCCTGCGATCGACGCCGTCGTGAACTCGCCGAACAAGTAGCCCGTCGCGTCCACGCCCGCCGCCAGGTCGATCGCGGTGATCGAATCCGGCGGTGTCACGGTGCCCGCCGCAGTGCCCGGGGTGTCGATGCCGTCGGCATAGCCGTCGGGCTGCGTCTCGGTCACCGAGTACGTCCCGCCAAGCACACCGTCGAACACGTAGGCGCCGTTGGCATCGGTGGTCGCGGTCCGGTCCACCGGGGCACCCGTGGCGTCCGTACCAGTCAACGTCACCGTGGCACCTGGGATACCAGGCTCACCCGCATCCTGGATGCCGTTGTTGTTGACATCCTCATAGACCACACCCGCCAGCGACGCACGGTCCTCGGCGAAGTCATAGCCAGTCGCCGCTGTGCCGGAACCGAGCACGATCTCCGACACCATGTCATTGGTCGGTGTACCGCCCGCAGATCCGACCGTGTCCGGGCCGTCCGCGTAACCGGCAGGCTGCGTCTCGGCGATCGAATACGTACCCGGCGGCAGATCCGTGAACGAATACGTCCCGTCCGGTCCGGTCTGGACAATCGCCGTCGACCCATCCGGCCTGGTCAACGTTACCGTCACGTTCGGGATCGGGTTACCCGCGTCGTCCACGACCCTGCCCGAGATCGACGCCGTCTTGAACTCGCCGAACAGGTAACCAGTGGCGTCCACGCCCGCCGTCAGATCGATCGCGGTGATCGAATCCGGCGGGCTGAGGGTGCCACCCGAGCTGCCCTCAGTATCGATGCCATCGGCGTAGCCGTCGGGCTGCGTCTCGGTCACCGTGTACGTGCCGCCGAGCACGCCGTCGAACACGTAGGCGCCGTTGGCATCGGTGGTCGCGGTCCGGTCCACCGGGGCACCCGTGGCGTCCGTACCAGTCAACGTCACCGTGGCACCTGGGATACCAGGCTCACCCGCATCCTGGATGCCGTTGTTGTTGACATCCTCATAGACCACACCCGCCAGCGACGCACGGTCCTCGGCGAAGTCATAGCCAGTCGCCGCTGTGCCGGAACCGAGCACGATCTCCGACACCATGTCATTGGTCGGTGTACCGCCCGCAGATCCAAGCGTGTCCGGGCCGTCCGCGTAACCAACGGGCTGCGTCTCAGCGATCGAATACGTACCAGGCGGCAGATCATTGAACGCGTACGTTCCGTCCGGTCCGGTTTGGACCGTCGCCGTCGAACCGTCCGGCCTGGTCAACGTCATCGTTACGTTCGGGATCGGGTTACCCGCGTCGTCCACGACCCTGCCCGAGATCGACGCCGTCTTGAACTCGCCGAACAGGTAGCCCGTGGCGTCCACGCCCGCCGCCAGGTCAATCGCGGTGATCGAATCCGGCGGACTGACGGTGCCACCCGAGCTGCCCTCAGTATCGATGCCATCGGCGTAGCCGTCGGGCTGCGTCTCGGACACCGAGTACGTCCCGCCGAGCACGCCGTCGAACAGGTAAGCGCCGTTGGCGTCGGTGGTCGCGGTCCGGTCCACCGGGGCACCCGTGGCGTCCGTACCAGTCAACGTCACCGTGGCACCGGGGATACCAGGCTCACCCGCATCTTGGATGCCGTTGTTGTTGACATCCTCATAAACCACACCCGCCAACGACCCGCGATCCTCCGCGAAGTCATAGCCAGTCGCCGCTGTCCCGGAACCGAGCACAATCCCGGAGACCGCGTCATTGGTCTGCGTACCGCCCGCAGAGCCGACCGTGTCCGGACCATCGGCGTAACCGGCAGGCTGCGTCTCGACGATCGAATACGTACCCGGCGGCAGATCCGTGAACGAATACGTCCCGTCCGGTCCGGTCTGGACAATCGCCGTCGACCCATCCGGCCTGGTCAACGTTACCGTCACGTTCGGAATCGGGTTACCCGCGTCATCCACGACCCTGCCCGAGATCGACGCCGTCTTGAACTCGCCGAACAAGTAGCCCGTCGCGTCCGCGCCTGCCGGGAGCGCAACTGCGTTGATGGTGTCCGGCTGGCCCAAGGTGCCGCCCGCCGTGCCCACCCGATCAGTGCCATCGGTGTAACCGTCAGGCTGGGTTTCAGTCACCGTGTAGGTGCCGCCCAACAGACCCGGGAACACATACGCACCGTTGCCGTCGGAGGTGACAACCCGATTGACCGGCGCCCCGGTCGCGTCAGTGCCGGTCAATGTGACCGTGGTACCTGGAATGCCAGGCTCGCCGGCGTCTTGGATGCCGTTGTTGTTGACATCCTCATAGACCACACCCGCCAGCGACGCACGGTCCTCAGCGAAGTCGTAACCGGACGCCGTTGTCCCGGAGCCGAGCACAATGCCCGACACCGCGTCATTGGTCGGCGTACCGCCCGCAGAGCCGAGCGTGTCCGGACCATCGGCGTACCCGGCAGGCTGCGTCTCGACGATCGAATACGTACCCGGCGGCAGGTCGCTGAACGAGTAGGTGCCATCCGGTCCGGTCTGGACAGTCGCGGTAGAGCCGTCCGGCCTCGTCAGTGTCATCGTCACGTTCGGCATCGGGTTACCCGCGTCATCCACGACCCTGCCCGAGATCGACGCCGTCTTGAACTCGCCAAACAGATAGCCCGTCGCGTCCGCGCCTGCCGGGAGCGCAACGGCGCTGATGGTGTCCGGCTGCGCCAACGTGCCACCCGCCGTACCCACACGATCAGTACCGTCGGCGTAACCGTCAGGCTGAGTTTCAGTCACCGTGTACGTGCCGCCCAACAGATCCGCGAACACATACGCACCACTGCCATCGGTGGTGGCAACCAGGTCGACCGGTGCTCCGGCAGCGTCCGTTCCGGTCAACGTCACCGTGGCACCTGGAATGCCAGGCTCACCCGCGTCCTGGATGCCGTTGTTGTTGACATCCTCATAAACCACACCCGCCAACGACCCACGATCCTCCGCGAAGTCATAGCCGGTCGCGGCTGTCCCGGAACCGAGCACGATCGCGCTGATCACGTCGTTGGCCGAGTTCACTCCGCCCGCCGAGCCGGGAGTGTCGACGCCGTCGCCGTAGCCGTTGGGCTGGGTCTCGGCGACCGAGTACGTTCCCGGCAGCAGATCGGTGAACGAGTACGTTCCGTCTGGTCCGGTTTGGACCGTCGCGGTGGAGCCGTCCGGGTTGGTCAGCGTCATGGTGACGTTCGGGATCGGGTTGCCCGCGTCGTCCACGACCCTGCCCGAGATCGACGCCGCCTTGAACTCGCCGAACAGATATCCCGTCGCGTCCGCGCCCGCCGGGAGCGCAACGGCGCTGATGGTGTCCGGCTGGCCCAAGGTGCCACCCGCCGTGCCCACACGATCAATGCCGTCGGCGTAACCGTCAGGCTGGGTCTCGGTCACCGTGTAGGTGCCACCCAGCAGATCCGCGAACACGTACGCACCATTGCCGTCCGTAGTCGCCGTCCGACTCACTGGAGCACCTGTGGCATCCGTACCAGTCAACGTCACCGTGGCACCGGGGATGCCCGGCTCACCCGCATCCTGGATGCCGTTGTTGTTGACATCCTCGTAGACCACACCCGCCAGCGACGCACGGTCCTCCGCGAAGTCATAGCCGGTCGCCGCTGTGCCGGAACCGAGCACAATCCCCGACACCGCGTCATTGGTCGCCGTGCCACCCGCCGAGCCGAGCGTGTCCGGGCCGTCGGCGTAACCGGCAGGCTGCGTCTCGACGATCGAATACGTACCCGGCGGCAGATCATTGAACGCGTACGTTCCGTCCGGTCCAGTTTGGACAAGCGCGATCGAACCGTCCGGCCTGGTCAGCGTCATGGTGACATTCGGGATCGGGTTACCCGCGTCGTCCACGACCCTGCCCGAGATCGACGCCGCCTTGAACTCGCCAAACAGGTAACCGGTTGCGTCCGCGCCTGCCGGGAGCGCAACGGCGCTGATTGTGTCCGGCTGCGCCAACGTGCCACCCGCCGTACCCACACGATCAGTACCGTCGGCGTAACCGTCAGGCTGAGTCTCAGTCACCGTGTACGTGCCGCCCAACAGATCCGCGAACACATACGCACCACTGCCGTCGGTGGTGGCAACCCTGTCGACCGGTGCTCCGGCAGCGTCCGTTCCGGTCAATGTCACCGTGGCACCGGGAATGCCAGGCTCACCCGCGTCTTGGATGCCGTTGTTGTTGACATCCTCATAAACCACACCCGCCAACGACCCACGATCCTCGGCGAAGTCATAGCCGGTCGCGGCGATCCCGGAACCGAGCACAATGCCCGACACCGCGTCATTGGTCGGCGTGCCACCCGCAGAACCGAGCGTATCCGGGCCATCCGCATAGCCGGCGGGCTGCGTCTCAGCGATCGAGTACGTACCCGGCAGGAGATCCGTGAATGAATATGTCCCGTCCGGTCCAGTTTGGACAAGCGCGATCGAACCGTCCGGCCTGGTCAGCGTCATGGTGACGTTCGGGATCGGGTTACCCGCGTCGTCCACCACCTTGCCCGAGATCGACGCCGTCTTGAACTCGCCGAACAAGTAGCCCGTGGCGTCCACGCCCGCCGCCAGGTCGATCGCGGTGATCGAATCCGGCGGACTGACGGTGCCACCTGAACTGCCCTCAGTATCGATGCCATCGGCGTAGCCGTCGGGCTGTGTCTCGGTCACCGAGTACGTCCCGCCGAGCACGCCGTCGAACACGTAGGCGCCGTTGGCGTCGGTGGTGACGACCCGGTTGACCGGTGCTCCAGCAGCGTCGGTGCCGGTCAACGTCACCGTGGCACCTGGGATGCCAGGCTCACCCGCATCCTGGATGCCGTTGTTATTGACATCCTCATAAACCACACCCGCCAACGACCCGCGATCCTCCGCGAAGTCATAGCCGGTCGCGGCGATCCCGGAACCGAGCACAATCCCCGACACCGCATCATTGGCCGCCGTGCCACCCGCAGAACCAAGCGTGTCCGGACCATCGCCATAGCCGGCAGGCTGCGTCTCAGCGATCGAATAGGTGCCCGGCGGCAGACCATTGAACGAGTAGGTGCCGTCCGGTCCGGTTTGGACCGTCGCCGTCGAACCGTCCGGCCTGGTCAACGTCATCGTTACGTTCGGGATCGGGTTACCCGCGTCGTCCACGACCTTGCCCGAGATCGACGCCATCTTGAACTCGCCGAACAGGTAACCCGTCGCGTCCGCACCCGCCGTCAGGTCGATCGCGGTGATCGAATCCGGCTGGGCCAAGGTGCCGCCCGCCGTGCCCACCCGATCAGTGCCATCGGCGTAACCGTCAGGCTGTGTCTCGGTCACCGAGTACGTCCCGCCGAGCACGCCGTCGAACACATAGGCGCCGTTGCCGTCGGTGGTGAGAACCCGGTTGACCGGTGCTCCGGCAATGTCGGTGCCGGTCAACGTCACCGTGGCACCTGGGATACCAGGCTCACCCGCATCCTGGACACCGTTGTTATTGACATCCTCATAAACCACACCCGCCAACGACCCACGATCCTCCGCGAAGTCATAGCCAGTCGCGGCGATCCCGGACCCGAGCACAATCCCCGACACCGCATCATTGGCCGCCGTGCCACCCGCAGAACCAAGCGTGTCCGGACCATCGCCATAGCCGGCAGGCTGCGTCTCGACGATCGAATACGTGCCCGGCGGCAGATCATTGAACGCGTACGTTCCGTCCGGTCCGGTCTGGACCGTCGCCGTCGACCCATCCGGCCTGGTCAACGTCATCGTCACGTTCGGGATCGGGTTACCCGCGTCGTCCACGACCTTGCCCGAGATCGACGCCATCTTGAACTCGCCGAACAGATAGCCCGTCGCGTTCGTGCGGGCGGGCAAGGCGATCGCGGTGATCGAGTCGGGCGGGGTCACGGTGCCCGCCGCGGTGCCCGGGGTGTCGATGCCGTCGACGTAGGCCGCTGGCTGGGTCTCGGCGACCGCGTAAGTGCCCGCGCGCAGGGCGGGGAATGAGTACGTGCCGTCGGCGGCGGTTGTGGCGGTTCGGGAGACCGCGTTGCCCGCGTCGTCGGTGCCGGTCAGGGTGACCGTGGTGCCGCCGATGCCCGCCTCGCCTGCGTCGCGCAGGCCGTTGTTGTTGACGTCCTCGTAGACCGCGCCTGCGAGGCTCGACGTCGGCCGTTCGGCGAAGTTGTTGCCCGCGCTGACCTGCCCGGACGTCAGCACGACCGCGAACGCGTCGTTGCCCGCCGGGGTGGCCAGGGTGCCGGGGGTGTCGATGCCGTCGTCGAAGGCCGCGGGCTGGGTCTCGGTCAGGGTGTAGGAGCCGCCGGGCACGCCCGTGAAGCTGTATGTGCCGTCGGCGGCCGTGGTGGTGGTCGCGGTGAACGGCTGGCCCGCCGCGGTGGTGCCGGTGAGGGTGACCGTGACGCCGCCGATGCCGGTGTCCGTGCCGTTGAGCAGGCCGTCGTTGTCGCCGTCGCTGAACACCGTGCCCGAGACCGAGCCGACGGTCGGCGCGGGCGCGACGGCGGTGTCGGTGACGGGTCCGCCGAGCGGGTCGGTGCCGGTCACCGTGACGGTGTTCGAGTCGCCCTGGATGGGGGCGGTGGCGGTGCAGGTGTAGGTGAAGGAGTCGCCGACGCCAAGCAGTGGCCGGGTCGTGGCGCAGCTGGGCACGGTCGGGTCGGACACCACGAGATTGGTCAGGGCCGCGTCGCCGCTGTTGTGGACGACGATGGTGAAGGTGATCGTCTCGCCGGCGAGGTAGCTGGGCTTGTCGGCCTGCTTGGTGATGTCGACGTTCGGGTTGATCACCACGACTGGCACCGTCGCGGTGTCGGTCAGCGGGTCGCCGAACGGGTCGGTCGCGGTGACCGTGGCGGAGTTGACGTAGTCGTCGGCCTGGGCCGGGCCGGTGCACTGGTAGGTGACCGGGACGTTGGGCGCGAGGATGCCCAGGTTGCGCGCGCAGCCGGGCGCGATGGCGTCGGTCACCACGGCGTTGGTGACCCCGCTGGGCGAGACCACGGTGATCGAGTAGGTCACCACCTGACCTGGCCGGAAGGGGCCGGGGTTGACCAGTGACTTGGTGATCTCCACCGACGGGATCGGCACGGAGAACACCAGGTTCTGCGCGAGATAGGTGTCGCCGCTGGTGCTGAACGTCAGGTTCGCCGAGGTGGCGCCAACCGGGAGCAGCGCGGTGTTGAACTCCTTGGCGTCGGTGCTCATGTTGTTCGGCGGCGCCGGGTTGAGGTCGCGCACGGCGTTCGACACGAAGAAGTTGTTCGTCGTCGCGGGCGCCAGCGGCTCGCCGACGGGGGTTCCGTTGATGCTGAACTGGTCGCCCACGATGTTGAAGTCGCCCTCGTGTGCGGTCACGCCGACCCGCACCCCGGCCGCGCCGACCCGGAATCCGGAGATCGGGGTGGTGGTCGCCGGGTCCGTCGCGGACTGTCGCACGTGGCCGTCCCACATGAACACCTCGCGCTTGAACGGGGCGGCCGGGTTGGGCCCGTCGAAGGCGTAGACCAGCACGATCGACCAGCCCGCGACACAGCCGAAGCCCGTCGGCGTCCAGACGTTGCCGACCGTCACCGTCTGCGCGACCCCGGTGGGTGCGGCGGCGAACTGGGCGGTGACGTCGGCGTAGGCGGCGTAGAACTGGGGCTGGCTGGTGGGCACCGAGGCGAGCGAGTCGCGCGAGATCACCGCGGGTGCGACGGCGGCCGTGGCGCCCGCGCCGACGGTGAGCCTTACGGAGGTGGTCTCCGGGGTGCCCGCGGGCAGGATCGAGGTGCCCGCGCCCGCGAGGAACTGGCGCGTGTTGCAGCCGGGGAGCGTGGCGATGGTGCCGTTGTCGGCGCGGATGACGCCGGTGTCGCCCGCCCAGTTCAGTCGGGCGAACTCGACCCGCGCGCCCGCCGGGACGGTGACCGACCCGGTCGAGGAGTTGAAGGTGAGCGCGCTGGCGTCGACATCGGCGTGGCGCATGTAGAAGCTGTCGTTGATGTCGTTGCTTGTGGTCAGCGTCCTGGCCTGGGATTGGGCGCAGCGAGCGATCGGGTGGCCGAAGGGGTCGACCGGGTCCCCAGCGGTCGGGCACCGCATGTTGCCGTTGCCCATCATGATGAAGTCGCCGTAGATCTCGGCGTTGTAGTTGAGGGCGAACGGCCGGATCACCGCCGCCTGCGCCGCCGGGGTGAGCACGACTGTCGCCGCGCCCACCGCCACGAAAGACAACGCCGATGCCAGCATCTTGCGCATACCGAACGACATGCCCACTCCCGCGTCGGCGGAGAACAGCCCAACATACGGACTCTGACCGCACGGAAGTCGAACTGCTGGCCGGTCGAACAATGTTCACCGGGACGTGTGACAGCCGGTGACGAGAGTCGTCACCGAACGCGAATGGGAATCAGCCGGGGCGGTGCCGTACTTATTGCGCCTGTCGATCGGCCTGCACGATCAGCCGGTTCCCGCGACGGGAATGGCCGCGCCCGTGATCGGGGTCTGTCCACAGAGGAACAGGATGGCCTCGGCGATCTCCTGTGGACGCACCCAGCCCGAGCGGTCGGCGTCGGGATCGTCGGCGCGGTTACCCGGTGTATCGATGATCCCGGGCAGGACTGCGTTGACCCGCACCCCGTCGCGTCCGTACTCGGCGGCCATGGCCTTGACCAGCCCGACCACGGCGGTCTTAGCGGTCAGATACGCCGACGCGCCGGGGAAGGGCCGCTCGGTCGCCTTGGCCGACACGCAGACCACGGCGCCGCCGCCCGCCGCGATCAGCTTGGGCAGCGCGGCCTGGCAGACCAGGTACGTTGGCCGCAGGTTGAGGCGCAGCAGGCGGTCGAACTCGTCGATCGGGGTCTCGTGCAGCCGCGGCCCCATCGCGAAGCCGCCGACCAGGTTGACCACCGCGCCGAGCGGGGCGTCGGCGGTGGCGGCCCGCTCGACGCACGCGCCGACCTCGGCCGGGTCGAACAGGTCGGCCTTGACCAGGTCGAGCGCCGCGTGCTCGGGCAGGCGCCCCAGTTCCGACTCGGCGACCCACGGGACGACGACCCGCCAGCCCGCGTCGAGGAACGCCGTGGTGACGGCGGCACCCAGGCCGCCGGTGCCGCCGGTGATGAGTGCTGTGCGCATCTTTGGGGTCCTAACGTGACTCGGGTGCTGAGTCCTAATTCGACTCGGTCAGTTCGGGCGGGAGGGCGGTGGGGTTCGCGGGGTCCTTCGGCTGGGCCCTGACCAGGGTGCCGTGCAGGATCATCCGCTGCTTGTTGGAGAACTTGGGGTGGCACGTGGTGAGCGTGATCAGCTTGCGGCGCTGGTCGGCGGGGGTCTTGGCGGCCGGGTTGCCGGGCACCGGGGCCACCACACCCGAGTCGCGGGGGGTCACGATGTGCCGACCGACCGCCTTGGCGTATTCGCCGGTCATGGGCTCGACCTTGGTCGATCCCTGCCCGCCCGCACAGCGGGGGTCGCCCGCGCGGGCGGCCCAGTTCTTGGCGTCGGCGGTGGTGGGCAGCAGCCGGTAGACATACCAGTTGGCCCTGGTCTCCACGATGATCGCGTCGCAGGACTCCAGCAGGTCGAGGTCGTTGAACGGGGCGCCCTTGCCGACCCGGTGGCCCGCCACGGCGAAGTTGCCCGGCGCCCCGGGGGCGGCGGACTGCTTGTAGTGACCGGGGCCGACCTCGAGGTTGGCCTCCGAGGTGCCCTCCACGATCGTGAACTTGTAGTCCGATCCCAGGGCGGGCACGTAGAGCTTGGCGATGCCCTCGCCGTCGGCGAAGCTGAAGTGCTCGGTGCGCTCCGGGTCGGGCGCGGCCGGGTCCTTCCACTCGTCCTCAAGGGCGGTGGTGACGTCGGCCTGCTTCTCCGCCGAGAGAATGTCGGTGATCCACACCTCGTAGACCACGAACAGCAGCACGACCAGACCGGCGGTGATCAGCAGTTCGCCGACGGACCGGACGACGATCAGGCCAGGGCTGCTCCGTCGCCGCTTGGGCGGATCGCGGTAGTCCTGGTCGTAACCACCGTCGAAGTCGTCGTGCGGGTTGTAGTGGTCGTCATCGTCATAGCCGTCGTAGGCGTCGTCGCCGCGGTAGACCGGGATGAACTCGGTGGGCGGGTCCGGCGGCCGGACGGGGCGGATGATCTCGGTGGGCGCCTCGGCGGGATAGGGCCGCCGCGGTGGTGGCGGCTGCCGCCGGTCTCCGTACACGTGGTCCGCCTCCATCTCCCGGTTCCCCGACGGACACTAAGTCACGCCCCGTCGGGGTGGCGTGAATCAGGATAGGAAACCCCGCAGCAGCGACGCCGTGCCGTCCAGGTGTTGGGCCATCGACTCGCGTGCGCCCGCCGGGTCGCCGTGCAGGATCGCGTCGACGATGTCGTGGTGCTGGCGGTCGGAGTGGCCGATGTTGGCGGGGATCAGCGGGATGGCGTCGAGCAGGGCGTTGACGCGGGTCCGCACGTCGGCCACGGCCGAGGTGAGCGACGGCGCGGCGGTCGTCTCGGCGATGGCCAGGTGCAGCCGGGAGTCCCGGCGCCGGTACTCGGCGGGCCCGACGTCGGTGCATTCGTCCAGGTGGGCGCGCAGTCGGCGCCGGTCCTGCGGGGTCAGCGCCCGGCTCGCGGCGGCCTCGGCGGCACCGGTCTCCAGGACGTGCCGCAGCGTCAGGATGTCCTCAAGGTCGGCGGCGTGCGGCGGGTCGACCGGGCCGCGGGCGGGCAGCACGGCGCGGACGAACGTGCCGCCGTAGCGACCGCGGCGGCACTCGACGTAGCCTGCCTCCTGCAGTGCCCGCAGCGCCTCCCGCAGGGTGACGCGACTCACGCCCAGTCGGGCCGACAGGTCCCGCTCCGGCGGCAGCCGCCCGCCGGGCAGTACCACCCCGAGCCGGATCGCCTGCAACATCCGCTCCATCGTCTCCTCGAAGGCGTTGCCCGTGCGCACCGGCCGGAACAACGCCTCCGCGACGAGGTCCTCAGAGGGGAGTGACATACGCGCCGGAGATCCCGCCGTCGATCAGGAACTGCGCGGCGGTCATGAACGACGAGTCGTCGCTGGCCAGGAACGCCACCGCGGCGGCGATCTCCTCCGGCTCGGCGAAGCGGCCGAGCGGGATGTGCACCAGCCTGCGCGCGGCCCGCTCCGGGTCCTTGGCGAACAGCTCCCGCAGCAGCGGGGTGTTGACCGGTCCGGGGCACAGCGCGTTGACCCGGATGCCCTCGCGGGCGAACTGCACACCCAGTTCGCGGCTCATCGACAGCACGCCGCCCTTGGATGCGGTGTAGGAGATCTGCGAGGTCGCCGCGCCCATGACCGCCACGAACGACGCGGTGTTGATGATCGAGCCCTTGCCGCGAGCCTGCATGTGCGGGATGGCGTACTTGCAGCACAGGTAGACCGAGGTCAGGTTGACGTCCTGGACGCGCTTCCAGGCGTCGAGGCCGGTGGTGAGGATCGAGTCGTCGTCGGGCGGGGAGATGCCCGCGTTGTTGAACGCGATGTCGAGGCCGCCGTAGGTGTCGACGGCGGCCTGGAACATCGCCTTGACGTCGTCCTCGCTGGTCACGTCGGCCCGCACGAACAGCCCGTCCACCTCGTCGGCGGCGGCTTTGCCGGTGTCGGGGTCGACGTCGGCGACCACGACGTGGGCGCCTTCCGCGGCCAGCCGTCGGACGGAGGCCAAGCCGATGCCGCTCGCCCCGCCGGTGACGACCGCGACCCGGCCGTCCAGACGCATGCTCATAGTCATTCCTCTGTGCTCAGGAAAACGTTCTTGACCTCGGTGAAGGAAGCGAGCGCGTCCGGCCCGAGCTCCCGGCCGAAGCCGGACTGCTTGAACCCGCCGAACGGCGTCCAGTAGCGCACCGACGAGTGCGAGTTGACCGACAGGTTGCCCGCGTCGACCCCGCGCGCCACGCGCAGCGCCCGGCCGACGTCGCGGGTCCAGATCGAGCCGGACAGACCGTATTCGGTCTCGTTGGCCAGACTCAGGGCATCACTCTCGTCGTCGAACGGCAGGACCGCGACGACCGGGCCGAAAACCTCGTCGGTGACCGCGCGGTGGTCGGCGTCGATCGGGGCCAGCACGGTCGGCGGGTACCAGAACCCGGCGCCATCGGGCGCGGCGCCGCGGAAGGCCACCGGCGCATCATCCACATAGGACGCTACACGGTCGCGGTGGGCCGCCGAGATCAGCGGGCCCATCTCGGTGGCGGGGTCGTTCGGGTCGCCGACGACGACCCCGGCGACGGCCTTCTCGAACAGCTCCATGAACTTGTCGTAGACCGAGCGCTGCACCAGGATCCGCGAGCGCGCGCAGCAGTCTTGCCCCGCGTTGTCGAACACCGCGTAGGGCGCGGTCGCCGCCGCCTTGGCCAGATCGGCGTCGGCGAAGACGATGTTGGCGTTATTGCCGCCCAATTCCAGCGTCAGCCGCTTCACCTGATCGGCGCAGCCCGCCATGATCTGCTTGCCGACCTCGGTCGAGCCGGTGAACACGACCTTGCGCACCAGTGGATGAGTGACGAACCGGTGCCCGACAACCGATCCCTTGCCCGGCAGCACCTGGAACACGTCGGCCGGAATTCCGGCTTCCAAAGCCAGTTCGGCCAGCCGCAGCGCGGTCAGCGGGGTGAGTTCGGCGGGCTTGAGGACCACCGTGTTGCCCGCCGCGAGCGCCGGGGCGAATCCCCAACTGGCGATGGGCATCGGGAAGTTCCACGGCACGATCACGCCGACCACGCCCAGCGGCTCGGCGAAGGTGATGTCGAGCCCGCCCGCCACCGGGATCTGCCTGCCGAAAAGGCGTTCCGGCGCGGCGGAGTAGTAGTCGAGCACGTCGCGGACGTTGCCCGCCTCCCAGCGCGCGTTGCCAATGGTGTGCCCGGCGTTGGTCACCTCCAACTGGGCCAGGTTCTCCAGGTCGGCGTCGACGGCGGCGGCGAACCGGCGCAGCAGCCTGGCCCGGTCGCCGGGCGCCACGGCCCGCCACCCGGCGAAGGCGGCGTGCGCCCGGGCGATCGCGGCGTCGGCCTCGTCGACCGAGACTAGGGCGACGGTCGCCACCACGTCCTCCGTCGCGGGGTTGAGCACCTCGAAAGTCGTCACTGGTGTCCTCTCCTCTGACTAGCCGCGGCCACGAGCGCGGCGAACAGGCGGATGTCGACGACCGAGGCCGATCGGAAAGCCACCATCACCGGTCTCCTCTTCTCTGGCTGGCCGCGGCCACGAGCGCGGCGAACAGGCGGGTGTCGTCGGCGTTCTGCTCGGGGTGCGACTGCACGCCGAGGGCGAAGGGATGGCCTGCCAGCTCGACGGCCTCGACGGTGCCGTCCGACGCGGTGGCCACGACCGCGAGCCCGTCGCCGACGCGGTCGAGCGACTGGTGGTGGTGGCACTGGGCCATGACCGACTCGCCGAGGATCGCGGCCAGCGCGGTGCCCGGCCGGATGGCCAGCTCCGTCTTGCCGAACATCGCGACCTCGGGCTGGTGGTCGGTGGTGCCGACCTGCTCCGGGGTGTGCTGGTGCAGGGTGCCGCCGCGGGCGACGTTGAGGACCTGCATGCCTCGGCAGACCGCCAGGAACGGCAACTCCAGTTCACACGCGGCTTGCACCAGGGCGAACTCGGCGTCGTCGCGGGCGGGTTGCGGGGTGCCGGTGGTCGGGTGCGGGACCTGGCCGTAGCGCGCGGGATCGATGTCGGCGCCGCCGGAGAGGACCAAGCCGTCGAGCCAGTCGATGGTCTCCGCGCGCCAGTCGCCCAGCGGGGGCAACAGCACCGCGTTGCCGCCTGCGGCGCGCACGGACTCGACGTAGGCGCGGTGCAGGACGACGGCCTCGGTCTCCCAGATGCCGAACGCGGAGTGTTCGAGATAGGTGGTGATCCCGATGACCGGGGGTCTAGAGGCGTTCGAAGCCACGGACTCGTTCCCAGTCGGTCACGGCGGCGTCGTACGCGGCCTGTTCGACGTGCGCGGCGTTGAGGTAGTGCTCGACGACGTCGTGGCCGAAGGCCTGGCGGGCCACCGCGCTGTCGTCGAGCAGGTCCGCCGCCTCCCGAAGTGTCGCGGGGACCCGCGGTTTGCTTGAGGCGTAAGCGTTTCCGGTGGACGCCGGTTCCAGCGTCAGCTCGTTGTCGATGCCGTGCAGCCCGGCGGCGATCAGCGCGGCCACCGCGAGATACGGGTTGACGTCGCCGCCGGGGACCCGGTTCTCCATCCGCAGCGACTCGCCGTGGCCGACCGTCCGCAGCGCGCAGGTGCGGTTGTCGATGCCCCAGGCGACCGCGGTCGGGGCGAACGAGCCCGCGGCGAAGCGCTTGTAGGAGTTGATGTTCGGGGCGTAGAAGTAGGTGAGTTCGCGCAGGCAGGCGAGCTGACCGGCGATGAAGTGTTCCATCAGCGGGGAGAACCCGCCGGGCCGGTCGCCCGCCATGACCAGCTCGCCGTCGGCGGCGCGCAGGCTGATGTGCACGTGGCAGGAGTTGCCCTCGCGCTCGTTGTACTTGGCCATGAACGTCAGGCTCTTGCCGTGCCGCGCGGCGATCTCCTTGGCCCCGGTCTTGTAGATGCCGTGGTTGTCGCACGTCGTCAGCGCGTCGGCGTAGCGGAAGGCGATCTCGTGCTGGCCGGGGTTGCACTCGCCCTTGGCCGACTCGACGTACATGCCCGCGCCGGACATGCCGACGCGGATCTCGCGCAGCAGCGGCTCGATCCGGCCGGTGCCCAGCAGCGAGTAGTCGACGTTGTACTGGTTGGCGGGGGTCAGGCCGCGGTAGCCGCGGTCCCAGGCCTGTTCGTAGGTGTCGTCGAAGACCATGAACTCCAGCTCGGTGCCGACGAACGCGCCCAGCCCGAGGTCGGCCAGCCGGTCGAGCTGGCGGCGCAGGACCTGCCGGGGCGAGACGGTGACCGGCCCGCCTTCGACGAGCTCGATGTCGGCGAGCACCAGCGCGGTGCCGGGGTGCCATGGCAGCAGCCGCAGGGTGGCCATGTCGGGGCGCAGGACGAAGTCGCCGTAGCCGCGGTCCCAGGAGGAGAGCTGGTAGCCGCCGACGGTGTTCATCTCGACGTCGACCGCGAGCAGGTAGTTGCACGCCTCGGTCGCGTGGTCGAGGACTTCACTGAGGAAGTACCGCGCCGAGCAGCGCTTGCCCTGCAGCCTGCCCTGCATGTCGGTCATGGCGACCAGGACGGTGTCGACCTGGTCGCTCTCGACCAGTTCCCGCAGCCGGGCCACGGAAAGCAGCCCGTCGGTGTCACGCATCGCCCAGGTCCTCCACTCAATGGCATAGCTCAAGCCCATTGAAACTGCCGACTTCTGCATGCTGTCAGCGCTGGCCGGCGTCCGCAACCGCCGACCGGGCACGTTAAGCCAAACGGACCTTGACCCATTTTGTGAGCTACAACACACTTGATCGCCTGCAAAGGATCGGAATCAACCCTTTGAGGAGCGGCCATGGCTACCGAGAGCGATCAGGGAACGCGGGGTACGGGCGGGGACGAGGCCAGACTGCACGCGCTCGGGTACGCCCAGGAACTGCGGCGGTCGATGTCGGGGTTCAGCAACTTCGCGGTGTCGTTCACGATCATCTCGATCCTGTCCGGCTGCCTGACGCTCTACGGCTTCGGCATGAACACCGGCGGGCCGGTCGCGATGATCTGGGGCTGGCCGCTGGTCGGCTTCTTCGTGGTCATGGTCGGCCTTGGCATGGCCGAGGTGTGCTCCAGCTACCCGACCGCGGGCGGCCTGTACTACTGGGCGGCCAAGCTCGCCCCGCGCAACGGGCCCGCGTGGTCGTGGTTCACCGGGTGGTTCAACCTGATCGGCCAGGTCGCCGTCACGGCGGGGATCGACTTCGGCGCCGCGCTGTTCCTCAACGCGTTCCTCGACCTGCAGTTCGGCTTCGCCGCCACGGCAGGGAACACGATCATGCTGCTGGGGATCATCCTGGTGGTCCACGCCACGCTGAACACCTTCGGCGTGCGGGTGGTCGCGCTGCTCAACGACATCAGCGTGTGGTGGCACCTGGTCGGCGTCGCGGTGATCGTCGGCGTGCTGGTCATCGTCCCGGACCGCCACCAGGACGCGTCATTCGTCTTCGGCGAGTTCGTGAACAACACGGGCTGGTCGTCGCCGGTCTACGTGTTCCTGCTCGGCCTGCTGCTCGCCCAGTACACGCTGACCGGCTACGACGCCTCCGCGCACATGACCGAGGAGACCCGCGACGCCGCCGTCGCAGGCCCGCGCGGGATCGTCAACTCGATCCTGGTCTCGCTGGTCGCGGGCTGGGTGCTGCTCATCGGGCTCACCTTCGCCATCCAGGACTACGCGGGCGCGCTCGCCTCGGAGACCGGCGTGCCGCCCGCCCAGATCTTCATCGACGCGGTGGGCGTGACCACCGGCAAGTTCCTGCTGCTGATCTGCATCGGCGCGCAGCTGTTCTGCGGGATGGCGGCGGTGACCGGCAACTCACGGATGATCTACGCCTTCTCCCGTGACGGCGCCATCCCCGGCTCCCGGATCTGGCACAAGATCAATAAGCGCACCCGGACGCCCACGAACTCGGTCTGGCTGGCCGCGGTCGGCGCGTTCGTGCTCGCCGTGCCCTACCTGTGGAGCGCCACCGCCTACGCCGCGGTCACCTCGATCGCCGTCGTAGGGCTGTATGTCGCCTACGTGATCCCGGTGTTCCTCCGCGTCCGCCGCGGCGACGACTTCGAGCCCGGCCCCTGGCACCTGGGCCGCTGGGGCAAGCCGGTGGGGATCGTGGCCACGGTGTGGGTCGGGTTCATCTTCGTGCTGTTCATGCTGCCGCAGACCTACCCGGTGACCTGGGACAAGCTCAACTACACCCCGATCGCGTTCCTCGTGGTCCTCGGCGGCGCGGCCCTGTGGTGGGTGCTGTCGGCGCGCAAGTGGTTCACCGGACCGAAGGTTCAGGGCACGCCGGAGGAACTCGCGGCGGTGGAACGCGACCTGGAGATCTGATCCGAGCGCGACCTGAAGATCAACCCATCCGACCCGAGCACCCCAGAAGAACCCGGTGGTGGACCTGACCCAGTGCAGCACCGCGCTAGAGATCAAACCCATCCGGCGACTTGCCACCGGGCACCGGGTCGGCGATGTTTGGCGGGTGACTGAGGAACAGGTACTGCTGGTGGACGACGCGGGCCACGGCATCGGCACGGCGGCCAAGGCCGACGTGCACACCGACGCCACCCCGCTGCACCTGGCGTTCTCCAGCTACGTCTTCGACACCGAAGGCCGCTTCCTCGTCACCCGCCGGGCATTGACCAAGAAGACGTGGCCCGGCGTCTGGACGAACTCCTGCTGCGGCCACCCCGCGCCGGGGGAGCCCGTCGAGGACGCCGTCCGGCGCAGGCTGGCCGCCGAACTCGGCCTGGTCGCGGCGGAGTTGACCCTGGTACTCCCGGAGTTCCGCTATCGCGCGGTGATGCCGGACGGGATCGTCGAGAACGAACTGTGTCCGGTCTTCCGCGTCCGGGCCGATGTCGCGCCGGAGCCGAATCCCGCGGAGGTGGACTCGGTCGAGTGGGTCGAATGGGGTCCGTTCGTGGCCGACGTGCTGGCGGGGCGGCGGGAGATCTCGCCGTGGGCGGTGCTGCAGTTCGAGGAGCTGGACAAACTGGGCCCGGACCCGCTGACATGGCAGGCAGGCGACCCCGCGAGACTGCCCGCCGCCATAAGATGAATCGGTACTGCAGTTCGAGGAGCTGGACAAACTGGGCCCGGACCCGCTGACATGGCAGGCAGGCGACCCCGCGAGACTGCCCGCCGCCATAAGGTGAATCGGTGTCGCACACAGAGTTGTTCAACCAGGCCCTTGCCACGTTGATCCCGCAGGCCCACAGCATGGGCATCACCGCCGACGTCTTGGAGCCAGGTCGCGCCGAGTGCGTGGTGCCGATCGATGGCAACGGCAACCACCTCGGCACCATGTACGCCGGAGCGCTGTTCACCGTGGCCGAGGTGCTCGGCGGGGCGATCTGCCTGCCCAGTTTCGACCTCACCCGGTTCTACCCGGTGGTCAAGGACGTCAAGATCGACTTCCGCAAGCCCGCGCGCACCGACATCCGCTCGGTGGCCACCCTCGACCCCGACACCATCGCCCGGGTCGCCGCCGAGGCCGCGGCGCACGGCAAGTCGACCTTCGTCCTGGAGGCCGAACTCACCGACACCGACGGCGTGGTCGTCGCGACCACGACCGGCACCTACCAGCTGAGAGCGCAGGCGTAGCTCGTTACTGAGACACGAGCAATCGACGAGATCGGGCAAGTATTGTCGGATACGTGCATGTCCTGATCACCAGCCTCGCCAGCCACGGCCACACGTACCCGATCCTGCCGCTCGCCACCGCGACGCGGAGGGCGGGCCACCAGGTCACCTACGCGA
Organism: Alloactinosynnema sp. L-07; assembly: GCF_900070365.1. Lineage (NCBI taxonomy): Bacteria > Bacillati > Actinomycetota > Actinomycetes > Pseudonocardiales > Pseudonocardiaceae > Alloactinosynnema > Alloactinosynnema sp. L-07. The sequence goes on along the minus strand of NZ_LN850107.1, from coordinate 7,201,291 downwards.
CCCATTCGTCCTTCCACCCGGTGCTGACCGGGCTCGGCTTCGCCGTCGAGGACGTCGGCATGACCATCTCCGAGGCGTTCGCCGAGGTGACCGCCGGTCAGCCGATAGACTTCGCCAACCGGGAGAAGATGGAAGGCCTGGTGGGCAAGGTCTTCGCCTCGGCGCTGCCCCGGCGGGTCGCCCGCGACCTTGGCCCGGTGCTGGAGCGGGTCAAACCCGATCTGGTGATCTACGAGGCCGCGACCATCGGCGCCGGGTTCGCCGCGCGGGCGGCCGGGATCCCGGTGCTGTGCCACGCGTTCGGCCGGGGCAACGTCCGCGAGCCGTTCAGCGATATGAAGCGCCTGCTCGCCGAGGTCGCCGCCGAGTTCGGGGTGCCGTTCGATCCGACGTCGGCCTCGCCCGACCCGTATCTCGACATCTTCCCGGAGTCCTTGCAGGACACGGAGTTCCTCGCCGTCGCCGCCGACCGCATCCCGATCCGACCGGTCCCGTTCGCCGAGCCGGGTGAGCTGCCCGCGTGGGTCGCCGAACACCGCGAGCCGCTGACCTATCTGACGCTGGGCACCGCGTTCGGCCAAGCGCACGTGCTGCGCACAGCCATCGACGGCCTCGCCGGGCTGCCCGGCCGGGTGCTGGTCGCGGCGGGGCCGACGGTCGACGTCGGCACGATCGGCGCGGTGCCCGACAACGTCACCGTCCTGCCGTGGGTGCCGCAGGCCGACCTGCTCCCCCACGTCGACCTGGTCGTCCACCACGGCGGCAGCGGCACCACCCTGGGCGCGCTGGCCGCCGGGATCCCGCAACTGTTCCTACCACAGGGCGCCGACCAGTTCGTCAACGCCGACGCGATAGCCGCGTCCGGTGCGGGCGCCCAACTCGTCGGCGACGAATTCACCGCTGAGGCGGTCACGGCCAAGAGCCGCGACCTGCTGGCCGACGAATCGGTGACCGCGCGGGCCCGCGAGGTCGCCGCCGAGATCGCCGCGATGCCCGCGCCGGAGGACATCGCCGCGCGCCTACCGGAATTCGCCTAACGGACGGTGACTCCGCGAATAGTGACTCCCGAGCCCGCCAGACCGAACACCCACCGGGATCCGACCGACCGACGGTAACCGCGCGAGTCCGAGCACCTACCGGGATGCGGCTGACGGGACCGTCGCCGAGATCAGGTAGTAGTCGATGAGCCCATCGCGGTAGCAGGTGAGCCAGCGGCGGGGCCACTCGTCGTCGGGGACGCCGAGTTGGACCAGCCACCGGTCCAGCCCGGCCCAGACGTGCTCGCCGATCGCGGTCACGTCGACCCCGGCGAACCCGGCCGCGGTCAGCGCGCTCACAACAGCAGGCACCGCGTGGTCCCGGTCGACCCCGGCGGCGAAGGTTTCCAGCCGGCGGGCGAGTTCGCCGGGGTGGTCGGCGTCGGGGGCGAAGAACGTGCACACGGCGAACCGGCCGCCGGGCCGCAGGACCCGCGACGCCTCGGCGGCGAAGCCCGCGATGTCGTCCATGTGCTGGGCCGCTTCCAGCGACAACGCCACGTCGAAGCCGTCGTCGGGGAACGGGATCGCCGTGGCGGCACCCTGGTGAAAGGCGAGCCGGTCGGTGGCGTGCGCGCTCGCCCGGCGCACCTGGTCGGGGCTCAGGTCGACCCCGTGCCACTCGCGCGGCCCGACCTCGGCGACCGCCCAGGCCGCGCCGACCCCGGTGCCGGAACCGATCTCCACCACGGCGTCCGCCGGTCCGACGCCGAGCTTGTCCATGACCAGCCGGTACAGGGCGAGCTGGCTGTCGACGCGCTGGTCGACGGTGATCTCGCCGTCGATCGGGATGTCGCGCCAATAGCCGAAGTTAATGAATCCTCCCGCGAACACGGGCAGTGAGCTGAGGTCGTCCTCGCCGTACATCTTGGCCCGCAAGGCCACCGCGTCATCGCTCATGTTTCACAGTTAACAGCAAGAGCGGAATCCCGTACTGAGAACCGATTCCTCTTCTCAAGAGGACATTTGCGTGGCAGTATGCCTGCCGCGACCAGTGTCCTGCCAGGACTCGAGAAGCCGACTCGGGCCCTTACTGCTCGCCTCCCCTGCAGAGTTAGGAATCGGCCTTGATGAAGCGCACCCTCTTGCGGAGCAAGGCGTCGCGAATCACCATTCTCGCGATCGCCGCCACAGCCGGAATCGCCGCTGTGTCAATCCCGGCCTACTCGGCCGAGACCGCGGATGTCTCGATCCAGAACGCCAACGCGCCGGGCACGGTGCCCGGCCGCTACATCGTCAAGTTCAAGGACGCCCAAGGCGTCGCCGCGGTCGGCACCGCCGCCGCGGACATGACCCGCAGGCACGGCGGCAAGCTGCGCCACCGGCTCGACGTGATCAACGGCTACTCGGCGACCATGTCCGAGGAAGAGGCCAAGGACGTCGCCAGGGACGCGAGCGTGGCCTCGGTCGAGCAGGCGCACTACATGGTCGCCCTCGACACCCAGCCCAACCCGCCGAACTGGGGTGACGACCGGATCGACCAGCGCGACTTGCCGCTGAACCAGTCGTACACCTACCCGGCGAACGCGGGCCAGGGCGCGCACGTCTACGTGCTCGACACCGGCATCAACGCCAGTCACCAGGACTTCACCGGCCGCATCGCCGCGGGCTACGACTTCGTCGACAACGACAGCACCCCGCAGGACTGCCAGGGCCACGGCACGCACGTCGCGGGCACGGCGGCGGGCACCAGCTACGGCGTGGCGAAGAAGGCGACGATCCACGCCGTGCGCGTGCTCAACTGCCAGGGCTCCGGCACGAACGACGACATCATGGCCGGCATCAACTGGGTCAAGAACAACGGCGTCAAGCCCGCCGTCATCAACTACAGCATCGGCTGCCAGCAGCGCTGCTCCAGCACCACGATGGACAACACGGTGAAGTCGCTGATCGCCAGCGGCATCCAGTTCGTCCAGGCGGCGGGCAACTCCAACGACGACGCCTGCTTCTACAGCCCGCAGCTCGTCCCCGAGGCCGTCACCGTCGGCAACAGCACCAGCTCCGACGCCAAGGCCAGCTCCAGCAGCCACGGCTCGTGCCTGGACATCTGGGCGCCCGGTTCGAGCATCGTCTCCGCGTCGCACAGCAGCAACACCGGCAGCGCGACGATGACCGGCACCTCGATGGCGTCCCCGCACGTCGCGGGCGCGGCGGCGCTCTACCTGGGCCAGAACCCGTCGGCCACCCCGGCGCAGGTCCGCGACGCGCTGGTCACCAACGCCTCGACCGGCAAGCTCAGCGGCATGACGACCGGGTCGCCGAACCGCCTGCTCTACACCGCGTTCATGAACGGCGGCGGCAGCACCACGGTGACCGTGGCCAACCCGGGCAACCAGACCACCACGGTCAACACCGCCGCGTCGCTGCCCAACAGCGCGTCGGGCGGCACCTCGCCGTACAGCTGGTCGGCCACCGGCCTGCCCGCAGGCCTGTCGATCAGCGCGTCGAACGGAACGATCTCCGGCACGCCGACGGCGACCGGCACGTCGAACGTCACCGTGACCGCGACCGACAGCTCCAGCCCCGCCAAGACCGGCTCGGCGTCGTTCACCTGGACGGTCAACCCGGCCGGGACCTGCTCGGTGGTCAGCAACGGCACCGACTTCTCGATCACCGACAACGCCACGGTCGAGTCGCCGGTCACCGTCTCCGGCTGCTCGGGCGCGGCGTCGGCGACGGCGAAGGTCGACGTCAACATCGTGCACACCTACATCGGTGACCTGACGGTGTCGCTGGTCGCGCCGGACGGCAGCGCGTACGTGCTGCACAACAAGACCGGCGCGGGCACCGACAACCTGGTGACGACCTACACGGTCAACCTGTCGTCGGAGACCGCCAACGGCACCTGGAAGCTGCGGGTCAACGACTCCGGCCCCGGTGACACCGGCAAGATCGACACGTGGTCGTTCAACCCGAGCGCCACCGGCGGCGGCACCTCCTGCGCCCCGGCCAGCAACGGCACGAACGTCAACATCGTCGACAACGCCACGGTGGAGAGCTCCATCGCGCTCTCGTGCACCGGCAACGCCTCGGCGACCAGCACGGTCGCGGTGGCCATCGTGCACACCTGGCGCGGTGACCTGGTGATCGACGTGGTCGCGCCCGACGGCACGGCCTACCGGCTGAAGAACGCCTCGGCGAACGACTCGGCCGACAACGTCAACGCGACGTACACGGTCAACCTGTCCAGCGAGGCGCGCAACGGCACGTGGAAGCTGCGGGTGCAGGACGTCGAGACCAACGACACCGGCTACATCGACAACTGGACCCTCACCACCTGATAGCGACAACCTGATAGGCAGCACTGAAGCGGGGCCCGGCGCGTGAACTCGCGCCGGGCCCCGCTGTTTGATCAGACCTGGTGAATCGGCAGCACGACGAGCTGCCGCAGGTTCACCTGCTTCGGCCTGCTGGTGGCGAAGCCGACCACGTCGCCGATGTCGGCCGGGTTCAGCGGCGGCACCTGCTCCCGCCACGCCTTCAGGTGCGCGTCGACCTCCGGGTTGTCCATGTGGTCGGCGAGTTCGCTGGTGACCAGGCCGGGCTCGATGTTGGTCACCCGTACGCCCAGTGGGCCGAGCTCGGTGCGCAGATTCGCCGACAGGTGCGTGACGGCGGCCTTGGTCGCGGTGTAGACGCCGTAGTTGGCGAAGGTCATGTGGGCGCCGACCGACGAGATGTTCACCAGGTCTGCCGTGCCGTCCGCACCCGCCTCGACCAGGTCTTTCGTGAACGCCTTAGTCACGTTGAGCAGGCCCTTGAGGTTGGTGTCGATCATCCGGTGCCACTCGTCGTCGCGGCCCTCGGTGACGGGGTTGGCGAGCATCACGCCCGCGTTGTTCACCACCAGGTCGACTCGCCCGAAGGCGGTGTGGACGGACTCCACGGCCTCGGCGAGGTCACCGGTCACGTCGGCGGCCACCGCGAGCGCCCGCCCGCCCTCAGCGGCGATCTTGTCGGCCAGTTCGGCGAGCCGGTCCGTGCGGCGGGCCAGCAGCGCGACGTTCGCCCCCGACCGGGCGAGGACGAGCGCGATCTCGGCGCCGATGCCGCTCGCGGCACCGGTGACAACGGCAGTGCGGTTGTTCAGGTCGTAGGTCATGGCAAGAACACTGGACCTGGTCATGGCGGGAACCAGAGGCCCTGCGCGACCTGTGGGGAGCTGTTCCCTAGGTCTCGCGGTACCCAGGTTGCGCGGGCCTCAGCCACCCATACTGGACAGGTGAACCACGACCTCGGCGAATTCCTCCGCAGCCGTCGGGCTCGCGTGCGCCCGGACGACGTGGGCCTGCCCGGTGGTGGCCGCCGCCGCGTGCCGGGCCTGCGCCGCGAGGAGTTGGCACTGCTGGCCGGCGTGAGCGTGGACTACTACATGCGCCTCGAACAGGGCCGGACTCCCGCGATCTCCGACTCCGTCCTCAACGCCGTCGCCCGCGTACTCCGCCTGGACGAGACCGAACGCGCCCACCTGCGCAACCTCGTCCGCCCGACCCCAGTGAAACGCCCCGCGCCGCAACGCGTCCGGCCGGGCTTGCTGCGGCTGCTCGCCATGGCCGACAACGTGCCCGCGTTCGTGATGGGCCGCCGAGCCGACATCCTGGCGTGGAACCCACTGGCCGACGCCCTCTACGGCTTCAGCGGCCAGGAACCGCAGGACCGCAACGCCGCCAGGCACACGTTCCTGCGCCCGGAAGGCCGCACGTTCTACCGCGACTGGCCCGCCGTCGCCGAGGACATGGTGGCGTTCCTCAGGCTGGACGCGGGCCGATACCCGGACGACGCCAGGCTCGCCGCACTGGTGGGGGAGCTGTCGGTGAAGGACGAGACGTTCCGCGGCCTGTGGGCGCAGCACAAGGTTCTGGAGAAGACCCACGGCACCAAGCTCATCCACCACCCGGTGGTGGGCGACCTGGACCTGGACTACGAGACCCTGCGACCCACCGGCGACCCGGACGTCGTCCTGGCCATGTACACCGCCCGCGCAGGCTCGCCGACCGAGGAACGCCTCAAGCTGCTGGCGAGCTGGACCGCGGAGCCTTCAGGAACGCACTCAGAGCAGCAGGCGTGAACGCGGTGAAGACGGGTCCGGCGCGTGAACTCGTGCCGGACCCCCTCTCTGGCTTCAGGAGAACATCCGCAGTTCCCGCACGGTGACCCCGGTCAGCTCGGCCACAGCCAGCTCCGGCCGCCGGTTCGCCACGATCCGGAAGAGCCCCTCGACGTCGGTCACCAACTCAGCGGCGTGCATCGCATCCGGGTCACCCAGCCTCAGCGAGCGCGTACCGGCCGACGACCCGTCGGGCGACGTTTCGCCGACGCCGGTCAGCCGGACGTCGGTCGGCGGGGCCTCCCGCCGAACGCTGCGCTCGACCAGGATGTCCAACGCGTCGTCGACCCCGTCCGACGCGTAGGCCCCCGGCTCGCCCAAGGCCTCGCGGATGTCGCCGCCGTGGATCCATTCGCCCAGCGCCACGCGATAGATCTCGGGGCTGGCCGCGCCGAGGTCGTAGGCCTTCTCCAGCTCCGCGAGCAATTCCGACACCGACAGCCCCCGCTTGGCCTCCACATCGGCCTGGTTGTCCTCGGGCGTGAACCCGTGGAGATTCCCCGTCGCCACCCGCGTCAGCGCGGCGACACAGTGCGCGATCACGTCGCGCACCGACCACAGGTCGCACACGGTGGGCAGGTCGAACGCCGCCTCCGGCGTCCGGCGCAGGATCGGCAGCAGGGCGTCCCGCTCGGTCAGCAGCAGCTTGCCGTACACCTCAGGCGCAAGAGTCATACCCGCGAGTTTGTCAGGTATGCCGGGCCTCACGGCTCGCGGTAGCGGCGCATGAACGCCATCCGCTCGACCACCTCCAATCCGCCCTGGCCGTGGACGAGAAAGTCCGACGGCGACACCTCACAGGTCTGCCCACCGGCCATCAGCACCCCGACCGGCAGCACGCCCGCGCCCAGCACCCCCGCAGGCACTGTGTTCGGCTCCCCTGGCACCTCGGTCGCGGCCCGTCGGACCGCGAACCGCACATCCGCGTCCACCAGGCCGCGCTCCCGTAACGCGTGGACCCATGCCTGCATCTCGGCGGGCGCGGCCGGTTCCGAGTAACACAGCGCCCGCACCGGGACCGGCCATGGGTGATAGACCTTGATCATCGTCAGCGCTCCCCCGCATCTGTTCCCCACCACAGATACTACCACGCCATTCGAACGCGTGTTCGATTACTCGAACCGGCTGACATCCCCCGCGCCGCGTCGGATGATCTCTGGTTCGCCCTCGGAGAAGTCGATGACCGAGGTCGGCACGGTGCCGCACTCGCCGGAGTCGATCACCGCGTCGACGACGTGGTCGAGTCGTTCCTTGATCTCCCAGCCCTGGGTCATCGGTTCGGGCTGGTCGGGCAGCAGCAGGGTGCTCGACAGCAGCGGCTCGCCCAGTTCGGCGAGGATGGCCTGGGTGACCACGTGGTCGGGGATGCGCGCGCCGACCGTCTTCTTCTTCGCGTGCAGCAGCCTGCGCGGGACTTCCTTGGTGGCCGGGAGGATGAACGTGTAGCTGCCCGGCGTCGACGCCTTGATCGCGCGGAACACCGTGTTGTCCACGTGCACGAACTGGCCCAGCTGCGAGAAGTCCTGACACACCAACGTGAAATGGTGCCGGTCGTCGAGTTGCCGGATCTCACGGATCCGATCGATGCCGTCCTTGTTCCCCAGCCTGCACCCGAGCGCGTAGCACGAGTCGGTCGGATAGGCGATCAGTCCGTCACCGCGCAACAGGTCGACGACCTGGAGGATCGATCGGCGCTGCGGGTTGTCCGGATGCACGTCGAAGTACTTCGCCACGGACTGAGCCTAGCGGTGATCGCCACTCGAACAGGGCCAACGCGACCGCCGCGCCGATCGCGACCCAGCCCGCGAGGCGCTGGTCTGCGATCAGGTCGCGGGTCCAGTCGACGTCCAATTTGCCGTAGAAGCCGCGCCCGAGCGCGGTTTCCCGCAGCAGCAAGACCCCGCCGGTCACCGCCCACGCGCCCGCCACGGCGTACACCGCACGACCCCGACAGCACAGCAGAGCGAACCCGGCGACCAGCGACCACGCGAGCGTGACCAGCCGCGCCCAGTGCTGCCCGGCGACCTCGTCGAAGGCGCCGACGACGTAGAGCAGGACCGGCAGACCGCCCGCGGCGAGCGCCGCGGGCACCGGGTTCGCGAGCGCGAGGGGGTAGCCGATGGCGAGCAGGGCCGGGACGACCAGGCCGACGATCACCTGGAGGCTCACGTGCGAGCTGAAGACGGCGGGCTCGAACTCGCCGAGGCCGGTGCAGGTGGCCAGGAGCAGCAGAGCGCACCCGGCCAGCCAGGACACCGTGCGTCCAGTCCCGGAGCGAACGCGCAGCAGATACCAGGCGGCGGCGACCACGGCGACGGTGGCGAAGACCAAGTCGAATCGCCAGCCGATCAGGCTGGGCGGGTCGGGCAGGTCGTAGCCGATCAGCACCTCGGTGGTCGACAGCCGCCGCCGCTCGCCGACCGGGCCCGCGGTGCGGCCGAGGCCGACGGCCAGGCCGACGGTCAGCAGCATGAGCAGCAGTTCCACCGCGCCGAGTCGAAGGAGCGACGCCGGTGCGCCCGCGTCGAGCCGGGCGAGAGTACGTCGCCGATGCGCGTAGCCGAACGCGCCGAGGACGAGTACCGCGGCGACCTTGGCGACCAGGAGCCAGCCGTAGCGGGTCGCCACGAGGTCTACAATGGACACACGAAGCAGGGCGTTGACGACACCGGTGACCACGATCGCCACCCAGCAACCCAGCGCGACAGCGGAGAACCGCCTCGCCAGCACCGGCCCCTCGGGACGTCGGGCCAACACCAGGAGCGCGGCGAGTCCGCCGACCCAGACCGACATCGCGAGCACGTGCAGCATCAGGCTGTCACTGGCAATGTCGTGGTCGCCACCCGCCGACGAGTGCCCGGTCAGCGCGACCGGGGCGACGCCGACGAGCGCGGCGGTCAACAGGGCGGCGGGTGGCAGGGTCAGCCGGACACCCAGCCAGACCAGCCCGGCCAGATGCGCCACCACCAGCCACGCGACGGCCACCGGCAGCCGTCCGATGGAGGGCACGAGGACGTCGAAAACCCCGCCGAGCGGCTGCCCGAGCGAGTCGGCCACCGTCAGGACGACCATCACCAACGCGAGCAGCCCCCACACCGCCGCGACCCGCCCGGCGATCCGCGCAGCGCCCGTGTCGGGCCGCAGGACGACGGCCGCCAGCAGCGCTCCGACAACGAGAACAGCGGCGATCTCGGTGACTGTCCGGACGACGGGAAGGCCTGCGCGCACCACCGCGCCGGGGTCGGGCAATCCCGGCACCGGCACCTTTCCCGGCGCCAGCGCCACGGCGAGCGCCCCCGCCGCGACAACTCCGACGCCGATCAGCGGCCGCAGCGGCCGAACGCCCGCGAGGATTCCCGGACTGGCCTCACCGTGGCCACCGTGGCCGTGGCCACCAACAAGGTTCACCGGATCAGCCGGACTGGCCCCATCGAGTTCACCCGAGCGGACCGCGCCTTGACCCCGGCGATCATCGTGGCCAGCCGCCAAACCGACCCCATCAGCGGGCCACGCCCCATCCGGGGCACCCGAACGGGCCACCACTCGACCGCGATGCTCATCGTCGCCAGCCACCAAACCAACCTCATTCGCCGAACTGACCCGATCGAAGTCACCCGAGCGGACCGCGCCTTGACCCCGGCGATCATGGTGACCGGCTGCCAAACCGACCTCAGCAGCGGAACTAACCCCATCCGGGATGCCCGAACGGGGCGCCACTCGACCCCGACGATCATCGTCGCCAGCCACCAAACCAACCTCATTCACCGGACTGTCCCGATCGAGGTCACCCGAGCGGGCCACCCCTTGACCCGGCGATCATCGTGGCCTGCTGCCGAACCAGCCTCAGCAGCGGAACTAGCTCCATCCGGGATGCCCGAACGGGGCGCCACTCGACCCCGACGATCATCGCGGCCAGCGGCCAGACCAGCCTGATCAGCCCCTTCCGCAGCGCCTGACCGCGGCGCCCCTCGACCCAGGCGTTCATGGTCGCCGGCGACCAGGCCGAACTCAGCAGCGGGAGACGCATCATCCGCACCCGAGCGGGCCTGTGCCTGCCCCCGAGGCTCCCGGCCACCTGCGGCCAAGCTCACGTCATCTCCAGCTACCGGGCCGGGCGTCACCTGGCCCTGGTCAGCCCCGGGACAGCCAGCCCCGGGACCAGCCGGGCGCTGGCGGTCAGCGCTGGCCATGGCCGCGGTCGGAGGAGACCACCTCGAACGACGCGATCTTCCACGCGCCCTCCACCGATACCAGGGTCACCGCGTCCACCAAGGTCAGGTTCGGGCGGACGAGGGTGACGAACACCTTCGCCCCCTCGTCCGTCAGCTCCGTGTCCCCGACCTGGAACGACACCATCGTGTCCGCCCGCGCGCGATCGCACAGCCGCTCAACACTGCCGTAACTCCCCCGGATCGGGTCGGCGAGCAGGTCGAACGCCTTCGGACAGTCCTCGTCGATCGCGGCCTGGAAGTAGCCGGTGACCGCGTCGGCGGGCTCGTCGCCCGCTCCGCTCAGGACGAAGACCTCGACGCCGATGGCGGCGGCGACCGCGAGTCCGATCGCCACCTTCGGCCAGGTTCGGGTCAGCACGGCGGTCATCCGTGTTTGAACACGACGGTCGCCATCAGCCACGGCGTGTTCGCCGCGGTGCCGACGGTGGCGTTCGGGGTGGCGCCGAGGCCCACGATCTGGTCCTCGACCACGAACTCCATGTCACCGGCGGGTGAGACGTTGACCCGCTGGGTGAACCCGGTTCCCGCCACCAGCGTGCGCCCGAAGCCGGAGTCGAGGTAGAACCCGACCGCCAGCTGGGTGCCGTCCGTGGTCGGCGCCGTCGGCCCGGAGCTGGCCGCCGCGGTGTTGCTGGCCCGCTTGACCGACTGGTCGACCGATCCCGCGCCCGGGGCCAGCGACAACCCGGAGTACTCGACCGCGGCGACGCCGATGTCAGCGGTACCCGACACCGTCGCCGTAATGGTCAGCGGCGTGCCGCCACCCGCGGTGATCGGGGCCGTCCAGACGCTCTGTTCGGTGTCGTCGGGGCCGACGTTGCTCAGCAGCTTGGTGTAGATGTTGCCCGCCGAGTCGGTCACCGCGGTCGCCCGCGCGTTCTCCGTGTTCCAGGTGCCGACCTGCACGACCATCCGGTCGCCGACCGCCACCGCCGCCGGGGTCACCACCTGTCTGGTCGTGCCGTGGCCGCGCCCGCCGACCTGCTGAACGAAGCCCGGCTGCGGGGTCGCCGACGGAGTGACCACATTGGACGGAGCCGACTGTGGGCTGGTGCCGATCCCGTTGGTGGCGGTCACCTTGAAGGTGTAGGCCGTGCCGTTGGTCAGGCCGGTGACCTGCACCGACGTGCCCGTGGCCGAGACCGGAGCCTGCGCCGTCGAACCGATGTACGGGGTGACCGTGTAGCTGGTGATCGGGCTGCCACCGTCGCCGGGAGCCGACCAGTTCACCGTCGCCACGCCGTTGCCCGCCACCGCGGTGACCGCCGACGGAGCCGACGGCGCGGTGATCGTCGGCAGGACGCGCACGATCTTGGCCACCGACGGCACGCCGTTACCGTTGACCACGAACAGCATGTAGTCACCGGGCGGCGCCATCGCCGCGGACGCCGGGATCTGCACGTTCAGCGAACCCGCGCCCGCGGTGAAGTTCAGCGGGACGAACCGCTGGTCCATGTCGCTCTGGTGGGTGTTCGCGCCCATCGACACCAGGTTGACCGCGCTGATCGAGCCCGCGTCCGGCGTGGCCACCGAGATGGTGTTGCCGTAGGCGGTCGACGCGGGCGCCGAGGTGATGGTCGGGCGGGCGCCGTTGAACAGGTACGGCGGCGAGTAGATCTCCGCCGACTCCTGACCGGGCACGGTCGCGCTGTTGTAGTGCCCGCCGCCCGCGACGAGCACGCGGCCGTCTGCCATCAGCAGTGCGGTGTGGTGGTACTGGCGCGGCACCGACATCGAGCCGACCGTCGTCCACACCTCGGTGGCCGGGTCCCACATTTCCGCGGCCAGGATGTTGGTGTTGAGCAGGCTCTGGTCGCTGGTCGGGGCGCCGCCCACGGCGAGCACCTTGCCGTCGGCCAGCGTCGTGAGGGTATGGAAGTCGCGCGCCTTGTTCATCGGCGCGGTCTGCCGCCAGGTCGGGGACGGCGCGGTCAGGTCGATCACGGCCGTGGTGGCCTGGGCGGGCGTGCCCTGCGAGATCGTGGCCGAACCGCCGCTGTAGAGGACCTTGCCCGGCAGGTACATAGTGGACGATCCGTTGACCACCCCGCTGGCACCCAGCGGCTGCAGCGTCTGGTTGGCCACGTCCATGAAGTAGTGCACGTCCTCCGACGGGCCCATGGTGAACACCTTGCCGTTGGGCGCGACGTAGGCGAACGGGTACTCCTCCTCGTGGATGGTGGAGGTGTTGATGCCGTTCAGCACGGTCCAGGTGTTGTTCGCCGGGTCGTACACCTCGGGGTGCTCGGCCCAGGTGTAGGCGTCGGAGGTGTTGCCGCTGATGGTGAGGTAGCGGCCGTCTGGCAGCTCGGTGAGGCTCGGGTACCAACGCGGGTAGTGCATGTCGGCCATGCGGGTCCACGTGTTGTTGGCCGGGTCGAAGATCGCGGTGTCCTTGATGCCCAGCTCGCCGGTCGACACCACGCCGTAGCCGCCGACGGTCAGCACGCGGCCGTCGGGCAGGTGGGCGTTGCCCGCGCAGAAGATGCTGTCGGGCGCCATGACCGTGGTGAAGGTGTTGGCGACCGGGTCCCACACGTAGGTCGGCTCTGGCTGGTGCCAGCCGTCGAACAGCAGGTACTTGCCGTTGTTGAGGGCGATCATGTGCACCGCGACGAACGGCCAGTTCATCGTCTGGCCCCACTGCCCCTGCGGCGAGCTGGTCGGAGTGACCGAAGTGGACGGTGCGGAGGCGGCGCCGGCGCCGATGAGGTTGGTCGCGGTGACCCTGAAGGTGTAGGCGGTGCCGTTGGTGAGGCCGTTGATCTGCGCGGTGGTCGTGGGGGGCGACCCGCTGATCACGGTGGTCTGCTGCGCGGCCGCGCCGATGTACGGCGTCACGGTGTAGGAGGTCACGGGGCTGCCGCCGTCGAACGGCGCGGTCCAGTTGACCGTGGCCGACGAGTTGCCCGCCTGGGCCGCCACACCGGTCGGCGCGTTGGGTGCGGTCGGGCCGCCGCCACCGCCCGAGGCGGCGCGGAAGACGACGGTCGCCATGAGCCACGGCACGTTCGCCCCGGTCCCGACCCCGGCGTTGGGCTGCTCGCCGACGCCGACGAGCTTGTCCTCCATGACGAATTCCATGGTCGAGTTCGGCGAAACGTTAGCCCGCGCGGTGAATCCGTTCGCCGCCGTCAGCGTCTTGCCGAACCCGGAGTCCACATAGAACCCAACAGCCAGACCCGCGGCCGTGGTGGCGGGCGTCGGGCCGGAGTTGACCACGCCGACACCCGAGGACATGCCGGTGGCCTGCGCCTGCGCGTCGACCGCGGCCAGGCCCGCCGCGGTGGACAGCCCGGAGTACTCGGCCACGGCGATACCGATGTCGGCCGCGCTGGTCGCGGTGACGGTGATCGCGGGCTTCGTGCCCCCGCCCTTGGTGATGGGCGCGGTCCAGACACTCATCTCGGTGTGCTCGGAGGCGGTGAACGCGAGGACCTTGGTGTAGGTGTTGCCCGCCGCGTCCTTGACCTGGGCGGCCGTGGACTGGGCCCCGCTCCACATCCCGACCTGCACGACGATGCGGTTGCCCGCGGTGATCGGCGTGGGCAACGTCACCGCCTTGCTGGTGGCGTACACGCGGGCGGTGATCTTCTGCACGAACGCGGGCCCACCGGGCTGAGCGTGCACGGGCAAGCCGAAGGTCACCACGACCAGCGACAGGATGGCGGCAAGCGACGCCAAAATCGCCCGGCGGGCGCGAAGCACTCTCATGACCGTCCTCGGGATCTCACGATGCAGGCGCCGTCCGCGATGGTGGCGTGCCGGTTAGATCGCGATCAGGCGACCAACGTTTCGCGTTGTGACCAAGGAGAATTCGTTGATTCAGAAACAAAGGACGGCGCTGGGCGGTGACTTTCCGCCCGCCTATTCGCCCTGTTCGGCCAACCGGGCCAACGCTTTGGGCGCAACGAGGGAGTACGAAGTGCGGCGGGATTTCGAGCGCACCCAGCCGTGACGACCCAAGCCGTAGCTCCGCTTTGGACAGTTTGACCGTCAGGCGCTGGGCCAAATGGTCGGCGAAGATGAAGTTCTTCCCCCGCACGTGGATCGTCGATGACCCGCATACGTGACGGGCCGAACCCACGTCCGGTTTGATGTGCCGCACCCGCAGTCGGCGGTCAGTGTGCAGCCAGGAGATCCTTCTCCAACGGCGTCGCGAAGCGGGACTTCACCCGGACATCGCCGATCAGGCCCGCCAGTCGTTCGGCCTCCGTCGCGACCTCCCGGGTGGCCTCGCCGCCGATGTCCTCCAGCAGGCGCACCGCTATCTCGCCTGACGGAAGGTGCGCCCAGCCGCCCACGATCCGGCCGCCCCAGAACACGGTCGGACCGATGTTCCCGGACCGGTCGAACAGCGCGACCCCATGATCGCCAAGGAACCACCCCCGACCAGTCCACCCCATCGGCGTCGGATCGAGCGCGGGCAGCAGCACCGCTCGCGGCGGCGCGGCGGACACGGGTTCCAGATCGTCGGCCAGGATCACCCCAGGCCCGCTGTCCAGGTCGACCCCGACCGCACCGACCTCGGCCAACGCCTTGCGGGTGTCGCCGAGGGTCCATCCGGCCCACCATTTGAGGTCCGCCACCGTCGCGGGCCCGAACACCGCCAGCCACCGCCGCGCCAGCGCGGCCCGCGCCTCGGCGGCGTCGAGGATCGGCAGTCCGTCGGGGAACCACGACGTCATCGGCGACCAGCGGTACTGCGTCGACGCCCACGAGCCCAGCGGCCTGCCCCGCACGATCTTGCCGTCGGCGGCGAGCAGGCCAAGGACCCGTGAGGTGATGTTCTGTTTGGCCGCGTACGGCTTCCCGGAAGATACGACCAGCGCGGTCCGCAGCCGCGGCTCGTCGGTGGCCAGTTCGGCCGCGGTCGCCTCGCCCCGCGCGACCAGCGCCGCGAAGGCGGACGCCTCGACATCGGCCAGCCACGGGCCTGGATTGGTGACCGGGGTGAGTTCGGCGAGGTGCTGGATGAGCCGACGCCGCTCGACCGCCGCGACCGCGACCGTGCAGGCGGCCTGCACGATCGGCGCGACCTCCCGCCCGACCACGAACACCGTGCGCCGCATCCCGAGAAGCCGCACGACAGACCGATCGTCGTACAGCGACGCGCTCACCGTCGCCGGTTCGACGGGCATCCGCGCGAGCACGGACAAGTACACCGTGCACGGATCGGTGGCGTGCAACGCGAGCATCGCGTCCGCGACGGCCGCCGGATCCCCAGACGGCAAAGACGCGGCCAGACCGTGTCGCAGGCTCAGCCGCGCCCGTCGCTCAGCATCAGTCACATGGCGCATGGCGCCGACTGTATGCCGCAAGTCCGACACCCAAGGGACCGTGAGGGCACGCGACCACGGTCGCCCACCATCCGCACCTTTACGACACCGGTGACCAAGCCCAGAAATTCGGGGAGGCGGTACAGTCCCCGGTGGTCGGGGGGCGTGCCACCGGGGACTGTCGCTAGCCCTATCGGCCTAACTCACTGCGACGTTAGCAGGAATCGGAAACTTTTTCGATCAGTTGTCGACCCGGGTGAACTCCATGATCCAGTTGGTCTCCCAGGTGCGTTCTCCGTCCACCGAGAACGCCTGCTCCCAGCGAGCGGTGTTCGAGGTGATCTCCGACCACTGGTAGCGCACGCGCACCGGATCGCCGTCGTGCTGGTCGTCGCCGTACATGGAGCCGACGCCGTCGGTGAAGACGCCGGAGACCGGGGGCTGGAGGTGGCCGGTGCGGCTGTTCACCCAGTAGATGAACCACTCCCCCGCCTCGTGGTCGAAGCTGCGCAGCGCGCTTCCCGAGAAGCCCTTGGTCGGGAAGTGGATCTCGTCGAAGCTGCCCGCGCCGTCGAAGAAGGTCCGCGCGGTGCAGGTGGCCGGGAACTCGTCCCATTCGTCGCCGCCCGTGAGGGGCTTGGTCAGCCGCCGGTTCACCACGGTCCAGGAGCCGACGAGGAAGTCGAAGTCGTTGATGGTCATGGCGGCAGCCTCGCCGGTATCACTGCCACCTTGTGTCAGTGATACGCGCTAGTTTTCCGCCATGCGCGCGAGCCGACTGCTGTCGATCCTCCTGCTCCTGCAAACCAGGGGCAGGCTGACCGCGCGCGAGCTGGCGCAGCGCCTTGAGGTATCCGTGCGCACTGTCTACCGCGACATCGACGCGCTGACCGCCGCCGGGGTGCCGCTCTACGCCGAGAGCGGCCCGGCAGGCGGCTATCAGATCCTCGACGGCTACCGGACCAAGCTCACCGGCCTCACCGCGACCGAGGCCGAGTCGCTGTTCCTGGCGGGCATCCCCGGCCCGGCCGCCGAGCTGGGCCTGGGCGCCGCGCTGGCCGCCACCGAACTCAAGCTGATGGCCGCCCTGCCCGCTGAGCTGCGGGAACGGGCCGCGCGCATCCGCGAACGCGTGCACGTCGACGTCCCCGGCTGGTTCAGCGACCCCGAGGACACCCCGCACCTGGCCGAGGTCGCCAAGGCCCTGTGGGACCAGCGCGAACTCGACGTCAGCTACCGCCGCTGGATGCCCACCCCGAAGGAGGTCCGGCGCACGCTGCGGCCGCTGGGCCTGGTGGTCAAGGCGGGCACCTGGTACCTCGTGGCCGACACCGACAACGGGAGGCGAACCTACCGGGTGGCCAGCATCCGCGCCGTCGAGTCGGTGGGCGAGCGGTTCGACCGCCCGGCCGACTTCGACCTGGCCGCGTCCTGGGCGGAGTCGTCGCGTCAATACGAGTCCACTGTGTACCAAGGCGAGGCTTTGATCCGTTTGTCCCCCAAGGGTTTCCAGATGCTCGGCGACGTCCTGGGTCCGGCCGCCACGCGCGCGGCCGACGAGACCGCCACCCCGCCCGACGCCGAGGGCTGGCGGACCGCCACGATCCCGATCGAGACCCTCGACCACGCGGTCGGCCAATTACTGCGGCTACGCGCCGAGGTCGAGGTGCTCGGGCCCGCCGACCTGCGGACCCGGATGGCCGACACCGCCGCCGCGATCGGGGCGCTTTACTCACAAACGCACAACTGAGCCCGTCCGATCCGTCCCCCGGTGCACGCTTTCCCGGCCTCGTTTTGTCTCCGCTCGACGGTGCTGACCTGCGTCGATACGCTCGCCCACTACCTCAGGCAGCAAGGTCAAGCGGAGGCCAACGATGTCCATCCCACGCCGACTCCTCCTGGGCGCGGCCGCCGTCGTCGCGCTCCTGCTGACGACAACCACGACGGCGGGCGCGGCCCAGGGCCCCGAGTTGCCCGGCTTCGCGGCGGCGCTGCTCTACTCGCAGGGCAACCCGGACGTCGACCCTCCGGGCGCCAACGACTGGACGTGCAAGCCTGCCGCGGCGCACCCGCGCGCCGTCGTGCTCGTCCACGGCACCTGGGAGAACCGCTACAACAACTTCGCGAAGATGTCGCCCGCCCTCAAGCGCGCCGGGTACTGCGTGTTCGCCCTCGACTACGGCGACACCGAGCTCAACGGCTTCGGTCTGCACCCCGCGGTCAAGGGCACCGGCGACATCCGCACGTCGGCCAAGGAGTTCAAGCGGTTCGTGGACAAGGTGCTGACCGCGACCGGAACGTCCCAAGTGGACGTCGTCGGGCACTCGCAGGGCGGCATGATGCCGCGCCAGTACCTCAAGTTCGAGGGCGGCGCGGGCAAGATCGGCAACCTGGTCACCCTCGGCGCCACCCACCACGGCACCACGCTGAGCGGCATCGCGACCCTGGCCGAGGCGCTGCGCCTGCTCGGGGCGAGCGGCCCGCTCATCGGGACCGCGGGCGTGCAGCAGGCCAAGGGCTCGGAGTTCCTGGCCGCGCTCAACGCGGGCGGCGACACCGTCCCCGGCGTCGCCTACACGGTGATCGCCACCAAGTTCGACGAGGTCACCACGCCGTACCAGTCGACGTTCCTCACCGCGGGCCCCGGCGCGACGGTCAAGAACATCACGCTGCAGGACACCTGCCTGCTCGACCTGTCCGACCACCTCGCGCTCCCCTACTCGGACCGGGTGATCGCCATCGTGAAGAACACCTTGGGCGGCACCACGAACCCGGTGCCGTGCGTGCCGGTCCTGCCGGTCGTGTGACCCGCTCCCGGACTGGAAGCACCGATACGCAAGATGATCGAGAGGCGAATCGGGCGTCGGGGGGCAGGAACCGCTCCCCGTTCGGGTCGTCGCTGCTGGGCCGGGCCGACCAGGACCAGCGGTCGCTGCGGATCCGGGTGCAGGGCCTGCTGACGGTCAGCCTCGTGCTGGCCAACGTCATCGGCGCGGCCGTGGTGGTCGTGCTGCAGACGGTGGTGATCCCCGGCCTCGGCTACGACGACCGCACGCGGGTCGTGGCCGCGGTCGGGATGCCCGCCTACGTCGTGGCGGCGGTGCTGGTCGGCTGGATCTGGGGCACCCGGCGCTCGCTGCGGGTGCTGCGGTGGTCGATCGACCGGCGCCCGCCCACCGCGGCGGACCGGCGGGCGACGATGCGCGTTGCGCTGCGGCTGACCTGGGTGCAGGCGTCGCTGTGGGGTCTGGCGACGGTGCTGTTCAGCGCGGTGTTCGCCGTCTTACAGCCCGCGCAGGTGGTGACGGTCGCCTTCACCGTCGGACTCGCCGGGATCGTGGTGTGCGCCATCGCCTACCTGCTCAGCGAGTTCTCCCTGCGCCCGGTGACTGCGCGCGCGATGGCCGACGAGCCGATCGAGCGGGTCCACGGCGCGGGTGTGCTCGGGCGGATGCTGCTGTTCTGGTCGCTGGGCACCGGGGTGCCGGTCGTGGGGGTGGTGACCGCCGCGGTGGTCGCGCTGGTGCGCAACAACGTTTCGACCAGCCAGCTGGCGGTGACGGTGATCGTGCTCGGCGGGATCGCGCTGGTCGTCGGCCTGCTCGTGATGGTGTTCAACGCCCGCGCCACCGTCGCCCCGATCCGCTCGGTCCGCGACGGCCTGTCCCGCGTCCGGCGCGGCAGGCTGGACGTGGAGATCCCGGTGTACGACGGCACCGAGCTGGGACTGCTGCAGGCGGGCTTCAACCGGATGGCCGCGGGCCTGCGTGAACGCGAACGCATCCGCGACCTCTTCGGCCGCCACGTCGGCCACGCCGTCGCCGACGACGCCGTTGTCCGCGGCGCCGACTTCGACGGAGAACTCCGCGACGTCGCGGTGATCTTCGTCGACCTGGTCGGGTCCACCACCCTGGCGGCCACCCGCCCGCCCGCCGAGGTGGTGGACTTGCTCAATCGCTTTTTCGCGGTCGTCGTGGACGAGATAGACGCCCACGGCGGCTTGGTCAACAAGTTCGTCGGGGACGCGGCATTGGCCGTCTTCGGTGCGCCGGTCCCCTTGTCGGACCACGCCGGCCGCGCCCTGGCCGCCGCGAGAGCCATCGCCACCCGCCTGCCGCTGGAGGTCCCAGAATGCGTGGCAGGCATAGGCGTAGCCGCGGGCCCTGCTGTGGCGGGCAATATCGGCGACCAACGACGCTTCGAGTACACGGTGATCGGTGATCCGGTGAACGAGGCGGCGAGGCTGACGGAGCTGGCGAAGTCGGTCCCCGGCCACCTTGTCGCATCAGCCCGCGCGGTCGATGCGGCCGACGCGGAGGAATCGGCGCGGTGGCGGGCGACTGAGTCGGTGGTGCTACGGGGTCGCACGGAGGCCACGACAGTGCTCGTCCCGGCCGGTCCCGGCCTGCCGTAGATCCACGCTGTCGATTCCGTTGGGAGCCGTTCGTCGTGTTGATACGACACCCCCTGCGGAAGGACTCCCATGCGGAAGCTCGCGCTCACGACTTTCCTCACCCTCGACGGCGTCATGCAAGCCCCGGGCAGCTCGGCAGAGGACCTGACCGGCGGTTTCGCCCACGGCGGCTGGTCCATGCCGTTCTGGGACGAGGGCATGGGCGAGATCATGGCCAAGGCCCTCGCCGCCCCCTTCGACCTCCTCCTCGGCCGCAAGACCTACCAGGCCTTCGCGGGCCACTGGCCCAACGCCGCCGGCCAACCGTGTGCCGACGAACTCAACGCGGCGCGCAAGTACGTTGCCTCGCGGACGTTGACGCGGGTCGACTGGAACAACTCCGTGCTGGTCAGCGGAGACGTCGCAGGCAAGATCACTGATCTGAAGCGGCAGCCGGGGCCGGAGATCCAGGTGCACGGCAGCGGCGACCTCGCGCAGACGCTGCTCCGCCGGGACCTGGTCGACGAGATCAGCGCGTGGATCTTTCCCATCGTGCTCGGCAAGGGCAAGCGGCTGTTCGGCGCCGGGACTATGCCGACCACGTTCACGTTGCGCGACGTGGTGCCGAGTTCGACGGGAGTGCTGATCGCCACCTACACACGGTGAATCACGGCAGCGGGTGCAGGGTCCGGGCGAGGTCGGTGCGCAGGGTGGTGGCGGCGTCGATGAAGTAGTTCTGGCGGACCCGCCATGGCGCGTGGTCGCCCTGGCGGGGGAACTCGCCGATGGAGCGCCGCACGTAGCCGGAGGCCAGGTCCAGCAGCGGACGCGGGCTCAGCGGGCGCTCGGGGCGAGGGACTACGGCGGTGTGGCCGTCGCGGTCCATCCAGGTCAGGACCTTGCAGACCAGCCGGGACGTCAGATCCGCGCGCAGGGTCCAGGAGGCGTTGGTGTAGCCGATGCAGACGGCGAAGTTCGGCAGGCCGGTGATCATCGCGCCGCGCCAGACGAACTGGTGGTGCAGTGGCACGGTCACGCCGTCGACGCTGGGGGCGATTCCGCCGAAGGGCAGCAGGCGCAGGCCGGTGGCGGTGACCACGACGTCGGCGGGCAGCACGGTCCCGCTCGCCAACCGGATGCCCTCGGGGACGAAGGTGTCGATGTGGTCGGTGACGACGCTCGCCTTGCCGCTGGTCAGGGCGCCGAACAGGTCGGCGTCGGGGACCGCGCAGAGGCGCTGGTCCCACGGGTCGTAGGTCGGGGTGAAGTGCTCGGCGACCAGCCGCTCGTCCTTCAGGGTGCGCTTGGCCAGGCCCGTGAGCAGCTTGCGCGCGAGCGCCGGGCGTCGCCTGCACAGCTGGTAGAAGCCGAGGGTGAAGGCGACGTTCTTGAGTCGCACGGCCCGGTGGGCGATCCCGGCGGGCAGGTACCGGCGGACCGTGTCGGCGATCTTGTCCCGGCTGGGGACAGGGCTGATCCAGGTCGGCGACCGCTGGAGCATGGTGACGTGGGCGGCGGTCTCGGCCATCGACGGGACCAAGGTGACGGCGGTGGCGCCGCTGCCGATGACCACCACGCGCTTGCCCGCGTAGTCGAGGTCCTCCGGCCAGAACTGCGGATGGACGACCTGGCCCGCGAAGCCGTCGACTCCGGTGAAGCCGGGGTCGTGGCCATGGTCGTAGTCGTAGTAGCCCGTGCAGCTGTAGAGGAATCCGCAGGTGATGGTGCTGCCGTTGTCGAGGGTCAGCGTCCACCTGGCGTCCTCGGTGGACCAGTCGGCGCTGACGACCTTGGTGTCGTAGCGGATGGCGCGGTCGATGCCGAACTCGGCGGCGGTCTCCTGGAGGTAGCTCAGGATCGATGGCCCGTCGGCGATGGCCTTGGGCGCGCGCCATGGCTTGAAAGGGTAGCCGAGGGTGAACATGTCCGAGTCGGAGCGCACGCCGGGGTAGCGAAACAGGTCCCACGTGCCGCCCAGCGCGGCGCGGGCCTCCAGGATCGCGTAGGACTTGCCGGGGCACTCGGTCCGCAGCCGGTACGCGGCCCCGATCCCGGAGAGCCCGGCGCCGACGATCACGACGTCCAGGTGCTCGGTCACACCCACCTGTCTACCCTACGAACCGGAGCCTCACCCAGTAGTCAGCAGGTCCACGAAGGGCCGCCAGGACGAGTGGGCCAAGGATATGACACCCCCGGCAGGGTGCTTGGAGTCGCGCACTCCCACCCTGCCGCGTGCGTGGGCGACCTCGACGCAGCCGTCCTGACCGCTACGGCTGGACTTGTGCCACGCAACCTCGACGCAGCCCTCCTGACCACTCCGGCTGGACTTGCGCCAAGCAACCTCGACGCAGCCGTCCTGGCTGCTCCGGCTGGACTTGCGCCACTCTCCGTAACCAAGATCCATAGCGTTTCACTCCCGGCCGATTTTGTCCTCAAGACGCCGCAGGAACTTCACCGATTCGGCTGAACTGAGCGCCGCCCTCCTCAGCATAGTCGTGACTTCCTGGAAGATCGCGACTTCTTGGTCGCCGTGGACAAACAACGACGACTGGGGATGTTCCAGGAAGACGACCGGGTTGGCGACATGGGATCCCAGGATCACGTAGCTGCCCGCCAGCCCCACATACTGGCCTGCCTCGAAAGGCACCACGCGAACGTCGATGTGTGGGAGATCCGCGAGGTCGCAGATCTGTTTGATCTGGGCAACCATCAACGCCGGACTCCCCGTCGGCCGCGCGAACACTGCCTCGTCGATGACGGCCAAGAAGTGAGGCGCCTTGACCTTGCGGTGAAGAACCTCCTGCCGAGCGAGTCGAAACTCAACGAGCATCTGCACAGTGTCGGCGGGAACCCCGTCCCGCAACAGGATCGTGCGGGTGTAGTCAGAGGTCTGAAGCAGCCCGGGGACGCGCAGCATGGCCGACTCAACGATCCAGTTGGCACCGGCTTCGCAGTCCTTGAGCGTGATCGCGTGCTGGTTGAAGTAGTCCGCTGGGGCTTCCCACCAGCAGGGCTGGCCGAGGTTGCGCACCAACTCCAGCACCCGCTCCCTTGCAGGGCCCTTGACTCCGTAGACGCCGAGGAGGATCGCGGCGTCCTCCACCGTGATGTCTCTGATGGCGTTCTCTATGCGGCTTATCTTCGCCATGGAGAACCCTGACAGTTGCTCAGCTTCACGAATCGTGAGGTTCACTTCGTCGCGGAAGTCCTTGAGTTGGGTTCCGATGCTGCGCATCCGCGTTGAATTCCTGTGCATGTCAAGAGTTTCCGGCCGGTACCCGGACTCGGCAACCGCATGATCGGCGTACGTGTTCCCGCCCCGGCAAGTCCACAAACGCAGAGCGGGCCCCCGGCGTCGCCGGGGGCCCGCACCACTTCGGGGATCAGTCCGAACAGGACACTGGGTCGTCGAAGTGGCCCGGTGTGGTCGGGTACGCCTTCCCCGTCCCGTGATCCTTGTTGTCACTCGGGTACACCAGCGCCAGTTCCCGGAACGCCGACGTGCCCGCCGTGGACGCGTCCGACACCGTTTGCCCCGCACCCGATCCCCAGGCGAAGCGCTGGAGGAAGGTCTGCATGCCGGGGCTGTGCTGGCGGATGTCGTTGAAGCCGCCGTAGGCCGCGTTGCAGTGGGTGTAGAGGTTGTAGGCGCCGTTCCAGTCGATCATCCGGTCGCCCGGGTTCGGACCGTTGGCCGCCACGTCGCCCTGCAGGACGTCGCGGTCCCAGCCGCCGTAGTGCCAGTCGGTTCCCTGGTGGTGCTGGTTGTCCGACTCATCGGCCGTGGTCTTCTCGGTCATCTCGAACCAGCGGCACGGGTCGATGGCGCCGGAGCCGAGCGTCTGCGGCCACGGGCCCGCCGCGCAGTTGCCCGGGTAGGTGCCCCGCGGGTTGAAGTCGATGACGTCGGAGCCCAGCGCGCCCTGCGTCGACGCGGCCGAGGTACCGCCGACGCCGCCGAAGACGTAGTCGACGAACCGGTCGTTCGTGCCCCGGGAGTCGGGGTTGAACGCGCCGCTGGTCAGGCAGTCCGGGGTGGCCGCGTTCACCACGGGGTCGCAGCCCTTGCCGCCCCACAGCACGTCCGCGCCGTCGCCGCCGAAGACCTTGTCGCCGCCGCTGTCGCCGTTGGCCAGGTCGTCGCCGAAGCCCGCGTGGATGTTGTCGTCACCCAAGCCACCCTTGATCCGGTCGTCGCCGCCTTCCGCGATGCCGTTGTGCGGCATGGTGGGAGCGCTCGGACCGCCGAGGAACTGGTCGCCGTCGACGTCGTGGAGCAGGTCGACACGCCGGTCGTAGGCCCCGGCCCGGAAGCCGGTGTAGGTCTCCTGCGGCACCGAGTTCAGCGTCGTGGTGAACCCGTCGGCGGCCACGTCGTCGGCGTTGAGGAACTCGTTGACCACGCCGCCGCGATCGCCGAGCATCGCGTCCTCGCCGTCGTTGCCGAACATCGTGTCGTCGCCGAGTTCGCCGTACATGTCGTCGTCGTCGTTGCCGCCGGTCATGGTGTCGTTGCCGTCCTGACCCCACATCCCGTCGTCGCCGTCATCGCCGAACATGACGTCGTTGCCGAAGGCGCCCACGACCTCACACGTGGCTTGCGCCGTAGTGCAGAAGCGGGTCGACGGACCCGGCAGGTCGGGGTCGTGCGTGCGCGACACCGTCGCACTCGCCGGGACCTGGCCGGTGGCGTACCGCTCGGCGTAGACCTTCTCCGACATCGCGCCGGGCTGGCCCTGCAGGGTCCGCACGAGCGAGCCGTTGTCGCCGAGTTGGACGTCGTCGGCGCCGTTGCCCTCGAAGGCGTCGCCGCCGTCGCGGAACCCGGCCGCCGAGCTGCCGCCGATCATGTCGTCCTGACCGGCTGACGGGTCGGTGCCCTCCAGCTCGGCCGGGCCACTGGCCGCACCGGGCCAGCCCGGGTCGGCGAGCGGGACCACGGTGGTCTCGCTGGACGGCTCGCCCAGCCCGAGGTCGCCGCGCAGCACGTCCGCGCCGCCGTTGCCCTCGATGTAGTCGGCCTGGCCGCCGCCGGAGACGAAGTCGCCGCCGTCCTGGCCCCACAGCACGTCCACCCCGGAGCCACCGGACATCCGGTCGTCGCCGAACCGGTCGGCGGGCGGGGCGTTGAGAATCCCGCCGTTGTCCAGGTCGTACTTCTGGACGATCCGGCCGGTGATGGGGTTGCCGCCAGACGTCGCGAGCCGCTGGGTGGCCCTGGTCGGGGTCTCCCCCGCGCCGGGCCGCAGCACGACGCCGTTGTCGCCGACGCCGATGTCGTCGCCCGGCCCGCCGAACATGGCGTCCGCGCCGTCCTGCTGACCCGAGGTCTGTGCGCCCGAGCCGGACAGCGGGGTGCTGCTGCCGCCGACGAGGTCGTCGTTGCCCGAGTCGCCCTCGATCCAGTCGACGCCCTGGTTGCCCTCGACGTAGTCGTCGTGGGCGTTGCCCTGCAAGCGGTCCGGTCCGCCTTGGCCGAGGAGCACGTCGGCCGCGTCGTCACCGAACACCTCGTCGCCACCGGAGGAGTCGGCGTGCGGGGTGAGTCCGAGGTCGAGCAGCACGATCGCCCGCCCGGTCATCCCGCGTTCCTGGGTCAGCCTGCTCGGCGGCCCGAAGCGAACCAGCGAGCCATTGTCACCCAAGACCAAGTCCTGTTCCGCGTTGCCGTGGATCAGGTCGCCGACATCCGGCTGACCCACTCCGGGCGCTTCCTCGGTCGAGCTGCCGCCGACCAGGTCGTCCTGGCCGCCGTTGCCCGAGATGGTGTCGCGCGCCGGTCCGCCTTCGGCGTAGTCGTCGGCGTCATCGCCCGCGATGGCGTCTTCGCCGCCCTGCCCGGAGATGACGTCCTGGTCGCCGCCGCCGCTGATCACGTCGCCGCCCGAGGTGCCCGCCGTCGGCGTGTAGCCGAGGTCGAGCAGCTCGATCTTGTGCGCCTTGGCGAAGCCGCGCCCGAGGGTGATCGGGGACGCCTGCGCGCCGTCCACAAGGGACAGAATCGCGTTGTCGCCCGTGATCAGGTCGGAACCCGCGTCACCGAACAGCTTGTCGCCGACGTCCGGCCTGCCCACCTTGTGGTTGTCCACAGTGGACGCCACTTCGGCGCTGCCGCCGACCACCCGGTCCTCGCCGCCGTCGCCGTGCACGACGTCGTCGGCGTTGTTGCCTTCCAGGTAGTCGTCGTTCGCCCCGCCGGACAGCTCGTCGTGCGCCAGGCCGCCGAAGCCCCGGTCGTCGGCGTCGCCGCCGAAGATGAAGTCCGGACCACCTGCGGTCAGGGTCAAGCCGTCGAGGTCGAACGGCCCGCCGGTGCCCGCGACCGCGTCGCCGCTGCCGTTGTCCCCGATGAGCAGGTCGCGGTCGGCGTCGCCGTAGAGGAAGTCGCCGCCGCTGTCGGGCTCGCCCGCCTTGCGCGTGCCGCCGACGACGACATCGGAGCCGCCGTTGCCGAAGGCGTGGTCGGCGCCGTTGTTGCCCTCGATGACGTCGTTCTCGCTGCCCCCGTAGAGGGTGTCGTCAGCGTCGTTGCCGTAGACGGAGTCCACGCCCGCGTCGCCGTAGGCGAGGTCCTTGCCGCCGCCGCCGTAGATGGTGTCGTTGTCGTTGCCGCCCGCGATCACGTCGTCGCCGAGTTGGCCACAGGCGCGGTCGTTGTTGGACCTGGTGTCGATGTTGTCCGCCGCGCCACCGGCCGCGACGATCTCGACGCCGGTTCCGCCGCTGATCAGGTCCCGCCCGTCCTGGGCGTCCAGCGGCTCGGCCGGGGGCTTGGACGCCGGGTCGGTGCTCGGCGGCACGCACGGGTTGGCGTGCTTGTCACCGAAGATGTCCGCCCCGCCGTCGCCGCCGATGACGTGGTCGTTGCCGTAGCCGCCGACGAGCAGCTTGGGCTGCGGCGCGGTGTTGGCGGGCAGCGTGCGGTTGCTGACCGCCCGCTCCGGGCCGAACACGCCGTTCGACGTCACGCCGCCGACATCCGACGGCTCCGCGATCACGTAGTCGTCGCCGGGACCGCCGTAGACCTTGTCCTTGCCGTATCCGCCGGTCAGGACGTCCTTGTTGCCGCCGCCGCGCAGGTCGTCGACCTGGCTCAGCGTCGAGTGCCCGGTGACGTTGTCCACGCCCTGGCTGCCGTACACGGTGTCGGAGCCTGTACCTGTGTCGACTGTGTTGGTCGCGTCCACGATGTTCCCGTCGACCGTGGTCTTGTCCGGGTTGCCCGGGTCGTCCACGCCGGTCTCGTCGTCCGGTCCGCCGAAGCGCGGGCCGGTGTAGATGACGTCGCCGCCCGAGCCACCGGAGATCCGGTCGCTGCCCTGGCCGCCGGTGATCGTGTTCTTCTGGGCCACGTACTCCGACTTGCCCGGGTTGCTCGCGGCCAGCGGGCTGTCGGAGGCGACACCGATGTTGTCGTCGCCATCGCCGCCGTCGACGGTGTTCTCACCAAGGCCCACCGCGATGCGGTCGTTGCCGCCGCCGCCGTTGACCGTGTCGCCCGCGCCGCCGACGGTGATCGAGTCGTCGTCTCCGTCGCCGTTGACCGTCGCCTTGCCCTTGCCGCCGAACGCGGAGTGCAGGTCGCCGGTGGTCAGCTGGTCCTTGCCGGGACCGCCGCTGACCTTGGCCGGGCCGATGCCGGTCTTGATCGAGTCGTCGCCCGACCCGCCAGTGATCTCGACCTCCTTGTCGAACGGCTTGGCCTCGGCCTTGGCGTCGTTCGCCGCGCCGCTCTTGTCGCCGTCACCCTGGAAGACGAACACCCGCTTGCCGGTGTCGCCCGCCGCGTTGCCGAACACCTTGGTCAGGTTGGCGTTGCGGTGCTCCTCACGGAACCCGAGCGCGCTCACGGCGAACCCGTCGAATCCGCCGCCCGGCTTGACCAGCTGGGTGATCGTCCACTTCTCCTCGTTGGCGCGCTCCGTCCACGCCGAGTGGCCGCGGCCGGGGGTGTCGTTGCCGACGTTGAGGATCAGCGTCCCGCCGCTCTCCTTCGCCAGGACCGGTGGTGGCGGTTCACAGTTCGGTTTGACGGAGAAGTCGAGCAGGGTGATGTCGGCCAGGGTGAAGTCGAACGACACGCTGAAGATCGAGAACCCGAGGGTGATGTAGACCTTGAGGAACAGGCTCAGCCGTCCGTCCATATTGAACAGACACATCGGGTTTTGCAGCGCGATCTTGGTGAACTCGAAGAACCGGAACTTGCCGTCGTTGTTCGGGTCGGCCCAGCTCAGGTTGATCGTCAGGGCGACGCCGCCCTTGATGCCCACCTCGATGAGCACGACGCTCACCGCCGCGCCCGCCGCCAGCTCGCCGCGGAAGGTCACCACCGGCAGCGGCTTGCCCGCGTCGTCGGTCGTCTCCAGGTAGATGGAGTCAAGGATTTCCGCGGCCTGCTTGGTCTCGATCGCCTTGCGGATGCCGAAGGTGTCGAAGCCGGCGCGGAACCGCGCCTCCACCGAAGCGCTGCCGGAGATGTTCACCAGCACCGGCGGCGGGGCGTAGACCGGGCCGAAGGACTGGCTGTAGGAGAACGCCAGGCGCAGCGGGCCGGAGTCGAACTTGATCAGGTCGACGTCCTGGCCCATGATCAGGCCGAACAGCTTGGCCGGGTCCTTGAGGATCGGGAAGCTGAAGCCCGCCGAGTTGCCCGCCTTGCCCTCGCCGACGAGTTCCTTGCCCGACTTCGAGTCCATTTCGGACCGGAGGTCGGGGTGGGTGAGGCTGGGGCTGGTAATGAGCGACTGGGCGTTGTCCGGCGAGTTCGTCGTCGTCTTCGCCAGCGGGCCGGACACCTGGAAGGAGCCGACGTCGATGGCGCCGCCGTTGTTCACGATCTGGCTGACCAGCTGGATCGTCTTGAGGATCTTGTCGACGAACTCCAGGTCCGGCCCACCCGCCAGCGTGCTGAATTCCTTGGCGATGGTGACCAGGTTGACGTCACCGCCGCCGACCGCCCGCGACAGGTCCGACAGCACCGGGATCGGCGCGTAGAGCTGGTCGAGGATCGGCTGGATCGGCTTGGTGAACAGCGCGACCTTCTCCACGATCGGTTTGAGCACCGAGCCGAGGAACTCGCCCGCGTTGAGCTGGATGTTGTTGAACGCGATCTCGGGATCGCCGTCGCCGGGCTTCTGCCCCAGCTCCCAGGCCCACTTGAGGTGGAACCAGCCCGAGATTCCTGGCAACGGGCCCGCGCTGACGTTGAAGTCCCAGTCGATCCCGACGGCCGCCTTGAGCGAGACGTCGGCGACCTGCCCGATGTCGGCGAGGTCGGCCAGCGAGATGCGCGCGTCGACGTCGACCGAGCAGTTCTGGAAGCAGGCGGCCTGGCCCTTCTTGTGCAGGTCGACGTAGAACGTGCCCGCGAACAGGTCGGTGGCGCCGCCCGCGTGCTGCTTGAGGTCGACTTCGAGGAAGGCCAGCTGTGCCTTCATGGCCGCGGGCAGCGTGAAGCCGAGCTTGAGACCCAGCTCCGGGACGGCCTTGTCCTGGGTGGCGATGAAGAAGCCGCTGCTCTTGTCCACACCCACCTTGACGTGGACGCGATAGGACAGCCCGGCGGTCACACCGGTGCGTTTGGCCGGGTCGGCGGCCTCCCGCAGCGAGAGGCCGGGGATGCCGATGTCGAGCGGCCGGTTGAGGCTCAGCGTGTCCTTCGCGCACGTGTCGCTCGGGTCGACCTTGCCGCTGCACAGGTCGAAGCTGAACGTGGCGCCGGTGATGTCCTGCAGCGCCGCGCCGTCCGGGCAGTCCGACAGCTTCGGGTTGGTCGTGGCCGGGACGTAGTCCGCGCCGAGCGGCGAGCCGATGTCGTCGGCCGTCGTGGCGTCCTTGCCCAGGTTGTCGACCACGACCTTCCAGGCGTTCCCGTTCGGGTCGACCTTGCGGATGATCTTGTACCCGGTCGCGTACTGCGACTTGGTCCAGGTCAGGTGGATCTTGTCGGTGCCGGACAGGGTCGCGTTGCCGTCGGTCACCTCGACCAGCGCGGGCGGTGCGTCCTTGCCTTGCGCGGTCGCCACGACGCCGTAGACGTACTTGGTCGTGCCCTTGGTGCCCTCCTGCGCCGCGGTCGGCGACGTGGCCGGTTGCAGCGTCGCGTCACAGGTGAAGCCGATGGTCACGGCCTCGCCCACCGCGGGCTTGAGGTGGCTGTTGACCCAGGTGGTCAGCTCGGTGGTGTTGCTGACGCGCCCGCCGCCCGGCAGGTGTGACATGGCCTCCTGGATCTTGGCGCGCAGCTTGCCGAACTCGTCGGCGCCCTGCTGCAGGTCGTCGCCGACCAGCGGCAGCTTGCCGTCGAACGCGGCCAGCTTCAGCGCCCGCTCGATCATCGCCAGGTACTTCTCCAGACCGTCGCCGAACTGGGAGAAGTCGAGCAGCGCGTCGAGGATCTTCTGGCCGATGTCGGTGGGCATCTCGAATCTCTTGACGCCGCCGGGCAGGTCCGGGGTGAACGCGAACGCGTCGGCCAGGTTGCCCGTGCGCGGCAGGCGCACGATGAACGAGTCGCCGGGACTGGCCAGCTTGTTCCAGCTGACGTTGTCGGCGCTGACGTAGACCGGCATGACCGCGCACAGCGCGAGGTCGGTGCCCGCCGCCGGGTCGCCCGCACAGGTCACGGGCTGGTTGTCGCCGTTGAGGGTCAGCGAGACGTTCTTGATGAAGTCCGACAGCGGGACCGGCGCGGTGCCGCCGGGACCGTAGCCGAGGTGGGCGTTGTAGTGCGCGTTCGCCACGGCCTTCTCCGGACCGGCCGGGTTGCCCAGCGCGATCGACAGTGGGCCGACCGACGCCTTGACCACACCGGAGACGCCGCCGTGCGCAGTCAAGTCCACTGTGGAATCAGGCAGGACCGACAGCGCGGTCGCGTCGGCCGGGCCGGAGCCCGCCGCGAGAGGCAGCACGAAGCCCAGCTTGGTCGACCCGGTCAGCGCCAGGTTGGCCGTGGCCTCGCCCTCGGCCCCGACCAGGGTGCGGCCGGTGCCCAGACTGTCGGTGAACGAGAAGCGGACCGGCTGCGAGGTCGCGACCTTGCGCTTCATGTCGACGGTCAACACGATCGACGGGGTGTTGTTGACCTCCTTGTAGGCGAACGCGATCCCGCTGCCCGCGGGCAGCGCCTTGTTGAGGACGCCGACGAGGTCCTGCAGGTAGTCCGGCGGCGCGGCGGTCAGCTTGTCGACCGCGTCCTCCAGCGGGCTGCGGAAGGCGTACGCGGTTCCCTTGGCGGGCGGGGTCGCCCAGGGCTGGGCCAGCAGCACCCGGTTGTTGGCGGGGTCGGCCTTGGCCACTACGGCGACGTTGGTGCCGACCAGGACGGCGCGGGCCTCGTGGTCACCGCTGAACGCGGTCTGGCCGGTGCGGGCGGAGTCCTTGATGAAGCCGGTGCTCACGCCGTTGATGTCGACGTTGCCGTACTCGACGGTCGGGCCGGCGCCGACGTCGGCGCTGCCCATCAGCTCCGACAGCGACTTGCCCACGACCGGCAGCGGCGTGGTCAGCGCGGTCTTGACCGCGCCGTCGCCGTCGACGGCCTTGAGCGAGCTGTTGAGGATCTGCAGGGCCTTGATGATCTGGCCGAACATCGCCCGCGGGTTGTTCGGGTCGAAGTCGAACGCCTTGGCCTTGTCCAGCGCGTCGAGCCCGGTGAACTGGACGTTCGTCGGGTCTGTGATGTCGGGCATGGTCACCCCGACGCTGACCGGGCCGCCGAAGAAGTCGGTGATGCCAGGGACGTCGAGGGAGACGTTCGCCGTGGCCTTGCCGCCGACCGCGATGGTGAGCAGGTTCTCCGGCTCCTTCGCGGGCGTGGTCAGGTCGTCGACGAGCTTGGGGAACAGCTGCGACAGCGGCAGGTCGCCGTCGGCGTCGCCGACCTTCTTCAGCGCGACGGTCAGCAGGTGCGTCGAGCCGTCCTTCTTGGCCAGGCTCAGCTGGCCGGACATGTGCACCTTGAGGTAGCCGACGCTGCCGTTGACGTCGACGGCGGTGTCGACCGGCGCGTCGGCGGTCAGCAGGTCGACGCCCGTGCGCAACAGGAAGCGGTCCGGCGTGCGGGGCAGGCTGGTGACCAGGGTCGTGGTGCCGTCGGGGTTCTTGTCGGCGAAGGGGCAGCCGGTGGCGGCGGCGTCCGGGTCGAGCGGCTTGCAGGCGTCACCCTTGATGGGCGTGCGCAGGTCGAGGACCAGGGTGGCCTTGGCCTCGTAGCTCGGCTTGACGGTCGCGGTCGCGGTGAGCGCGTTCGCGTCCCGCAGGCCCTTGGTCGCGAAGGTGTCGCCGAAGGTGACCTGGCCGGTCATCGGGTCCGGCGAGGTCACCTTGTAGGTGGCGCCGGGAGCGGGCTTGCCGCCGGTCCACGGGGATTCCAGGGTGATCGTGTCGGCGGAGTTCTCCTTCACCACGCCCTGCGAGGTGCCCGCCGAGACGATGCGGCCCTTGAAGCCGTCGACGATCCACGGTTTGGTCTTGTTGGCGTGCTTGAGCGTGGTGTCGGTGTAGGTGACGTCCGCGCCGGTCCCGGAGGTCTCGGTGGCGATGCGGTCGAGCGCCTGCGGGCTCGCCGGCGGGTCCTGCTTCATGGTCAGGGTGAACTCGAGCTTCTTGCTGGTGTCGTTGAAGTTCACCCCGGACACGGCGATGCTGCCGCCGGTCAGCGGGGTCGCGCCGTTGAGCTTGGTGAACAGGTCCTGGATGGAGGTGAACTTGGGCAGGCCCGCCTTGGCCTTGTCCTCGGTGTCCTTGAAGACGTTGTCATCGATGAACTTGGCGAGCACGGCACCGACCTTGACCGCGTCGGCCAGGCTGCCGCGCATGAACGGCAGGTTCACGTTGCCGATGGGCTTGGCCGCGTCACCCCACTGGGCACGCTGGATGGCCTCGACGGAGTTGACCAGGTGGCTCAGGCCCTCGACCAGGTCGCGCGGGCTCAGCGTGGTGAACCGGGTCAGCTGTTCGAGGTCGGGCCCGGTGACACCGACGACCGGCGAGCCGCTGGCGATGTCGGGCCACTGCACGGTGACGGTGCCGGTGAGGCCCGCGACGGACGCGCCCGCGAGGGGCTTCGCGGTGAACTTGAGGGCGGCGTCGACCTTGCCCGCCGGGGCGGCGAGTCCGATGTGGAACAGACCGGCCGCGGCGCCCGCGGTGGCCAGTTCGGTGGTGCCGGTGCCGGTGGCGGGCGGGGAGAGGGCGAGCTTGCCGTCCCCGTCGGGGTCGTCGGCGGTGGCGGAGATGTTGGCGTCGACGATGACGTGCGAGTTCGCCTTGTCGAGGTCGACGCCGAGGATGCCGAACCCGGCGGTGGGCACCACGCCAGGGTCGAGCTCGCCGTGTGCGCCGACGGTGAACTTGGGCGACGCGGCGTCCTTGACCAGGTAGAACCAGTCGCGGGCGGTGTCGTAGGCGAAGTGCAGGGTGGCGTCGAGGGTGAAGGTGACGTCGACCGCGCCGGACGTGGTGAACCCGACTTCGGGGTCGGCGCTGGCCACGGTGACCGGCTGCTGGTCGGCGACGGTGGTCAGGTGCAGGGTCGCGTCGACCCGCTTGACCCCGGCGGCCTCGCTGGTGGCGATGGTCAGGGTGCCGGGTCTGCCCCCGCCGAGCGGGTAGGTGCCCGCCAGCTCGGCGAAGGTGTTCTTCGCCTGGAGCGGCTCGCGGACGGTCTTGTCGATGAGGTCGTTGAAGCCGAGCGCCGCGCCGGGACTCACCCCGAGCACGGGCAGGGCCTCGCCGAGCTTGCCGACGGTGGCCAGCGCCTTGCTGAAGTCACCGAACGCGCCGATCCCCGCGAGGATCTTCTGCACGTCCTGGTCCTGTGCGGTGGCGGGCTGGGCTGTGGCGAACAACCCGAGCGCGGCCAGCGCCAAACTGGTCAGGGCAGCGGTGAACCGCCGCGCGCCTCGACGAGCCGATGTGGACATGCCAAGCCCCTCGCCCGACTCAAGGCCCCGACACCCCAGCCGTGTGTAGTCCGGTGTGGCGCAGCGCACAGCCACCATGGGGTAGTCGGCGGAGGTGAAATCTCCGTTACGGGAGAATCGGACAGTCAGGCGCTGTCACACAGAAGAGTGAATTGAGCGTGGTGTGATGGTTACCGTTCGCGACTGATCTGAGGGGGTCTCGACTGTGAGTGCCACGACCGACCCAACCCGCCCGAGCACGGCCCGCCGACGCTGGCTCCTGCCCGCGCTGCTGATCCTCGGCTGGCTGGTGGTCGGCGCGGTCGGCGGACCGTTCGCCGGGAAGCTCAGCGCGGTCGCCGAGCAGGACAGCGCCACGTTCCTGCCCCGGTCGGCGGAGGCCACCCAGGTCAACGAACTGCAGGCGAGGTTCGCCGACGGCAAGGTGCTGCCCGCCGTGGTGGTCGCGGAGCGGCTGAGCGGGGTCACGCCCGCGGACGACCGGTTCCTGGCCGATCGGCTGGCCAAGCTCGACACCATCGACGGTGTGGTCGCGGCGATCCGCACGACCGGCCAGCCCCCGGCCGCGGCGCGTCAGGCCGTGATCGCGGTCGACGGCGACCTCGATCCGGCCGAGGTGGTCACCGCCGTCCGGGCCGTGCTGGCCGAGGGCAGGCCCGACGGGCTCACGGTGCTGGTGACCGGGCCCGCCGCGCAGCTCGCGGACCTCAAGGAGGCGTTCGCGGGCATCGATGGCCTGCTGCTGCTGGTGGCCGGTGCGGTGGTGGTCGCGATCCTGATCGTCGTCTACCGCAGCCCGCTGCTGCCGCTGGTGGTGC
This sequence comes from Alloactinosynnema sp. L-07, assembly GCF_900070365.1. Lineage (NCBI taxonomy): Bacteria > Bacillati > Actinomycetota > Actinomycetes > Pseudonocardiales > Pseudonocardiaceae > Alloactinosynnema > Alloactinosynnema sp. L-07. The sequence goes on along the minus strand of NZ_LN850107.1, from coordinate 7,166,500 downwards.
TGCTGTCGGCGGTGTTCGCGCTCGGGCTGGCCAGCCTGACGGTGTATCTGCTGGCCGAGCGCGACATTCTCGACCTCAACGGCCAGAGCCAGGGCATCCTGTTCATCCTGGTCTTCGGCGCGGCCACCGACTACGCGCTGCTGCTCGTCTCGCGGTTCCGCGAGGAACTGCGCGACACCGACGACCGCTACCAAGCACTGCGCACGTCCTGGCTGGCCACCATCGAACCGATCGCCGCGTCGGCGGGCACGGTCGTGCTCGGTGTGCTGTGCCTGCTGTTCAGCGATCTCAACTCCAACCGCGGCCTGGGCCCGGTCGCGGCCATCGGCATCGCGGCGGCGCTGCTGGCGACCACCACGTTCCTGCCCGCCGTGCTCGCGCTGTTCGGCCGGGCCGTGTTCTGGCCGCTGCGTCCCACCCTGGGCTCGCCGCACCCGGAGACCAGCGGCGCCTGGCACCGGGTGGCGAGCTGGATCGGCCGCGCGCCCCGCGCGATCTGGATCGGCACGACGCTGGTGCTGCTGGTCGGTGTCGCGTTCCTGCCGCAGCTGAAGGCAGGCGGCACCGCTCAGTCCGAGGTGTTCCTGACCGAGGTCGACTCCGTGGCCGGACAGCAGGTCGTCTCCCGCCACTTCCCCGGCGGCACCGGGGCCCCGACCATCGTGATCGCCAAGGCCGAGCGGGCAACCGAGGTGCTCACCGCCACCCGCGTCGACGGCGTGTCCACCGCGACGGTGACCGCGGGCCGCGACGGCGCTCCCCGCGTCGTGGACGGCCTGGTGAAGATCGACGTCGTGCTGGCCGACGCCGCGGACTCGGCGCCCGCCGTCGACACGGTGAAGCGCATCCGGGAACGGGTCCACCAGATCCCCGGCGCCGAAGCGATGGTCGGCGGGCCCACCGCGATCCAGCTCGACACCCAGGAGACCTCGAAGCGCGACCGGACGGTGATCATCCCGATCGTCCTGCTGGTGATCTTCCTCGTGCTCGCGCTGCTGCTGCGCTCACTGCTGGCACCCGCGCTGCTCATCGGGACCGTCGTCCTGTCCTTCGCCGCGACCATGGGCGTGGCCGCGCTGGTGTTCAACCACATCCTCGGGTTCCCGGGCGCGGACCCGGTCGTGCCGCTGTTCGGCTTCGTGTTCCTGGTGGCGCTCGGGATCGACTACAACATCTTCCTGATGACCCGGGTCCGCGAGGAGTCCAAGACCCTCGGCACCAGGGCGGGCACCCTGCGGGGCCTGACCCTGACCGGCGGCGTGATCACCTCGGCGGGCGTCGTGCTCGCCGCGACCTTCGCCGCGCTGGCCGTCATCCCGATCCTGTTCCTCGCCCAGATCGCCTTCATCGTCGCCTTCGGTGTCCTGCTCGACACCCTGCTCGTGCGCTCCCTGCTGGTCCCCGCCCTGGCCGTCGACATCGGCCGCGCGATCTGGTGGCCCTCCCGGCTCGACCTCCCCCGCGCGCCCGACCGCGGGCGCCCTGTCGGCGGCGACCTGTAGCGTGCGGTGACAGAGGGGACCGCTGAAACGACAAGGAGAACCGGGATCGTGAACGAGATCCTGGACGAGGCCTACACCCGGCTGCACGACTCAGGCCCGGAGTGGGGCGACGAGCTCTCCAACCACGGCCCGATGGCCGCCGAGGTCCTGGTCCGGCGCGGTCACGGGGACCTGGTGCCGCGCTGGATCGACGCCTACCTGCGCAGACTCGACGACCTGCCCGCCCCGTCAGAGCGAATCACCGACACCACCTGGCACACCGCTTTGAGCGACTTCGGCCGCATCGCGGACTGGGTCGCCTATTTCACCGAGGAACTCCACACCCATCCGTGGCGTGACGTTCTTGCCGTGTGGTGGCCTCGGTTGCTGCCCGGCATCGCAGCGGGCGCGACCCACGGTGTCATCCGGGTCAGCCATGCGTTGCGAACACTGCTTGCGGGTGATGAGAGTGAGCCCGCGGTGGTGGAGTTGGCGCACGGGCTGGCTTGGTGGGCGGCCCGGTCCGTCGGTGTTCCCTTCGCGGTCCCGGCAGGCGGCTTGGACTCGGCCGCCGCGTTGGAGTCCGTGCCACGAATCCCCATCCAGCAAGGACTTCTCGCCACCCGCCTGGGCAGGCTCGGCACCGAGTTCACCACTGCCTTGGCCACCCTGCGGCCTGCCACGGATCCGGACGACGCTCAGCAGCGACTGACGGACCTGGTCGACGCGGCCACCCGGAAGTACCTGACCCACGGCCACGCCAGCCCGGTCCTGCTCGTCCACATCGCTACGGCGCCGAACGCCGTCCTGCACGCTTTGCCCGCCCTCCCAAGGGATCTCTGGGCACCCAGCCTCACCAGTGCCTGGGCGGCAAGCGCCGCACTGATCGCCATGTACGCACCCACAGAAGGCGCCCCCCGCGACACCCTGCCGAACGCCCCCACCGCAAACGACCCCATCGCCGAAGTCCTCGAACGCGCAGCGGAGAACGGTGACGAACACGTCATCAAGTTCACCGACACGGCGGTCGAGGTCTACGGCAGAAGAGAAGACCCGGATGTCCTGGCGGCAGCGGTCCGCATCCGGGGGTTGCTGGGCGGGTAGCTTTGTGTGTGCCTGTTTGGCCCGTGGCGTTTCTCCTTCTCAGACTGCTACCAATTCTGCTGTTCGTTGGCGGATCGCTGGGGCGATGGCCAACTGGACCACCGATGCCGCGATCGCCAGGACCGCCAGTGTCGACCAGAGGACCGCCGGGCCCAGGCTGAGCAGTCCGGTGCCGATGCCTGGTGACAGTAGGTTGCTCAGGGAGAAAGCGAATCCGTATACGCCCATGTACCTGCCCCGTAGGTGTGCTGGGGCCAGGTTCGTCGCGATCGCCGCGCTTACGCCGGTGACAACGATCTCGCCAAGAGACCAGACGACAACTGTTGCCGCGTAGCCGATCGTTGACGACACCAGCATGGTGAGCCCGAATCCGAGGCCCACCAAGGTCATCCCCACCGCAGCCACCCGACTGTGATCATGCTTTCCCAGCCAGTTCACCACCAACGGCTGGATCAACACCACCACCACACCATTCACCGCCAACGCGATGCCATACGCCGCAGGGGAAAGGCCGTCCCCCTTCATCGCCAACGGCAGAGTGATCATCGACTGGTGGTAGACCACCGCATAGGCCAGCGTGATCAGGGTGAAGATCACCATCACCCGGTCGTTCAGCACCTGCCGGAACGACCCCGTCCCCGACGTGTCGCGAGGCGCCTCCTGAGAGGCCGGGACCAGGAACCACACCAGCAAGCCGAACACCACGCACGAGACGGCGTCGATCCAGAACAGCCAGAGGATCGCCCCCTCAGCCAGCGCTCCACCGGTCAGGACGCCGCCGGTGAAGCCCAGGTTCACCGCCCAGAACAGCAGCGCGAACGCCCTGGTCCGGTCCTTCACCGGGATGATGTCGCCCACCAGCGCGCTCGACGCCGGGCGGTAGACCTCCATCGCGACGCCGAGGAGGAACATGCAGGCGATGATGACGGCCAGGTTCTGACTGTAGGCCAGCGTCAGCATGATCGCGGCGGTGGCGAGCATGCCGCCGGTGAGGGTGACCCGGCGGCCGTAGCGGTCGGCGAGCGCGCCGGAGAGCAGCTGGGAGAAGAAGGCGCCCGCGCCGAAGACTGTGAGCACCGCGCCGACGGCGGCGACGGACAGGCCTCGGCTTCCGGTCAGGTAGAAGGCGAAGAACGGCTGGACCATGGTGCCGAGCCGGTTGACGAAGGTGCCGCCCCACAGCACCCAGTACGACCGGGGCAGCCCGCCGAACCGGTCGTGCAGGGCGGCCTGGAGGCGACTCACGCCGCGCTCCGGGCGGCTTCGTCGACCTCGATGGTGACGGTCGCGGCGTACTTCTCCACCAGGGGCGCGGTCTCCTCACCCAGGGGCACGTCGAAGATCACCGACACCGAGCGGGCCTCCGAGTCCGTCTGCGGGCCCAGGACGTCACCGGCCACCATCGTCACCAGGACCGCGTGGTCCTGGGCGGGCGCCTGCGCGTCCTGCGGGGTGAAGGCGGGCCAGCTGTCGTCGCGGGTCACCCACGACACAGGGGTGCCCGTGCTGGTGACGTCGCGCAGTTCGCCGAACGGGTGCTCCAGGTAGACCTGGCAGGCGCGGCGGCGCGGGGCCGGGTACGAGGTGGGCACGCCCAGGGCGAGGTCGAGCATCACCGGCTCCAGCGGCTGCCCCGTGGCCAGTTCCCACAGGAAGGTGATCCCGTCGCCGGGCAGGCGGGTCGCGATCTCCATCATGACCGGGCCGCCCGCCGACAGGCGGAACTCGGCGTGGCTGATCCCGTCACGGAAGCCGAGGCGGCGCAGCACCTCCGTGTTCGCGTCGACCAGGGCCTGACGGTCCACATCGGACAGTTCGGCTGGCGACGTGTGGCCCATCTCGGTGAAGAAGATCCCGGTCGACTCGTTGGTGCGCTTGCCGGTCACCTCGGCCCACAGCACCTTCCCGTGCTGGGTCAGCGCCTCCACCGAGAACTCCGGGCCCACGACCCGGCTCTCCACCAGCACCGTCTCGTCCTCCGGGTAGGTGGCGAGGACGTCGGCGAGTTCGTCGGGCCGGTGCACCTGCCGCACACCGAGGCTGGAGAACCGGCCGACCGGCTTGACCACGACCGGGAACGTGACGTCGGCGGCGATGGGTCCGCCGCGCTCTGAGGGGGTGACGACCTGGAACGTCGGCGAGAGGTCCGGCAGCGCGGTGCGCTGGAGCATCTTGTTGCGGCTCATCCGGCTCGACGCCGACCCCGCGCCGGGCACACCGAGGCAGTCGGCCACGACACCGACCGGCTCGACGAAGAAGTCGCCGATGCACAGCACGGCCTTGACGTCGTAGCGGCGCAGCAGCGGCTGGATGCCGGGGACGACGAAGTCGACCTTGGCGTCCTCCACCTCGACCACGTCGGCCAGCTTCGACAGCGGGTGCTCCGGGTCGGCGCGCAGTTCGGCGAGCCGAGCGGGGTCGGTGTAGGGGGTCACGACGAGCAGCGGCGCGTAGCCCCGGTTGTGCGCCTCGGTGATGAGCCTGGTCTGCCGGGCGACGATCACCAGGTCGCCCATGAAGAGCACGGCGGGCTTGCGGGTGGTGTTCATGTGTCCGATCCTTTGACGCTAGATGGGTTCTCTGAGCCGGGGAGTCCGGCACCGATGACGCGCAGCGCGCCGCGGGCAAGGGCGTCGTTCTGCCGGAACGACACCGCGTTGGACCGGGGCGTGGCGAACGTGGCGAAGTGCCGGACATTGGTGAACGGGCCGATCGCGTACCGCCGCGGATGCGGGTTCCCGTCGCGGTCCAGCACCTTGAAGTCCGTTGTGGACACCAGCAGCAGCCCGGAGCTGTGCTCGAATCCGTCCTCATCGGACAGCACGTGGTCGGTGGCCTCGCCGCGGTCGTAGAGCGCGCGCAGCAGCGGATCGGTGGTGCGGCTCAGGTCGGCCCGCGGCAGCCGGGCCTCGACCAGGGCGGTCGCCTCGACGCTGTCCGCGGTGCTGGCGCTGCCCGCGACGAACACGCCGAGGTCGTCGTCGGTGGCCACCCACATGTTTGCGCCGAGGAACCGCAGCACGCCCGCCTCGGACAGGGCGAGCAGCTGCCTGCTGCGCTGGGCGGGCGGGCCGCTGGTGTAGTACTCGAAGAACCCCTGCCACCAGCCGTGCACGTCCTCCACCATCGACCGGGCGGAGAGCTTGTCGGCGGCACGCAGCTGCCGCAGCTGCCGGTTGACCGACAGCATCGCGTAGTAGGCGCCGAGGTCGGCGCTGTGGATGAACTCGTCGCGCCGCCGCAGGTCGGCCGCCACGTGCTTGCGCACATGGAGCTGCACGTCGGCCAGGCTGGTGAACCACAGCCCGTCCAGCGGCCGGTCGAGCGCGGGCAGGTCGAACCGGTCGGCGGGCTCGGGCACCGCGGCCTCCACCAGCTCCCGCAGTTCGGCGCTGTCGAACGCGCAGGCGGCGTAGGCGGCGGCGAACTCGGGCCAGTCGGACATGACGCGGTGCGGGTGGGCGGTGAACAACTCGTGGTAGTAGCCCCAGCCGATCTCCTTGGCCATCAGCGGCCACAGGTCGCTGTGGAAGTCGACCCGCTCGCGCCCGGCGAGCACCTCGTCGAGCGCCGCGGCCTCGAAGAACCGCGGCAGCGGCGCGGGCTGCCCGCACAGCCGGTAGGCGATCTTGGCGCGCTGCGGGACGCCGCGGCGGGACCCGACCCACAGCACCGGCTCCTGCCCGCACGGCACGTACCGCAGCCTGCCCTCCTCCACCACGTACTCGCCGCCGCGCCCCTGCGTCAGCAGGGCCATGACGTCGACGAACGCGGCGCCGAAGCCGCGCAGCACGACGTTCTCCCCCGGCTTGAACCCGGAGAGGTCGGCGTCGGCGGTGTACGCGCTGGACAGGTGGCGCAGGCCGTGGCGGGCGGCGAACCCGGCCACCCGCAGGTCCTCCTCGGTCGGCTCGGCCTCCTGGTGGCCCAGCGCGAGCACCACGGCGTCGGCGACCAGCGGCTCGTCGCGGCCCGCCAGCCACACCGTCTGCCGCTCGCCGTGCCCGCCGTCCAGCCGCGTCGCGGTGGTCTCGTGCACGGTGACGGTGACGCCGTCGGGCGTGTCGGCGACGATCCGGTCGAACACCCAGCTCAGGTACCGGCTCTGCACCTGTCTGCTGGCGAAGCTCATGCCCAGCACATCCCAGTGGGTGCCGTCGGCCGCCGCCCACTCGCTCAGCGACGGCCCCGGCCGGATCGGCCCGCCACACCGCACGGTCTCGTCGGTGAACATGGTGACGTTGCCCGCCATCGCGTTCATCCACATCAGCGACGACTGTTCCTCGCGCCACACCCGCCCGCCGCCGGGCGGGTACGGGTCGACCAGCTCGACGCGCAGCGGCCTGGGCAGCTCGGCCACGCCCGCGTTGGCCAGCAGGCGTTCGAGTATCCCGGTCCCCCGGGGCCCGGCCCCGATGATGACCACGACAAGCGGGTCGACTCCCGGTTCGTTCACCCGGCTCACCCGCCGCCCCGGCATAGCCCACGGCCCACGTCCGCGCGACTCGTCACGTACCTGTTCACGTCACACCCCTCGCTACCGGTCGAGCACTTGGCCGTCGTGCGGCCGGTGGTCGCGCGAGCGGCGCAGGTCGGTGGCGACGAACGTGCGCTGCAGCCAGCGGTCGGCCCCGTCGTAGCGGGGCCGGAACGCGGTGCGGCCGTGCGCGGCCACCCGGTTGTCCACAATGGCCAGATCGCCCGCGTCGAGCCGCACGGCGGTGGCCGCGCCGTCGAACACCTGGGCCAGCTCGGCCAGCGCCGCGCCCGCGCGCGGGGTCAGCGGGGTCGTCGCGGCCAGGTCGACGCGCATGTCCGGGTCCTCCGGCGAACCGTGGAACACCGCGTGCGGTGCCGTGCCGCCCCCGCCCGCGCCGAACGACGGCGGCGGGTCGGTGACGAACTCGGCGCTGAACAGCGTCTGCCTGGCCGCCGCGCTCAGCCGCGGCAGGGCCTCGCGGACGCAGACCGTGCGCAGGCCCGCCACCCGGTCGTGGTCCGGCCGCAGGCACAGCAGCATGACGAAGTCCGGGCGGTGCCGGTGGAAGGCGTTCTCGTTGTGGAACGACAGCAGCACCGACCCCGCGTTGCCCTGGAAGGTCTCCTTCCCCGGGACCGGCACGACATCTTGCACCAGCGCGCCGGACTTCTCCGCGCGGAACGCCGCCGGTTCGCCCAGTTCGCAGGCCGTCATCATCAGCACCGCCGCCGGGACGGTGACCAGCCGCTGCACCGAGCCGTCCACCGCCGGGGTCGGCGGCAGCACGTCGCCGTCGACCGGCAGGCCGCGTACCAGCAGCGTGCCGGTGGGGCCGGAGTGGCGCTTGAACCGGCGCAGCGCCTGCCGCAACGCCACCGGCAGCCCGGCCGACGCCTCGCGCACCGCGGTCACCCAGGCCGGGTCGTCGACCTGCTCGTCACCCCAGGAGCACAGGTCAAGGGCGATCCGGTTCACCTCGGCGGCGTCCGCGGCGTCGAGCGTCGCGGCGTGCGCTGACGTGATCGTGGGAATCGACATCACCGCACCGCCACATCTCGCGTCACGGCGTGCGCCGACGTGATCGTGGACATTGTGGACATTGTGGGAATCGACATCACCGCACCGCCGCGTCGAAGGCGGGGAGCGCGAAGGGCGTCACCGTAGCGGTGTCTTCGATCTCGAAGCGGTTCGCGCAGCCACACGCCCGCGCGAGGTCGATCAGGATCGGCGCGGCGCCGGTGAGCAGGGCCCGCACCTCGAAGAGCAGGTCGCCGAGGCGGTCGTCGGCGGCGATCCCCGCCGTGGCGGTCAGCCTGCTGAGCTGGTCGACGATCAGCGCCGCGGCCCTGGTCAGGCTGTAGGCGTCGAGTTCGTAGCAGGTGCGGAACCGGTCGAGCACCGCTCGCGCCCGCTGCCGCGCCGCAGCCGACACCGCGAGCGGCACCCCGTCGGCCCCGGCGTCCGCGACGGCCTTGGCCAGCAGCCCCGCCAGCTTGTTCCACGGCTCGACCAGCCGCTCGCCGGTGATCTTGGTCAGCGCGTCGCGGCCGAAGTTGGTCGTCTGGTGCTCCGGGGCGCTCAGCGCCAGATAGAACCGGATCAGGTCTCGCGGCAGCTCGGCGAGCAGGTCCTTGGTGTGCAGGACATGGCCGAGACTGGTGGAGAACTTCTCGTTCTCCAGCTCGTAGAACTCGTTGGAGATGATCGAGTCCGGCAGCACGTACCGGCCATCGTGGGCCATCAGCAGCGCCACGTGGGTCAGGCCCCAGAAGTAGACGTTGTCGAAGCCGATGAAGTAGATGACCTCGGCGTCACGCTCGCTGCGCCAGTGCTCGTCGTCGGTCGCGGCGCCCTCGCCGAGCTGCTCGGCGGCGAAGGCCGTGCAATACATGACCGCCGGGATGCCCTCGACCCACGCGTTGATCACCTGTCCGGGCGTCTCCTCGAACGGCGCCGGGATGCCCCACGAGACCGGGTAGGTGACCGGGAAGTCCGGTAGCGGCTTGGCGAGCACCTCGCGGAACAGCTGCACGGTGTGCGGGCGCATCCGCGACTCGCGGGCCAGGTAGAACTCGGTGAGCTGGTCGCGGTAGCGCTCCATGGGCAGCACCAGGATCTCCGCGGCCCGGTGCGTCACCTCGTCCTCGGCATCCATTGTGGACTGTGGCTCGACCAGCTCGTCGAAGTTGTTGGGGTGCCCGCAGCTCTCACACAGCCCACCCCGGCTGCGCACCAGGCAGATCGGGCAGTACCCGCAGACCAGTCCCTCGACCAGGAACTCGCCGGTCCGCTCGTTGTAGGGCAACTGGACCGTGCGGAGTTCGAACTTGCCCGCGGCGTACAGGTCGCCGACGAAGTCGAGCACGGAGGCGCGGTAGCGGTCGTCGTAGGGCGCGAAGCCGTCGAGCGAGATACCCATGTCGGCCAGGGTCTGGCGAATCGCGTGCCAGGACCGGCCGCTGAGCTCCTGCGGGGTGATCCCCTTGCGGCGGGCGCTGGCGAGCACATAGGTCTGGCTGTCGTCGGTGCCGGAAGAGAACACGACCTCGCGACCGGTGGAGCGCAGGTAGCGGGCGTGCACGTCGGCGGCGAGGAACGGGCCCGCGAGGTGCCCGACGTGCAGGTCGCCATTGGACGTCGGCGGGGTGTCGATGACCAGGGCGGGTCGGCTTAAGTGTTCCCCCATGGCTCAGCCCTCGCCTTCGTGGCGGGCGGCGAAGGACTTGGTCATCTCCACGTCCCACCACACGGTGTACATCTCGAAGTCCTCGGCGCCCTCGTTGATGACCTGGTGGTCGGTGAACGGCGGGAAGTGGACGACGTCGCCCGCGGTGAAGGTCGTGCGCTCCCCCTCGGACTCCAGCGCCGCGGTACCGGTCACCGCGATGAAGATCTCGTACTCGTGGTGGGCGTGGCGCTGCGACGACGCGCCGGGCTTGATCAGGCACCACGCGCCCTCGAACGGGGCGTTCAGCGCCGACCAGGGCAGCAGGCGCTGCGAGTGGTTGTTGTCGGGCCCCAGTCGGTCCCGGTCCAGGCTGCGGATCTCCACAGAAGTCTCCTTGTCAACTGGCGGGAACAACGGCGGGCACCAGGACTGGTCGTGGTCGAGCGGGCGCGGGTCCCAGCTCTCCGGCTTCGGCGCGGCGGGCCAGGATGTCGCCCGCGATGTCCGCGCCGCGCACGGCGAGCACGCTCAACAGCGAGTCGCTGATGCCGTGGGTCGCCTCGTTGACGCCCTGCAGGTAGCAGGCGCCGGTGGCGGGCGTGCCCAGGCGCAGCCGGTAGTCGCGGGTCACCTCGACCCGGCTCAGTCCCAGCGACTTGGCCAGGCCCCGCACCAGCGCGGGCTGCTGGCGGACGAAGCCGGTGCCCAGCAGGACCAGATCGCACCGCAACTCGTCCACGGCGCCGGTCCTGCGGTCGGTCAGTTCGAGCACGACGTCGTCGCCGTCCTCGAAGGCGGCGGTCACCTCGGTCATGGTGACGACGCGGAGCCTGCCCGCGCCGCTCATCCGGTCGAGGTAGAGGCCGCGGTACAGCTTCTCCAACAGGTCCGGCGCGAGTCCGGAGTAGTTGGTGATGTGCATCTCCCGCATGATCTGTTCGCGGGCGGGCGGGCGGGCGGTGAAGAAGTCGTCCACCGCGCCCGGGTAGTACAGCTCGTTGGTGAACTTGCTGTTCTCATAGGTCTTCAGCCCGACCGACCGCATCACCAGCGTCGGCGTGCAGTCGGGCAGGTCGGTCTGGACCGCGTCGAACATCTCCGCGGCGCTCTGCGCCCCGCCGATCACCACGACGCGCTGGGCGCCGTCCTTGGGCAGCCGGGCGATCCGGGGCAGATAGTCGGTGCTGTGGATGACGCGCTCGGCGGGCAGCGTCGCGAATTCGGTCGGGACAAAGGGATCGCGGCCCGCGCCGACGACCAGGTACCGGCTGCGGATGGTCGAGCCGTCGGCCAGCCGGGTCAGCCAGCCGGTGACGGTGCCCGACTCGTCGCGGCACGGTTCGATCCCCGCGCAGCGCCGCCGGTATTCCACCCGGACCTTGGCCAGTGAGTCGGCGGCCCAGCGGAAGTAGTCGGAGATCTCCTGCCGGTATGGCCAGAAGTCGCCAAGGTTGATGAAGTCGCTGAGTCTGCCGATGGAGTGCAGATAGTTGACGAACGAGAACCGGCTGCGCGGGTCGCGCAGGGTCACCAGGTCCTTGAGGAACGAGACCTGGCTCTGCGCGCCGTGCAGCAGCATCCCCCGCTGCCACGACACGGTGTCGGCTTGTTCGATCACCAGCGAGTTCGCCGCCAGGTCGTCGGGCGCGAGCTCGTCGAGGGCCACGGCCAGGGCCAGGTTCGCCGGTCCCGCGCCGATGGCGAGCAGTTCCACGTCGCGATGCGCCATATGCCACTCCCCCAACTACTTCTGAACTGCGGTCTGTGGCCATCCTGGTTGGACTGATCAACGAGTCGCATCTTCACCCGTGCTGTCCGATTCGAGTCCAGAAGTGCGCACTTTCGGATAATCCATAGTGGATCAAGCGCAGGTAGGGTCGCGATGAATTCAGGACTCGGAGGGAGGCGCAGATGAGTATCACCTTGTGGTTCGATCCCAGCTGCCCGTTCACCTGGCGCACGTCACGGTGGATCAAGGACGTCGCCGGACGTCGCGACGAGAAGGTCAGCTGGCGGTTCCTGAGCCTGGCGATCCTCAATGAGGGCAAGGAGATCCCGGAGAACTACCGCGCCGCCCACCTGCGCGCCCGCGCGGCCCTGCGCGTCCTCGCGGCCACCGACGAGCGGTACGGCCAGGACGCCGTCGACCGGCTCTACACCGCGATCGGCGAACGCGTGCACGGTCCCGCCGACCGTCAGCTCACCCTCGACGTGATCGTCGAGGCGCTGGCCGAGGCCGAGCTGCCCGCCGAGCTGATCGACGCCACCGAGGACGAGTCGCTCGACTCGATCGTCCGGGAGAGCCACGAGACCGGCCAGGCCAGAGTGGGCACCGAGACCGGCAGCCCGGTGACCGCCTTCGACGACGCCCCCGGATTCTTCGGCCCCGTCGTGTCCGCCGTCCCGGCCCCCGAGGACGGGGACCGCCTGCTCGACGGGCTGCGCCTGCTGTCCCCGGTGCGCGTCTTCAGTGAGATGAAGCGCGCCCGCGACCCGTTATCGTGACTGGGGATTCCATGGGGTACTACGAGTACAAGCACACCGTCGAGACCGGGGAGACCACACTGGTCGGCAATGTGCACTTCGTGGCGTATCTGCGCTGGCAGGGCCGCTGCAAGGAGAACTTCCTCAAGGAGCAGGCCCCGGCGCTGGTGGCCGACGGCCTGCGGCTGCACACCGTCAAAGCCGAGTGCGAGTACTTCTCCGAGATCCTCGCCGCCGACGAGCTGTCGGTCCGCATGCGCCTGGAGGAGCTGACCCGCACCCAGCTGCAGTTCACCTTCGACTACGTCCGCTTCCGCGCGGGCAGCGAGAAGCTGGCCGCGCGGGGCAGGCAACGGGTGGCGTGTGTGGTCGGTGCCGAGCCCAAGGTGTCGGAGGTCCCTGGCGGACTGCGCGACGCGCTGCTGCCCTACGCCGAGTCGCCCTGCTGAGAGAACTCTGCCGAACAGCGAAGTGCCCCCTCCGACCAGTCGGTCAGAGGGGGCACTTCTGGAGAGCGTTAGAAGGTGCCTTGGGTCTGGACGTTCAGCTCGGTGAACGTCACCGACTTCGCCGGGTCGGTGCGTGGGTCGGTGATGTCGACGACGTCGAGGCCCTTGACCAGGTCGGAGGAGTAGATCCGGCCGTTGTACCAGTACGCCGACCACGACCCGCCCGAGCCGTTGTTCGGCAGCGGCCCGCGCTCGAAGAAGCCGATCTCGACCGGGCGCGCGGAGTCGGTGAAGTCCCACACCTGCACGCCGCCCTGGTACCAGGCCTGCACCATGATGTCGCGGCCCGCGATCGGCAGCAGCGAACCGTTGTGCGCCACGCAGTTCTCACTGCTGGACTGGTACCGAGAGATCTTGAAGTAGCTACGGAACACCAGCGTGCGCGCGTCCCCGGTGCCGGTGATGTCGTAGACACCGTCCGCGCCGCGGTTCGGGCCGGTCTTCCTGTTGCAGGTCGCCGCGCCGCCGCCGCCGAGTTCGTCGGTGAAGACGACCTTCGTGCCCGCGTTGTTGAACGTCGCCGAGTGCCAGAACGCGAAGTTCGTGTTGTCCTGCACCTGGTGGATCACCCGGGGCGCCTCGCGGTCGGCGATGTCGAGCAGGACACCGTCACCCATGCACGCGCCCGCCGCGAGGTCCTTCGACGGGTACGCGGTGATGTCGTGGCAGCCGGTGGTCGCGGCGACCTTGCTGGAGCCGGGGTTGCCGCCGCCGGGGAACAGCACCGGGGTGGCGACGACCGAGGCCGAGGTCGGGCTGGCCAGCGGCACCTTCACGATCGAGATCTTGTCGTGCGGCGGCTGGCACTTCGACAGCGTTGACGACGGCGAGTACGACGAGACATAGAGGTAGACGGCCGCGCCGGTCTTGTCCGGAACCAGCGTGTGCGTGTGCGAGCCGCACGCGGTCTCCACGCTCTTGAGGTAGCGCGGGTTCCGCTTGTCGCTGATGTCGAAGATCTTGATGCCCTCCCAGTACTGCGTCCCGCTGCTGGTGGAGGTCGACGTGCACGAGTCGTTGGTGCGGCGGGAGTCGGTGGACAGGAACAGCAGGTTCCCGCTCACCGACAAGTCGTTCTGCGAACCGGGGCAGAGCACCTGGCTAGCGACGACGGGCCGGTCCTTGTCGGTGATGTCGTAGATCGTGAAGCCGTCGTAGTCACCCGCGATCGCGTAGTCGCCGGTGAACGCTAGGTCGGTACCCGTGTGGCCGGGACCGTTCAGCGGCGCGGTCGCCGGCACGTTCGCGACATGGCGGACATTGGCGCTGGTGACGACCTCGTCGACGGCGGGGAACCCGGGCGCCGCGTCGGCGGCGGGGGCAACCAGGACGGCGGCGGGGACGAGCAGGGCGGCGGACAGCAGACGTAACCGGGTGGCGGACATGCAAGATCCTTCCCCAGGCAAGCCGGGATATTTTCTCTTTCCGGGCAGTATCAACCGCCAGAGTTCCTGTTCCCAGAGTTCCCATTGAAGAACTTTCACCAGATTCCCAGTAGGCACCCGTTTCACCCTGCGGGACGGTCGACCGGTCCCGGCGGTTCTCCCTACACTGGCCGCGAAATGTCCGGACAATAGAAGGGGGCCAGCTCGTGGGCCTGCAACTCGGTGACATCGCACCCGACTTCACCGCCGACACGACCGCCGGTGAGATCGGGTTCCGGGAGTGGAAGAGCGGTTCCTGGGCGGTCCTGTTCAGCCACCCGGCCGACTTCACCCCCGTGTGCACCACCGAACTCGGCCGCGTGGCCCAGCTCAAGGCGGAATGGGCCGCACGCGGCGCCAAGCCGATCGCCCTGTCGGTCGACTCCGTCGCCGACCACAACAACTGGATCCCGGACATCGACGCGGTCAACGAGACCACCGTCGACTACCCGATCATCGCCGACCCGGACAAGAAGGTCGCCGAGCTCTACGGGATGATCCATCCCAACGAGGGCGACACCTCCTCGGTCCGGTCGGTCTTCATCATCGACCCGGCCGACAAGGTCCGTCTGACCCTCACCTACCCCAAGAGCGTCGGCCGCAACTTCGACGAGATCCTGCGCGCCCTCGACGCCCTGCAGCTCACCGACCGCGCCGCGGTCTCCACCCCGGTGGACTGGCGCAAGGGCGACCGCGTGATCGTCCCGCCCACGGTGTCCACCGAGGACGCCAAGGCCAAGTTCGGCGACGTCGACGAGGTCAAGCCCTACCTGCGCTTCGTGGCCGCGCCCGAAGCCTGATCCGGCAGGCGGTGGCCCCCTGATCACCCTGGGGGCCACCCCGCCCGGCCCTACGGCGTCTGCGCCGCGCAGATCAGCACGTACGCGACTTCCACCATGATCAGACTGGGCTGCGGCTCGCTGTCGATGTCGGCACGCCACGCCGCCAGAAGGCTCAGGACCTCATCGTCGCTGGTCACACGCACCTCCCGGGTCACAAGATGTCGCCGGAGGGCGAGCGTCCGTTACACCGGCAGAACAGAACGCGCCGCAGGCGGGCAGGCTTGTCGCCGACCCGCCTGCGTTTCGAGGGACGAGACCTACCGCGCGGATTCGCGGTTGAACAGCTTCTTCGACCAGAGGTAGCCGCCGAGGGCGATGACGACGCACCAGCCCACCGCGATCGCGGCGTTGTTCCCGATCGGAGTGCCCATCAGCAGACCGCGCAGGGTCTCGATGAGCGGGGTGAACGGCTGGTACTCGGCGAACCAGCGCAGCACCGTCGGCATCGAGTCGGTCGGGACGAACCCGCTGCCCAGGAACGGAAGCAGGACCAGCGGCATACCGACGTTGCTCGACGCCTCGACGCTCTTGCTGGCCAGGCCGAGCGCGACCGACAGCCAGACGAAGGCGAAGGTCATCATCACCAGGACACCGACGGTGGCGAACCAATCGCCGACGCTCGCCGACGGGCTGAAGCCGATGAGCAGCGCGACACCGAGGACGGCGGCGATGCTCATCATCGTCTGGATGACGCTGCCGACGACGTGTCCGGTGAGGACGGACACGCGGGCGATGGACATGGTTTTGAACCGGTCGACGATGCCCTCGGTCATGTCCATGGCGACCGAGATGGCGGTGCCCTGGACCGCCGAGGAGATCGTCATCAGGATGATCGCCGGGGTGACGTAGTTGACATATACGTCGCGCCCGCCGCCCGCGCCGCCGATCCCGGCGCCGAGCGTGCCGCCGAAGACGTAGACGAACAGCAGAAGGAAGACGATCGGCATCCCGATGAGCAACACCGTCATCGACGGGTAGCGCACCATGCGCCTGAGGTTGCGGCGAAGCATGGTCGCCGAGTCGGTCAGTGCGAGGGTCATCGGCTTCTTCGCCGGGCTCATCGTGTTGCTCATCGCGCAGCCACCTTCTGGGTTCCGGTGAGGGCAAGGAAGACGTCGTCGAGGTCGGGGGTGTGCACGCTGAGCGACTCGACCTCGACGGCGCTGCCGTCGACCCGGTCGAGCAGCGCCTTGAGGGATTTGAGGCTGCCGTCGTGCGCCACGCGCAGGGTGAGCGTGTCGTTGTCGCGGGACGACTCGCCCACGGCGCGCGCCGCGGTCTCGAGGTCGCGGGGGTCGGCGAAGCGCAGCTCGACGTGGCCGCCGGGGATGCGCCGCTTGAGTTCGTCCGGGGTGCCCTGGGCGACGATCTTCCCGTGGTCGAGCACCGCGATCCGGTCGGCGAGCTCGTCGGCCTCCTCCAGGTACTGCGTGGTGAGGAAGATGGTGACGCCGCCCGAGACCAGGTCCCGCACGATCTGCCACATGCCGCGTCGGCTGCGCGGGTCGAGGCCGGTGGTGGGCTCGTCGAGGAAGATCACCCGCGGCGACCCGACGAGGGTCATCGCGAGGTCGAGCCTGCGCCGCATCCCGCCGGAGTAGGTCGACACCGGCTTGCGGGCCGCCTCGACCAGGTCGAACTGGTCGAGCAGTTCGGCGGCCCTGCGCCTGCCCGCGGCCCGGCCCAGGTGGTGCAGGTCCGCCATCAGGATCAGGTTCTCGTGGCCGGTCAGCAGGTTGTCGACCGCGGAGAACTGGCCGGTGACACCGATCGCCGCGCGCACGGCGTCGGGCTCGGCGGCGACGTCGTGGCCCGCGACCGTCGCGGTGCCGCCGTCGCCCCTGATCAGTGTGGAGAGGATCTTCACGGTGGTGGTCTTGCCCGCGCCGTTGGCGCCGAGCAGCGAGAAGACGCTGCCCTTGGGGACATCGATGTCGATGCCGTCGAGTACGACGTGGTCGCCGAACGACTTGCGCAGTCCGGTCACCGTGATGGCCGAGATGGTCATGGGGATCCCTTTCAAGAGGTTCAGGAGCGGTGGATGTGGATGTCGCCGTAGCCGGTGTGCGCGCGGACCTCGACGGTCTCCTCCGACTTGTCCGGGCCCTGGCCCGCGTCGGCCAGCGCGTTGGTCACTCGCCCGTGCCCGGTGCTCAGGTCGAGCCAGGCGGCGGTGCCGTCGGCGATCCCGATCTCGAGGTCGCCCGCCGCGGTGTTCAGTGCCACCGAGCCGCGCGAGACCGCGCCGACGCGGATGCTTCCGTTGGCGGTCTTGGCCTCCACCTTGGCGTCGGCCCGGTCGACGGTGATGTCGCCGTTGGCCGAGCGCACCCGCAGCTCGCCGGTGACCGTGCCGATGTCGGTGCTGCCGTTGGAGTTCTTGACGACGGCGGTGCCGTCGACCTCGCCGATCCGCACCCGGCCGCTGCCGGTGGCGACCTGGGCGTCGCCAGCGACCCGCTCGATGGTGATGTGGCCCGTGGTGTCGGCGCGCAGCGGCCCGGTCTGGTCGATGCGGAAGTGCCCGACCGCGGTCTTGAACCGGCACTCCCCCAGCACGCCGGTGGTGCGGACCTCCGCGACCGACAGATCGGTGTGCACCCGCGAGCCGGTGGGGAGTTCGATCACCACGTCAACGGACCTCGTCTTCTTGGAGAAGTCGAGCACCCGGGACTTGGGCCCGCGGACGGTCAGCGCGCCGTCGGCGTACTCGACGCGGGTGCGCTGCGCGGCCTCCACATCGGACTCGTCGGCCGCGTCGCTCGGCCGCACCTCGACGAGGGTGTCGGTCCGGTCGCTCGCGACGAGCTGGACGTCGCCGACGGCGAGTTCGATGGTGACGGAGATCGGTTCTGGTGTGGCGAAAACAGGCATGGCTGTCCCCTCAAAAGGTGTTGGAAGAACATCCCCGCAGGTCCGGGGCTTGGGAGTGTGTGCGGCTGGGGTAGGGCGTGTCCTGTGGATCATGGTGGGCGGGATCGGTGATCCGCTTGGTTCCTGGGCGTGCCGCGGGGACGGTCGCGTACTGGTTGTCCGTGGCCGTTCCCGCGGTGCGCCCAGGGGCCAAGCGGGCGCCGATAGCGCCCGCCATGATCCGCAGGACACGCCCTAGCGCGCCCAGCCGGTGTAGCGCTGCGCGGCGGGCTTGCCGCGACGCTCGGTGCCATGGTGGTCGCGGTCCCCGGCCTGCAGCGCCGTCGAGGCCGCCCGGACCAGCCACGCGTTGAGCGACCGGCCTTCCTTGGCGGCGGCCTCCTCGGCCGCGGCCTTGAGCTGTTCGGGGAGCCGGACGTTGATCCGCACCGCGGGACCGCTGTCCTCCAGGCCGACCGCGGCGTCCTGGACCGGCTCCGGGGTCGTCTCCGGCGCGGGCTCGACCGGCCGGGACGTCACCACGAAGTTCGGGTCGCGACCGCGCAGGCGCACCTGGACCGAACCGGGCGCGAGGTCGCGGGTGATCTCGTCGGCGGCGGCGGAGAGGGCTTCGAGCAGCGTGAGCCGGATCGCCGACTCCATCGACACCGTCAGCCGCTCGATCAACGCACCAGGGTCGCCACCACCGGTCTCGGCGACGGTCAGCAGCTCGCGACCGAGGGAATCAACGTAAGGCGTCAGGTCCATGGCACCACTATGGCACGGCGTGGCACCACACGCAAGCCACATTGGCTCTTTTTGGCTCACGCTGGCATCAGCCTGGCTCAATCCTGCGCGACGGAGTGGCGGCGGAGCTATCGTCTCGTCAGGAGACCGCAATGCCGTCCGGGAGCGGGCCGATGGAAACCAATGGAACGACCGGGATCGATTACCACCCTGGCCAGCGGGAACTGCAAGATCAGTTCGACACCCGCCGCATCGCCGACCGGATCAGCCAACGCCTCGTCCACCATGTGATCACCGAGAACGACCGGGAGTTCGTCGAAGCGCGGGACATGGTCTTCCTGGCCACCGTAGGCCCAGACGGCCAGCCGACCTGCTCCTACAAGGGCGGCGATCCCGGCTTCGTCCGGGTCGTCGACGAGCACACGCTCGCGATGCCGAGCTACGACGGCAACGGCATGTTCCTCTCGCTCGGCAATATCGCCGCGGGCTCGCCGGTGGGCCTGCTCTTCATCGACTTCGAGAACGGCGGTCGCACTCGGGTCCAGGGCACAGCCACCATCGCCGCCGACGACAGCCTGCTCGAAACCTGGCCCGGCGCGCTGTTGGTCATGCGTGTCCAGGTCACCCACGTGTTCCCCAACTGCGGCCGCTACGTCCACCACTACGCGCTGGTCGAGCGATCCACGTTCGTGCCCCGACGCAGGCAGGTGACCCCGGTGCCGTCATGGAAACGCGCCGACTGGGCATGCGACGCGCTGCCCGCGAACGATCCGGCCAACGATCCCGGCGACCTGCCGGTGCGCTGGCGCTGACACTCCCGTGGCCGCCCTCGTGGCTGCACCGTCAAGGAGGAACACATGGATCTCGCCGAACTGCACCGGCGTGCCTGCGAACGCTTCGGCGACCACGTGCGAGCGGTCCGCCAAGACCAATGGGACGCCGCGACACCGTGCGCCGACTGGGATGTGCGCACACTGGTCAACCACGTCGTGTCTGAGGATCTCTGGACCGCCCCACTGATGGCGGGTGCCACGATCGCGGAGGTCGGCGACAAGTTCGACGGCGACGTCGTCGGCTCCGACCCGGCCGCGGCCTACGCCGGTGCCGCTGAGACGGCGGTCGCGGCCATCAGCGCGGACGGCGCGCTGGATCGCACCGTGCACCTGTCCTTTGGGGACGTGCCCGGCGAGGAATACGCGTGGCAGCTGTTCGCCGACCACCTCATCCACGGATGGGACCTGGCCCGCGCGATCGGCGCCGACGACCGTCTCGACCCCGACCTCGTCGCGGCCTGCGCGGTGTGGTTCGCCAAGAACGAGGACATCTACCGATCAGCGGGCGCCGTGGCGCCGCGGCCGGACCTGCCCGCTGACGCCGATCAGCAGACAGTCCTGCTGGCCGCTTTCGGGAGGCAGCAGCCACCGCGCCAGGCGGCGACGTAGAGGTGGCCCACCCAGCCGTAGTCGATCAGCCGCGTTGTGGTTGCCGTGCCTCCACTGTTCGTCAGGCTGGTTAACCTGGATCCATGCAGATCATCAAGGGGGCGGGAACCGCTGTCGCGCCCGGCTCGGTGCCCGGCGAGTACGTCGAGCACATTCGCAGCGATCAGCTGTCCGCGGGCACGTACTTGATCCCCGCGGGCGGTGTCGACGACCAGACACCCCACCGCGAGGACGAGATCTATCTGGTCACGGCGGGCAGGGCCCGGGTGATCACCGGCTCCGGCGAGGCCGACGTCGAGCCAGGGGACCTCATCTTCGTGCCCGCCCGCGAGCCGCACCGCTTCGTCGACGTCACCGAGGATCTGGCGCTCCTGGTGTTCTTCGCGCCCGCCTTCACCGGGCGTACCTGAGCTGGGAGGCTAGAACGCGAGCCCGTGCCGCTCCACCAGCGGCATGGTGGCGTCGAAGTCGAGGTCGCAGCCGTAGCGGCCCGCCAGCTCGAAGAGGTCCTCCGGGGACATGTCGCCCACGCGCGGGCCGAGTTCACGGAAGAGGTCCTCCAGGCCCGCGGGTGTGATGATCTCCAGGATTCGGGCCGGTTCGTCGCCCGCGTTCCAGAAGGTGTGCCACTGCCCGCGCGGCTTGAAGATCAGGTCACCTGGGCGGCCGATGATCTCCTGCCCACCCAGAATCGCGCCGACCTCACCTGCCAGCACGTAGCTGTACTCATCCTCGCGGCTGTGCCGGTGCATGGGCGCGGCCAGCGCTCGCGGCGCCAGGCCGTGCTCGACCAAGGCGAGGCGGCCGTCAGTCGCGCTGCCGTTGATCATGAACCGGTCGGTGACAGCGGCCGGGTCGCCGACGATCTCGCCCTCCCCCGGGCCGAGTACGTGGTGGACGGTGGTAAGCCTGCTGTCGGTTGTCATGGCGGCTCCTTCATCGATGAGTCTTTCCGCCGACGCTAGGAGCGATCGGACGCGTGGCCTATCCCAGATTTGTTGGATTTGACCCGTTCCGACCGGGTCGTACGCTGAGTCCCATGGGCGCCGACACCCTGCGCCTAGCGCAGGCCAAGATCGCACGGCTCGCGGGTCAGCAGCAGGACCTCGTGTCGTTCTGGCGGGGCGTGACCGCCGTCCTCGGTGGGGCGGTGCCGCACTTCCGGGCGCCGTGCTTCTTCACCATGGACCCGGCGTCGCTGCTGATCACCAGCCACTTCCAGGAAGGCCTGCCGGAGTTCCCGGCGAACTGGCTGACCCACGAGTACCTTGGCGACGACGTGCACCAGTTGGCCGACGTCGGCCGTTCGGATCGCGGGATCTCGACCCTGCACGAGGTGACCGGCGGCGACCCGGCAAGCAGCCCACGCTGGCACGCCAACATGGCCTACGGCGGCGACCAGGAGATGATCGCCGCCCTGCGCACCCGCACCGGCGACATCTGGGGCGCGCTGAGCCTTTACCGCGAACCGGGGCGGCCGCTGTTCGAACCCGTCGAACTGGCCTTCATCCAGGCGATCGCGCCCGCGCTGGCCGAGGGTGTGCGGCGCGCGCTGCTGTTCGGCGAGGCCACCGATCCGGACTTTCCGGACGCCCCCGGTCTGCTGATCCTGACCGGCTCGGGTGACGTGGAGTCGGTGACACCCGGCACCGAGCGCTGGCTGGCCGACCTGCCCGACGGTGACTGGGCGACGGGCAGGCTGCCGTCGTCAGTGCTGGCCGTCGCGGGCCAGGCGCTGCGGTCGGTGCAGCACCCCGGTGTGCCCGGCATGGTCGCGATGTCCCGGGTGCTGTCCCGGACCGGCACCTGGGTGGTGCTGCACGGCGCCTGCCTGGCCACGACCGGCCAGGAGCGGGTCGCGGTCATCGTCGAGCCCGCGCACCCGGGCCGCATCTCGCCGCTGCTGATGTCGGCCTACGGGCTGACCGAGCGCGAGCAGGAGCTGACCCGCCTGGTGCTGCAGGGCAACTCCACCGCCGAGATCGCCACCAAGCTGGTCCTGTCCGCGCACACCGTGCAGCAGCACCTGCAGAACGTCTTCGACAAGACCGGCGTTCGCAGCAGGCGTGACCTCGTCGGCAAGATCTTCTTCGCCCACTACGAGCCCCGCCTGCGCGACAACGAACAGCGCGCCCAACACGACAGGCCACTGCGCGGCGGGCCCTACCGCTAGTGCGCTGACCACGAACCTTCACCGGGTCTCGACCTGCCCACGACGCGCCTGGCTGCGTTGTCGGAAAGCCCAAGTACAACCCGGTACTACGGTCTTCCCTCCGCCTTGCCAGCCACGCCGTGGACAGGCCGATACCCGGCGAACGTTCGTGGTCAACGCACTAGCGCCGCGTCAGGTCAGGATCCGCGTGGGACTTCTGGGCTGTGCGCGGCGTGTGGAGCATGGGTGCTTCGTGGATCGACGCCCGCTCTTGGGCCAGCCGGTAGAGGTGGTCGGCGACGTCGCCGACGCGCACGGAGCTGATGGGACCGAGGCGGAAGGTACCGGCGGCGGCCCGCCCCGACGGCGGTCCATCGACCATGCGTGGGATGCGGACGAGCGTCCAGTCCAGGTCGCCGGTGCCACGCAGCAGCTCACCGAGCGCGGCGCCGCGCCCGAGCAGCGGTCGGCACCGGACCGCGAGGAACGCTTCGACCAGGTGTTTGCCCGGGTTGTTCGGGTCGCCGGGGAAGCCGATGTGGAAGCCCTGGAGGACCACGAGCCGACGGGGACCGGTCCGCCGCATGGCCCCGATGATGTTCATGGTGCCCTTGTCGATGCTGTCGGGCCCCCGGTATCCACCCAGCGTCGAGATGACGACGTCGGAGCCCGCCACGGTGGCGGCCACCGCCGCCGGATCGAGGGCGTCCCCGCGGACGATCTCCGCCCGGTCCAGCACGCCCGGCGGCTTGGTCGACCGAACGAGCGCGCGGACCTGATCGCCGCGATCGAGCGCGAGCTGGGCCACCGCGGCTCCGGCCAGTCCCGCGGCTCCGAATATCGCCAGCTTCATCGCTGCCTCCCGTTGTCGTCGCCCACGGTAGGTCGCCACGATCGCGGTGGTTATCCCAGAAATGTGTCATGTTGACCGTATGCGCGACATGGTCGAGCTCCGAGACGCGACACCGGCCGACGCCCACGCCATCGCCACCGTGCTGGTGCGGTCCTGGCGCGTCGCCTACCGCGGTCTGATCCCTGACGACGTTCTGGCGGGCCTGTCCATCCCCGACCGGGAACGGTTCTGGTCGGACGGCCTCACCGCCCGACCGCCGGGGACCAGCGCGGTTGTCGCATCGATCGAGGGCGCCATCGTCGGCTTCGCCGCGACCGGCCCGCCGCTCGTCCCCGCGGACAGCGCCGACCCCACCCTCGGCGACCTCTATGCCCTGTACCTAGCCCCCGAGGTCTGGCGCCGCGGCATCGGCACCCAGCTCCACACCGCTGCCCTGGACCGGCTCCGATCCTGCGGCTTCACCCACGCTGGCCTGTGGATTCTCGACACCAACGAACGCGCCCTGCGCTTCTACATTCGCCAAGGCTGGACCGACACCGGACGTTCCCAACTCGACGAGGGCCCCGGCGGCAACGAACTGCGCGAACGACGACTCCACCACGACCTGAGCGACTGAGCCAACGCCCGGCGGGTGTCCCCCACCCACCCTGGGGGGCTGCCCTGCTCCAGTCTATCGGCGCTGCAAGATCAAACGGGGTTGGTGACGGCGGGCTGTGAATAGCTCGGCCTATGTGGATAGCTCGCTACCCGGGTTTGACTGGCTGCCTCAGGATTGTCTTGAGCTTGGCGGGTGCGGTTCGACGTGCGTCGCTGAGATAGATCTCGTGATGGTCACCGTTGAAGTTAAGACCGTTCTCGGGCAGGTAGTGGTTGTGGAGGCGATCCAGGGTAGGGGTTTCGTCGTCGTAGGAGCCGATGTGCAGGATCTGGACGCAGGTCCCCTCGATGAGGGTGAGCAGCCGGACGTCGGCGAGAGCTGGGTTTGCCTTCTTCTTCGCGACGTTGTCGATGGCGGCTCGGACCATGTCCTCGGTGATCCAGTCCGGCTGGCTGATCATCATGGTCCACGCCCAAGCCTCCTTGCGCCGGGCGACGAACGCGGCGGGGTCGTCGGCTCGCCACAGTCCTTCCAGCGGGCCGACCACGAAGTCTCGGGTCGCCTTGCTCGCGAACTTCAGTGCGTACGCCACCCCGTACAAGGCTTCGACCGCGTTCGTGTACGCGGGGGCCGTGTTCGGGTCACCGCTGCCATCGACCGCGATATACCGGAACTCGGGCACGGTGACGACGGTGAAATCCTTCGACGGTGGGGAGTAGAGATCACGGTGGGCCTTCTTGACGTCGTACTTGTCCACCGCAGTCTCCTGTGTACGTGCGCTCAGCGCGGTTTCGGTCCAGTCGATGTCCACGTATGAGCATGCCCCGCCCGCCGAGCCGGAAGGTAACCGGCTGGCGGGCGGGGTCGGTCGAGTCAGTTCGTGCAGGTGGTGCCCGGGGCGGGCAGGGCGAGTTCGGTCAGGTAGCGGTTGGTGGCGTCCCGGACGCACTGCGAGAGCATGAACATGCTGTAGTCGTCGCCTTCACGGCTGAGGACCACGCTGCCGGGAAGCTGGCGGGCCATGGCGTCGCCCGCGGAATGCGGCGCGTAGGCCTGGTGGGTGGACTGCACGACCAGCGACGGCGGCGCACCCCACACCGGGGCACCAGCGTGCACCGGGTTGGGCCGGGTCGGCCAACCGATGCAACCGGCCAGCGCGGTGGCGGATGACACCGCGCCACCGAGGTGCGGTGACTTCTCGGCGAGCTGGCGCTGCACCCGGGAGAGCTGCTGGAACGAGTGGATCCGCCGGGGGGTGTCCGCACATGCCTGCGCCCGCTCCTGCACCGGATCGAGTGTCGTCCGGTCGCCCGCGGTGGCGAAGATGGTGGCGTCACCGGACTGGGCCTGGACGATCGCCTTGGCGAGTTTCGGCCAGCTGATCACGGCGATGGGCAGCAGGTATTGGGTGGCTTCCTGAATGTCGACTCCGGTCATCAGGCGGCCGTCGGCCGCCGGGATGGGCTCCCGGTTCGCGCGGGCGATGAGGGCGTCGTACTCGGCCGCCACGTCATGTCCTTTGAGGACACACCGGTCGGCGGTCGCGCACCAGGCGGTGAACCGGTTGAAGGATTCCTCCGCGGCCCCCGCCTCCTGCAGTGACCAGGCCACTGGCGACACCGTGTCGTCAATAGCGGTGTCGAGGACCATGGTGCGCAGCCTGCCGGGGAACAGCTGGGCGTACGTGCGGCCGAGCAGATCGCTGTACTGGATCCCGTACCAGTTGAGCTGCCGCTCGCCGAGTGCGGCGCGCACCGCGTCGAAGTCGCGGGCGGTGCTGGCCATGTCCATGTTCGCCACGAGGGAACCGTTGCGGCGCAAGCAGTCTTCCCCGAGCGTTCGGTTGTGGGCGACCAGCCGGTCATAGGCGGCGCGGTCCTTGGGGAAGTAGGTGACCCCGGCGGGCTTCAGTGGTTCCTCGCAGTGGACGGGGGTGCTGTGGCCGACGCCGCGGGGGTCGACGGCGATGAGGTCGAAGCGCTGGGGCATGGCTCCGCCGATGTGCGTCAGCCCCTTCAGCGCGAGGCGGAACTGCTCGATGGCCGAGCGGCCGATCCCGTTGTTGACCACCAGTGCGCCGATCCGGTTGGCCTGGTCGAGTGCGGGCTGGCGGACCATCGACAGCGTGAGCTTCGCCTCACGCGGACGTGACCAGTCCACCGGGACCTGCATCGTGCCGCACTGCAGCCCGGTGAAGACCGGATCGGTGCACGGCTGCCACGCGATCCGCGACGCCGGATCCGGCTGGGCGGCGGGTGCCCCGGTCGCGATCGCGGGCATGGTCACCGCCATGACCGCGCCCACCATCGTCGCGAGCGTCCATCGCAGCCGTGCGGAATGTCGTCTCATTTCACTTCTCCATCGGGACATGGTCAGCCAGGCGACAAATTCGCGCTTGAGGCGGACCTTGCTATTGGCCAGGAAATTCGCGTCATATCGGATCCGGTCGGCCGGACCCCGTGCCAATAAAGTTAGACATCGCCTGCGCTGATGTCCTCGGAGCCGAGTACCGCGAGTGGTGTTCCCTGGGCCGAGAAATCCGGCGGGCCCTCCTCCCACGGGAGGAGGCGCCCAAGTACCGCGGCAGGAACCGGCGGTGCCGGTGCGAACTTATAGTCGTGCTATGCCTTCTTTGCTCCGTGACCGCGACGAGTTCGTCATCGGGGCTGCCGTTCTTGGCAGCGCCTTGGGGGTGCTCAACCTCGCCTACGCGGTGGACTGGGGCTGGATCCTGGCGCTGCTGATGTTCCCCGCGCTGATCGTGCGGGTGTTCTGGCGGTCGATGCCGGGCTGGCTGTTGCTCTCCTGGGTCATGATTCCGACATTCATCGGCGATGCGGCGGTCGTCACCCAGAGCGCCTACCTCGTGGTTACTACCGCGCTGGCGGTGGTGGCGGCCAGCCGGTCGCACTGGCTCGACACCGCCGTGATGGCGCTGTGCCTGGCGTCGCCGTTCGTCATCCGGATACTGGGGAACAGCGAGTGGTACCGAGGGATCGGCGCCTGGCTCTGGTCCGGCGGGCTGCTGATCGGCTGGGCCTTCGGTCACGTGGTCGGCCAGCAGTGGGCGCTGATCGACGAGCTGGAACGGACCCGGATCAAGCTGGCCGAGATCGCCGTGACCGAGGACCGCCAGCGCATCGCGCGGGACCTGCACGACCTGGTGGGGCACAGCTTCAGCGTCGTCCTGCTCCACCTCTCCGGGGCGCGGATGATCCTCACCTCCTCGCCCGCGGAGGCCACCGAGGCGCTTCGGCAAGCCGAGGACGAGGGTCGGCGGGGCATGGAGGAACTGCGCCAAGCCCTGCGGCTCATGCACCGGGGCTCCCAGTCGCTCACCCCGTTCGAACCCGGCGCGCTCGACCGTCTGCTGGCCAGTTACCGCGACGCCGGTATGCGCATCGACCTCCACATCGCGGGTGACCTCGACGACTTGTCGGCGGCACCGCGTATCGTCCTGCACGACGTGCTGCGAGAGGCTCTCACCAACGTGGTCAAACACGCCCGCTCACCGGAGGCGACAATCCGCATCGCGGTCGACCGCGGCGGGGTCACCGTGCGGGTCCAGAGCGCGCTCGGCTCGACCACCCAGCAACCGGGCACCGGGATGGGACTGACCGGACTGGAGCACCGAGTGGCCGCCATCGACGGAACATTCCAAGCGTGGCCCGACCATGAGCACTGGGTGGTTCAGGCCCGTCTGCCCCGCCGCCTGGCCGGAGCGTCGGCGTGATCAGGGTGCTCCTGGTCGACGACCAGCCCATGGTGCGCGCCGGGCTCGGCCTGGTCCTGCGCAGCCAACCGGACATCCAGGTCGTGGGGGAACGCGACAACGGCGACGACATCGTGGCCGCGGTGTCCCAGTGCGCACCCGACATGGTGTGCATGGACGTGCGCATGCCCGGCACCGATGGAATCGAGGCGACCCGCCTGCTGCGGGACGCCGACGGACCACCGGTGTGCGTCCTCACCACGTTCGGCGACGAGGAAGTGCTCTGGTCCGCGGTCGACGCGGGCGCGGCGGGATTCGAACTCAAGTCGGCCACCCCGGAGAACCTCATCGAAGCGGTGCGCACGGTCGCCGCGGGCGGCACCTGGATCGACGGCACCCTGCTCGGCCCGATCCTCGACTCCTACCGGCAGTCGGCGCGGCCGCCGACCCGCCACGACATCCGACTCGACGCGCTGACCGACCGCGAGCTCGACGTCCTGCGCCTCATGGCCCGCGGCGCCTCCAACCGGGAGATCGCCAACCAGCTGTTCCTCGCCGAGACCACGATCAAGACCCACGTGGGCACCCTCTTCACCAAACTCGGCGCCCGCGACCGAGCCGCGGCGATCGTCTTCGCCTACGACGCGGGTCTCGTTCAGCCACGACGTTGAAGGAACGCGCACAACAGCAAGAAAGAAGGGTGCGGTCCGGCCTGCCGCATCCGCGTAGCGACTCGAAGTCCTGATGCCGCACAACGAAACCCGCCGAGGAATTCGGTCCGGCCTTCAACATCACGATCATTGTCGACGTATCCCTCTGTGGGTGTCCACGACGGGTGGGCACCACGGACAAGGAGACAGTCCACGTGACTCTCACCAAGCCGACCCGCCGGACGGCACTCGGCATGGCCGCCATCGCGGCGCTGGCCTTCACCGGCTCAGTGGCTTTCGCCGACCAGCAGTCGCCCGCGACCGCGACCCAGGAAGTCCCTCAGACGGTGCCCTACGGAGTAGGCGCCTACAACGGCTACCTGAACAACATTCCCGCGCCGTTCGCGTCGGGCATCAGCAACAACAGCATGGCCGTCAGCCCCGATCAGACCATCGCCGTGGTCACCAATTCCGAGACCCAGTACCTGCGGGTGCTCCGCCTGTCGGATGGCTTCGAGCTCCACAAGATCGGGGGCTACACCAGCCCGCGCAACATCCTGTTCCACCCCGACGGCCACAGCATCACCGTGACCGACGACACCCTCGGTGTCCTGGACGAGATCTCGATGAGCACATACAAGGTCATCAAGCGGCTGCCACTGGGCGCGGGCGTGATGGGCACCGCGCAGTCCCAGTCCGCTGACGGCATTACCTTGTGGGCCACCAACCACGCCGCGGGCACCGTCACCGTGATCGACCCCGTCTTGCAAAGGCCAACCGCCGTCATCACCGGATTCACCCAGCCACGCCAGGGGATCGCGGTCGCGCCCAAGCAAAACCAGGTGTATGTCACCGACATCGGGGCCAATCACATCACGCGTGTGGACATGGCGACCAACACGAAGGTTGACGACATCGGCAGCTTCGTCGCGGTGCGCGGGTTGTCCTTCAACAACGAAGGCACCAAGGCGTTCGTCGCCGACAGCGGCAAGGATGGGGTCGGCGACAGCGTCTCGATCATCGACACCACAACGACCCCGCCCACCCAGAAGAAGATCGAGCTCCAGGGCAAGCGGCCCTACGGCGCCGTGCTGTCCCATGATCAGAAGACCTTGCTCACCGGCAACCACGGCGACAACTCGCTGACCACGCTCGACCCCGAAACCGGCGCCGTGCTGGGCAACGTGGGCAACGACGATCGCCTCGTGGGTCCCCGCCAGGCGATCGTCTTCAGCGATGACGCACCATTGGCGTGGGTGCTCAACGCAGACCTGACCATCGCCGTGATCGACCTGAGCGACCCGAAGAACCCCAAGATCGTCAACCGTCTCGGCTAGCCGCCTTCAGGCGTCGGGTGCGGCGGCGATCGGGGACTCGGCGTGGAGAACCCGCATCTGCACCATGACGGCGAATCGCTGACCGGGGTCGCCGAGATCGCACCGCCCGATCTCGGCGACCCGCCGCAGCCGGTAGCGGAAGGTGTTCTGGTGGACCCTGACCGATTCCGCGGCGACCGCGACGTCGCCGAAGGCGTCCAGCCACGCTCGGAGTGTCTCGACCAGGTTGCCGCGGTGCAGGCGGTCGTAGTCGATCAGCCTCGCCAGCGTTCCCGTCGGTTTCTCACCGCGGGCCGCGGCGATGTCACGCATCTCCACGATCAACGCCGCGCCTTGCAACTCGTCGAAGCGTCCGATCCGCCGAGGGCCGGGCAGCTCGCGCAGCACCCGCAGCACTCTGTCCACACAGGACCTACTGTGGGCCACATCGGACAATTCGAACGCCACCGGACCCGCCGCGGTGAGCGGGGTCAGCCGCTCACCGATCCGGTCGACGAAGTCCTGGAGTATCCGGACCGCCCGGGTCTCGGCCTTGTCCGCGGACCCGGTCATCGGCAGCAACCCGTAGGTGACCGCGCCGATCGCCGCGGCCGTCGCCCGTGGGTGCGCGGCGGACAGGTGTAGCGCGAACGCGTCGGCGAGCCGCTGCCGATCATGGATGACGGCGGCGCTGGTGGAGTCGTCGCGACGCGGATCGCGTTCGTCCAGGGTGACGCCGAGAACCAGCAGCGGCTGGTGGGACAGACCCAGCCGGTCGAGCGCGTCGCCCGCGCCGACGCCGCCTTCCAGCGCGGCGCTCAGCAGATCGGCCCGGACCCGGTGTTGGACGTCGGCGTCGGCACGGATCCTGAGCAGGTGCAGGGCGACCAGCTTGGCCGACTCGCCCAGCGCTTCGAGGCGCTCGTCGCTGAGCCTGCCCGGCACCGCGGCCCAGATCGAGCCCAGCACCTCGTCGCCCGCGCGCACGGCGATGGCCACACGCGGCAGCGAGGAGCCGCCCAGCTGGTCGGGGATGGGGTCGATGTGGACCGGTGAGTCGCTGCGAAAGAGGTCACGGAAGACCCCGCGCTCGTTCAGGACTCGCGCGACCCGCTCCGGCACCTGCCTGCCCAGGATCGTTTCGACCCGCGACGGGTCGGCCTCGTCCTGGCGGCCCGAGAAGGCGAGCACCCGGGAGTTGCGGTCCTCGATGGTGACCGGGGCGTCGAGCAGTGCCGCTATCGCGTTGGCGACGGCGAACAGGTCACCGGCGGGCAGGCCGCCGAGCGACTCCGGGTCGCTGACCCCGGCCCCGCCCCCGGCGAACAGGGCGCGGAGCATCTCGCTGAGGTGGCCCCACGGGGCGCCGCGGTTGAGCCCGAGCACGGCCACCGCCGCCGCGTCGGCGGCGGCCCGCACCTCGTCGGTGAGCGGCACCGGCGCTCGGAGCACCAGTGCCGCGGCGCGCTGACGCCCCAGCGTGCGCAGCAGCGCCGCGACTTCGTCGGGAGTCTCCACACCGACGCCGAGCACCAGCGCGTGCGGCGGCAGCACCGGCTGATCGAGCGGGTCGTGGAAGACGACGCCGCCGATCTCCCCGGGTCGGTCGGCGTCGCCGTGCGCGAGGTCGAGCAGCGTTGCGCCCAGGTCGTCGAGGACCCGCCCCAGGCTTGCCTGGGGACGGGGGGCGCCTGGGTGCCGCACGCCTTTACGATAGCCGCGCGGCACCGCCGCCACCCGGCGCGATCCACCCGGATCGGCGTTCACCGTCGCATCCGGACAGTCACCAGTCGCGCGAAGGCCGGGTCGGCGGCCAGTGATCCGGCCGTTGCCGTCGAGAGGGTCACCGACTGGATACCCGACAAGGGTGGCGACCAGTGTGACAACACCGGCCTTTCGCGCGACGAATTCAACAGCCGAGTCACCCGGCGAGCCACTCGCTAGCGGTGGTGACCTCGGTGAGCCGATCCGGCACGGGTGCCACGCCGAGCCCGGGTCCGTCCGGCACGTCGAGATAGCCGTCCTTCAGCACGAAAGGCTCGGTGATGTCCGCGGCGTAGTACCGCCCCGACGCCGAGGTGTCGCCGGGCATCGTGAACCCGGGCAGGGCGGCGAGCGCCACGTTGGCGGCCCGGCCGAGCCCGGTTTCCAGCATTCCGCCACACCACACCGGCACCCCGTTCGCCACGCACACGTCGTGGGTCCGGCGCGCTTCGAGGTACCCGCCGAGCCGACCGGGCTTGATGTTCACCACCTGGCAGGCGCCCAGCCGGATCGCGGCCGCGGCGGCGCGGGCCGAGGTGATGGACTCGTCCAGGCAGATCGGCGTCTTGATCTGCCTGGCCAGGTCGGCGTGGCCCAGCACGTCCTCCTCGTCGAGGGGCTGCTCGATCAGCAGCAGGTCGAACGGGTCCAGCCGCGCCAGGTGCCGCGCGTCGGCCAGGGTGTAGGCCGTGTTCGCGTCCACCTGGAGCACCACGTCGTCGCCGAACCGCTCGCGGACCGCGCGCACGGGCTCGACGTCCCAGCCGGGCTCGATCTTGAGCTTGATGCGGACATAGCCCTCGTCCAGAAAGCCGCCGACCGCGTCGAGAAGTTCGGGGACGCTGTCCATGATGCCGACCGAGACACCGCACGGAACCTTCTCCCGCACCGCGCCGAGTTCATGGCCGAACGAACGGAGTTCGGAGCGAAGTTCAGCATCCAGGACCGCCATTTCCAGGGCGGCCTTGGCCATGCGGTGGCCCTGGAACGGTGCCAGGAGCCCGGCGACCGCGTGGGCCCGGACCGGCCCGGCGGCCAGCAGCGCGGGGACTAGGTACCGGCGCAGCACGTCCGCGGCGGCGTCGACGTACTCCGAGGAGTAGCGCGGGGCGGCCATCGCCACGCACTCGCCCCAGCCCTCGGTGCCGTCGTCGGTGACCACGCGGACAAGCAGGATCTCGCGGGACGTCGCGGTGCCGAACGAGGTCCGGAAGGGCGAGACCAGTGGCATCGCGATGCGACGCAGTTCAACCCCGTCGGCCATCATGACTCCCTCCGCACGACATACCAGCCTGCCCGGTCGAACCCGTCGATCCGGCCGCCACGGGCGGTCAGGCCCGTGAGCACCTCACGCACGGCGATCCGCCAGCGCCGCGCCGAAGCCGGGTCGGTCATCCTCAACTCCTCGATGTCACGCGGCACGGCGACCAGCGACACCGCGCCGTCGAGCGGGCCGGGGACCGGGCCGCCAGCGTCGGCGACGCCCAGCGCCACGACCGCGCCCTTGGCGATCTCATCCTCGGCCACCGCGCCGGTGCTTCCCCCGGAGCCCGCGGCGGCCACACAGCTGTCCCGAAGCGCCCACCGCACCAGGAGCCGGTCGGAGTCCTCGTCGCCGTTGATGGCGTCGGACAGCGGGCCGTAGAAGTTCGGCAGGTACTCGACCGGCCGAGCGGCCAGCTTCACGAGGTTGAAGTAGGCGTTGCGCGTGACGAGCGGGTCGAAGGTCCAGGCGATCTCCGAGACACCGCGCCCCAACGCCCAGGCCCGCTGGTGCAGCTTCAACGCGAAACCGACGCTGCGGCCCATCGCCGCCGGGGAGACACCGGCGATGTGGCTGTGCAGCGCGTCGCCCGCGGGCTCGTGGAAGAAGCCCACGCACCCGCCGACCATGCGGTCCCCGTCGAAGGCGCCGACGACGTAGTTGCCCGCTTTGGTGAAGGCGCGCAGCAGTTCGACGGTCACCGGCGGGTTCCCGGCGCGACCCCACACAGTGGCGAACAGGTCGACGACGCCCGCGAGCTCGGGGATCTCGGTGAGTTCGCGCACCGCGACGCCCGCCGCATTGGCCGCGGCCGCCGCGGCCCGCGTCGCGTGGTCCAGCACCGGCTCCACGGCCGTTGCTCTGATGTCGGTCACGAAGTTCCTGCTCCTCAGTTCGTCGGGGGTGGTCATGGCCGGGCGGCCGCACGGGTCGCTAACGGGTGCGGCGCGTCCGCGAGCAACTGTTCGACCACGGCGCGCAGCAGCGCGGTCCGCCCGGGAATCTCCTCGACCAGCACGTGCTCGGTGGCGGCGTGCGCACCGCCGCCGACCGCGCCGAGTCCGTCGAGGGTCGGCGTGCCGACGCCCGCGGTGAAGTTGCCATCGGACGCGCCGCCGACCGCCGCCCGAGTGGGCTCGGGCAGTCCCAGGTCCGCCGCGATCCGGCGGGTGAGCGCGAAGAGCCGGTCCGAGGCCGCCGCTTCGAGCGGCGGGCGGTTGGGCCCGCCGCTCACCACGACCCGTGCGCCGGGCACCGCGGGCCGCAGGTTCCGCATCGCCTCGTCGACCCGCTCCTGTTCGGCCACGGTCCGCGCGCGCACATCGACCGAGAACACACCGTCAGCGGGGACGGTGTTGGTCGTGGTGCCCGCGCGGGCGGTGGTCGCCGTGACGGTGGTGCCGACCCGCTGGTCGGCGAACGCGCTGACGGCCAGTACCTGGTGGGCGAGCTCCACGGTGGCGTTCACGCCGCGCTCTGGCTCCAGTCCGGCGTGAGCGGCCCGCCCGACCACCCGCACCTCGTACAGCGAGGCGCCTTTGCGTTCGGTCTTCAGTGCGCCGCCGTCGGCGGACGCCTCCAGGACCAGGGCGGCCACGGCCCCTCTCGCCTCCTGCTCGATCAGTTCCCGGGACGTGGGCGAGCCCAGTTCCTCGTCGCCGGTGACAAGCAGGGTGACGCCTTCGAGACCTGCGGCCGCGTGCAACGCCATGACCAGGCCCGCTTTCATGTCGAAGCAGCCAGGTCCGCGCAGGACGCGGTCCTCGACGGTGCACGGGTGCTCGGCCAGCGAGCCCAGCGGCCAGACCGTGTCGTGGTGGCCGACCAGCAGCACCCGGGACGGCCCCCGGCCCAGCCGCCAACGCAGGTGGGTCCGGCCGTCCAGCACGATCCGCTCTGGCTCGACACCGAGGCGGGCGGTGCCCACCCTGGCGACCACCTCGGCCGAGCGCGCGACGGCGGCCAGGTCGGTGGAGGGCGACTCGCACTCGATGAGGGTCCGCGCGTCGGCGAGCATGTCGCGAAGGTTGGTCCTCATCGGTCCGCCCGGGGGGTCGCGCGCGCTCCGAAGTGGACGAATCGGTCACCGGTCGGCAGTTCGTAGAAGGTGACCGGTGTCCACGTCCGCACCCCGGGCGGTCTGACCGCGAACAAAGCGGGAGCGACCGGGACCAACACGTGCTCCTCGACCGGCTCGGGCGTCAACTCGGCGAGCGGCCCGGTGACGGTGGTGCGCAGCAGCGGACCGTCCGGACCGTTCTCGACCTCCATCCGCACCCCCTCGCGTTCGTAGACGCCGACGTGGGGCTCGATGTCGACGGTCGTGGCTTCGGCGGGCGGCGCGAACGGCCGGGGCATGGTCACGCCCGCGACCTCGGCGAAGATCTCCCGGTACAGGTGGCCGTAGAGATCGCGGCCGTGGCCGCCGTTGGTGAGCAGCACGACGGCGAGCCCCTGCTCGGGCAGGACGCGCAGGTAGGCCGCTTGGCCGAACGTGCTGCCGTCGTGCCCGAACAGGCGGTGCCCGTCCCAGTCGAACCGGATCCAGCCCAGCCCCCAGGAATCGCCGAGGACGTACTTGTCCGGCAGGTCGGCCTGGTGCGCGGTCATCGCGGCGGCGCTGTCCGCGCTCAGCACCCGGGTGCCGTCGGCGGCGACCCCGCCGGTCAGGTGCAGCCGGGCGAAGGCCAGGACGTCGGCGACCGTCGAGGTGACCGCCCCGGCCGGACCCGCCGACCGCGGTATCGACCAGGCCGCGGCGGGAACGTGTTGTCCGCCTTGGGTTTCGTGCCCCATGGCGGCGGCGAACAGCAGTGCCTCCTCGGGCAGCGTGACCGAGTGCGCCAGCCCGAGCGGGTCAAGCAGCCGGTCGCGCAGCGCCTGGTCCCACGTCTGTCCGGTGACCTTCTCGATCACGCGGCCCAGCAGCGAGTACCCCGAGTTGCAGTAGGAGAACGTGGCGCCCAACGGGTGGATCTGCGCGGCTTCGCCGAGCACCTCGACGTAGGTCTCCAGGCAGGCGTCGCCACGGCCGGTGTCGGTGAACACGTCGCCGTCGATGCCGCTGGTGTGGTTGAGCAGGTGCCGCGGCGTGACCGACTTCGTGGCGTGGGGATCGTCGAGCCAGAGATCGGGCAGCACGTCGGCGATCGGGGCGTCGAGGTCCAGCAGTCCCTCGTCGACCAGTGACATGGCCACCGTCGCCGTCCAGACCTTGGTGATGGAGCCGATCTGGAACAGGGAGTCCGTGGTGACCGGGGTGCCGGTGCGGACGTTCAGCACACCGTGTGCGGCCCTCGCCACCTCGTCGGGCGATCCGCCCGCGCCCAGGCGCAGGATGCCGAGCTGCGCGCCGGGCACGTTGTACCGCTCGGCGAGCCGGGTCAGCCGCCGCTGCCAGTGGGCACCGTCGATCCGGGGCCGCCCGGCCCGGACC
The DNA here is from genome assembly GCF_900070365.1 of Alloactinosynnema sp. L-07. NCBI lineage: Bacteria > Bacillati > Actinomycetota > Actinomycetes > Pseudonocardiales > Pseudonocardiaceae > Alloactinosynnema > Alloactinosynnema sp. L-07. The sequence goes on along the minus strand of NZ_LN850107.1, from coordinate 7,130,721 downwards.
GTGTGCTGCTCGATCCAGTCCAGCACGCGGTGGTTGTAGTCGAGCCGCTGCGACGGCGGGCCGAGGAGGACGAACGCGTGGGAGGCATCCGGGTAGACGACCAGCCTGGTCGGCACGCCTTGCTCGCGCAGCGCCGTGTGCCACTGCTGGGCTTGGCCGAGCGGACAGGTCAGGTCGGCCGCGCCGTGGAGCAGCAGGGTCGGTGTGCGGACGTTGGCAACGTTGGTCAGCGGTGACATGGCGGCGTACTCGGCCGGCTTCTGCCAGGGGGCGCCGCCCAGTTCGTAGGCGCTGAGGAAGTGGCTGTCGTCGCTGGAGCCGCCGATGCTCACCATGTCGCTGACGGTGCCGCCCGCGACCGCCACCGCGAACCGGTCGTCGTGGCCGGTCAGCCAGCAGGTCATGAAGCCGCCGTAGCTGTAGCCCGTCACGGCCAGCCGCTCCGGGTCGGCGACGCCCTCGGCGACGAGCTGGTCGAGCGGTTCGAGGAAGTCGGCCGCGTCCGCGACGCCCCAACGGCCGCGGACGCCGTCGTAGAACGCCGACCCGTACCCGTCGCTGCCGCGCGGGTTGACCAGCAGCACCGCCCAGCCGCGACTGACCAGTTCTTGGTGGTAGAGATGGATCTCGTCGGCGGCGGCGTTCCAGGCGTTGTGCGGGCCGCCGTGCACGTCGAGCAACACGGGCAGCGGCCCGACACTGGCCGGATCGCGCATCAGCCACGCCTGCACCTCGGTGCCGTCGCCGATGGTGAACCACCGCTCCTCGCGGGTATACAGGTCCACAGTGGACAGAGTCGCGCCGTGGTCGGTGAGCACGGTCTCGGCGCCACTTTCCAGGTCCACGACCACGATCTCACCGAACGACGTCGGCGTGGCGAGCGCGACCGCGGCCCGGCCACCGGCGACCGACAGCGCCGAGACGACCCGACCGGCGCCCGCCACGACCGGGCGGGCACCGCTTCCGTCCGCCGCCGCGGACCACAGGTGGGTGCAGCCGAGGTCACGCAGGCAGAACCACACCCGGCCCGCGTGCTCGTGCGGCAGGCCGCCGGGATAGCCGGGCGCACCGGGCATCACGTTGCGGTCCAGTGCGTCCGACAGCTCGGTGACCTCGCCGCTCTCGGCTCCGACGCGGTAGAGGCGGGCATGGCCCACCGGGTCACCGGACCAGCCCACCACCAGCAGCGCGGCCCCGTCCGCGGCCCACCGCACGGCGGTGGCCACCCCGTCGGCGAAGGCGACCACGCGCGGGTCGGCGTGCGGCGCGTCGGTCTCCAGGATGTGAACCGGGGTGCGGTGGCACAGGTCGCTGTCGGCACCGGCCCGGCGAGTGAAGGCGAGGGCGGTTCCGTCCGGTGACCAGTCCGGGGTGCCCGCGCTGTGCGGTCCGTCGGTGAGCTGCCGAACCTCCCGGCTCTCCAGATCCACGACGTGCACCTGGCCGCGGACTGAGCCGTGCATGCCCAGACCGTCGGTCTGGTAGTCGAGCCCATCGGAGACCATCGGACCGCGAGCGCCACCGGTCGGGTCCACCATCGCGGTGAAGGCGATCCTGCGGCCGTCCGGGCTCCAGCGCGGGGCCCCGGCGCCGAGCGGCAGGTCGGTCACCCGCTCCAGCTCTCCCCCGGCGGCGTCGAGCACCATGACCTGGCCGTCGCGCAGGAACGCGAGCCGGTCGCCGTCCGGGGACCAGGCGGGCGCGGTGTCGTCCGGGCCCGCGGTGAGCCGACGCGGCACGCCGCCCTCGGTGGGCACGAGCCACAGCTGGTCGACGGCGCGGTCGCGCCTGGCGTCCAGGGTCCGGAGCACGTACGCGATCCGGCTGCCATCGGCTGACAGCGCCGGTTGCGACGGGACCGCCAGGTCGACCAGGTCGTCGATCCGCAGATGTCTGCTCATGGGTTGCTCCTTCGGGTCGATCGCCCGGGTACGGCGGCGAGCAGCTCGCGGGTGTACTCGTGGCCGGGGTCGGTGAGCACCTGCGCGGTCGGGCCCTGCTCCACGAGCTCGCCGCGCCGCATGACCGCGACGTGCGAGGCCACGAAGCGGACCACCGCGAGGTTGTGGGAGATGAACAGCATCGACAGGCCCAACTCGCGCTGGAGTTCACGGACGAGGTTGAGCACGGCTCCCTGGACCGAGACGTCCAGGGCGGAGGTGATCTCGTCCGCGACGATCACCCGCGGGCGGGCGGCCAGCGCCCGCGCGAGCGCGACCCGCTGGCGCTGTCCTCCGGAAAGCAGGGATGGAACGGTTTCGGCGTGCCGCTGGTCGAGGTGCACCAGCGCCAGGAGCCGCTCGACCTCGGCACGTCGTTCGGCCCGCGAGCTTCCCGGCGGCATCGCCTCGGCCACGCTCTCGCCGACGGTCATCCTGGGATCGAGCGAGGAATACGGGTCCTGGAACACCATCTGCACCGGACGTGTCCGCCCCCGGTGGGGCACCGGGGTGCCGTCGAGGGTGATCGCGCCGCCTGCCAGTGGGACGAGGCCGACCGCGGCTCGGGCGAGCGTGGACTTCCCCGATCCGGATTCACCGACAAGTCCGACCACCTCGCCGTCCGGCACGGCCAGGCTGACCCCGTCCACGACGAGCGTCCTGCCGAGCCGAACCGAGACATTCTCGAAAAACAGCCCAGTCATGACTGGTCCGCCTCCCCGGAATTAACCGTGGTAGTCACGTTCAGCCGGCACGATCCGGTTGGCGAGGTGTCGGTGGCTGAGCCGCGTCTCGTTCCCCTTGGGTGCGGCTGGCAGCCACGTGGCACTGCCCGGCGAGCGGAGGAGGTTGGCATTAGGGGTGTCATGTCGACTCCACCAGTTCGTCGGTGCTCTGATCCGCCCGCATCGGTTCGCTTGGGTGCCAGCACGCGACCCGATGGTCGCTCGGGTGCTCCGGGTCGGTCGCCAACGGCGGGTCCTCCACCCGGCACCGGGCGTCGGCCAGCGCGCAGCGGTCGGCGTAGGCGCACCCCGCCGGAACGTCGGCCGGGGCGACCGGGCGGCCCGGGATCGTCGCGAGCGGCCGCGCGAGATCGGTGGCCATGTCGGGGACGGCCTCGACCAGGGCTCGCGTGTAGGGATGCCGTGCGGCGGTGGCCAGGTGCCCGGCGGGCAGGTCCTCGACGATCCGGCCCGCGTACATCACCAGTACCCGGTCGCAGACTTCCCCGACCACGGTGATGTCGTGGCTGATGAGCAGCAGCGCGACGTCGTCGGCCGCGCGGATCGCGCCGAGCAGGTCGAGCACCTGCCGCTGGATCACGACGTCGAGCGCGGTGGTCGGCTCGTCGGCGACGATCAACGCGGGCGAACCCATGAGCCCCATGCCGATCATCGCGCGCTGACGCATCCCGCCGGAGAACTCGTGCGGGTGCTGCCGCACGCGCGTGTCCGCGTCGGCGATACCGACCGCGGTCAGCCGGTCGACGGCGCGGCCCATCGCCTCGCGGCGGCCCATGCCCTGGTGGTGGACGGCCACCTCGGCCAACTGGCCACCGATCCGGCGGGCCGGGTTCAACGCGGTGATCGGGTCCTGGAAGACCACCGACACCTCGGTGCCGAGCCGTCGCCGTCGCACCGCGGTGTCGGCGGACAGCAGGTCGTGGCCGAGCAACTCCAGCCGGGCGGCGTCGACCCGGCCGTGGTCGGCGACCAGCCGCGTGACGGCCAGCGCGGTCATGGACTTGCCGGAACCCGACTCCCCCACGATGCCGACGCCCTCGCCGCGGCGCACCTGGAAGGACACGGCACGAACCGGCCGCACCGGACCGGACTCGCCGGGGAAGGTGACCTCGAGATCGCGTACGTCCAGCACGACATCGGACGAGCTTGCCCGGGAGTCGTTGACCGGCGCCGCCTGCTTGGCGCGTGGCGTGTTCCGCACGCGCGGGCCGACACCGACGGACACACCGAGTGCCTTGGCGACCGACTCGCCGAACAGGTTGAACGCCAGGCCCGCCAGGACCACCGCGACCCCCGGGACCAACGCCGCCGCCGGATTGACGTAGATGGCGGCGGTGCCGTCATAGAGCAAACGGCCCCAGTCGTAAGCGGGCGACTGCACGCCGAGCCCGAGGAACGACAGCCCCGCGAACGACAGCAGTGCGTTGCCGGTGCCGATGGAGGCGTTGACGACCAGTGGTTCGGCGATGTTCGGCAGCACATGGCGCACCAGGACGCGCGCTTTGCCGATCCCCGCGGTCCGGGCGGCCGCGACGTAGTCCCGCGCCGCGACGCCCGCCACCAGCGTCGAGGTCAGCCGGGCGAACGCCGGGGCACCCGCGAGCCCGATGGCCAGGACCGCGCCGGTCGCGCCGACACCGAACACCACGGCGAAGAAAAGCGCGAGCAGTATCCCGGGAAAGGCGACGGCGATGTTGACCGCCGCCGTCACCAGCCGACCGGAAGTCCGGCCGAGCAGGAACGGCGCCGCCCCGAGCAGGACACCGACCGTCAGAGCGATCAGGCCTGCCAGCAGGGCGAGCACGATCGAAAGCCGGGAGGCGACCAGAACGCGGAGGAAGAGGTCGCGGCCGAGGTTGTCGGTCCCGGCCCAGTGCTCGCCAGACGGCGGGGCCAACATGTCGGCGGTGTCGACCGCCTCGGCGCCCTCGGCCCACAGGATCGGCCCGAGGAAGGCCAGCGCCAGGACCACACCCACGAGCACGGTCGCGGTGAGGCCGAGCGGAGTACGGACGACCCGTGACCAGTGTCGCTGCATTCGTCAGTCCTCCCTGATCTTCGAACGCGGGTCGAGCAGGGCGAGGGCGACGTCGACGACGAGGTTGGCGATCAGCACGCCAACGCCGTAGACGAGGACGATCGCCTGGACCACCGGATAGTCCTTGACGAGGATGGACCCGACGATCGTGCTGCCCAGGCCCGGCCAGGCGAAGACGTTCTCCACCAGGACGGTGCCCGCGACCAGCGCGCTGAGCAGGAGCCCGCCCACGGTCATGGCCGCGGTGAGGGCGTTCGGGAGCGCATGTCCGAAGTAGACGGTCCGGGCGGGCAGCCGCTTGGCCCGGGCGGTGCGGACGAAGTCCGCTTCGAGCACGCCGACCATCTCGACGCGGACGATGCGCGCGAGAATCGCCGCGGGACCGATCGCCAAGGAGATCACGGGCAGCAGGTAGGCGGCCGCGGTGTCGTTGCCCGCGACCGGGAGCCAGCCCAGCCGGATCCCGAAGACGTAGACGAGCGCGACCCCGATCAGGAAGTCCGGGATGGTCGCCACCACGACGCCGGTCGTGGTGAAGGCCAACTCGGTGCGCCGCCCGCGCCCCCTGCGGGTCAGCACGCCCATAACGGCGCCCAGCGGGATCGCCACCACCACGGCGGCCAGGAAGGCGAACACGGCCAGCGCCAGCGTGGCGGGCAGCCGCTGCGCGACGATGTCGGAGACGGGGAGCTGCGAGGCCAGCGATGTGCCGAGATCGCCGGTGAACAGCCCTTCCAGGTAGCGCGCGTACTGGGTGGTGATCGGATCATCCAGTCCCAGCAGCTGCCTTCGGGCCTCGACCAGTTCGGCCGGGGCCGTGGGGCCCATCGCCCCACGGACCGGATCGCCGGGAATCAGGTGGATCATGGCGAAGGACGCGGTCACCAGGACCCAGAGCGAGACCAGCAGCCTGCCCAGGCGCCGCAGGGCGAACCGCGCCCACGGACGGCGCCGGAACAGCGCCCGGACCGAGTCCGCCGCCGAACCAGCGGCGGTCGATGTCACCGACATGTCAGCTTCAGTCTTCCGCTACTTGGAAAGCATGCGAATGCTCGTCGGGACGAGCTGGCCCGGTGTCTGGAACTCCGCCGACCGGCCGAACATCCGCACGACCTTGCCCGCGAACGGCACGATGGTCGCGTTGGCGATCAGGCCGGACTCGGCGGCCAGCCAGTCGCGGCACCCGGCCACGCCTTGGCTCGCCATCGCGGTGGCCACCGCCTTGTCGTACTCGGGATCCGAGATCGCGGCGAAGTTGTTGCCATCGGGAGCCGCGGGTCCGGACAGGAACGGCACGAGCTGGTCCGGCGAGCTGAGGTTGAGCGAGACCCAAGCGACATCCCAGTCGCCCGCGCCGAACAGGGTGCTGGTCATCGACGTCTCGTTCTGGCTGCTCGCGGTGGCGTCCACGCCGACCGCCTTCCATTGCCGCACAGCGAGTTCGGCCGCCGCGTCGCCGCCACTGCCGTGGTTGTTCTGGTAGAGGAAGGTCAACGCCAACGGCTTGCCGTCCTTGCCGCGCTTGCCATCCGCGCCTGCCTTCCAACCCGCTTCGTCAAGCAAAGCGGCCGCGGCCTTGGGATCGGCGGCGGGCAGCGCGCTGGAGACGGAGTCACCGGGGCAGGCGACCGGCTGGTTGGCCGCCAGCGTCGTCACCTTGGTGCTCTGGCCGGAGGTGAGCACCTTCTGCAGCTGGCCGAGATCAAGCGCCTGGGTCAGCGCCTTGCGGACCTTCGGGTCGCCGGTCACCCGGCCCGCGCGGTGGTTGTACCACTGCTCTCCCACGATCGCCGGTGTCTGGGCGGCGAACAGCCCGGCCTTGTCGAGCCGGTCCGCGTCGGGGCCCGCGACCTGGGCGGCGTTCAGGCCGCCGGAGAGCAGCAGGTTCGCCGCGGTCGACTCGTTCTGGACCACCTTGACCACGACCGTCTTCGGGAGTCCCTTGGTGGCGGTCGTCGCGCCTGCGGGCCCCCAGGTGTAGCCCTCCCGGATCGAATAGGTGTAGTGGTCGCCCGGTGCGGCCTCGACGAGCTTGTACGGGCCGGTGCCCGCGGTCGCGGTCCGCAGCGTGCCGCGGTCGGCGAGACCGCTGGGACAGACGATCGGCAGACTGCTCAGTCCATTGAGGACGAACGGCGCCTGCTGGGCCAGGGTGATCGTCACCGTGCCCGCGGTGTTGTCACCCACCGAGGTCGCACCGACCGGGAGGAAGGTGCCAAGGAAGGGGCTCTGGTTCTTCGGGTCGGCGACGAAGTTGAGATTGTCGGCGACGATTGTAGGAGTCAGCTTGGCACCGTCGGAGCAGGTGATGTCGGGCGCCAGCGTGAGCGACACCGTGGTGCCCCGCACGTCCCAGCTCTTGGCCAGCCCGGACTTGATCTCGCCCGACGTTCCGTCGACGCTGACCAGCGCGTCGTAGGCGAACTGGGTGACGGTGAACAACCCGCTGCCCGCGCCCATCTGCGGATCGAGGTTGCCGGGATCGGAGGACAGGCCGAGGGTGAAGGTTCCGCCGTCGACGACCTGGGCCTTCCCGCTGCTGTTGGAGGCATCCGCGCAGCCGGTGAGCGCGACGGCGGCCAGACAGGTGCACAGGCCGTAGCGGCCCAAGGTGGTCAACTTCATGGCGGTTCCATTCCGAGCGTTCTGGGGAGTTTGTGGTGGGGGCGCTCAGGCGCCTGCGCGGCGCACGGCGCGCCCAAGGTGCAAGTAGAGAGCGCGCCCGGTGCCGTCATCGCCCAGGAACGCGTGCGGCATGTACATGCCCCGATCGGCCTCGACCGGGATCAGCATGTCCGGCCGGTAGGAGACGAGCTCGGACCGCGCGGCCTGCGCGCCCATCTCCACCATGGCGCCCTTGGGGACCTGCTCGATCCAGATCCGCTGGTCGTCGTCCTGGCTGACGGTGAGGTCGAAGACGCTGGCCGAGTAGGTGCCGACGTACCGCTCGGCATCGATCGGCTGGGGGTTCGCGGGCGGTGCGGGCAGGGCGGGCATGGCAACGCCGGTGAGCGCTTCGAGCACCGTGCCCATGACCTCGCGGTACAGCGAAACCACGTCGCCGCCATTGGTCAGCAGCGCGACGGCCAACCCGGCCTCGGGAATCATCCGCAGAAATGCGCCCTGCCCGATGGTGCTGCCATCGTGGCCGATGATCGCCCCGTCCGGGGTGTCGAACCGTTCGAAGCCGAGTCCCCACGACGTTCCCATGAGCCCGAGTTCGGGCAGGTCGACCTCGCGGGCGTGCATCATGGCGGCGGTCCCGGGAGCAAGCACCTGGCTGCCGTCGGCCGCCGCGCCGTCCTGGAAGTGCATCCGCGCGAAGGTGACCAGGTCCCGCGGCCGCATCGCGAGCATCGAGCCCGCCGGGGCGTTGGACCGCGCCATGGCCCAGATCGGAGCAGGCACGTAGCCGGTCCCCGGCTCCATCTCGATGTGCCCCATCGCGGCACGGAACTGGATCGCTTCGTAGGGGTCCGTCGCCGCGTGGGTGAGCCCCAACGGCGTGATCAGGTGCTCACGCAGACACCTGTCGTACGACTGCCCGCGAAGCACCTCGACGAGCCTGCCGAGAACGCAGTAGCCCGCGTTGTTGTACGAGAACTGGTCGCCGGGCGGGAACAGCTGCGGCACATCGTGCAGGGTCGCCACGTACTTCTCGATGCAGTCGTCACCCACCCCGGTGTCGGTGAAGATGTCACCCTCGAAGCCCGCGGTGTGGTTGAGCAACTGGCGCACGGTGATCTGCGCGGCCGCGGCCTCGTCCCCGATGCCGAACTCGGCCAGGTAGGTCCGGACCGGCTCGTCGAGGTCGATCTTGCCCTCGTCCACCAGCTGCATCACCAGCGTGCTGGTCCAGAGCTTGGTGATCGACCCGATCTGGAACACCGAGTCCGCCGTCGCGGTGACCCCGGTGGCCCTGTTGAGCACACCGGCCGCTCCGTCGATGATCCGGTCGCCCTGGAGCACGGCCCATGCCGCACCTGGTACGTCGTACTTCTCGAGCAACGAGGGGAGCCGTTCGGTAAGCCACTCGTTGGTGTCTTGGAGGTTGCCCATGCGTGAAAATGCTAGGAATCCGGCGAGCCGCTTAGTTCGTCGTAACCGACAATTCGAGGCCCAGGATTCAGTCGAACCCGACGAGTCGCCGAGGCTCAGTCGATCTGCAGGAAGGCAGGCGGACTCTCCCGCCACTGCGGCACATCCATCGAGTTGAGCACGGAGATCAGCTTCTTCTCCTCATAGATGAAGTGCGTTCGCATGACCGACGACACCGCCACCACCTCCTCGCGGACCTGGGCCCTGGTGGCGGGGTCCGGCTGCTCCGGCAGCGCGTCCAGCAGTTTCCGCAGGTTCCCCAGCAGCCAGTCCAACTGGTTGTGGTCCGAGCGAAGGTCGGAGAGCACCTTGCGCAGCTCGGGGAACTCCGCCGCGATCGCCGGAAAGGCGCCCTTGTCCTCACCGGTGTGGTGCTTGGTCAGCGCGGTGCAGAACGAGAGGCAGTGGGCACGCAGGTCCTTCGAGGGCAGACCCTTGCCGTCGAAGTAGTCCTCGATGCTGTCCTCAAGGTCCTCCAGCATCTCGCGCAGCCAGATGTGGACCTCCAGCAACTGCGTGCCGAAGGCGGTGAGGCGGTCACCCGCCCCGGAACGTGCGTTCACGCGCTTCCTTTGCTCCCAGACCGTCACTTCAGTTCCGTGCGTGGATAGACGAGCCGGAGAAGAGTGAGGTTGACGTCCATGTCGGCCTGACTGGAGACCTGGTGCACACGATAGTTGAAGGAGATCGCGGCGTCGCCGGAGATGATGTTGATGTAAGAGCCGTCGGTCGTCGCCACATCGCCGAAGCCCTCGACGTTCTCGCGTTCGCCGTTCTTGACGAGCGTGCGGAAATAGTCCGCCTGTGCTTGCGCGCTCGGGTCGCTGTCGTCCCAGACGATCGAGAAACTCGGTGCGCCATAGTCGACCGGGGTGAGGCGCCAAACGCAGGTCAGATCGCCGCGGTAGCCGGGGTTCAGCCCGTCGACCTGCCAGACCTTGTAACCCGTGAGTCGCTCGACCTCGGCGACGGTCGCGAGCAGGCAGACCTTGTTGCTCGCCGCGTTTCCGTGCTGCTCCGCAGGTTCCGCTGTGCTAGACGGCGGGGACGTCTCGACAGCCACGTCGGCAGGGACGGCGGTCTGCGCCGCACTTGGTACGCCTGCCGTGCCATTCGAGCATGCGGTCAGCGCCGCGAGGACGGCGACGGCGACGATGGACGTACTTGTCGTGCGCATGACTCTCCTCGTGTCGCCTATGGGATCCGGCATTGGGCTTGGTCCGGGTAGTAGCCCGTGAGCGCGGGCAGGTCCTTCATGATTTCGGAGGCGCGTTCGAATTTGATGTCACTTCCGATCACCTGTCTCAGGTAGCTCTCCGCCCCAGGCGTGACTTGGTAGCTCGCACCGCCGCCGACGACCAGCTTGAGGGTGCCCTGGGCGCAGACACCCCAGGGCGCTGTCGTGTCCGAACCCCGCAGGATCGACAGCGAGACGACGAACTTGGCGTACGGTCCACCGAACGCCGCTGGCACGCCCAGCCCGACCATCACGCGCAGCTCCCAAGCCAGGACCATCGCGCTGATGCCGACGGAGACACCGTCGATGTTCTTCACGAGGCCGGTCCCGGTCTGCTGTAGCGCCGGGGCGACGGCAGTGCCGTCCTTCAGGCCCAGCGGCCCGATCAGGTCGTATTCCGCATTGGTCGTCAAGGTCGAGTTCTTGGCGCTGAACGCCAGCTGGACAATGGTCTTCCACTTGATCTGCACCACCATGGGCGGCACACCGGGCTCGGGCGGCAGTGGCACGTTCAGCTCGACAGGCAGCTCGACCCGGTAACGTTGGGTGTCGTTGACGCCCGTGCCCAAGCCCAATCCGATGTCGACGGTCATGCCCGTGATGCCTTCGACAGCCGCCGTGAGGTTGCCGCCTGCTCGTCCGGAGACGATGTCGTAATCCGTGACCAGGCGCAGATTCTTCGTCTTGAACGCGATGTCGAAGCCGCCCTTGATTCCTGCCGAACGGTTCCCCGACTTCTCCGACTGGAACTTGTACAACGCGGTGATACCCAACGTGTTGTCGGTGACGTACGGCTCCCACTCCCAGTTGCCGACGGTCACTTTGAAGCTGTTCTTGCGTGCCGGAGGCAGCTCCGGCTGGGCGGCGACGAACGCCGCGGGCTTGACCATTGACTGCGGTATCAGCGGTTCCTCGTCGACATCGAGCCGCCCGGCGAGTTCGGGAACAGGTTGGAACACCAGGTCGCCTGGATCGATGGCCCGAGTGCCATGCAGGTGCAGCGTGCGGAAGACCTCCGTCAGCTGGACGGGTGCGAGCGCGACCTCGACTCCCGCGTCCGTCTCAGTGCGCCGGGCGACGCGGCCGACGGCGCGGCTGGTGACGAAGGCGACCTTCCCCTTGGTCAACTGGTCGACACCGGGCGCGGCCGGGTCGAGGGTCCAGATCAGGCCGTCCGCGCTCGCAGACCGGATCGCCTCCGGGCCCCCGCCCACCCGTACGACATCGGGCTGGTACTCGACCGCCGGGTCGTCCGTCGGGCCATAGCCGTAGGTCAACGACCGCTCGCTCGGCTCCCGCCCGTCCGGGTTGGACTGTTCGGCCTGCGAACAAGCGCATGCGACCACCGCGATCAAGGCGACCCAGATGGATGTGAACCGCGCTGTTTGCCGAATCCTCGCCATGTCCCCTCCAGTTGAGTTCCGCGAACCGCTAGCCCAGCCGCTCGACGGCGGCCCGGAGCAGCGCGGTCGCCATGTCCTCGGTCGCCCACTCCCCCGGGATGATCGCGGCGATCGCCCGATCGTCCAGCAGCGCCTCGGCCCGGTAGCCGTTGCCGAACGTGCCCTTCGCGACGTAGGCCTTCGCCCCGATCGAGGCCAGCTCGCGGTACCCGCCCGAGTCGGTGTGCGGCGACCATTCGCCCGGCGGGAAGAGCCGGACCCGAACCGCCTGCGGGGCTTTCCATTCGCACGCGCCGACTTCACCTTTGCCGTCCGACACCTTTCGCCCCGTGATCGAGGCGACGGTGTCGACGGGCACCGCGTCGCACACCGTGTTCGGGGTCAGCGCGGACACATCGACCGCGCTCCCCCGCTTCTCGCCAGGCGCCGTCGCCTGCACGCCCGGTTCCGCACCGCACGCCGCGAGCGGCCCGAGTGCGGCGAACAGGACCACCAACAGGGCACCGCGGCACGATCTCGTTACTTCTCGCATGGGTCAGCCACCGCCTTTACCAGCGCCGCGGCCCACTCGTCGTACGCCGCGGCGGTCGGGTGCAACTCGTCATCGAGCCACATCTGCTTCTCCGCCTGTTCCTCGAAGACCTGCCGGAGGTCGACATGCGTCGCACCCACGGCTCGCCCCTCCGCTATCAGGACGGCGTCGAACTCGGTCCGCTTCGCCGTGAGCTCCTCGCGGGTCCCGTAGCCCTCACCGACCGGTGTCCGGTCCCAGAACTGTTGACTGATGGTCACGACGGTTGCCCCCGCGTCGGTCAGCCCGCGCAAGATCGTGCGGACGTTGCCGCGGTACTCCTCGACTCCGACGCCGTTGGCGACGTCGTTCCCGCCGACCATGAGCGTGGCCAGCGTCGGCTTGAACGTCGCGGCCGCGGGCAGTTCATCGCTGACCACGTCGGCGCTCTTGTAGCCGGTGACGGCCACGTTGCTCAGCTCGACATCGCACCCGCTGTCCCGCCAGAGCGCGGCGAGTCGATGTGGGTAGCTTTGGTCGGCGAGCACACCCTCGCCGGACGTCACGGAGTCACCCAGCGCCAGGTAGCGCACGGAACCCGAGGCGTTCGGAGCGGCTGATGGACCCCTGGGTTTCGCCGACGGGCCGCCGATCTCCAGCGGCGTTGATGAGCAACCGACCAATAGCGCGGTGAGGACTACACCCACCGCGAGCGCTACGCGGAAATTTGCCACGTCCTCGTCACCTCACTCTTCATCCACGGAGTGCGAGCCGAACCGCCCCAGCACGGCGAACGGGGCGTCGAACTCGCGGATCGTGGCATTGGTGGTGTGCTCGTACCCAGAGTCGGCCGCCCCCAGTGCGCGGTCGGCCAGGGATGTCCAGACCTCGACCATCCGGACGCCTTCATCGGTCGGCCCGGCGGCGAAGATGATCAGCCCGGCAGGCGCGGACTCCGTCAGCGCGCGCGGCGGGACGTAGTCGGCCCAGGTGGCCGCTATGTCGATGATCCGCACGTATGTCATGGCGTGACACTGACCCGGGCCGGTATAGCCTTGGTAAACCGCCACGCCGGGAGCTGGCATGACCGTGGAGTTCCGCGTCCTCGGCCCGCTCGACGTGCTCGACTCGGGCGGGAGCCTTCACCTGTCCGCCCGCAAGCCTCGGACAGTGCTGCTCCGGTTGCTGGTCGAAGCGGGAAGCCCGGTGCCCGCCGACGCGCTCGCCGACGCCCTCTGGGGCGATCTGCCGCCTGCCAACGCCGCGAAGCTGGTGCAGATCTACGTCTCGCAGCTGCGCAAGGTGCTCGGGGCGGAGACGATCCGCACCGTGTCGGTCGGATACCTGCTCGACATCACGCCGGAGCAGCTGGACACGCACCGCTTCGCCCACCTGCTGGCCGACGGACGGCGGGTGGCGGCGGGGAACGCGACTCTGGCCGCGTCCCTGTTCCGGCAGGCGCTGGATCTTTGGCGGGGTGGCGCGTACGCCGATGTCGATGGCGAGTCGTTCGCGACGGCGGAGATCGGGCGGCTGGAGGAGCTGCGCGCGGAGTGCTTCGAGGAGAAAATCGCCGCCGAACTCGCCGCCGGGCAGGGCGCGGATGTGCCCAGCGAGGTGGCCGCGCTGATCAACCGCTATCCATTGCGGGAGACGCTGCGCGCCATCCAGATCCGGGCGCTGCTCCAAGCCGGGCGCCGCGCCGACGCGCTGGACGCCTACCAGGAGGCACGGCGGGTGTTGCGCGACGAGCTCGGCCTCGACCCGGGGTCACAGTTGCGCGCGGCGCACCAGCTCGCGCTGCGGACCGGCCCGGACGTCGCGTCCACCGCTCCGCCTGCGGCGATCCGGCGACTGCCAGAGCCACCGACACCGCTCGTCGGCCGGGAGCGTGAACTCGCCGAACTCCAGCGGCTGCTGTCCCGTCCGGACGTCCGGCTGCTGACGCTCACCGGAGCGGGCGGCAGCGGGAAGACCCGGCTCGCGCTCGCGCTCGCCCGGCTGGCCGGGCACCGCTATGCCAACGGGATCGCCCTCGTCGAACTCGCCCCGCTCAGGGATGCCGCGCTGGTGCCCTCGGCGATCGCGGAGGCGCTGGGCGTGCAGCAGTCGGCGGGCGGCGACTCCCTCATCGAGTGGCTCGCCGAGCGGGAGCTGCTACTCGTGATCGACAACGTGGAACACCTGCCCGAGGCGTTTCCCCGGCTCGCCGCACTGGTGGCGCGCGCTCCACGGCTCACGGTGGTGGTGACCGGCCGTCGGGTCATGCACGTGTCCGGCGAGCACGTGTACCCGGTCGCGCCGCTCGCCGACGACGCGGCGGCCGACCTCTTCGTCCAGCGGGCCCGAGCCGCCCATGCCGCGTTCGCGGCCGATCGCGGCGACTCGGACGTGGCGGCCATCTGCCGAAGGCTGGACGGGCTGCCGCTGGCCATCGAGCTGGCCGCCGCGCGAGTGGCGACCCTGCCGACCAAGGCCTTGTTGGAGCGGCTGAGCAGCAGGCTGACGGTGCTGACCGTGGGCCCACATGATCTCCCCGCGCGGCAGCAGACCTTGCGACAAACGCTGGAGTGGAGTGCGAACCTGCTCACGCCGACACAGCGAACGGTCCTCGCGCGACTGTCGGTCTTCCCGGCCGGGTGCACGCTCGAGTGCGCCGAACGGTTCGTCGGAGCCGATCTCGACACGCTTGGCGCGCTCGTCGACGACAACCTCCTGCGCACGGTCGACACCGGGTCCGGAGCGCGGTTCGTCATGCTCGAAACGATCCGCGAGTACGCCGACACCCAGCTCGGCCCCGACCGGGCCGCCGCGGAACAGGCGCTCGTTTCCTACTGCGTCGACCTGGTGTCACGCGTGCGTGAGCGAGGCCCGGAGCAGCCGCGCTGGCTCGCGCTCTTGGACGCCGAGCACGACAACATCCGGGTGGCACTGACCCTGGCGACCGACGCCGATGCCCGGCTGGCGATGGTCGGCGGAATGTGGCGCTACTGGTGGGTCCGGGGCCACCTGCACGAAGGCAAGACACACGTCCTCGCGGCCCTGGCCGGAGCCGACGGTTCCCACCAGGCCGACGGCCAGCTGCGCGCCAAAGCCTTGTACGGCGCCGCAGGCCTGTCCTGGGCGGCCGGTTCGCTGGGAGAAGCGCGCCGATTCGCCACCGCCGCCTCGGAGCGGGCGCGGGACTCCGGGAACACGTTCGTGCTGATGGCCGCCAACACCTGCCTCGGCGAGATAGCGATGAAGGAACGAGACTGGACAACGGCCCGGCGGCATCATGAGGAGGCGCTGACCATCGCGCGCGCGAACGAGTGGACGATCGACATCGCCACCAGCGAGCTGAACCTGGCCGCGGCGATCATGGAGACCGGCGATCTGGAGACAGCCTGGCGCATGCTCACCAAGGTGCTGACCTACCACCGCGACAACGGCATCGCCGAGGGCATCGGATTCGCGTCCCTCGCCCTGGGGGAGGTCGCGTACCGGATGGCGGACCATCCGGCGATGGCAGCGTCGTTCGCCGACGCCCTCGACGCCTTCGCCTCTATCGGCTTCGAGGCCAACGCGGCGTACGCCATGCAGGGTCTGGCCGCCGCGACCGTGCACACCGCCGATCCGGCCGAGGCAGCCCACCTGCTTGGCACCGCCGCCGCGATCGTCGAGCGAACGGGCGACCCGAACGGTGCCTTCGCACCGATCGCCGCGCACGCCGAGTCGGCCGCCCGTGCCGCACTCGGCGAGCGCCGCTTCCGCGAAGCGTTCGACGCGGGCAGAGACGGGCGCGTCCGCACGGCCCGACCTCGTCACTGACCGCCTACGCCAACGCCGACGTGGGTGGAAGACGGCGACGACTCCGCCGAGCCCGGACAAAAGCAGCGTAAGTCACGGCCGTGCCCAGGATCGGGTCCCGGCTATAGCCCGCCAGGGAAGGCTCGCAGGGTGAGGCCGAGGCCGACCACGACGACCAGCGTCGATGTGGCCACGGGGCCGATCCGCGAGAGTCGTTTCCACAGTGCCGCGTAGGCGGGGCGGGTGGTCGTTTCGATTCGGTCGCGCATCCTGATCAGGAAGAGACCAGCCAGGGTGAGGGTGGCCGCCATGCCCAGGCCGTAGCCGATGATCAAAAGTACGCCGAAGGCGGTGCGGCCCAGTGCGACGGCGCCGAGCAGGACCACCAACGCGGATGGGCTGGGCACGAGACCACCGGCGATACCCATCCCGATCAGTGTTCCGCGGGTCGTGGACGCAGGCTCGGCTTCAGAAGTGTGCGAAGCCGCGTGGTTGTGCGTCGTGGCGAGGCCGGCCGCGGTGTCGTGCCGGTCATGGCTGTGGCTGTGGCTGTGGGAATGGGTGCCGTCACGGTGGTGATGGTGGTCATGCGGATGGCGGTGGTGGTGGTGACGATGAATGGGGCGATTGAGCAGGGCGGCGTGCAGCAGCCGTAGGCCGATGACCGTGACCAGGAATCCGCTGGCCAGGCCTAGCCAGGTCAGGATGGCGTCGCCCGCGAAGGTAGTGACGATGGGCAGGACAAGCCCGAGGACGAGAACGCCCGCGGTATGGGTGAGGGTGACGGTCGCGCCGACAGTGAGCGCGTCGCGGGGTGTGCCGCGCTGTCCGGCGAGGTATGCGGCGATGATGGTCTTGCCGTGCCCTGGCATCGCGGCATGGGAAGCGCCCAGCGCTATAGCGAGCAGCAGGGCGAGGAGTCCGATAGGGACGGTGATCTCGCGTGCTCCGACGAGGCTGGTGAACGTGGCTGAGATCTTGTCGAGGATGGCGGCGATGAAGTTTGTGCTCGGAGGGCCGGCAGGCGCAAGCGTTTGTGCGCTGCTTTGGCCTGCTTGCACGCGCAGTGTGGCGGATCGCTGGTCGAGCGGCGCGGCGAGTGGGTCCTGCGGATAGTGGCGCAGTTCGTCGGTCGCGGATGTGGTGGCCACGGTGGAACTGGTGAGAGCGACCCCCTGTCCGCGCGCGGTGATCTCACGCCAGCCGATGCGTTGACTGTCGTAGGAGGTGCGCGCGGTGATGTCGGCGGGGAGTCTGAGGTTCACGTCGGCGGTGAGTGCGCAGTGCAGTCTGCTGGTGGTCATGCCCCCTTCGCCGGGGTGGTAGGTGAAGCTGACGGTGGAGATGGTCCAGCGGGTGCTGCTTGCCTCGGTGTCCACATGCAGGTTGTCCGCCAGCGAGGTGCAGCCCGCGTGGGCGTGGGCCGAGCGCTCGGCTTCGTCGGCGACGCCGTTGTCGTCCCGGTCGACGAGCGGGCGCTCTTGGGCGGTGGAGATCTCCGCACGGTCGACGATGGCGACGGCGTCGATGCGATGGGGGTGCACGGTCAGGCCGGTGTAGTGGTTGACCGTGAAATTGCCCAACGGATGCGCCCCAGCTGTCGGCGACATGCTGAACACCGTGGCGGACAGGGCCGCGGTGAGGGCGCTCAAGGTCAGGGCTCGGCGGAGGGTGCGGTTCATCGTTCTCCCTCGACTCGCCGCGGTGGGTGCGCCACGGTCATCCGATCGTGTTGAGGGCAGCCTTGGCCTGTGGGGCGTGCAGCGGGGAGAAGTGCGGATTGAGGCGCAGTGCCTGGCTGAGGTGTTCGCGGGCGGGTTCGGTCAGGTCCAGTGCCCGTTCGATTTCGCCGCGGTGGTACGCGTATTCAGCCCGGTGGCTGTCCCATTCGGACGCCTGCCGGGCGTAAGGCAGGGCTTGGGTGTGCTGCCCTGCCCGGTGCATCGCCCAGCCGAGCGCGTCGGCGGTCTCCGCGGTCTGGGCTTTGTCCCACTCAGCGCTCAGGAGGCGTACAGCGGTCGCCGGATCGCCGTGATCGCTTTCGTAGCGCCCGGACAGCAGGCCGTCGGACACCCCACCGGCGCGGAACAGTTTCTGCACTTCTTCGAAGAGGGCGAACTGCTGCTCGGCATGCTGTGTCCGGCCTAGCGACAGGGACAGCTCGCCAAGTTCGAGGAGTACGGCCGGATGCGGGGCACGTTCCACCGAGGCGGTGTAATCGCGCAGAGCCTCCTCGGACTGTCCGAGGGCGGCTCTGGCCCGGCCGCGGCCCGCCTGGGCCGCGGCATAGCGGGGATCCGCGGCCAGCGCCCGTTCGTAGGCGGCCAGTGCCAAGGACGGTTGGCCGGTGTGCCAGAGCAACTCGCCCATGCGCTCGTGGCAGAAGGCGAGCTCGTCGGGTGCGGC
Source organism: Alloactinosynnema sp. L-07 (assembly GCF_900070365.1). NCBI lineage: Bacteria > Bacillati > Actinomycetota > Actinomycetes > Pseudonocardiales > Pseudonocardiaceae > Alloactinosynnema > Alloactinosynnema sp. L-07. The sequence goes on along the minus strand of NZ_LN850107.1, from coordinate 7,112,553 downwards.
GGCCGAGACGGCAAGGTCCAGTGCCTCCGCGGCACGTTTCGGGTTGCCGGTGACGCTGAGGTAGTGCGCGGCTCGGGTGTAGGAGGCCACGCCTGGGCGCAAGTCCATCATCGTTTGCAGGGCTTCCTCCGCCGACGGGCGATCGCCGAGCAAGAGCCGGGCATCGGTCAGGACGCCGTAGATCATCCAGTGGCCGGGGTCGAGGCGCCGCGCCTGCTCGGCCCATCGCTCCGCTTCGCCGAACTCGTGCCGGGCGTTGGCGAGCGTGCCCATACCCGTCTGTGCGCGGGCTTGGTCCTCAGGTGCTTCGGGGCGCAGATCGAGCGCCTTGCGCAGCGCGCCTTCCGCTTTGGTGTAGTACGTGGGGTCAGCGGTGATCCGCGCCTGTTCGACGTAGGCGATGCCGAGTTCCGCCCAGACCCGGGCATCGTCCGGCTCGCGTTTCAACCGCGCACGGGCGAACTCGATCACGGCGGACGGGCCTTGCGGATAAGTCGACGAGTGCCTGCCTGCAAGCTCCCCGCTCACGTCCCCATCCGGGTGCTCTTGATCTGGGCCATAAACGATGAGTGCTCCGGCGCCGAGTACCGCCGCCAGGATCAGCCCCAGGGCTCGCCTCATCGAGATCCGCTCTGCGTGGTGGGACCGCTCTCGACGTGCTGGCGAATGGCGTCCGAGATCGTCTTCAACCCTGCCACCCCGGCGCTGGGGAAGAGTCCGACGTTCGGGAACGGCAGGGAGGGGACGCCTTTCCACGCGATGTCGGTGTCGAATAGGTGCATGCCGCTCTTGAACTGGGTCTCCCCCTTCTTGAGGCAACCCTTGGCCACGGAGTGCTGCTGCGGTTCCTGCCGCGTCACCGACCCGGCAAGCGCGGGCTGACCGGACCGGACGACCGCGGCGCAGATCCCCGCGACGGTGAGAACGGTGGCCGGGCGCATCGTGACATCTCCTGTTGGGTTTGGGGTCGAGCGTTGGTCCGCGGCGATACCGGTGGGCCGCTAGAAGTGCAGCGGAATGGCGAGGTACGGGAAGGTCTTGGTGTTCGGCTTGGTCGGCTTGCCGCCCATGACGTCCGGACCGATGCCGGGCATGCCCGGTGTGGTCAGCGCCCCCATCAGGATGCTCAGGACCGACGCGCTGATATCGTCGTCGAGCCGTCGGCCGTTGGGGAAGCCCTGCGGGTCGCCCGCGATGTACCCGAGGCGGTGCGCTCGTGGGGAGATCGGCGTGCTCATGTTGAGGCGCAACTCTTCGGCAGGCACCATCCCGGCGGCGTCGGCGTCCTGGTTCGTTCGGTGGGAGTTGAGCCCGTCACTGAGCCCATACAGCCAGGCGGACTCGAGATCACCGCGCGGCTCGGCGGGCGCCTTGAGGCCGGTGAGCGACTCGATCAGCTTCGCTTTGCTGGGACGCAGCACGCCCTCGTAGGTGTCGGCGGTGGCACGGTCATCGGCTGGTTTCGTCGCGTTGAAACGGTCATTCGCGGTGCATGGCACGACTGACGGGCAGCGTACGAACACCTCATTGAACGTCGGGTTTCCCACGCGGGAGACCTGGCGGTACGTGGCCGGTCCGCCGGACAGGTTCACGGCCTTGCGCGCCGCGGTGGCCCAAATCCCGACCACCGGGTTGCGTCCGGCGTCCCCGCGCAGCGCGACCTCCGATTTGGGCACCTGGAGCACCATCGCGCTGAGGTTCAGCGGGACGGGCGTCTCGACCGGCGGGGTCAGCGTGCCGAACCTGATCAGCGAGGTCGCCTTGAGGTTCGTGTAGAAGGGGTCCGCGGCCTGCCCGGCAAAGGTCTGCCCGCCACCGGGCAACTTCACGATCGCCTCACGGCGCAGCCTGTCGTAGTCCGGCATGAGCAGTTGGCCGAAATGGGTGGGAGCGGCGACGCCGTCCCGCAAGAGCGTCTGCGGAGGGCTGCCTGGACGCAGCCTCTCGAGGGTGTAGCGCTGCCCGATAGCGCTCCCGGCCAGGGAGTCCACCACCCCCGTGACCGACGCTCGCGACCCGCCCGTGTCGCGGAATGTCCACCGATAGGTGACTTCCGGCTCCCCGTCGCCCGTGCTATCGAAATTGATGTCGTAGTACGTGTTCGTCGCAAAGCGATAAGGCACCACCGCTCCAGGCGCCTGGAACGGGTAGTAGTTGACGACGACAGTAATCGTCTCAGGCGCTTCCGGGCTGGTGAACGCGTACAGGTCCGTCGCATCGATCTGCGGATCCAGGACCACCAGGGGAGCGTCCCAATGGCTTGAGGCCCGGGATGCCCCCATGCCTGGTCCGAATGCGATTCCCCCCGCGAGAACGGAGGCCGCCACACAAACGGCCGCCACCAGTGATCGCCGAGATCGTCTCTCGTTCATGCGTATCCCTCTCCAGACAATCAAAGGGGCCATCCGCCAAACTGAAGCCGCTCTCGATCGTAAGCACGATCACGGAACCGTTGCAGGACGGCGTATCAACGCCCACCCGAACGAGTGCGCGGGCCACCAGTGGCACGTCGAACCTATCGACCACGGCGGACATCACAAGCCGGCGAACACCCGTGCTCCTGTGGAATTCGGGTTGTCGCTGAGCAGGTAGCTCTCCCATGCGGCGACGTACTCTTCGCGGGAGACACGACCGTCTTGGTCGCGGTCGAGAGCGTCGAAGGCGGCGTCGATCTCGCCTCTCGGTCTGCCCAGCGCCGACTGCAGGCGGGCGAACTCGGTGCGGGTGATCACGCCGCCGTCGGCAGCGAACTCGACGGCGCACACACCGGTCCGTGCCATTTGCTCGAAGTCCTGCTTCGTAACGTGGCAGGCGTTTTCCGCGCCGCTCGAATCTGCTGCCATAGTCGCTCACTCCCTCGTCGTCGAACAATCCTTGATCCAAGTGGACCCGCGACTGGCGGGGACACGGGCGTGCTCTCTCGCTCCTATCAAGAAGCGCGGCACGACAGAAACAGAAGTCACCTGGTCGGGTGGCGGTTCGTAGTCCTCAGTGGTCGGCCGCTCCCAGGACGACTCCGCGAAGTCCTCGGATACCGGGTGAGCCAGATGGAGGAAGAATCGATGACCGCCGACGCGTCGGGGATGCGGGCCGCCATCTGGGCGCGCGGATTCGTCGAACGGCCGGTCGGGATCGGCCCGCGCGACCCACGGAGTTCCGAGCGTGTGGCGGCGTCAGTGGTTCCGGTCGACGGCGGCCTTCGCGTAACCGCGTAGCCGTTCGAGGCTCGCGGTGATCGGAAGCGGTTGCAGGGCAGTGAGTGCGAGCCGCAGGTAGCGGCGTGCCCAGCGGGTCGTCGCGGTGATGGCGCCGGTTCTGTGCAGCACGTCGAGCAGGTCGGCGCGTGCCGTGGCCGGGTCGTCGGTGCCGGACAGCGCAGCCTCGATCGCCGCGCGGTCGGCCGGGCTGCCTGCCTGGTGGGCGATGATCACCGGCAGGGTGAGCCTGCCGTTGCGCACGTCGCTGGTGTCCGGCTTGCCAGCCGAGCCCGTGTAGGGCAGCAGGTCGTCGCGGATCTGGAAGGCTACGCCGAGGTGCTGGGCGTAGTGGCCGAGGGCGAGGACGTGGCGGGGTTCGCCGCCACCGAGCAGCGCGCCGCCCTCGCAGGCCGCGCGGAACAGCGCGGCCGTCTTCAGCCGCACCATGTGCAGGTAGGTGTCGTGGTCGAACCGGCCGCTCGCGCAGAACTCGGCCTCAAGGCTCTGGCCCCGGCACAGGTCGATGCCGCAGCGCGACACGACCGCGAGCGCGGCGACGACCCGGTCGGCCGGTGCGCCCGCGGCATGGCACTCGGCGAGCCCGGCGAACAGGTCGAAGATCAGTGCGTCGCCCGCCACGATCGCGTCGCCGACGCCGAACGCGGCGTGCACGGCGGGCCTGCCGCGGCGGATGTCGTCGTCGTCGATGATGTCGTCGTGTACCAGGCTCGCGACATGGCCGGACTCCGCGCCCGCCGCGGCGGGCAGCACCCAGCGCGGATCGCCGCCGACCGCGAGCGCCGACTCCAGCAGCAGGATCGGCCGGAACAGCTTGCCTGCCGGGGTGAGCGCGTGCGTGCAGGTTCTGGCCAGCAGCGACTGGTCACCGTCCCAGCGCCCGGCGATCCGGGACCGCACCTCCCCAACGAGCGCGGTGAGTTCCTGGCTGTGCGCGAGCAGGCCGGCGAGCCGGGCCTCATCCGACGGGGCTCCCTCGGTCACCTGAACGGACATCGCTTCGGCTCCTCGCGTTGGGTATGGGACGGTCGGGCAGTTGACGGACCTGCTCGGGTTTGCCCATGTAGTAGACGACTTCCTCGTGGTTGGTCGACGGCAGGAAGCGGTCGGCGCCTGCCTTGTAGTAAAGGGTGGTGGTCACCGGCCGCACGGCGGGTTCATGCGGCTCGCCCCTGCGCAGTGCGCGCAGCACGGCAGGCACGTCGCACGCGAGCCGCACGTCGCGCAGCACGTGGTGCGGTTCGCCGTCGACGTCGACGAGGGGCAGGTGCTCGCCCGCGTACCGGCTCGACGGTGCGCGGCCGGGCGCGGTGTAGGCGGGCAGGGTGAGCAGGTCGTAGTCGACGGTCGCGTCGAGCACACCGCGGTGGCGGGGCGGGACGAGCGGCCGCAGCACGGTGCGCCACCACCGGCGCAGCAGGTCCTTGGCCTCGTCGGTGCCATAGATGTGGACGAGCACTGGGGCCAGCACGTCGGAGTCGGTGAACGAGTTGACCATGCCGGTGCGGAACGGTTCGCACGCCGGGTCGTCGTCCTGGGCGAACCAGTCCATGAGCGAGCGGATCGCGGCGGACTGGGTGATGCCGCCGAGCACCCGCAGTGGGGCCCATAGGTGCCGGAACACCGGGTTCTCCGCCACCAGTCGGGACACGAAGATGAACCGGTGCATGTAGCGGTTGTCGTCCGACGACATCGTTTCGTGCGAGATCAGGTACTCGAAGTCGTCGGTGTTGCCGCGCACCGTCACCAGGCCGAACCGCTTCCTGTCCTGGTGGTAGGTGGTGTTGGGCAGGATCAGCATCGGGTAGACGGCGATCCGGGAGACGTGCTGGGCGAGCCGGTCGTAGCCGTTCATGAACGACTCGACGGTCTCGCCGGGCGCACCCCAAATCAGCTCCGCGTAGCAGTCCATGCCCTCGAAACTGATCCAGGCGGCCAGTTCCTCCCAGTCGTTGACCTTCATGTTGCGCCTGCTCATGAGGTCGAGGGTGTGGTCGTCGAGGGTTTGCAGAGCCAGGGTGAACGAGCTGTGCAGCCCGACTTCCTTCATGGTCCGCACGATGTCGAAGAACACGGTGGACTTGTTCTTCGCCCAGGACGCCTCGATGCTGCGCGGGAAGCCGTACCGCTCGCGGATGGCGACGACGTCCGCGACGAAGTCCCGATCGGCGGGCAGCATCCCGAAGTTGGCGTCGCACAGCACGAGCGTGTGCACCCGGTGTCGGGCGAACAGCTCGACCTCCGCGCGCAGCCGCTCACGGGAGAACGAGCGGACCTTTTGTCCGACGGCGCCGCCCCAGTAGCAGAACGAGCACTTGTAGGGGCAGCCGCGGTTGGTCTCCATCAGCGCGACGTCGTAGGGGAAGCCGCCGTGCGCGTCGGTCATGGGGATGGCGCCGGTGAGGAACGGCGACGGGATCTCGTCGAGGTTCTCGACCCGTGGTCTATCCACTGTGGACACGATCTCGCCGGACCCACCGCGGAAGGCGATGCCTGCGATGTCGTGCAGCTCGCGCGGGTCCGCACCGGCGAGCCGGGCGCGCAGCAGCTCGCGGAAGGTGAACTCGCCCTCGCCGTTCACCACGACGTCGACACACGGGTTGGCGGTGAGTACCCGGTCGCCTTGGTCGGAGACGTGGTTCCCGCCGAACACCGCCCACCCGGCCGGGTTGAGCTGTTTGAACGTCTCGGCCAGGGCGGTGAACTCGCGGTAGTTCCAGCCGAGCACCGAGAACGCCAGCACATCGGGAGCGCCGTCGTGGAACAGCGCGTTGGCCATGCCGAACAGGGTGGCACCGCCGTCGAAGTTGTGGATGACGATCTCGGTGTCGGCCGCGACCACGGGGTCCGCTAGCGCGGCCGCCTTGAGGTATCCGGAGGCGAGGGGCATGGACTCCAACGACATCGCCCAGATTCCCTGCTGCACCAGCCAGACCCGCAGCGGCTGTCGGCCCATCACGTCTCCTCCGCTTCCGGTCACCACGTCACCGGCAACGCGACGGGGCCGTCGTCGAGCGGGGCGCCGGTCCATCGAACGTCCTCCGGTGCGCAGGCGAGAGCGAGGCCGGGTAGCCGGGTGGCGAGCGCGGTGATCACCGCGACGAGCTGCGTCCGGGCGATCGCGGCCCCGACGCAGTGGTGCGGGCCGTAGCCGAAGCGCAGGTGCCGGTTGGGAGTGCGGGTTCGGTCGAACCGGTCGGGGTCGGCGAAGCGGGCCGTGTCGCGGTTGGCCGCCTCAAGCCGGACGATCACCATGTCACCCGCGGTGATCCGATGCCCAGCGATGTCCACATCGGACAGTGCCCAGCGGGGGTAGGGTTCCCCGCTCACCCCTGCCTGGTGGCGCAGGATCTCTTCGACGACGGTGCAGGCGGCGGACTCGTCGGCCAGACCGCGCAGCCCGCCGGTGGTGAGCAGCTTGACGACACCGATGGACAGGGCGTTGGCGCTGGTGAGCTGGCCTCCGGCGAGCAGCGCGGCCCCGGCGAGCACGAGCTGCCGCTCGGTGAGCCCCTCCGCGGCGAGCGCGCTGAGCAGGTCGGGCCCGGGTGCGGCGCGGCGGGCGGCGACGAGCCCGCCGAGGAAGGCGAGCAAGTCGGTCCAGCCGTCGACCGCGGTGCCGTCGGGCTCGGCGACGACCGTGGAAATGGCCTGCGCCCAGGCGGCGAACCGGTCCCGGTCGGCGACATCGACGCTGAGCAGGTCGGCGATCACCGCGCGGGCCAACGGCAGGGCGAGCAGTGCCACCAGATCCGCGGGCGGCCCGGCGGCGGCGAGGTCGGCCACGTGCGCGTCGGCGAGTTCGCGGATGCGCGGCCGCAGCCGGTCGATGGCCCGCGCTCCGAATCCCCGGGAGATCAGCCCGCGCAGCCTGTCGTGCGCCGCGCCGTCGCACAGTAGCGAGTCGGTGTCGGCGTTCCCGCCCGGCTCGACGATCGCGAACCGGGCGTCGGTGAGCAGACGCTGGGCGAGGTCGGCGCCGAGGACCAGCCACACCGGGCGGCCCACCCCGTCGACGGTGCGGACCAGCGGGCACTGCTCGCGTAGGTCGGCGAACGCGGGCGGCGGGTGGTAGGGCGACGGCCGCTCGAAGGGCAGCGAGAACGAGTGGAGGTCCACGGCTACCCGACCCGCGCGGTGTCGAGGAAGCCCAGCACGGCCGCGGTGAAGATGTCCGGCCGTTCGAGGTTGAGCATGTGGCCCGCCCCCGGCACGCGGCGCGACTCGGCGTGCGGCACGGCGGCGACGACCCGCTCCGCCATCTCGTGGACGTCCGGGCAGTCCAGCTCGGCGGTGAGCAGCAGGAGCGGGACGGTGAGGCCGGGCAGCCGTTGCCACGAGTCGGCGGCGCGGCCGGGCAGGACGGGGTCGGGCCGGGAATGCCGGGCGGCGGTGGACATGGCCATGATCCGGCAGGACTCCCTGACCCCGGCGGGCACCTCGTCCGGCCGCCTTGTCGGCCCGTCGACCCACATGCGCAGGAACAGTTCGACGTACTCGACGGTGTCACGGCGCCGCGCCGCCTCGAACTGGCGGCGCAGCAGGTCGACGAGGAACGCGCCGCGCCAGTACTGCTGCGAGGTGCCGCAGCCACTGGCCACCACCCCGGTGACCCGGTCCGGGTGGTCGAGGGCGGTGTCCAGCGCGGTGGTGCCGCCCATCGATTGCCCGATGAGGAACGCGGCGGGCAGATCGAGATGATCGAGCAGGGCGATCACGTCGTCGGCCCGCTGGTAGGGCTGGGTCGGGGTGGCGGACTCGCCGTGCCCGCGCGCGTCGAGGACGAGCAGCCGGTAGCCGGGGAAGGCGGTGAGCTGCGGTCTCCACACTCGGCGGTCCAGGGTTCCGTCGTGCAGCAGCACCACCGGCGAGCCGCTGCCCAGGTCGTCGTAGGCGAGGTGCCCGTCGGCGATCTCGACCCGGTTCATCGCCTGCCGCCGACGGCTGCGAGGGCTGGAACACGCCCTAGGTCGGCCGGTCCGGCGAGTAGGTCGAGCAGCCTGGACCGCACTGCGGGGCGGCTCGCGACGACGAGCGTGAACAGCGCTTCCCTGGCCAGGCGCTGGGCTGGGTGGCCCGCGGACAGGGCCGCGCCGCCGCCCGCGACGACGAGGGCGGTGCAGGCGCGCTGGGTGAGTTCGGAGCAGGCGGCTCGCAGGGCGGGCAGCCGGTCCGGCTCGCCGAGGGCGGTGTCGAAGCGGTCGCGCAGGTCGTCCCGCTCGCTACGCAGCGCGTCGGCCGCCTTCGGCTCCGCTTCGGCCAGCAGGCGCACAGCCCGGTCGGTGAGGCCGAGGGCGAGCGCGCTGTCGACCCGCAGCCCGATGGCGAGGCCTGCCAGGAACGCGGCCCGGTCGGTGCGGGTGGTGACCTGCTCGTCGGGCAACACCAGGTCCCGCAGTTCCAGCGAGACGGTGTTGGTGCCCTGTCCGGCCACCAGCGTCAGCGGCTCGACGGCGGCGATCCCTGGGCCGGGGCAGGCGTTGACGAGGCCGCTCACCACCTCGCCGGTGGTCTCGTCGTGGGCGGAGACGTGCAGCAGGTCGACGATGCCCCAGCCGCTGACGAACGGTACCCGGCCGCTGACCGACCAGCCTCCGGGTCGGCGAACGGCGCGCACCCTGGGCGGGGTGTGCACGACCCCGGAGAACGCGCCGCCGCCGCGCACCTCGCCGCGCACGGCGGGGGCGAGCAACCGGGCCCGCAGTTCCGTGTTAGGCGTCATCAGCAGGGCCATCACGATCCCGTGGTGCTGTAGCCACACGAACGTGGTGGCAAGGCAGCCGCCCGCCAGGGTCTCGACGACCCGCAGCGCTTCGGTGAACGCCAATCCCGGCCCGCCCGCCTCGCGCGGGGCGAACAGCCCGTAGAAGCCCTCGGCGGCCAGCAACGCGAAGTGGCTGTCCGGGACGAGGCCGGTTCGGTCGACCTCGGCGGCGGCCGGGTACAGCACCTTGTCGGCGGCCGCGGCGGCCGCGGCGAGCATTCCGGTCATGCGGTGCTCCCGAGTTCCAGCAGGTGAAGGTGCCATTGCGCGTGCCGGTCGCCTCTGATGGCCTCGGCGGGCAGCGCGCGGGCGATGGCGGGGGGCACCTCGGCCATCGTCGTGCGGTGCAGCCCGCGCACGGCGAGGCCCGCCGAGGCGGCGAGGTCGTCGATCAGGGTCGGACTGCCCAGCGCCTCGCCGAACCACAGGTAGATCCGCCCGGTCGGGGTGAGCAGGCCCGCGCCATCGACGAGGAAGCGGCGCAGCTTGGCGAAGCCGGGGTCGAACATCGTCTCGTGCCACAGCGAGCCGTCGAGGTGCTCGGCGGGCGCGTCGAAGAACGGCGGGTTCCAGTAGATCCCGTCGAACCGCTCGCCCGCCGCGACGGCGGCGTAGAGGTCGCTCACCCTGGCCTCGACCCGGTCGGCGACGCCGTGCCTGCGGGCGTTGCGAAGGGTGTTGTCGACGGCGGCGGGGTTGAGGTCGAGCGCCAGGACCCGACGGCAGCCCGCCAGCGCGGCGAGCACGGACATGACCCCCGCGCCGCTGCCCATCTCGAGGAACGCGGCCATCGTGCCGAACGGGATCAGGTCGGCGTGCAGCTCGCCGCCGGGTGAGTAGGTGGGCGGCCACACGTCGTCGAGCAGATCCCACTGGCGGCCGAGCAGGTCGAACACGGCGGGGCGGTCGGTGTCGCCGCGGTAGCCATCGATGATCGTCTGACCTATGCGCAGCTCGAATTCCCTGATGTCCATTGGCGTCCCGTGGCATTGATCTGTCCGGTGTGGCTGGACCCTCAGCAAACGCCGCCGCCCGTCGCCTGGCAATCAGCCGGGTCGAACACCGGCCGGTTCGGGCGGTGACCAGCCGACCAGGGTGTCCAGCGACCGACGGGACACCACCTCGGGCAGCAGCCCGCCGAGCCACGTGCCCGCGTTGCGGGCGGCGACCGCGACCGGGTGCGAGCTCTCGACGACGCGGCCGGTCCAGCGGGAGATCCGGGCCAGCCGGTCGACGCGTGGGCGGCGCACCCGGTCGTAGTCGGCCAGTGCCGCACGCAGCGCCGCGAAGTCGGCGGTGTCGCCGATGCGGTGCGCCAGCTCGACGGCGTCCTCCAGGGCGACGTTGGCCAGGCCCACGTTGGGGGTCATGGGATGCGCCGCGTCGCCGACCAGCACGACCCGGCCCAGGTCGAGCGCGGGCAGCGGAGCGGCCAGCTCCTCGATGCGGTCCAAGTGCACCTCGGCCTCGGCGGCACGGGCCAGCAGGGTCGGGATGGGGTCGTGCCAGCGGCCGAACAGGGTGCCGAGGTCCGCGTTGGCGCGGGCGGCATCGGTTGCCAGCGCGGAGAAGTGGGCGCGGCCCGCGGGCAGGGGCAGGATTGACAGCCTCAGGCCCGCGCCCCAGGTCTCGGCGGGCGCCAGGGTGACGCCGTCCGCGGGCACGACGGCCCGCCAGCTCGCCGAGCCGCAGTCGCGCAGGCCCGGATGGTCCGGATACAGGGCACCGCGCAGCGCGGAACGTATCCCGTCCGCCGCGACGACCAGGTCACTCGGCACGACGTCGTCGCCCACGCGCAGCAGCGCGGGACCGTCCATGCCGCCGGGTGCGACCAGCGCCGCGGTGAGTCCGTAGTGGACGGTTCCGGGTGGGAGGGCCGCGGCCAGGACAGTGGTGAGGTCGCGGCGCAGCAGGGCCCGCACGTGCTCGCCGTAGCGGCGGGGCACGAACGCGAGATCGCTCCGGGCGAGCCAGCGGCCGCCCGGGGTGCGCACTCCGCCCTCGGTCTGCACCACCGAGCGCGCGCACACCTCCGGGCCGACGCCGAGGCGGTGCAGGGCGTGCATCCCGTTGGGGGTCAGACCGATTCCGCCGCCGTGCGCGCGCGGCGCCGAAGCCCGCTCGACGACCCGCACCGGCAAGCCCGCCGCGCGCAGCGCGAGCGCGCTCGCGAGCCCGGCGATCCCCGCGCCGACGACGTGGATCACGAAGGTTCACTGTGGACATACGACATGGTGCGATAATGCCTTGCCCGCAGCCGAACAGCGAGCCTGCAACCCGCGTCGGCCTACGGTGACGCACATGTCGAGATTGTGGACACGCATCCAGGCGCACGCCGAGGCGTGCCGACCGGACACCCTCTTCTACGCGGGCACCGTCGGGCTGTCCGGGGCCGTGCTGACCGATGTGGACGCCCCACCCCGGCTGCTCCTGTTGGCTTGGCTGGTGCCCACGCTCGCCTGGATCGCCTCGATCTACGGCGGTGACTACTTCGACCGCGACCTGGACCGGCTCACCAAGCCGCACCGGCCGATCCCGTCCGGCCGCGTCAGGGCCGAAACCGCCCGCGCGGTCATGGTCGGGGGCATCGGGGCGGGCGGACTGATCGCCGTGCTGGTCAACCCGTTGACCGCGGGACTGGCCGGGGTCGCGTGCGCCTTCGGCATCGCCTACGCCAGTGTCCTCAAAGGACGCGGACTGTGGGGCAACGTCGTGCGCGGGCTGCCGACGGCGCTGACCCTGCTGTGGGGCTCGATGGTCGTGCAGCCGCTCCCGGAGCCGCGGCTGCTGCCGCTCGCCGTGGTCTTCTGGCTGCACGACTCGGGTTCCAATCTTCTCGGCGCGCTCGGCGACCGGGACGGCGACCGGCGCGGCGGCTGCCGCACCTACCCGGTGCGGCAGGGCGACCAGGCCACCGTCCGCGGCCTGGTCAACTTCCTGGTGTCCTGGGTGGCGCTGGGCGCGCTGTGGCCGCTGGTGCTCGGCGGCGGGATCTCATTGCCGGTCTACTACGCGGGTCTGGCCGTCGTGGCGCTCGCGAACTGGATGTCGGTGGCGCTCGTGGCCCGGGCGCCGCGACCGATCCCCCGCGCGGTCTGCCTGCGGGCGCACGAGATCGTCGTCGCCGCGCGGATCGTGCTCGGCACGTTCCTGCTCGCCGCCGCGGGCAGGCCGGACGTCGCGCTGCTGGTCGGCGGCACCTCGCTCGTGGTGACCCTGGTCGCCCGCGCTCTGATGCGGCGGCGCTACGAGCCGGTGAGGGCGTGACGAGGGTGACCGCCCTTGTAGAGGCCGAGGACCAGTTCGTGTGAGTAGCCGAGGAGTTCGAGCAGCTCGGGATCGAGGCCCGCGGCTCGGCTGGGTGGCACGCTGAGCGTCCCGTTCTCCACCTGACGGAGCCAGGCGACCTGGAAGCCCATCGAGAAGATGTGCCGGGTGGTGTCGCTGGTGGCGTTGGCCCCGCCCGCGTGGAACGTGTCGGCCCGGAACAGCAGGGCATCGCCGCGGTCCAGCTCGACCTGCCCGGCCGTCGACCAGTCCGGCGCGGGTTCGTCGGCCGGTCCGCCGTGGCTGTCCGGCACGACCCAGGTCGCGCCGTTGGCCGCGGTGAACTCCGACATCGCGGCCATGACGGTGAGCGCGATCGGGTGCCTGCCGCCGGGGACGTGCCGCCAGGAGAACGTGTCGCGGTGCAGCTCCTGGCGGGGTGCGCCGGGCAGGCGGGCCATGTACTCGGCGACGGTGAGCAGGACCGTGTCCGACAGCGGACGCAGGACCCGCCGGGCGCAGGCCACGATGTCGCGCTGCATCACCAGTTCCGGCGCGCAGTCGACGACGCCGACGAGGGCGTGCAGGGTCGTGGTGGTGGCCCCCTGGAAGCCGCCGAGCACAGACTGGACGGCGTACTCGGACTCCTCGGGATGCGTCCGCAGGTAGTCGGCGACCTGGGCGAGGAACGTCGAGCACAGGTCGGGCGGATAGGCGCGGGCCAGGACGACGGCCCCGCGGTCGCGGACGGCGGCGTCCAGCTCATCGGGGTCGTAGGGCTGTTCGAGTCGCGGCACGGTCGGTCCCATGGGCATTCCTCTCACCAGGCCACGGGCAGGGTCTCGATGGCGACGTCCATGCCCTGCGCGCTCCACCGCACCTCGTCGAGCGGGACAGCAAGGTGCAGGCCGGGTAGCCCAGTGAGCAGCGTGTCGAGCGCGACGGCGAGTTCCATGCGGGCGAGGGCGGCGCCGAGGCAGTGGTGGATGCCGTGGCCGAACCCGAGGTGCGGCACGCGGTCCGCCGCCGGATCGAACTGGTCCGGCGCGTGGTAGATGGACGGGTCACGGTTCGCGCCGGACCGGGAGGCGATCACCGTCTCCCCGGCTTCGATCCGCACCCCGCACAGGTCCAGATCGGACCGAGCGACCCGGTTGACGCCGATCTCCTCGTCCTGCAGCCGCAGCAGCTCCTCGACGGCGCGTCCGGTGTGGACGGTGCCCGCACGCAGCGCGGCGAGAGCGCTGGGCGTGGTGAGCAGGCGCAGCATCCCGTGCGCGATGGCCGATGCCGTGGTTACGTAGCCAGCCATCAGGAGGCCGAGTGCCATTGCGGCGATTTCCAGCCGGTTCAGGCCGTCTGGCTCGCGGATCAAGTCGCTGAGCAGGTCGGGCCCGTCCGGTTTGGCGTCGACCAGGTCCACGATGAAGTGCTGCAGGTCGGTGAAGGCTGCGGCGCAGTCGCCTGCCGCGTCGGCCGGGCGCAGCACGATGTCGGCCCAGCCGCGGAACCGGGCCCGGTCCGGCTCCGGGATGCCGAGCAGCTCTGCGGTAATCGCGATCGGCAGCGGAAACGCGAACTCCGCCTGCAGGTCGAGCACCGGACCGTGCTCGCGCATCGTCGCGACCAGGTCGGCGGCGATCACCCTGGCCCGCTCCCCCAGTTCGGCGACCCGGCGGGCGGTGAACGCGCGGGCGACGCTGCGCCGCAGCCGGGTGTGCTCCGGCGGGTTGTGCAGGAACATGAAGCCGGTGGTGAGATCGTCCGCGCCCGTCGGCAACGCGCCGGGGTACCCGGTGCCGAACGCGGGAGAGGACAGCAGTTCGCGCACCTCGGTGTGCCGGGTCACCAGCCACGCCGCACCGGCCGCGGTGCGCACCCGGTGGATCGGCCCGGCTGCCCGCAGCCGCGCGAGTTCGGGCGACGGGTCCAGTGCGGACGTCCTTGCGAACGGGTAGGCCAGCAGCGTTTCCTGGTAAGTCGTCATCGCGCGCTCCTTCAGGCCAATGCGTGTTCGACGGCGTCGGCGAACTCCGCGCCGGGGCGACCGCCGGTGATCCGGGCCCGCAGCCCGGCGACCCGGTCGGCCAGCAGCGGGTCGGCCGCGACGGTCCGCAGCTGCTCCGCGACGGTCGCCGGGGTGAACGGTTCCCGCAGCCGCACGCCGACGCCGAGGGCCTCGACCTGGTCGGCCACGGCGCGCTGCTCGCCGATCTGCGGCGCGATGACCACCGGCACCCCGTGGGCCAGCGCTTCGACGGTGCTGGTCAGCCCGCCGTGGGAGACCAGCACCGCGGCGTTGCGCAGGGTGTCGATCATCGGCAGCCGCCCGCGCAGCATGACCTTGTCGGACACCGGCCCGATGTCCGACCGAGACAGGGTCGGCCCGACGGCGACCGCGGCACGCCAGCCGAGCTGGTCGACGCCTGCGACACAGGTGCGGAAGAACGCGGTGTTGCCGGTGAAGACGGTCCCCAGTGACACGGCGGCCAGCGGGCCGTCGCCCCGCAGCCAGGGCAGGTCGGCCGACTCCTCCGGCGGCCGGATGCACGGCCGGACGAAGGTGAACCGCTCGTCGAAGGTGTCCCCGCGCGGCTGAAGTTCGCGCGGATAGAGGGCGATGTTGTGGTCGGCCTCGTTGCTGAAGAACCGCTCCGGCGACACCGACGGCCGTGCCGACAGGCCGACATCGGCGATGAAGTCGGCGACGTCGGACAGGAACCCGGCGGTCGACTCGGCATCGTCGGTGCGCGACGCGTAGTCGGTGTGCAGGGAGAACTCGCTGTTGGACGCGAACACCGGCCACACCCGCACGAGCGGCAGCCCGGTGGCCTCGGCGAGCAGCCAGCCTGCCATCGACAGCACGTCCGCGACGATGACGTCGGGCCGCCGCACAGCGGCCAGCGCCGCATACGCGGCCCGCGCCTCGGCGAGCAGCAGCGGCAGAACCCGGCCCATGTCGGCAAGGTCGACGGGGTCGTCGGGCATGTCCATCGGCGAGTCGTATCCGACCGGTTCGGCGCAGCGGGCTATCTCCGCGGCGAAGCTCGCCGAGGCGAGCATTTGGACCCGGTGGCCACGCCCGCCCAGTTCGGCGAGCCCGGGCAGCACCGGGTAGGTGTGCCCCCACGCCGGGATCGACGCGTACAGCACGTTCATCCGGAGCCTCCTTCGATCGCGATGAGCAGCCGCTCGGGGAACCGGTCGCCGAGCATGTTCACCCGCCACGGCACGTCGTCCCAGTCCTCGATCATGCGGGCGCGCAGCCCCGATTCGACGATCGCGGCGACGGCGCAGCGCAGCTCCATCCGGGCGAGGTTGGCGCCGAGGCACCGGTGGATGCCGAACCCGAACGCGAGGTGCCTGCCGAGCCCGGTGCGGTACGGATCGAACGTGTCGGCGTCGGCGAACAGCTCCTCATCCCGGTTCGCCGCGACCAGGGGCGCCACCACCCGGTCGCCCTTGCCGATGACTGTCCCGCCGACCCGCACCTCGCACGTGGCGAAGCGGGGCATCGACTCGCCATTGTCGCCGGACTGGACCCGCAGCACCTCCTCGACGAACCGGTTCGCCAGCTCGGTGTCACCGGCGCGCAGGCGCGCGAGCCAGCCTTCTTCGAGCAGGTGCCGGAAAGCGACCGCGATGGCGTTGGCGGTACTGACGTACCCGGCGACCGGCAGCCCGAGCACCATCGTGACCAACTCGACGTCGGTGATCGATGAGTCGGCGGCCTGGGCGCGGATGAGGTGGGCGACGAGATCGTCCTCGGGCCCCGGCCGGGCACGCCGCGCGGCGACCAGCGCCAGCACGTAGTCGTTGAACCGGCGCCACCCGGCGCGTGCCACCGCGCCCTGCGCCTCGGACAGCGGCACGAGCAGCTGGTCGGACAGCTGTTGCGCCATCGGCCGGTCCGGTTCGGGGATGCCGACGATACCGGCGATCACGTTCATGGTGAGCGGCTTGGCGAACCCGGACATGACGTCCACCGGCTCGGTCGCCCGCATCATCGTGGCGAGCAAGCCGTCCGCCTTGGCGCGGATGGCAGGCGCGTACCTGCCGACCTGGCTGACGGCGAACGGCGCGGCGACGAGACCACGCAGCCGGGTGTGCTCGGGCGGGTCCTGGAAGATGGACTCGTTCGCCTCGGCCGTGCCGTGGCCGCGTTCGACGTCGAGGGGCGACACGCTGAACGCCGGGTTCGCCAGGACCGCTCGGACGTCGTCGTAGCGGGTCACGAGCCAGGTGCCGCCGCCATCCGGGGTCGCGGTCCGCGACACCGGGCAGCCAGCGCGCAGCGCGTGCCAGTCGCGGTCGAGGTCGGCAGGCCGGAACCGTTCGACCGGAGGTGGTTCACGTGACGTCACAGCGCCTCCCGGCTTCCAGTGGCAGGGTCACCGGACCCCGCACGAGCATCCCGGTCTTCCACCGCGGCTCCGGCGGGCCGAGCCGCATCTCGGGCAGGGCGGCGACGAGCACACCGAGGGCGACGCGCAGCTCCAGCCGGGCCAGCGGCGCACCGAGGCAGAAATGCGCACCGAAGCCGAACCCGAGGTGCGGGTTGGGGTCGCGGGCCAGGTCGAGCGCTTGCGGGTCGGCGAACACCCGGGGATCCCGGTTGGCCGCGACCGTCGCCGCGACCACCGCCGCGCCCGCCGGGATGCGGGTTCCGCTGAGCACGACGTCGACCTTGGTGTAGCGCGGCGACGCGCCGTTGGCCTCCAGCGGCGCGAACCGCAGCAGCTCCTCGACGGCGGTGTCGACCAGTTCCGGCTTGGCGACGAGTTCCTCCCACCGGTCCCGCCGGGACAGCAGCAGGTAGAGAAAGTTCGGCAGCTGCGTCGAGGTGGTCTCGTATCCCGCGACGAGCGCGGCCATCACGATGACCACGAGTTCCTCGTCCCGCACTCCGCGCTCGTCGGCGGCGAGCATGGCCGAGATCAGGTCGGCCGCGGGCTCCACTCGACGGCGTGCGATGAGGTCGGCGATGTACTCCCACATCCGCCCGGTCGCGTCGAGGCGCTCCGCCTCGGTGATGGCGGTCGTGGCGAGGCCTGCCTCCGCCCAGCCGCGGAACCGGTCGCTGTCGGCGTAGGGGACACCGAGCAGCTCGCAGATCATCCGCAGCGTATACGGGACCGCGAGGTCGGCGACGGCGTCGAAGGTCCCGCTCGCCGCCGCGGCGTCGACCAGCTCGACCGCGAGTGCGGTGGCGCGCTCGCGCAGCTGGGCGACCGTGCGGGCGGTGAACGCGTGCAGGCAGGTCGCGCGCAGCCGGGTGTGCTCGGGCGGGTCCATCGCGACGATGCCGCCCGCGAAGTTGACCTCGGTGACCCGGGGGACGTCGCGGCGCAGCGACTCGGCCCGGGAGAATCGCGGGTCGGCGAGGACGGTCCGCGCGTCGGCGTGCCGGGTGACGAGCCAGGCCGGTTCGCCGTAGGGGAACCGCACCAGGCAGACCGGCTCGTCGCGTTGCAGCCGGAGGTACTCCGGTTCGAGGTCCAGGCGCGGTGCCTGCGGGAACGGGAACGTGTGCACGGCTCAGCCACCCCCGTCGAGCAGGTGGTTCGCCACGACCCTGGCGGCCGCTCCGCGGTGCGGCAGCAGCATGGGGCCTTTGAGCCGGACCCGCTCCGCCGTGCGCCGGTCCGGAGCCAGTCGCACCGAGCGCAGCACGGCCGCGACCACGGTACGCATCTCGACCAGCGCGAGCGACGCGCCGAGACAGTGGTGCGCGCCCGCGCCGAACGGCAGGAAGTCGGGGCCGGGCACCGGTCGTCGGTCGAGGTCGTAGCGGTCCGGTTCGGGATGGACCCGCGGCGAGCGGTGCAGGAGCCCGATGGAGACGGCGAACAGCGTGCCCGCGGGCACCGTGTAGCCGTCGGCGTGCCACGGCCGCACCGCGACCCGGCCCACGTCCAATGTGGTCGGTCGCACGCGGACGGCCTCGTGCACGGCGGCGTCGAGCACGACCCGGTCGCCCCGGTGGGTTGCCTCGGTGACCGCGCCCAGCGCGTCCGGGCAGCGCAGCACCCGCTCGAAGAACCAGGCGAGCTGGGTGGCGGTGGTCTCCTGGCCGACGGCGAGCAGCGTGACGAGGTGGTCGCGGATCTCGGCGTCGGTCACCGGTTGGTCGCCTGCCAGCAGCGCCGACACGACGTCGGGACCGGGCCGGGGCGAAGCCCTGCGCTCGGCCAGTTCCGCGCGGATGATCCCGTCCACCTCGGTGATCAGCGCCTGTAGCCGCGACCACGGGCCGTGCCCACCGAATCGCCTGCGAGCGGCGGGCACGAGGAGCACCAGCGGGTTGATGTCGAGCAGCCGGGGCACGAGCACCCGCAGCCGGTCGAGCCTGCTGGAGTCGGTGATGCCGAAGACGGCCCGCATCATCACCTCCAGGGTGATCCGCTGGAAGCAGTCGAGCAGCCGCACAGTCGAGCCGACCCGCCAGCCGCGGACTTCGCGCGCCACGATCGACTCCATGAGTGCCACGTAGTGCGCCACGTTCGCGCCGTGCAACGGTCCCTTAAGGACCTTTCGGCGCGCGGTGTGTGTCGCACCGGTAGACAGCAGCAGCGAGTGCCTGCCGACGATGAATCCGATGGCGTCGTTGGCGCCTGCCGCGTCGAAGCGGTCCGCCTCGGTCCGCAGCACCCTGCGGACCGTGTCCGGTGCGCAGACGTGCACGACCGGCCCGAATCCGACGATGCGCGCGGTGAACAGCGGCCCGTACCGGCGCAGGCAGAACTGTCCGAACGCGACCGGCGCGAGCGCCCACAGGAGCGTTTGGACAGCGGCGGGCCACGGCGGACCCGGTGGCATGGTGCCTGAGTGCTCGTCGCGCAGCGGTGCCCGGGTCATCGGGCGCCGCTGCGGTCGGTGACCCGCAGGAAGCGGCCGAGGGCACGCAGGGCGAACGTGTGCGCGATGAGGTCGTCGGTGTAGCAGAGGTCGTCGAAATACAGGCCGACGTTGCTGGGCCGCCAGGTGCCGAGGTCGTCCTGCCGGTCGACCAGCCAGTCGACCGCGCGCAGGACGGCGGGGTCGGCGGGGTCGTGCCCGGCGTGCAGCAGGGCGAACAGAGCCCACGCGGTCTCCTCGGCCGTCGTGCCCTCCGGCGGCAGTTCGTGGTGGCGCGGCCAGCCGCCGTCGTCGGCCTGCTCGGCGACCAACCGGCGGTGGGCGGCGCGGGCGGCGGGGGAAGCGCCGTGCCGGGTGGCGGTGAACGCCTCAAGCAGCCGGGAGGTGCCGTGGGTGCTGTCCCTGAACCACACCGACGCGATCGAACCGTCTGCCTGCCGGTGGTTGTCCAGATAGGACAGTCCCCGGGCGATCGCGGAACCCGGTGCCCGGGACACCCCGAAGCGGTGCAGGGCGAGGATGGCGTGCGCGGTGACCCCGGCACACGGCCGGTCGTTCATGATCGCGCTGTTGCGCACCCACTCCGACCACGAGCCGTCCCGGTTCTGCATACGCAGCAGCCACCGGATGCCGAGTTCGACGGCTGGGTGGCCGCGCGGTACGCCGAGATCGGCGAGCACTCCAAGCACGACGGCGGTGTCCTCGGTCTCCGGCCAGCCCGACGGGTTCGCCCACGCCCAGCCGCCCGCGGGCAGGCCGAGCGGGGTGAACGGCCGGTTCCACTGGGCGTCCAGCAGCCAGTCGCGGGTACGGTGCAGCTGCGGTTCGGCGGCGACGTCACTGAACTCGGTGAGGGCCATGACCGCGTAGGCCGTCACCGAGATCTCCAGATCGCGGTCGATGGCCCACGACCCGTCGGTCCGCTGGGTGCTGAGCAGGTAGCGCGACGACGCCAGTTGCAGGTCGCGTCCGACGCCCGCGGCGTGCAGGCCCAGGTAGACGAACCCGGCGATCATCGGGCACTCCTCGATGCCGCCATTGGCGCCGGACACCTCGCGCAGCCAGTCCAGCGCCTTCGGTCGCGCGATCCGGCTGGTCAGCCTGCGCAACGGGCCACGCGGCAGCGTGCGGGCCTGCATGACGCCCAGGGCGAGGATCACCGGCAGCGCGATGGACACCTTGTTGCGCAGCCGGGACGGCAGCAGCACCGCCTCGACCGGCTGGTCGGGCTGTTCGCGCGGGTCTCGCAGTCCGACCAGACCCCAGATCGTGGGCAGCGCGGCGGGCCATGTCTTGGGTGCTTGGCCGCGCAGGCCGGGGATGACGTTCTCGGCGTCGTTGGCGTCGAGGAACGCCCAGCCGCGCTCCAGCGCGCCACGAGAGGCGTCCGGGTCGATCTCGTGCAGGGCGGCGATGGCGAACGCGCTCATGCCGGGGCTGCTCGGGGGCTCCGCGTCGGCCATGCTCCAGCCGCCGTCGGCCCGCTGGTTGGCGTTCAGCCATCCGACGGCGGCGGCGATCCGGTCACGGTGCCCGGCCGGGTCGGCGCGGTGCAGCGACAACGCGCCGAGCGCGGTGGCGACGGTCGAGGAGGACAGCCGGTCCACCCAGGACCCGTTCTCTCGCTGCCGGTCCCACAGGTGGGCGAGCCCCCGGCTTGCCGCCTTCTCAGCCCGGCTCCGCACTGCGATGAGATCCACGCATGCCTCCCGTTCAGGTGTGGACGGCCCGACCGTAGCCACGGGCCGCGCCGTTCGACGGTGCCGCGGCCAAGCCCCTGGCGAGCATCACCGCGGCGATCGTGCGGTCGAGCCCGACGCCGAGCGGGACGGCAGGCCGGAAGCCGAGCCGGGTGCGCAACAGGCCTGCGTCGCAGTGCTGCCGGTCCAGCGCCCTGGCAGGCGGGCCCGCGACGACGGTGTAGCCGTTGGCGGCGATCGCCGCCGCGCGGTCCGGGTCAGCGGGCAGGCAGGCCGCGCTGCTGCGCGCGACGATCTCCTCGACCAGCGCGCGGGTGGTGCGGTGCGCCGTCGCGGCCATGTTGAACACCTCGCCGTCGGCGCGGGCGTCGAACCCGACGGCGACCAGCGCGCGCACCACGTCATCGATGAACACGTAGTCGCGGCCGTGGCCGAGCGACCCCGCGTAGAGCAGCGGCGGCAGCGGCCCGCGGGGATCGAAGATCCGGTCGAGCGACCGGGGCACCACCCGGCTCGCCGTGTGCGGGTCACCGGGGCCGAAGACGTTGCACAGCCGCAGGATCGCCACCGGGAGGCCGAGTTCGGTGCGGTAGAGCTGGGTGATCGTGTCAGCCGACTGCTTGCCGACGTCGTAGACGCCGCGCGCGGCGAGGGGTGAGCTCTCGGTGTAGGCGTCGGTGCGCAGTTCGCCGTAGACCTTGTCGGTCGACGCGAGCACGAACCTGGCCCCGCCGCCCACCGACCGGGTCGCCTCCAACATGGCGACGGTGCCGCAGACGTTGGTGCGCAACGAGCCCAGCGGGTCGGCGAACGCGGCGTCGATCGTGGCCGCCGCGGCGAGGTGGTAGACGACGGCGGGCCGCACCGACCGCACGAGGTCGCGGCAGCCGTCGGCGTCGGTGACGTCCAGCGGCACCGCGCGCACCCTCGGACCGGCGCTGGTCCAGCCGACCCGGTCGGCGACGACCACCGGCAGCCCGCGCGCGGCGAGGTGGCCCGCGAGGTGTGTGCCGATGAACCCGCTGCCGCCGGTGATCAGGACCGGGTCGCCGCGCCGGGGCACGGCGTCTCCCCGACTGTGCCGACATCTCCGCCCGCGTCCGGGTGGGCGCGCGGCCTGGGCACCACCGGATCACCGGCCAGCCCGGCGAGCCGGTCGCCGAAGCGGCCCCAGAACTCCGCGTTGTGCCGGGCCAGGGCCGCGACAGTGCCCGCGCAGTGCGGCGGGAGGCCGCCGAGGACGGCGTTCGCGGCGCCCGCGTCCATGACGTGTGCGCCGAGCCAGCGCAGCAGGGCGCGGCCGCTCTCGGTGAACCGCAGCGCCGGGTCGTTGCGCAGCACGCCGAGTACCGCGACCGGGTCGATATCGCGCTCCGACGCACGGTCGGCGTCCGGCCGCCGCGTCGTCGTACGGCCTGCAGGCAACGGGTCGGAGCCCGCACGCAGCCGGTTGCGGACGTCGAGCGCGGTCGACGGGGAGATCCCGGCGGCGCCCGCGATCTCCCGCAGCGACCGGCCGGGGTCCGCGCGCATGATCTCGGCGGCGAGCAGTCGCCCGCCCGCGCTGTCGACCGGTCTGCTCCTGCCGTCCCTGCCGACCCTCCTGTTCGACTGTCCATGCTGGATGGTCGAACACCGGCGGATCTCGCCGACAGTGGTCGCGGCGAGCCCGGTGACGCCTGCGATCCAGCGGTCCGAACGGGTGTGGTGGGTGGTGAGGATGCGGGCCACCGCCGCCTTGCGGTCCGCTGTGGACAGCGGCAGGCCCGCGGCCGTGTTCGCGTCGACGGCCAGCACGAACGCGTCGTCGGGGTGGCCGTCGAACCAGCGCACCTCGACGTGGGTGCGGGCCAGCAGCGCCTGGGCCCGCAGCCGGTGCATGCCGTCGATCACTCGCATGGTCTGCCGGTGCACCACGATCGGGGGCAACGGCAGCTCGGACGCCGCCAGTGCGCGGACGTGGTCGAGGTTCTCGCCTGCCAACCGCGGTGACTCGCCCGCCCGCAGCGCGGTGGTCGGGACCAGCTCGACTGTGCCGGTGGCGTGCCGGAGTGGCGGCTCGCGGTAACTGTTGGGCCCGCGCGGCTCGTCGGTGAGCGACATGGTGCTCCTCGGTAGTCGTGTCCCGAGCAGTCTCACCGGAGCGGTGCATATGGAGACGCACACGCTCCGCATATAGTCGGTTACATGAAGCCACAGGTGGTGGAGTTCCGGGTGCTCGGACCGGTCGAGATGCGGGTGGCCGACAAGCCGGTGCCGTTGGGCGGCCCTCGCCAGCGCGCCGTGCTCGGCGCGCTGCTGCTGCACGCCAACGCCGCGGTGGGCGTCCGGACGCTGCTGCGTCTGGTGTGGACGGAAACCCCGAGCTCGGCCAGCTCGAACCTCCGCACCTACCTGGCCCGGCTGCGGCGTGCGTTGCACCTGCCAGGCGAACCGGAGTCCCGGCTGCGCACCGGCGCCGACGGCTACGCGTTGACCGTGCGGCCGGGCGAACTCGACCTCGCCGACTTCACCGCGCACGCGGCGGCGGGCGAGCGCGCCGACGATGCCGAGGTGGCAGGCACCCACCTCGCCCGCGCGCTCGCGGTGTGGCGTGGGCCCGCGCTCGCCGACGTCGCCATCGGCCCGCTGCTCGACGCCGAGGTCACCCGGCTCGAAGCGCGCCGGGAGTACGTCCGCGAGCGGCTACTGCGGGCTCGGCTCGAGCTCGGCGAGCACACCGAGCTGGTGCCCGAACTGCGGGCGCTGCTCGTGCACGACCCGCTCGCCGAGGACCGGGCGGCCCTGCTCATGCTCGCCCTGCACCGGTGCGGCAGGCGGGCCGAGGCACTGGAGGTCTATCGGAGCACGCGGGCCGCGCTGGTCGCCACGACCGGCATCGAGCCCGGCCCCGAGCTGCGTGAGCTGCACGTGCGGCTGCTGGCCGACGACCGGGTGGCCGCGACCGCGCCCGCCCCGCCGCCCGCCCAGCTGCCCGCCGACCCGGATCTGTTCGTCGGGCGGGCGACCGAACTCTCCGATCTCGCCGCGGATCACCGGGTCGTCGTGGTCGACGGCATGGCAGGGGTCGGCAAGACCACGCTGGTGGTGCGCGCGGCGCACCGGCTCGCGCCGGACCACCCGGACGGCCTGCTGTACCTCGACCTGCGCGGCTCGACCCCGGATACGCCCCCGCTGACGGCGGCCGACGCGCTGGCCCGGCTGCTGCGCTCACTCGACGTGCCCGCGGCGGCGATCCCGACGGACACTGAGTCGCGCGCCGCGCTATGGCGGTCGACGGTGGCGGGCAAGCGGGTGCTCGTCGTGCTCGACGACGCACACCGCGCCGACCAAGTCGAGCCGCTGCTGCCCGGGGTGGGCGCGAGCCGCGTGCTGATCACCTGCAGGCGCAGGCTTCCCCTGCTCGGGCACGCGTATCCGCTGTCGGTCGACGTGCCGCCCCGCCACGACGCCGCGACCCTCTTCGCCGCGGTGAGCGGGCGGCACGCCGAGCCTGACGCGCAGGTGGCCGCTGTCGTCGAGCTGTGCGGCAGGCTGCCGCTCGCGGTGCGGGCAGCGGCCGATCGGCTGCGCGACCGTCCCACCTGGCCGATCGGGTACCTGGTGGGCAGGCTCGCCGACGAGCGCAGGCTGATCGCCGAGCTGGACTCGTGTGCGCCGACGCTGGCCACCGCGCTGACGACGTCCCGGGCGGCGCTGCGCGACGATCAGCGCCGAATGCTCGACCTGCTGGGCCTGTACCTGGGCACCGACGTGCGGCCGCCTGCCGTGGCGGCGCTCGCCGAGACGAGCGTCCGGACGGCCGACCGGCTGCTTGAGGATCTCGTCGACGCCCGGCTGCTGCACCAGACCGCGCCGGGGCACTACCAGCTGCACGCCCTGGTCCGGGCCTACGTCAGAGGCAGGGCCCGCAGCCTGGACCGCGCGTCGCTGCGCCGTGCTCTGCACCGCCTGCTCGACCACTACCTCGCGCAGGCGGGCTGACCGCCCGCGTCGGCGCGAACCGTTCTCTTCGCCGAATCGGTCAGGCCCAAGATCAGCGGGATGGGCGCGCGCGGTCCCGGTCGCGACGTTATGGTCCAAAGCGGACCTTCATGGAAGCCTGCCGTAACGAGGAGTCGACTCAGCGTGAGCGGAATCGACGTCAGGAGTTACTCATGAGCGATGGCACGCCCGCCTACCCATTCCGCCTTCCTGATGCGCTCAGCCCGCCCTCGGAATGGGCGGATCTGCGGGCCAAGGAACCCGTGGCGCCGGTGCGGTTGCCCAGCGGGGACAGGGCGCTGCTGCTCACCCGGTACGACGACGTCCGGCGGGTGCTCTCCGACCCCCGGTTCACCCGGCACTCCGACGCCGACGACGCCGCGCGGGTCACCGCGAACGAGGCGGGCGGGGTCTTCGGCGAGAAGCTGACGGAGGACGCCCTGCACCAGCGCTGGCGGCAGGTCATCAGCAGGGCGTTCACGGCGAAACGTGTGCAGGCCATGCAGCCGCGCATCGAGGAGATGGCGGAGTCGCTGGTCACCGCGATGATCGAGCGTGGAGCACCGGCGGACCTGATGGCGGAACTGGGGTTTCCGTTGCCGAGATCAGTGATCTGCGACCAGCTCGGGGTGCCTGACCCCGACCGGGATCGGTTCGGGCACTGGTCGGACACCCTGCTCAGCATGACGCGGTTCACTCAGGCGGAGATCGATGCCGCGCAGGCGGAGTTCGGTGCCTACTTCGCCGCGCACATCGCCGCCAAACGTGCCAACCCGGGCGACGACCTGATCAGCGAGTTCATCCGGTTCACCGACGAGTTCGACGGGCAACTCTCCGAAGCGATCATCATCGGCACCAGCCAGGGCCTGCTGGTCGCCGGGTACGAGACGACGGCGAGCATGATCGGCAAGATGGTCGCGCTGCTGCTCGCCGAGCCGGACCGGTGGGCGCAGTTGCGTGCCGATCCCGGGCTGGTGCGCACCGCCGTCGAGGAGGTGCTGCGCTTCGACGCCAACCCGGGCTTCGGGATGCCACGCTACCTCTCCGCCGAGGTCGAGGTCGCCGATCGCGCGCTGCCCAGTGGCACGACAGTCGTGTGCAGCCTGGCCGCGGCCAACCGGGACGACCGCACGTTCGCCGACGGCGACCGCATGGACCTGGGCCGCACCCCGAATCCGCACCTTGCGTTCGGCGTCGGACCCCACGCTTGTGTCGGCCAGGCTCTCGCCCGCATAGAGCTTCAGACCGTGTTGCAGGTGCTGCTCCGCAGGCTTCCGACGCTCGAACTCGCCGAGCCGCCTGCGGCCTTGGCGACCCGGGACGGCCTGGTCGTCGGGGGGCTTGCGCGGGTGCTCGTGCGGTGGTGACGGCTACGGATTCGCGTAAATGGGACGGGGTGGCGTACCCAGTGCGGTCGACCACGTCGCGCGGCGCCCTTGGGTAGGTACATGGCCCAGACGTCGACACGTACGTCTCCCGTGGACGGGATGATTGGTGACGGAGACGTAGGTGTCGACGCGGGCGAAATGGTCTGGGCAGGCTCCACAATGGGTTGAATCAAGGTCGCCGACATATCCCTGAAATGGGCAGTACCCGCCACGCCGGCGTATTTCACCGGCACCTCGAACGTCCTTACCCAACCCTCCGAGCACCCACCCCAGACCTGCGCGTCACTCCGGCTAGCGGCGGGCAGCCGTCCGGCGCGACGTCTCGAGGTGTTCATTGATGCCACTGACGAATTCGCTCCTCGAAATCACCTGGTCCCCGTCGCGGTCGAGCACTTCAAGGCTGTAAGCCGCGTCGGACGGGTCGATTTGCCAGACGCCCCGGAGGTAGTTCGCCAGTTCGTCCTTGCTGATCTCGCCGTCACCGTTGGTGTCGATAAGGTCGAAGATCACGTGGCCGCCGACCTCAGCGACGTTGAGCCTGCTGCTATCGGTGGTGGCGAGACGGGTCGCGGCGACGAACTGGTTCCTCGACAGGCGATCCCCCTCGACGCCCGCGTATCGCAGCAGCTCCAGCCAGTGCAACTGGTAGAACGCCCGGAGTGCCCTGGCCCGACGGTCGTTCTCGCTGACGCGTGCCGTCTGCAGGTAGCGGCCGATGAGGGTCTCGTAGTCCGACCAGTCGAGGTGGTCGTCGTGGTTGAGGTCCAGTTTTTCGAACTCCGATTCGATCTTCCTGTCGACGGGATCCGCCGTTTTGCCAGCCATTTTCATAACCTCCGTGGGGTCGTCGCCGATAGATCGGCAAATAACAGGTTTACAAGTCTCCGAGAATTGGCACAATAGGAGTCATTCGTCAGCACACGACGTTCACTCGATGGTGTTCGCCTCTCGAAGCGCGTGGAGAGGCCCGCCAAAACAGTGGTTGGACGTGCTGTCACCGCATCTGGCTGGCGTGGTCGTCGAGGGGATCGAGCGGGCAGACTCGCGTTGGTCGGGCAAGCCATGACACGGGGCGACCACCGCGTCGTGATCTTTCATTCTGTTGATCACGGAAAAGTGGTTGGAACGACTCACCCATCCGAATCTGGACCAGTCCCCGTTGCCTGACGAGTCACTCGATCATCTGGACGGCGCCGCCTGCCAGTGTGTTGTGCCCAAGTGGCGTCAGCGTGTGCCGGACCGCGCGGCCCTGCCGCGACGTTGTGATCAGCCGGGCCCGGCGCAGCACCGACGCGTGCTCCGACGCCGAGGCCAGGCTGATGGCGAGCCGCTCGGACAGCTCGCTGGTCGTGGCTCCCCCGTTGATCGCGCGCAACGCCGCCGCCCGGGTTCGGCCCAGCAGGTCGGCCAGCGGATCACCGCACGCAGGCTCCGCCGAGCCGAGGCGAAGCGCGCCGCGCGCCGGGTAGGTGATGAAGCACGGCCCGTCCGGCTCGATCAGCACGTACGGCCGCCGCCACATGAACACCGACGGAACCAGCCGGACCTGACGGCCGCCGGGCGACGCCTCGCGGTCCGGTCCTCCGTCGATCTCCAGGACCGGGCTGCGCCAGCGCATCGCCGGATGCAGCGACTCCAGCAGGCCGCCGATGCCCTGCGCGGCCAGCACCGACGCGCGATAGGCCAGGTCGTCGGAGATCACCGCGCGCACCAACGGCAGCTCATCGGCGAACGCGTGGTGGTAGCGCCGCAGCGCGTCGCCGACCGTGGCCCGCGCCTCCCGGTCGCCGGAGGCCAGCAGCCGAGTGAACCGGGACGGGCGGACGCCCGCCTCGATCAGGTCGAAGGCGATCTCGGCGGCGGACAGCGCGGAAAGGTGCTCGACCACGTCGGCCGGATCGTCGGTGCGGACGGTCAGGAAGTCTGGCGCCGGGGAGGCGGGGGGCACCAGGTCGAGCAACGGCCGCATCCGGTCGTCCACCCGTGTCCGGAACCGGCGGCGCCACCCGTCGAACGCGAGCGGCGGGCGGGTGGTCAGCAGCGCGCCACTGCAGACGGCCTCGATCGTGGCCGCGACACCGGACGTCGAGAGCGTCGTGCGGGCCAGCTCGTCGAGGTCGAACCGCAGCCGGAGCATTGCGCGAGATCCTCGCAGGTTTCGCCAGTGCCCGAAAGGATGGCGGCGGTGCCGGGCAGCGCTCCAGACTCGCCGCCATGCGCCGGATCTTCCTGCTACTCGCCACCCTTCTCCTCGCCGTGGCCGGACTCGCCGGTCCCGCCTCCGCCGCCTCCTCCCGAAGGATCGAGGGCACGATCGGGACCACGCCGTTCGTGATCGAGGTGCCGTCGAGGTGGAACGGCACGGTGCTGCTCTGGAGCCACGGCTACCTCGCCACGCCCGGCGCCCCGAAACCCGCGCCGGAGGTCGACAACGACCACCCGGCATTACGGGCGTGGCTCCTCGACCGGGGGTACGCGATGGCAGGCACGCAGTTCGCCATGACGCCGTACACCAGCTCCACGATCGTGCGCGACCAGCTCGCGGTCCTGGACCGGTTCACGGCGGAAGTGGCGCGCCCGCGCCGTGTCATCGCGTGGGGCAAGTCGCTCGGCGGGCAGGTCAC
This sequence comes from Alloactinosynnema sp. L-07, assembly GCF_900070365.1. Lineage (NCBI taxonomy): Bacteria > Bacillati > Actinomycetota > Actinomycetes > Pseudonocardiales > Pseudonocardiaceae > Alloactinosynnema > Alloactinosynnema sp. L-07. Next base: position 7,083,753 of record NZ_LN850107.1, on the reverse strand, counting down.
CACCGTGCTCGCCGAGCGGCACCCCTCCCGCATCTCCGGTGCGCTGCCGATGTGCGCGCCGATCGCCGGGTCGGTCTCGCACCACAATGGATTGCTCGACGTGGCGTTCGCGTTGAAGACCCTGCTCTGGGCCGACCAGCCGGTGAAGATCACCGGTAGCACCGACCCGGTGGCCAACCAGGACCTGGCGAACCCGCTGATCCGGGCGACCCTGAACACCCCGGCGAGCCAGGCCCGGCTCGCGCTGGCCGCGTCGTTCGGCGACCTCCCGGCATGGGTCGACTCGCTCGGGCCGCGGCCCGCGGGCGGCGCAGAATCCGCGACCCACCTCTACCTGCTCATGCGCTACCAGATCGGGGCCGCGATGTTCGGCCACGGCCGGACGCAGCTGGAGCACGAACTCGGCGGCAACCCGAGCTGGAACACCGGCGTCGATTACCGCGCCCAGCTCGCGAAGTCCAGCCAGCGCGCGCTGGTGGAGGAGCTGTACACCGCCGCCGGGCTGGACCTGGCCGCCGACCTGGCGACGCTGAACGCCGCGCCGAGGATCGCCGCCGACCCTCGCGCCGTGGCGAAGCTGACCGCCGAGTCGGCGACCACCGGGTTGGTGGCCGTCCCGACGCTGACCCTGCACTCCACTGGCGACGGCACCGACGTCGTCGAGGCGCAGCGGTGGTACGCCGACAACGCGGCCCGGTTCGGCCGGTCCGCGAACCTGCGCCAGGCCTACGTCGAGCGCGCCAACCACTGCTTCTTCACCGCCGCCGAGGAAATCGCCGCGCTCCTCGCGCTGGAACACCGGCTCGACACCGGCGTGTGGGGCGATACCAACGCCGCCCGGCTGACCGCCGTCGCGAACGGCTACGGCGACGAGTACCGCACCATGTGGAGCTACTACGCCGAAGGCACCGCCACCGTGCCCGCCGCGTTCGTCGACCTCCGCCCGGCGAAGCTGCCGCGCCCGTTCCCCTGGTGAAGTCGGTAGCGCGTCGACCATGCCGTCGCTCATCACCGGCGCGACCGCGGGCACCGGCCATGGCCCACGCCCGCGAACTCGCCGCCGAGAGGGTACGACCTGGTCATCGTCGTCGGCACCACGGAGCGGCTGAAGGAGGTCACATCGGAGCCAAACGCCGCGCGGCCAGGTCGTTCGCGACGATGTTGTGGAGACGCAGGATCAATACGACACGCTCCGGACGACCTCCTCGGCGATCGCGGCGACGCAGAGTCATCGCCACGACCCGTCATGCCCAGATCCGAGACCGACTTCATGGCGAAGTGAGCGGCGTCGCGCGATATCACCGGATCGAGCTGTCCCCCTGTGAATTCACCCGAGAACAGCGGCTCGGACGGTGTGTCAGACCACGGCGAGCCGGTCCACCAGCAGCTCCACCCTCCGCTCGGCGTCCCCCGGCGGCAGCCGTCCCGCTCGGGTCAGCGTGGCCAGCCCGTGCAGGGACGCCCAGAACACCTCGGTGAACAGTCCAGGGTGTACGCCGTCCCCAGCGACCTCGCCGAGGCTTTCCAGCAGGGCCGCGAAGGCGTCCTTCAGTGGCTCCGGGGTGTCCTCGTTCGCGAACGTCAGGCCGCCGTCGAGTTGGAACATGGCGTCGTAGACCGCCGGGTTGCGCTCGGCGAAGTCGAGGTAGGTGCGGGCGAGGGCAGTGACCCGGGTGTAAGGGCCGCCCATGGCTGAGGTCGCGGCCCGCAGCGCCGCGGCCATCTCGGCAGCACCCTCGATGGCGACGGCACCGATGATCTCGCGCTTGCCGCGGAAATGGCTGTAGAGGACGGGCTGGCTGTATTCGATGCGCTCGGCGAGCCTGCGGGTGGTGACCGCGTCCCAGCCCTGCTGCTCGGCGAGTTCGCGGGCCGTCGCCACAATGAGGCGCTCGCGATCCGCCTGTTCGCGCTGCTTGCGTTCTTGTACCGACACGACTCGAAGTCTAGCACCGCTAGACAAGCGAGCGGCAGTAGTACTAGCGTTGCCTTATCGGCTAGCAACACTAGATTCCGGGAAGGTCCTCATGCTCAGCGCACTCCAGGTCTGCACCATCGTGGTCGTCGGCCTGATGGTGGGGGTGGAATTCTCCGTCGCCTTCGTCATCAACCCGATCCTCAACGGACTTCCCGACGACAGCGGCCAGCGCGGCCGCGCCCATGGGGGCCGGATGCTCGGCGCCGTCATGCCGTTCTGGTACATCGGCTCGCTCGTCCTGAGCGCGGTCTGGGCCACCGCCGGATGGCATCACCCTGGCACCGGCCTCGTCGTCATCGCCGCCGCGCTGCTGATCGTGAGCGTGATCATGTCGCTCCTACTCCTCGTTCCGATCAACAACCGGGGCAAGACGTGGACCGCCGAGAACCGGCCCGAGGACTGGAAGGAGCAGATGAACCGCTGGGACCGCTACCACTACGTCCGCGTCTTCGTCATCATCGCCGCGTTCGCCCTGTTGGCCGCCGCCCTCGCCTGAGCCCGCGGGCCGAGACCGGGCAGGTGGTGCCACCGCGCAGTCCCTGCTCGACACTCAAGCTCCAGGAAGCGTCCAGCAACGGTGTTTCCGGCGTTGTTGATCAGTAGGTTTCGGCTCCCGGCCAGCGGTCACCGAACGTGATGGCGAACGCGTCCAGGACTGGCTTCCAGCGCATCGTCCATCGGGCGCGGCCTGTCCCTTTCGGGTCCAGGCCCATCCCCGACGCCTCGGTGTCCGCCCGCCGGTCAGGTCACCCGCTTACACAGAAGAAGATCAGGCTCTGGCGCAGAGTCGACCCGTATCGGAACCACCTCCGCGTCCGCCACACCCAGATGGTGTACGAATCCTGGAGCAAAGCACTGACCCTATTTTCGCGAAGATGATCACCGTGCTCCAGATTTGCTCCAGTTGCGCACTCACGGTCCACATAGGACAGAAATGCAAATCGCCCGCCGTGCCTGTTTCAGCAGGTCGGCGGGCGAAATTGAAAGCGATTCACTTGTGGAGCTGAGGGGACTCGAACCCCTGACCCTCACACTGCCAGTGTGACCCCGGCACGCCTCTCACCTGCGGCGATTAAGGATCCGCAGGTCATAGCGGTTCCGTTCACCGTCGTTGAGAGCAGTATAAACCCGTTCAGCCCATATGGACTCTCCAGATTTTCTCCAGCCAAACCGGTGTGAGAACCCGACTCCGGCCGGTCAAGAAATCCCGACCGGAGGTCCCCAAGGTCGACTCCGCGGGAAGAAGCGAAGCGACGGTGGCGTCACAGGTTGGCGCGATCGAGCTTGACGATGAACGAGGTCTTGCGCTTGTGCTGGTCTCGCAGACGGTCAAGGTACGCTCCGAAACCGATCTCATCACCTGCGGCTCGGTAGGCGTCACGGAGGTGCCTCAGCAGCTTGATGGCCTTGCCGTACCGGTACTTGTCGGTGCTGGCGTCCAGTCGCCGCTGGATGAGCCGTTGCCATGGGTCCAGCACGTCCCGCGGGTGGATGGGTTGGCGCAGCTCGATAAGCTGATGCCAACGTGAATCGAGCAGGTCATCGGTATGATCGACCGCCGCCTGCCATGCTTCGTCCAGTTCGCCCTCGCCGAGCAACACGCCGATGAGATGGTCGGCGAAGGCGGCCTGCCCAGTGGTGGCGTCGCGTAGCCGCCCGATCGCATTGTCCCGCAGCCCGGGCCAGGTCCCGGTGCGTTCGGCGGTGCGGCGCAGGTCGTTGCAGTGGGTCTGGGTGGGGTACTGGTCGAACAGCTGCCACCGCATCGCGAGCGCCTCGTCGGCGGCACCGCGTTCGAGCAGCAAGTCCACGTAGACATCACGAAGCCTGCCTTTGTCGATCGGATTGCCGATCCCCAGCCCGCGTTGCGCCCAGCGTTCGGCATCAGCCGCGCGGCCGACGTTCCGCAGCGCGTCGACGATCTTGAGATACTGGGACGCGGCGTGGAGATCTTCACCCAGCACAGCGATGTAGTGGTCGACGTCGCCGGAGATCTCGGCAAGCTGCTCGCGCAGCACGCGAATCCCAAATGGTGTCCTGCCGTGCAGGTCCGGCTCAGCTGTCTTGGCACGATCTTCCACTACCCGGGCCAGTTCGGCACGGCCCTTGTCCCCCAGTGCATCCGCATAGTCGCTCAGTTGGAAGTCCGGCCAGCCCGGCCCATCGAGCCGCAGCTTCACCAGCCACCCCGCCAGCCGCTTCGGATCGGAGGGCGCTGCGACACAGGCACGTGCGTGCACGGCCATCAGAGCTTGCACGATGCCGGACGGGCCATCCATGTACATCAGCGCCGTGGTCACGAGGTCGACCGCGCGTCGCGCGAGGGCCGGGGCAGCCGCAGGCTCACTCTCGATCAGCTCCTCACATGCGGCACCGACGTCGCTCGCCAGCTGGTAATACTCCGGTCGCCCGTGACGCGGGTGCGTCCGACGGTCGCGGTGCAGCCCGTCGATCAACCGACGTACCCGCTCCACTTCGACGCTCGCCATGAGCGCTCCACCTATCGCGTGGTGCGGAGAAGCTCGGCAAGGCGTTCGCCGATGATCGAGACACTGGGCATCGGTTCGCGGTCGAAGAAGGACTTCTTGTGGCGTTGAAGCAGTTTCTCGCCGTCGCGCGGACAGGAGAAGCCGGGTTTGCGCAGAAGCGTGCGGAAGACCGAGTCAGCACCGTCAGGGTGTCGCTGTACCAGGCGGCGGATCGCCAGCGGCGAGACCGAGTCGTCGTCGAGGTACTCGCGCAGTTGGGCAAGACGAGTACGGTCACGGGCCAGTGCGGGGTCGGCGAAGAGCGCGTCGAGGTGGTCGAGGTCGCGGTAGAAGCAGAGTCCTTCGACCTCGTCGTAGATCAGCGCGACGCTGTCGGCATCCAGCAGTTCGTCGGGCAACAGGCTCAGATCCTCGGGTGCCGGACTGGCGGTCGCGGCACGCTTGGCTGCCTTGCGGTCGAGACGTGCGACCGTGTTCTCCCGCAGGCGCCGGTAGTGCTCACACAACGTCTCCTGCGCCTCGTGCGGAGGCAGCACCACGAGATCGGAACCGACCTGAGCGATGAAGTCCGCACGATGCTCGGCCTGCACCTCCCAACCCCGCTGGAGCATGGCTGGGTTGCGGCGCAACAGTTCCGGGTGAGCGGTTACCTGCTGGGCAACTGTCTGGGCGATCTCGCGCCGCGCGGATTTCGGGAACGTGGCGAAATGCCCGCTGACCAGCCAGGCATCCGTTTCCGGATGGACCGGCACAATCCGGCCCATGACGAACATCCCCTCGCGGAGCGCGGCGAACACGCTGCGCCCCATGTTCGAGTAGACGCGGTAGACGAGATCATCAACGAGGTTGTGGAGTTCCACGGCATCACCATCGAAGCGACGAACCTCGAAACACCCCTCGACGACGCCGCGCCAGCCGAGCACCATCGCCCGCTCGTCATCCGACAACCGCGGCTGCCGCTGCGAGACGAACCGCTCAACGACCGTGCGCCCGCCGGAAAGACGGTATTGCAACGCGAAGTGGTCAACGGTGAGTACAGCCGTGGCCTCGTCCAGATGGCCGCGGCGATCGGCGGCATCGAACAGCAGCGCGTCCAGCCGCCTCGCGAATTGAGCGCTCTGGGCGAACGCCACCAGTTCGCCCTTGAGGTCTGCGGCGCGGACGATCAGATCCTCGACCGTGGTGTCGCCAAGTGCGGTGGGCTCGACGGCTGAAGTGGTATGCGTGGTCATCGCGGCAACCGTACCGGCCGCTCGACCTGACGAGACACGCCCCGTCCCTACGGTGTTGCGTGGCTGACGTAGACCGTTCGCCTGCCGCTACAACACCTCGCGAACGGCTGACACAATTGCTCGGCGACGCGGAGTCGACACTCAGCCACGTTGCGCGGTTCATTGCTGCGTGGACACATCGCGATTCACCTGTGCGAGCGCCTCGCTCAGCGGTATCCGCTCTTGCTCGATGCGACGATGGCGGGTCCAGTTCGGCGAGATGATCTGGTGATACAGGGCGCGCTCAGTCTCGGTCAAGTGCGGAACCGGTCGCGCCGTGCGTGGCCCGAGTGGCTTGCCGTGCCGGTCGAGGCTTGTGCCGAACTGTTCCCAGGATTCGTAGGTGTTCTGATCCATCAAGATCGACCTTGCGGGTACTCCAGCAGCCCGGAACCCGTCAAGAATCTCGAGTCCGTCGGCGTCCATGTCGCCCCAATAGAAGACGCGCGGAGCGCCAGTGATCCAGTCGAAGGCCGCAGCCGTTCCGCCACCGCGACCGACACCCTCGACCGATAGACCGCCAGCCAGTTCCGGGAAGTGGATGGCGGTGTCCTTGTTCTCGGAGATGATCACAATCTCTGGCTGATACGACAACGGGACGCGATCGCCGACCGTCGCAGAGTCGTATCTTCGACCGCCTGCGGACCGGTGGGCCGGATCAAGGTAGGTGAAATGGATGCGGGCGGGATGGGCTGGCGCCAGCCGCAGGTTCTCGACCCCGGCGAGGTCCATCACCAACGCCTGACGAGTGTTGAGCCACTTCGCGTGCATGCCTGCGATCGGCACTTGGCGGGGTGTCAATCCGGTTGCGTCGTTGACGGCGAACCAGTCCGCAGCTCGACACAGAAGGTCGAAGTCGACGTCGGACAGCCCGTCGACAGCGACCAGGACACGTGCGGGCTGAGTCAGGTGTGGATAGCGCCGAGCCAAAAGGGCAGCCCGCTGCCGACCCCGGGCGATGCGTGCTGGCCAGTCGGCGGCGCAGATGCGGGCTGCGGTCTCCAGATCGGGGACGTGGAGGTGAGTAGGCAACTCCTGGTCGGTGCCGGAGACACGGCGGGCGCGGAACTGAAGCGTGAGACCATGTCCCGCCGCCCATTCCCGCCAGGTAGCCACTAGCCGCGTGACTGCCAGGAACTGAACGGCGAGCTCGGTGGAACTCGGCTGTCCGATGGGCATCGCCAAGGGCCAGGCTGGCGCGCCGGGTCCGCCGATCAGGGTCGCGGACCACGTGTTCTTCATTCGTCGGGCGAGATCAACGACAATGTCCTCGGGAGTCTTCACGTACGCCCCAGATAGCCGTCGGGATCCTTGATGTGCGCAACGAACGAGTAGCCGGTCTCGGTGTCCTTTGTGATGGCGAGTAGCTCGTCCATGTGCGGCTCCAACGCGGTGACTTTGTCCAGGGGAGCACCGACGATCAGCTGGAACCCCAGACCCTTCCACACCTGCACAGCGCGGCCAGCGAACTCGGAGTCGGACTTGACGAAGCCTTCATCGAGGAACACCGGCGCGAATCGCGGGCGGGTCCGCAGCTCGTCGCCGAGGCGGAACCGCAACGCTGCCCCCACAATGAAGGCCACCAGCTCCTGGCTCTCGCCACCACTTTTGCCACCGAGTGCGGAGTGCACGCTGAGCAGGATGCCGCCGGGGCTGTACCGCTCGGCTGTGATCTCCACGTGGCGACGCACATCCAGCAGTCGGTCGCGGTCGGTGAGCTCCGCGTCGGCACGTGGGTCATCCCGGCGCCGAAGCTGGGCCATGAAACCCTGCAGCTCGGCGAACCGGCGCTGCATCTGGTTCTCTTCGAGTTCCTTCGTCGCTGTCGACGACAGCGCCCGCAATTCGCGGCGAAACTGTGTCACGTGGTCCGGGGTGAGTCGGCGCAGCTTGATCCGCAGCCGATCGCGGCCTGCGCCGAAGGGCAGTGCGGCGAGGATGTCGTTGATCGGCGCCAACCGGTCTTCGATGTCCCCGATGGCAGCATCCATCGCCCCTGAGAGCGGTACCAGGTCCTGGCCGCTCCACCGGGTTAGCCTGCGACGCCACTCGTCGCGTCGTTCGTGCAGACCGGTTGTGATGATGTTGTCGAGGATCCTGGCGTAGTCCGGATAGGACGCCTCACTGACGCCGAGATTGGGATCTTCCCAGAGCCGTTGGTATGCCTGGAATATCCGCTCGAGGTCGGTTTCGGTGCGTTCCACGTCAGCTCGCGCCCCCGCGACGGCACTGTTGAGCCGCTTGCGTAGCTGCCCCAAATTGGTGAAGAACTGGTCAAGGTCCTCCGGGTCACCAGGAGCCGCGGCCTCGGCGAACTCCTTGTCCAACCGGTTGGTCTGCTCGTTGTCGAGTATGACCTTCTGCTCGTTTTCGATTCTATTGAGCTCGCTGCTCACCTTGTCTTGTCGCTCGACCAGACTCTGATGACATTTGTCGAGCGCTTTACCGCGATCTTGCAAACCGAACCTGCGCTCGCGCGCCGCCTCCAGGCGGCTATTCACGTGCTTGATGTGTTCCTCGAGCGCGCGGAGGCTGTCGTTGGCATTGAGGATCGTGCTTCGGCGATCTTCCAGTTCGCTGATTCGCCGTTCAACGCTCGCGACGTCGATGTCACCCCAGGCAACCCGCTGCACCTCGTCGTAGGCCCGACTGGTCTGCACAAGCGCCGCCCGCTCTTCTTCAATTTCTATCCGTCGTGTGTCGAGCGCCTCGATCTCTACCTCGAGCCCCGCGAGTTGCTGGTCGATGTCGGCGATCGCCTCTGCGCTGGAGAATCCGATGACGTTGGATCTGTCGTTTCGGCCGTGGCTTCCGGCGGAGCCTCGCCGGGTCTGCCCGGCAAGGGTGACCCGGTAGCCGTCGCCGACCAGATCGTCCGCTCTCTCCACACAGAGTGCGTTCCGGACCGAGTTGGTCACGTGTCTAATCACCCACGCGCTGAACTGGTGATCCTTGAACAGCAGCTTGCCTGCAACGGTGCGCGGGTCGCACGCGACCTCGCGGTGCTCAGCGGATGGGACACCTTCGAATGTGAGTCGTCCCCGTAGATGCAACGGATCGATCTTGCGGGAGAAGTCGTCCAGCCGTTCCTGCGGCACGAGGAGGAGGCGGGCGCTGCCACCGAGAACGGTTTCGATCGCGTTACGCCAGCGCCCGTGCTCAGGACCGACGTCAATCAGTTCGCCGAGAAAGGGCAGATCCTCGGGCTCCATGCCCGCTGCGGCGGCGGCCTGCAGTCGCATGTCATCAAGAGCCTTCGGTACTCGCCCCGCCCGACCATCGAACGATGCGCGTTCGTCTTTCAGCTGCCGCTTGCGGTCCAGAACGGGAACCTGCTTCCGGAGCAGCCCGTCGCGCACCTGGCCCAGCTCGGCGTCAATTTCGTCGTAGGCGGCGAGGAACGCATCAGCGGCAGAGCGAAGCTTGTCGAAGTCGTCGCGGTTGTCCAAAGGTGCTTGCAGGACAATGGTGCGCTCCGCAAGGGCGCTGCGACGACCCAGCCTTTGATCGCGGAGGCGCTGTTCGGTCTCGATCGACGCCGCGAGATGCTCAAGATCGGCACCGCCATTGTTGCGATGCTCCTGTTGCGCTACCTGAAGATCGCGGGTCAACTCGCCCTCGTCAGCATGTGCCCGTGTCAGGTCCTCTGTGTTCGTGACAAGCGCATCCCGGTTGGTGTCGACGGCGCCAGCCAGCAGATCCGTCTCGGTGTGCATGGTCCAGAGGCTGATAGGGGTGTCTCCGTCGTGGGTGAGGCCAAGGGTGTCGATCGTCTCCACTTCGGCGCGAGCGGTGAGCAGCCGCGTGTGCAGATTGGTGATCGGTGCGAGCAAATCTGCCTTTTCCTGCTCGGTCTGCATCGCCCGGTAGGCGGCCTCGAGGTCGTCGAAGTGCTCGATGGCGCGGTCCGCGGCGGCAAAGGTGACTGGCCGCTCCAGGACCATCTCCTTGTACAGCTCGTCAACGGTGCGGATCTGGTGACCGGACTGGATGCGCACGAGCAGGCGCAGTGCCTTCGCACCGTCGCCGTTGGCACCGATGCCCAGCCGCGTGTGGAGAATGTTGGCGAAGGCGGCGTAGCTGTCCCACGTCTTCAGCCCCGGGAACGCGGCTTTGAGTGCCTTCGGAGCAAAGATCTGGTCGGTGTGTCCGGCCAGTTCGGCGAGGTCTAGAACGCCGTCGAAGGTAGCCATTCGCATCGTGAAGTCGCCGCTACGCCGGGCACGGGCGGGCACATAGTAGACTCGGAAGGCCGTGAAACGTCGTTTGCGGTCGTCGATGAATGTCATGCCGACCGCGCCCCACGTGGCGGTCCGATCACCGCGGAGCACCTTCGGCTTCTCCCTGCCGTCAGCGTCGGCGGTGGTGTCGGTCTGACCGCGCAGGTAGCTGAGCAAGTTGCGCTGCTCGGCGCTGCGGGCACGGCCACCGACCGCGTCGTTGGACGCTCCGTTGAACGACGTGTCCGACGGCATCATCAAAGCAATGTAAGCGTCGAGCAACGTGCTCTTGCCGGTTCCCGAAGCGCCGGAGATCAACGTCGAGCCCGGATGGAAGTCGAATCGGACTCTCCCCTCGAACCCGCCCCAGTTCACCAGTTGGAACGTCTCGGCCTTCCACTGTGAGGTCCCTTCCGTGGCCCCGTCGATGTGGAAGAGGGCATCGTGCTGGTCGCTCGTGGTCATCAATCAACCCTCGTTTCCGTCGACACCGGGAATACCGGAGTCTTCGTCGGTTCGGGGCCTTCCTCGGCGTTGTTCTGGCGGCGCAGCCAAGCAAGCAGTTCGGTCAGCTTCTCCATCGGCAGCAGCACCTCGATCGCGTTGCTGACCTCGAAGCGCTCAGCGGTGCTGGGACCGATAAGCAAACCGGCCTTGTACAGCGCCTCAATGGCTTTGAGAGAGCGCTTGGCGTCACCTGTCCGGTCGGTGGCATGCTCGGGCCGGTGCTGCTCGACGAACTCGAGCATGTCGTCACGGTCGACGAACACCCGGTCGGCGCCTGCGGCCTGCTCGCTGCGGAACCGGCTTCGCAGGAAGACGAGCACGATCGTGTCTTCGCGTCCCCATGGCACGTCGTAGAGGAGCGTAGGGAACGGCCTGCCGCCGCCTTCGGGTGTGACCTGCCGTTTGAAGGCCACTTCCCGTGCCACGTCCAGATGCAGCTGAAGAAACAAGTCGTTGAGGCGAGCACGGATGGGGCGCGGGTTACGGGTGAGTGCCCGCCACTCCTTCGGATGCGTCCGCCCGCTGATGAAACGCTGTTTGAGTAACGCGACGAGTGCCCGGCGCTGGTCGAGTTCCAGGCCGCCGTCGTCCCCTTCGAAAAGGGCAACCGACGAGGAGGTCTCCCGCTCAGGGTCGTCGGTTTGGAAGTCGTCAACCACCTCTGGCGGCTCCCACTCGGCTGGAACATTATCGGGGACGAAGTCGTCCGAATTGCCGCCGATCGGCTCAGGCGCAGTCATTCTTCCTCACCACTGGCGGTCGAGGTGCGGGCACCGGAGCTCCCGTGTGGCGACACGCGCGGCACGGTCAGCCCACGGGTGGATCCATCGGCGCGGATGGCGCGGTAGGGCTCGGTGTCGTCGTGTTGGTCCAACCCCGGCACATTGGTCGCCAAGTGCAGCAGTCCGAAGATCTCCACGGGGCGGCGCAGCGCCGGTTCGAGGCTGTCGAACAGCGCGCCCAGTGAACTCAGCGGCTCGGGGCCGGTCAGTGCCAGGTCCAGTTCGCGGCGCAACGAGTCTAGGGACGGACCACCTTGAGCGAGCAGACCGGCCAGCGACACCACGTCGGGACGGTGCCCACTTACGTCATTCAACGGTGGAGGGCCAGAGTCGACTTCGGTGTTGTGGAAGCGCTCTCGCAGGTGGGTGACTTCGATGCGGGGCGGGAGCAATTCGAGCGGCACTGCTGCGCGGGGCCCTGCGATCCGCATCCAGGTGGCCAGCTCGGCCTCGAGCGCGCGGAGGGCAGTGTCGAGCGCACGGTCACGGGTGATGTTGTGGCTCACGATGTACTCGCGCAGGGTCGCGGTGACGCGACTGCGCCGCGCCAGCACCCGCTCCGTACCGCTGCGAATCAGACCGACGGTGCCACGCAGCTCACGGCGGTCGACGTCGAGCAGGATCTCGTCGGCTAACGGATGCGCCAACAGATCGGAGAGATCTTGCCGCAACTGCAGCAGCAATTCGTCGTCACTGAGTAGAGTGAATGCGCCCTCAAACGCACGCCCTTCCGCAGTCGCAGTCATCAGCGAATCGGCGCGGGCGAGATAATCGTCGATCACCTCGCCCGCGGCACGCTGCTCGGCTCGGAAAGAAGCCAGGATGCCACCGCGCAGTCCGGTGAACGCCTCCTCCACTCGGGCGAAGTCGCTCGGGAGTGCCGCGACGAGCTGGATTAGTTCACCGAACCCTTCGAGCATGTAGTCGGCTGTCACCTGCGGCAGCTCTCCGCCGCTGAGAAGACGGTCGCGTTCAGCCGTCAAGCGCGTGATCTCGCTTTCGAGGATATCGACGCGGGCGGCACGATCGGGGTTGACCTCGGTGTTGAACCGACGAACAGCGCTGACGATTGTGGCGATACGGTGCTCGGAGAGGCTCGCGCGCTCCCTGGTGAGGCTGGTGACCAGCGCGAGGGCGTCCTGGGCGTGCGAGGTCAGGGAGTAGACCTCGGTGCCGTCTTCCTCGGTGCTACGCACGAGCCACCGGCCGCGCATCCACTTCATGCACAGGTCGCGTCCTGACCCGACCGGTAGGTCAGCGACGCCTGCGAGGCGTAGCTCATCGAGGTAGGTGTCAACCTGATCGTGCAGACGCGGTGCTGGGATACTCAGCACGTCGCGGCCAAACGAACTGCGGAAGACGGCGAGGATCACCGGCGCGAGCCGCTGGTGCAACAAGGTCAATGTGGGCTGCTCGTATGCACCGCGAACGCGGGCGAGCTCGCCGGAAATGTTGCTCACTGTCCTCCCCTCGCGCGGGTCAGGGTTGCCCCACGGATCCTCGAGGCGCATCCAGTCTCGGACTCCAGAGGCATCCAAGGTGGCACCGGCATTCGAAGCAGCTGGGTCCGCAAGCGAGTCGCACCGGCTGAGAAATGCATCTCGGTTCGCCAGCCAGGTCAAAGACGGCGGTCAAACTCTGTCACCCCCCAGCCCGTCGGAGTACCGGCCACGCACGTTAGTTGAGCCCCCCGACAGTTTGGGCAATTTCGACTGCATCCTGAAGGTATCTATCGAACCGATCGACCCAGACGTTACTCAGAGTGATAGGTCGCGCACCTGGACTGCGTCGAAATCCTGCTGATGTCTCGATCGCTGGTCACAAGGCCGCACCGGGCGGATAAAGGACATCTATCACTCACGGTGGGAGGTTGTGATGGCCTGGGTCGAGCAAACCGGAGCAGGAAAATGGCGGGTGCGCTACCGCGCCACCAGCGGCGGCAGCTACCGATCAGTGTCGGGATTCAGGACCCGCAAAGCCGCGAAGGCCTACGCCGAGGACATGGCCACCGACAAACGGCGAGGCACCTGGTTGGACCCAGCCGGGTGCGCCACGTCGGTCGAAGCGTGGGTGAAATGCTGGGTCGACACCCTGGATGTGGAGACTCGCACCGAGGAGAACTACCGCGGCGTGCTGCGCAACCACATCCTGCCCCACTGGGGCCAAACCGCCCTCAGCGACATCTCCACCCTCGCGGTCACCGCCTGGCTCAAACACCTCCGCAAGGACTACGCCGCCTCCACCGTGGCAACCATCCGCACCGTGTTCTCCATGCTGCTCGACGACGCCGTCGACGAACGGCTAATCCCCGCCAACCCCGTACGACGGCGCCGCCGACGCGGCCGACGCCGCGACCACGGACCCAACACGCGCGAACGCGTCTGGGCCATGCCCGACCACGTCGTACGCATCGCCGCCCAAGCCACCATGCTCGGCGGGCCATCCGCCGGGCTGCTGATCATCACCGCCGCCTGGACCGGATGCCGATGGGGCGAACTGACCGGACTGCAACGCGACCACGTCGACCTCGACCAAGGCACCATCACCATCGACCCCGACACCGGCACACTCCACGAATCAATCCACCAGCTCTACCTCGGCCCACCCAAGACACCAGCCTCCGCCCGCACCATCACCCTGCCCCGATTCCTCGTACACCTGCTCCGCGAGCACCTGGCCCACACCAGCGGGGCGTTCGTGTTCACCACCCGACGGGGCTGCCTCCTGCGGCGCAGCACCTTCGACCGCCGCGTGCTACGTCCCGCCGCCGACGGAGACCCACGCCGCGGTATCGACCCCATCCGGCCCGGGCTGACCTTCCACGGACTGCGCCACAGCCACAAAACCTGGCTCATCGCCGACCACGTCCCCGAAATCGCCCAAGCCAAACGGCTCGGCCACCACCTTCGCAACCGACTCGTCGAGGTCTACAGCCACGTCGCACCCGAAGTCGAAACTCACCTCCTACGCGCACTCGAACGCCGCTGGCAACGCACCGCCGCACTCCGACGCCCCACAGACACCCGACCGCACAACCGGGTCGGCCTGCGCGCACCCCACACGCATCCCGCGCGGTACACACCCCCACCATCCCGACGCCGACGGCCAACACCCCAGGTCAAAGACCTACCAGCACATCTCGGCATGGGACCAAGGCGAAAGATCAATGCGCCGGACAAGCGCCAAACAGGTGCATACCCACCCCAGCACCATCCACAATGGATGGACAAACAAGATCGGCCCCCGAGCCTGTTCACGCAGGTCGAAGGCCGTTCAAGCGATATTCAACAATGAGTGGAGCTGAGGGGACTCGAACCCCTGACCCTCACACTGCCAGTGTGATGCGCTACCAGCTGCGCCACAGCCCCGGGTCGGTCACGTTCGGGAGGGGGCTCCCTGGCGTGCTGCGCATACGTTACCCCACCGGTTTCCCCGGGTTGAAATCGGGGGTCTTCACAGGATGCCCGCGGACTGTTAGACCGGTGATCGTGACCGTACTGGACAGCGTCGTCCCGTTGGTGGACGTACAGGCCGAGGGCATGGATCCCGGGCAGCGTCGTGAGGTGCAGCAGCGCAGGCTGCGGGAGCTGGTCCAGCGGCTGTTGGCGGCAGGTGGGGTGCAGGCTCAACGGCTGCGGGACTGCGGCGTGCGAACACAGGCCGACGTGGGGCTGGACGATCTGCCCCGGCTGCCGACGGTGCGCAAGTACGACCTGTGGGAGCACTATCCGCACGGGCTGCGGGCCGCCGACGCTGAGGACATTGTTTGTGTGCATGGGTCGTCGGGGACCGGTGGGCGTCCGACGTTGGTGCCCTATACGGCCGCCGACCTGGACATCTGGGCCCAGGTGATGGCGCGGGCGCTGGGTGGGGCAGGGGCGACCAAGCACAGCGTGGTGCACAACGCCTATGGGTATGGGTTGTTCACCGGGGGGATCGGGGTGCACCACGGCGGGATCCGGCTGGGTGCGACGGTGGTGCCGATGTCCGGCGGGATGACCGAACGGCAGATCCGGCTGATCCAGGACCTGCGGCCCGACGTGCTCACCTGCACTCCCTCCTACGCCATCTACCTGGGCGAGGCGATGGCGGCGGCCGGGGTGGAGCCGACGAGCCTCAAAGTCGGGCTGCACGGCGCCGAGTCGTGGACACAGGAGATGCGGGGGCAGATCGAGCGGCTGCTCGGTATCCGCGCGCTCGACATCTATGGGTTGTCGGAGATCATCGGGCCTGGGGTGGCGTGTGAGTCGCTGGACTCCGGCGGGATGCTCAACGTCGCTGAAGACCACTTCTTCGTCGAGTGCCTGGACGACGAGGGCAACCAGGTGCCCGACGGCACGCCCGGCGAATTGGTGTTCACGACGCTGACCAAGACCGGCATGCCGCTGCTGCGCTACCGCTCTGGCGACGTGGCCACGCTGGCGGGCCCGGTGCCGGGCTCAGCCCGCACGCTGCGGCGCATGTCGAAGCTGCTCGGCCGGACCGACGACATGCTGGTCGTGCGCGGGGTGAACGTGTTCCCGACCGAGGTCGAGGCCGTGCTCCTGGCCGACGACCGGGTCAGCCCGCACTACCTGATCATCGAGGACCGCCGCGACGCCGCGCGGCCGGAGTTGCGGGTGGTGGTCGAGGCCGCGGGCGACCCGGCGCGGGTGACCGCGGAGCTCGGCGGGAGGCTGCGGGAACGGCTGGGCATTGGGTGTGACGTGCGGGTCGTGGCCGCGGGGACGGTGCCGCGCACGGAGGTCGGCAAGGCACGCCGCCTGGTCCGGTGGGCCGGGGGTGACGCGCCGCTGCCCGGGCTGGAGTAACCGGTCGGAGCCTTGCTTGGGGAGACCGGCACTGCCCGGGCTGGAGAGAGAGGCTGCCGCCTGGAGCAGTGCGGGCTGGCTGGACAGAGCCGTGCGGGCTGGGCTGGGCCGGCCGGGCTGATGATCTTTGGGCGAGATCCCCGCCGGTCCACTCAAATGCATCGACTCAGCGCACTGGAGTACCTGCGATTGTCGGATTGTTCAACAAGAGGAAGGTTGAACAATCCGACAATCAGCTGGTCCAGCCCAGATCGGGCCGATTTCGCTAGAACGGCAGGGTCGGCCGGGCCAGGCGTGCCAGGCACAAGCTGGCCAAGTCGGTCGGGCCAGGCACGTGGCTAGGTCAGCCGGATCAGCCGGATCAGCCGGATCGGCCAGGTCAACCAGGCAAGCCCGGTCCGCCGGGTCAGCCCGTCAGCTTGTCCAGCCAGTTCGGGTCGGACGTGTCGATCGCCTTGCCGCCGGTGGCCAGGGTCGGGGTGCCGAAGCCCTTCTGCCCGCCCCCGAAGTCCTGCTGCAGCCCCTCATCCGACCGAGCCTTCTGATACTCCTCACTCACCAGCGAGTCGTACTTGCCCGACCGAACCCCGTCCACGAACGCCGACGACGTCACTCCGGTGGCCTTGCCCAGCTCGATCAGCTGGTCCTTGGTCCACCCGCGCGCGCCCTCGGCAGGCTGGTCCTCGAAGAGGCTCTTGTGGAAGGACAAGAACTTGCCCTCGTCGGCTGCCAGCAGCGCGGCGTTGGCCGAGTCGGTGGAGTAGCCCGCCGGGTCCGACTTGTTGTTGAGCAGGTTGACCAGGTGGAACCGCACCTTCAGGGTACCGTCGGCGATCTTGCCCTCCAGCGCCGACGCGACCTGTCCCTCGAAGACCGCGCACGCCGGGCACAGGAAGTCCTCGTACACGTCCAGCGTCACCTTGGCCGTGTCCTTGCCGACCTCGACCACCCCGCCGTCGCGCTTGACCGGGGCGTCGACCGAGACGGTGACGACCTTGATGGCCTGGCCTTGGGTGGCGTTCTTCTGGCTGTTCGTATAGATCACGCCGCCGATGACCGCCGCGGCGATGAGCACGACCGCGACCACGCCAAGAATGATCTTCGACCGGTCCGGGCCGACCGCCCGAGCCGCGGCCACCGCCGACTTGGCCGGCGTGGTCTGCTTCCGCTTGCGAGCGCTGCGCTCCGCTCCACCCACCTGACTTACCCTTCCTAACTCGCGTTCAGGAACCGGCCGTCGACCGACAGCCAGGTTCGGGGCCGCAGTGTCAGCCACACCGCCATCACCAGGAAACCGATGTCGCGGGCCAACTCCTGCGGGTACTTCGTCTGTCCCTCGGTGACCGGGCCGCCGCCGCCGAAGCAGCCGCAGTCGATGCTCAGGCCGCGCGCCCATGACTGGGCCACGCCCGCGATGAACGCCAGCAGGACCAGGCCCGACACCACCGCGACCAGTCTGGTGCCCAGGCCCAGCAGCAGCAGCAGCCCGAGCGCGAGCTCGAGGAACGGCAGGCCCGCCGCCACCACGCTGACCAGCGGTCCGGGTAACACGTCGAAGGCCTGCACCGCGATGAAGGTCTGGTTGGGATCACTCACCTTGATCCACCCGGAGACCAGCCAGACGGCCGCGAGCCCGAGTCGGAGCAGGGTGCCGATGCCGTCCAGGACGGACGCCTTGGTCACAGCGCGGACGCTACCGGCTCACGCTGAGTGCAGCCTGAGAAGCTGTGAACATGGCAACCCTGCCCGACCTCCCGGTGCGCGCCGCGCTGGCCGAGATCGCCCGGACGGTGATCGACCACGGCACGGCGGTGCTCGTGGCGCCGCCGGGCACCGGCAAGACGACGCTGGTGCCGCCTGCGCTGGCGGAGTTCGGCAAAGTCGTGGTCGCCGAGCCGCGCAGGCTGGCCGCCCGCGCCGCCGCCGCGCGGATGGCCGCGCTGCTGGGTGAGCCTGTCGGCAAGACCGTCGGCTACGCGGTGCGCGGCGACCGGAAAGTGTCGAAGGACACCCGGATCGAGGTGGTCACCTCTGGGCTCCTGGTGCGCCGCCTGCAATCGGACCCCGAGCTGTCCGGTGTGGACACCGTGCTGCTCGACGAGTGCCACGAGCGCCACCTCGACGCCGACCTGCTGCTGGCCATGCTCCTCGACGCCCGCGACGGGCTGCGGCCGGACCTGCGGCTGCTGGCCACCTCCGCCACCGTCGCCGAGGCCCGGCTCGCCGCCCTGCTCGGTGACGCGCCGGTGATCCGGGTCGACGCACGCACCTTCCCGGTCGACACCCGTTATCTGCCGCCGCTGCGCGGGGAGCGGATCGAGGCGTGCGCGGCGCGGGCGACCAGGGCCGCACTGTCCGAAGGGGACGGTGACGTGCTGGTGTTCCTGCCCGGCGCGGCCGAGATCCGCCGGGTCGCGGCCGCGCTGTCCGACCTCGACGCCGACGTGCTTCCGTTGCACGGCAGGCTGGCCAACGCCGAGCAGGACGCCGCCCTGACCCCGGGCCCGCGCAGGCGGGTGGTGCTGTCCACGGCCGTCGCCGAGTCGAGCCTGACCGTGCCGGGCGTGCGCGCCGTGGTCGACGCCGGCCAGTCCCGAGTGTCGCGTGTGGACCATCGACGCGGGTTGGCAGGCCTGGTCACCGTCCGGGTGTCGGCGGCGGTGGCCGACCAGCGCGCGGGCCGCGCGGGGCGGGAGGCGCCGGGTCGGGTCTACCGCTGCTGGCCCGAGCACGAGCACGCCACCCTCCCCCGCTACCCCGAGCCGGAGATCCGCACCGCCGACCTGACCCGCCTGGCGCTGGAGCTGGCCTGCTGGGGCACCCCGGACGGCGGCGCCCTGCGCTGGTGGGACGCGCCGCCCGCGGGCCCGCTCGCCGCGGGCCAGCAGACCCTGCGCGCCCTCGGCGCCCTCGACGGCGACACAGTGACCGAGCGCGGCACCGCCATCGCCCGCCTCGGCCTGCACCCGCGCATCGCCCGCGCCCTGCTCGACGGCGCCGCCAAGGTGGGTCCGCGGGCCGCCGCCGAGGTCGTCGCGGTGCTGGACGACGACACGCTGGTCGACACCGCGGACCTGGACAGCGGCCTGCGGGCGCTGCGGTCTGGCACGCCGAAGTCCGCGCGGTGGCGCAGGGAGGTCGGCAGACTCGCCCGGCTGGTCGAGCCGACGACCCAGGCAGGCCGACGGCCGGACGCACCGAGCGCACGGCCTCCAGGACCCGAGGGACGAACGCGGGTGCAGGTTTCCGCGCTGAAGGACAAGGGCGGCGAACCGCGGGCGCGCACCGCCTCAGCACAGACCACAGCCTCCGCCGAACAAGACATGGCAGACAGCGACCATGGGGCACGCACCTCCTCCACACAAGCCGCCGCCGAGCAAGGCAAGGCAGACGGCGACCAGCAGACACGCACCACCGCCATACAAACCACAGCCACCGCCGAATACGGCCGAGCAGACGACGAACAGCAGGCACGCACCACGGCCACACAAACCACAGCCACCGCCGAATACGGCCGAGCAGACGACGAACAGCAGGCGCGCACCACCGCCACACAAACCACAGCCACCGCCGAATACGGCCGAGCAGACGACGAACAGCAGGCACGCACCACGGCCACACAAACCACAGCCACAGCCACCGCCAAACAAGTCCAGGGAGACAGCGAACAGCGGGCACGCACCGCGTCCCCCCAACCCGCCGCCTCCGTCGAACAAGAGCGGGCGGTCGGCGAATCGTCGGGCACCCAGAACTGGGGTCGGGCCGACCCTGCCCTGATCACCGCGCTGGCCCATCCAGAACGCCTCGCCCGCAGACGCGGCAAGGGCTCGCGGATCTACCTGCTCGCGGGCGGCACCGCCGTCGAGCTGCCGCCCGGCAGCGGCCTGGGCGATCCCGAGTGGCTGGCCGTCGCGGTCGCCGACCGGGCCCCGGGTCACGCCCACGGGCGGGTCCGGCTGGCCGCGCGCGCCGATGAGGAGTTGGCCGTCGCGGCGGCTCCGGCGTTGGTCAGCACGGTCGACGAGGTGGTGTGGGCCGATGGTGACGTGCGGGCCCGCCGGGTCCGCAGGCTGGGAGCGATCGGCCTGCACGAGCGTCCGCTGGCGAACCCGCCCGCCGACGCCGTCCGGCAGGCCCTGCGCGACGGCCTGCGCAAACACGGCCTGACCCTGGTCACCTTCAGCGACGGCGCCCGGTCGCTGCGGGCCCGTCTGGACCTGCTGCACCGCGTCCTGGGCGACCCGTGGCCCGCGGTGGACGACGACGCCCTCCTGGCCGCCGCCGACACCTGGCTCGGCACCGCCCGCTCCCGCGCCGACCTCGGCCGCCTCAACCTGACCGACGCGCTGCGCGCGCTGCTGCCGTGGCCCGCCGCGGCGCGGTTGGACGAGTTGGTCCCCGAGCGGATCGAAGTACCGTCCGGTTCACGCGTTCGGGTGGATTACACGGGCGACAGTCCCGCGCTGCCGGTGAAGGTGCAGGAGGTGTTCGGCTGGACCGAGAGCCCGACCGTCGTCGACGGCCGCGTGCCCGTTGTGCTGCACCTGCTGTCCCCCGCCGGGCGGCCGACCGCGGTCACCGGCGACCTCAAGAGCTTCTGGACCACCGGCTATCCCCAGGTCCGCGCCGACCTGCGCGGCCGCTACCCCCGGCACCGCTGGCCGGAGGACCCCACGACCGCCCTGCCCACCCGGCACACCATCCAGCGGAAGGACTCCCGATGATCCGTCCGGGCACCCCGGCCGACGCCGACACCTTGCTCGCCTTCTTCGACGACGCCGTCGCCTGGATGGTCACCCGCGGGCAGTCCGGCCAGTGGGGCAGCGAACCGTTGTCGACCGTGCCCGCGAAGGTCGACCGGGTGCGCGGGATGGCCGAGAGCCCCGGCCTGTGGATCAGCGAGGTGGACGGCCAGGGCGTGTCCTGTGGATCATGGTGGGTGGTATCCGTGATCCGCTTGGTTCCTGGGCGCGCCGCGGGGACGGTCGCGTACTGGTTGTCCGTGGCCGTTCCCGCGGCGCGGCCAGGGGCCAAGCGGGCGCGGATAGCGCCCGCCATGATCCGCAGGACATGCCCTAGCCTGCGGGCGCCTTGATGATCAGCCCGGCGCCGGAGTGGATCCCGCCGGTCGATGAGCAAGAGAACTACGTCCGCTTGCTCATCACGTCACGGACGTTCACCGGCCGCGGCGTCGGCGCGGCCCTGCTGGACTTCGCCAGGGAGCGGACCAGGGCCGCGGGCATCGGCCTGCTGCGGGTCGACTGCTGGGCGGGCGCCGAGGGCGAACTCGTCGCCTACTACGTCCGCAACGGCTTCACCCCGACCGACACCTTCGTGGTCGACGGCACCTGGCACGGACAGGTATTGGAACAACGCCTCACCTGATCGAATGTCTCGATCGGAGGCATGCCGGCAGGTGTGACGCGAACGCTGTTCCGCCTCGCGGTGCTGGTCAAGGCCCTCGATGGCGGCCTGCAGGTGCTGGGCGCGCCAGCGGCAGCGCGCGGCAACCCGTCCAGGTTCCTTAGGCCCGGCTTCGTTGTCGGTGAGTGACCGTCCCGGTACGATCTGCTGCACGTGCAAATGCACGTGCATCCACGGCTGACCGGCCTGGACCACAAAGGGCGGCCTCCTGCTGGAACAGGAGACCGCCTCGGGCGCGGAGCCGCACGACAGGTGGATACCAAGGAAGTGAGGTCGTCCGCAGACATGACGATAGAAGATTCCGTCGCGTCGCGTGCGCCACGGATCACCAGGGGATCGCGATGACGCCCGATCCCGACAGCTGGCCGGGCCTGGCCTGGCGCCTCCTCATGGGCGCGTGGCGCCCGCTGGTCAAGGCGCTTGTCGTCCTCGCGGTGCTGGCGCTGATCGGCGTCGCGGTCATCGTGGTGGTCGACGGCAAGCTCGTGCTCGGCCCGATCGAACTGGAGCGCTGAGAGGTCGGGCCGGACCCCGGCCCGACCTCGGCTCAGTACGCGACCGTCGCGAGGACCGGATAGTGGTCGGACGGCTCACCTTGGCCGAAGCCCAGCGTGCGGACCGCGCCGACCGACGCCAGGGGCCTGCCCTTCGACGCCGTCGCACCGATGTAGTCCAGGACGTCGCGGTAGATCGCGCCGCCGTTGGCGCGGGCGATCGAGTTGGTGACGCCGTCGTAGGTGTGGGCTTGCACCGGGCTGCCCACGATCGGCCCGCCCACCGCGGCGGCGGCCTGCTGGACCTGATCGCGGCCCGAACCGTCCAGCCGCGACCGCCCGGCCCAGTACTCGACGTTGAGGTCGCCGCCGACGATCACCGGTTCGCTCGCGGGCGCGTACTTGTCCACCAGCACCCGGAGTTCGCCAAGCTGACCCATCCGCACCTCGTGCGACCTGGCGATGGAGAACGGCGACTGGTCGGCCTGCAGGTGTGTGCCCGCGACCCACACCGCGCGGCCGTTCTTGACCACGCGGACCAAGGCGGCGCCCTTATTGGAGTAGTAGTCGGCGGTCGGCCAGAACGAGTTGCGGTAAACCAACTGGTGCTTGGCCGTGACCGCGTACTTGCTTAGTACCGTCACCCCGCCGTTGACGACGGCCACGCTGTTCGAGCAGTTGCCGTTGACCGTCGTCCAGCCGGGTGATGTCGAGCAGTGCTGCCCGACCAGCGGGGTCTGCGCGGGCCAGCGGTCGGCCAGCCTGCCGCGCAGCGACTCGGCCTCCGCGCTGAACGCCTCGGACAGGATCACCACGTCGGCGTCGGCCGCGCGGATGGCCGCCTCGGCGTCCCTGGCGCGCTTCTCCTTGGCCGCGACGTCGCCGTCGGCGACGCGCGGCAGCTGGTAGATGTTGAACGCCAGCACCGAAACCGTCGTCGCGGGAGCGGCGTGAGCAGGCGTCGCGGCGGCAAGCAGGGCCGCCGCGACAAGCAGAATTCGTTTCACGTTCGCTATCTCATCAGCCCACGGTGAACGTGTTGGAGGTTCCGGTGAACGGTGAGATGGCGCCGGTCCAACCACTCTTCCAGTCGCCGTGGTGGACGACCCGGTAGCTGCCGGGCGGCGTGTCCGCCGGGATGGCCCAGGTGATCGTGGCCTCGGAGTTGGCGACGCCGACCCGCTCCCACCGGTAGCGGGTGGACCAGTCGCCGTCGTCGGCGACGCGGACCCACTGGCCCGCGACCTGGCGGTAGATCTCCAGGAACGTGCCGTTGCGGCGCAGGTTGTTCTTCGGGTGCCCGGTGACGAACTTGACGGTCACGGTCTGGCCGCGCTGGTAGGCCGCCGAGGGCTGGGTGAGCACCTGACCGAACTTCTGGGTCAGCGCCTTGTCGTCGAACACCACCCCGGTCTGCAGATTCAGGTCGGTGAACGGCGGCTTGCCCGGCGTCGGTCCCGCCGCGAGCGGAGTGCCCGTGCGCAGCGACTGGGCGAGCTTGGCGAACTCCTGCTGGTAGGCCGGGAGCGTGTTGCGGCCGAAGAGCGTGGAGCCGCCCTCGTACTGCTGCTTGTCGTACTCCTCCGGCGTGGTCACGTACTGGCTGTAGTCGTTGGCGTAGGCCTGGATCAGCACGTTCTCGATCGGCACACCAAGCTCGGCGGCGACGGTCCGGCGGACCCGCAGACCCGAGACGATGGTGACCTCGGCGGGCATCGCGACCAGGTGCAACTGCCCGAGCTTGACGATCTGCAGCGGCAGGACGTCCGGCGTGGCCTGGATGAGCCCGGTCGGCACCAGCGACGCCTTCGGGTACTGGCAGTCCTTGACCCACTGCGGCACCTCGACGTCGAGCGGCTCAAGCAGCTTCGCGATCGGCGAGGTCATGCCCTCGGTGAAGCCGGGGAGGGCCGGACCGTCCTCGACGCTGCCCGCCATGGTCGAGGCGCCGACGACGCCGGGACAGGTGCGCTTCGCGGTGCCGTCGGTGGTGTAGCGGCCCTCGACGTCCACAGTGGACATGTCGACGAACCGCATCCGATAGTCGACACCGCCGGTGATCGGGGTCTGCGGTCCATTGTAGACCTGCTGCGCCTTGGCGTTCTGCCGCTCGCCGACGATCCGGGTGTTCTCGAACTCGTCCTCGGTCGGACCGGAACCGGGCCGCAGGTTGAGGTTGGGCGACATGTCGCCCGCGTTGGTGTTCGGGAACGCCGCGACGAAGCCGTTCGGGTTGCTGTCCAGGTAGCGCACGCCCTTGTGGTCGTGCTCCCACTGATAGGCCGCGTATCCCTTGTTGTCCGGGCTGATGAGCGTGTTCTTGTTGGTCACCGACGTGTTGTGGGTGGCGAACCACGAGATCGAGCCGACGTCGGCCGCCCCCTGCCTGAAGCGCAGCACGGTCATGGCCGGGTCGATCGCGTTGGGGAAGTGCGCCTTGTCCGCGGCCGGGTTGGCCTCGAAGCCGACCCTGGACCGGTTGACGCTGGCGTCGGTCAGTTCGCCACGCCCCAACGTGATCGTGCCCGGCTTGAGGTTGACGTGGGCCTTTTCGACGGACTCGACGATGCCGTCGACGATGGCGTTGAAGGTCTGCTCCTGAAAGCCCAGAATCGCCAGGTTGTAGGCCAGGTTGTGCGAGTAGCCGCCGGGGCCGGAGTGCGTGTGCGTGGCCGAGAGCAGCACGTTCTCCTTGGTGTAGAGGGCGCCGTAGCGGGACTTCAGCTTAGCCAGCACGCTTTCCTGGACCGCCCGGAAGATCATCGCGAGATCGGCGTTGACGTAGGCGACCCGCTTGCCGTTGGCCTGGTCCACGACGATGAACGCGCGGGAGCGCAGGCGCTGGTGGATGCCGCTCGTCTTCTGGTCGAAGGCCGAGTAGCCCATCATCCCGTTCTCCGCCGCGGGCCCCGTGACATCGGAGATCCCCCGGCCCACGAGGTAGGTCGTCTGCGCGGCATGGGCGGTGGGCAGGAAGGCGACGAACGCCCCCGCCAGCCCGGCCACCAGGGTGGCGACGATCGCACGGCGAGTGGCCCGCATCAGCTACTCCAGGGTACGTGAATGGATTTCGCTTTTCTGGAACATACGTGACGCGGGCCACCCTTGGGAAGACCTAGTGCAGCACCGCGTTGATCCTTCGGGGTATCGGCGGATCCAGGTTTCCGCTGGGCGTGCGGCCGGAAGGCGACTTGTACTGGGTGGCCGTGCGTCCAGCGGGAAGCTGGGCCGTCGAGACCCCGAAGGATTAGCGCGGTGCTGCACTAGTGCTGAGACCACCGCCGACGGAACGTCGCCCACACGATGAACAGGGTCATGACGCCACCGTCCGGAAGATCTCGATCCGGTCCGGCCCCGGCAGCAGCGCCGGGTCCTCGCCCGGCAGCAGCTCCATCGAGCCGATCTTGCGCTGCCCCTCCTCCAGCGACTCGACCGACTCGGCCATGGTCAGCACGACCGCGCTGCGGCGCTGGGGCTGCCAGAGCACGAGCACCCGCGCGAAGCCGGGGTGGTCGTGCATCGCGGGCGCGATGCGGTCCCGGTTGGCCCGGTCCGCCGCGGCCTTGACCTCGGCGCTGAGCGGGCCGTCGAAGTGCAGGAAGGCGGCCACGCCCGCGGTGGGGGCCGCGCCGGTGTCGTCGGA
Source organism: Alloactinosynnema sp. L-07 (assembly GCF_900070365.1). NCBI lineage: Bacteria > Bacillati > Actinomycetota > Actinomycetes > Pseudonocardiales > Pseudonocardiaceae > Alloactinosynnema > Alloactinosynnema sp. L-07. The sequence continues at coordinate 7,058,134 of NZ_LN850107.1, read as the reverse complement.
CTCGACCTCGTACCACTCGGCGGTCGGGTCCGACGCGGCCGCGGCCTGGGTGTCGAACAACGACAGCGTCAGCTCGTCGTCGCCCGCCAGCCTGCGATAGGTGTGGGTCTCGATGGCGCCTTCTGGCGCCTTGGCTGTGTGGATTCGCGCGTACATCGCGCTCACCTCCTCCGGGTCGCCACCGACTCTCGCCTCGCGCGGGGCGACGGGGATCCGGGGAAGTACGGAGTTCGACTACGTGAACCCGTTCTCCGCGGCCCACGCGGCGGCCTGGGCGCGGTTGGCCACGCCGAGTTTGCCGAGCACGTTGCTCACGTGCGTCTCGACGGTCCGCTCCGAGAGCACCAGGTTCTCGGCGATGGCGCGGTTGGGCGCGCCGACCGCGAGCAGCCTGAGCACCTCGCGCTCGCGGACGGTCAGCGGGACGGCGTCGTGCCGGGCCTGCCGGACCCGCCGCAGCACCGCGTCGGCCGCGGCCACCGTCGGCGCCATGCCGAGCCTGCGGGCGGTGACCGCGGCCTGGCCCGCGAGTTTGGCCGCGCGGGCGACCTCCGGTGCGCGGCCGTCGACGAGCACCTCGGCCAGCGCGACCTCGGCCTTGGCCCGAAACGGCAGCGCGCCGATGCGGGTGTCCATGCTGACCGCGTCCTCGAAGTGCCGGATCGCGGCGTCCCGGTCGCCGAGGGACACCGCCACGCGGCCGAGTTGGCGCGAGATCGACCCGACGCAGACCACGGTGCCCGCGCCCGCGGCCAGGTAGTACCCGGCCATCGGCAGCAGCTCCGCGTAGAGAGCGGCGGCGGTCTCGGCGTCGTCAAAGGCGCCCGCGAGGATCGCCGACGCGGCGACCGTCGGCAGCCATCGGCCGTCGCGCGGCAGCGTGGGCAGGATCGGCCGCAGTCGCTCGAACATCGCTCGGGCGTTGTCGATGTCACCGACATCGAGGAGGAAACGGCCCACGGTGGCGGCCACGACCGGCATCGCGGCGTGCTTGCTCAGCTGGAACACCCGGTCCGCGAATTCCGGACCTCGGCCCTGAAGCCTGCGCAGCTCCGACCGGAACGCCACGTCAAGCAGGATGGCGCCGAAGTCGCCGAGTTGTTCGGCCACCGCCAGCGCGTGGTCGGCCTCCGCCTCGGCCAGGTCGAACGCGCCGAGCAGCACGGCGCGCACGCCCGACAGGCGGTGGTGGTGCCAGTGCGCGATGAGCCAGCCGAGCCGGTCGGCGTAGAGCCTGAGGTGGGCGAGTTCGTCGTCGAGCACCGCGATCGTGCCCAACTGCAGGGCCGCGTCGATCCGCCAGACCCTGGCCCACAGCTCACTGTCCGGCGGCGCGGCCGACCCCAGGTCGAGCAGGCGCCGCGCCAGGTCCAGCCGCTCGGCCACCCACCACGGCCCACCCAGGACCTGTTGGCGGGCGCGCAGCGCGTCGGCGATGGCCAGTGGATCCCCGGTCCGCTCAGCCAAGGCGAGCGCGGCGCGGCTGGGCTCCTCGGCCTGATCCGAGTGCACGACCTGGATCAGCGCCAGCGCGCGCTGGGCGAGCACCCTGGCCCGACCCGCGTCGTCCTCGACGACCGCCAAAGCCTTGTCGCACAACGGGATCAACCGATCGCTGACGGCATCGATCCCGCGTACGGTCAGCGCGGCCCGCACGAGTTGATCCGGCGACGGGTCGAGCGAGGCGGCCAACTCGCACCGCCGCAGCGCCTGCTCGGCCCGCCCGGCGCGGTAGTGCAGGTCGGCCGCCTCCAGCAGCAAGTCGACATCCGGCTCGCGCAGCACGCCATGGGCGGCGTCGATCACCTCGGCGGCGCGGTCGTAAGCCAAGCGGGACACCGCCTTCGCCGCCGCCGTCCGGCACGCGCGCACCGCGGCGGCCCGGCTCGCGCCGTCGGTGACCGACCGCAGGCGGTGGGTCACCGACTCGCCCGCCAGCACACCGGACTCGATCGCCTCGGCCAGTTCGCGGTGCAGGCGCACGCGGTCGGCGGCGGATACCCCGTCGTAGACCGCGTCGCGGACCAGCGCGTGCCCGAAGGTGACGCGGTCGCCGCAGCGCAGCAGGCCCGGCGCGGCCTCCGCCCGCCGCAGCACCGACTCCACCGGTGCGTCGACCAGGACCGCGACCTCGTCGGGCGCGCTGTCGACGCCGATCACGGAGCACGCCGTGACGAGCTCGCGCACCTCTGGCGGCAGGACGTCGAGTTGGGCGGCGACGATGCCGCGCAGGTGCTCGGGTACCCCGTGCGGCCACTCGCCGGACGCGGGCGCCGGGCTGGTGCCGTCGGCGGCGAGCAGAGCGGCCAGCAACTCGCCGACGAACAGCGGGATCCCGCCGGACACCCGGTGCAGGACCGGCACCCACGACGCGTCGACCCGCCCGGCCACGAACGCGGCGACCTCGGCGGGCGTCCACGGCCCCGGTGCGAGCACCTCGGTCGCCGGGTCGCGTCGCAGGTGGGCCACCGCGGTGCGCAGCGCCTGGGGCTGCTCGTCGTCGCGGTAGGTCGCGACCACCAGCAAGCCCGGCCTGCCGACGGCGAGCCGCAGCAGGGTCAGCGTCGACTCGTCGGCCCAGTGCAGGTCCTCCAGCACCACCGTGCCCGACAGCTCACGCAGCAGCAGGTCGTAAGCCCGCAGCCGGTGAGCCGCCGACAGCTGCGGGCTCACGTCGTCGGCGCCGTCAAGGTCCAGCCGCGCGGCCAGAGCGGGCCGGTCGCCCAGCGCCTGCCACCACGGCCACAGCGCGGGGGCACCCTCGTCGGGCACGCAGTTTCCCCGAGCCACCCGTAACCCGCACTCGGCCGACCGGGCGACCACGTGCTCGACCAAACGGGTCTTCCCGATCCCGGCTCGGCCCACGATGAGCAGCACCGCGCCACGCCCGGACGCGGCCGCGTCGACCGCCGCGTTCAGCCTGGTCAGCTCACCGTCGCGACCGATCAGCACCGACATGCCCGTGATTGTGGTCCTCACTTTCGGTCGCGCGAAAGGGCGGTGACGCTCCGGTGTGTCACCGAGGCAAAGACCTACCCAATCGGACGGTAACGGGTTAATTACCGTTGGCGACCCTTTAGGTGGGTCGACCCACCCACCTATCGGTGCGAAAGGAAGGGATTCGGTCACCATGCGTCATCGAAGACCCCATCGGGTGCTAGCCGCTCTCGCGAGTGCGGCGGTGGTCATCCCGCTCGTCGCGGTTCCCGCGGTCGCCGCCCCTGTCGCGGGCCTGAACGTCCTCTACACCACCGACGCCGACTTCGACCAGGGCGCGCTGCAGGACGTCAACCACGACGCCCCGAACAACAACCAGCTCCAGCTCAACCGGACCAGCACGTTCTTCCCGTACGTCAACGTCGCCGCCTCCGCGCGCGGCACGATGATCCGGATCGACGTCAACACCGGCCAGATCGTCGGCGAGTGGCTCTCCGCTCCCGACGGCCGCGGCCGCAACCCGTCGCGGACCACTGTGGACAAACTCGGCAACACCTGGTTCTCCAACCGCAACGAGTCCCAGGGCGGCAAGGGCTCGGTCACCCGGGTCGGCGTGATCGTCGGCGGCAGCCGGGTCGACGGCGCGGGCAACCCCGACGCGGGCGGCGACTACCTCGTCGGCCCGTTCGCCTACAACACCTGCCAGGACCGCGACAACGACGGCAGGTTCGCCACCACCCGCGGCCTCGGCGACATCCGGGCGTGGACCAACGCGGGCGGCGCGGACAACAACGGCGGCGTCACCACCGCCGCCGACGAATGCGTGATCAACTACACCCGCGTCACCGGGACCAACACCCGCACCGTCGCCGTCGACGCGATGAACAACCTGTGGACCGGCGGCGCCGACAACGACCACGAGAAGGTCGACGGCGGCACCGGCCAGCCCGTGGCGGGCACGCAGATCAACTTCGGCTGCGGCGGCTACGGCGGCCTCATCGACAAGGCTGGCACGCTCTGGTCGGCCCGGTACGGCGCCAACCTGCTGCGCTATGTGCCGTCGACCAACTCCGGCGCGTGCCTCAACACCAGCCACGGCGACTACGGCCTAGGCATGGACCCGGTGACCGGCGAGATCTGGCACACCCACGTCAGCGGCAACCGGGTGGTCAAGCTCGCGCCGGACGGCACCGTGCTCGGCTCGTTCCCGCACGGCAACGCCAACGCCCAGGGCGTCGCGGTCGACGCCGGCGGCAACGTGTGGGTCGCGCACGCGCTGTTCGGTGCCACCACGATCGGGCACCTGCGCACCGACGGCACCTACGTCGGCAACGTGACGCTGCCCGGCGGCAACGGCCCGACCGGCGTGGCCATCGACACCAACGGCAAGGTCTGGGTCGCCAACATCAACTCCAACAATGTCCAGCGGATCGACCCGGCCGCGGGCGGCATCGGCGGCGGCGGCTACCCGATCGGCGCGGTCGACCTGACCGTCGACCTCGGCGCGGGCGCCGGGCCGTACAACTACAGCGACATGACCGGGTCCGTGCTCGGCGAGATCACCGCGCCGGTCGGCACGTGGTCGGTCGTGCAGGACGGCGGCGTCCCGGGCCAGACGTGGGGCAAGGTCACCTGGAACACCGAGGCCCAGGGCTCGGTGCCCGCGGGGACCTCGATCACCGTCGAGGCCAGGACCTCCGACACCGAGGCGGGGCTGGCGGGCGAGGTGTTCGTCCCGGTCGGCAACGCCAGTACGTTCGCGCTGACCGGCCGCTACATCGAGGTCCGGGCGACCCTGCGGGCCAACGCGGCGGGCGACAGTCCGGTGCTGTCGGACCTGCGGATCCAGACCTCGCAGCGGACCGGCGTGTTCTCCTGCCGGGCGCGGGCGCTCGACGTCGCCGGGATCATCGTCGCCGAGGCCAACCCGCCGGACGTGCCGTGCGTCGACGACAGCGAGACCGTGGCCAACGTCAACCTGAACGCGGGCATCCTCAACGTCCGGGCCACCGCGGTGCACGGCAGCACCAACCTGACGCCGGACAACCAGCTCCAACCGCCGATGGTGAACGACACCGCGGCCGCCCACGCCAAGGTGGACTCGACGAAGATCGGCAGCCTGCTGGTCTCCATCGAGCTCGGCGTGATCACCTCCGACGCGGCGGTGACCTGCGTGGCCGGACCGTCCGGGCTCTATCCGCAGTTCAGCGGCTCGTCGCACATCGCCAGCCTGAAGATCAACGGGGTGTCGGTCACGGTGGGCAGCGCCCCGCTGACGATCCCGCTGGTGATCGGCTCGCTGAAGCTGAACAGCACGGTGGTCAGCGGCAACACGGTGACCCAGCGCGCGGTTGTGCTCGACACGGCCCTCGCCGACGTGGTCATCGCCGAGTCGAAGGCCAACTTCGAGGGCAAGCCGGAGAGTCCTGGCGGGAACCCCTGCCAGGTCTGAGGCCCTGAAAAGCCCTGACAGGAACCCCTGCCAGGTATGACCGAACGCCGATGGGCGCCCGCTTGACCAGCGGGCGCCCGTCGGACCACGCGTGGTTTGTCGCCGGACCTGGTTCGATGGGGTCCACCCGACAAGGAGGCCACCGATGCCGCGCCTGGTGATCCTGCGACACGCGAAGTCCGCCTGGCCGGATGGGGTGCCCGACTACCGTCGGCCGCTGGCCGATCGCGGACGCGGCGAGGCACCCGCGGTGGGCCGGTGGCTGGCCAAGCACGTGCCCGACATCGACGTCGCCCTGGTCTCCCCCGCCACCCGGACCCGGCAGACCTGGGAACTGGTAGCCGCCGAACTGCACCGAGCGCCGAAGGCACGGTTCGAGGAACAGCTCTACGGCGAGGGCGCCGACGCGATCCTGGCCCTGCTGCGGTCGCTGGACGCGGCGGAGACGGTGCTGGTCGTCGGGCACAACCCCGACCTCGAACTGCTCATCGCCGCCCTGACCGGCGAGCAGCCGATCCTCAAGACCTCGACCCTGTCGGTGCTCGACTGCGCCGCCGGGTTCAAGTCCGGGAAAGTCGTGCGGACGGAGAAGATCCGGCCATGAGAAAGGGCACCCCGCGGGTGAACCGCTCCCCGGAAGTTGGACTGCGTAAGTAAAGGTTAGGGCGCGAGGGCCTGGGCTCGGTATTCGACCGGGCTCAGGCCCTTCAGCGTGGTGGAGATGCGGGTGTTGTTGTACCAGTCGAGGTACTCGTCCAGGGCTGTGGTGAACTCCTCGACGGTGCCGAACGTGTCATGGTTGAACATTTCCTCCTTGAGGTGGCCGAAGAAGTTCTCGGCGAGTGAGTTGTCCAGGCAGTTGGCTCGCCGGGACATCGACTGCGGCAGACCCGCGTCGGCCAGCAGCGCGCGCCAGGAGGCGTGTTGGTACTGGAAGCCCTGGTCGGAGTGCACCAGCGGTGTGGCCCCGGCGTTCAGGGTGGCGATGGCCTCGCGCAGCGAGGAGTTCGTCAGTTCCAGCGACGGGGACGGGCCGTGGGTGTAGGCGATGACGGATCGGTCGAACAGGTCGATCACCGGTGACAGGTAGATCTTGCGGTCCGCGATGCGGAACTCGGTGACGTCGGTGACCCACTTCGTGTCGGGGGCCTGGGCGCTGAACTGGCGGTTCAGCACGTTCTCGGCGACCGTGCCTGCCTGCCCGAGCCAGGACCGATACCGCCGCGGCCGCCGCACCTTGCAGACCAGGCCCAGGGTGTTCATCAGCTTGAGCACGGTCTTCTTGGCCACCCGCCGGCCCTGGCGGGCCAGCACGAGGTGAATCCGCCGATGCCCGTATCGGCCACGAGCCTGCTCGAACGCCTCGGTGATCGCGGCCTTGAGACCCGCGTGCGGATCGGGGCGCGACAGCCGGGCCTGCTGGTAGAAGAACGTCGACCGGGCCACACCGGCGACCTCCAGCAGCACCGGCAGCGGATAGTCGGCCTTGAGAGTGGCGATGACCTGGGTTTTCACCCTCGCCCCTGCTCCCTCAAGGCCCGCAATTTTTTTAGGTAGGCCACCTCCGCGGACAGCCGCAGGTTCTCCCGCCGCAACCGCTCCAGCTCGCTTGGCGCCGGCGCGGGCGATCGCGTGTCACCGGCGGGCGGCCGCCCTTTCGGCTTGGGCCGCAACGCTTCGGCGCCCTCACGCCGATACAGCCGCACCCAGTTCTCGACCAGCTTGGGCGAGGACAGGTCATGCTCGCGCGCGAGCTCGATCGCGGTCGCCTCACCGCTGACGAACCGCCGCACCACATCGAGCTTGAACTCGAACGTGAACGACCGCTTGCCCGGCACCATCACCAGCGCCCCCGCGCCTCGCAGCCTCCAACGATCATGCAAGCGTCCCACCGCGTCCGGGGACACACCCAGCCGGGTCGCGACCGCGCCTCTGCCATACCCGGCCTCGAACAACGCGACAGCAGCCTCCCGCTGCCGCTCCGACAACGAACTACCTGGATACACCAAACCGCTCCCCGGAAGACGGAACTGGATTACCAGTCCAACTTCCGGGGAGCAGTTCAGGGTGCCCTTTTCCCAGCTCAGCTCTTGGCCAGCAGCGCGTCGAGCTTCTCGTAGCCCTCGTTGACGCCCACGTCCATGCCGCTGGCCAGCATGGCCTCGCGGGCCTCCATGGTGTCCACGACCGCCAGGGACGTGACGCGGGTGCGGCCGTCGCCGAGGTCGGTGAAGGTGATGGTCTCCAGGCTGACACCGTCGGGGAAGCCGACGTAGGTGAAGGTCTGCACGATCCGCTCGTTCTCCCGGGCCTCGTGGAACGACCCGTAGAAGGCGGCGACCTCCTCGCCGTCGCGCCACGCGGTGTAGCGGTAGCTGCCGCCGGTGCGGGCGTCCCACTCCTCGATCCGCACCTCGATGCTCTTCGGGCCGAGCCACTGGGTGACCAGCTCGGGGTCGGTGAAGGCTCGGTAGACCGGGTCGCGCGGGGCGTCGAACTCGCGGGTGATGGTGATCGTCGGCAGGTTCGGGTCGGCTTCGATGCGGGTCTCGTTCTTCGTGGTCGCGCTCATGATGCTGCTCCTTCGTCGTTCTCCATGGCCGCCAGCAGGGCGTCGAGGCGCTCGTAGCGCTCCTGCGCCTGGCGGCGGTAGCGGTCCACCCAAGAGGTCATCAGGTCGAACACCTCGGCTTCGAGGTGGCACGGCCTGCGCTGCGCGTCGCGGCTGCGGCTGACCAGCCCGGCGTCCTCCAGCACCTTGATGTGCTTGGACACCGCCTGCACCGACACCGCATACGGCTCGGCGAGCTGGCCGACGGTCGCGTCGCCGAGCGAGAGACGGGCCACGATGTCCCGGCGCGTCGGGTCCGCGAGGGCCGCGAACACCCGGGAGAGCCGGTCGTCGTCCACTTCTCACTCCTTCTTCAACCACTTGGTTGATAAAGACGCTACGCCCGGCCCCGAGCGTTGTCAACCATCTGGTTGAAGAAGCCTGGGTTTGTCACGCGGCAACAGGAACCGCGGCGGTTCGGCTCTGGATCAGCGGATTTTGGCCTCCCGCACAAGGGCCTGATGATTTTCTTTCCGCGATCAGGCACTGTCGTGCTGCCCAGCACGCACAGCGAGGTGATCATGGCCAGGCACCGCAAGCCCGTGCCGCCGAAACGGCGGCGTCCGCACCGGATCTCCGGCATCGCGACCGCGGCCACGCCGCTGGCCATCCTGCTCGCCATGGTCACCAGCGACGGCACCGGCAACCCCGGCGTCGGCCCATCCGGCGCGCTGACGCCCACCGGACCGTTCCCCGCCGACAACGAGATCGCCGTCAACGGCGCGCTCCCCGGTCCTCCGCTCACGGCGCCGGTCACACCGGTCGACCCGATCGCGGCCCTGCCGGCGGGCGGCGCGGGCATCCCGGAAATGGTGCTACGGGCCTACATCCGCGCCGAGACGCTGCTCGCGGGCACGCAGCCGGACTGCCACGTGACCTGGTCGCTGCTGGCGGGCATCGGACGTATCGAATCCGGCCACGCCCGCGACGGCGCGCTGCGCGAAGACGGCACCACGGTGTCGAGAATCATTGGGCCCGCACTGAACGGCGACGGTTTCGCGTCCATTAAGGACACTGACAACGGCAGGTACGACGGGGACACCACCTGGGACCGCGCCGTCGGCCCGATGCAGTTCATCCCCGCCACCTGGACCCGCTACGGCGCCGACGCAACCGACGACGGCACCGCGGACCCCCACAACATCTACGACGCCACCGCGTCGGCGGCCCGCTACCTGTGCGCGGGCGGCGGAGACCTACGGAATCCGCAGGACGCCGCTAGCGCGGTCTTCCGCTACAACCACTCGCAGAAGTACGTCTCCGATGTCCTCACCTGGGCCGCCACCTACGCCACGGGCGTCACCGCGATCCCGGTGGACCCGGCGAAGGTCGTGCCGGACTCGCCGGGGTCCGAGGTGCTCGCCCTGCCCGCGCCGGTCGCCCACACCCCGAACGCCGTGGCCCCGAACTCAGAGCACGCAGCCCCCACCCATCCCCGGGGGACGGCCCTTGGCCAGTCTATCCGGCCCCGGTGACAGATGATCTTGGTTTGGAGGTGCCTGTGGATAACTCTGGATACGAACCGCCGCTCCCGCAGCAGCCCGCTCCGGTGCCAGCGCCCGCGCCCGCTCCGGCCCCTGCTCCTGCTCCTGCTCCTGCTCCTGCTCCGCCGAAGCCGACCCCCACACCTTCACCCTCGCCTGCCCCTTCGCCCCCCTCTCCCGCTCCCGCGCCCGCGCCCGCGCCCGCGCCCGCACCCGCACCCGCTCCCGCACCGTTGCCCGGAACCGGTTGGTACGACTGGAGTGTGTGGCTTCCCCGTCGTCCATAAAGCGCGTCTCATGTGGGGAGTTTGAAGGCGACCGGGGTGGCCGCGAGCGTCCGCGACGTACTGCAGGGCCGCGAGGTCTGCGCGAAGTCGAGCAAGCAGGTCACCGCGACCCAGCCCGCGTCGGCGGCCACCAGCGAGTGGGCGCGGTGGATCGACAGCCAGTCGACCCAGGGTGCTGTCCAGGAGTCCATGCACCCCAACCACTTCGGCCAGCGCGCGCTCGGCCGCTGCCTGACCTTGATGTACGCCAAGGCATCCGGCGACTACACCTGCCGCAACACGCCGGGCGCGGGCACGACCGGGATGTACCTGACCGCGGTTCCCTGACCGCCCGCGGCAGGCGCGTGCTCCGAGTCGCGGCGGTGCGGGACGTTGTCGAGCATGGCGAGGTAGGTGTCGAGCCGCGCCGCGCCGGCGAGGAGGTTGCGACTGCGGCTGGTCAGCCGGTCCTGCCACGAGTCGAGAAAAGCGCTCAGTGCCTCCGCCCCGCCCGCCGCGCGCAGCGACTCGATGAATCGCGCGACCTGGGACAGCTGGTAGCCGCCCCGGCGCAGCTGCCGTGCGATCTCGGCGTCGCGCACGGAGTCCGGTCCGTATTCGCGATAACCCGTTGCCCGGTCACGTTCGGGCCGCAGGATGCCCTGGGTCTCCCAGGTGCGCAGCGTCGCCGGGTGCACGCCGAGCCTGCGCGCGAGATCGCCGACGGTCAACGGTGGACCGTCGACCGGGGCGGGGGTCGTGGACAGGCTGCCGAGGGCCGACGCGGACTCGGCGCGGGTGTCGCGTTCGGCGAGCAGCGCGGCGTGCGCGGCGTCGATGAGCCGGTAGGCGGAGTCGACGTCGCCCCGGTTGATCGCGCGCATGATCTCGACCGCTTGCTGGTGCCCGTGGCCGCCCCGCAACGCGAGGAACGTGCGCAGAGCCTGCGCGTGCAGCGGCGTGTAGCGCCGGTAGCCGGTGTCGCTGCGCTCAGTCGCCGGGAGGACTCCCGCGTCGTCGTAGTTGCGGACCGCCTGTGCCGACAATCCGTGTTCCCGGGCGAGATCGATCGGTCGCACCTTCACCTCCGATTGAGACTTTACTCTGTCGTACTCAGGTAGAAGCCGCAGAAGTCTCAATGGAATCTTCAACGATAGTGTCGAAGGCAGGTCAATCTGGAAGAGGTTCCCATGTCACTGCGTGCCATCGGCCGCCCGCTCGACGACCCGACGAACTTGGGCCGCGCCATCGACGAACTGCTGGCCGAACGGCCCGACCCGCCCACCCTGCTGGCCCTGGGCGAGCCGACGCACGGGATCGCGGCGTTCCCGTTGCTGCGTAACGAACTCCTCAGCCATCTCATCGAGCGCGGGTACCGATCGATCGCGCTGGAGACCGATCTCTTCGCCGCTTCCGTTGTCGACGACTACGTGACCGGGGCGGCCATGGAGATCGACACGGTCCTCGCGACCGGGTTCAGCCACGGATTCGGCGCCGTGCCAGGCAACCGCGAGCTGGTCGAATGGCTCCGCGCCCACAACGCCGCCCGCGCGCCGCGCGACCAGGTCCGCTTCCACGGCTTCGACGCGCCAGTGGAGTACTCCGGTGCACCCAGCCCGCGACGCGCACTGTCCTGGGCAGGCGACTACCTGCCCGCGGCGCTGCGGCCCGAGTCGCTCCGCGACCTCGACGCGCTGCTCGGCGACGAAGCCGACTGGACGAACCCGGCGGCCATGCGCGACCCGGCGGCGTCCATCGGCGCCTCCGACCGCGCCCGCGCCCTGCGCGTGGCCGCCGACGACCTCGCAAGCACCCTGCGGCGCGCGGCGCCCGGCCTTCGCCCCGCCGACCCGACCGGCTACGCCCACGCCGTCGCGCACGCGCGCACCGCCCAGGGCCTGCTGCGCTATCACGCGGCCATGGCGGGCCCCGCACCCGACCGCATCGCGACCCTGCTCAGCGTGCGTGCCGAGATGATGGCCGAGAACCTGCTCGCGATCGTCGCCCAGGAACAGCGACGAGGCCCAAGCCTGGTGTTCGCCCACAACGCGCACCTGCACCGCACGGCAGGCACGACATGGGGAAGCGCGGGCGCACTCGTCGCGCTCACCCTCGGCGAGCGCTATGTGTTCCTGGCAGCCGACGCCAACCCCCACAGCGCCCCAGACACCCTCCAGGGCGCGTTGGCCGAGGCGACCACCCGCCGCTCCCTGTTCCCAACTCGCCCACTGCGCGCCGCGCTCGCCCCGACGATCGGTGCGGGCGAACCGATCGTGCCCGGCCACCTTCCGCTGAACCCGTCAGAGCTGGACGGCGCCGACGCGGTCATCTTCATCGCCGACACTGACGGACAGAGGCATCAGTACTGGTAGCGATCAGGACCCGGCGATGAACTCACCGTCAGAGCAGACCCGTGGTGTTCGCGGGCGGCGTACGGTCCGATGGTGCCGGGCGGGTCCAGCGGTCACGATGTCTGGTGTCGGTATCGCTCAGAACAGGGTCGCGGGCTCGATGGGCTCGGGTTCGGGCAGTACATCGAGGTCTGGGACGAGTGTTCGCACGTCGTCGTGGAACCGGCGGGCGAGGGCGGGCGCGTCGTCGTTGTCGGGGGTGTGCAGGAACACCGTCGGCGATCGGCCCTCGCGCAGCCAGTCGGCGACCACCGCGGTCCACGGCCGCCACCCCTCGACCGTTTCCTCGACCGAGTCCCGGCCCAGGTAGCGGATGATCGGCCGGTCGGTCAGCGCCCGCGTCCGCCGCGGCAGCCGTGGTTTTCTAGCCCACGCTTCCTGTGCGGCCTCGCTGGTCGGGGGGCTCTGGAAGAAGACTGTGGTGTCGAACGGCACCCACTCGGCGTCCGCGTCGGCGAGTGCCCGCTCCAGCAGCGACATCGAGCCGGGGTCGGTGAAGAATTCAGGGTGACGCACTTCCACGGCGCGCTCGCGGTCGACGGGAAGCCTGCGCAGGAAGCGCCCGAGGGCGTCGACGTCCGAAGGGCCGAACGAGCCTGGCAGCTGGGTCCACAGCACCGCCCGTTCGCCGAGGGGCTCGACCGCGTCCAGGAACGCCCGCATGTCGGCCTCGACACCGGCCAACCGGCGCTCGTGCGTGACGACCTTGGGCAGCTTCACCAGGAACCGGAAACCGGGACCGGTCTGCCGCGCCCACGTCGCGACGGTGTCCCGCGCGGGGGTCGCGTAGAAGGTGGTGTTCCCCTCGACCGCGTTGCACCAACCGGCGTAGGCCCGCAGACGCTCCCCCGCCGCCAGTGAGCGCGGCACGAACCGCCCCGGCCAAGCCTTATGAGTCCACATCGCGCAACCGACATGAAGAGACGCCATCCCACCAGCTCCATTGATCGCGAGTGAACACAGCCCGCCGCCGACCCATCGGGACAGCGGCAGCCAACATCACAACCGGACCCACAACTTCCGGACCACGCTGGGTCGGAAGATCACGCACCACCCGCTACGGACACCGGGCACGGCTGATTCGTGAGGGTACGCACCGTGGCGGTCTGGGGGTCTCCCCCCTACAAGGCCGGAACGGCCCGGTCTGCGCTTTCCGCGGACACAGGCCGTCCACCGTGGACCTAATGTCCATCCATCCGAACGTCCTGCCACTGCCCCTTGCCGCAAACATCCGCTCCTGCCGGTGAGCGGACGAGTCGCTGCTGGTCGACCATGCTCCCGCACCAGAGCTAACACCGGTCTCCGGTGGTGCGACTCACACTGCGGAGGTGGTTGCTCGTGATCGCACGTATCGCGGTATGGGAGCCGATGCCCGATGACGACCGGCAGTGGGTGATTGACGCGGCGAAGACCGTTCCCGGGGTCCTCGACGCCTATCACCTGCTTGACCCGGCCACTGGCAACGGTCTGTCAATAGCCTTCTTCGAGGATGAGTCGGATCCGGCGGTGGTGAAGGCCGCAATCGCGCAACGAGCCGAGGAAATCGGCTGGAACAACGTGCCGCGTCCCGCGCCGAAGTCCGAGACGATCTATCGGGTGGTCCGCAAGGGCTAACCCAGGGCCACCACCGCCGACGTCCGCATCGGCCGCTGATCGGGCCGTGCGCGGTGGCGATGGCGACAAGCCCCGGCCGCTGGGGTGCGGTCGGGGCTTGTCGCGGTTCGAACGGATTCACATTCCGATCATGAACCCGCAGGTCAGAGACCTAGTGGACCTAACGTCAATCCATACGAACCGCCAGGTTCGGGCGACCGGCGCTGAGATCATCGTCCACCCAGTCACCCACCGCGCTAGGCGTGAACGCAGCTCCACAGCCAGCTGACCTGCGGATCCATGGTCAACGCTGTTCAGATCCGTACAAACACCGTACAGTGAAAGCAGACACCGCATCAACGAGAGACGGGGGAGGTAGTGACATGTCAACCAAGGAAGCACGCCTAGACTTCAGGCTGGACCCGGAGGTCAAGGCCCGCATCGAGCGAGCCGCCAAGCTGACCCGCGAGTCCGTTAGCACGTTCATCGTACAAGCGGCCGCCACGGCAGCCGACAACATCTTGGCGCGCGCCGACGTCACTGTCATGCCAGCCGAGCAGTTTGACATGCTGCTGGCGGCACTCGACACCGCCGACTCTTCGCCCGCCTTGACACGGCTCGGTCAGCGTGACCGGAGGTACATGCGCAAGTGACCGCGTGGACATCTGCATCACTGGACGAACAGCACGATCTCCACGAGTTCGACTGCGGCGTACCCGTGCTGAACGAGTGGCTGACGGGCCACGCCTTGAACGCTTTTAAGAGTGGGACAGCTCGAACCTATGTGTGGACTGATATCGAAAGTGATCGCGTGGTGGCCTACTACGCGATCACCCCCCACACGGTTAGGCGAGACGAGGTGTCCAGCAGTCTTGCGTCTGGCCTCACCGTCATACCTGGTTACTTGCTGGCCAAGCTCGCCCTAGATCAGACCCTGCATGGTCAGGGCCTAGGCGGCGACCTGCTCCACGATGCTCTGAGCAGGCTGATCGAGGCGGCCGAAGTTGCGTCTGGCCGTCTGATCGTGGTTGATGCGATCGATGACACGGCCGCGAAGTTCTACCAGAAGTACGACTTCCAGCCCGTGAAGGACAATCCGCGCAGGCTGGTGATCAAAGTCGCAACAGTGCGAGACGCGCTCGGTTAGAGAACACCGAGGTTCTCCCTCGGACCGTGGACCACGCTGGGTCGAGACGTGCGGCACCGTGGGCCTGGGGGCACCCCCAGGAGATAACGACGGCCGACGTGGCCTGCGCTTTCCGCAGACCACGTCGGCCGAGGTTGTGGAGGTGCCGGGAATCGAACCCGGGTCCTCTGTCGCCTCATCAGGGCTTCTCCGTGCGCAGTTCGCCTTGTCTCTACTTGGCCCCAACCGGTCACGCGAACAAGCCGGTGTGACGGGCCCAGTCACTGTTTGCTTCCCAACCGGCCCCCGTGACCGAGACCGGCGGTAGTCCTCCTAGCTGATGCCGGGACCCAGGGCGGAGGCATCCCTGAACCGACAGACCCGACCCGCTACTTAGGCAGCGAGTGCGAAGTCAGCGCGAACGTTAGTTTCGGCGCTTATTGGTTTGCGAGCGACGCTTACGGTGGCCATCTCGCCTGCACCGGCACGCTTCCCCTGAATCAACGTCCAGAGTCGAAACCGTTCACCCCCTGGTTGTGGGTTGTTACCCACCTAGCTTAGCCCGTCCGTCGAGTGAGTTTGGTGGGGCTAGCCCTACCCCGCACCCGGTGGTGGTCCCCATGGCTCCACAACGCCCCTACGAGCAGGCTGGTTCCATCAGCTCAGGAGGGGGAAGACATGACAACCACGATCCACGTCGACGGGACCCGGCCGCGGCCGCCGGTGGTCGGTTCGCTGGTGTATCTGGTGATGAACCTTGCGGTGGGGATCGGCGCGTTCGTCACTTTCGCGGTGCTGTTCAGCGTGGGGGTCGGGACGGCGATCGTGTGGGTGGGGCTGCCGCTGCTGGCGCTCGCGGTGATCCTTTGCCGCGTTGGCGGGCAGGTCGAGCGGGCCAGGGTCTATGCGCTGCTCGACACCTATATCGCGGTGCCGCATGAGCCGCTGCCCGAGACCAAGCGCTGGCAGGCCAGGGTGAAGGACCCGGCGACGTGGAAGTCGCTGACTTATTTCGTGCTGCTCCTGCCGATCGGGATCGCCGAGTTCTCGATCATGGTGGCGGCCTGGTCGACATCACTCGGGCTTTTCGCGCTGCCGGTCTATTTCCGGTTCCTGCCCGAGGGCGAGTACCGGATGTGGGACTGGAACCAACCGTGGATCGTCGTGGACTCCACTTTCGAGGCGCTGCCGTTCTCGCTGCTCGGGCTGGCACTGCTGGCCGGGACGCTGGTGTTGACCAGGGGTATGGGCGCGGCGCACGCTCGGTTCGCCCGGGCGCTGCTCGGCCCATCGCCGCGGTCGGTGGACGGGGTGCGGACTGGGACACTGGTGGCAGGGGGTGTGATGTGAGCGATCGGCAGTATCCGCATCCGGCGGCGGCGGTGGCCTACCTGCTGGGCGCGTTCCCGCTGAGCCTGGTCACCTTCATCACCACCGTCACCTTCATGTGCGTCGGCGTCGGCACCGTGGTGATCTGGGTCGGCGTGGCGCTGCTCGTCGCCGCGGCCGCGTTGACCAGGGTGTTCGGCAACGCCCATCGCTTCTGGGCGCGGACGCTGACCGGGGCCGACCTGCCGCCCAGGCCGGTGCTCTCCAACCCCGACGAGCCCGTGCTGCGGCAGTGGAAGACCCTGCTCACCGACCGGCGGACCTGGCGCGACTTCACGTACCTGATGCTGGAGTTCCCGCTGTCGATCATCGGCTTCGCCCTGGGCGTGGCCAGCATCCCGCTGGTCCCGCTGGCCCTGTGGGTGGCCCCCCGCTACGCCTGGCTGCACTCGCAGCTCGCCATCGCGATGCTCGGGCCGGACCGCACCGCCGACTTGACCGCCAAGGCCGAGCGCCTCCAAGCGTCCCGGGCCCGTGGGGTCGACGCGGCGGAGGCCGAGCGGCGGCGGATCGAGCGCGACCTGCACGACGGCGCGCAGCAGCGGCTGGTCGCGGTGGCGATGGGGCTGGGCCGGGCCAAGGGCAAGCTCGACGCCGACCCCGAGCTGGCGCGGACGCTGATCGACGAGGCGCACGCCGACGCGAAGCTGGCTGTGGCCGAGCTGCGTGACCTGGCCCGCGGCATCTACCCGGCCGTCCTGGGCGATCGCGGGCTCGACGCGGCGCTGTCTTCCCTCGCCGCGAAGTGCCCAGTGCCGGTCGAGGTGACCGTCACGGTCGAGCCCCGGCCGCCCGCGGCGGTGGAGAGCACGGCGTATTTCATCGTCGGCGAGTGCCTGACCAACATCGCGAAACACGCGCAGGCCGAATACGCCTCGGTGCGGGTCTGGCGGGAAACGCGGTCGATGGGCGACGAGGTCGTCGTGGAGATCACCGACAACGGCATCGGTGGGGCAGACGTGCGCCCCGGGGGTGGGCTGTCCGGCCTGGCCGACCGCGCTGCCACGATTGACGGTGTGATGACCGTGGTGAGCCCGCTCGGCGGGCCGACAGTGATCAGGGCCGATCTGCCGTGCGTGTGGTGATCGCCGAGGACTCCGTGCTTTTGCGGGTGGGTGTGACCCGCCTGCTCGCCGATGAGGGGATCGAGACCGTGGCGGCGGTCGAGGACGGCGACAGCCTCCTCACCGCCGTCACCGAGCACCGCCCGGACCTGGCGATCGTCGATGTGCGGATGCCGCCGAGCTTCACCGACGAGGGCCTGCGCGCGGCGTTGCGGGCGCGGGCCGAGCTGCCGGGACTGCCGGTGCTGGTGCTCTCGCAGTACGTCGAGGAGCGCTACGCGGTGGAGCTGCTGGCGGGCGGCGCGGGCGGGGTCGGCTACCTGCTCAAGGAGCGGGTGGCCGACGTCGCGGAGTTCGTCGACGCGGTGCGCCGGGTCGCCGGGGGCGGCACGTGCATCGACCAGGAGGTGATCGCTCAGCTCATGGCACGAGGGCGACGCAACCCCATCGACCTGCTGACGCCGCGCGAGCGCGAGGTGCTCGGCCTGATGGCCCAGGGACTGTCCAATGTGGCCATCGCCAAGTCGCTGACCGTCTCCGACGGCGCGGTGGAGAAGCACGTCGGCAACATCTTCTCCAAGCTGGGCCTGGAACCCAGCAGCGAGGAACACCGCCGCGTCCGCGCGGTGCTGACCTTCCTCGAACGGGCCTGACTAGGGCGTGTCCTGTGGATCATGGTGGGTGGGATCCGTGATCCGCTTGGTTCCTGGGCGTGCTGCGGGGACGGTCGCGTACTGGTTGTCCGTGGCCGTTCCCGCGGTGCGGTCAGGGGCCAAGCGGGCGCGGATAGCGCCCGCCATGATCCGCAGGACATGCCCGAGTGCGCTGACCACGAACCTTCACCGGGTCTCGACCTGGCGAACGTTCGTGGTCAACGCACTCGGGCGGCGGGCCGAAGACCCGCCGCCCCAAGCACTCAGCTGACGTCGAGCGTCACGTCGTCGACCACGAACGAGGTCTGCAGGTTGCTGTCCTCGTTGCTGGCGAACCGAAGCGACACCGACTTGCCCGCGAACTGCGCCAGGTCATAGGTGACCTGGCGGTATCCGCCCTTGTCGATGTTGGAGAAGGTGCCCAGCGTCGTGCCGCCCGCGGTGACGGTCAGCTTGTCGTAGGCGACATTCTCGTACTCGGCGGTGTCGATGCGCAGCCAGAACGAGAGCTTGTAGTTCGCGCAGCCGGTCGGAACCGCGACGGTCTGGCTCACGTACTCGTTGCTGACCCGACCCCAGCCACCCAGCCAGGCGCTGTAGGTCCCGCCGTGCGAGGGCTTGCCCGCGCTCGCGTGCTGGCCGATGACGTTCACCGAGGACGACCAGCCGGTCGCGCCGGACTCGAAGCCCGGGTTGGTCAGCTTCTGCCCCGGCGTGCAGGTGCCGCCGGTGATCGTCCAGGCGAAGCCGATCTTGGCCGCCTTGCCCGCCGAGTCGGTCACGGTGACGCTGGTCTGGAACGTTCCCGCCGCCGACGGCTTTCCGGAGATCAGGCCGTCGTTGCTGATCGACAGGCCGGTGGGCAGGGCGCCCGCCGACCAGGTGTACGGCGCGCTTCCGCCGCTCACCTCGAGCTGGAGTGCGACGTCGACGCCGACCTTGCCGGTCTGGTCACCCGGGTTGGTGATGGTCGGGTCACCGCCGCCGCCGCCCTCAATCGTCCAGGTGAACTTCACCGAACCGGTGGCGCCCTTGCTGTCCTTGACCGTCACGGTGACCTCGTTGGCCCCCGCCGCGGTCGGCGTGCCGGAGATCACCACGACGTCGGAGTCGCTTGGCTGCGCCGAGACACCCGCGGGCAGCCCGGTCGCCGACCACGTGTACGGCGCGGTGCCACCGGAGACCACGAGCTTCACACCGGTCTCGATGCCGACGTCGCCGGTCTGGTCACCGGGGTTGGGCAGGGTCAGGTCACCGCCACCGCCGCCCTCGATGGTCCAGGTGAACGTGGTGGATCCGGTCGCGCCCGCGCTGTCCTGGACGGTCACGGTGACCGAGTGGGAACCGCCTGCCGTCGGGACGCCCCCGATCAGAGCCACATCGGTGGTGCCAGGCTCCAGAGCGATGCCCGCGGGCAGCCCGGTCGCCGACCACGTGTACGGCGCGGTGCCACCGGAGACCACGAGCTTCAGACCGGTGTCGGTGCCCACGGTGCCGGTCTGGTCACCGGGGTTCGGCAGGGTCAGGTCGCCGCCCGCACCCTCGATCGTCCACTTGAAGGTGGCCGTCGCCGAGGTGCCCGCGCTGTCCTTGACCGTCACCGAGACCGACGCCGCGCCCGCGGTGGTCGGAGTGCCTTCCGCGACAACGGCGTTGGCCGTGCTCGACCCGAGCGTGATGCCCGCGGGCAGCCCGGACGCGGTCCAGGTGTACGGGCCGGTGCCGCCGGTCGCGGAGAGCTTGACGCTCGTCCCCACGCCGACCGTGCCGGTCTGGTCACCGGGGCTGGGCAGCTCGACCGGGGTCGTCTGGGTGCCCGGGTCGATGTAGAGCAGCCGGTTGGGCGAGCCCGTGCCGGGGTTGGTGACCTTGCTGGGCGTCGCCGCGGCGATCAGGCCAGCCTGGACCTGCGCCGGGGTGTCGCCGGGCTTGTTGGCCAGCCAGACCGCCGCCGCGCCCGCGACGTGCGGGGCGGCCATCGAGGTGCCGCTGATCGACTTCGTCGAGGTGTCGTCGGTCATCCAGGCCGACATGATCCCCACGCCGGGGGCGAAGATGTCGGTGCAGGTTCCCCAGTTGGAGAAGGTTGCCCTGGCGTCCTTGTTGTCCGACGCGTTGACCGTGATGCCCTCGGCGACCCGGGCGGGCGAGTAGTTGCAGCCGTCCTTGTTGTCGTTGGCCGACGCCAGTGAGTACGTGATGCCCTTGGCGATCGAATTGCGGACCGCGGTGTCGAGCGTGGTGGACGCGCCGCCGCCGAGGCTCATGTTGGCGACAGCGGGCTTGACCGCGTTCGCGCTGACCCAGTCGATGCCGCTGATCACGCCCGACGTGGTGCCGGAACCCTGGCAGTTCAGCACCTTGACGCCGACGATCTTGACGCCCTTGGCGATGCCGTATTCCTTGCCGCCGACCGTGCCCGCGACGTGCGTGCCGTGGCCGTTGCAGTCGGTGTTGTTGGTGTCGACCGTGTTGGTGCCCCAGGTCGCGCGGCCCTCGAACGTGGTGTGCGAGACGCGGACCCCGGTGTCGATGACGTACGCGGTCACGTTCGACGCGCGCGTGCCGAAGCTGTACTTGTTGTCCAGCGGCAGGTTGCGCTGGTCGACTCGGTCCAGGCCCCACGAGGGCGGGTTGAGCTGGTCCTCGGTCATCTTGACCTGGGCGTCCTGCTCGACGTAGGCGACCGCGGGGTCGGCGGCGAGCTTGCGTGCCTGGGCCGGGCTCATCCGGGCGGCGAACCCGTTGACCGAGTTCTGCCACGCGGTGGTCACGGTGCCGCCGTACTTGGCGGTCAGGGTCGAGGCGGTGCGCGCGGAGGCCGATCTCGGCGCCGCGCTGTCCTTGACCACCACGATGTAGCTGTCGGTCACCGCGTCGGCGCGGTCAGCGCCGAGCACGATGCCCTCCGCAGCGGTGGCGGGTATGGCTGTGACGCCCACCGCCACCGCTGTCGCTGCGAACAAGCCGAGCAGTGCCGCCCGGCTCGCGCGTAGTTGTGCCATCGAAGGTTCTCCCTCAGTGCAGGGGTCTCCGCCGGCCACGCAGGTGGGCGACCGGCAGAGATGCAGGGGTATTCGACGTTCGCGCGAACGTGTTTCGAAGAATAGTCACGGATACGTCGAATACCGCTACAGCTACCGGTGAGAAACGACCGTTCAGGCGATTTCAATAGACCGGCGGAACCACGACCACACGCTACCTTCCCATGGCATTGCCATATTAAGTATAAGCATAGCCTCTACCCATAGCTGCAGGTAGTTCACGCGACAAGCGTTTGTGCGGCGACCGGCTCCAATGCCAGGTCCAGCGCTTCCCTGACATCGCCGACCAAATGCACGGTGAGGGCCTCGCGCACCGATTCCGGCACGTCGTCGAGATCGGGTTCATTGCGCTTGGGCAGCACGACGGTAGTGATTCCGGCTCGGTGGGCGGCCAGCAGTTTCTGCTTGACTCCACCGATCGGCAGCACCCGCCCGGTCAGCGACACCTCGCCGGTCATCGCCACGTCCGCCCGCACCGGCCTGCCCGACAGCAGCGAGGCCAGGGCCGTGGTCATGGTGACACCCGCGCTCGGCCCGTCCTTGGGCACCGCGCCCGCGGGCACGTGCACGTGCACCCCGCGCTCGGCCAGTTCGGCGACCGGCAGACCCAGTTCGGGGCCGTGGGACCGCAGGTAGGACAGCGCGATCTGCGCCGACTCCTTCATCACGTCACCCAACTGCCCGGTAAGTGTGACCCCGGCCGACCCGGTGTCCTTGTCGGCCAGCGACGCCTCCACGAACAGCACGTCACCGCCCGCCCCGGTCACCGCGAGGCCGGTCGACACCCCGGGCACCGCTGTGCGCTCGGCCGACTCCGGCGTGTGCTTCGGGCTGCCCAGGTAGCCGCGCAGGTCCGCGGCGCCGACGCTGAGGGGAAGCACGGACTCGCCCAGCGCCAGCTTGGCGGTGACCTTGCGCAGGATGCGCGCGATCGATCGCTCGAGCTGCCGCACGCCCGCCTCACGGGTGTACTCCCCCGCCAGCGACCGCAGCGCCGACTCGTCGACCGCCACTTCCTCGGCGGTCAGCCCCGCCCGCTCCAACTGCCGTGGCAACAGGTGGTCGGCGGCGATGACGACCTTCTCGTCCTCGGTGTACCCGTCGAGCCGGACCAGCTCCATCCGGTCGAGCAGCGGCGCCGGGATGGACTCGATGACGTTCGCCGTCGCCAGGAAGACCACATCGGACAGATCGAGCTCGACCTCCAGGTAGTGGTCACGGAACGTGTGGTTCTGCGCCGGGTCGAGCACCTCCAGCAGCGCGGCCGTCGGGTCGCCCCGGTAGTCCGACCCGACCTTGTCGATCTCGTCGAGCAGCACGACCGGGTTCATCGACCCGGCCTCAGTGATCGCCCGAACGATCCGTCCCGGCAGCGCGCCGACGTAGGTCCGGCGGTGCCCGCGGATCTCCGCCTCGTCCCGGACACCACCGAGCGCGACCCGCACGAACTCGCGCCCCATGGCCCGCGCCACGGACTCGCCGAGCGAGGTCTTGCCCACCCCGGGCGGCCCCGCCAGCGCGAGCACGGCCCCACTGCGCCGCCCGCCGACGATGCCGAGCCCACGCTCGTCGCGCCGCTTGCGCACGGCAAGGTACTCGATGATCCGGTCCTTCACGTCGTCGAGCCCGGCGTGGTCGGCGTCGAGGATCGCCCGCGCCCCGGGGATGTCGTAGGCGTCCTCGGTCCGGCTGTTCCACGGCAGTTCCAGGACGGTGTCGAGCCACGTCCGGATCCAGCCCACCTCAGGGGACTGCTCGGACGTCCGCTCCAACTTGTCCACTTCGGACAGGGCGGCGGCGCGCACCTTCTCCGGCAGGTCGGCCTGCTCCACCCTGGCCCGGTAGTCCTGCTCCTCGGACGCGGGCTTGCCGTCGAGTTCGGCCAGTTCCTTGCGGATGGCGGACAACTGCTGCCGAAGCAGGAACTCCCGTTGCTGCTTCTCCATCCCCTCCTTGACGTCCTTGCGAATCGTCTCGGCGACGTCGAGTTCGGCCAGGTGTTCTTTGCCCCACGCCAAGAGCTTCGCGAGCCGGGCGGCCACGTCGGTGGTCTCCAGCAGCCAGACCTTGCGCTCGTCGGTCAGGTAGGGGGCGTATCCCGCCATGTCGGCCAGGATGGAGGGGTCGTCGATCTGGTTGACCGTGTCCACGACCTGCCACGCGCCGCGCTGCTGCAGGATGGTGGTGACCAGGCCCTTGTACTCACGGGCGAGTTCCCGCGCTTCATCGGTGACGGTCTCGTCGGCGGTCTCGACGTGCACCCAGAGCGCCGCGCCGGGCCCGGTTGTGCCCGCCCCGATGCGGACGCGGCCGGTGCCCCGGACCACAGCGGCGAGGTCCCCGCCGGGCAGCCTGCCGACCTGCTCCACGACGGCCAGGGTGCCGACCGAGGCATACTTGCCGTCGAGGCGAGGGACGAGAACGACCCGAGCGGGCTCGGTACCGGCCTGTGCGGCCTCGATGGCGGCCCGCGCCTCGGCGGCGTTGTCGGAGCCGGTCAGGTGGATGGGGACGACCATGCCGGGCAGCAGGACCGTGTCGTCCAGTGGCAGCACCGGCAGCGTCAGGGCCTCGGACATTTCCGATCACACTCCCAAAGTTGAGTCTGACTAGCTCAACCTCTTTGAGCGTGCCTTTGTTTCCGCGACGCGTTCGCCCTGAGCAAACCCCTGAAACGGCATCGGAGCCGTCCGACCGTGCGGTCGTACGGCTCCGATGACTCGCCAGGTCGTTAGGCGGGCTTGCGCAGCAGGAAGAGGTATGAGCCCAGGTGCTCGCGGAAGAACGAGCGCACCAGCGGGATCACGTAGTCCATCTCGGCGACGGCCTCGGCACCGTAGAGGTCGACGATCTCGGCACGCCGGTCGCCGTAGAGCAGGCCCATCAGCTCGCCGGTGAAGGCGGTGTTCTGGGTCATGTTCTCGACCTGGATCAGCTCGAAGCCCGCCGTGGCGGCCATCTCCATGATCTTCGCGGGCGTGATCGGGGGCATGCAGTGCCAGGTCTGCAGGTACGCGGTCAGCTGCTCCTCGGTGGGCTCGCCGCGCAGGGTGAAGTCGCTCACCAGGAAGTAGCCACCGGGCTTGAGCACCCGGGCCGCCTCGTGGAACGCCTTCTGCCGGTCGGACAGGTGGGCGAACACCTCGATCGAGAGCGCGGAGTCGAACGTCTCGTCCGGGAACTCAAGGGCCATCGCGTCGCCGTACTGGAAGTCGACGCGGTCGGTGACGCCCTCGGCCTCGGCGGTCTTGACGGCCTCGGCGAGCTGGCCGCGGCTGACGTTGATGCCGGTGGCCCGCACGCCGCTCGCCTTGACGAACTCGATCGCGGGCAGGCCCGCGCCGCAGCCGATGTCCAGCAGGTGCTCGCCCGCGTTCATCGCCAGGGTCTTGATGTGGTGCTCGGTCTGCTTGTCCTGCGTCCGGTTGGACAGGTCGAGCAGCGTGCGGGCGGGCTTGCGCTCACCGATCGGCGACCACGCCCCGATGTGCAGGCTGAACTCCGCGGCGATCAGCTTGTGGAGCCCCAAGTACTCGTCGTAGCCGACGCCGACTTCCTCGGGGGTCGGCGCGGTGAACTCGCCGACAGTTTCCTCGTTCACTGTTGCTGTCATTGCCCTGCAACCCCTTCCAGCGCGAATCCCTCTATTCGCGCCTCAGGCTAATGCTCGGCAGGGTGCGCGAACCGGTCCGCACTTTGGTGTCCAAGTGCGGACTCTCGCAGGTCGGAGGCCTGACGCGGCGGCTAGTGGCGGCCCTTCAGCGCGCGCCCCAGCTCCTTGGTCATCTCCCGGTTCGCGTCCCGTTTGGCGAGATCCTGGCGCTTGTCGTAGGACTTCTTGCCCTTCGCCAGCGCCAGTTCGACCTTGACCTTGCCGTCCTTGAAGTACATCGACAGCGGCACCAGGCTCAGGCCGCTCTCCTTGATCTTGCCGATGAGCCGCAGGATCTCGCCCTTGTGCAGCAGCAGTTTCCGGGTCCTGCGGGGTTCGTGGTTCGTCCACGTTCCCTGCGTGTACTCGGGAATGTGCAGGTTGCGCAGCCAGACCTCACCGTCGTCGACCGTGGCGAACGCGTCCACCAGCGACGCGCGGCCCTCACGGAGGCTCTTGACCTCGGTGCCGAGCAGGACCATGCCCGCCTCGTAGGTGTCCACGATCGCGTAGTCGTGCCGTGCCTTGCGGTTGGACACGATCACCTTGTGGCCGCGTTCCTTCGCCATTACGTCCGCACGTACAGGCGCAGGGTGACGTAGCCGGTGATGGCCGAGATCACGATGGCGATCAGCATCAGGATCGGGGACACGAACGCGATGTCGGCCGCGCCGATCGAGCTGACGACCCCGGCCTCGATCGGGTCGCGCAGGACGTCGTCGGCGAAGGAGACCTTGCCGACGATCAGCAGTCCGATCGCGACGACGGCGCCGACCAGGCCGGTGACCACCGCCTCCAGGAGGAACGGGAGCTGGGTGTACCACCGGGTCGCGCCGACCAGGCGCATGATGCCGACCTCGGTCTTGCGGGTGAAGGCCGACAGCTGCACGGTGTTGGAGATCAGCAGCAGGGCCGCGACCGCCATGATGCCCGCCACGAAGAACACACCGGTCCGCACGCCGTTGAGCGCGCTGAAGAAGCGTTCGAGGAACTCGTTCTGGTCGGCGATGGTGTCGATGCCCGCGCGGCCGCCGTAGGCCTGGGTGATCACCTCGGGGCGGTCGGGGTCCTTGAGCTTGACCCGGAACGACGCGGGCAGGGCCTCCGGCCGGGCCAGCTTCACCAGCTCCGGCTGCGCCTCGAAGATGCGCTTGAAGCGCTCGAAGGCCTCCTCGCGGTTCTCGAACTGCACCGACTCGACCGCGGGGTCGTTCTCCAGTGCCGTCCGCAGGCCCTTGCACGGGTCGGCCGCGCAGGCCTTGTCGGTCGCGGACACGTCGTTGGTCAGGTAGACGCTGACCTCGACCTTGTCCTGGTAGAGCTCCTGGGTGTTATCGATCATCCGCACGATCAGCAGGCCGCCGCCGAGCAGGAACAGCGAGATGGCGGTCGTGATGATCATGGCGATGGTCATCGTGATATTCCGGCGAAGACCGGTGAGGACCTCGCTGAACACGAAGCTGGCACGCATCGGGGGTGGTGTTCCTCGTCGTTGGGGGCAGGTGGCTCGGGATCAGCGGCCGACGCCGTAGACGCCGCGGGCGTCGTCGCGCAGGACGCGGCCGAGGTCGAGTTCGACGACGCGGCGGCGCATCGAGTCCACGATGGAGTGGTCGTGCGTGGCCATGAGGACCGTGGTGCCGGTGCGGTTGATGCGCTCCAGCAGAAGCATGATGTCCTGGCTCGTGTCCGGGTCCAGGTTTCCGGTCGGCTCGTCGGCCAGCAGCATCAACGGCCGGTTGACGAACGCCCGCGCGATCGCGACCCGCTGCTGCTCACCGCCGGACAGCTCCGAGGGCATGCGCTCGGCCTTGCCCTCCAGGCCGACCAGCTCCAATACCTCGGGCACGACCTTCTTGATGGTGTGCCGCGGCTTGCCGATGACCTCCAGCGCGAACGCGACGTTCTCCGCGACGGTCTTGTTCTGCAGCAGCCGGAAGTCCTGGAAGACACAGCCGATGGACTGCCGCAGCCGCGGCACCCGGCGCCGCGCCATCCGCGCGACGTCGAAGTTGGCGACGTAGACCCGGCCCTTGCTGGGCACCTCCTCGCGCAGCAACAGGCGCAGGAACGTCGACTTCCCCGACCCCGAGGGACCGATGAGGAAGACGAACTCGCCCTTGTCGATCTCGACCGACACGTTCTCCAGGGCGGGGCGCGTGGAGGTCTTGTAGACCTTGGAAACCTGTTCGAGGCGGATCACGGTGGGCGAGTCTACCCGCGCTTGTTATGCACCCGTTGTTTCGGCTCGCGTTAATGTTTTCCCAGGTGACCGTGCGTGCGCGAGCAGTTACTACTGGGTACGGCGCCAGCGGATCCCGGCCTCCAGGAAGCCGTCGATGTCGCCGTCGAGCACCCCGGACGGGTTGCCGACCTCGAACTCCGTGCGCAGGTCCTTGACCATCTGGTACGGGTGCAGCACATAGGACCGCATCTGGTTGCCCCACGACCCGCTGGAGGAGTCCTTGAGGGCGTCCATCTTGGCCTGGTCCTCCTGCCTGCGGCGTTCGAGCAGCTTGGCCTGCAGGACGACCATCGCCGAGGCCTTGTTCTGCAGCTGCGAGCGCTCGTTCTGGCAGGACACCACGATGCCGGTGGGGATGTGGGTCAGCCGGACCGCCGAGTCGGTGGTGTTGACGCCCTGTCCACCCGGACCGGACGCGCGGTACACGTCGACGCGCAGGTCCTTCTCCTCGATGTCGACGTGGTCGGTCGTCTCCACCTGGGGCACGACCTCGACCGCGGCGAACGAGGTCTGCCTGCGGCCCTGGTTGTCGAACGGCGAGATGCGCACCAGCCGGTGCGTGCCCTGCTCGACCGACAGCGTGCCGTAGGCGTAGGGCGCGGTGACCTTGAACGTCGTGGACTTGATGCCCGCCTCTTCGGCGTAGGACGTGTCGTAGACGTCGGTCGGGTAGCCGTGGCGCTCGGCCCAGCGCAGGTACATGCGCATCAGCATCTCGGCGAAGTCGGCGGCGTCGACGCCGCCTGCCTCGGACCGGATGGTGATGAGCGCGTCACGCTCGTCGTACTCACCGGACAGCAGCGTCCGGACCTCAAGGGACGAGATGTCCCCGCGCAGGCGGTCCCGCTCGGCGTCGGCCTCCGCGGTCGCGTCGGCGTCGCCGCCATCCTCTTCGGCCAGCTCGTACATGACGGGCAGGTCGTCGAGGCGGGAGCGCAGCTCCTCCACCTTGCGCAGTTCGGACTGCCGGTGGGAGAGCTGGCTGGTGACCTTCTGGGCGGACTCCGGGTCGTCCCAGAGGTCCGGTCGCGCGGCCTGTTCTTCCAGCTCAGCGATCTGCGCGCGCAGGCCGTCGAGGTCCATCACCGCCTCGACGCTGGTGAGCGTGGCGGAGAGGTCCTTCAGGTCAGCGGCGACGTCCAGGTTCACGTCGAAAGAGATTACGCGGACGCGAACGCCGCCGCTGCGCCGGTCAGGCCTTCGGGATCGAGTCCAGCAGCTTCAGCACAGCCTTGGCCCGCGCCACGCCGAACTCGGCGATCGCCTTCTCATACGGGTCCTCGGCCGTCTTGACGACCAGCTTGAGCGACTCGTGCTCGCCGTTGTAGACGACCTTGGCCGAGTCGATCAGCGCGACCCGTTGCTTGGCGGTGAGCGTGCTGGCGTGCACCAGGCGCAGGATCAGCGGACTGCGCAGGTGATCGGGACCGGGCTCACCACCCAGCCACCCCTTGAACGCCTTCTTGCCCGCGGCGGTGATCACGTACTGCTGGCTCGAGCGCGGCCCTTGCTTGCCAAGGCGGACAAGACCGCCGTCGGCGAGCGCTGGCAGCTCCCGATAGACCTGGCTGCGCGTGACACTGAAAAACGAGCCGAAGCGTTCGCGGGCGGCGGACACGAGCTGGCCACCGGTCTGCGGACCTTCGTGCAGCAGACCCAAGAGGGCAGCGGCGGTTGCATTCAATTCAGACACCCCACCACGGTCCCACGCCGACGGCCCGCTGTCCACAGTGGCCTGGTGGGTGAGTCCACAATGGCTGATCATTAAACTAAATCGCTGTCCACCATCGGACGCGACCGAACAGCCCAAGTCAGCGGCCCCGTCCGGCCCAAGCGGCGACAGTCTCAACAGGACTGACTCGATCCGCTCACCCAAATGAGTGGCAACGTTGTTAACGCGAATACCCATTCGGCGCAGCATCAGAACACAGCTGTAATCGGGGTTGTGCGACTAACTCGTCGCAAATGTGCCACAGATCACGTTTTGATGTCCTCAATACTGGGAAATTCGCCGCGTTCCGTTATCGAATTCCCTACGTAGGTAGGTATCGCGGGCGGGCGCGCTACCGGGATCATGCTGCGCGGTCCATTGTGGAGGATAAGCGAAGGGCCGGTCCCGTGGGACCGGCCCTTGCGTTGTAGCGGGGACAGGATTTGAACCTGCGACCTCTGGGTTATGAGCCCAGCGAGCTACCGAGCTGCTCCACCCCGCGTCGTTGTAATTGGAACTCTACACACCCTCTGGGACTGGGTTTCACTGGGGGTCCTCTGGGGTCTGCGGGGGCCTCAGGCTGCTTCGATGGGAGTGGGGTCGTTCGGGCTTCGACGGCTGGGTCGGCTCCCTCGTCAATCAGCGTCTTGTCCGGAAACAGCGCTGTCAAGGGCACCTGCGGCGTCGCTGCGCGATCAGCGAGCTGACCCTTGACAGCGCTGTTTCCGGACAAGGGATTGCCAGGACGAGGGTGCAGGGGGAAGTGCAGGGACCTTCGGTCCCCACAAGAACAAGGACCTCGCACGTGTCTCCTTGCAGGACTGGCGCCGACCCCCGACAGCACCAGACACGAGCCGCCAGCGACCAGCCACGAAACGCGAAGCACGACGGCGCGAAAGCGGCGAGGTTCTCGACTACGGATGCCGGGCACGGCTGGATCGTGAGAGTACGCACCGTGGGCGACTCGGCTATTGGTTACACACCCCGCCCACCACCAGCTACGGACAACGGGCACGGCTGGTTCGCGAGAGTACGCACCGTGGGGGTGTGGGGGGTCGCCCCCCACAAGCAACGCGAAAGAGGCCCTGCGAGCAAGCGAAGCTTGCGAGCAGGGCCTCTCGACTCTGTAGCGGGGACAGGATTTGAACCTGCGACCTCTGGGTTATGAGCCCAGCGAGCTACCGAGCTGCTCCACCCCGCGTCGGTAATTGGAACTCTACGCGGGGGCTACGAGCAGGTGCAAATCGGGTGGCTCTTAGGTGACTGGGCTCACCCGCCGCCGGTGGGCGGTGGGGTCGGGGACGGGGATGCGCCCGGGGTGGACGGGTTGCTGGTGGGTTGGCCTGCCTTGGCTTTCGCCTCGTCGTACTTCTTCGCGGCGGCGTCGAGTTCGGCGAGGGCCTTGCCCTGTTCGGTGAAGTCGCCGGACCGCTGGGCTTCGCGGAGGTGGGTGATGGCGGCGTTGAGGGCTTGGACCGCCTGGTCCATCTCCGGGGTGTTCGAGCCGCCGCCCGTCGTGGGCGCGGGTGCCGACGTAGTGGGCGCTGAGGTCGACGTGGGCGGGTTGGTGCCGTTCTCCCCTGGCTTGGTCGCCGTGTCGCCGGTGCCGGCGCCGAAGACCTCGTTGAGGGCCTCGTCGATGGTGGGGGCGAAGCCGACCTTGTTGCCGAAGGAGACCAGCACGCGGGCCAGCTGTGGGAAGGCGTTGGCGTCCTTGCGCTGGATGTAGATCGGTTCGACGAACAGCAGTCCGTCCGCTACGGGCAGTGTCAGCAGGTTGCCGAATCTGACGTTGACGGTCGGGTTCTGGATGAGTGTCCGGTTCTCGGCGACTTCCGGTGTTGTCAGGAACCGGTTCTGCACCTGGCCGGGGCCGTCGATCTGCACGCTGCCGGTTGTGGGCAACCGCAGGACTCTGATCTTCCCGTAGTCCTGCGGGTCGGACGAGACCGAAACCCACGACGCCAGGAACGCGCGGTTGAGCAGCGTAAGCGCGCTGGTGATCTGGAATGTCGCCTTGGTCTGTCCGGGTGCCTGCGCCAGCACGTAGTACGGCGGCTGGTTGGCGCCGTTGCCGGTGGTGTTGGAGCCGCCGTCCTCGGTGGGGTCGGCAGGCACGTTCCAGAATGTCTTCTGCGAGAAGAACTCGCCCGCGTCGGACACGTGGTACTTCGACAGCAGCTCACGCTGGACCTTGAACAGGTCCTCCGGGTAGCGGAAGTGTTCGCTGAGGCCCGAGGGGATCTCCGACTTGGCCTTCACCGTGCCGGGGAACACCTTCTGCCACGCCTTGAGTACCGGGTCCTGCTCGTCGATCGCGTACAGCGACACCGATCCGTCGTAGGCGTCCACTGTGGCCTTCACGGAGTTGCGGATGTAGCTGATCGTGCGGTTCTCCTGCCGCACGACGCCGCCGAGGGAGTCGGTGGTGGCCTCGCCGAGCGGGGTGCGCTGGGCGTAGGGGTAGTTCTCCAGGGTGGTGTAGCCGTCGACGATCCAGAGGATCTTGCCGTTGACCACGGCCGGGTACGGGTCGCCGTCGAGGGTCAGCCACGGCGCTACCTTGCTGACCCGGTCGCGCGGGTTGCGGTTGTACATGATCTTCGAGCCCTCGCCGATCTGCGACGAGAACAGGATGTTGCGCTCGGCGTGGTGCAGCGTGAAGAGGAGCTTGTTGAACACGTTGTCGATCGCCACGCCGCCGGTGCCCTGGTAGGACACGGTGCTGGCGGGGGTGTCGTACTCCATCGGCTTGTCGCCGTTCTTGCCGCCGACGATCGCGTAGTCGGTGGCCAGCTCGCCGTAGTAGATGCGCGGCTGGTCGACCTTGATCGGCCCCTGGGTGGCCAGGTCGCTGACCTTGAAGATCGGGAAGCCACCCTGGTCGCTTGAGTCCTGCAGCGCCGAGTTGACCGTGTTCGCGGGCGCGGCGACGAAGCCGTTGCCGTGGGTGAACACCATGTGCCGGTTGATCCAGCCGCCCTGGGTCTCGGTGAGCCCGGTCGTCTTGATCTCGCGCGCGGCGACGATGTAGTCCTGGGTCTTGCCGTCGATGGTGTAGCGGTCGATGTCGAGCTTCTCCGGGAAGCCGTAGAAGTTCTCGCGGCCCTCCCGCTGGGTGAACGTCGGCGCCAGGATGTTCGGGTCGAGGAGCCGGACGTTGGACAGCGTGTTGGTGCTGCTCTGGTCGGCGCGGATGGCGGCGCCGGTGGCGTCGGTGCGGCCGGGATAGTCCTGGATGGTGACCTTGTCGGTACTCACCCCGAACGCGGCGCGGGTGGCGTCGATGTTGCGCTGGATGGACAGCGCTTCCTTGGCGTTCTCGTTCGGGCGGACCGAGAACTGCTGGATGATCGCGGGCCAGCCGACGCCGACGAGCAGGCCGGACAGGATCAGCAGCGCGGTGGCGATGGCGGGCAGCTGCAGGTTGCGCAGGAACGCGCCCGCGAAAAAGGCGACCGCGCAGAACGCCGCGATGAACATCAGGATGAGCTTGGCGGGCAGCACCGCGTTGAGGTCGGTGTAGGTGGCGCCGCTGAACAGCGCGTTGCGCGTCGAGAACAGCAGCTCGTAGCGCTCGAAGAAGTAGTCGACGGCGTAGATCAGCACGAAGACGCCCGCGATGATCGACAGCTGCATGCGCGCGGGCGCGGCCAGCTGGCCGCCCTTCCCGGCCAGCCGGATGCCGCCGAAGATGTAGTGGATGATCAGCGCGCCGAAGAAGGCGAGGGCGACCGCGACGAACAGCCAGCTGATGAGCCAGGTGATGAACGGCAGCTGGAAGGCGTAGAACCCGAGGTCGATGTTGAACTGCGGGTCGGTGATGCCGAAGTCGGTGCCGTTGAACATCAACTGGACGATCTGCCAGTCGTTCTGCGCCGCCGAACCCGCGATCAGGCCGACGAGCACCGGGACGCCGATGCCGAACAGCCGCACCCGCTGCACGATGGTCGACCGGTAGCGGGCCAGCGGGTCGTCGGCACTGGACACGGGAACGAACACCGGCCGCGACCGGTAGGCGATCCAGAGGCTCAACGCCAGCAGGCCGCCCACCAGGGCGCCGACCCCGAAGAACAGGCTGATTCTGGTCCACAGGACAGTACTGAACACCGACCGGAAGCCGACCTCACCGAACCACAGCCAGTTCACATAGGTGCTGAGCAGCCGCGACCCGACGAGCATCAGCCCAAGGAAGATCGCGGCGAGAATGAGCAGGAACCGGCTTCGGCGAGACAGCTTCGGCAGGCCGATCGGGGGCCGAGTGGCCACTGGGCACGCTCCAGAGTCGCTTGCTGAGAACTTGCGGACGGACGACAGGGCCCGTCCTGATTGTTCAACTCTATTAGGGGCGCCTCAGGTTCCCGTGAAGGTGTCCGAATTGCGTGAATGCCACGCGGTGGGGTGCCGGATCGGGTGAACGGGATGCGACCATGTGCGGCGTGAGCACCCCCGCACCCGCCATCCTGTCCGCCATCACGCGCGAGGTCGAGGACTTCGTCGCCGCGGGCGGCTGGGACCAGCCGCCGCAGCTGTTCGCCCTGGTCCCGACGGCTCACCTGCTGCGCGAACAGCCCGACCTGGTCGGCCAGATCGACCCGGACGCGGCCCTCACGCCGATCGCTCAGGAAGCCCTCACCGAGTCCGACCTCGGCGTCGCGTTGGCCGGAATCATGTGGCCGGAAGCCGTGCACGGGTGTGCCCTGGCCCAGGAGATCGTCATGCTCCCGCCGGAGGCCGAGGCGGACCTGCCCTCCGACGACGTCGACCCGCTGGGCCGCATCGCCGCGTCCCACCCCCAGGCCCGTGAGGCCCGCCTGGTGGCCGCCGCCCTCCGCGACGGGACCGTCTCCTGCGTGATGCGCGTGCGCAGCGCGGACGGCCAGACCGACGAGATCATCGAGCACCCGGAGTTGGCCCCGAACCTGACCACGGCCCTGTTGGAGACCCTGCGCGACTGACAGTGTGGGGCGCGGTCAGCAGGTGGGCAGGTCCCGGTTGTCCTTGAGTCCTTCGAGCGCCTTGACCGCGCCCGCCAGGTTCTCCACCTTGATCAGCCGCAACCCGTCCGGGGCGTTCTCCTTGGCCTCGGCGCAGTTGTCGACGGGGACCAGGAACGTGGTCGCGCCCGCCTCCTTGGCCGACACCATCTTGAACGGGATTCCCCCGATCGGGTCGACCTCACCCTGCGCGGTGATCTCGCCCGTGCCCGCGACGATCTCCCCGCCGCCGAGGTCGCCGGGGGTCAGCCGGTCGATGATCGCCAGCGCGAACATCAGGCCCGCCGACGGCCCGCCGACGTCGGCCAGGCTGATGGTCGTCTTGAACGGCACGTCGGGGCGCTCGGCCGACTCCAGGCCCATGAAGCCCTCCGGCCGGTCCTCGGCCCCGAAGTCGGTGGCCTTGCCCAGCACGATCGTCCCGGACTTGTCCACGCCCTCCCGCTTGAACGTGATCGGGATCGACGCGCCCGGCGCGGTCCCGGCCAGCGCGGCCCGCACGTCCTCGGCGTTGGCGATCTTCTTGCCGTTCACCTCGACCAGCCGGTCGCCGGGCACCAGCACCTTGTCCGCGGGCGCGCCGGAGGTGATCCGCTGGGCGATGACCTTGACCGGGTACTTGAGTTCGCGCAGCGCGGCGATCTCGGCGTTGGTCTGGGAGTCCTGGAACAGCTTCGAGTTCTGCTCCTCGACCTCTTCCTCGGTGACCCCCGGCCGGAAGTACTCCTCGCGCGGTGCCAGCGCGTAGCGGCCGCTCACCCAGAGCGCGACCGCCTCGAACATGCTCACGTCGTCCTTGACCGAGACCGTGGTCATGCGCAGCTGGCCGGTGGTCGGATAGGTCTGGGCGCCCTCGATATGGATGATCGGGGTGTCGTCGACCGCGCCGAGGGTGTCGTAGGTCGGCCCCGGCCCGAGCGAGACATAGGGCACCGGGACGAAGAGCCCGATGACCATCAGAGCCGTGACCAGCAACGAACTGATCAGCACGGTCCACCCGCGCCTGCTCAGCTCCCACGGCGGGGCGGGCGACGGGGCGACGGGGGCGTCCGGTGACGTGCTCACGAAGCGACAGGGTACGTGCGTTCACCCAGGGCGGATCACTGGACGTCACACGGACGGCCTATCCGCGTACCGTAGACCCATGAGTGATTTCAAATTCGGGTTTGGCATGCCGGACCCGGATGACCGGGACAAGAAGAACGACTCCGAGGCCCAGGGCGGCCAGGAGAACCCGTTCGACCAGCTCGGTCAGATGCTCAGCCAACTCGGCGCGATGCTGAGTCAGACCGGTTCGTCGACCGGCCCGGTCAACTACGACCTGGCCAAGCAGATCGCCGTGCAGAAGCTCGGCGGCCAGGTCGGCTTCGGCGCGTCGGAGCCGTCGACCGCCGTCGACGACGCGGTCCACCTCGCCGAGATGTGGCTCGACCCGGCCACCACGCTGCCCGCGGGCGCGACGGTGACCAGGGCCTGGAGCACCCGCGAGTGGGTCGAGCACACCCTGCCCACCTGGCAGCGCCTGTGCGACCCGGTGGCCCGCCGGATGTCCGGCGCCTGGGTCGACGCCCTGCCAGAGGAAGCGCGGCAGCAGGCCGGGCCGCTGCTGGCCATGGTCGGCCAGATGGGCGGCATGGCCTTCGGTTCGCAGCTCGGCAACGCCTTGGCGCAGCTGGCCGCGGAGGTGTTGACCTCCACCGACATCGGCCTGCCGCTGGGCCCGCCGAGCACCGCGGCACTGGTGCCCGCCAACATCGACGAGTTCACCAAGGGCCTGGAGCGGCCCGCCAGCGAGGTCATGGTGTTCCTGGCCGCGCGCGAGGCCGCCCACCAGCGCCTGTTCTCGCACGTGCCGTGGCTGCGCCAGCGGCTGCTGGGCACGGTCGAGGAGTTCGCCAACGGCATCAAGGTCGACACCGCCGCGCTGCAGGAACTGGCCTCCCAGGTCGACCCGGCCAACCCGGAGTCCATCGAGAAGGCCATGCAGTCCGGCATGCTCGAACCGCAGGCCACCCCCGAGCAGAAGGCCGCGCTGAACCGCCTGGAGACCCTCCTTGCCCTGGTCGAGGGCTGGGTCGACGTCGTGGTCGGCGACGCGGTGGCCGAGCGCCTGCCCGGCGCCGAGGCCCTGCGCGAGACCCTGCGCAGGCGCCGCGCGTCCGGCGGACCGGCCGAGCAGACGTTCGCGACCCTCGTCGGCCTGGAACTGCGCCCGCGCAAACTCCGCGCCGCCGCTGCCCTCTGGCGCCTGGTCACCGACAAGCACGGCATCGACGTCCGCGACGGCCTGTGGGGTCACCCCGACCTGATGCCGACCGCCGAAGACCTCGACGACCCGATGGATTTCGCCGACCGCCTCGGCCGCAAGTCCGAGGTCGACGAGGCCATCGCCAAACTGGAGAACGACGCGGAGTAGTCAGTCCGCTGTGCTGATTCCCCAACCCGCCGCGGCGGACATGCCCTCCAGGAAGCCGATCGCGCGGTCGGTCTTGGGGTAGGCGCGGACCAGGTCCCAGAACTCGGGCCCGTGGTCGGCCTCAAGCAGGTGGGCCAGCTCGTGCACCAGTACGTAGTCCAAGACCCACGCGGGCACCTCACGCAGCCGCTCACTGACCCGGATCGTCCGGTCGACGGGGGTGCACGAGGCCCACCGGGTGCGCATGGGCGGCACCCACCGCACGCTCGCGGGTTCGCACCGCCCGTCGAAGTACAGGTCGGACAGTTCGCCGCACCGCTCCAGCAGCGCGGCGTCGGAACCGCGGGCTGGTGAGCGCCTGCGGGTCTCACTGCGCAACAGCCTGCGCTGCATCTCCGCCACCCAGTGCGCCTCCTCCTTCTTGGAGAGGCGGGCAGGGATCTGCACGATCAGCGTGTCACCTTCGCGGTACGCGGTGACGGTGCGGGTTCGACGTTTGCTCCGGCGCACCTCGACACGGGGTTCGGCCACGGCACCACCGTAATCGGCGGGACCGACATCTCGGGAGGACCAGGCGGGTGTGACGTTTCGCCTGTGGACAAACGGATCCACCATTCGGCGCAATCGGGCACCCTGGTCCCATGACCGATATGATCACCCGCCGCCGACCCGCCAAGACAGCGCCGCCGATCCCGCGGCGGCCCCGCCTGCGGCCCGGTGTGGTCGCCTTGCGCCGCCGCCCAGGGGAGATCCAATTCGGCCTCGAACCGGGTCGGGCGATCGTGGCCACCGACCTGCCCGAGCCACTCGCCGACATCGCCACGGGCCTCACCGGCGACCACACCGCGGCCGAGCTCCTCGACCGGGTCGGACCGGACCACCACACCGCCCTGCGGGCCCTGCTCCAACGCCTCGCCGACGGCGGCCTCCTCGACGACGCCACTGCCCCACCTCGGGCCGACCCGTCCGACCTGGCCCGCTCGATGGTCCAGGTCCGCGGCAACGGCCGCATCGCCGTGGCGGTGGCGCTGTTGCTCGCCGGAGCGGGCGTCGGCCACCTGCGGGTCGAGACCAGCGGCCTGGTCACCGCCGACGACCTCGGCACTGGCCTGACCCACCACGACCTGTTCGAACCTCGTCAGACCGCCATCCACCAAGCCCTGCGCCGCGCGAGCGAGTCCGTCCACCTCGCGCGCTTCACCCGCCGCGGACCCGACCTGGTGCTGCTCACCGACGCCCTGGTCCCCGATCCCGCGGTCGTCGGCCCGCTCATGGACGCCCGCGTGCCCCACCTCACGGTGCGCGTCCGCGCCGGTGTCGGACTGGTCGGTCCCCTGGTCGTCCCCGGCGCCACAGCCTGCCTGACCTGCGGCGACCACCACCGCGCCGACCGCGACCCCTGTTGGCCCGGCGTCGCCGCGCAACTGGTCGGCAGGCCACAGGCCGCCGACCTGTTCGCCGTCCAGACCACGGCCGCCCTCGCCGCGGCCCAAACAGTGGCCGCGCTGGCCTGGCTGCGGCGGCCAGGGCCGATCCTTCCGCCCACGTGGAACCGCACTTTGGAGATCGACCCGGCGGCGGGCACCCTCAACCACCGCCCCTGGTCACCCCACCCCTGGTGCGGCTGCGCCGCGAGTGGCAGGCCGCATACCGCAATCGGCTGCGCCGCGGCAGTGAGGCAAGGGAGAATCGTGACGTGACCGAGATGCCACGCAAGACCGTCGCGCGCACAGCACGACTGGCCAGCATTCCCCTGGGAGCGGCCGGACGAGCTGTCGGCGGCTGGGGGAAACGACTGGCGGGCCAGAGCGCCGACGAGGTCAGCGCCGAGTTGTCGGCCCGCACCGCCGAACAGGTCTTCGCGGTACTCGGCCAGCTCAAGGGCGGAGCCATGAAGTTCGGCCAGGCGCTCTCGGTGTTCGAGGCCGCCGTACCAGACGAACTAGCCGAGCCCTACCGCGAAGCCCTGACCAAACTCCAATCCGCGGCGCCGCCGATGACCACCCAGGCCATGCACCGCCAACTGGCCCTGCAACTGGGCCGCGGCTGGACGAGCCGGTTCACCGACTTCGACGACACCCCCGCCGCCGCCGCGAGCATCGGCCAGGTCCACAAAGCCATCTGGCACGACGGCCGCACCGTCGCGGTCAAGATCCAATACCCCGGCGCCGACGAGGCCCTGCTGTCCGACCTGCGCCAACTCCAGCGGTTCAGCAGGCTGTTCCAGCCGTTCGTCCCCGGCCTCGAAATCAAGCCGCTGCTGCGCGAACTGTCCGACCGAATGACCGAGGAACTCGACTACCGCGCCGAAGCCGACAACCAACGCGCCTTCGCCAAAGCCTTCCTCGACGACGCCCAGGTCCTGGTCCCCAAGGTCATCGCCAGCGCCCCCAAGGTCACCGTCACCGAATGGATCGACGGCATCCCCCTTGCCAAGATCATCCGAGCGGGCGAGAAACCCGAACGCGACCACGCCGGGCGGTTACTGTCGGAGTTCCACTTCTCCTCCCCCGCCCGGGCGGGCCTGCTGCACTCCGACCCCCACCCCGGCAACTTCATGATCACCCCAGACGACCGCCTAGGCGTAATAGACTTCGGCGCCGTGGCCCGCCTCCCCGAAGGCCTCCCCCGCCCCCTAGGGCAGATGACCCGCCTCTCCATAGACGGCCGCTCCGACGAACTCCTCCAACTCATGCGCGACGACGGTTTCGTCCGCCCCGGAATGAAGATCGAAGCCGAGGACGTCCTGGCCTACCTGGCCCCCTTCGCCGAACCCGCCGCCGTAGAGAAATTCCACTTCACCCGCAAATGGATGCAAAAGCAGGCGGAACGAGTCGGCGACCTACGCGGCCAAGACTTCAAAACCGGCCGCTCCCTCAACCTCCCACCCCAATACCTACTGATCCAACGAGTAACCGCGGGCGCCACCGGCATCCTCTGCCAACTAGACGCCGTAGTAGGCATGCGCGAGATCATCTCCCACTGGCAACCAGGCTTCGCCGACGCCTGACACAGCCACTACCAGCAGATACAGGGGTTACGCGCGTCCGGGCGCTCGAATGGTGACGCCTGAACCCTGACGCCCCGAAATGGTGACGGGCCGAGCTGAACGGCCTGTTTGGGTGGTTCGCCTTGATTTGGGGGAAATGGGCCTAAAATCGCGGTGCGGGTGAGGTTCCTTGAGCTCGCCTTTTGACCCGCACAGGCCCATTTCTAGGGGTCCCCAAATCAAGGCGAACCACCCAAACAGGCGCCCACCAGCTAACCAGGCTACCGGCTATGCAGGCACTAACCGGCTCACCGGCCAAAGACCGTCACCAATACTCAGCAGGCAACTTCCCCTCAATATCCCGAACATGCCGCCGAGCGCACTCATCACACAACCACCGACTCCCCCGCTCATCATTCTCAACCACCCAGGCTAACGCCGACAAAGCCGCCACCCCAGCACGAGAACGACCGCAGATCGAACAGGTCGGCTCCTCACTCATACCGCGACGCTACGCCGCCCAAGATGCACCGTCGTCGCACTCAGCAGGAACACGTCATCGCGGAGACCCACAAAGTCCGACCCCACCGGATCCAACAACCGCGACACAGCCTCCCGATCAAGCTCCGAAAGCTCCCCACGAGCCATCCAAGCCAACCAATCAGCCACCGAAGAACGCACAGCCTCAGAAGCAGGCGCAGGCAGATCAAGCAGGAAGCTAAACGCCCCCACCTCCAACAACCCCGCCTCAGTCAACGCAAGATTCCACCCATAAGGCATCCGAACCGACCCCTCAATCCCCGCCCGCATCCCCGCATACCAAGCCGTTTGCGCCGCCACGAGCCGATCCTGCAACCCCGGCTCCCCCACCCCGACATCCCACGGCAAACACCGAGTGCTCAACCCACCCTCAGCCAACGCCAACCAACCGCCAGGCCTCAACATCCGCACCAGACCCGAAACGCCAAGCCGCTCATCAGGCAGGTGATGCAACACCCGCGACGCCCAAACAAGATCCGCGGCGGGCACCAGGTCCGACAGCCCGGGGGAAGCGGCATCGGCCAAGACCGCGACCACCTCAACGTTGTCCCCCACCGCGTCACCCACCGCAGACCGAGCCGCGGAAAGCAGCTCCGGCACCGCGTCGACCAGCACGATCCGGCCACCACCGCGCACGCTCAGCGCCGTAGCGAAGGCCGCGCTCATGCCACCCGACCCGGAACCGACGTCGATGATCGTCGCGCCGTCCGGCAACGGGTCGACCAGCCGGTCGGCCACCCAGGAGTTGACCTCAGCCTCGACCGCGTCGGCGCGCCGCATCGGGGCGAGTCTGCTGGTCCAGTCGATTCCGTCGTGCGTGTGCGCCATAGCGCTCGACCCTAAAGCCTTTGTAAGCCGGCCAGCACGCGGTTGAGCATCATCAAGTCCGGCGCGACGCCGACGGTGCGGTCGACCACCAGCACGCCCTGCTGTGCCAAGTCACTGATCAGCACCCGCGCCACCCCGAGCGGCAGCGAAAGCAGCGCGGCGACCTCGGCGACCGACCGCGGCGACGCGCAGAGTTCGGCCAGCGGACGGTGCTCCCAGGCAGGTGCCAGCCCGGTGGACCGCACCAGCGCCTCGATCGCCAGCGGGGTCGCGGCCCTGGTCCGCCCACCAGTCCAGGCGTACGGCCGGACCATCGCGTGCGACTCGGGCCGCCGCGCCCACTCGGCCAGCTCGCGCTCATCGGGTTGGGGCGCCGGGAGCTGTGGCGGGAGCGGCGCGATCTCGTACTCGGCGTCGTCCTCCGGCCGGGCGTAGGCGCCACCGAAGCGCGCCCCGGTCACGCCGATCGCGGAGTTCTCGTCGGGTGCCTCGAACACCGGGTCGACCTCGACCGGGTCCGACTCGTCGCGCCACGCGCCCGAGGGCCCGAACCGGGCACCGGTCCGGCCGACCTCGGCGCGTCGTCGGCGCCGTCCTGCGGAAGTGTGCTGTGCCACGTCAGCCCCAAAGTCCCTCGCGAACAGGGAACTCGGAATCTAACCGCGCGCGGGTGCCATCCCGTGACCTTCATGTTTCCGCCGCGTTTCGGCGTAAACGGCGGATGCCCGCCACCGCGGTGCGGTGGCGGGCATCCCGTCCTTGGTTCGGTCGGTTGGTTCGGTCAGAGACAGGCGTTGGCGCGGTCGGCACGCCTGGTCGCCCATTTCGCGACCCGCTCCCATCGCTTGGCGGTGTGGAGCAGGCGGACCAGGCGATGCGCGTGCGCGACCTGTTCCGCCTCCCGCGTTCGAGAACGCGCGAGGTTTTCATAGATCAACATTTGCGTGGGGCCTTCCGGCTTGAAGGTGTACATAGGGTCTTTGAGCTGGGCGTTCATGCGGCGACCTCATCCCTGGCGTGGGCAGCGCGCTCGGCTGCCTCTCGTGCGACGTCCTCCTTGCGCGGGCGGCCGCGGGGCCGCTTGCGCGCGATGACGACACCGCGCTCGAAGATCTCCCCACCCCAGACGCCCCACGGCTCGTGGCGCGCTAGCGCGGAGGCCAGGCACGCCGCGCGAACCGGGCAGTCGCCGCAGAGGACCTTGGCGCGCTCGAGCTCGTTCGGGGTGTCGGCGAACCACAGGTCGGGGTTGGCCGCGGATCGGCAAGGAAGGTCCAGACCAGCGGAAGGAGCCGCGTCGAGCAGCTCGCTCACACCGGAACCGGGAGGTCCGAGTAGGTCGAATGCTCCGCCCGCGAGCGGAACAGTGGCGGTAGACATGGTGTGAAATCTCCTAGATTCGATCTTGTTCATCGTCATGAGGCAAACAAAAAGGCCGCGGATTCCGGTATCGGAGTCCGCGGCCTCGGGAGCCTGGAGTTACTTGACGTGGCGTCAAGTTATCCAGCCCGAGGGTGCGGACGGATTGGTCGGAACGTCGACATCGAGGGTGCGGGCGTGAGCCGTCCCCGCGCCGGTGGCGCCTGCGATACGCTCACGCTGCTCACGGACGGCCGCGGTGCAGCCGGCGATGGACATGGGAGTGCCCCAGGACAGCAGGTAGCCCGGGGTCGGGTTGCTCTTGACGATCACCATCGGGTCCACCTCCCTCATCGCTGTCGTGGGTGTAATTCTCGGGGCACTTCGTGCCCCGCCATTGCAGGTTATTGCGGTTGACGGAGCCCGTGCAACCGATTTTCCAGAAGTTCGTGTGACGGCGGTCACAGTTCGCTCTACTGGGTGGCTCCAGCCACCAGGGACAGCACCTCTTGGCCGTATCTGTCCAGCTTGGCGCCCCCGATGCCGGAGATTGCCACGAGCGCGGCCCGATCGGCCGGACGCTGTTCGGCGATCGCCAGCAGGGTCGCATCGGTGAAGATCACGTACGCGGGCACTTTGAGTGCCTTGGACCGCTCCTGGCGCCACTCGCGCAGCCGATCCAGCAGGCCCTCGTCGAGATCGGCAGGACACGTCTCGCAACGGCCCAGCTTGAACGCCATCGTCCCGGCCAACTCGTCGCCGCAGACGCGGCAGTGCCGGATGACCGCCATCGGCCGATGGTCGCTTCGGCGCGCGGCGCTCACCCTGGCGGCCGGGTGGTTGTCGGGGATCAGCCCATAGAGGAACCGGCTGCGCCTGCGGTAGCGCTTGCCGCCCTCGGCCCTGGCCAGCGCCCACGACAGCGACAGGTGCACCCGCGCGCGCGTCACCCCCACATAGAGCAGCCTGCGTTCTTCCTCGACGGCGGCGTCGTTGCCATCGGCGTGCTGGATGGGCAGGGTCCCGTCGACCATGCCGACCAGGAACACCGCGTCCCACTCCAGCCCCTTCGCCGCGTGCAGCGTCGCCAGGGTCACACCCTCGACCGTGGGCGGGTGCTGGGCCTGCAGCCGCAGGTCGAGCTCGTGCACGTAGCGGGGCAGGTCGGCGTCGGCGACGGTGGCGGTCAGTTCCTCGGCCAGCTCCACCAGCGCGAGCAGCGACTCCCAGCGCTCGCGCGCCGAGCCGCCCGCCGGGGGCTCGGCGGTCAGGCCGAGCGGGCCGAGCAGGGCCCGGACCAGCTCGGGCAACTCGCCCCGCGGGGCCTGGACCGCGGCCGTGCGCAGCGTCGCCATGGCCTGGCGCACCTCTTGGCGGGCGAAGAACCGCTCGCCGCCGCGCACCAGGTACGGGATGTCGAGCCCGGCCAGCGCCGCCTCGTAGACCTCCGACTGCGCGTTTATCCGGAACAGCACCGCGATCTCGCTGAGCGGCACCCCGGCGTCGATGAGGTCCTTGATCCGACCCGCGACGGCGGCGGCCTCGGCGGGCTCGTCGTCGAACTCGACGAACCGCGGCTCCGGGCCGGTCGGACGCTGGCCGATCAGCCGCAGCCGCGAGCCCGCAGGCCGGTCGCGCGCCGCCGAGATGACCCGGTTGGCCAGCGACACCACCTGCGGGGTCGACCGGTAGTCGCGTTCGAGCCGCACCACAGTGGCCTCGGGGAAGCGCCTGGTGAAGTCGAGCAGCGGGCGCGGCGAGGCGCCCGCGAACGAATAGATGGTCTGGTTGGCGTCGCCGACGACGGTGAGGTCGTCACGCCTGCCGAGCCAGGCGTCGAGGACGCGCTGCTGCAGCGGGGTGACGTCCTGGTACTCGTCGACGACGAAGCAGCGGTAGCGGTCGCGGAACTCCTCGGCCACCGCGGAGTGTTCCTCCAGCGCGGCGGCGGTGTGCAGCAGGAGATCGTCGAAGTCGAGCTGCTGGGCCCGGTTCTTCAGTTCCTCATAGCCCGCGTAGACCTTGGCTATCTGCTCGGCGGGCGCGGGCGTCTCACGGTGGGCGCGCGCGGCGGCGGCCGGGTAGTCCTCCGGCCCGACCAGCGACGCCTTGGCCCACTCGATCTCACCGGCCAGGTCGCGCAGGGTCTCGCGTTCGCTGCCCAGGCCGAGCCGGTGTGACGCATGGCCGACGAGGCGCAGCTTGCCGTCGAGCAGCTGCCACTGCTCGCCGCCGACCACCCGCGGCCAGAAGTACCGCAGCTGCCGCAGCGCCGCGGCGTGGAACGTGCGCGCCTGGGCGCCGTGGATGTCGAGAGCGCGCAACCGCGTCCGCATCTCCCCCGCCGCGCGCGCGGTGAACGTGACGGCCAGGACCTGGCTCGCGCTGATATGGCCCGCGTGGATGAGGTTGCCGATGCGGCTGACGATCGTCCTGGTCTTGCCCGTGCCCGCGCCCGCGAGGACGCAGACCGGGCCGCGTGGGGCCGTCACCGCGGCGAGCTGTTCCGGGTCCAGCCCGGCGAGCGGATCGTGTGCGCCGGCCATGCCGACATCTTGACAGAGCGCGCCCGCCTGCCGTGGGACCCGGCCCCGTATCCTGGTGGGTATGGCTGAGAAGCAGGACAAGGCGGCCGCCAAGGAAGCCAAGAAGGACGCCAAGAAGGCACGCAAGGCGGCCTCGAAGGCGAAGCGCGGGCAGCTCTTCCAGGCGTTCAACATGCAGCGCAAGGAAGACAAGGCACTCATCCCGTGGATGGTCGGCG
The DNA here is from genome assembly GCF_900070365.1 of Alloactinosynnema sp. L-07. Taxonomy (NCBI): domain Bacteria; kingdom Bacillati; phylum Actinomycetota; class Actinomycetes; order Pseudonocardiales; family Pseudonocardiaceae; genus Alloactinosynnema; species Alloactinosynnema sp. L-07. The sequence continues at coordinate 7,013,603 of NZ_LN850107.1, read as the reverse complement.
CCCTGCTGGTGGTGACCGGCGTGGTGTTCGGCATCGGCTGGCTGATCGGCATCGAGTGGTTCGTCCTGCCGGTGGGCATCGCGCTGGGCCTGCTCGCCGCCGTGATCATCTTCGGCAGGCGGGTACAGAAGAACGTCTACTCCAAGGCCGACGGCCAGCCCGGCGCGGCGGCATGGGCCCTGGAGAACCTGCGCGGCCGCTGGCGCGTCACCCCGACCGTCGCGGGCACCACCCAGCTCGACGCGGTGCACCGGGTGATCGGCCGCCCCGGCATCATCCTCGTCGCCGAGGGCGCCCCGCACCGGGTGAAGACCCTGCTCGGCCAGGAGAAGAAGCGCATCGCCCGCATCGTCGGCGAGACCCCGATCTATGACGTCATCGTCGGCAACGAAGAGGGCCAGGTCCCCCTGCGCGGCCTGCAGAAGCACCTGATGAAGCTGCCCAACAACCTGCGCCCAGCCGACATCGACACCGTCGAGAAGCGCCTGGCCGCCATCGCAGGCCGCGGCGCCGCCCTCCCCAAGGGCCCCATGCCCCCCGGCGCCAAGATGCGCAGCGTCCAGCGCACGATCCGTCGGCGTTAGGCCATTTGTCGTACCCCTCTGGCACGGTGGCCCGCATGCTGCTGACGATCTCGGAGTATCTGACGCTCGGCGAAACCGAACTCGGGTACACGGAACTGCAAGATGGCCGCTTGCTGATGTGGCCGAACCCCGGTCGGCGGCACATGGACGCCACCGGGGAGCTTTGTTTTCAGCTGTCCAGCCAGCTGCCAGACGATCTCGGAGTCGTGCACTGCCTCGACATCGACCTTGAGCTCAACGGGCCCGACGAACCCGGGTACAGCAGACGCCCGGACTTGATCGTAGTGTCGCTGCGGTCTTGCGAGCTGACCAAGGGCGCTTCCTACCGCGATCGGGACGAGGTGACCGGGAAGTTCGTCACCGAGCTGCCGTTCCCGTTCATGATCGATCTCGACACGCTCGACTAATTCGGAGGCGATCCCAGACGCCCGCGGGCTACGGTCCGCGGGTGTCTCTCGCCGCGCGGATCGCGCTTGGGCAGCTCACCGGGCTGTCGAGGTCCAAGAAGGTTGTCCCCGCGGGCCCCTTCACCGGCCTGCTGACCGACGGCGGGCATCCGATGATGTCCTACGCCGTCGCCGCCAAGCCAGGGGAGCCGGTCACCGACCTGGGCGACAGCCTCGACGTCCTCCGCGCCGCCTTCCCGCCAGGGGCGCTCAGGTTCGAGCTGGTCGAGCAGGCGTGCCCCGGTGCCGCGCGGCTGCTCGAAGCCGCGGGCCTCAAAGTCACCGCCAGGATCCCGCTCATGGTCGTGGACCCCGCCACTGTCACCCTCCCCGCACCGCCCGAGGGCGTCGAGGTGGCCGCGGCCGTCACGGCGAACGACCAAGCCGCGGGCAACGCCGTCGCCCATCACGCGTTCGGGATGCCCGGTGAGCCGGGGCCCGCGGGAGAGCCCGGTCCGGCCGAGGACGGCGGCTCAGTCGTCGCGTGGGTCCAGGGACAAGCCGTCGCCATCGCGTCCTGGACGCAGGTCGCCGACGGGGTCACCGAGATCGCCGGGATCGCCACCGCCGCCGAACACCGGCGCAAGGGCCTCGCCACGCTCGTCACCGCGCACGCCGTCAAAGCCGCCGAGGCCGCCGGGGCGACCCTCACCTGGCTCACCCCCGGCGATGACGGCGCCGAGCAGGTCTATGCAAACGTCGGCTTCACCAAGGTCGCCGACGCCATCCACTTCGCCGAAGCCAGCACCGGCACCTAAGTAAGGGGACCGTGACGGCGGCCGACCACGGTTGCCCACACTCCGCACCCGTCACGACAAACGTGACCACACCTAGAATTCCGGGGAGGCGGCTACCGTGTGCGCAACACGATCGTGCCGAGCAGCCGGTCGTGCAGGCCGCGGCCGTTCTTGTCATTGACCGCCGCGGGCAGGATCACACCGGTCAGCAGCGTCCGCGGGATCCCGCGCAGCGGCCCCACCAGCGCCGTCCCGTCCATCCGCACCACCCGCATGCCCAGCAGGGCCTTGCCCACCGTGAACCCGGCCAGCGAGATCCCCACCGCCGTGATCGCGAACCACACGCCGACTGCGATCAAGTTGTACGTGCTCATCGACGCCGGGTCGGCGAAGTCCGGGCGCCGGAACAGCGACGTGACCAGCGAGGCGAGCACCAGGTCGATCAGGAAGCCCGCGAACCGCAGGCCGGGCGAGGCCACCGAGCCCGGCCCGCTCTCGGGCAGGCCCAGCCGCTCACCTCGGTAACGCGCGGGGCCGTCCATCGCCTCGATCGCCGCGCCGGGGCCGGACAACCACGAACCAGTCCATCTGCTCACCCCACCAGCGTAGGACGAAGTGCCATCCGTGCCCGCTGGTGGCATCCTTCAAGGCGAAATAGGCCGTCGTTAACACTGGCGAAACATCGGGGTGACGGTCGGGCAACACCACCCTCTTAGCGTCATCACGCAGAGCGGGCACGGCGCTGCGGCCGTGATCGCCGGCAGATTCGGCTGCCCGCTCGCGCGGTGTTTAGCCGGTCCAGAGCCGGCGGAGTAGACGAAGGAGTCAACGAGCGTGTTCAACTCTCCCGACGAGGTCCTGCGCTTCATCGCAGATGAAGACGTGAAGTTCGTCGATGTCCGGTTCTGCGATCTGCCGGGCGTCATGCAGCACTTCACCGTCCCGGCCGCGGCGTTCGACGAGGATGCCTTCACCGAGGGGCTGGCCTTCGACGGCTCGTCCGTGCGCGGCTTCCAGTCGATCCACGAGTCGGACATGCTCCTGCTGCCCGACCCCTACACCGCCCGCCTGGACCCGTTCCGCACCGAGAAGACGCTCATCCTGAACTTCTTCGTGCACGACCCGTTCACCAAGGAGGCGTACTCCCGCGACCCGCGCAACATCGCGCGCAAGGCGGAGCAGTACATCAGCGAGTCCGGCTTCGCCGACACCGCGTTCTTCGGTGCCGAGGCCGAGTTCTACATCTTCGACTCGATCCGCTTCGACTACACCGAGAACGGCTCGTTCCACGAGATCGACTCGGTCGAGGGCTGGTGGAACAGCGGCGCGGAAGAGGGCGGCAACAACAAGGGCTACAAGACCCGCTTCAAGGGCGGCTACTTCCCCGTGCCGCCGGTCGACCACTTCGCCGACCTGCGCGACAAGATGGTCCTGAACATGCAGGCCGGTGGCTTCACCGTCGAGCGCGCGCACCACGAGGTGGGCACCGCGGGCCAGTCCGAGATCAACTACCGGTTCAACACGCTGCTGCACGCCGCGGATGACCTGCAGTTGTTCAAGTACCTCATCAAGAACACCGCGTGGGAGGCCGACAAGTCGGCCACCTTCATGCCCAAGCCCCTCTTCGGCGACAACGGCTCGGGTATGCACACCCACCAGTCGCTGTGGAAGGACGGCGAGCCGCTGTTCCACGACGAGTCCGGCTACGCGGGCCTGTCCGACACCGCCCGCCACTACATCGGCGGCCTGCTCGCGCACGCCCCGTCGCTGCTGGCGTTCACCAACCCGACGGTGAACTCCTACCACCGCCTGGTGCCCGGCTACGAGGCCCCGGTCAGCCTGGTGTACTCGCAGCGCAACCGCTCGGCGTGCGTCCGCATCCCGATCACGGGCAACAACCCGAAGGCCAAGCGCGTCGAGTTCCGCTGCCCCGACTCCTCCGGCAACCCGTACCTGGCCTTCGCGGCGATGGTCATGGCAGGCCTGGACGGTGTGAAGAACAAGATCGAGCCCCCGGCCCCGATCGACAAGGACCTCTACGAGCTTCCCCCCGAGGAGGCCAAGCAGGTCCAGCAGGTGCCCGCGTCGCTCGACCAGGTGCTCGACGCCCTCGAGGCCGACCACGACTACCTGCTCGAAGGCGGCGTGTTCACCCCGGACGTGATCGAGACCTGGATCGCGTTCAAGCGCGAGCACGAGATCGACCCGCTGCGGCTGCGCCCGCACCCGTACGAGTTCGGCATGTACTACGACGTGTGATCCTGGGAACCATTGCAGTGTCCTGACCAGCGGAAACACTGTTCAGGCCACTCTCCTGGGCCGTCTACAGGCCGTCTGAGCGCAAGATCATGGCCCGCCAGCCTTCCACTGGCGGGCCATGATCGTTTTCTGGCAACTCTTGTCCCCGTAACTTCAGCAACCGCCAATACTCAACAATAACTTGATTTCCATCGACCACTCGCGTCCTGAAATACAGTTCTACTGTAGAATGGTCAGGTGCCCACTGACCGACGCGACCTTCGGCGGCGACTCTTCGTGCTCGCCACCGAACAGGGTGGTTACTTCACGGCCGCGCAGGTGAAGTCGCTCGGCTACTCCTACCAGGCGCAGGCCCATCACGTTGGAGCAGGCAACTGGTGGCGCGTTGATCGCGGCCTGTTCCGCCTCGTTGAATGGGTTCCGGGCACACACGATGAGCTCGCTCGCTGGACCCTGTGGTCACGAGGACGAGCGGTCGTGTCACACGAGTCGGCCATGGCTGTGCACGGCATCGGCGAGTTCGAATCAAGGCATGTCCAGCTGACCGTTCCACCCAGGTTCACCATGCGCAACGAGGCGGTGGCGCTCCACTACGCCGAGCTTCCCGCTGATGACATCTCCGAACGCTCCGGGTACCGCGTGACGACCCCGCTGCGAACGCTCATCGATATCGCCGCCAACGCTGCCGATGAGGACCAACTCGCCCGCGCCATCGACGACGCGCGCCGCGCCGGTCTCGTCACCATTCGCCGCCTCCGTTCCCGCGCCGAAACCCTTGATCCCCGCGCCGCGCTCTACATCGAACGCGCAATCCAACAAGCGGAGACACCGTGACCTACCACTCGGCACAGGCACTACGCACCGCATTGGAGCACCGGCTGCTGGCACGATCCGCCGAGACCGGAGTCAGCCTGGACCGGCTACGCAGGCGGGTGATGTTTGAACGCGTCATCGCCCGCATCCAAGCGGCCGAGCCGGGGCAGTGGGTCCTCAAAGGCGGCATGGCACTCGAGGTTCGGCTACGCGACGATGCCCGCCTGACCAAGGACGTCGACCTCGGCCTGCGTGATGACGTCAACAGCGCGCCAGACCTCCACGAGCGACTGATCGACATCCTCACCGTCGACCTCGACCATGACTACTTCAGCTTCACCGCAGGCCCGCCGGAACGGCACGCGATGAAAACGGCGGATTCCCCACCTGGCGCGCCAAAGTCGGCGCACAACTGGCTGACAAGCCTTTCGGACGCATCCAACTCGACGTGTCCCCCAGGACACATGAACTCCATGCCACCGACAAGCTCGCTATACCCAGCTCCTTGGCCTTCGCGGGCATCCCAGCCGTTGAAGTCGAAGCAGTCGACATCCACCGGCATGCGGCGGAGAAGTTCCACGGCATGCTCCGTGACTTCGGGGAACGTGAGAACTCGCGGGTCCGCGATCTCGTCGACCTCACCATCCTGCTCGAACATGGCCTGCTCGTACCAGAGCAAACGGCAGCCGCAGTCCGAATCCGTATGGCTGGAACGCAACGACACCGAGCCGCCAGACGACCTCCCGCAGCTTCCCGAGTCGTGGCCCGACCGCTACCAGCGACTTGCCGCCGGCCACAGCACAGAGATCCCGCCGTACCTCGAAGCCGTCGCCCACGTGACTCAGCTATGGCTCAACATGTTCCCCAGCAAGTAGTCAGAACGGCCTTCTTGATCCAAGAAGACCTGGACATCACGATGAGTAGCCGAGCCGCGGTGACAACGCGGCGCTGATCCAGGCCGTCCACAGGCCGTCACACGTCGAAGAATGACCACCGACAACGACCGGCAACAACCACAAACCACCTGGTCAAATGGGGTGGCGCACACAGGCCCAGGTAGCGACACGCCGGAGCAATCTACGACGTGTGACGCGTCCCTGAGCACGGGGCGGTGGTCGCGGGGAAATCCCCGGCCGCCGCCCCGTTTTCTTGTCCCCAGAGCCCCGCGTGCGGGGCTCTGGGACACGCTCTGTCCACCACCCGTTCGGGTGGAAGATTCTCGTTGAGCTGGGATGTCGTCCCGGTCACAGGAGTGTTTCCCCAATCGAGATCTAGTGCGGGATTCCCTTGCGCTCGGCCTAGGCCTTACGCTGCCGCGCAATAACGTCCGTTCGGCTCTCGACCGGGCGCACTCCACGCTATCGACGAGGAATCGCCATGTTCGCTCCCCTTGATCCCGCCCGCGTCGACCGCCTGAAGGCGGCCTACTCGGTGCGAAATCTCGATCGCGACGCGCCGCTTACCCTCGTCCATCACAGCGATCACCAGCCGAATCATGGTGATCTCGTGATAGCCGAGGTCACCAAGCTGGGTTACCACCAGTTGCTTGAGATGACCGATGGCCGCAAGGCACGGCTCTACGTCGGCGACGAGATCCTCGTCGCCTACGGAGCCCGCTACGCGCCCGATCACTTCGAAGCCGAACTCCCCGACGACCTGGGCGCCTGCGACCTGGTCGCGGCGGGCGGCGTGCTGGGCAAGGTCCGCAGCCGCAACGCCGCGGTGAGCGCGCCGACGACAGTTCGCCCCCTCGGCCTGGTCGCCGACGCCACCGGCCGCGTGCTGAATGTCTCCGACCTGGGCCTGGGCGCGCCACCGCTGACCGCGCTGCGCAAGCCGCCGACCTTCATCGTCGTGGGAACCTCGATGAACTCCGGCAAAACGACCACCGTCGCCTCCCTGGTGCACGGTTTGACCCGTTCGGGCCTGCGCGTGGGCGCCGCCAAGGTCACCGGCACCGCCGCGGGCGGCGACCCCTGGCTCTTCCGCGACTCGGGCGCCGTCGTGGCCCTGGACTTCACCGACGCGGGTATGGCCACCACGTTCCGCATCCCGATGGAACGCCTCGTGGCCAGTTCGCTGCTGCTCCACGGCCACCTGATGGCCCGCGGCGTGGACGCGATCGTCCTGGAGATCGCCGACGGCCTGCTCCAGCCCGAGACCGCGCAGCTGCTCGACCGCCCCGAGATCCGCCGCATCACCGACGGTGTCCTCTTCGCCGCCGCCGACTCCTCGGGTGCCCTCTACGGCGTCCAGCGCCTGCGCGCGGCCAACCACCCGGTGCTCGCCGTGAGCGGTCTGCTCACGATCTCGCCGCTGGCGGTCCGCGAAGCGCAGGCAGGCCTCGACGTCCCGGTCTACGGCTCCGACGACCTGCAGTCCCCCGCCCTGGCTGGCGAACTGCTCCGCCGGTCGGCGGCCGAGGCCGCGGTGGAACACGAGGTCGGCGAGGTAATGGCCTAGGACCAGCAACGGCAGCGGCCCACGGGATCTCCCGGGGGCCGCTGCCGTCTGCTACTTGGCGACGATCCGGATCACCTTGACCCGCAGGCCCAGGTTCTCGTCGTGGTACTCGTGGTACGAGTCGGAACTGGTGCCCTGCCCCAGCGACGTCGCCAGCACCGCGTCCTTGATCAGCTGCTCGTGCTCGCCGATCGCCTCGGCGATCTCCGCCTCGGCTTCCCAGATGACCTGAATGCGGTCGACGACGTCCAGGCCCGAGTTCTTCCGCGAGTCCTGGATGAACCGGATGACCTCGCGAGCCAGGCCCGCGCGGCGCAGTTCCGGGGTGATCTCGGTGTCGAGCGCGATGGTGACGTCGCCGTCGGACTGCACGACCCATCCGGTGCGCGGGACCTCGCTGACCAGGACCTCGTCCGCGGTGACGTCGATCAGCTCGCCTTCGAAGTCGACCTTGGCGGCACCGTCCTCGCGGATGCCGCGGACAAGCGTGTCCGGGTCGGCGGCGTTGATCGCGTCGGCGACCCGCTGGGTCTGCTTGCCGAACCGCTTGCCCAGCGCCCGGAAGTTGGGCTTGACGGTGACGTCGACGACCTCGCCCGCCGCGCCGAGCGACTCGAACGCGCGGATGTTGAGCTCGTCGGCGACCTCGGCGAGCAGGTCGTCGCCGAGGCCGATGGGCAGCCCGACGAGGGCGCGGCCCAGGGGCTGGCGGATGCGGATGTCGCTGGCCTTGCGGGCGGCGCGCCCGGCCTCGGTGAGGTGGCGGGCCACCTCCATCCGCTCGATCAAGTCGGTGTCGATCAGCGCCTGGTCGGCCTCCGGCCAGGTCGCCAGGTGCACCGACTCGGGGGCGTCGGCGCGGCCGCGCGCGATGACGTCGCCCCACACCTGCTCGGTGACGAACGGCGTGAACGGCGCCATGAGCCGGGTCACGATGTCGAGGCACTCGTGCAGCGTGACCAGCGCGTCGGTGTCGCCGTCCCAGAACCGGGCGCGGGAGCGGCGGACGTACCAGTTGGACAGGTCGTCGATGAAACCGGCGATGGCCCGGCCCGCGCCCGCGGTGTCGACGTTCTCCATCGCGGTGTCCACGGTGGCCGCGACCTGGTGGGCGCGCGCGAGCGCCCACCGGTCCATGACGGGGCGCTCGGCGGCGGGCTTGGCGTTCTCCGGCGTCCAGTCGGCGATGCTGGCGTACACGGTGAAGAAGGAGACCGTGTTCCAGTAGGTCAGCAGGACCTTCCGGATGATCTCTTCGAGCGGGGTGTCGCCGATCCGCCGCGGGGACCACGGCGAGCCCGAGCACAGCATGAACCAGCGCACGGCGTCGGCGCCGTGTTTGTCCATGAGCGGGATCGGCTGAAGGATGTTTCCAAGGTGCTTGCTCATCTTGCGGCCGTCTTCGGCCATGATGTGCCCGAGGCAGACGACGTTCTCGTATGAGGACTTGTCGAACACCAGGGTGCCCACGGCCATGAGCGTGTAGAACCAGCCGCGGGTCTGGTCGATGGCCTCGGCGATGTATTGCGCCGGGTAGCCGCGCTCGAACTCCTCGACGCTGCCCGGCAGGTGCGGGTAGCCGAGCTGGGCGAATGGCATCGACCCGGAGTCGAACCAGGCGTCGATGACCTCCGGGACGCGGGTCGCGGTCTCCCCGGTCTCCTGGTCGGTGAAGGTGATGTCATCGATGAACGGGCGGTGCGGGTCCATCTCGGACAGGTCGCGGCCGCACAGCTCACCGAGTTCCTTGCGGGAGCCGACCGCGATGATCTTTCCGCTCGGGGTGCGCCACAGCGGCAGCGGTGTGCCCCAGTACCGGGAGCGGGACAGCGCCCAGTCGATGTTGTTGTTGAGCCAGTCGCCATAGCGGCCGTGCTTGATGTGCTCGGGGTACCAGTTGGTGTTCTCGTTCTCCCGCAGCAGCGCGTCCCTGATCACGGTGGTGCGGATGTACCAGGACAGCTGCGCGTAGTACATCAGCGGCGTGTGGCAGCGCCAGCAGTGCGGGTACGGGTGCTCGTACTTGGCGTACTTGAACAGCAGCCCGCGCGCCTTGAGGTCGTCGACGAGGGCTTGGTCGGCGTCCTTGAAGAACACCCCGCCGACCATCGGCACCTCGTCGAGGAAGCGCCCGTTCGGGGCGACCGGGTTGACCACGGGCAGCCCGTTGGCCTTGCACACCGCGAGGTCGTCGGCACCGAACGCCGGGGCCTGGTGGACCAGGCCGGTGCCGTCGGTGGTGGTGACGTAGTCGCCGAGCACGACGAAGTGCGCGTCGGGGATGTCGACCAGGTCGAACGGACGCTGGTAGCGCACACCCGCCAGGTCCTTGCCCAGCAGGTCGGCGAGCACCTCGGAGTCCTCGCCGAGCACCGCGTGCCGCAGCGCGGCGGCGATGACGAACACGCCCTGCTCGCCGCGCACCACCTGGTAGTCGACGTCGGGATGGACGGCGACGGCGGTGTTGGACACCAGCGTCCACGGCGTCGTGGTCCAGATCAGCAGCTCGACGCCGCTGTGTCCGGCGACGTCACCGATGACCGGGAACCGGACGAACACCGACGGGTCGGACACGGTCTCGTAGCCCTGGGCGACCTCGTGGTCGGACAGGCCGGTGCCGCAGCGCGGGCAGTACGGGGCGACCCGGTAGTCCTCGGACAGCAGGTCCTTGTCGAAGATCGTCTTCAGCGCCCACCAGACGCTGTCGATGTACTCCGGGGTCATCGTCCGGTACGGGTGGGACATGTCCACCCAGTAGCCCATGCGCTCGGTCATCGCCTCGAACTCGCCGACATAGCGCTGCACGGACTCGCGGCAGCGGGCGTTGAACTCCGCGATGCCGATTTTCTCGATGTCGGGCTTGCCGCTGATGCCCAGTTCCTTCTCGACCGCGAGTTCGACCGGCAGGCCGTGGCAGTCCCAGCCCGCGCGCCGCAGTACCGAATAGCCCTTCATCGTCCGGTACCGGGGCAGCACGTCCTTGAACGCCCTGGCCTCGATGTGGTGGGTGCCCGGCGTGCCGTTAGCGGTCGGCGGCCCCTCGTAAAACGTCCAGCGCGGCCCGTCGGCGGTCTGGGCGAGGCTTCGGCCGAACATGTCCTTTTCGCGCCACCACTCGATAATCCGACGTTCCATCGCTGGAAGATCAACCTTCGCTGACACGACGTGGAACGGCGTCTTAGGGGACAACGTCTACTCCTACAGTGCGGTGGCCGTGCTCGATTGGCACATGGGGCCCGGCCGCGGACCCCGCGAACCACCAGGATATCTGGTGGCCCGTGGTGGCCCGCCGTCAGCCGGGACGGGCGACGGGCGGTCAGCCCACGGAGGAGGAAGGCGCAAGATACGCGAATTGGGTCCGCGGCGGCGGGCGGAGTAGTAAAATGCCATTCTTCGACTCCTTTCGGGAGTGCGAAAGGGTTGGGACGCGGGCTCCTTGACAGCACTCGGGAACCGCGGGTTCAATCGAGTTGTCGGGTATGGGGGAATTATCGAGGCTGCCGCTCATGCTGTAGCGGCGCGTGCCGCCCAATCATGGAGCGGTTGAGGGGAACAGGGTTTCATGTCGTCAATGATGTCGCGATCATTGCTGTCATCTTTTAGGTCAATCGTGGATCGGGCTCCCGATTCACCGGCGATGTGCCATCCCGCCGCCGATGTGACACTCACCTATGGCGAGGTCGCGGAGCGGGCACGCGCGCTTTCGGGCGCGCTGGCCGCGCGGGGGGCGGGCCGGGGGGCCATGGTGGGGGTGTGCCTGCCGCCGGGCGTGGACCGCGTCGTTGCGTTCCTCGCGGTCCTGTGGACGGGTGCGGCGTACGTCCCGCTCGACCCGCGTCACCCGGTGCGCAGGCGGCGTCTGCTGGTGGCCGAGGCGGGCGCGGAGACGGTGGTGACCGACCGGGCCATGGCCAACGACTTCCCCGGGGTCGACGCCGTGTTCCCCGACGCGGTCGGCGACGCCGAACCGGGTGAGCCGCCGCGCGCGGAGGACCCGGCGATCGTGTACTTCACATCGGGAACGACGGGCACCCCGAAAGGCGTGCTCGTGCCGCACCGGTCGATCCTGGCGATGCTCGATTCGATCGGCCACCTGTGCCCCGGCCCGGGGGACCGGATCGCCGCGGGCAGTTCGCCCGCGTTCGACGCCGCCACCTACGAGATCTGGGGTGCGCTCACCGGCGGGGCCTGCCTCGTCGTCGTGGAGTGGGACACCCTGATCGACCCAGCGGCCCTCGCCGCGACGCTGACCGGCCACGGCGTGACCCAGCTGTTCGTGACCACGGCCGTCTTCCACCAGACCGCCGCGTACGACCCGACGGTCTACAAGGGACTGCGCACGGTGTTGTTCGGGGGCGACGTCGCCGACCCGCGGCGCGTCCGCGAGGTACTGGCCGCCCCGCCGAAGCACCTGGTCCACCTCTACGGACCGACCGAGACGACCACGTTCGCCACCTCGCACGAGATCACCGCCCTGGCCGAGGACGCGACGAGCGTGCCGATCGGGCGGGGCCTGGCGGGTTCCCGGCTCCACGTGGTCGACGAGGACCTTGCTCCGGTGGCACCCGGTGAGGTCGGCGAGCTGTGCGTGGGCGGCCCCACCGTCACCCTCGGGTATCTGCGGCGGCCGGAGCTGACCGAGTCCCGGTTCGTGCCGGAGCCCGGCGTGCCGGGGTCTCGGATGTACCGCACCGGCGACCGGGTCCACGATCTCGGCGGCGGCGTCCTCGACTTCGTCGGCCGGGTCGACTCCCAGGTCAAGATCCGCGGTGTGCGCATCGAACTGGGCGAGGTCGACGCCGCGTTGGCCGCGCACCCCGACATCGCCGAGGCGGTCACGGTCGTGGTCGGCGACACCGCCGAGGACCGGACGCTGGCCGGGTTCGTCGTGGCGGCGGCGGACGCGGAGACCGAGGACCTCGCCGAGCGGGTACTGGCCTACGCGCGCAGGCAGCTGCCCGACGCCATGGTCCCCGGCAGGCTCACGCTGCTGGAGCGGATCCCGCTGGCCGCCAACGGCAAGATCGATCGTGCTGCCCTGACCACGGATGGTGTGGCGATCGAGCCCAGCGCGGCCGCCGCGGCCGACCAGCCACTGCTGGCACTGGTGTGCGCGCTGTGGGCCCAGCTGATCGATGTTCCGTCGGTCCGGCCGGACGACGATTTCTTCGCGGTGGGCGGGCATTCGCTGCTGCTGGGCAGGCTCAGCGCCCGCTACCAGGCGGTGCTCGGGGTGCGGATGCCACTGCGGGACATGCTCGGCGACAACACGCCCGCCTTCCACGAGAAATGGCTCGCCGACCACGAGCCTGCCCCCGGCCACTTCGCCGAAGCCATCGCCCGGCGCGAGGACGCGGCGTCATGACCGTCCAGCAGACCTCTCCGCTGCGTCCGTTCCAGTCCGAGGCGGACTACGTCGCCGCCGCCCACCAGTGGCACCTCGGACTGCCGTTCCCGGTGCTGCCGGGGGCCGAGCTCGACCGCTACCGCGCGCTGTTCGACGACGGCGAGCTGCCCGCGCCAACGGGCGAGCCCAGGCAGGGCAGGGTGGTGACGACGACCTCGGCGTTCAGCGCCGCCGCTGGTCGGCTGCTCGCGGCGGCCACCGGCAGGCCGTGCACCCACGTGCCCGCGGCGAACCTGCTCGCCGAGCTGCGCGGAATGGCGGGCGAGTTGGTCGCGGTGGTCGGGCTCGTCGAGGAGTTCGACGCCGCGGGCGGCTGGCCCGGCGAGTCGGGGGCGAAGGTCGGCGTGGTCACCGCCCGGTCCGCCGCCGCGCTGGCCTGCCTGGTCTACCGCTCGATCACGACCGCGCCGGACAGCGGCCGGATGTTCGTCGCCGCGCACGCCAGACTGCCGGACGCGGCCGCCGCGGACACGATCGACATCGGCGGCCTGACCGAGGAGGTCCGCGGCGCGCGGCACACCGTCATGATGCTGCGCGGGCTCGGGAAGGAGTGCTGCCTCGGGCTCGCCGACGGCATCGTGTGCGGCCGATCCGACGCGCTGGACAGTCCGCTGCCGATCTTCCCGGTGGAGCAGCGGCTCATGCCGTGCCTGCGCGGTGAGGGCTGCTTCCGCGAAGACGTCACCGAGGCCGAGCGCCTGCCGGGGCACGCGGTGAACGCGGCGCTGGTGGTCACCCACGGCTGCTCCAACGTGGCCGTGGGCACCAACGTCTACCCGCACCACATCGGACTGGGCCTCGGCCTGCTCGAAGGCACAGCGGTGGCGGTCATCGGGTCGATGGGCGTGCACATCATGCAGGCCAGCGCCCAGGAGAACCTGGTGGAGGCCCTGGCGGAGGGTGTGCCGGTGGGCGAGGTGACCCACCGGATGGCCGAACGCGCCCACCCGATCGACGGCTGGTTCAACCGGTTCGGCCTGCTCGGCGATCCCGGCCTAGTCCTGCGGCCCAAGGCGCTCCCCGCGCCCGTGCGCAGGCCACGGCCGGACGAGACGGTCATCGCCGACCTGTCGCACCTGGCCAGTGTGGTGCTGCCCCGGCTGGAACGGCTGCGCTGGATGGAGCTGCGACTCGACGCCGCCGACCTGCGGGCCCTGCGCAGGCAGCTCGACGCGGCGGTGAGCAGGCTCGACGACCCCGGTCTCGGCGAGGTGCGCGACTTCCTGTGCGAGGAGGTGGCCGACCTGCAGCTGCGGGCGGTGGAGGATCTCGTCGACCGGATCTACAGCACCGGGTGGGACTTCGGGGGTCCGGCGCTGGACGGGATGCGGCAGGTCGACCAGCGCACCGAGCGCTGCACCAACTGCCACCGCGAGTCCGCGGCGCTGGTCACCCTGCGCCACGCCATCGAGCAGGACCTGGTGATCCAGACACTGCAGTGCCGACGCTGCGGCGACCTGTGGTGGAGCACCGAGGCGGGCAGGCCCACGATCAGCATGGCGGGTCCGCTCGACGTCGACGCGGCTCGGGCGCACCCCACGATGCTCACCAGGACCGTGCGCAACGACGGCCCACACCCGGCGACGGGCGGCGCGGGCTTCGCGTTCAACCTGCGCAAGGCGTTCGGGCTGCCACCCGCGACCAGTTCGCCGTGCGCGGTGCCCGCGCACGGCACCGCCGAGTTCGCCGCGCACCTGGACCTGGTGCGCTACCAGCCGAAGCCCGATGTCCACACCGGAGTGTTCGTCGCGCTGGTGTCCGGGATCTACGTCGCGTCGGTGACGATGATGCGACTGTCCTGACGGCTCAGCCGCCGATGTCCACGATGGACTGGGCGACCGTGTCGGTGATCGCTGTCATCGCCGCGTCGCCCAGTCCGTCGGCCCGGCCGTACGTGTCGATCCGCCATCCGCCGTCCGGCTGGGGCGCGGCCTCGATGACGAGGTCCATGGCCGTGCGCGGCGGGTCGACGAGCACGGCCTCGATCCGCACGTCCGCGCCGAAGCTGTCGGACACCGGCGGGTCCTGCAGCGTCACGAACACCTGGACGAGCGCGGGGGCGCCGGGCCGCAACAGCCGCGTCACCTCGTCGAATGGTGTGCGCGCGTGCCGAAGGCTGCGCGTGACGTCCCGGCTCACCACCCGCAGCCAGTCGGCGCTGTCGCCGTCCGGCGCGGCCATGGAGATCATCAGCGGGTTGACGAAGCAGCCGACGACCCGGTCGAAGACCCGTTCGAACCGGCCGGAGGACATGGTGCCAACGACGATCCGGTCCGTGGAGAACTCCTGGGCGAGCGCGCGGGCCGCGCCGTGCAGCAGACCCGTCAAGGGGGCCGCGCCCGCGCCACGCACCGCCTTGGTGAACGCGGCGACGCGCTCGGCGGGCACTGTCCGCTCGCACCCGCGACGGGGCGCTTGGTCCAGGTCGGCAGGGGGCAGCAGGGGCGGCGGCGCGGCGGCCAGCACGTCGCGCCAGTACGGCAGATCCCGGTCGAGCCACGCCTGGCCCTGGGACCGCTCCCACCACACGAAGTCGCGGTAGGAGGCTGTCGGGGCCCAGTCGGGGGCGCGGCAGGCAACGCGGGCGGCGTACGCGGCGCCGAGGTCGGCGACGAACACCGACTCGGACCGGCCGTCGAAGGCGATGTGGTGCACGCGAACGCACAGCAGGTGCGTCGCCGCCGTCATCGGCACCAGCCGCGCGGCCAGCGGCGGTGCGGTCTCCAGATCGACGGGACTGTCCCACCAGTCGACGCAGGCCGCCACTGCGACCTCGGCCGGGCCTCCCTCGGTGGGCTCGACTACCTCCAGGCCGGGCCAGGCGACCGGGCGCTGCACCGGGCCGAGCTCGTCGTCCCAGGTGAACGTCGAGCGCAGCACGGCGTGCCGAGCGACCACGTCGTCCAGCGCCCGCCGCAGCGCGGCCGTGTCCAAGGGGCCGGTGAGCAGAAACGCGAGGACGACGTTGTTGTCGTCGAGCCCCGGGGTGAACTGCTCGGACAGCAGGAACCGGGCCTGGGTGTGCGACAGCGGTGTCGCCGCCCCCGGCCCGCGCCCGTGCTCGTCGGGCGCGGCGGCCACGCGCAGGGCGAAGTCGATCAGGCCCGCCACCGAGCCCGCCCGCGCGAGGTCGTCCACCCGCAGGTCGGTGCCGGTGCGGGCGCCGATGGTGACGGCGAGGTTGAGCGCGTCGGCGGCCGGGAACCCCGCGGGCGCGTCGTCCAGCCCCCCGAGCCGACGCCGGGCCAGCACCGCGCCGATGTCGCGGGCCAACGCCTCACGCATGGCAGGCCACCAGTGCCGCGTGGTCGAGTTTCCCGGTGGCCGTGCGGGGCAGGGAGTCCACTTTGGACCACCGGACTGGCACGGCGTAGTCGGGCAGCCGTGCACCCACGACGTCCTTGACCTCCGCCGCGGTGGCATCCCCGGTGTAGTGGGCGTGCAGCTGGGAGTCCACGACCGTCACGGCGGCCTCCAACACGGCGGGGTGCGCGCGCACCGCGGCCTCCACCTCGTCCAGCTCGACCCGGTAGCCGCGCAGCTTCACCTGCCGGTCGATCCTGCCCAGGTGCACCAGCACCCCGTGCTCCCGCCCGACCAGGTCGCCCGTGCGGTACCAGTCCGGCGCCTCGGGAACGCCGTCGACCAGCGTGAACGGGCCGTCTGACGCGCCGCGGAAGAAGCGTCGCGCGTTGTCGGCGGGGTCGACATACCCGTCGAAGCGCTGGACGCCGCGCACGCACAGTTCCCCACGGTCGGCGGGCAGACCGTCCTCGGCGACCAGCACCGCCTCCACCGTCGGATAGGCCGCGCCGATCGGGACCGTGCCGTTGCTCGTCTCGACCCAGTCCGCCGGGTCGGCGGGCAGCCAGTGGTCGGCGCACACGCCCGCAAGCTCAGACGGGCCGTAGTTGTTGGTGACGACGCTGTCCGGCGCGGCCGTCCGCCACGCCTCGGCGTCGGCGTAGGTGAGCCGTTCCCCGCTGAACATGCTCCACCGAAGGTCGGGCAGGCAGCCCGGGGTCAGCGCGCGGGTGCGCCGGGAGATGGTGATGACCGACGGCACCGTGTCCAGGTGCGTGATGCCCGCGTCGCGCAGGAACCGCGTCGGGGTGCGCCAAGCCCGGCCGACCGCGGGCACGAGGACCGCGCCCGCCGTCCAGGCGCCGAGGATCTCGAACACCGACGCGTCGAAGGTGAAGTCGGCGGCCTGCGCGACGCGGCTGCCGGGGCCGATCTCGTAGCGGTCCACGACATGGCTCAGGTACGCCGCGGTCGCCCGGTGGCTGTTGGGCACCCCCTTGGGGCGCCCGGTGGAGCCCGAGGTGAAGATGACGTACGCGTCCACACCCGGCACTACGTCCACTGTGGACGCTTCGGCGTCCGGGATGTCGTCCGGCACCTCGGCGGCGTCGGCGAGGACAAGGTCCACCCCGGCCCCGGCGACTACCGCGCCGACGCGCGCGTTGGGCCACCGCTCCCCCAGCGGCAGCACCGCGCAGCCCGCCCGCAGGACACCGAGGTAGTCGACGTACGCGCGCAGGCTCTTCGCGCGGCGCAGACCGACCCGTCCGGTGGCGCCACGGGCCAGCAAGGCCCGCGCGGTGCGACCGGCCGCGTCCCACAACCGCGCGTAGGTGAGCGTCTCGTCGGGCATCGCGACCGCGACCGCGTCCGGTCGTGCTCGCACCGATTTCTCGACCAGCGCGAGAACGTCCCCGGTCATGCGTTCTCCAGTTCTGCCTGTTCGACGGGCTCCGGCGGAAGCGCCGACATGGCGCGCACACTGGTGAACGACAGGCTGAGGATCCTTGTCAGCAGCACGAGAACCGCGCCCGCGATGAGGATCCCGGCCCCCGCGAACGCCGCCCCGACCGCGTAGCCCGCGGGGCGCAGGACGACCGAGCCGAACCAGTCGTATGAGGAGACCTTCGACAGCGACTCGTCGGGCACCCGCTGCTGCAGCGCGGTGTACCAAAGGGTGTCGGCCAGCGCCATGCCGACGCCCGCCACCGCGACCGCGGCGACTTGGACCAGCCCCGGCCAGCCCAGCGCGACCGCGAGCAGCGCGGGCACGAACAGCAGCTCGGCGCAGCGCGCGGCCACCAGCGGCCGCGCGGGCTTGAGCCGCAGCGCGATCACGTCGCCGACCAGCTCGCCCACGCTCATCGCCGCGATCAACGCCGCCCAGCCCAGCGCGTCGACCGCGCCGCCGTCGGCGACGATCAGCGGACCCGCGACGAGGAACGCCGCCAGGGCGACGTGCGTGGTGGCGAAACCGACGATGCTCGTCCAGATCCACGGCGTGCCGCGAACCACCTTGAACCCGTCGGCGAGGTCGCGCAGCACCCCGGAGCCGGGTCCGGGCCGAGACGGCTGGTCGAGCCGGATTCGCGACACCAGCCACGAGCTGAGCAGGAAGGACACGCCGTCGAACACGACACCCCAGCCGCCGCCGACGGTCGCGGTGAGCGTCCCCGCGATCAGCGGCCCCAGCACGCCGGACAGGCTGCGCACCCCGGACAGCAAAGCGTTGGCCTGCTGCAGGTCGGCCTTCGGCACGGTGGACGAGGTCAGCCCGGACGCCGCGGGCAAGTGGAACGCCTGCGCGGTGCCGTACACGACCTGGAGAACGATGAGAACCGCGAGGTTGATCTCGCCCGACAGCATCATCGCACCGACGCCGAGCTGGGTCAGGCCGCGCAGCGCGTCAGCGGCGACCATCACCCGGTCGCGGCGCATCCGGTCGGCGAGGACACCGCCGAAGAGCAGCAGCACCGCCAGCGGCACCGTGGACGCCGTCAGCGCGATACCCGCCACCGCCGCGTCGCCGGTGACCTGCAGCAGGCCCAGCGTCAGCGCGACCGGGGCGACCATGCTGCCGGTGACCGAGATCGCGAACCCGGCGAACTGGTACCGGAACGCCCGGTGGCGCAGCACGGCGCCCGCTTCCCGCATCCGCATCGCTACGCCCTTTCCGCCAGGACAGCGGCGAACAACCGCTCGACCGTCACGCCGTCCGCGGCGAACATCGCCGCGATCGCGCGCAGGACCCCGTCGATGCCCGCGTCGACGGCGGCGCGGTCCGCGCCCGCGACGGTGAGGTTCGCCAGCCGGTGGTCGCTGGCCGCGCGCGCGGCGCCCATGACCGCGAGGTCGTCGACGGCCGCGACCCCCGGCAGCGAACGCAGTGCGCGCCTGCTCGTGGCCGAGAGCACCGGCCCAGACCTCGTGGGGAACGCGGGGAACAACCCCGCCGCCGCGCCCGTGAGCGACACCGGCCCGGCGGGTGGCTGACCCAGCGCGGCGCGCAGCGCCAGCGCCACCAGGTCGGGGCCGCCAGCCAACCGGAACAGCCGCGCCGTGTGCCCGGCCAGCCGCCCGTTGACCTCCAGCACCTCTAGGCCGTCCGGTGTGATGCGCAGTTCGGTGTGGGTGATCCTGGACCCGACGCCGAGCGCGTCCAACGCCCGGTCGGTCAACGCGATCGCCCCGCGCAAGTCGTCATCGGGAAGCTTGCTGGGCAGGATGTCTCCCTGCACGCTCACCGAGTCCGTGCCGTGCGGTCCGTCGCCGCGCGCCACCGCGACCGGCAGCTTGTCGAGCACTCCCAGGTGGGTGCGCTCGCCGCCGACGGTGACCGTCTCCACGGAGAGCAGGTCGCCCAGCCACGGGTCACCGCTGGGGTGGCGGTGCGGGGCGATCGCGGTCTCCAGCAGCAGGCCCGACCACTTGGTGCGCCGCGCGAGCTGGGCCGCGACGTCGCTGTCGTCGTCGAGGAACGCGATCCCGTCGCCACCCGCGGCGCGGCGCGGCTTGAGCACGCACGGCCCATCCAGGTGGGCGAACCCGGCGAGCAGGTCGTCGGGCAAGTCGACCGCCACGGCGCGCACCCGGCCGATTCCCGCCGCGGCGAGCACCCGCCGCTGCACGAGCTTGTCCCACGGGTTGGCTGGCGCGGGCGCCCCGCGAACCACGGCGTCGAGCGCGTCGGCGACGTCGAGTTCCTCGTCGTGGAACGTGGTCACACCCTGCAAGTCCAGTGTGGACAGTGCGGCGGGGTCCGGCGCGTCCGCCACCTCGTGACACTCGAACAGCTTGCCCGCCAGCCCGACCAGGTCCGGGTGGCGCCGCGCGACGGACTCGCGCACGAGCAGCACGACCTCGCACACGTCGCGGGCGGCGACGTACAGCTCACGCAGGTTCGCCGCCGCGCCAGGGGCGTGGCAGACGCCGATCCGCGGTACGGCCACGGTCGGTCAGGCCGCCTTGGCCGCGCGCGCGCAGGCCACCAGCGCACCCAGCGTGCCGTCGGCGAAGAATTCATCGATGGGCAGCTCGACGTCGAGCCGCGACTCGATCCGCTCCAGCAGCGACACCGCGAGCAGCGAGTTGCCGCCCACCTCGAAGAAGTCGTCCGCCGCGGCGGGCTCGTCGATGTCGAGCACCTCGCTCCACTCGGCGACCACGATGTCGTCTACTTCGGTGGCTCCCATGGTGTTTCCCCGTCCCTCAGTCTTGTCCCGTTCAGGCCACTGCCCATACCGGGGCGACGGCGGCCCCGCGCCGGGTCTTCGGCGTCTCGGCGTCCAGGCCGAGGTCGATCTCGGTGAGCCCGGCGGCCAGCGCGTATCGCAGCGGCGCCTGCACAAGGCTCTCGATATACGCCTCGTGCTTGTGCTGCCCGACGTCGGCCATGCCCGTCTCGTAGATCTCCAGCCTGCCGCCGAGCGCGCAGGCGAAGGTCACCGCGAGCGGCTCGCCGTCGGCTTCGACGGCGAA
This sequence comes from Alloactinosynnema sp. L-07, assembly GCF_900070365.1. NCBI lineage: Bacteria > Bacillati > Actinomycetota > Actinomycetes > Pseudonocardiales > Pseudonocardiaceae > Alloactinosynnema > Alloactinosynnema sp. L-07. The sequence continues at coordinate 6,993,112 of NZ_LN850107.1, read as the reverse complement.
CGCGACCCGCTCGCCATCCGGTCTGCCCGCCCACTCGCCCAGCCGCATCTTGGCCAGGCGCGGGTGTTCGGTGACCCCGTGCCGCCGCTTGACGTCCATGATCAGCTCGACGGCCGCCGCGGCCGCCCCCCGGTCGGCCATCAGCTCGGCGGCGGGCGTGGTCGTGACCCGCAGGCCAAGCGCGGCGGTGTGCGCGCGGTCCTTGAGAACTGTGCGCCGCTGGTTGGAACTCAGCCCGGCCAGGAATTCCTCGTCGGTGCCGGGGACCGCGATGACGGACACGCCCGCCACCCGCGCGGCCGGACGCCGCCCGGCGGTGAACGCGGCGATCTCGGCGTCGCGCACGTACAGCGAGACCGGCGTCAGCCCGCTCTCCTCGGCGACCTGGCGCGCGCGAGCCACCAGCGCCGTCCGCACGGCATCGCGCTCAGCCGGGTCGAGGTCCACCGCGGTGGCGGTGCCCGCGACCAGGTCGATCACACCGCCCACGTAAAGGAAGTCAGCGGAATCCGGGAACAAGTCGGGCGCGACCAGCGTGGGGTCGACGATCTCCGCGACCGTGCCGCCGCGCGAGCGGTGCAGCATCGTCATGCCGACCACGTCGTCGCCGAGCCGCGCGAGCACCGCGCGGACGTGCCACGCCGCTGCCGCCTTCGCCGCCGAGCGCGGCAGCAGGGCCTCGGCCACCGTGTCCCACCGCGCGGTCAGCACCGCTGACGGTATGTCGGCGACGTCGACCACATCCGTGGTCACGGCGCGGACATCCCCACCACTGTCCCCCGTACGCACTATCCCCCCAGAAAACGCCGTGCCCTCCCCTTGCTCGTCACCCTACCACCCCAGTTGGGCACTCAGGGTGACACTCACTCAACCACTCGGGTGGATGAACCGTCCACAACGATCACCTGTCCATCGCGCAGCGCGATAAATGGCTGGTGATTCTCGACGTAGTACTCCACCGTTCGGCTGATTTCCTCGGTTTCCGGGTGATCAGACTTGTAGTGCGGCGCGATGCAGTACGGCAGCACCCCGAGGCAGTCCCAGATCGTCTCCACCGGCGGATATCCGTCCGGCACGAAGTCGGGCAGGTCGATGCGCCCATCGATGCCGAGCAGGGTCGGTCCGAGCACACACGGACCGGCGCTGTACCCGCCGTAGACCACCGCGTCCTTGGCCAGCAGCTCTGGGATCACCACGTCGGCGCCGCTGTGCGCGAACGCGCGGCGCAGCACGAAACCGCTGCCGCCGCGCACGTAGATCAGGTCGACGCCGGAGAGAACCTCACGCAGCCGCTCGGTCTGGCCGAAGAACTCGCGCAGGTCCACCTCGAACGGGTCGAGACCCGCCGACCGCAGCTCGGCGAACTCGCGTTCACCGGAAACCGCCCTGTCCTCGGCGCTCTTGTAGTCGTCGGCGTTGAGGATGAGCGCGGTGCGCTTTCCCCCGCGCAGCAGCTTGAGCAACTCGTCCGGCCGGTTCCCGATGCGGAATGAGGACAGGTACAGCCGCACGTGATCTCCCAGCGCAGTGGGGCGGTGGGCGACGAATTCGCCGACCTCGACGGCGCGGAGTCTACGACATCACGCGCACCGCCGCGGCCGAACGCGCTTTTCTCAGGTGGCACAAGGGAAAGCGCGAATAGCCTTCCAGAGCCGACCGATGCGATCTATAGTCACGACCGACTCGACCGCCGAGCGCAAGGGGTCGTGAGTCGGAAATGGGGGATTTTCCGTGCGCCGAGGTACTTTCGTGGAAGACGACGCCGATAGCCATGTCCTGGCACGGGCTTCGTTGTTGAATGGCGAAACAGTCTGGCCCGCGCCCGCGCACCCGGCCCGGTCCTGCCAGGCGGCCGATCTTCCCGACGGGATCGCCGAGACAGTGCTCGCCGACCTGGCCCGCGACGGCCTCGCGGTGCTCAGCCTCGACGAACCCGCGCCGGTGGACCGGTTCCGGGCGCTGGGCGAGCTGCTCGGCACGCCCATGCCCGAACTCGCGCCCGCGGTGCTGCCGTACGTGGAACAGGGCGTTGTGCTCAACCTGCTGGCCGACCAGGGGCACACGCCGGACGCCGACCTGGCGCCGTTCGCCAAGAACTTCCTTTCCCTGCACAGCGAGGGCAGCGGCCGCGCGGTGGGGCAGCAGCCCCGCCACATCGTGCTCATGTGCGTCGACCCCGGCGACGGCGCCGCCCAGGCGCAGACCGTTCTGGTGCCGATGGCGGCGGTCGCGCGGCGGCTGACCGCCGCCGAGATCGACCTGCTCACCCACACGTCCTACCGCCACCTCGCCGAGACCGGGCCGACCATCGCCAGACACGTCGACGGCAGAGTCGTGTTCTCCTTCCGGGACTTCATGGACGACAAGCTGGACTGGACGTGCTCGGCTCCCGGTCCGGACGACGGCGCCGACGTCACCGCGGCCCTGCGCTCGCTGCTCGCGGCGATGTACACCGCGGCGGACATGGCGGGCGTGCACTGGACCCGGGGCCAGATCGTCGTCATCGAGAACACTTTTTTCTTCCACGGCCGCACCGCGGGCTCGACCGCGACCGGCGAGCGCAACCGGCACCTGCGGCGCGTCCGCGTCGTCTGACCACCGGCACCTCTTGCTCGCCCGCCCGCTGACGGCGGCCGGGTCCGCGCGAACCGATCACCCTTCCGCACCGCAGACAGGCGGCCCACCCGGCTCGCCCTGACACCGAGGGAAACGCACCGTGCTCTCGCTCTTCGCCGACGAACCACAGCCGCGCGACCTGTCCCTGCCCGACGCCGCCATCGCCGCCGCGGGTCGGCCCCGCCGGGCCGGGGGCGTCCGTGACGTCTTCGAGTCGACGGTGGACGCCAGGATGCTGGAGGTCTACGACCGAGCGGCCGATCCCGCCGACCCGTTCGAGCTGCGCGACCTGTGGCTGGGCCGGGTCGAACACCAGTTGGGTCAGCACGGCGGCAGGCCGTGGCTGGCGGAGAAGTGGACGTCGAGCACGGTCCGCCGGTCGACCACCGCGCAGGAGGTGCTCTCCTCCCGTGCCACTGTGCGGTTCGTCAAAGAGCTGTTCAACTGGTACTTCCGCGACGACCTCTACGGCGAACTGCGTCCGACCGCCAAACACATCCTTTCCGGCGGGGCCGTCGACGAGGAGGCGTGGGGCCTGCCCGCCGCGCTGAAGCAGTGCGTCTCGTTCGCGCTCGGCCGCGACTGGTACGGCTACTCCGACTCGCGCGGACGGTGGCCTGCCCGAGCCGCCGTCGCCGAATACGAGAACAACCGGATCAACGGCGCCAAGTACGCGCCGGAGAACGTCGCACTGACCATGGGCGGCACGCTGGCCGTCAGCGCGCTGAGCGACTTCATCCTGCATGGCCGCCCCGCGGGCGGCAGCCCGGCGCTCTGCGCGGTGCCGAACTACCCGCCGCTGGTCGAAGCCGTCGCCCGGCGCGGCGAGGTGCGGTTGGTACCGCTGCCATCGGCGAACGGTGTCACGTCGCTGGAGCCGCTCATCGCCGCACTGCGTCCGGACACGCCGATGGTCATGATGCAGACCGCGGGCAACCCGACCGGCGCGCTGGTACGCGAGGAGGAACTGTCCCGGCTGATCACCGCGGCGGGGCCGAACACCACGATCCTGCTCGACGAGTGCCACGAGTGGCTCGGCCCGGTCACACCGGCCTCGCCGGAGCGGGCCGCGGCCAAGGTGGTGCGGGTGTCCAGCCTGTCGAAGAACTGGTCGGCACCTGGCCTGAAGGTCGGCTGGATGCTGGCCGACGAGCGGTTCGTCGCCGAGTACTACGAGTACGCCTCAACCAGCTTCGGCGGGCCGCCGTCGTTCTTCTACACCTTGGTTGAGGTCCTGGCGCGCATGGAGCGCTGGGTGATCACCGACGTGGTCGAGTTGGACGCCGCGCACCTGGCGGAGTTCGAGTCCACCTACGGCGTCACCCTCGGCGGGCTGCAGGCCGCGTACTCCAGCTACCGGCAGGAGCGGATGGCCCGCGACCGCGGCCTGACGCTGCTGCGCGACGCCACGACGGCACGCTTCTCCGAGTTGCCCGCCCTGGTGCTGCCGCCCCGGTTCTCGGTGAACATGGCCGTGGACTTCCCGGAGTGGGACGACTCCTACCTCTGCTTCCGTGACATGCTGCGCGAAACGGGCGTGTCGATGCTGCCGGGCATCCTCACGTTCTGCATGTCCGGGGCGGTCATGCGCGTGACGTCGGCGCAGAAGTGGGCCAACCTGGAGGCGGCGATGACCGGGATCGGCGAGCGGGTGGCGCGGTGATCGGGCTGGCGGCGGGCGGTGCCCGCAAGCTGGTGTTGGGCATGGTGCACCTGCCTCCGCTGCCGGGCACGCCGTTCCACGACGATGGCACCCTCGGCGAGATCGTCGACACCGCGGTCGCCTCGGCCGCGGCGCTGCGCGACGGCGGCGCGGACGGGTGCCTGGTGCAGACCGTCGACCGGGTGTACTCGGTCGACGACGACGCCGACCCGGCCAGGGTCGCGGCGATGAGCCTGGTCGTGCGCGCTGTCGCCGACGCGACCGGCGAAGGCTTCGCGGTGGGTGCGCACATGCTGCGCAACGCGGTGCGCGCGTCCCTCGCGGTGGCGAAGGTCGCGGGCGGCTCGTTCGTCCGCGTGGGGGCGATCATCGGGCAGACGATGACCGCGCAAGGTCTCGTCGCGCCCGACCCTATGCGGATCATGGCCTACCGCAACCAGATCGGCGCCCGCGACATCCGCGTGATCGCCGACATCGACTCGATGCACTTCCGCTGGCACGGCGCCGACCGTCCGGTCGGAGACATCGCGCGCAACGCCGTTGCCGTCGGCGCGGACGCGGTGTGCCTTGGCCACCCGGACGAGCGCCGCACCCTGGACACGATCGAGGCGGTCCGCGCGGCGACGCCCGCCACCCCGGTGATCCTGGCGGGCCACACCACGCACGAGAACGTCGCGCGGCTGCTGCCCCACGCCGACGGGGCCTTCGTCGGCTCCTGCCTGGAGAGCGGCGGCTGGGGTGGGCGGATCGACGGCGAGAAGGTGAAGCGGTTCGTCGACGCGGTGCGCGCGGTGGAGTCGCGGTGACCGCGCCGATCCGCCCCGAAGTGCTCGTCGGGCAGGCCGACGCGCTCGCGGGCGACCTGCGCGAGCTGACGCCCGGCTACCGGTCCGCGGTCGACGCCCTGCCCGACGCGGTCTGGCACGGGGTCCAGCGCGTGGTGCTCACCGGGTCCGGCGACTCGCACCACGCCGCGTGCGGTGCCGAACTGGCCTTCGAGGCCATCGCCGACGTCGACTGCGATCCCGCGCCGTCGCTGCGGTTCCTGGAGTACGGCGCCGAAAGTGTTCGCCGCCGCCGCACGCTGGTTGTCGCGGTGTCCGCGTCCGGCGGCACTGAGCAGGTCCTGCGGTCGGTGCGCAGGGCGACCGAACTCGGCGCGTCGACCATCGCGGTGACGGGGAGCGCGGACAGCCCGCTGGCCGAGGCGGCCGACCACGCCGTGATCGTCGGCCTGCCGCACCGCGAACCCTCACCGGGCATCCGCACCCACCAGGCCAGCCTGCTCGGGCTGCTGCTGATCGCCTTGCGCCTCGCCGAGTGCCGCGGTGCCGCCGTCGAGACCGCCCACGCCGAGCTGCTCGCCGCCGCGGACGCTGTCGCCGCGGCGGCGGAGGCAGCGCGTGGGTGCGACGACTTGGCCGACGCGGTCGAGGGCGTACCTGCCCTGGTGGTCGCGGGCAGCGGCCCGGCGTGGGGCGCCGCCCAGTACGCCGCGGCGAAACTGGTCGAGGGCGCGGGGATTCCCGCGTTCGGCCAGGACGTCGAGGAGTGGTGCCACGTCGAGCGGTTCACTCGCCCGGCGGACGCGCCGGTCATCGTGCTCGCCCCGGCGGGCCGCGCGCACTGGCGGGCGGTCGGGATGGCCGAGAAGGCAAAATCCATGGGCAGGACGGTGATCGCGGTCGCCGATCCGACCGACACCGAGATGAAAGCCCACGCTGACCTGCTGATCCCCCTGCCCACCGCGGTCCGGGAGGACTACGCCGCGCTGACCTGCGCGGCGTTCGCCCCATATCTGGCCGCCCGGCTCGCCACACGCCTTGGCCGCGCGCCGTTCCTGCGTACTCCTGAGAGCTCGTGAGGTGACCGTGTCCGACTACGCCGCCGCCCACACCTACCAGGGCGTCCCCTACGGCGAACCCATGACGCCCACCCGCACGGTGATCGAGTCACTGGCCCAACAGGTTCGCGTGCGCGGCGACCAGCCCGTGATCACCACCGCGTCGGCCGCGGGCGAGCAGCGCACCATGACTTTCGCCGACCTCGACCGGCTCAGCGCGCGGACGCTGGGCTGGCTGCGCGAGCGCGCGGGGGTCGAGCCGGGCGCGGTGGTCGCCATCGCACCGGCCAACGACGCCACGTCGGTGCTGACCGTCCTGGCGTTGCTGCGCGGGGGAAACCCGACGCTGCTGCTCAACCCGACCGACCCCGACGACCGCGTGCGCCGCCAGGTCGCCGCCGTCGGCGCGACAGCGGTGCTCCGATCGGCGGCGACGACCTTCAGCGACGGTGTCGACCTGGTCGACCCGGACGCCATCACCGACACCGCGGGCGCGGACGCGGCGCCGGACCCGCTCGGGGACGCGCTCTACATCGGCACGTCCGGGTCGACCGCCGCGTCGAAGATCGTCGCCCAGTCGTACTACAACGCCGCGGCGAACGCGGCGGGCCTGATCTCCCACCACGCGCTGCGCCCCGGCGACCGGGTGCTCGGCTGCCTGCCCATCCACCACGTTAACGGCCTGCACTTCACCGTGTTCGGAGCGATCATCGCCGGAGCGCACGTGCTGCTAGCCGACGCTTTCCGCCCGTTCGGCTACCCGCGGCTGCTCGACGCGTTCCGGCCGCGGATCGCCAGTGTGGTGCCGAGCATCCTGGAGGCGCTGCACCAGACCTGGCGCTCGCCAACGCCGCCGCCGGGCCTGGAGTACTTCGTCTCCGCCGCCGCACCGCTCACCTCCGGCACCGCGCGCGCCGTGCTCGACCGCGTCGGAGTTCCCGTGCTGCAGGGATATGGGCTCACCGAGACGACGAACTTCTCCGCGACCATGCCGCGCGGGCTCACCCCGGAGCGGTACCGCGCACTCATGGTCGACACCGACATCCCCTCGATCGGGGTGGCGTTCCCCGGCAACGAGGTCGCCGTGCTGGGGCCCGACGGGCACCCCGTGCCGTTCGGCGAGGTCGGGGAGCTGTGCATGCGCGGGCACAACGTCATGAACGGCTACCTGCACAACCCGGACGCCACCAGGGAAGCGTTCGCGCACGGCTGGTTCCACTCGCAGGACCTGGGCTACCAGGTGCGCGACGAGCACACCGGGCAGGTGTTCCACCGGATCACCGGACGCAGCAAGAACATCGCCAAGGTCGGCGGAACCGCGGTGTCGCTCGACGAGATGGACCGGTTCCTGCGCGACCGCGCGGGTATCCGGGACGCGGCCTGCGTGAGCGTGCCGCACCCCATGCTCGGCGAGGAGGTCGTCGTCGCCGTCGTGCTCGACCACGACACCGCGATCGGCGCCGTGCGGGACCTGCTGGGCACCGCGTTCGCCGCGGAAGTGCTGCCCACCAGGGTGGTCCCGCTCGCCGCGATCCCGCGCACCCCCACCGGGAAGGTACTGCGACCTCAACTGGCGGAGCTGCTGGCGACCTGAGTGGGCGTCAGGACAGGGGGCGATGCAGGTGGATCCAGCGCCTGCCGCCGCCGTCGTCATGTACGGGTCCACTGTGGACGAACCCGCTCGCCAGCAACACGGTCACGCTGCCCACGAGGTCGGGGTTGGCCTCGCAGCGCAGCACGTCCGCGCCCCGCTCGGTGGCCACCGTGACCGCCCTGCGCACGCACCGCACCCCCACCAAGCTGCCCTGCGCCAACAGGTCCGGCGCCACCACGAGACGCTGCAGGTACAGCGGAGCGTGGGCGGGCGGCAGCGCCGCCTCGGCGAGGTCGAAGGGCGCGAAGTCGGTGAGGGTGAACATCCCGGCGATCCGGTCGGCCGACCACGCCACCTGCACGTTGCCCGCGCGCACGTGGCGCTCGGTGCTTTCCGGACGCCTGGTGGGAACCGGGGTTCCGGTCGCCTCGGCGTGGAACTCGTCGCTCGCGCGGAGCAAGTCGTGCACCGCGCGGGAATCCGAGGCGACCTCCCACCGCCAGTCGTGGCCCATTCAGACCAGCGTCATGCGCTCGGTGGACTCCAGCGGCATGTGCGGCACGCCGAAAGCCAGGAACTCCAACGTCTCGTCGCTGTCGTCGATGGTGCGCACGCCGTGGGCGAAGTTCGCGGGCACGTACACCGTGTCGCCCTCGACCATCTCGTAGTTCACGCCATCGATGTGGATGTGGCCGCGCGACTTGAGCACGAAAAGGATGTGCGCGCCGGGGTGGGTGTGCAGCTCGAACCGGGCGCCCGGCTTCATCGTGATCCGGTCGGCGCCGACCTCCATGCCCGACTCCAGCCGCTCCACCGCGCCCACGACCCCAGAGATGCCGGGCAGCATGTTGCCGTTGTTGTCGAAGATGTCGACGGCGGCACCGGAGTAGATGTTCTGGATGTGCTTCGCCGGATCGAACGCGAGCGTCATGAAACTCCCCCAAGGACGTCTGGTCGTTGTCGCCGGACGGTCGCCGGATCCGGCGCCGACGGCTGCGGGCTAGCGTAGCGTGGCAGAACCCGCTCGTTGCAAGGATTCATTCGATTGCAGGAGAACGAACGTGCCCAACGGACCAGTCAGGTTCGGCTTGCATTCCGGCCAGCAGTACGCGTCCTTCGATGAGCTGCGGGAACTCTGGCGCCGCGCGGAGGAGCTCGGCTTCGACTGGGTCTCGCTGTTCGACCACTTCCGGCCGCCGCTGAGCGGGAAAACCGGGCCCTGCCTGGAAGGCACCACGGCGCTGAGCGCGTTGAGCGCGCTCACCAGCCGGGTCCGCTGCGCCATGCTGGTCTCCTCGGTGACCTGGCGCCACCCCGCTCAGCTCGCGCTGATCGCGGCCACGATCGACCACGTCAGCGGCGGTAGACTGGAACTCGGCCTCGGCGCGGGCGGGCCGGATCTGGCATACGCCGAATACGGCATCGACTTCCCCTCCGCGGCCGAGCGCGTTGAGCTGCTCGACGAGGCGTGTCACGTCCTGCGGTCGCTGTGGTCGAACACGTCGACGACGTTCGACGGCAAACACCTGCGGCTCTCCGACGCGCGGCTGGAACCCAAGCCGGTGCAGGCCAGGCTTCCGCTGGTGATCGGCGGCGCGGGACCGCGCCTGCTGCGCGTGGTCGCCGAGCACGCCGACACCTGGAACAGCCTGGCGGGCGACCTGCCCCGTTACCTGTCCACTGTGGACACACTGCGGGAGCGCTGCGCCGACATCGGCCGCGACCCCGCCGAGATCCGCCAGTCCGTCACGTTCCGCGTCGTACTGGGCGCCGACGACGCCGAGGTCGACAAGCGAGTGCGGGAGCGGATGGCCGTGCTGCCGGACGCCGACCTCAGCGAGTACGTCACGTTCGGCACCCCGGAGCAGTGCGTCGCCGACCTGCTGCCCTATGCCGAGGCGGGCGTGCGCGACTTCCTGCTCGGCGCCCGGCCGCCGGTGGACTGGCGCACCATCGAGTTGTTCAGCACCCAGGTCGCCCCGGTGCTGCGACACCACCTGGACGGCTGACCATGCGCGTGACAAAGCGAGCCGTGGCCGAGGCACACGCGCGACCGGTCGAGTGCTACCGGCTGGACAACGGGCGGGGCCTCGCCGTCGAGGTTCTCACCTATGGCGCGACCCTGGTCGCCGTGGAGGTCCCGGATCGCGACGGGGCTGTCGACAACGTGGTGCTGCGACTGCCGAACGCGGCGGACTACCAGGACCGGGCGAAGAACCCCTATGTCGGCTCCACCGTCGGCCGCTACTGCCGCTGCGTGGCGGGCGGAGCCTTCACCATCGACGGCGTCGAGCACCACCTCACCCGCAACGCGGGACTCCACCAGATCCACGGCGGCCCGGAGGGTTTCGACCGTGCACTGTGGACAGCCGAGACCGAGACGACGGCCGACTCGGTGGCGGTGCGACTGAGCCTGACCAGCCAGGACGGCGACCAAGGCTACCCCGGCACGCTCACCGCCGAGACGACTTATCGCCTCACCGCCGACGACTGCCTGGTCATGGCGTACCGCGCCACCACCACGGCGCCGACGGTCGTCGGCTTCACCAACCACGCGTTCTGGAACCTCGGCGGCGCGGGCACCATCGACGGGCACACCCTGGCGCTCAATGCCGCGCACTGGGTCGACGCCGACGAGGACTTCATCCCGCTGCCCGGCCCGCCGCGGCCGGTCGACGGCACGGACATGGACTACCGGGCCGCGACCCCGCTCGACGGGCGCGCGATCGACGCGTTCTTCGTGTTCGCGGACGACGAATGGGCCGCCGACCTGCGCGACCCCCGAACCGGCAGGCGCATGGTGGTCACCACGGACAGCCCGGGATTGGGCGTGTACACCGGCGATTTCCACCCGCGGCCGCGAACAGGCCTGTGCCTGGAGACCGGCGCGTTCCCGGACGCGCCGAACCGCCCGGACTTCCCCAGCACCCGCCTGAACCCGGGCGAGGTGTACGCGACACGCACCGTCCACCGGTTCGACATCGCCTGACCAGTGCTAACTGTGCGACACAGAACGTTGGCGGGTATCGGCCAACGTTCTGTGTCGTGCCGTTAGCTGATGTTGACCGTGATCGTCTTCGGCCGCTGGTACTCGGCGATCGCCAGCACGCTGAGGTCGGTGCCGGTGCCGGACTGCCGCCTGCCGCCATGGGGCAGTTCCGCGGTCTGTTCGAGGTGGCAGTTCACCCACACCTCACCGACGTCGATCCGCGCGGCCAGGCCGAGCACCGCCGAGGTGGCCGTGCCCCACACGCTCGCGGCCAGGGCGTGCGGCACGCCGTTCGCCATCGCCACGGCGGCGTCGACGTCGTCGACGGCTTGGACGGTGAGCACGGGCCCGAAGACCTCCTCGGCCACCGCGGGGTCGTCGGCGGCGACACCGGCGAGCACCATGCCCGGCCGCCAGTGCCCCTTCACCTCGTCCTCGGCCGTGGCGATCTCACCGACCTCCCGCACAGCCGCCCGGCTGCCGCCGACGATCGCGTCGAACCGGGCCGCCTGGTCCGCGCTGTTGAGCGGCCCGAAGTCCACGCCCGCGCGCCGTTCCCGCATCGCCGCGCCGAGTCGCCGCACGGTCTCCTCGTAGTTCTCCCGCAGTGCGATCACCCGCGCGGGCGCCGCGCAGCTCTGGCCCGCGTTGTACGTGCTGGCCAGCACCAAGCGCTCGTAGGTGAAGTCCGGGGCGTCGGGCAGCACGACGGCCGGGCAGTTGCCACCCAGTTCGAGGCTCACCTTGCGCAGCCCCGCGTTGGCCACCACGTCGAGCCCACCCGCCTGGCTGCCGGTGAACGCGATGGCGTCCACGTCGGCGCGCACCAGCAGCCTGCCGGTGTCCCGGTCACCCGGAAGGGCCACCAGCACCCCGGCACCGAGGGTCTCCGCCGCGTCCCTGGCCAGCAGCAGCGCCGACTCCGGCGTGGTGAACGCGGGCTTGAGCACCACCGAGTTGCCCGCGGCCAGCGCGGGGCCGAACCGCCAGGCCGCCATCATCGTCGGGTAGTTCCACGGAACGATCGCCGCGACCACTCCCAGGGGCTCCCAGCGCACCCAGCTTTCCCGTCCAGGCAAGCGGTGGCCGCCCGCGGGCGTGAGGTCGGTGCGCGCCGCCCCGGCGTAGAACCGCACGAGGTCGACGCACTGCTCCAACTCGCCGCGCGCCTCCGCCTCGGGCTTGCCGGTCCCCGCGCGTTCGGCGGCGACATACTCGTCGAGCGCGTCTTCGATCGCCTGGGCGAGGCGCAGCATCCGCCGGGCGCGTTCCCCCGTGGTCAATGCCGACCACACCGCCGCGCCCGCGCGAGCGGTGGCCACGGCGCGCGCGACGTCCTGCGGCCCTGCCGGGAGCGGAGCGGTTCGGGAGTGACCGGTGCGTGGATCAGTCAGCATGGCCATGATCCTAGGTGGCCGCGCTGCCCTGGACGCTCAAACGAAATAAGCTGTAGTGTCGGCTTCCAGTCATACTGTCGTGATGTAGGGGGAACATCGACATGACAGCACCAGATTCTGCCGCGCTCATCTCGCGGGTCAAGGCAACCGGCGCGCCCGTGGTGCTGTTCGGCGCGGGGGACGTCGGCAAGATCGCGTGGTGGGCGCTGACCAGCCAAGGCGTCGAGGTCACCTGCTTCAGCGACGGCCGGGCCGAGAAGCACGGGACATCGTGGTCCGGCGTCGAGATCCGGTCACCGGAACAGCTGGCCGCCCTCAGCCGCGACGCGCACGTGTTCATCTGCGCCAACTACCTGTTCTCCATGCCGAAGACGTTGGGGGACATGGGGTTCACCAACATCCACCACGCGGCGGACCTGCTCGATGGCGTGGACTTCACCGGCGCGGACATCGGCATGGACCCGGTGTTCATCGAGCGCAAGGTCGCGCTGCACGTGCGCGAGACCCACAAGGCACGGGAGGAGCGCGAGAACTCCCTGGTGCTGAAGTACCTCGACGTGGTGGTCACCGAGGCGTGCTCGATGAAGTGCCAGGACTGCTCGAACCTCATGCAGTACTACACCAAGCCCCGGCACAGCGACCTGGACCTGCTCGGCGACGCGGTCGACCGGATCGTCGACAGCATCGACCGGATCTACGAGTTCCGCGTCCTGGGCGGCGAGCCGTTCGTCAACCCCAAGGCGCACCGCGTGATCAACCAGCTCACCGCTTACCCGACGGTGGAGAAGGTCGTGATCTACACCAACGCGACGATCGTGCCCAAGGGGGAGATGCTCGAAGCGCTGCGGAACCCGAAGATCGTCGTCGACATCACCAATTACGGGCAGCACTCGCGCAAGCTGGAGCCGCTGCGGGAAGTGCTCACCGACAACGGCATCGACCACCTGGTGAAGATTCCTGAGTGGACGGACTCGGGCCGGATCAACTTCGTCGAGCGCGACGCGGCGGTGCTCGACGACATGTTCGCCAACTGCTGTGTCAACGACATCCTGACGCTGCTCAACGGCAAGCTGTACCGCTGCCCGTTCTCCGCCAACGGCACGAACCTCGGCGCCATGCCGATCACCGACGCCGAGGTCGTCGACCTGACCGGCCCGCTGAGCGGACTGGAACTGCGGGAACGCATCCGTGCCCTCTACAGCAGGCGCACGCACCTGACGGCCTGCGAGTACTGCAACGGCCGCGACTACCGCACCCCGAAGATCGATCCCGCGATCCAGACCCGCCGCCCGCTGCCCCTGGTCTCGGTGACCTGAGGCCGCTGGTGGAGCCCATCAGGGTGGCGGTGTTCCCGATCGACGCCGTCGGCCACGTCAACCCCATGCTCGCCGTGCTCGGCGAGTTGACCAGCACGGCGCGGGTGCGCACCTTCGGCTCGCCCGACCTGGCCTCAGTGTTCCACGCCGCGGGCGCCGAACACGTGGGCATCGACAGTGCCGACGGCACCCCGGACATCGACCTGACTCCCGACCCGCCGCCCGACTTGTCGGTGAAGACCCTCATCCGTCCACTCGCGACGATGCCGGAACTGGTCGCCCGAGCCGCCGAGTTCCAACCGGATGTGGTGCTGTACGACGTCTTCGGCGTCGCGGGCGCCGTGGTGGCCAACCACCTGGGACTGCCGTCGGCCTCGCTGGTGGCCTTGCCGGGCTACGGCGCGCTCACCGACGACTTCGTCGACCGGTATCGGGCGCCGCACCCGGCGCTCGCCGCCGCGGGCGAGCGCTACCGCGAGCGGTTCGGCTGGAACCCGCTCGGCAGCGGGCTTCCGGTCCTGTTCCCGTCCCCCGACCTGTCCTTGATCACCGCGGTCGAGGCGATGTCCCGGCCGGTCGACCCGGACACCATGCCGCGCCTGCACGCGCTACTCGGCGACACCACGCCCACCGCGCACCACGTCGGCCCCTGCTTCGGCGGGCTGTCGTACACGCCGGACACCGCCACGTCCGCCGAGTCCGCGGCCGCACACGACCGCGGTGCCGGGTTCCCGTTCGCCGTGCTCGACCGGGCCAAGGCGGCGGGCGACCGGGTCATCCTGTTCTCGCTCGGCACGGTCCTGGCTGATTTCCGATACCTGACCCCGGTGGGCGGCGCGGAGACCGGCCGCGACTACCTGTTGCGCCTGCTCGACCAGCTCATCGCCGCGTTCGGCGACCGCGACGGCTACACCGTGGTGGCGGGCGTCGGCGCCCGGCTGCCGTCGGCGGACGAACCGCGCTGGCCCGCCAACTTCGTCGTCCGCGACTACCTGCCGCAGGTGCGGCTGCTCGACGACTACGCCGACGTGTTCATCACCCACCACGGCATGAACTCGACGGTGGAGAGCATCCTCGCCGGGGTGCCGATGGTGTCGGTGCCGGGCGCGGGCGACCAGCTCACGAACGCCGCGCTGGCCGTGGCGCACGGTGCGGCGGTAGCCAGATGGCACCTCCACAACCCCTACGGCACTTGCACAGCGGCCACTCTCGATGACGCGGTGCACGCCGCGCTGGAGGACCCCCAGGCGCGAACGGCCTGCCACCGGCTGCGCGCGGCGATGACGGCCGCGGGCGGCGCCGCCGAGGCGGCCGACCTCGTGCGCGGCCTGGTCCGCTAAATTCGCCGACCATGGAGAAGCTGCTGAACCAGGTCGTCGAGATCGCGGGCCGCCACGTCACCGACCGCGACACCGTGACCGGCCCCGACGTGGAACTCCCCGAGCTGGGCATGGGCTCGCTGCGGATGGTCCAGTTCATGGTGGACCTGGAGTCCGCGTTCGGCGTGAGCTTCCCCGAGCCGCTGATCACCCCGGAAACCTTCCGCACGCCGCGAACCGCTGCCGAGGCGATCAGCCCGCTGGTGCAGTAGGTGCGCAGCGCCTCCTGACTCCCATACCCGCCCAACAGCCACATAGCCGACAGACCCAGCCCGTCAAGCTGCTAACTCAACCCCCCGGACTGGGTCAGTCATAGAAGACATGCTCCACCACAGCACGGGCCCGCCGGGTGGTCCGGCGGTACCCGTCGAGGAACTCGCCAGGGTCGTCGTCAATAGGGGTTCCCAGAGCACCCGCTACGGCGGCCAGTTCCCGGCCCATGGTCGGCACCTGGTCGGTCTGCTTGCCGCGCACCAGAGTCGCGGCGTTGCGGACCCGAGTGGCCAGCAGCCAGGCCTCGCGCAGCGCGGCGGCGTCGCCGGGGACGATCAGACCTGCCGCTGTCGCCGCCGCCAGTCCGTCCATTGTGGACGTCGTGCGCAGAGCCGGATGTTCGTACGCGTACCGCAGCTGCAACAGCTGCAGTGTCCACTCGACGTCGGCCAAGCCGCCGCGGCCCAGTTTCGTGTGGGTGGCGGGATCGGCACCGCGGGGTAGGCGTTCGGTGTCGACTCGGGCTTTGATGCGGCGGATTTCCCTGATCTGGGCGGTGTCCAATCCGCCCGCGGGATAGCGGATGGGGTCGATCATCTCGATGAAGCGGGCGCCCAGGTCCTCATCGCCCGCGACCGGGCGAGCGCGCAGGAGAGCCTGGGCTTCCCAGATTTCGCTCCACTGCGCGTAATACGCGCGGTAGGACTCCAGGGTGCGCACAATCGGCCCCTGCCTGCCCTCGGGACGCAGGTCGACGTCAACCTGCAGCGGGGGGTCCTGACTTGGGGAGCCCAGGAGTTTGCGCACGCTCTGCGCGACCCGGCTCGCGTACTTCACCGCGTCGCCATCGGGCACGCCCGGTGCGGGCTCGCAGACGAACATGACATCGGCGTCGGACCCGTAGCCGAGTTCGGCGCCGCCGAGGCGGCCCATGCCGATGACGGCGATGGTGGCCAGGTGGCCGCCCGCGGCGGCGGCCTCGGAGCGGTCGACGGCGGCCAACGTGGCTTGCAGGACCGCGCTCCACACGCTGGACAGGGCCTCGCAGACCGACAGCACGTCCATGAAGCCCAGCAAGTCCGCGCACGCGACGCGGAGGACTTCGTGACGACGGAGGGACCGGGCCGCGGTGACGGCGTTGCCCAGGTAGCTGTGTCGGTTGACGGCGTTGCGCAGCGACGTGGCGACCTCGGCCGGGTCGCGACCGCTGAGCGCCTTCGGGTCCGACAGCAGGCGCAGGACCTCGGGGGCGCGCACGATCAGGTCGGGGACCAGCTTGGACGTGCCCAACAGGTGGGCCAATCGCTCGGCGACCGCGCCCTCGTCGCGGAGGACGCGGAGGTACCACGGGGTGGCCGCGAGCGCCTCGGAAACCTTGCGGTAGGCCAGCAAACCGCCATCGGGGTCGGCGGTCGCGCCGAGCAGGTCGAGCAGTACCGGCAGCAGCGCGGTCTGGATCGCCGCGCGTCGGGACACGCCCGCGGTAAGGGTCCTGATGTGTTGCAGGGCGCCTTCCGGCGAGGTGTAGCCGAGCGCGGCGAGGCGGGCCTGGGCCTGCTTCTCGTTGAGCCGCAACGCGTCGGTCGGCACGCGGGACACCGCATCAAGCAGCGGGCGGTAGAACAGCTTCTCGTGCAAGCGGCGGATCTTGTTGGCCTGCCCGCGGAACTCGGCGACCAGCACCTTCGCCGCGGACCGGCCGCGGTCGGGTCCGATGCCCGCGGCACGAGCCAGCCAGCGCAGCTCGACGGTATCGGTGTCGGCCGGGAACAGATGGGTCCGGCGCAGCCGCTGCAACTGCAGCCGGTGCTCCAAAGTCCGCAGGAACCTATACGAGTCACCAAGTTCCATCGCGTCGGACCGGCCGACGTAGCCGCCCGCGCCCAGCGCCGCCAAAGCGTCCACAGTGGATCCGAGGCGAAGTTTCTCGTCGGTGCGCCCGTGCACCAGCTGCAGCAGCTGCACGGCGAACTCGACATCGCGCAGGCCGCCGCGGCCGAGTTTGAGTTCGCGCTCAGCCAGCTGCGACGGGACGTGGTCCTCGACGCGCCGTCGCATGGCCTGCACGTCGGCGACGAAGTTGTCGCGGTCGGCCGCGGTCCACACCATCGGCCCGACCACGTCGAGGTAGGCGCGGCCCAGGTCGGCGTCGCCCGCGATGGGCCGGGCCTTGAGCAGCGCCTGGAACTCCCAGGTGCGCGCCCAGCGCTTGTAGTACGACTCGTGGCCGTCGAGGGTCCGGACCAGCGCGCCCGCCTTGCCCTCGGGCCGCAGCGCCGCGTCGACCTCGAAGCACGCCTCGGTCGCGACCCGCGTCATCGCGCTGGCCACCTTGGTCGCCAGCGCGACGTCGTCCTCACCGACGAAGACGACGTCGACATCGCTGACGTAGTTCAGCTCGTGGCCGCCGCACTTGCCCATCGCGATCACCGCCAGCCGAGCCGACGCCCGCGCGTCCGTCCCGCCGTTCTGCGCCCACCCGACCGCGAGCGCGGCTCGCAGCGCGGCCTCAGCCAAGTCACTCAACCGGCCCGCGACGTCCTCGAACGACGGTTCGGCCAACCCCGGCTCGACCAGGTGCCCCAGGTCGTCGGCGGCGAGGTCGAGGATGAGACCCCGATAAGCGAACTTGAGCGCCCGCACCGCCTCCGAACCGGTCAGCGTCGCGATGGGCCCCTGCGGGTGGCCTGACTCCTGCGCCCCGACAGCCGCCAGCAGCGTGGCGGTGTAGCCGTCGGCGGCGGTGCCCGCGGCCCGCAAGCGCGACCACTCCCCCGGCCGCACGGCCAGGAAGTCCGACAGCGCGGTCGACGAGCCGAGGACCGCGAGCAGCCGACCGCGCAGCCGCCGGTCCTCGACCAGTGCCGACCGCAGATCCGGCCACCCGCGCGGGTCGTGCGTGCGCATCCGGTCCAGGCCGCGCAGCGCGAGATCCGGGTCGGGGCTGCGCGACAGCGCCGTGAGGATCACCTCGTGCTCGGTGACCGGACCGGCGTCGGTCCACAGCCCGGCCGCGCGCAGGTCTTCCTCCGCCCGGCTCTCGGTCAGGCCGAAGCGGGCCGCGGACGAGATCGACCTGGCGGGATCGGCCATCAGATCATCGGGAGCTGTGGGCGGGCGGGGTCGACCGGCGCCAGCTCGCCGCGCACCAGCCGGACGAACCGCTCGGTGAACGGCCGCCAGACCTCCTCGACGTCGGCGTGCAGCTCGTCGAGCCGCTCCCTGGTCAGCTCCCCCGGCCGGGCGTGCGCGGCACCATCGGTGTCGGACGCGGCCCAGGCGAACACGGTGTCGGTGGTGGTCTCGATGTGGAACTGCAGGCCGTAGCCGGTGCGGCCGACCCGGAACGCCTGGTTCGGGTAGCGGGTCGATGAGGCCAGCAGGTCCGCGCCGACCGGAAGCCGGACCACGGCGTCGTGGTGGAACTGGACGACGTCGGGCATCAGCGGGAGTCCGGCGAACAGTGGGTCGGTCCAGCCGACATCCCGCTTGGCGATCAGGCCAGGGCCGACTTCCGGCCCGGCGGCGCCGACCTCGACCTGCCCGCCGAGCGCGACCGCGAGCAGCTGCGCGCCGAGGCAGACGGCCAGCAGCGGGACCTGCTTGGTCACACAGGTCGCCAGGAGCTGCCGGACGTCGACCAGCCACGGATGCTCGATCACGTCGTTGGCGCCCATCGGGCCGCCGAGGCACACCACGCCCGCGTACCCGTCGACGCCGTCGATCGGGTCGCGGTACGGGTGGGCGATGTGCAGGTCGGCGCCCGCGTCGGTCAGCCATTCGGCCAGCCGTGCGGGCGGATCCATCTCGGCGAGCTGCAGGACGAGGATGCGCGTCACGGTTCGAGAGTATTCCGTTCCACGAACGTGTATTCCACGGCATCGGTCACCACGTGGAACCCGATTCCTTGGTAGACCGCGTTCGACACCGGGTTGTCGGTGTCGGCGAACAACAGCACGTGCTCGGCGCCCTTGTCCCTGGCGTGCTGTGCGACGTGCGCGGTGGCGGCTTTCGCGTAGCCGCGGCCGCGAGCCGCGGGCGGGGTGTAGACCGGCCCGATCCTCGACATCCCAGCGATGGCGGGCGACGCGACCGCCATCGCGACCGGTTCGTCGTTGTCGAACCAGAGCCCGATGGCGCGGTCGAAGTCGAGTGCCCGGCGGGCGTTCTCCTCGCCGCTGCCGCCGACCTCGAAGTGGTCGAGCTCGGCGGCGAACTCGTCCCACCAGCGGGCGGCGACGGGAAGGTCCTCGGTGGTGCCCAACCGGAAATAGCCGCTGACCTGGGGAAGGGTCAGCCCGCCGAGTTCGTAGAGGCGAGTCGGCACGGTGGCCGCGATCAGCTGGCGGGTCTTCCCAAGCAGCGCTTCGGTGAAGGCATCAGCGAGGTCCCTTGGTCCAGTCACTCCGGCGATCTCGCCGAGGACGTCGATCACCTGGTGATGGGTTTCCCTCGGCAAGGCCGCGACGATGAGCGGCCTGGGTGGGGTCTGGATCGCCGCTCCGACGAGAACGTCGTTGTCGTGGACGGTAAGCAGCAGCGGCGGTTCGTCACCGGCCGCGGGCCCGAGTTCGAGGAGCTGGCGAAGAACGGTGATCGCGATGGTGTTGCGGACCGGGTCCTGTTCGAGCCAGTCCCCCGCGGTCCGCCAGAAGTCGGCTGGGTCGTCGTACCGGATGACGGTCATACGTCATGGTGGCTCGGACCGGCCAGCCGTGCGACCGATTATCTCGACCGCGACCTACTCCGGAAATGCGAAATGCCCCCTCTGTCTTCCGAAGAAGACAGAGGGGGCATTCGCAGTTTTAGTCCGGCGGCGTCCTACTCTCCCACACCCTCACGAGTGCAGTACCATCGGCGCTGGCAGGCTTAGCTTCCGGGTTCGGGATGGGACCGGGCGTTTCCCTGCCGCTATGACCGCCGTAACACTATGAAACAGTAACCAGCAACCCCACGCTCAACCCGACAATATCGGGGTGTGTGGGGGTGGTTGGTGTCTCAGACACCGCACAGTGGATGCGTAGCATGTTTGTAGCAAGCCCTCGGCCTATTAGTACCGGTCAACTCCACCCATTACTGGGCTTCCATTTCCGGCCTATCAACCCAGTGGTCTGCTGGGGGCCTTAACCCCTCAAAGGGGGTGGGAGACCTCATCTTGGAACGAGCTTCCCGCTTAGATGCCTTCAGCGGTTATCCCTTCCGAACGTAGCCAACCAGCCGTGCCCCTGGCGGGACAACTGGCACACCAGAGGTTCGTCCGTCCCGGTCCTCTCGTACTAGGGACAGCCTTCCTCAAGTCTCCTGCGCGCGCGGCGGATAGGGACCGAACTGTCTCACGACGTTCTAAACCCAGCTCGCGTACCGCTTTAATGGGCGAACAGCCCAACCCTTGGGACCTACTCCAGCCCCAGGATGCGACGAGCCGACATCGAGGTGCCAAACCATGCCGTCGATATGGACTCTTGGGCAAGATCAGCCTGTTATCCCCGGGGTACCTTTTATCCGTTGAGCGACGCCGCTTCCACCAGCCAGCGCCGGATCACTAGTCCCGACTTTCGTCCCTGCTCGACATGTCTGTCTCACAGTCAAGCTCCCTTGTGCACTTGCACTCGACACCTGATTGCCAACCAGGCTGAGGGAACCTTTGGGCGCCTCCGTTACCCTTTGGGAGGCAACCGCCCCAGTTAAACTACCCACCAGGCACTGTCCCTGAACCGGATCACGGTCCGAAGTTAGACACTCAGTACGATCAGAGTGGTATTTCAAGATTGACTCCACCCACACTGGCGTGCGGACTTCACAGTCTCCCACCTATCCTACACAAACCGAACCAAGCACCAATACCAAGCTATAGTAAAGGTCCCGGGGTCTTTCCGTCCTGCCGCGCGTAACGAGCATCTTTACTCGTAGTGCAATTTCGCCGGGCCTATGGTTGAGACAGTCGAGAAGTCGTTACGCCATTCGTGCAGGTCGGAACTTACCCGACAAGGAATTTCGCTACCTTAGGATGGTTATAGTTACCACCGCCGTTTACTGGCGCTTAAATTCTCAGCTTCGCCCTTGCGGACTAACCGGTCCTCTTAACGTTCCAGCACCGGGCAGGCGTCAGTCCGTATACATCGTCTTGCGACTTCGCACGGACCTGTGTTTTTAGTAAACAGTCGCTTCTCGCTGGTCTCTGCGGCCACCTGACCCTAGCCCGCGAAGGGCTTCAAGTCCTGTGGCCCCCCTTCTCCCGAAGTTACGGGGGCATTTTGCCGAGTTCCTTAACCATAGTTCACCCGATCGCCTTGGTATTCTCTACCTGACCACCTGTGTCGGTTTGGGGTACGGGCCGCGTGGAAACTCACTAGAGGCTTTTCTCGGCAGCATGGGATCACTCTACTTCGCCTCATTCGGCTATGCATCACGTCTCAGCCTATGTGGTTGACGGATTTGCCTGTCAACCGGCCTACACGCTTACACCACACACCAACTGGTGGCGGAGCTACCCTCCTGCGTCACCCCATCGTTTGGCTACTACCGGATCAGGTCCCGCGCTCCACACTCCGCCCCCGAAGGGACTCATGCTTTGGGCGGTTAGTATCACCGAGCTCACCAGGGACGCGTCCACACGGGTACGGGAATATCAACCCGTTGTCCATCGACTACGCCTGTCGGCCTCGCCTTAGGTCCCGACTTACCCTGGGCGGATTAGCCTGGCCCAGGAACCCTTGGTCATCCGGCGGAAGAGTTTCTCACTCTTCTTTCGCTACTCATGCCTGCATTCTCACTCGCGCAGCCTCCACGACTGGATCACTCCGCCGCTTCGATGGCTGCACGACGCTCCCCTACCCATCCACACCACTGCCCACCCAAAAGGGCGGGGATGTATTGTGTGAATGACACAGCTTCGGCGGTGCGCTTAAGCCCCGCTACATTGTCGGCGCAGGACCACTTGACCAGTGAGCTATTACGCACTCTTTCAAGGGTGGCTGCTTCTAAGCCAACCTCCTGGTTGTCTGGGCGACCCCACATCCTTTCCCACTTAGCGCACACTTAGGGGCCTTAGCTGGTGTTCTGGGCTGTTTCCCTCTCGACTACGAACCTTATCGCCCGCAGTCTCACTGCCGCACTCTCACACACCGGTATTCGGAGTTTGGTTGATTTCGGTAAGCTTGTAGGCCCCCTAGACCATCCAGTGCTCTACCCCCGGCGTGAAACATGCGACGCTGCACCTAAATGCATTTCGGGGAGAACCAGCTATCACGGAGTTTGATTGGCCTTTCACCCCTACCCACAGCTCATCCCCCAGGTTTTCAACCCTGGTGGGTTCGGGCCTCCACGACGTCTTACCGTCGCTTCACCCTGGCCATGGGTAGATCACTCCGCTTCGGGTCTAGACCACGCGACTCAAGCGCCCTATTCAGACTCGCTTTCGCTACGGCTACCCCACACGGGTTAACCTCGCCACGCAGCACTAACTCGCAGGCTCATTCTTCAAAAGGCACGCCATCACCCCGAAAGGCTCTGACGGCTTGTAGGCACACGGTTTCAGGTACTCTTTCACTCCCCTCCCGGGGTACTTTTCATCTTTCCCTCACGGTACTAGTCCGCTATCGGTCACCAGGAAGTATTTAGGCTTAGCGGGTGGTCCCGCCAGATTCACAGCAAATTCCACGAGCTCGCTGCTACTTGGGAACACCATCGGGAGACACTGAGTTTTCGCGTACGGGACTCTCACCCACTACGGTCACGCTTTCCAGACATGTTCCGCTAACACAGTGTTTTCTCACTCCCCGACCAGCCGGCAGACTGACCAGATAGGTCCCACGACCCCGCATACGCAACCCCTGCCGGGTATCACACGTACACGGTTTAGCCTCATCCGCTTTCGCTCGCCACTACTCACGGAATCACGGTTGTTTTCTCTTCCTGCGGGTACTGAGATGTTTCACTTCCCCGCGTTCCCTCCACACACCCTATAGATTCAGGTGCGGGTGACACCACATGACTGATGCCGGGTTTCCCCATTCGGACATCCTCGGATCTCAGCTCGGTTGACAGCTCCCCGAGGCTTATCGCAGCCTCCTACGTCCTTCATCGGCTCCTGATGCCTAGACATCCACCGTATGCCCTTAATATCTTGCTACAAAGATGCTCGCATCCACTGTGCAGTTCTCAAACACCAACCAGAGGCACAACCGCATCCCTGAAAACACCAGCCCGAGTTCCACTCGGCGGTCTGTCTTCGCGGCCGGCCCTGAAGAGTGCAACACCCCAACGGGTGTTGTCTCAGGACCCAACAGTGTGCCGACACACATCCACTCCACAACCCCAATCACTGACGTTCCACGCTCGGGTCCGAAGACCGTCGCAGTACTTGCCGCATGACCGGCGCCGCGAGTCTCAGCTCGTCCAGTAGTTCCACAGCACATGAGCAACCACCCACCGGGCATTCGCCGGCGGCCTGGCCCTCCCACACAGTCCCTACAAGTAGGGGCTGCGGGTCAGATGCTCCTTAGAAAGGAGGTGATCCAGCCGCACCTTCCGGTACGGCTACCTTGTTACGACTTCGTCCCAATCGCCAGTCCCACCTTCGACCACTCCCTCCCTTACGGGTTGGGCCATGGGCTTCGGGTGTTACCGACTTTCGTGACGTGACGGGCGGTGTGTACAAGGCCCGGGAACGTATTCACCGCAGCGTTGCTGATCTGCGATTACTAGCGACTCCGACTTCACGGGGTCGAGTTGCAGACCCCGATCCGAACTGAGACCGGCTTTAAGGGATTCGCTCCACCTCACGGTCTCGCAGCCCTCTGTACCGGCCATTGTAGCATGTGTGAAGCCCTAGACATAAGGGGCATGATGACTTGACGTCATCCCCACCTTCCTCCGAGTTGACCCCGGCAGTCTCCTATGAGTCCCCGCCATCACGCGCTGGCAACATAGAACGAGGGTTGCGCTCGTTGCGGGACTTAACCCAACATCTCACGACACGAGCTGACGACAGCCATGCACCACCTGTGAACCAGCCACAAGGGGGCCTACATCTCTGCAGGTTTCCAGTCCATGTCAAGCCTAGGTAAGGTTCTTCGCGTTGCATCGAATTAATCCACATGCTCCGCCGCTTGTGCGGGCCCCCGTCAATTCCTTTGAGTTTTAGCCTTGCGGCCGTACTCCCCAGGCGGGGTGCTTAATGCGTTAGCTACGGCACGGAGAACGTGGAATGTTCCCCACACCTAGCACCCACCGTTTACGGCGTGGACTACCAGGGTATCTAATCCTGTTCGCTCCCCACGCTTTCGCTCCTCAGCGTCAGTATCGGCCCAGAGACCCGCCTTCGCCACCGGTGTTCCTCCTGATATCTGCGCATTTCACCGCTACACCAGGAATTCCAGTCTCCCCTACCGAACTCAAGTCTGCCCGTATCGATCGCAGGCCCAGGGTTAAGCCCCAGGTTTTCACGACCGACGCAACAAACCGCCTACGAGCTCTTTACGCCCAATAATTCCGGACAACGCTCGCACCCTACGTATTACCGCGGCTGCTGGCACGTAGTTAGCCGGTGCTTCTTCTGCAGGTACCGTCACTTGCGCTTCGTCCCTGCTGAAAGAGGTTTACAACCCGAAGGCCGTCATCCCTCACGCGGCGTCGCTGCATCAGGCTTTCGCCCATTGTGCAATATTCCCCACTGCTGCCTCCCGTAGGAGTCTGGGCCGTGTCTCAGTCCCAGTGTGGCCGGTCGCCCTCTCAGGCCGGCTACCCGTCGTCGCCTTGGTAGGCCACTACCCCACCAACAAGCTGATAGGCCGCGGGTTCATCCTGCACCGCCGGAACTTTCCACCACAACACATGCGTGAAGTGGTCATATCCGGTATTAGACCCAGTTTCCCGGGCTTATCCCAGAGTGCAGGGCAGATTACCCACGTGTTACTCACCCGTTCGCCGCTCATCCACCCCGAAGGGCTTCAGCGCTCGACTTGCATGTGTTAAGCACGCCGCCAGCGTTCGTCCTGAGCCAGGATCAAACTCTCCAATAATGTTTCAGAGTGTTCTCTGCCTGACAAAAAGACACCAAAACTGGCATCAATTCATCTCAAAGGAACCCACAAAGGGGTTCAATCATTTAAGCTCTACTGGCTTAAATCGGCACACTGTTGAGTTCTCAAACAACACACGCACATCCGAGTTAACCGCCTGATTGAGGCGACAGCGTCAGAGGCTGGTATTGCCTTACAAGTTTGTTGTGCTTGATCGGATCCGTGCGGGATCAGATGATCCTTGCTGGGATTCCGGTTCAGGCAACGCCGCAGAACTTTACCCGGTTCGATTCGCGGTGTCAACCCGCTCGACCCGGTGGAGGTCCGACCCCTGAAACCTTACCAGAGGTTTTGTCTCCCTGCTCCGTCCCCGCCAGGCTCTTGCGTCCTGTTCCGTCCGGCGCTCTGTGCGACATGGAGAAAGTTACTGGGGTGCGAATCCCAAAGTCAAATCGGCTGGTCAGCGGCTTGTGGAGGGTCGCAGCCACAGTGTGCGCACCCCTCCGGTGAGCACTTCGTCGACCACGTCGTCGACCGAGACGGCCTTCTCCTCGCCCAGGCGCACCAGGTCGTAGCCCCACGTGCGGAACTCCCGCAGGACGACACCGGGATCGTCGCCATAGTCCCTGGTCAGCGGCCCATCGATGGCGAAGATGACGTGCGGCCGATCCTTGCGCAGACGCCGTACGAGCCCGCCCAAAGCGCGGTGACCGCGGCCCGGAACGTCCACTTTCACCACCGACAGACGCTGCTCGCGGGTGTCCGCGAGCGCGTCCAGCTCCTTGTCCAGCCGGACGCCGGGAACCGCCACTTCACCCGATGTGGTGGTGATCACTTTCTGTGGATCATGGGCGGTGACCGACAGCCCACCCCCACCCGCGGGGGTGCCGACCATCGCGATCGGACTGTCCCACGCGGCGGCCTCCAGCACGACGAGCCGCTCGGCCACGGCCGCGCTGACGTTCTCGGATACGTTGTGGCGCAACAGTTTCGCGGCTTCGGCACCGGGTTCCACAACGGCGACCGTGCCACTGGTACCGAGCCTGCCGAGCACCCGGATCGCGTGGTAGCCGACGTACGCGCCGACGTCGAGGAAGACGCTGTCCGGCTCGATGAGCGAGTCGACAAGCTCGGCCACGTCGGGCTCCCACACCCCGTTGCTCGACAGCACGGCCGACATCACCGCGTCCTGCGCGGGCAGCCGCAGCAGGCCCGCGTCGCACAGGACCAAGGCGCTCGGCACATCGGCGAGATCGCCCGGAATCACTCGTTCGTGTTGACGCACCACGACTCGGCGCAGCGCGTCGGTCGCGCGCAGGGCCTGGTCGGCCGACCAGGTGCTGAGCGCGACCTTGCTGTCGCGTTCGGACAGGCGGCTGGTCAGCTTGGCTTCGAGGGCATCGATGCGGGCCTGGCTCGCCGCGAGCGCCTCGGTGACCGTGCGCAGCTGGTCGGACTCCACCGGCTCCGGCACCACGACGGGTCGGGCGGCCAGTTCCTTCACCGCGCGGCTCCCCGAGACGACCTCCCCGCGTAGCCGGAGCACTTCCTCGCCGGTCGACGAGACCTGTTTGGCCAGGTGCGAGCCGCGTTCCACGACCAGGTCGAGGTCGGCGCGCAGCAGGTCCAGGTCGTGGCCCGCGCCTGCCGTGGCCAGCTTCTCCTGCCGTTCGACCAGGTCGGCGGCCGTGCGTTCGATGCCGTCGATGAGCGAGTTGAGCACCGACGTCAGGTGCGAGTCGTAGTGGTTGAGCACGCGCAGCACCGCGCGGCGCAGTTGCGGGGCCATGGGGATGCGGTGGCCGACGTCGGCGTCCGGCCTGCGCAGCAGCGCGTGTCTGGCGGCCCGCAGCGCCCGCAGCGGATCGTCCTCGGTCGCCCCGGCCAGCGCTCGGCCCGCCCGCCAGCCGCGGTAGGCCAGCTCGACCCGTCTGCGCACCGCGGCGCCGGTGGTGGCGGGCGCCAGGCTCTCCAGCACGGACGTCCTGGCCGCCGAGCCGACCTTGTCGGCGGTCGCCCGGTCGTCGGCCAGGTCGCGGATCGCGCCCGCCACCATGGTGTCGGCGGCGAACTCGTCGGTGGGCAGCGCCACGCAGCCGTCGGTGCCGAGCAGGTCGGCGCCGATCCCGGACAGAACGGTGATCAGCGGGACGCCGCGCAAGGCGGCCCCGATGAGCCAGGCGTTGACCCTGGCGGTGTCCGCGCAGCCCGGCTCGTGCAGCGAGATCGCCCAGTCGGTGGCGTCGAGGGCGCGGTCGAAGTCGGTGTCGACCAGCCGAATCCGCTTGTCCGCCGCCGCGGCGGACCGCAGCCGTTCGACCGCCTCGGTGCGCGCGGTGTCGTCGGGGACGAGCAGCAGCAGTCGGACGTCCTCGCGCGCGGGGAAGGCGGCGGCGAAGGCGGCGATCAGGTCATCGGCCCGGTCGGCCATGGCCAGGAACACCGGCGCGGGGTCGAGGCCGAGGCGGGTGCGGGCGTCCTCGCGGGTGCCGTCGTCGCGGGGGCCAGGGTCGACGACCGGCAGCGGGACGGTGTGGGTGGCGACGCCGTCGGGGCCGGGCGCGGTCGCCGGCCACACCAGCCACCGCTCGTCGGCCGGGGGAACCGGGCCGAACTCCTCGCGGACGAAGATCACGTGCCGCTGTCTGGGCGGCGGCGCGCCGTCGCAGACCAGGACTACGGGATACACCGGCTGGTCGGAGGTGGGCAGGCCGGACGCGCCCGCGGCGAGGCGGACCCGGTCGGCCAGCGGGCCCTCGCCGAGGACCGACACGCCGATCTGGTCGATCAGGGCGACGTCGCTGTCGTGGTGGCCGGGCACCGCGCGGGGGTGGATCCGGGCCGCGAGGACGGCGTCGGTCGCGCACCAGTCGCGGTAGGCAGCGGCGTCGGAGCCGAAGGGGTCGGGGAAGCGTTCGCGCAGTTCAGGGTCGTCCTGCCAGAGCGCGGTCGCCCAGCGTTCTGGGGCGCAGGCCCAGCGCAGGAAGCCCGCCGGGTCGCTGCCCGCGGCGGGCGGGCGGTCCTTGGCGGTGCGGTAGGCCGCGCGCAGGGACGGCGGGAAGACGGTGCCGTCGGTGAGCTGTCCGAATCGGACGGTCGGGGCGGGCGGGTCGGCGAGTTCGCCTGCGTAGTCGGCACACAGGCGGTTGAGCAGCGGGTGTTCGGACAGCAGGATCCGCTGGTCGTCGGCGATGTCGGCGCTGAGCAGCCACGGGCGGGCCGGGTCGAAGCCCGCGAAGTCGACCGTGCGCAGTGGCGCGCCGCCGGAGGTGACCGAGCCGTCCGCGGCGCGGGCGAGCGGGCGTTGCGCGGCGTTCCACCGCGACAGTCCCAGGCCGGAGTCGCGGCGCACCCGGTGGTCCACCAGGGCGGGGGCGCCGTCGAGGAAGGCGCCCGCGGCCTGTGGGTCGCGGGTGGACACCTCGGCCCAGGAGTGCAGGAAGTGCTCGGCGCCGTGCGCGGCGGCGACGAAGCCGTCGTCGTAGACACCGGCGGCGCGCAGTTCGGCCGCGGTCGGCCGCAGGCCGTCGGCGGGCAGCGGGCGCAGCACCTTGGGGACCAGCAGCAGCGCGGCGTCGCCGAGGTCCAGGTCGAGCGAGGCGTAGACCTTGACCCACGGGTCGAGGTAGAGCACCACGCTCTCGTGGCGGCCGAGCAGCCACTCCATCAGCCGGGGCCGCAGCGCGGTCGCCGCCTCCCGGGCGCTGTGGCCGGTGGCGAGGGCAGCGAGTTCGTCGGCGCCGACGCCCAGGTCGGCGGGGACGATCACGTCCTCGGCGCGGTCACCGTCGACGAGGAGGATGACGAACTCGGCGCCGGGATGGTGGCGTCGGAACGATTCCGCGGTGAGCCGGGCGGCGGGAAGGTCCGCGCACCCGGCCACCGTGCAGCCGATCACTGGGGGAAGCACCGAGCCAACCTAACGGCTCACGCCCGGTGCGCGGACCACCCGGTAGAGCGAACTCGATCAGAGGACCGGTAGGAGGGTTCGCAACTCGTACGGCGTGACGCTGCGGCGGTAGGCGTCCCACTCGTTGCGCTTGTTGCGCAGGAAGAAGTCGAAGACGTGCTCGCCGAGGGTCTCGGCCAGCAGTTCGGAGTTCTCCATCTCGGTGAGGGCTTCGCCCAGGTTCTGCGGCAGGTTCGCGTAGCCCGCGGCCCGGCGTTCGGCGTCGGAGAGCGACCAGACGTCGTCCTCGGCGGCCGGTGGCAGCTCGTAGCCCTCGGCGACGCCCTTGAGGCCCGCGGCCAGGATCACCGAGTACGCCAGGTACGGGTTGCAGGCCGAGTCGAGCGAGCGGATCTCCACCCGACGGGATGACGCCTTGCTGGGTGAGTACATGGGCACACGCACGAGCGCGGAGCGGTTCGCGTGGCCCCAGCAGACCGCTGTCGGGGCCTCGCCGCCGACGATGAGGCGCTTGTAGGAGTTCACCCACTGGTTGGTGACCGCCGAGATCTCCCGCGCGTGCTTGAGCAGGCCCGCGACGAACGCCTTGCCGGTGCCGGAGAGCTGGTACGGGTCCTCGTTGTCGTAGAAGGCGTTGCGGTCGCCCTCGAACAGGCTGACGTGGGTGTGCATGCCGGAGCCGGGCTGGTCGGAGAACGGCTTGGGCATGAACGAGGCGAACACGCCCTGGGTGAGCGCGACCTCCTTGACCACGTACCGGAAGGTCATGACGTTGTCGGCCATGGTGAGCGCGTCGGCGTAGCGCAGGTCGATCTCCTGCTGGCCGGGGGCGCCCTCGTGGTGGCTGAACTCCACCGAGATGCCCATGGCCTCCAGGGTCTCGATCGCGTGCCGCCGGAAGTGGGTGGCGGTGGCGTGGCTGGCCTGGTCGAAGTAGCCGCCGTTGTCGGCGGGGACCGGCTCGCTGCCGTCCACGGGCAGGTTGTTGAGCAGGAAGAACTCGATCTCCGGGTGCACGTAGCAGGTGAACCCGGCCTCGCTGGCCTTCGACAGGGTGCGGCGCAGCACGTGGCGCGGGTCGGCCCAGGACGGCGAACCGTCTGGCATGGCGATGTCGCAGAACATGCGCGCCGAGTACGGCTCGCCGCCGGGGGTCTCCCACGGCAGGACCTGGAAGGTGGCCGGGTCGGGGCGGGCGACCATGTCCGACTCGTAGACCCGGGAGAAGCCCTCGATCGCCGAGCCGTCGAATCCGATGCCCTCGGCGAACGCGCCTTCCAATTCGGCGGGCGCCACGGCCACCGACTTCAGGAAGCCGAGGACGTCGGTGAACCACAGCCGGACGAACCGGATGTCGCGCTCCTCAAGGGTGCGCAGGACGAATTCTTGCTGGCGATCCATAGGCGCAGCGTAGAGGGGATCACCGTGCATCGGGCGAGTCGAGTCGGATACGGAGCGACATCACAGCCGCGACCGCGCACAGGCCGCCCGCGACGTACCAGGCCAGGTCGTAGCTGCCGTGGTGGTCGCGGGTCAGCCCGGCGCCGACGGCGGCGACGGCGGCGCCGATCTGGTGGGAGGCGAAGACCCAGCCGAAGACGATCGGGCCGTCCGCGCCGAAGGCACGCCTGCACAGGGCGACGGTCGGCGGGACGGTGGCGACCCAGTCCAGGCCGTAGAAGATGATGAACGCCCACATCGGCGGTTCGGTGGTGGCGGCGAACAGGTGCGGGAGCACGAGCAGGGACGCGCCGCGCAGGCTGTAGTAGACGCCGAGCAGGACTTTGGGGTCGACCTTGTCGGTCAGCCAGCCGGACACGATGGTGCCCGCGACGTCGAAGAGGCCGACCAGGGCGAGCAGGCCCGCGGCCGTGGTGGACGGCATGCCGTGGTCGTGCGCGGCGGGCACGAAATGGGTGCCGATCAGGCCGTTGGTGGAGGCGCCACAGATGGCGAACCCGGCGGCGAGCAGCCAGAACGTGCGGTCGTGGGCGGCCTGTTTGAGGACGGTGACGGCGCGCAGCGCGGTTCGGCCGCTGGTCGCCGAGACCGGCGGCGGGGCGTCGGGGTCGGCGCCGTAGGCCGTGGTGCCGACGTCGGCGGGGTTGTCGCGAAGGAGGAAGGCGACGAGCGGGACCACGGCGAGGGCGGCCAGGGAGACGACCAGGCTCGCGGTGCGCCAGCCGTGGTCGGCGGCGAGGTGGGCGATGAGTGGCAGGAAGACGAGCTGTCCGGCGGCGCTCGCGGCGGTGAGCACGCCGCTGACGAGGCCTTGGCGCTTGACGAACCAGCGGGAGGTGACGGTGGCGACGAACGTGAGTGCCATCGAGCCAGCGCCGACCCCGACGAAGACACCCCAGAGCAGGACCAGCTGCCAGCTCGCGGTCATGAACACCGTCAGGCCGCTGCCCAGCGAGATGAGCAGCAGGGCCCAGGTCACCACGCGGCGCATGCCGAGGCGCTCCATGAGTGCCGCGGCGAACGGCGAGATCAAGCCGAACAGGAGCAGGTTGACCGAGACCGCGGCCGAGATCGTCGCGGTCGACCAGCCGAACTCCTGGTGCAGCGGGTCGATCAGGACGCTGGGCGCGGCGCGGAAGCCCGCGGCGCCGACCAGGGCGACGAAGGCGACGGCGGCGACGATCCAGGCCCAGTGCAGGCGGGGGCGGGTGTCCACAAGAGTCACATGGGGAGCCTGGAGGTTCGGCATCGATCGAACAAGTGGCCAGACTGCCACTATGTGAAAGAATCTGGCCATGACTCATGTGGTGGCGGTGCTGGCCGTCGAACAGGCCGTCGGCTACGACATGTGCATCCCGCCCGGGGTGTTCGGCGCGGCGCTGGACGGCGACGGCCAACCGCTGTACGAGGTGTTGATCTGCGGGGTCGACGCGAAGCCGGTGCGGATGACGGCCGGGTTCGCCGCGGTGCTCGACCACGGCCCGGAGGCGCTCGCCCGCGCGGACACCGTGATCGTGCCCGGCACCCGGTCGGAGGGACCCCGCTACCTCGGCACCCTGTCCGACGACCTCGCCGCCGCGTTGTCGCTGATCAGGCCGGGCACGCGGGTGATGTCGATCTGCACGGGCGCGTTCGTCCTGGGCGCGGCGGGCTTGCTGGACGGGCGGCCCGCGACGACGCACTGGAAGTTCGCCGACGAGTTCCGCGCGCTGTATCCGGCGGTCGAGTTGGACCCGGACGTGCTGTTCGTCGATGACGGCGATGTGCTCACCTCGGCCGGGCTGAGTGCGGGTGTCGATCTCTGTCTGCACGTCGTGCGGTCCGACCACGGCAGCGAAGTGGCGAACCGGGCGGCTCGGTACTGCGTGGTGCCGCCGTGGCGCGACGGCGGGCAGTCGCAGTTCATCGACCGGCCGCTGCCGGTGGGCACGGGCGGGGTGTCGGCGACCCGCGCGTGGGCGCTGGACCGGCTGCACGAGCCGCTGGAGCTGGCGGCGCTGGCCGGGCACGCGCGGATGAGCGTGCGGACGTTCTCCCGGCACTTCCGCGCCGAGACCGGGATGTCGCCGGGGACGTGGCTGATCCAGCAGCGGGTCCGGCACGCGCTGCGGCTGCTGGAGACGACCGAGCTGCCGGTGGACCAGGTGGCCGACCGGTCCGGGTTGGGCAGCGCGGCGTCACTTCGCCAGCATGTGCGCGCGTCGATCGGAGTGTCCCCACTGGCCTACCGCAAGACCTTCCGCGCGGGTTGACCGACGGTCTCAGCTTGTTGGCCCTATCCTGCGCACATGGTCACGCGCCGGATCCTCCTCGGGGCCCTCGCCCTCGCCGCGGCACTCACGGCTGGTTGCACGTCGGACGACTCGGGCGGTGGCACCGGCGGGCTGCCCGACGGCGCCGCGCTGATGAAGGACGCCGCCGCGGCTACTCGCGACATTCGCAGCGCGCACTTCTCCCTCAAGGTCAACGGGTCGGTCTCGGCGATCCCGGTGCAGAACGCCGAGGGCGATCTGACCCGTGAGGGCGGCCCGTCGGGCGCGGCGAAGGGCACGGTCAAGCTGACCTTGCTCGGCCAGCTCATCGAGGGCGAGTTCGTGCTGGTCGATGACTCCCTCTACATCAAGGGCCCGACCGGCGGGTTCCAGAAGTACCCGGCGGCGCTGACGTCGAACCTGTACGACCCGTCGGCGATCCTCAACCCGGACAAGGGCATCGCGAACGTCCTGGCCAAGATCAAGGAGCCGCGGACCGAGGGCACGGAGGACATCGACGGCGTGGCGACCTACCGCGTCAAGGGCCTGGGCGAGAAGGACGTCGTCGCGGCGATCGTGCCGGGCGTCGGCTCCGATGTGGACGTGACGTTCTGGTTGCGCCAGGACAACAAGCAGCCGGTCAAGGCGTCGGTGACGCTGCCGAGCAGCGAGGGCAAGACCGCCTCGGTCGACCTGACGCTGACCGACCCTGGCAAGCAGGTCACGATCACCGCGCCCGTCTAGCGATGGTCACGACAGGAAGCCCGCGCCGCGGCCGCTCGGTCGCCATCGGCGCGGGCGGGCTCGCGGTGCTGCTCGGCGCGCTCGACACCTACGTGGTGGTCAGCGTCATCCGGCAGATCATCGATGACCTGCAGATCCCGGTGAACCGGCTGGAGCGGGTCACCCCGATCGTCACCGGCTACCTGCTCGGCTACATCGCGGCGATGCCGCTGCTCGGGCAGGCGTCGGACCGGTTCGGGCGCAAGCGGCTGCTTCAGCTGTGCCTGTTCGGGTTCCTGGCGGGCTCGGTGGTGACCGCGCTGTCCGGGGACCTGGAGACACTGGTGACCGGACGGGTCATCCAGGGCGTCGCCAGCGGGGCCCTGCTCCCGGTGACCATGGCACTGGCCGCCGACCTGTGGGACGAACGCCGCCGCTCCACCATCCTCGGCGCGGTCGGCGCGGCGCAGGAACTCGGCAGTGTGCTGGGCCCGCTGTATGGCGTGGCGCTGGCGAGCCTGCCACTGTGGGCCGACGTGTCGGGCTGGCGCGCGGTGTTCTGGGTGAACGTGCCGCTCGCGGTGATCGCGATGGTGGCCATCCAAATGACTGTGCCTGCCCACGAGAGGCCGACGACCCCGGTGCGGGTCGACGTCGTCGGCGGGTCGCTGCTGGCGGTGACGCTTGGCCTGGCCGTGATCGGCCTCTACAACCCGACGCCACGCGAGTCGGTGCTGCCGTCCTGGGGCCCGCCGCTGCTGGTCGGCGCGGTGGTGGCGCTGGTGTTGTTCCTACTGTGGGAACGCCGCGCCCGAACGAAGCTGATCGACCCGGCGGGCGTCGCGATGCGCCCCTTCCTCGCCGCCCTCGGCGTCTCCGCCGCCGCCGGGGCCGCACTGATGGTGACGCTGGTGAACGTCGACCTCTTCGCCCAGTCCCTACTCGGCGACGACGACCGGGGCGCCGTGTTCGTCCTGCTCCGCTTTCTGATCGCCCTGCCCATCGGCGCCCTGATCGGCGGCTACGCGGCGGCCCGCTACGGCGACCGCGTGGTGTCGATCATCGGCATGCTGATCGCGGCGGCCGGGTATTGGCTGATGTCGGGGTGGGCGGTCGACGTGCTCTCGATGACACACCCACTCGGCTTGCCACGACTGGACACCGACCTGGCAGTGGCGGGCTTCGGCCTCGGGCTGGTGATCGCCCCCCTCTCCGCGGCGGCACTGCGCGTCGTCCCATCCGAACGACACGGCGTCGCGTCGGCCGGGGTCGTGGTGGCCAGGATGACCGGAATGCTGGTGGGCGTGGCAGGTCTGTCGGCGTGGGGCCTGCACCGCTTCCACAGCCTGACCGCGAACCTGAACCCACCACTGCCGTTCGGGATGGACGAGGCCACGTTCCAACGGGAGATGGCGGCCTACTTGGTGAAGTTCAAGGAAGCCCTGGTCACCCAATACACCGACATCTTCCTGATCACCGCAATCGTCTGCGCCGCAGGCGCAGCACTGGCGGTCTTGATCAACGTCAGACAGCGCTGATTGGCATTGCGCATGTCCTCCTAGGTAGAGCGACAGGATGGTGAGCCGGTGTGGACGACAATGGTGAACAGTAAGAACCAGATCACGCTTCCGCTCGCCGCATTGGCCACCGCCAATGTCCGACCGGGCGACGTACTGCGTGTCGAAGTCAACGAGAACGGGGCGCTTCGCCTCATCCGCCATCGAGACGCATTCCTTGACGCCTTGGGCGAGTTGGCGGGTTCGGCCCCGGGACTCGCGGCGGCCACGGATCTGGAAGAGCTGAGGACCGAGTCGGAGCAGTAGCTGTCGGCGAGGCCAGGAGAACGGCGGCATCATCGACCGCTGATTGACACAGGTGAACCGCTTCCTCGGCACCCACCCAAGTCGCACCCGCCGCCCAAGCAGCATCGGGTGAAGGTGGGCGATCACGCTTTGTCCGGGGGGACGACGGCCCCTAAGCTGCCTGGCGTGTGGGGTGCCTTATCCGCCACCGCTTTTTCCCCACAGGGGCCGTCGTAGGGGCCCCGGGCAAAGCGTGATCGCCCACCTTCACCCGATGGTGCGGACCCCACCCGCGCACACCGAGCCCAAGGCACGGCGCCAGGCTGAGGTGGGGCCAGATCGACCCCACCTCAACCGCTCAGCTCGCGAGCGGGAACAACGGCGCATCCGGCTTGCAGACCGCCCCCTGAGCGGGCAACTTGCGATCAACGAGATACGTCTCATAAGACTTCGTGATGCAAGCGCTTTCGCCCAGGGCACCGTGACCCCAGCCATCCAGCGTGAGAAGGCGGGAATTGGTCATCAGGCCGTTGAGCGCCCGAGCACCGCTGATCGGAGTCGCCGGGTCATGCATGTTGCCGACAACCAACAGCGGAGTCGACGTACGCGCCGTCCACGGACCACGGAAGGCCGACTTAGATGACCCAGGCCAGTTGACACACGCCGACGTAGCCCAAGACCAGAGCTCACCGAACCCAGGCCCATTGGCCTCCGCATGGGCCGCGGAACGGACCGCCGCGTCGCGGTCGGTCGGATTGACACTGTCGGCACAGGCGACACCGTGGAACGTCGGGCTGACGACCTCCTCACCCGACGGACCCGTGGAGCCCCACGGACCGACCGAGTACGGATGGGCGGGCCGGTCGACGGCGCGCAAGGCGGTCCAAGCGTCTCCCGCGCGGTCAGCGGACGCGGTCCGCGCGGTGCCGAAGATCAGCTGGTGGACTGCCTCGACGAACTCCATGATCGCCGGGTAGTAGGTCGAGCCGTAGAGGGCGCCGAGGAGAGTGCCCATGGCCTCCTGGTAGTTCAGCTTGCCGGACGGGGTGTCGACGTCGCCCTGCTTGAGGCGTTCGCTGACCGCGTAGAACTTTCCGGCGGCCTTGCCCGCGGCGGGGCAGCGGCTGGGGCCGACGCGGTCGCACTCGGCGAAGGCGCTGTGGAGGGATTCCCAGGCGCCGAAGTCGCTGCCGAGGCGGGCGGACAGGAGGTACTGGCTGTCGGTGCCGCGGCCGTGGCTCCACGCGACCGGGTCGAGGACCGCGTCGACGATCAGGGCGCGGACCTTGTTCGGATACATCGCGGCGTAGGTGGCGCCGAGGATGGTGCCGTAGGAGACGCCGTAGTACGTGAGTTTGCGGTCGCCGACGGCTTGGCGCATGAGGTCCATGTCGCGGGCGGTGTCGGCGGTCGACATGTGGTCGAGGATCTCGTTGCCGCGCTGGTCGCACAGGCGGCGGAAGAAGTCGTCGAACTCCAGTTGGGTGGTCACCTCCGCCGCGGAACGCGGGAAGAACGCCGACGGGAACGGCGGGCCGGGCGGATCCTGCGGCGCGGCGGCGCAGACGACCGGTGCGCTGCCGCAGTCCTCGGTCAGGCAGTTGCGGTGGCCCGCGATGCCGCGCGGGTCGATGCCGACGATGTCGAAGCGCTCGCGGGTGCCGACGCCGAGCAGGTCGCCGATCCCGGGAACGAAGTCGGCGGCCGAGCCGCCCGGGCCGCCGTTGTTGATGAACACGGTGCCGAGCTTGCGGTTGGGTTTGTCCGCGACCCGCTTGACCAGCCGCAAGCTGATCTTCTTGCCCATCGGGTCGGCGTAGTCCAGCGGCACCGGAACCATGGCGCACTGGAGGTGTTTGTCGTCCGGACATTGCTGCCACTGGATTCTCGGCACCTTGGCGGTGTCCGCGTACGCGGCGGGCGCGACGGTCGCCGTCAGCGCGATCGCCACCCCCACCACGAGAATTCCTTTGCCACGCGGCATTTTCTTCCCCCTCCATGACGAATTCTTCGTCGTGACACCACTTTGGCGCGGGCGGGGTGTGGCCTGCCTCCTACTTTGGTCTGGTCTTGCTCGGGCCGGAGGTGGACTTTGGTCGTAAGACCTGGGGCTCTTGCGCGATGATGAACCGGTGGACATCATCGCGGCGCGGCGCCGGATCGCCGAGTTCGAGGGCCGGTTCGCCCGGGCCCAGGCCACCGAAGTGGTCGAACTGGGCTGGGGGCACGCACTCTTGCAGCGCGACTATCCGGCTTCTTGGCACCACAACCGGATCGTCGTGACCGACGACGTGGACCCGTCGGCCGTGGCTGAGGCGGCCGACCAGGTCCTCGGCGGCCACGGCCACGCCCACCGGCTCGTCCACTTCACCGACGACGGCCAGGGCGC
Organism: Alloactinosynnema sp. L-07; assembly: GCF_900070365.1. Classification (NCBI taxonomy): domain Bacteria; kingdom Bacillati; phylum Actinomycetota; class Actinomycetes; order Pseudonocardiales; family Pseudonocardiaceae; genus Alloactinosynnema; species Alloactinosynnema sp. L-07. Next base: position 6,955,543 of record NZ_LN850107.1, on the reverse strand, counting down.
CGCGGCGGAGGAAACGTTCGCGGCGGCGGGATACGGCGTGCACGAGCGGATCGTGACGATGATCCACTCCGGCGACCTGCCGCCCCGCGTGGACGGCGCCGAGGAGATCCCGTTCGACGTGTGGCGGCCGTCGCTGATCCACGATTGGCGCACGGAGTTCCCTAACGACAGCGAGGACGCCGTCGCCCAGCTCGCCGACCGGACCAAGCTCTACCCGCTCGGCGCCGATGTCACGCTGCTGGGCGTCAAAGACGGGGCGGACGTCGTGGCGCGCGGGGAGCTTTACACGCGCGACGGGGTGGCCCAGTTCGAGAACATCGTGACGCGGCTGGAACACCGGGGTAAGGGCTATGCGCGAGCGTTGGTGGCCGAGGCGCTGCATCGCTCCCACGCCGCGGGCTGCGATCTGTGGTTCCTGATCGCGGAGGCCACCGACTGGCCGCGCGGCTGGTACCACCGGATGGGCTACCGCGAGGTGGCCGAAGCGCACATCTACCAGCGAACCCCCGACCAGTAGGCCCGCCTCACCGCGGCAGCCGAGATGATCAACTCGGCTGAGCCTACCCGCGGCTCATCCCTTGCAGCGCAACCCATCCGCGGGAAGTTCGAGGTCGACGAGGTAGCGCGTGCCGAGCTTGTCGACGCAGGCGTCGCCCTGCATGAACACCGTGTGCTGGGTGGCCTCGTAGGTCAGCAGCCTGCCGCCCAACGCCTTGGCCAGGTTGACCCCGGCCTGGTACGGCGTGGCCGGGTCGCCGGTCGTGGAGATCACCAGGACCGGCGGGACCCCGGCGACCTCGGGCTGGTGCGGGCGGCTGGTGTTCGGGACCGGCCAGAACGCGCACGGGTCCAGCGCTGCCAGCGGCGGGTCGGTGGAGGCCATGAAGGAGTCCTTGGTGCCCTCGACGATCTTGCGGGTGGCCTCCTCCAACTGCGCGCGGTCGGTGATGCGGGGCTCGTCGACACAGCGGACAGCCACCAGCGCGGACATGGTGCCCGAGTACTTGCCGTCCTCGCTGCGGCCCAGATAGAGGTCGGCCAGCAGCATGAGCTGTTCGCCGTCGCCCTTGGCCAAGTCGTTCAGCGCGCCGGACAGGAAGGTCCACGTCTCGTCGCTGTAGAGGGCGGCGGCGACGCCCGTGGTGGCGTCGGAGGCGGAGAGTTGGCGCCCGCCGACGTCGATGGGCCGCTTCTCCAAGCCCTCCAGCAGGCCGCGGAGCGTGTTCTTGTCCTTGACCGTGCACGACCGCTTGTCCGCACACCACGCGAGGAAGTCGTCCAGCGCCTTGTCGAAGCCCTTGACCTGCTCGATCGACTGGCTGACCGGGTCCTCGTTCGGGTCGACCGCGCCGTCGAGGACCAGCGCGCGCACATTGGCCGGGAACGCCTCGGCGTAGGCGGTGCCGATCCGGGTGCCGTAGGAGTAGCCGACGTAGTTGAGCTTCTCGTCGCCAAGCACCGACCGCATGATGTCCATGTCGCGAACCACGTCCCGGGTGCCGACGTTGGCCAGCACGTCCGCGCCGCCGCTGCGCTCGGCGCATTTGGCGGCGAAGTCCTTGTTCTCCGCCTCCTCCTCGGCGACGGTGGTGTTCTCCGGCTCGATCCGCTCGGCGTCCATCTCCGGGTCGGTCAGGCAGGCGATCTTGGGCTCGCTGACGCCGATGCCGCGCGGGTCGAAGCCGACGAGGTCGAACTTCTCGGCCAGCTCGGTGCCCTTGATCTTGCCCGCGATCGACGCCGCCGCGCTCATCCCGGACACGCCGGGGCCGCCGGGGTTGATCAGCAGCGAGCCGACCTTGATGCCGGTGGCCTGCCTGCGCAGCAGCCCGATCGACGCGGTCTTGCCGGTGGGGTTGGCGTAGTCGAGCGGCACGGTGATCGTCGTGCAGCGCACGTCGCGGGTGCCGAAGGCCATGCGGCTCTCGTCGTCGTGGGCCAGCGCGCGGCAGTCGCGCCAGGTCAGGGCCTGGCCGTAGAACCGCTCCAGCCCGGCGGGCACGGTGCCCTTGGGGCCGAGGGTCTCGGTCTGCCCCGTCACCGGGGTTCCGCTGATTTGAACAGTGCAGCCGCTCACGACGGCCGCGAGAACAACGAACACCAACCAAGGACGAGGCACCCGACCAGTGTGTCAGCCGGGAACTCATCCGCCACACTCCGCCGTTAGGTGGCAGGGTCGACAATGCTGTCAACCGCGAGGACAGAACGAGAGGTGGCCGACGAGCGTGGCTGCGTTCCTGACACGGGTCAAGGGCCGGTTCCAGCGACTGCTGGAGCGGCCCTCGACGGTCGACCTCAAGAAGTACGCCGAAGTGCTGACCTCGATCGAGTGGCGCGAGGAGCGGGTCAAGAAGCTGACCGACGCCGAGCTCACCGAGGCGGCGGGCGAGTTGCGGGAGAAGGCGCTTGGCGGGCTCGACGCCCACGGCATGGTGGAACTGTGCGCGCTGGGCCGTGAAGCCGCCCGCCGCGGCCTGGACCAGCGGCCCTATGACATGCAGCTGGTCGGCGCCATGGAGCTGCTGCACGGCCGGGTAGTGGAGATGGGCACCGGTGAGGGCAAGACGCTCGCGGGCGCGCTCGCCGCGGCCGGGTACGCGCTGCAGGGCCGGTCGGTGCACGTCATGTCGGTCAACGACTACCTGGCCCGCCGCGACGCCGAGTGGATGGCACCGGTCTACGAGCTGCTGGGCGTGTCGGTCGGCTGGGTCGACCAGGAGGCCACCCCCGACCAGCGCCGTACAGCGTACGGGAAAGACGTCACCTATGGCGCGGTCAGCGAGATCGGCTTCGACGTGCTGCGCGACCGGCTGTGCACCGACGTCGACGACCTGGTCCACCGCGACCCGGACGTGGCGCTGATCGACGAGGCCGACTCGGTGCTGGTCGACGAGGCGCGGGTGCCGCTGGTCATGGCGGGCTCGACCGACGACGCGCAGGGCGACCCCGAGGTCGCCGCGGTCGTGCGCGCGCTGCGCCCCGGCCGCGACTACGAGCGCGACGAGGACAACCGAAACGCCTGGCTGACCGCGCGCGGCGCCAAGGCCGTGGAGAAGGCGCTCGGCGACATCGACCTGTACTCCGGCGACCACAGCGACCGCCTCGCCGCGGTCAACGCCGCCCTGCACGCCCACGCGCTGCTGCAGCGCGACGTCGACTACATCGTGCGCGACGGCAAGGTCCACCTGATCAACACCTCGCGCGGCCGGATCGCACTGCTGCAACGCTGGCCCGACGGCCTGCAGGCGGCGGTCGAGGCCAAGGAGCGGCTCGACCCGACCGAGAGCGGCGAGGTGCTCGACTCGGTCTCCGTGCAGGGCCTCATCGGCCGCTACCAGCGGGTTTGCGGGATGACCGGCACCGCGACGGCGGTCGCCGAGCAGCTGCGCGAGTTCTACGACCTCAAGGTGTCGGTGATCCCGCCGAACAAGCCGTGTGTGCGGGTCGACGAGTCCGACCGGATCTACGACAGCATCGACCGCAAGGAAGCCGCGCTGGTCGCCGAGATCGTCACACTGCACGAGACGGGCCGCCCGATCCTGGTCGGCACGCTCGACGTGGCCGAGTCGGAGCGGATCGCGGAGAAGCTGACCAAGGCGGGCGTGTCGTCGGTCGTGCTCAACGCCAAGAACGACGCCGAGGAGGCCGCCATCGTCGCCGACGCGGGCGCGCACGCGGCGGTCACGGTGTCCACGCAGATGGCGGGCCGCGGCACCGACATCAAGCTCGGCGGCGCGGGCGGCGACGATGACGACCACGACAAGGTCGCCGACCTTGGCGGACTGTATGTGATCGCCACCGGCCACTACGCCAGCAGCAGGCTCGACAACCAGCTGCGCGGGCGGTCGGGTCGGCAGGGCGACCCCGGCGCCTCGGTCGTGTACGCGAGCCTTGAGGACGAGCTGGTCACGCAGTACGCGCCGGACGCGGGCGCCAGTTCCGACCCCGACGACGACGGCAGGCTCGACGACGTCACCGCCCAGCGGTTCCTCGACCACGCCCAGCGCGTCGCCGAGGGCGTGCACCTCGACATCCACCGCAACACCTGGCGCTACACCCGCCTCATCGAGCACCAGCGCGGCCTCGTCCTGGCCTACCGCGACGACGTCCTGCGTACGGATCTGGCCTCTGAGCAGCTCAAAGAGCGGTGCGCGGACCGGTGGGAGAAGCTGGCCGAGGGCATCGATGAGGACGTGCTGAACACGGTCGCGCGGCAGGTCCTGCTGTTCCACCTCGACCGCCGCTGGGCCCACCACCTGGCGTTCCTGTCCGACGTGCGCGAGACGATCCACCTGCGCGCGCTGGCCAGGGAGACCCCGATCGACGAGTTCCACCGCGCCGCGATCGGCGAGTTCAAGGGCATCCTCAAGAAGATCGGCGACCTCGCGGGCGAGACGTTCGAGGAAGCCGAGATCACCGCCGACGGGATCGACCTGGCAGCGGCCGGGCTGCGCCGTCCGACATCGACGTGGACGTACCTCGTGCACGACAATCCGTTCGACTCCGACGCGGAGCAGGCGTTGCAGCGAGTCCGGGCGGCCTTCAAGAAAGTGAAGGTCGCGAAGGGCTAGTCTGACTCCCGTCACATTTTCGCCTCAGGGGCGAAAACATGGTGGAGGATGACGGTATGCCGCAGCTACGGATCGCATCAGCACAGGTCAACCCCACTGTGGGCGACCTGGCGGGCAACTCGGCCCTGGTCGTGGAGTGGACGCGCAAGGCCGTCGAGGCCGGGGCGCACCTGGTGGTGTTCCCCGAGATGGTCGTCACCGGCTACCCGGTCGAGGACCTGGCCATGCGCGAGTCGTTCGGCCACGCGTCGCGGGACGCGCTGGACGCGCTGGCCGTCGCGCTCGCGGAGGCAGGCTGCGGGGACGTGCCGGTGTGGGCGGGCTACCTGGACCGCGACGACGTGGGTCCGCGAAACGCGGCGGCCGTGCTGCACGGCGGCGCGGTCGTGGCCCGGCAGTTCAAGCACCACCTGCCCAACTACGGCGTGTTCGACGAGCGCCGGTACTTCAAGGCGGGGCACACGCTCGACATCGTCCGTGTGCGCGGGCTCGAGGTCGGCATGGTCATCTGCGAGGACATCTGGCAGGAGCGCGGCCCGATCGCCGGACTCGGCCGGGCCGGGGTCGACCTGGTCGTGTCCCCCAACGCATCGCCGTACGAGCGCAAGAAGGACGACGCGCGGCTGCCGCTGGTCGCCCGCCGGGCCCGCGAGGCCGGGGCGCCGCTGGTGTACGTCAACCAGGTCGGCGGCCAGGACGACCTGGTCTTCGACGGCGACTCGATGATCGTCGGGGTCGACGGGACCCTGCTGGCGCGGGCGCCCCAGTTCGTCGAACACCTGATGGTCGTCGACCTCGACCTGCCGGGCGGGGCCTCGCGCACCGACGTGACCGTCGCCGAAGACTTCACCGTCCGCCGCGTCACGGTGTCGGCCGACCCGGTGCCCGCCTACGAGCCGCAGCACTCCCCCGGCATCGCCGAGCCGCTGCCCGAGGAGGCCGAGGTGTGGTCGGCGCTGGTCACGGGCCTGCGGGACTACGCGCAGAAGAACGGCTTCCGCTCGGTGATCATGGGCCTGTCCGGCGGGATCGACTCGGCGGTCTGCGCGGCCCTGTCGGTCGACGCCCTCGGCGCCGACGCGGTCTACGGGGTGTCGATGCCGTCGGTGTACTCCTCGGACCACTCCAAGTCCGACGCCGCCGACATGGCCGAGCGGGTCGGGCTGCACTACTCGGAGCAGCCCATCGCGGGCATGGTCGCCCAGTTCGTCGACCAGCTCGGGCTCACCGGCCTGGCTGAGGAGAACGTCCAGGCCCGCTGCCGCGGCGTGACCCTGATGGGCCTGTCGAACCAACACGGCCACCTGGTCCTCGCCACCGGCAACAAGACCGAACTGGCGGTCGGCTACTCCACCATCTACGGCGACGCCGTCGGCGGCTTCGCCCCGATCAAGGACGTGCCGAAGACCCTGGTCTGGGACCTGGCGAAGTGGCGCAACGCCGAGGCGGAGAAGCTCGGCGAGGTCCCCCCGATCCCGGAGAACTCGATCGTCAAGCCCCCATCCGCCGAACTGCGCCCAGGCCAGATGGACAGCGACTCCCTCCCGGACTACGAGTTGCTCGACGATGTACTGGACGACTATGTCGAGGGCGACCGCGGCTACGACGACCTGATCGCGGCAGGCTTCGACCCAGAGTTGATCGACCGAGTCCTGCGCATGGTCGACCGCGCCGAATACAAGCGCCGCCAGTACCCACCGGGCACGAAGATCAGCTTCAAGGCCTTCGGCCGCGACCGCCGCCTCCCCATCACCAGCTCCTGGCGAGAAGGCGCCCGCTAAAGAACCCACGGGCACACGCCGGGCAACCATCGACAGAACGCACCGGGCCGAACCCAACGGCCTGATTGGGTGGTTCGCCTTGATTCGGGGTAAATGGGCCTAAACTCGCGGTGCGGGTGAGGCTCCTTGACCTCGCCTTTTGACCCGCACAGGCCCATTTTCGGGGTCCCCGAATCAAGGCGAACCACCCAATCAGGCGCCCACCGCACCAGCCAGGGCCACCCCAGCAGGCGCCCACCGCACCAGCCAGGCCACCCCAGCAGACGCCCACCGCACCAGCCAGGCCACCCCTGGCCAAGCGAGTCATGTCCATCTCATGTGAGGCACGTCGCATCGGGTCGCCGGGTGATCCGGCGGGTGTCACGCTTTGCGGGTAAGCCATCCGCACATACCCGGGGACCTGCGACGAAGCGGGCCTCGAGGGAAGGACGGTCGACAGCGATGTCCGACAACGCCGAAGTGTCTGCCCCCTACGGGACGGGTGCCACCGCACGGCAAGGCGGAAAGCCTGCCAAGCGGGTCCGGATCCACCACCTGCGGGAGATGAAGGAGCGCGGCGAGCCATGGCCGATGCTCACCGCGTACGACATGTACACCGCCGAACTGTTCGACGAGGCGGGGATTCCCGTTCTGCTCGTCGGTGACTCCGCTTCCAACAACGTCTACGGCTACGAGACCTCGCTGCCGGTGACGGTCGACCAGCTCATTCCGCTGGTCTCCGCGGTCACCCGGGCCGCCAAGCGCGCGCTCGTGGTGGCGGACCTGCCGTTCGGGTCCTACCAGCTCTCGCCCGAGCAGGCGCTGGCCACGTCCGTGCGCTTCATGAAGGAAGGGCTTGCGCACGCGGTGAAGCTGGAGGGCGGGCGGGCGTTCGCGCCGCACGTCCAGGCGATCACCAACGCGGGGATCCCGGTGATGGGCCACATCGGCTTCACCCCGCAGAGCGAGCACAACCTGGGCGGCTACCGGGTCCAGGGCCGCGGCGACGCCGGCGACGGGCTCGTCGCCGACGCGTTGGCGCTGCAGGAGGCCGGGGCGTTCGCGGTGGTCATGGAGATGGTGCCCGCCGAGGTAGCCAAGAAGATCACCCACGAGCTGCACGTCCCGACCGTCGGCATCGGCGCCGGGCCGGACTGCGACGCGCAGGTGTTGGTGTGGCAGGACATGGCGGGCATGCGGCGGGCGAAGGCGCCGCGGTTCGTCAAGCGGTACGCCGATGTTGCGGGTGTGCTGCTCACCGCGGCGGAGCAGTTCGCCGCCGACGTGCGCGGCCGGGACTTCCCCGGCGCGGAGCACGTCTTCCATTAGCCCGCAGACGGCGGCAGGCCACGGAGACCAGCTTTCCGCGGCCTGCCGCCAGACCGGAATCGAACTTTGATTCCGGGTAGGCGGACGAGTAGGGCAGCATGGGCGCATGGATGTCCTCTATCCCATGATCGAGCCGCACGACTCCGGCATGCTCGACGTCGGCGACGGGCATCTGGTTTATTGGGAAGTCAGCGGGAACCCGTCGGGCAAGCCCGCGGTGGTGGTGCACGGCGGGCCAGGCGCGGGCTGCAACGCGGTGCAGCGCAGGCACTTCGACCCGGCCGCCTACCGGATCGTGCTGTTCGACCAGCGTGGATCGGGCCGCAGCACGCCGCACGTCAGCGACCCGGCGACGGACCTGGCCACCAACACCACCTGGCATCTCGTGGCCGATATGGAACGGCTGCGCGAGCACCTCGAAATCGACCGCTGGCAACTGTTCGGCGGCTCCTGGGGCGCGACGCTGGCCGTGGCCTACGCGCAGACCCACCCGGAGCGGGTCTCGGAGGTCATCCTGCGCGGGGTGTTCCTGTTGCGGCCCAGCGAACTCGACTGGCTCTACCGGGGCGGCGCGGGCGCGCTGTTCCCGGAGGCGTGGGCCGATTTCACCGCACTGGTCCCCCGCGGCGCCGACCCGCTGGCCGCCTACCAGACCATGATCACCGACGCGGACCCCGCGGTGCGCGCGGAGGCGGCGCTGGCGTGGAGCAACTGGGAAGGCGCGGCGGTCTCGCTGGTGCCGAACCCGGCACTGGTGGCCCAGTACGCCTCACCCGGGTTCGCCGTGCCGTTCGCGCGGATAGCGCTGCACTACTTCACCAACGCGGGCTGGCTCGAGGACGACCAGTTGGTGCGCGACGCGGGCAAGCTGGCGGGCATCCCGGGGCGCATCATCCAGGGCCGCTACGACATCGTCTGCCCCCCGGTGACGGCGTGGGAGCTGCGCCAGGCCTGGCCGGACGCGCTGATCACGCTGCCGACCGCGGGCCACGCGGTGACCGACCCGGGAATCCTTGAGGCCCTGCGGGACGCGACCGACGAGTTCAGACCGTGAGCACCCGGTCGACATGCTCGCGGTACGCGTCGGCGAGTTCGTCCAAGCGGCCCTCCCCCAACGCCAACGGCACGCCGTAGAAGCCGGTGAGCAACGCGGTCACGGCCGCGGGCACGTCCAGCCCTGGCACCTGAGCCAGGTGGTTGGCGAAGAGATCGGCCTGCGGGGTGATCTCGACGTCGAGCGCGGCCGGATCGTCGAAGACCATGAGCCGTTCGGCGGCGCTGACCTCCTGCACCGCACACAGGCCGCCGCCACGGGCGATCTCTGCGGTGATCTCGAACCACAGCCGCGGTCCGTCCAGAATGGACTGTGCGGTGGCGGCGAAGAACCGCCGGACGAAGTCGCCGCCGGTGCCCGGCGACGCCAGCACACAGCCGATGCGCCACAAGCAGATGTGGTAGCCGAGCAAGTCGTTCTTGCTCGGGAAGTGAGTGAAGAACGTCGGCTCGGACACTTCGACGGCGGCGGCGAGTTCCTTGACCGAGATCTCGGCGAACGGGACCCGCTCGACCCGATCCCGCAGGTGCCGCCACAGGCCCACCCGCACGCGGGCGCGTTTGCGCTCACGCAGCGGGAGGGCCGCCAGCAGGTCGGTCATCGCAACTCCTTCACCACCAGGTCGGCCAATTCCGCCGAGGACTGCGGGTTCTGCCCGGTGAACAGCTTGCCGTCCCGGCGCACGGTCGAGGTGAACGGGTCACCAACCTCCACGATCGCGCCGAGTTGGGCCAGCCGCCGCTCCAGCGAGAACGGGATGATCGCGTCCGCGCCGACGATGGTCTCCTCGGCGTCGCTGAACGCGGTCAAGGTCCGGCCGCGGACCAGTCCGGGCACGTTGAGCAGTGCGGCGGAACCGTGGCACACGGCGGCGACGAGCGATACCTCGGTGAGGAGCCGGGCGAGGGCGGGGTTGTCCGGAAAGTCGGCCATGGTGCCGTGGCCGCCGACGAGGAACACCGCGTCGTACCCGGACGGGTCGACGTCGGCGACCGCAACGGTGTCAGTCGGGCCCGCCGAGCCGCTGGCGGGGTCGATCGGCGGGGTCCCACCGAGGATGGACGCGACGTCGACGGTGAAGCCCGCCTCGCCGAACACCTGGGCGGGGATGGCGAACTCCTCCAGCCAGGCACCGGTGGGGCGGCCGCCGAGGGACGCGGTGGAGGTCAACACAAGAAGCACGTTGGTCATAACCAAAGCGTACAAAGAAATTTAAGTAGACACAAGTTTCTTACCCAATCAACGCCTCGGTCAGCGACGCGCGCGCCTCGACCAGCGACGGCCCGTACCAGGTCAGGTACCGGCCGATGACCAGCACGGATCGCTTGCCCGGGAACGCTTCCGGACCATCGGTCGCGGTGAACTCGTAGGGCTCGTCCGGCAGCACGACCAGCTCAGCCGCCGTCGCGTTCAACTCGGCCAACGTGGGCCGGGGATACCGCTCAGCATGGTCTGCGTACACGTTCGCCACACCGAGCCGCCGCAGGACGTCGCCCGCGAACGTGTCGCGGCCGATCACCACCCACGGCTTGCGCCACACCGGGATGACCGCCGTCGCCCACACCGGCTCGACGTGGTGCCAGGCGGCCTCGGCGGCGGGCAGCCAGTCCGGTTCGCCCAGTCCCAAGCCCTGCGTCAGCAGCCGACGAGTCGAGGCCAAGCCCGCGGGCACGCTCTCCGGCGCCCTGGTCACCCAGACCGGGATCCCGTTGGCCCGCAGCCGTTCGACGTCCTCTGGCCGGTTCTCCTCGGAGTTGGCGATCACCAGGTCCGGCGCCAGCTCCAGCACCGAGTCGACCGTCGGGTACTTCGAGCCGCCCACCCGCGTGACGTCGAGGTCGGCGGGGTGGGTGCAGTAGTCCGTCGCGCCGACCAGCAGGCCGGGCGCGGTGGCCGCGACCGCCTCGGTCAGCGACGGCACCAGGCTCACCACCCGCCGGGGCGGTCCGGTCAGCGCGACGGGCTCGCCTAGATCGTCCTCATACATCGGTGACGCGGATGCCCGCGTGCGCCTTGTACCGCTTGTTGATCGCGATCAGGTTGGCGGTGAACGCCTCGACCTGGTGGGCGTTGCGCAGCCTGCCGCCATAGATGCCCCGGGTGCCGGGGATCGCGTCGGCCAGCGCGCGGACCACGTCGGTGGCCTCGCGGTCGTCGCCGAGCACCAGCACGTCGATGTCCATTTCGGACACTCCGAGGTCGGCGAGCAGCACCGCCGAGACGTGGTGGAACGCCGCGGTCACCCGTGACTCGGGCAGCACCCGCTCGGCCTGCTGGGCCGCGCTGCCCTCCTCGACCGGCAGGGCGAACGGGCCCTGCTTGTCGAAGCCCAGCGGGTTCACGCAGTCGATGACGATCTTGCCGGTCAGCTCGGCGCGCAGGGACTCCAGCAGCTCGCGGTGGCCGTCCCACGGCACGGCGACGAGCACGACGTCGGCCGCCCCGGCACAGCCCGCGTTGTCCAGCCCGATGATGGCCTCGACGCCCGCCAGCTCACGCAGTTCGGCGGCGGCGGTCTCGGCGCGGTCGGCGGCGCGGGAGCCGATGATCACCGTCAGCCCCGCCTTCGCCCAGCGCAGCGCCAGGCCGCGGCCCTGCGGACCGGTCCCGCCAAGCACACCGATCTTGAGCCCGCTGATGTCCGTCACGCCGTCTCCTCCACCCGCTCGAACTCCACCCGACGCTCGGTCGCGTCAGCGGCGGTCAACCGCACCCGGATCGTCTCGCCCTCGGGCAGGCCCTCGCCCGCGCACCGGCCCAGGACCGGCGGCTCGGCGATGAAGATCTCCGCCGACCCGCCCTCGGCGCGCAGCACCACCGCGTCGAACTCGTGGCCGACGCGGTCGGCGAGCACCCATGCCTCGACCTGGTCCAGGCACGCGCGGTCGACCTTGCTCGCCAGGCTGTCGGAGCCCTCCATCAGGTCCGGCAGCAGCGGCAGCGCCGCGCGCACCCACTCGGGCACCTCTTCGCCCGCGCACAGGGCAAGGCAGATCTCGGTGCCGAACCGGTCGACCAGCCTGCGCAGCGGGGCGGTGACATGGGCGTAGGAGGCCGCGATGCCCGCGTGCGTGCTCAGTTCCGGGGCACTGCCGTCGAAGACGGTGTAGCCCGCGCCGCGCAGCAGCCTGGTCGCGTCCATGAACAGGGCCAGCGCCTCCGGCCGCGACGCGTCGAGCCCGGCGAGCAGCTCGGCGACGGTGGCGTCCTTGGGCCACTCGATGCCCAGGACCTTGGCCGAGCGGCGCAGCCACGCCAGTGCGCCGTCGTCGGGATCGGGCAGCGTGCGCAGGACGCCGATGCCCGCGTCGAGCATGATCTTGGCCGCGGACATGCCGGTGAGCAGCGAGATCTCGGCGTTCCACGCGTCGACCTTGGTGCGCGGGCGCAGCACGAGCCGCCAGCCCTCGTCCGCGTCGGGCTCGACCTCCTGCTCGGGCAGCTGCAGCTCGACCGCGCCGCGCCGGATGGCGTGCTCGCGGCGCAGGTCGCCCAGTGCGGGCAGGGCGGCGATGGAGGGGTGCTGGCGGCCTTCGTCGACCGCGGCCTGCACGGTCTCGTAGTCGAACTGGGCGATCGAGCGGACCCACGCGCGGCGGACGGTGGCCGAGGTCGGCTCGCCGTCGGCGTCGAGGTCGATCGTCCACAGCGCCGCCGGGCTGGTCTGGTCGGGCAGCAGGCTGGCGATGCCCTCCGACAGCACGGTCGGGTGCAGCGGGACGTTGCCGTCGGGCAGGTAGATCGTCTGGCCGCGGCGGCGGACCTCGGTGTCGAGCGCGCCGTCCGGCACGACGAAGGCACCAAGGTCGGCGATGGCGTAGTGCACGCGGAAGCCGTCGCCGACGCGTTCGATGAACATCGCCTGGTCGAGATCTTTGGCGCCGGGCGGGTCGATGGTGATCAGGGGCAGGTCGGTGGCGTCGACGCGGTCGCCTTTGGGCCCCTCCGACACCGCTTTCTCGGCCTCGGCCAGCGCCGCGGCCGGAAACTGCTTGGACAGGCTGAAGTCCTCGCGCACCCGGCCGAAGTCGACTTCGGCCCCATCGGTCCCGATCACCCGTGAAGTCACGACCGAACCCTACCCAAGAGGGGGCGGATCAGTCGTCGTCGTCGCCAGACCAAGCCTTGTCGGCCTTGTCGGCGGCCTCGGTGCGTTCGCGGGCGATCTCGAGGGCGCGTTCGGCGGTCTCGCGGTCGGGGTAGGGACCTAGGCGGTCGATGGCGCGGCCGATCTCGCCGTGTTCGACCTGTCCGGTTCGGGTGTTGAAGTACCAGCCGGGATCAGGATTCGGATCACTCATGACATCCACCTAACCCCAGTGCGGAGCGTGCTGCACTGGGAAACCGCGCGGCGGGGTGTCCTGGTTGGCGTTGAGGTGCTGGCTGGGGATCGGGTCGAGGCAGGACACCAGGACCTCGTGCCGCTCCGGGTCCTCGATGCGCTTGCCGTTGCGCTCCCGGTAGACCAGTTCGCCGTCGATGTCGATCTCCACGATGCAGCCGACCTCGGCGAGCTGATCCTCGTCGAGGTCGACCAGCCGCTCGCGGCGCGAGGGCACGACGCGGTACTCCGGCCAGTTCAGGTGGGCGTAGACCTGGTGGAACTCGTGCAGCAGGTGGGCCATGGCCTGCTGCCACGGCAGCGGCATGCCCTCGGCGAGGCCGCGCGGCAGCACCGCGTAGCCCTCGCTGACGCCGGGTCGGGGACCGGCGCTGAGGAAGTCGCGGATGGGGGTGCTCGACGTGGGCGGGCCCACGTGCCGGGGCAACGGCTCCTGGGGGTACATGGACATGGGTGCTTCTCCTCAGACGCCCGGCCGGACGGCCTGGTTGACCAGTTCGCCTTCGGTCCACGACACCGACCTGATGTGGACCGGCACACCGCTCTGCTGTGCCTCGACGATCTTGCCGTCCCCGAGGTACATCGCGACATGGTGGATCGTGCGGGGATCGCGCTCGTCGTAGGCCCAGAACAGCAGGTCGCCCGGCTGGGCCTGCTCGACGGGCAGCAGCGCGCCCGCCCGGTACTGCTCGCGCGAGGTGCGCGGCAGGGTGACCCCGGCGCTGCGGTAGGCCTGCAACATCAGGCTGGAGCAGTCGTAGGAGTTCTGGTGCGTGGTCGGGGCGCCCCAGACGTAGGGCTTGCCCTGCTGGCCCAGCGCGAACTGGATGGCCGACCCCGCCATCGCGGACGGCGGCAGCAGCACGCCCATGCCCTGACCGCAGCCGGTGGCGTTGGTGACCTGGCCCAGCTCACCGATGAGATGGCTGGCCATGGCCTCCCAGCGGTGATAGCGGTCGGGGAAGGCCGACCGCTCGACGTCCTGGGCCGACTCGCCGGGCCGCTGGTTCTCCCAGTCGGGCACCTTGAGCAGCACGTCGTAGAACTTGTTGACCGCGTAGGTCGGGTTGGTGACCTCGGCGGGCGAGCCCCAGCCCATCGACGGCCGCATCTGGAAGATGCCCAGCGAGTCGCGGTCGCCGTAGTTGAGGCTCCGCAGCCCGGACTCGGTCATGCCCGCCTGGATCGCCACCTGCCAGGCGCGCGGCGCGAGGTCGCGCTGCTTGCCGATGGAGATGATCAGCGCGACCGTGCCGCGCTGCTCGTCGGTGAGCCTGCCCGCGTCACCCGCGCCGGAGCCCGCGGGCCCGGTCGTGGCCGGGCCCAGGGAGGCGTTGCACGACAGCGAGCGCGTCTGCAGCGCGTCCGCCGCCTGATCGCTGCTCACCACGGTGAGCACCCCGGTGCTGATCACCGTGACCAGACCGGCTGCCGCCAGGACGCCGATCACCACCGCCCCGCGCATGGATCAGTCCCCCCGCTCGTAGTTCGCGACCCGCCAGCCCTGGTCGGTGCGGATGACCGTGATCCGCAGGACTCCCCCGTCGGTCGGCACCTCCGCCTCGACCGATTTCTCGAACGACAGTTTGGCCACCGGCGGCCCCGTGACCTTGGTCGCGGGCACGTTCGCCGGGTCGACCTTGGCCATCACCGCCAGGTATTCCTCAGTGGTGTGCGGACGCAGCCGGTTGAGCCACTGCTCGACGCTGGTGCCCTCGGGGTGGTCGACCCACGCGTGCGCCCAGCGGGTCGCGGTGTCCAGCGCCTGCGGGGCGGCGGGCGCCGACGACGGCGGCGGGGGCGGCGAGGTCAGCCGGGTGGGCAGCGACGTCGGCGCCGCGGTGGGCGCGGGCGCCGCGCCCGGCGTGCTCAGCCTGGTCACCGGGGTGGGGCGGACATTGGACCTGGTCGACTCGGCGGCGGCCCGGTCGGCTTTGCCGGTCAGCTTGGGGATGACGATGCCCGCGGCGGTGATGAAGATCAGGGCGACGCACGCGCTGATGATCAGGTGCCGGGGCGAGCGCATGGGCCAGCCCCAGAGCTTTCGGTAGACCGCGGCGCGTCCGCGGTTGGTCCGGATCGGCACGGCTTACCTCACCACCGTGTCGGTCCCGCGCGGACCGTCGTTGAGCGGCATCCGGCGCGGGCTCTCGGCGACCTCGAGTCCCCGCGACGGCCGGTAGACCACGTGCACCGCCCGGCCCGCGACCATCTCGACGTCGGCGGGCCGGATCGCCGCGGCCTCGGGTTCGGCGGGGGTGTGGAACTGGGTGGGCACGCGCGACGGGATGACCACGGCGTCCTCGCCGCGGTCCCAGCTTCGGTCGGACACCGAGACCGCCTCGACCACCCGGCTGCCTGCCCGCACGATCGTGGCCGGTCCGCCGCGGTTGGGCGGCCGGGAACCGGGGATCACGACCTCGGGGTCCAGGCCGGGGCCGATGGCCGTCGATCCGCTGCCGATGGCCGCCCGAGGGGAGCCGATGGCCGCGCGCTGGGTGTCCATGCGCTGCGCGGTCGCGGTGACCGGGTTGCTGGCCTCGGGCCGGGGCCTGCGGCCGCCGCCCGCGCGCACGAGCGCGGTGCCGTCCTCGGACTCGCCTTCGCGGACGGTGTCCCAGAAGTTGTCCTGCGGGGTCGGGCCGTCGTGCTTGTTGCGCCGGAAGCGGGAGAAGATCCCCGCGCCCGCCGCGGGCATGCTCGCGCCCGCCGCGCCCATCGACATCTCCAGCATCTGCCACATCCGCCGCATCGGCCGCCCCACCAGGAAGAACACCAGGGTGACGATGGCCGCGAGCAGCATCTGGGTCAGCAGCGAGAGCTTGGCCTCCGGGGAGAAGATCAGTTCGAGGAACTTGAAGTGGATACCCGCGAGCATGGCCAGCACCAGCACGTTGAGCACCACGGCGCCGACCGCGCGGCCGACCTTGCGCAGGATGTCGTGGTGGACCAGGGCCACCAGGCCGATCACCGGGGCGGTCAGGGTCAGCAGGCGCAGCAGCAGTTGGGCCAGCAGGACCGACAGCTTGGCGAAGAGCTGGAACAGCGAGTAGACGATCGACTGGAACAGCGCGAGCAGGCCGGAGCCGGTGCGGCTGCCGTCGGTGCCCTTGAAGTAGCCGGTGGCAGGGCCGAGCTCGGTGGCGAGCTTCTGGTAATCCCGCTTCTTCTCCTGCTCGAGGTTGTTGTCCGCGTCGCTGCCGTCGATCAGGTTCTGGCGGGTCCAGGCCTGGTCGTTGAGCAGCCTGCGGGCGAACTCCTTGGCCTGGGGGGAGTCCGGGCTGCCGAACTCGCCGCGCTGCCAGTTCTCCCACACGACCTTGTTGTGCAGCTGCGTGGGCAGGATGTGCCGCACGACCCGGTCTTCCTCCGGGTCGACGAAGCCGCCTTGGATGCCGCTGGTGGTGCGCACGATCAGGTCGTCGACGCGGTCGTAGTTGGTGACCAGCACCAGCGACGAGGCCGCCAGCCACATGCCCGCGAAGGCGAACAGGGCGCGTTTGCTGACCGTGGCCAGGTCGCCCTTCCAGATCTGGCGGAACATCAGGATGGCCAGCACCAGCATGAAGACGCTGAACAGCTGGGTGTAGAGGTTGTTGAAGACCGAGTCGGCCGCCTTGCCGATCTGCTCGTTCAGCCCGCCGAGCACGCCGCCGTTGAGCAGCGTGTAGTGCAGCGAGTTGGTGGCCCCGACGATGTTCTTGGCCATGTTGAACAGCTCGTTGCCCGCCCACGTGTCGATCGTGGAGCCGGGGTCGCTGACACCGTTGGGCACCAGCCCGCCGCACGATTCGTCGTAGACGTGCCAGACCATGCCCGCGTAGCCGTAGATCTGGTACGGGCTGTCGGCCTCACCGTTGCCCTGCGGCGGGTCGAGCGCGCCGACCATGCCCGCGCCGGGGCGCTCGGGGTTGGGCACACAGCTGGTGTCCTGGGCCATGGCGGGACTGCCGATGACCGCTTGCAGGCCGATGATGCCGATGACGGCCAGCATGGTCAGTCGCTTGCGTGTCAGAGGTGATCTTTTCCGCCGCCGCGCCGCGATGAGCAGCGTGGCGGCGACCACCACCAGGAACGTGATCATGTGACGTCCACCAACCTCGCTGAGCTCGGGCTACCGGGCACTCGCTTGATCAACTTAGCCAACCTCGCGGCTTTCATGCCGCGTCCTCACGACCGCGTTTCTTGTCTTTCGGTTCCGGGTCCGGGCTGGGCTCGCCGAGGTAGTCGTCCTCGGTCAGGCCCAACTCGAACTCGGCGGCGCGTTCGAACTCCTCGTCGCTGGGCAGGGTCGAGCCGTCGACCGGCTCTGGTTCGGGCAGTCCCGGCTCGGGGGCGGCCACGTGGGCGGGCGGCAGCGCGGCCTGGCGGGCCTTGTCGCGCATGGCGTCCGGGGTGGTGTCCATGACCCCGCGCAGGTGGTCGAGGTGGGCGCCGGACAGGTCGATCCGGATGCGCTCCACGCCGCCCGCGCCGTCGCCGAAGATGAACTGGCGGGGCGCGGTGTCGCGCTCGACCAGGCCGCGCTGCACGCCGGGGCGGCGGCCGAGGCTGGCCACGACCTGCTCGTAGCCCGCGCCGACCGGCACCTTGAGCAGGCGCAAAGCGTCGGACTGGGCCTGGTCGTCGTCCAGGCGGCCGATGAAGACCGAGTCCAGCAAGGCCACGAAGCCTTGGATCTTGAGGAAGTCGGCCGGGATCTGCGAGGACAGCAGGACCCGGACGTTCCACTTTCGCGAGTCACGCGCGAAGCGGTTCATCAGCACGCGGCCGGTCGGGACCTCGGAGAGGAAGAACGCCTCGTCGATCCAGACGCCCTTGCGCATGTCCTTGGGCTTCTCGTAGATCGAGCGCTGGGTGAGCCAGGCGGCCAGGTTGAGCATCTCCACGCCAAGGGCCTCGGCGTCGGTCCAGTGCTCGCGGCCGACACCGTCCTTGGGCAGGGTCAGGCCCGCCATGGTCAGCACGGTCAGCCGGTCGTCGCGCTGCTCGTCGTACGGGTCGGCGCCGCGCTCGGGGATGAGCAGCGACATGCGCTCCTTCATCTCGTCGAGGAAGTCGGCGACCACGACGGCGTGCTCGTGGTGCTCGCTGGCGTCGCGGCGCAGCGCGTCGAACACCAGGCTCGGGTCGGCGTCGCCCCGGCCACCGACGGTGCGCACGGCCCGCAGCAGCACGATGCGGCTCTGCGGGAGGCGCGCGACCTCGTAGGGCAGCAGGCCCGACAGCACATCGAGCACGAGACGGCGGCGGGTCGCGGCGGCCAGCGCCTTTTCCCGGCGCCAGGCGCGTTCCGGGTCGTCCTCGTCCAGGAAATGTTCCAGTCGAGGCTCGGCGACCACGCGGTAAGGGTTGAGGATGCCCGCCTGGGCGTTGAGCAGGTTGATCGGCCGGGCGTAGGGCCGCAGTTCGGGCAGGTCGCAGAGCCGGGCCAGCGGGCCCGACGGGTCGAGGATCGTCCAGTGCGCGCCCGCGCGCAGCGTCTTGTAGACGATGCCGCCGCCGAGGAAGGACTTGCCGCCACCGAGCCCGGCGACCATGGCGGTCAGTCCGGACGAGTCGCGGATTTCCTGGGCCATCCACGGGTCCCACGCCACCGGGCGCCGGGTCGCGGTGCAGGTCTCGCCGAGCAGGATGCCGCGCCGGTCGCCGACCTCTGCCGTGGCGGTCGGCACGGCCGAGGCCGCCCAGACGACCGAGCCGCGGCGCAGGTAGGCCGCCGAGGCCAGCGGCTCGCCGGGGATGAACTCCCGCGCCATCGCGTACTGCGCCTCGGGGTGCTCGATGGCCACCTTCGGCTTGTAGAGGTCGAGCAACTGTTGGGCCAGGCGCAGCGCGTCGCGCTCGGTCGGGCCGGACACCGCCAGCCGCCACCAGGACCGGACCCGGGTGGCCAGGGCGGTGAAGCCCGAGGTCATCTCGTCGTCGATCTCCAGCACCCGGCTCGCCTGCCGGGCCAGCGACTGCGGCGGCTCCAGCTCGTGCTCGTCGGTGTAGTGCTTGACCTGCGAGCGGACCTTGTTCATCTGCCGCTGCAACTCGCCCTGGACCTCTTCTGGCCGACGCACGTAGATGCGCGCGGACCATTCCACCGAGGCGGGCAGCCGGTCGGCGCGCTGGACCCACGGGTCGTCGATCTCGGGGATCTGCAGGCCGTGCATCATGCCGACCGTCAGCACGGTGACGTGTCGGGAGACGCCCGCGTTGGAGCCGGTGCGGCCACGGACGGTGACCGTCGGCGAGTACGGGTCCTGGTGGAAGTCGGCGGCGTCGGTGAAGCTGGCCAGGTCCTCTGGCTCCCAGGCCGCGCCGGGCACCGCGGGCATGTTGCGCGGGGCGGGAAGGCCCAGCGAGCACGACCGATGCATCAGCCAGGAGATCTCCTCGGCGGTGACCGGGCGGCCCTCCAGGCCCGCGGAGCCGATCACCTGGTCGAGGTGCTCGACCTCGGACTCGATGGCCAGCAGTTCGGCGTCCACGGCGTCGGGGAAGACCTTGCGCAACAGCGGGGCGGCCCGCTCGACGGCGCGGTCCATGACGTTTCGGGTCTGCACCTGGACACCCAGGTAGACCTCTTTCTCCGCCATCGAGCGGCCCATCAGCTGCTGCTGCTCGCCGACGAGGTAGTCGTCGAAGGACAGCGCGCCGGGCACGTCGGGCAGCCGGTTGACCGCGTTGTGCACGTGCGCCTCGGCCCACATGCGGATCGGGTACGGCCGGGTGGTGACCCGCAGGTGCATCCAGCGGCCCGAGAGCTCGGCGTACTGACCCGCGATGGCGGCGATGAGGTCCTGGCGCTGCGAGTCGGAGCGGAACGACCAGCGCTGCGGGGTGAGCCGGTACCAGGCGTAGACGTCGGAGCCGGTGCGCAGCAGGTGGCCGTCGATGCTGCGGGCGGCGATCTCCGGGGTGTACGCGGGCAGGCTCTGCTCGCCCGGCAGACGCTTGCCGCGCTTGCGGGCGGCGGCCTGCTCGTACTTGGCGTGTTTGCCGTGGGCCCCGGCTCGGTCGTGCGGGTGTCCCGCCGGGTACGACGCGAGCGCTTCCGGCTCACGCTTACCGCGTCCGAACACCGGTGACCTCCCTGTATGTGGTCCTGTAGGAACTGGCACGCTGGCGGCGTCGGGGCAGTTCGGCGCGCACCCGCACCGTCGCGGCGCTGGCCGCGCCGCCGCGGCCGTCGATGATCTCGCGGGGGGCGGTGACCTCGCGGACCCACATGTTCAGCACCGCGCCCAGTGGGCGTTCGTGGCTGATGCGGGAGCAGATGAGCATGGTCAGGCCGATTGTGCCGACCATTCCCCACGCGAAGGACCAGAACAGTCCGATGCCCAGGTTGCGCAGCAGGGTGAGCACGAGCAGGAAGATCACGGTGCCGACGCCCCACGCCACATAGCGCGCGCGCCAGGGGAAGGTCGCCTTCGGCGGGCCGAGCCACACGGCGTCGACCCGGTACACCTCGTCGTCGGTGCGTATCCGCACGTCAGTTCACCCGGCCCAGGTCAGCCGGTGAACAGGCTGGCGATCCAACGCCCGATGCCCTCGCCCGCGTTGGTGACCGCCAGGCCGATGATGGCCAGTGCCACGATGACCCCGCCGAGCCTGCGCATGACGCCCGCGTTGTCACCCTTGCCGCCGCCGAGCCACAGCAGCAGCAGGGCGACCACGAGCAGGAGCAGCGGGATGACGTTGTCGAGGATCCAGTTCTGCACCCCGCCGGTGCCGACGTTGGTCGGTCCGGGTTGCGGCTGCTGCTGGGCGAGTTCCATGAGTGCGGACAGGGTCGGGGTGATCATTTCCTTCTCCCAAGTGCGCCGAGCTGGCCGGGGCGGCGCGGCAGGTCTGTGCGGGTGCCCCGAGGAGCATCGCATGGAGAGCACATGATTGTCATTACGAAGGGTAGCTGGCGTGCTGCGTTCCGTAGATCCACTCGGTCCACGTCCTCCGCCGTGGGTGTCTGCCGGGCACACCCATCATCGGGGGAAATGGGCTGGTCACACTCGATGACCACCCGAATTTCCTAGTCCTTGCCAAGTTTCACCCCCGTGTGCCCCAACCCTTCACTAAGGGTGTGACATTTCACAGGTGGATCCCTGGCGTGTCCCGGGCGAAGTTACTCCGATCGGTGTATGGAACGCGTTCAGGGGCGGGCGAGCCGGCCGTAAGCCGGATCCTGTCCCCGGGGCCCTGGGGCACCGGGTGGCGACCATCCATCTAGACCTGCCGTCGCCGGCAGGTTCGTGCGGCCTACCCGCAGACTCGGGCGGGCAGCCCTCGGACGTCTGCGCAGGAGCCCGGGGGCTCCCTCTTGGCCTTGCTCCGGGTGGGGTTTACCTAGCCGCCCCGGTCACCCGGGGCGCTGGTGGTCTCTTACACCACCGTTTCACCCTTACCTGGCGTGAACCAGGCGGTCTGTTCTCTGTGGCACTGTCCCGCGGGTCACCCCGGGTTGCCGTTAACAACCACCCTGCCCTGCGGAGTCCGGACTTTCCTCGGAGGTGGGTCGCACCCCCGCGGCCGCCCTGCCGACTCGCCCGCCCGTCAAGGATACGGAGCGGGGCGACCCGCGCCCCGCGCGCCCGCCGATCTTGCGCACACCGCGGCGGCCGGGCGCGTCCTCTGCCTTGGCGCTCCCAGGTAGTGGACGGTGTTTGAGCAGGTCGCGGGTCCCTGATCTACTCGGAAGGGAGATCGAGGAGGTGCGCGGTGGCGTCGGTAGTGATCATTTCCGGCAGCCCGTCGGCGGACGCGCGGGCGGGAATCCTGGTGCGGCACGTGTCCGAGGGGCTGCGCGGGGTCGGGCACGCGGTGCACACGATCTCGGTGCGGGACCTGCCGACGGTCGCGCTGCTGTCCGAGGATGTCGAACACCTGGCTATCCGGTCGGCGATCGAGGCGATCGGGCGGGCTGACGGGGTCGTGGTCGCGAGTCCGGTCTATCGGGCGGCCTACAGCGGGCTGGTGAAGTGTCTGCTCGATCTGCTGCCGAAGGGGCTGCTGGCCGGCCGGGTGGTGCTGCCGATCGCGACTGGTGGGACGCAGGGGCATGTGGTGGCGATCGACTTCGCGCTGCGGCCGTTGCTGGCCGCGATTGGTGCGACGGATGTGTTGCCGGGGCACTTTGTGCTTGATCGGTTGATCGCTGGGGTGGAGGAGGGCGGGTATTTGCGGGCGCTGGCTGCTGCTTCGTTGCAGGAGGCGTTGGGTGGGTTTACGCGCGCTCTGTCTTCGCCTATCGCTCTGACGGGCTGACGCTGGCTGGCGCTTGCTGACCTGGCCGGCTTGGGCTGGGGCGCCTGTTTGGCTTGGCCCGTAGCGTTTGTGCAGGTGGCGGGCCTTTTCTTGTCTTTAGTCGGCCAGGTGTGATGTGTCGTTGACCAGCCGTACTGAGGCGTTGCCGTCGGGGTAGAACTCGACGATCGACAGTGATGCCAGGTCGAGGTGCAAGCGGAACAGTAGTGAGGGGCCTACGTCCAGGCCCATGCGCAGCAGGGACTTGATCGGGGTTACGTGGCTGACAACCACGATCGTCTTGCCGCCGTGGCGGGCTATGAGGTCGTCGCGGGTTTTGCGGACCCTTCGGTGGACCTCGTCCATGCTCTCGCCGCCCGGGGCGGGGATCGAGGTGTCGGAGAGCCAGCGGGAGTGGAGCTGCGGGTCTTTGGCCGACGCCTCGGGGAAGGTCAGGCCCTCCCAGGTGCCGAAGTCGGTTTCGATGAGGCCCTGGTGGACGGTGACCTCGCCGCCGGTGGCGGCGGCTACGGCCTCGGCGGTGCGGAGGGTGCGGGTCAGGGGGCTCGCGACGATCGGGGTCTGTGGGTCTACCAGCTTGGCCAGGCGGGTGGCCGCTGCCTCGGCTTGGAGTTCGCCCGCGTCGGTGAGGGGGACGTCGCCCCGGCCGGAGTAGCGGCGGTCCACGGACATGGCGGTCTGGCCGTGGCGGAGCAGCAGCAGGCGGGTCGGCTCGCCCTGCGCGCCGGTCCAGGCGGGGACGACCTCCGGCGCCTTGGTCGCCGTCTTGGGTTCGATGCCCGCTTGGCGGTCCATGGCCGCGTTGGCCAGGCGGTCGGCGTGCTTGTTGCGGTCGCGCGGGATCCAGGTGAAGTCGACGTCGCGGAAGTCGCGGACCAATTCCTTCGCGCGGGCGGCCAGTGGCTGCATCGCCGGGTGTTTGACCTGCCAACGGCCCATCATCTGTTCGACGACGAGTTTGGAGTCCATGAGCACCTGGACCGAGGTGGCGCCGAGTTCCGCCGCCGCCTCCAGGCCCGCGATCAGGCCTCTGTATTCCGCGACGTTGTTGGTCGCGACGCCGATGCCTTCGCCGCGTTCGGCCAGCACGGCCCGGGTGTCGGCGTCGAAGACGACCGCGCCGTAGCCCGCCGGGCCCGGGTTGCCCCGGGACCCGCCGTCGGCCTCGACGATGACCTTCACAGGCCGGACTCCGGGGTACGGACCAGGATCGCCCCGCACTCCTCGCACTCGATGACGTCGTCGGCCGGGGCCTCCCTGATCCGGGAGATCTCCCGCGAGTCGAGCTCGATGCGGCACGCCCCGCAGCGGCGGGCGCGCAGCAGGGCGGCGCCGATGCCCTTCTGGGTGCGCCTGCGCTCGTAGACGGCGAGCAGGTCGGCGGGCATTCCGGACAGGACCTTGGTGCGGTCCTCGGCGCGGCGGGCCTCGATGGTGCCGATGTCGGTGAGGTTCTCGTCGCGGCGGCGGACCCCGTCGGCGAGCTTCTCCTCGGCCCTGGCGAGTTCGACGCCCGCGTGCTTGCCGTCCATCTCGACGGCCTCGCGGCGTTCCATCAGCTCCAGCAGGTCGTCCTCGAGGACGCCCTGCCGCCGCTCCAGGGTGGCCAGCTCGTGCTCCAGATCGGTGAGCTGCTTGGCGCCGACGGTGCCGCCCGCCAGCAGGGCGCGGTCGCGCTCCTCGCGGGCGCGTACGGCGTCGATCTCCTTCTCCTGCCTGGCCACCTCGCGGTCGAGGTCGTCGAGCTGGGTCTGGATCGCGACCTGGGCGTCGCGCCTGGTCTGGACGGCCTTCTCCGCTTCGGTGATCTCGGCCAGCTCCGGCATGGTCCGCCTGCGGTGCTGCGCGCGCGAGAGTTCGGCGTCCACCTCCGCGAGGTCGAGTAGACGGCGTTGGACAGCGGGATCGGCTTTCACCCGGTGAACCTCCCGGTTCGGGTCGGCGCGCCTGCGGCCTGGGCGGTCCAGGGATCGGTGCGGAGAACGGAGACTGTGACGTCGACATTAGCGCCGAGGGCGGCCCGCAGGACCCCCGCGGCCTGCTCGCACCACGGCCACTCGCTTGCCCAGTGCGCGAGGTCGACCAGTGCGGGTCCGCCCGCGGCCAGATGCTCGCTGGCGGGGTGGTGGCGCAGGTCGGCGGTGACGTAGGCGTCGACGCCCGCGGCCGTCGCCGCGGCCAGGTAGGAGTCGCCCGCGCCGCCGGAGACCGCGACGGTCTCGACCCGGCGGTTCGGGTCGCCCGCGGCCCGGACCCCGCCCGCGGTGGCGGGCAGCGCGCGGGCCACCCGCTCGACGAACACGGCGAAGGGCTCGGGCCGATCGAGGGTGCCGACGCGGCCGATGCCGGTGGTGCCGTCGGGATTGGGGTTGAGCGGGCCGGTGACCTTGACGCCGATGGCCTCGGCGAGCGCGTCGGACACCCCTGGGTCGGCGGCGTCGGCGTTGGTATGGGCGCAGAACAGGGCCACGCCCGCGCGGACCATGCGGTGCACCAGCGAGCCCTTGGGGGTGTCGGTGCCCACACCGTGGACGCCGCGCAGCAGCAGCGGGTGGTGGGCGACGATCAGCTGCGCGCCAGCGACGATCGCCTCGTCCACAGTGGACTCAACAGGGTCGACGCAGATGAGGACCTTGGTGAGCTCGTCGGCCGGGTCGCCGCAGACCAGGCCGACGGCGTCCCAGGACTCGGCGAGGGCGGGCGGATAGGCGGCGTCCAGCGCGGCGATCGCGGCGGCGACGGTGGTCACCTGGTCACCTCCACGGCGAGTTCGGCGGTCAGGGCGGCGAGGAGTTCGGCGGTGCGCTCGCGGACCGCGATCCGGAGGTGGTCGGGGCTCAGGCCGGGGAACGTGTCGCCCCGGCGGACGGCGATCCCCCGCGCGCGCAGCCCTTCGCGCACCCGCTCGCCGTCAGGCACGCGGACCAGCAGGAACGGCGCCGCCGCGGGCTCGTTCACCTCGACCCCCAGCGCCTTGAGCGCCGAGGTCAGTTCCAGCCGCTGCTCGGCGATCTCCAGTGCGTCACTCTCGGCATGGAGCACGGCGCGCGGTTCGGAGCAGGCCAGGACGGCTTCCAGCACGAGCGTGCCGACCGGCCACTGTGGACGGTCCGCGCCGAGTTTCGTGAGGAGTTCGGGCGCGGCGAGCGCGTATCCCGCGCGCAGGCCGGGGACGGCCCAGGTCTTGGTGAGGCTGCGGAAGACCAGCAGCCCAGGGCTGTCGGTGTCGTCGGCGAGCGACTCGGGCTCCCCGGGGAGGGCGTCCATGAACGCCTCGTCGACCAACAGGACCCGACCCGGCCGGGCCAGCGCCCGGATGACAGCACGCGGGTGCAGGGTCGAGGTGGGGTTGGTCGGGTTGCCCAGGACGACGAGGTCGGCCTCGTCGGGAACTCGCTCGGGATGCAGGGCATAGCCGTCGGCCGCGTCGAGCTGGACTCGGTCGATCGGCACCCCGGCGCCGCGCAGCGCGACCTCGGGCTCGGTGAACGACGGGTGCACCAGCGCGGCGAGCCGCGGCCGCAGGCGCGGCAGCAAGGCGAAGCCCTCGGCGGAACCGTTGAGGATCATGACCTGGTCGGGCGCCCGACCGTGCCTGCGGGCGACGGCTTCACGCGCGGCGAGGTCGTCGGCGGCGGAGGGATAGGTGCCGAGCCGGTCGACGGCGGCGACGAGCCGGTCGCGCAGCCAGTCCGGCGGACGGCTGCCGCGCACGTTGACCGCGAAGTCGAGAAGCCCCGGCTCGGCGTCCACGTCGCCGTGGTGCCGCAGGAGGGCGTACTCGTCGGATCCGCTGCTGGTCATCGCGGCGATCCTAGTCGGACAGCGGACTCAGTCAGCCAGGGCGCACAACCCAAGGCCGCCTCAGGAACCGCGTACCAGACCAGTCCGCCGACATGGCGGCCGGTTCATGTCTTGTCAAACGCCTGATTGAGGAGTTCTTCGGCCTGAGCCGCCAACCGGACGTCACCATGCAGGCGCAAACGGGAAACCGCCAACTCATAACACTCTTGATCGGTCCGCTTGGCGGTCACCCACACGACAACGACGGCATTGTCAGACCCACCCGATATCGTGCGAAATTCTCTGTCGCCGACAACAGCTTGCGGATGGTTATCAAATTGCCCGATTGGCGGACACCAAAGGGGCTCTCCACGCTTCTCGCGCTCGTCCTCGAGCTTGATCGCCTTCAGGACGACCTTACGCGAGGAGCCAACAAGGTCCCACAATCCTCAGGCGCATCAGAGGTCAGCCTGACCTCGGCCAAACCCGATCACTCCTCGTCGTCAAGGTCCACGCCGAATTCCGCGGCGATGTCTTCCAGGCTGTAGCGCTCCGCCGACCTCTTTGATCAGCTTGGAGATTCCTTGCGTGTTGGCCTCTGTCACGCTGATGACGTCGTTAGTGTCGATCTTCATAACGGCACTCCAGGTTGATCCGATCTAGCTTCACTGTCCAGGATTCCGCAGCCGATTCTGACTAGAATGCCGGCCAGATTACGGGCACTGTGTCACCGGGGCCGGTCCGTCGACCAGCGCGGCCAGCCCATTGGCCCGCAACCACCGCGCGGCCCGAAGCCGGGTCAGTTCGTCGGGAGCGGTACGCAGGGCGACGTGATGCTGGACGGCCTCGGCGATCTTGGTCATGGTGTGTTCGCGTTCCGGGGGCGGCAGGGTGGCCAGCCGCTCCGGGGACCACCATGGCTTGTCGTCCACTTACGCTCCCGTCGTGCACATTTGCTTTGTCTGTACCGGCAACATCTGCCGCTCCCCCATGGCCGCCATGGTCTTCGGCGAACAGCTGCGGCGGGCCGGGCTGGCCGACCGGGTGCGGGTGACCAGCGCGGGAACCGGGGCGTGGCACGTCGGTGAACCCGCCCATCCCCGCACTGTCCGGGTGCTGGCCCGCAACGGCTACCCGACCGCCCATCGCGCGGCCCAGGTCGACCATAGCCATCTCGACGCCGATTTGTTGATAGCGCTCGATGAAGGACACGCGAAAGCACTAAGACGGCTTGGCGCGACGGACGTGCGGCTGCTGCGCGAGTTCGACCCGGCCGCGGGCGACGATCTGGACGTGCCGGATCCCTACTACGGCACGCAAGAGGACTACGAGCAGGTCTACGCGATGGTGGAGGCCGCCTGCGCTGGTCTGCTCGACTGGGTCCGGACACACTGAAGGGCCCCTCCGGGGAGGGGCCCATCAGCGTCGAATCACACGAACGACAGCTTGAAGTTGTCGATGTAGCCGGTGTCGTAGCGGGCCACGTCCTGCACCTTGAGCTTCCACAGGCCGTCGGCTACCTCGGTGGAGGCGTTGACCGTATAGGTCGCGATCACGTTGTCCGCCGAGTCGTTGCCGCTGGAGTTCTTGAGCCGGTACGCCGACCCGTCGGGCGCGATCAGGTCGATGACCAGGTCACCCCGCCAGGTGTGCTTGATGTCGACGTCGACCTTCAGCGTCGACGGCGCGTTGCCCGGCACCCCGGAGACGGCGATGTTGCTGGTGACCGCGGCACCCGCGTCCGGGATGTTGACGTTGTTCGGGTTCTCGAAGACGCGCGGCGGGACCTCGGGGGTGAGGTTGGGCCGCACCACGAACAGGCCCTGCTCGATGCCGTTGACGATCACGTTGCCGCTCTTGAAGAACGGGTAGTTCGCCCACGTGCCGTTGAACCCGACACCATCGGACTGCTCGTAGATGTCGAAGAACGCGACCTCGGACAGCTGCGCGTTGGCGACGTTCTTCACGTCGAGGATGCGCAGGCCCGAGCGGTAGTTCGACTGGTAGGCGAAGTCGCCGACGATGAACATCTGGTGGTCGGTCGCCTCGACGGCAGAGTTGTAGATGCCGGTCATCCGGGGCGCGGTCAGGCTCGACATGTCCCAGATGTAGGTCTTGGCCCGCTTGTCGGTGCTGTTCTGCTCGTCCAGTTCGTCGTCGAGCAGGAAGTGGCGCTTGTCCTTGGTGAACCAGCCCTGGTGGACGTACTTGGCGCCGGTGTAGGTGGTGCGCGAGAGCTGGACCGGGCTGGACTTGGTGGTCACGTCAACGATCGTGAGGAAGTCCTCGTTGGAGTTGACGCAGATCTCGCGGCCCGAGTACCGGGTGTCCGGGCCGTCGTAGGTCACGCAGTGGTTGTCGTGGACGTAGCCGTCCTCGGACACGCAACCGGCGTTGACCGGGTTCTTCGGCGTGCGCACGTCGATCATGTGCGAGCCGCCGCTGCAGGTGTTGGAGCCGTTGGCGTAGACGTAGCCGGTCCGCGGGTTCGCGGTGATCGTGTGCGCGGGACCGAAACCGGTGTAGAGCTTGTCCGCGGTGAACGTCTGCGGCGAGGTCACGGTGCGCAGGCGGGTCAGGTCGAAGACCTGCATGCCGTGGCCGGTGACGAAGTCGGCGACGATGAAGGCGTGGTCGGCGTAGACGTCGATGTCGCGCCAGCTGCTCGTGCCGCCGTTGGAGGGCAGGTTGCCAAGGTAGACCGGGGCCGACGCGTTGGTCACGTCGACGAACGACGTGCCGTTGCTGCGCCCGACCAGCGCGTACTCCTTGTTGTTGGTCGGGTCGGTCCAACCCCAGATGTCGTTGCCGCTGCCGCCGCCGATGGTCGACATCGGCAGGTAGCTCATCAGGTCGACGTTCTTGCAGGGGTACTTGTCGGCCTTGCCGTTGACGCAGGCCACCCCGGCGGCCTGGCCGGTGATCGGCGCGCGCCGGTCCGGCGGCTGGATGTCGGCCATGAACTCGCTGATCGCGGCCTGGCCCTCCGGGGTGTTCGGATCGTGCGCGGCGGCGGGCGCGTTCGCCACGGCGAACACGGCCATGGCGGCGACCGCTATGAGTCCTATATCTCGAAAACGCACGGGTGCTCCTTCTGGAGTAACCGGGGCTCAGGGCCCGGGTGCAGGGATCCAGATTGTGGAAAACGTCGAATCGACGAGTGTTTTCCGGGCGGAACGGTAGTCAGCGGCATAAGTGCCGGTAACCCGCCGAAAGCGGGTTGGTTCCCGGCAGTCTTTCCCAAATAGCGCTTTCGAGATCTGTGAACCAGGTGGGGCCGCGCCCACCCGGCCGGGGCCGCCGGCTTACCGTGGTGGGGTGAAGGTGCTGCTGCGGCCGGGCTGGCTGGTGCTGGCGTTCGTCGTGGTCGGGTTCGCCACGACGTGCTTCCTGCTGCTCGCCCCCTGGCAGTTCACCCGCCACGACGAGCGTTCGGCCACCAACGCCGCCATCCAGTCGTCGTTCGAGGCCGCCCCGGTCCCGATCGAGTCGGCCACCGGCGAGTGGCGGAAGGTCACGCTGACGGGCTCGTACCTGCCGGAGGCCGAGGCCGTGGCCCGGCTGCGCACCGTCCAGGGCGCGGCCGCGTTCGAGGTGCTGACCCCGTTCCGGCTGAACAGCGGTGCGGTGGTGCTCGTAAACCGGGGGTTCGTGCGTCCGGTCGAGGGCGTGCGCGTGCCGTCGTTCGCGGCGGCCCCGTCGGGTGAGGTGTCGCTGGTCGCCCGGCTGCGGGTCGACGAACGCGACCCGCAGGGCAGGCCGACGTTCACCGAGGACGGACGCAAACACGTGTACGCGGTCGACTCCCGCGCGGTCGCGGCGGTGGCCGGAATCACCATCCAGCCGGGATACGCGCAGTTGGAGGAAGGGTCCCCGGGCGTTTTGGGCGCATTGCCGCTACCACAACTGGACGCGGGCCCGTACTTCTCCTACGCCCTGCAATGGATCGCATTCGGCGCGATGGCCCTACTCGGACTCATCTACTTCACCTGGCGCGAAATCAAACCCGGCGGCGCTTTGCGAACCGAGACCCCCCGACGCCGCACGGTCGCCCAAATCCTGGCCGACGACGAGGCCCACGCTCAGTAGGCTGGATCGTGGCCGCTTAGTGACTTCCTCGAAGATCATCGAGCCAGTCCAGGATCGATCGGCCGGTCGAGTTGGGCACAGGCTCCGGAAGCTCGGCCATATCGAACGAACGAGCCGCCGCCCGGATCACCCCTGCGGCGACGAGTCGGTCGTAGCGAGCGTTCGTGGCGGGGGCGATTCCGGTGATGGGCTTCCCTGGATCGGGGTCCGCTGCGGTCGTCATGCTCCACACGTTACGAGTGCAGGTCAGGCCCCTGACCGAGACTTCCGGCGCATGCCGAGAGCGAAGGCGATCACGGCGGCCACCGCCGCCGTCAGCGCGCCCACCACGCGTGAGAGTTCCACTGCCCGCGTCACGTGGCCTGCGTCCGGCATGCGGCCCGTGCCCAGGACGGGCCGGTCCTCCACCCCGTACGGATAAACCGTTCGCCCACCCAGCCGGACTTCCAGCGCCCCCGCGAACGCCGCCTCCACCCGCCCCGCGTTCGGGCTCGGGTGTGCCGAGGCATCCCGTTGCCAGGCGGTCCAGGCGCCTCGGCGGTCGCCGCCTACCACTGGGGCGGCGGCGACGGTGAGGGCGGCGGCGAGGCGGGCCGGGACGAGGTTGACCAGGTCGTCCAGTCTGGCCGACGCCCAGCCGAAGCGGTGGTAGCGCGGGGAGCGGTGGCCGACCATGGCGTCCATGGTGTTGATCGCGCGGTAGCCGAGCAGGCCGGGGACGCCCGCGACCGCGCCCCAGAACAGGGGGGCGACGACCGCGTCGGAGGTGTTCTCCGCCACGGATTCCACGGTGGCCCGGGCCATGGCGGGGCCGTCCAGGGTGCTCGGGTCGCGGCCGCACAGGTGCGGGATCCGGGTGCGGGCGTCCTCCAGCGCGCCTTCGTCAAGGTGACGTCCGATGAGCGCGCCCTCGGTGGCCAGGGAGCGGCCGCCCAGGACCGCCCAGGTCGCCAGGGCCGTCCCGAGGATCGGGCTGCGCCGCTCGACGGCCATGCCCAACGCCACGGCGCCGCCCGCGAGGACCGCCGTGTAGACAGCTCCGGGGACGCGGTGGTCGCGGTAGACGGCCTTCTCCAGCCGACCGGCCAGGGTGCCGAAGCCCGCGACCGGGTGGAAACGGCGCGGGTCGCCCACGATCGCGTCGGCGGCCACGCCCAGCAGCAGCCCGATAGCCCGGCCCGAGCCCACGCGACCTCCTCGACAATTCCCCCTGGAGAGGGAACGGTATCGCCCCGGCGTGGCCAGGCTGCGCGGGTGTCGGCCGCTTTGGCTATCGTGGCCCGCCGTGGACAACGGAACCGACGCTGAGACATCAGGTCTGCGCAGGCTCCAGCTCTACGCCTACCTACAGCCGCGCGAGCATCACCGCACGTATCTGGCGATCATGCGCCTGTTCACCTCGACGCTGTTGGCCGACCTGTCGGCGGGCGAGGTGTCCTCGGCGCTGGCCGCGGCCGAGCGCGACGGGCGCATCGACATCGGCGAGTCGCACATCGACGTGGTGATCCCCCGGCTGCGACAGCTGGTCGACTGGGGCAACCTGGTGCACGGCCGCCGGGAGACGATCGCGGCGAGCATCGCGGAGTTCCAGCAGGGCAGCATGCGCTATCAGGTCAGCAAGCTGGCCGTGCGCGTGCAGCGCGACGTCGACGAACTCCTCCGCGTCCCCGAAGGCGCCCGCGAGGTCTCCCGCGAGCTGCTGCCCGCCATCGAACGCGGCCTGATCCACCTCGGCGAGACCCTGGCCACCGCCTCCGCCAGGACCCAGCAGGACCCGGGCTCCCTGGCCGCCCGCCGCGCGCGGGTGTTGCTGGCCGAGCGGGTCACGACGCTGTTCCTGCAGCACGCGGAGCTGGCCGCCACGGTCCGTGACTTCTACGCCTACCTCGGCCAGATCCTCACCCGTCATCACCTGGCCCCCGAGGAGATCTCCGGGTTCCGCAACCTGCTGGTCGAGTACATCCAGGTCGTGGTCGAGGACGTGCTGCGGCACACCCCGACCATCGCGGCGACACTCGCCACCCTGACCGGCGCCCGCCGCGAGCTGGTCGAGCTGCTGCGGCCCGCCGAGCAGCTGGGCGCGGCCGTCGAGCGCACCCGGGGCCGCCGGGAGGCCGACTGGCAGGAGCTGACCGACTGGTTCGCCGACCGCCCCGGCAACCCCAGCCAGGTCACCGCCCTGCGCGAGGCCACCACCCGGGCCATCGGCGCGCTGCTGGCCACGGTCCGCCGCGCGACCACCGGCGGCGGCCTGCTGCCCAGCCGCCGCGCCGAGCTGATCCAGCTCGCGGGCTGGTTCGACGCGGCGACCGCCGACGAAGCGCACATGATCTACGCCGCCGCCTTCGGCCTGCATTCGGCCCGCAATCTGTTTCCGTCGCCGGAACACGACGGCGACGACGAGCACACCCGCTGGTCCGACGGCCCGGCGATCGACGTGTCGGTCAGCGTGCGCGGGCGCGGCGACCGTGGGGCACGCGGCCGGACGTCGCGGATCATGGACGACCCGATCACCGAGCAGGGGCTGCTCGCCCAGGCCCGCGCCGCCGACGAGCGCCGCGAGGCCGCCTCCGCCGAACTGGCCGCCGCGTCGGGCAACCTGGAGAACGTGACCCTGTCCGGCGCGGCCCTCGGCGCCCTGTGCGAGCTGCTCACCCTGGCCATGGCCCAGCGCGAGGGAGCCGCCGACCCTGGCGCGGCGACCGACCAGGTGCGCGGCTTGACCCTGACGCTGACCCCGGAAACCGGCCACACCACCCAGATCCGCAGCTCGGCGGGCACGCTGACGCTGCGTGACACGGTCCTGGGCATCGAGCGGGCGCAGGTGCGCGGTGCGCGCTGACACCCGCGACCCGCTGGCCGGGCTCTCCGACATCGACGCGGCCAACGTGGCCCGCTGCGCCAAGGTCCTGCTGCGCCACCCGCTGCTGCGCCCGGGTGGACCCGACGCCGATCTCCTCCCCCTGGTCTATCGCCACCGCACCGCGCTGCAGGAGATGTTCGCCGCCCTGCTCGGCTACCGGCTGGTGGTCGAGCGCCGCTTCGCCCGGCTCTACAAGTCCGGCCCCGGCGCCGACCCGACCCGCGGCGAGCCCGGCCTCACGCCCCGCGCGTACGCCTACATCTGCCTGACGATGGCCGCGCTGACCGGCGTCGGCAGGCAGGTCCTGCTCTCCCGCCTGGTCGCCGACGTCCGGGGCGCGGCGAGCGAGGCGGGCATCGGCGTGGTCGACGACATCGCCGACCGCCGCGCGCTGACCGCGGCATTGCGACACCTGATCGGCCTCGGCGTGATCACCGAGACCGACGGCTCGGTGGCCGGGCTGATCGGCGAGGCCCCGGCCGAGGCGCTCATCACCATCCACACCGACCTGCTGGGCCAGCTGCTCGCGGGCCCGCTCACCGAGTCCACCTCGGCGGACGATCTAGTCGCCCGTGCCGCTTCCCCCGGCAGGCTCGGCGTCGAGCACGCGGTGCGGCGCAGGCTGGTCGAGAACCCCGTGACCCTGCACGCCGACCTGCCGCCCGACGAGGCCGACTGGCTCTTGCGCAGGCAGCGCCGCGAGTCGGTGGTGCTGGAACGCTGCTTCGGCCTGATCACCGAGACCCGCGCCGAGGGCGTCGCGGTCACCGACCCCGAGGAGTACCTGACCGACCTGGTCTTCCCGGCCACCGGCACGGTCGCCCGCATCGGCCTGCTCGCCCTGCCCGAGCTGCTTGATCCCGACACGGAACGCGCGGACGGCCGCAGCCGGGTCTCGGCCGAACGCCTGCGGGAGGTGTGTGCGAACCTGGTCGAGGACTACCCGGCCGCGTGGTCGCGCCAAGCCACCGAGGACGTCGGCACGCTGGTGCGCGCGGTGGCCGATCTGCTGGTGCGGCTCAGCCTCGCGACCGCCGACGGCGACGGCTGGCTGATCAGCCCCGCCGCGCACCGCTGGCTGCCGCGGCCCGACGACACACCGGC
The DNA here is from genome assembly GCF_900070365.1 of Alloactinosynnema sp. L-07. Taxonomy (NCBI): domain Bacteria; kingdom Bacillati; phylum Actinomycetota; class Actinomycetes; order Pseudonocardiales; family Pseudonocardiaceae; genus Alloactinosynnema; species Alloactinosynnema sp. L-07. The sequence continues at coordinate 6,921,396 of NZ_LN850107.1, read as the reverse complement.
CAGAGGCCAGGCCGAGCCCGTCACCACCGCCCCCGAGCCGGGGTGGTCGCTGTTCGACGAGGAAGGGGAACCGTGAGCGCGCCGGATGATCCACAGGTGGGCCGCTGGCGGCTGCACCGGGGCGGCATCGTCAACATCTGGCAGTACCGCGAGCAGACCTTCGACTTCTCCGGCGGGCGCGCGATCTTCCAGGGCACCAACGGCTCTGGCAAGTCCCGCACGCTGGAGCTGCTGCTGCCGCTGTGCCTCGACGGCGACCTGCGCTACCTCGGCTCCAAGGGCGCGGGCACGGTCTCGATCCGCCGCCTCATGCTCGACGACTACGACGGCGGCCCCAACCGCATCGGCTACGCGTGGATCGAGCTGCACCGGACAACCGACGCCAAAGACGAATACCTGACGTGCGGCATCGGCGTGAAGGCGTCGGCGACGTCGCAGCAGATCAGCGACTCGTGGCGGTTCGTGACGCCCTCGCGCGTCGGCACCCACTTCCAGCTCGCGTCCGCGGACCGGGTCCCACTCGGCCCGGCCGCGCTGCGCGACGTGCTCGGCGCCGACCGGATGTACGACGAGGCCGCGTTCCGCGCGAAGGTCGCCGAGACGGTCTACGGCGTCCCCGGCGGCCGCTACGGCGACCTGCTGCACCTGCAGCGCACCCTGCGCAACCCCGACATCGGCCTCAAGGTCCAGGACGGCCAGCTCGAACAGATCCTGTCCGACGCGCTGCCGCCGCTGGATGTCGGCGTGGTCGAGCAGCTGGCCACCTCGTTCGAGGACCTGGAGTCGATCCGGGAGAACATCGGCAGGCTCAGCGCCGCCGACGAGGCCATGTCGGCGTTCCTGTCCGGCTACTCGGGTTACGCGCTCAACGCCCTGCACGCCGCGGGCGGCCGAGCGGCGGGCGCCGGGTCCACTTTGGACAAGGCGCACGCGGAGATCCGCACGCTGCAAGGACGTCTGACCGCCGACGGCACCCGGCACGCCGAGGCCGAGGAGAAGGTGCGAACCCTGGAGGAGCGCGACGCCGAGCTGGAGAACAGCATCGACTCGCTCAAGTCGCTGCCCGCCTACCAGGGCCTGCGCGACCTGCAGGACCGCGAGCGGCTCGTCGAGCGCACCCGCGAGGCCGCCTCGACCGCGCTCGACAACGCCGCCACCCAGCGCAACACCGCCGACCGCGCCGTCGAGACCGTGCTGACCGTCCTGCGCAGGCTCGGCGGCGACCTGGAGGACGCGGGCGAACTCGCCCAGTCCACTGTGGACGGATTAGCCGCCGCGGGCCTGGACCCGGCGCTGTGCCCGGCGATCCCGGCCGCGCCCAAGCCGGTCCCCCGCACCATGGCCGACAAGGTCCGCGCCAAGCCGGACCCGGAGGCCGAGCCGCTGGAGATCCAGCGCCGGACGCCGCCCGAGATCGCCCCAGACGAACTGGAGTCCGCGCTCACCGCCGCCGCCGAGCGGATCACCGACATCGGTTCCGTGCTGGCGCAGCGCGGCGCGCTCGCGATGGCGCTGCACGAGCGCTCCCGCAAGCTCGACACCGACCGCGCCGACCTCGACCGGCTGCGCGCCTTGGCCCGCGAGGCGCAGATCGAGGCCACCGAGGCGGCCGGGCGCCGCAACGAGGCCAAGCAGCGCTTCGGCGTCGCGGCCGAGATCTGGTGTGAGCAAACGCTTGCGTGGACGCTGGCCGGGCCGTTCGCCGAGGACCACGCGCCCCGCCCGCCCGCGATCCCCGGCGCGATGGACGTCCAGCAGGCACTGGACGCGACCCGCCAGGCCCGCGACGCGGCCCGGCGGTGGGCGGCACCGCACCTGGCCGGGCTGCGCCAGCAGGTCGTCGGCGCGCGGCAGGCCGTGGACGACCTGGTGGACCGGATCAAGGACACCGAGACCCGGCTGATCGGCCTGCGCAAGGGCGTCGACGCCGCTCCCCCGTACGCGGGCGTCGAGCGCGATCCGGCTACCGGGGCGCCGTTCTACCGGCTCGTGGACTTCGTGGCGGGCAAGCCCGATGCGGGCCTGGAAGCGGCGTTGCAGGCGTGCGGGCTGCTCGACGCGTGGGTGGCCGCCGACGGCTCGGTCGATTCGGCGCTCGCCGAGGTCCTGGCCACCGGCGACGGCACGGCCGAGCGTCCGCTGTCGACCGTGCTCAAGCCCGCCGTCGAGGACAGCCCGGTGCCCGCGTCGGTCGTGGCCGACCTGCTGGCGGCGGTGTCCTACGAGGGCGACCACCCCGGGCTGACCGTGTGGTCGTCGGGCCGGTGGCGCGCGGGCGTGCTGCACGGCGCGATGTCCAAAGTGGACGCCGAGTATGTCGGCGCGGGCGCGCGGGAGGCGGCGCGGAAGCGGTCGATCGCCGAACTCGCCGCCACACTGGAGACCATGCACGCGCAGCTGGCCGACGCGGAAGTCGAGCTGCGGCAGCGGACCCAGGCCGTGCAGGTGTGGGACAGCCACCTCGACGCCTTCCCCGACGACCGCGAGCTGATCGCGACCAGGGTCAGCGCGACCGAGTCCGAACGCCAGGCCGCCGAGAGCGCCGCGAAGGCCGACACCCGCCGCGCCGAGCACCACGCCGCCGACGGCAGGCTCAAGGCGATGGCCACCGAACTCGCGCAGGACGCGGGCGCGGCAGGCCTGAGCCCCGACACCGAGGTCCTGCGGCAGGCCCAGCGCGCGGCCAACCAGGCCCACGCCACGGTGGCCGCCCTGCGCGACGCGCTGGCCAAGCGCGGTGTCGGCACGGTCCGCGACCTGGTCGAGGCGCTGCACGACCACAACGCCGCCGTCGACGACCGGACCACCGCCGAGGCCGTGGCCGACGAGAAGTGCGTGGCGTTCCACCGCGACGCCGCCGCGCTGGCCGAGCTGACCTCGGCGATCGGCGGCGAGGCCGAGGGCGTGGCCCGCCAGCTGACGGAGTTGGAGCGGCAGCGCAAGGCCGCGCGGGAGGAACTGCCCGCCGCGCGCCGGACCACGACCGAGCTGTCGAACCAGGTCGTCAAGACGCAGACGCTGCTGGACACCCGCGAGTCCGAGCTCGACGGCAAGCGCGCCGCCGCTACCTCGGCGGCCAACGCGTTCTCGGAGGCGCTGGCCGCGCCCGGTGTGTGGCCCGCCGCGATCGACGCCGACCGGCCCGGCGGTGACGACGAGGCGTACGCGCTGCTGGAAGCCGCGGTGGCGCAGGCCAAGCGGCTGCCCAGCGAGGAGAACGTCCTCACCAAGCTCCAGTCGCTTCAGGCATCCCTCGCGGGCACCCACAACGTGCTGCCCGAGCGGCACGCGGGAATCCTGACCGTGGTGGTGTCGGCGGAGGAGGGTCCGGCGCCGGTCGCGGTCGCGGCCCGCGATGTCGCCACCAGGCTCGCTGAGCGGCGCGGTTTCCTCACCGAGCAGTACCAGGGGATCTTCGCGCTGCACCTGGTGCGTGAGCTGGCCGAGCGGCTGTCGACCCAGATCGCGGTGGCCGAGGACCTGACCCGGCGGATGAACGAGGTGCTCGACTCGGCCCGCTCCAGCCAGGGCGTGCACGTCCAGCTCGACTGGGAGCCCGCCGCCTGGCTCGACGAGTCCACTGTGGAGGCTCTCAAGCTGCTGCGGCTGCCGTTCGCCCAGCGCACCGAGGAGCAGGACACCCGGCTCCAGCAGGTGTTCACCGAGCGCATCGAGTCCGAGCGCGACACCGCGTCCGGCGGCTACACCGAGATCCTGGCCCGCGCGCTGGACTACCGCTCGTGGTTCGCCTTCACGGTGCGGGTGCGCGACAACGGTCCGGACGGCAAGCCGCGCTCGCGCAGGCTGCGCCAGCTGTCCTCCGGCGAGACCCGCCTCATCTCCTACGTGACGCTCTTCGCCGCGGCGGCGGCGTTCTACGGCGCGATCAGCGCGGGCGTGGCGGCGGCCTCGCGGATGGCGCCGCTGCGGCTGGTGCTGCTCGACGAGGCGTTCGAGCGGCTCGACGACCCGACGATCGCCCGGATGCTGGGGCTGCTGGTCGACCTGGACATGGACTGGGTGATCACCTGGCCCAGCGGCTGGGGCGTGTCCGACAAGATCCCGCGCATGCACATCTACGACGTGCTGCGGCCCAAGTCCGGCCACGGCGTCGCGTGCACGCACACCACGTGGGACGGCGCAGGCCTGGACCGGGACGACCCGTGATGCGCGAGGTGTACGGCAGACCGGAGTTCGAGGTGCTCTGGCGGCAGGCGCGCACGGCCGTGGCGCGCGGGCAGGTCAAACTCGGCTACAAGGCACCGGACCTGGCCGCCGCGGCTGCGGTGTCGGCGCTGATCGGCCGCCCGATGACCGCGGGCGTTGGCACCACGATCGCGGTCGCCGACCTCGACGCGGCGCTGCGGGCCGGGGAGTTCCACTGCGGGCTCGACGAGGTGCTGGCCGCGGTGCACGGCGAACCCGCCGAGTTCAGCGAGGTCCAGTCGTCGGTTGACGCCTCCCGTCGCGAGTGGGTCACCGAGATCCTGACCGACGCGCTGTCCTCGGCGGGCCTGGCCGACCGGCCGTGGGCGTCGCTGTGGATCGACCACGTGCGCCGGTACGCCAAGATCCCGCCCGAGCGGCTGCAACGGCCCGCCCACCAGGCCGCCGCCATCCTGGCCACCCTCACCCTCGACCCCCGCACACCGCCCGCCGAGTGGGTCTCGCGCAGCACGCTGGCGGCCCGCCATGGCGCCGGGCGCCGGGGGCTCGACCGGGGTCAGAAGCTCGCGGGACTGGTCCTGCGCGCCGCCGCGCTGGCCCACGGACTCGACTATCCGCGCGGCGCGCACGAGGAACGGACGCTGTGGGAGCGGTGCGGCGTCGCGCCCGACAGTGTGTCGACCACCGTGCTGTGCCTGAACCTCCCCGAGGGCTTGCGGCACGTCACGCTCCGGGATCTGCCGCTAGATCGGGTGTCGGTGGTCTGGGTGTGCGAAAGCCCTCGGGTGATCGAAGCGGCGTTCGAGGCCGGGGTGCGTCAGCCGATGGTGTGCCTGTCGGGCTACCTGAACACCGTGGCCCGCCAACTGCTCGCGCACCTCGGTTCGGCTGTGCGAGTGCACGCCGACTTCGACCGGACGGGGCTGCTGCTCACCCGGCAGGTGCTGGAGCTGACCGGCGGGACGCCGTGGCGGATGTCCGGCGACGACTACCGATCCGCCCTGGAACAAGCGCGGGCGGAGGACATCGATCTGCCGCCGCTTGGCCCTGATCCGGGACCGGCGCCGTGGGACCCGTCGCTGGTCGACGCACTGCGCGCGGGCTGGGCGGTTGATGAGGAAATGACCCTTCCATCCCTTTTGGGCGACTTAATCCGGTTGTGAGTGAGTGCTCACTCACTTAGACTCGACCGGGTGACCCCCCAGCCGGGTCGGCGCCGCGCGGCGCCGATGAGTGCCGACGACCGCCGCAAGGCGATCGTCGGCGCGGTCGTGCCGCTGCTCATCGAGCACGGCGCGGCGGTCACCACCAAGCAGATCGCCGAGGCGGCGGGGATCGCCGAGGGCACGATCTTCCGCGTCTTCCCCGACAAGTGCGCCCTCATGATGGCCGTCGCGGCCGAGACCATCGACCCGGAGGACCGGGCGCGGTCCTTCGACGCGGCCATCGACGGCGTGGACGACCTGCCAGAGAAGGTCCGGCGGATCACCGCGCACCTGCTCGACCGGATCGAGCGGACCATGGCGGTCATGATCGCCGTCCGCGGCTTCCTCATGACCCAACCACGCGACGCGCCGCCCACCGACGGTCGGCCGCCGTTCATCCACGACGCGTACAAAGCGCTCGACGGGGCGCTCACCAGGATGTTCGACGCACACCGGGACGAACTGTCGGTGCCACCGGCCACCGCCGCCATCTCCTTGCGGTGTCTGGTCTTCGGGGCCCGCCATCCCGTCCTCGACGTCGCCGAGCTGTCGGCCGACGAGATCGCGGGTGTGCTGCTCAGGGGGATCTCTCAGGAGGGGTAATGCTCTTACGAGTGCTCAAGGAGTACCTGGCCCGCTACCGGGTGTGGCTCTGGTACGTCGTGGCGCTGCAACTGGTGGGGACCATGGCGTCGCTGTACCTGCCCAGCCTCAACGCCGACATCATCGACATCGGCGTCGCCCGCGGCGACACCGGCTTCATCGTGCGCACCGGCGGCTGGATGCTGCTGGTGTCGCTGATCCAGATCGCCTGCGCGGTCGTGGCGGTGTTCTTCGGCGCGAAGACCGCGATGGGCTTCGGCCGCGACCTGCGCGCCGGGGTGTTCCACCGGGTCGGGTCGTTCTCGTCGCGGGAGGTCTCGCGCTTCGGGGCGCCGTCGCTGATCACCCGGGTCACCAACGACGTGCAGCAGATCCAGCTGCTGGTGATGATGACGACCACGATGATGGTCGCCGCGCCGATCATGATGGTCGGCGGCGTGATCATGGCGCTGCGCGAGGACGTGGCGCTGTCGTGGCTGCTCGTGGTGTCCGTGCCGATCCTGTTCGTCGGACTCGGGTTCATCATCCGGCGGATGGTGCCGGGCTTCCAGCTGCTCCAGACCCGCATCGATGACGTCAACCGGGTGCTGCGCGAGCAGATCACCGGCATCCGGGTGGTCCGCGCGTTCGTCCGCGAGCCGTTCGAGACCGACCGGTTCGGCAAAGCCAACGCCGAACTGACCGAGGTTTCGACGCGGACCGGGCGCTATATGGCCGCGATGTTCCCGTTCATCCTGTTCGTGATGAACCTGTCGGTGATCGGCGTGCTGTGGTTCGGCGGGCACCGGGTGGACGACGGCCTGATGGAGGTCGGCGCGCTCACCGCGTACATGAACTACGTCATGCAGATCCTGATGGCGGTCATGATGGCCACCTTCATGCTGATGATGATCCCCCGCGCGGCGGTCTCGGCCGAGCGGATCCGGGAGGTGCTCGACACCGAGTCGTCCGTGGCGCCGCCGACCGACCCGGTGACGTCGGTGAGCGCGCGCGGCGAGGTGGACTTCGACAGAGTGTCCTTCGCCTACCCGGGCGCGGACGACCCGGTGCTGTGCGACGTGTCGTTCTCGGCGCGGCCGGGGCAGACCACGGCGATCATCGGGTCGACCGGCTCTGGCAAGACGACGCTGCTCAACCTGGTCCCCCGGCTGTTCGACGCCACCGGCGGCGCGGTCCGCGTGGACGGGGTGGACGTGCGGCGGCTCGACCAGGACCTGCTGTGGAGCAAGATCGGGATCGTGCCGCAGAAGACGTACCTGTTCACCGGCACCATCGCCTCGAACCTGCGCTACGGCAAGCCGGACGCCACCGACGAGGAACTGTGGGCCGCGCTGACCATCGCCCAGGCGCGGGACTTCGTCTCGGCGCTGGCCGACGGCCTGGACGCGCCGATCGCGCAGGGCGGGAGCAACCTGTCCGGCGGGCAGCGGCAGCGCATCGCCATCGCCCGCGCGCTGGTGCGCGAACCGGAGATCTACCTGTTCGACGACTCGTTCTCGGCGCTGGACGTGGCCACCGACGCCCGGCTGCGGGCGGCGCTGCGGCCGACCACCCGGGACGCGACCGTGATCATCGTGGCCCAGCGGGTGTCGACGGTGCTCGACGCCGACCAGGTCGTGGTGCTGGAGGACGGCCGGATCGTCGGCTTGGGCACCCACGCGGAGCTGTTGGAGACCTGCCCGACCTACCAGGAGATCGTCGCGTCCCAGCTGAGCGCGGAGGAGGCGGCGTGACCAGCACGATGAAGGTGACCGAGCGGGTCCAGGGTCAGGGTTTCGGCTCGGGCCGCGGCCCGTTCGGCGGTGGGATGGTCGGCCAGAAGTCGATGACCTTCGGGCCGTCGGCCAAGCGCCTGTTCGCCCGACTGCGACCGGAGCGCGGCAAGGTGTGGGCGGTGCTCGCCCTGGCCGTGGCCAGCGTCGCGCTGATGTCGGTCGCGCCGAAGATCCTCGGTGACGCCACCAACCTGATCTTCGAGGGCCTGTTCGGCAAGAACCTCTCCGGTGACGTCACCAAGGCCCAGGCCGTCGAAGAACTGCGCGCCGCGGGCAACCACCAGCTCGCCGACATGCTCACCGCGATGAACGTCATCCCCGGCCAGGGCGTCGACTTCGGCGCGGTCGGCACGGTGCTGCTGTGGGTGATGGGCCTCTATGTCGGCTCGGCGGTGCTCGGCCTGCTGCAGGGCCTGCTGCTCAACGGGGTCGTGCAGCGGACCATGCAGCGGATGCGCGCGGAGGTCGAGGACAAGATCCACCGCCTGCCGCTGTCCTACTTCGACCGCCAGCCGCGCGGCGAGCTGCTGAGCCGGGTCACCAACGACATCGACAACGTCGCCCAGGTGCTCCAGCAGACCATGAGCCAGCTGCTGTCGTCGCTGCTGACGGTGATCTTCGTCGTGGGCATGATGTTCTGGATCAGCCCGACCCTGGCGCTGATCGCGATCATCAGCATCCCGCTGACCATCATGGTCACCGGCGCGATCATGAAGCGCTCGCAGAAGCAGTTCATCGCCCAGTGGCGCGCGACGGGAACGTTGAACGCCCACGTCGAGGAGTCCTTCACCGGGCACGCGCTGACCAAGGTCTTCGGCCGTCAGCGCGAGGTCGAGAAGGCCTTCGAAACGCAGAACGAGGCCCTGTTCAAGGCGGGGTTCGGCGCGCAGTTCGCCAGCGGTCTGATCATGCCGACGATGATGTTCCTGGGAAACCTGACCTACGTCGTCATCGCCGTCCTCGGCGGCCTGCGCGTCGCCTCCGGCACCATGACCTTGGGCGACGTGCAGGCGTTCATCCAGTACTCCCGCCAGTTCACCCAGCCGCTGACCCAGGTCGCCTCGATGATGAACCTGCTCCAGAGCGGCGTGGCCTCGGCCGAACGCGTCTTCGAGCTGCTCGACGCGCCGGAGGAACCCGCCGAGGAGTCGACCGCCGCCGCCCCGGTGACCAGGGGCCGGGTCGAGTTCGCGGATGTGAGCTTCCGATACGAGCCGGACGTCCCGCTGATCACCGACCTGTCCCTGGTCGCCGAACCGGGCCAGACGGTGGCGATCGTGGGCCCGACCGGCGCGGGGAAGACGACGCTGGTCAACTTGGTCATGCGCTTCTACGACCTGGACGGCGGCCGGATCACGCTGGACGGGGTGGATGTCGCGTCGATGCCCCGGCACGCGCTGCGCGACCAGATCGGGATGGTCCTGCAGGACACGTGGCTGTTCCACGGAACCATCCGGGACAATATCGCCTACGGCCGCCCGACCGCGTCCTCGGAGGAAATCCTGGAGGCGGCGCGCGCGACGTTCGTGGACCGGTTCGTGCACTCGCTGCCGGACGGCTACGACACGGTCATCGACGAAGAGGGCTCCAACATCAGCGCGGGCGAGAAGCAGCTGATCACGATCGCCCGAGCTTTCCTGTCGGACCCGGCCCTGCTGATCCTGGACGAGGCGACGTCCTCTGTGGACACCCGGACGGAGCTGCTGGTCCAGCACGCCATGGCGGCCCTGCGCTCGGACCGCACGTCGTTCGTGATCGCGCACCGGCTCTCGACCATCCGCGACGCCGACCTGATCCTGGTGATGGACGCGGGCCGGATCGTGGAACAGGGCACGCACGCGGGGCTCCTGGCAGCGGGCGGTGCGTACGCGACGCTGTACCAGGCGCAGTTCGCGGGCGCGGTCGAGCCCGTGGCCTGACGGGTCGATCCCCCAATCCATCGGGATTGGGGGATTCACCCGACGCGACCGGCGCGGGCCCGGCGTGACCCTCGACGCATGACGAACACTCGCTGGTCACGCATCCTGAACGCGCTCGCCACCCCTGGGCCGGTCGCCCTGGCACTGTGGGCGCCTTTCCACCCGTGGCCGTGGTACATCCTTCGCAGCCGAGCGCAGCGGCGATGACTCCCCTCATCCTCGGGCTGTCGCATGTGTCGCTCAGCGTCGCCGACCGCCCGGCCGCACGACGTTTCTGGGGTGAGGTCATGGGTTTCGAGTGCCTCCACGAGGCGGCCTCGTACTGCTTCATGATCGAGCGCGGCGCCCGGATCGCGGTCATCCTGTCCGACCACGGCGGCACCGTGCGCGGACCGTTCGACGAACGACAGACCGGACTCGATCACCTGGCGCTCGCCGTGGCCGACCCAGCGGACCTGCTCACCTGGGACCAACGGCTGGCGGCACTCGGGGTGGAGCACTCGCCGATCGCGGAGACCGACGGCGGCTACCACCTCAACCTGCGCGCGCCCGACAACCTGGCCATCGAGTTGTTCGTGATGAAGCCGGAGTTCGCCGCCCAACTCGGGCTGATCGACGGCGCGGTCGCGGCCACCCACTAGATGCCCGTTGCGGGCGCCCCATATCGCCGCTCCTGCCTGACGCTGGCTACCACAGAGCTATGAACTGCGGCTCCTGCTGCGACTCAAACGGGTTCCACTCATGACCGCCGACTCCTGAATGCTCATTGCTCGCTCGATTTAGCCGAGTTCCACGGATTCCACGTCCGTCCACTCGTATGATTTGCGATCTCGGTTCAAGTCGATCAGAGAGACAGCGGACACGGTGACGTCGGCTTTCCGATCGCCGTACGCTGCCAGGGCAACCGCGATGGGGTCTGCGGGTCCGGCCGCGTTCGAGTACGCCAGGGTGACGTGCGCACGGAAACTGTCGGCCGCCTCGGGCACCTGGTCCGCGCCCCACACGTCGGCGATGGCGTCACGGATCGCGGCACGCACTCGAACCAGCGGTTCAGCCGGGCGGACCGGCATCTGGACCGTCTCGGGGTCGACGTGAGCAGGGCCGAGGGTGACGGTGAACGGCTCTAGCCGCGCGCAGCGTTCCCGCGTGGCCTCGATCATCCGGTCGAGGTCACCGCGGCCGACCTCGTCGGTGAAGCCGATGCCTTGCGTGGTGAGGTGCAGCCAGCGCAACGGCACAGCGTCGAGCATGGGCAGCTTCTCGAAAATGTGCGCGTAGTCGGCGACGAGTCGCTCGGCGGCGGGCTGATCGGCGAACGTGAAGTGCCACGTGAAGAACGACCGACTCGGCCGCCAGCCTGGCCGCCACCACCAGTGATCCCGCATCGGCTCCAGCTCGGTCACGCGATCTCCCTCTCGGTCAGGCGGTCAACTCGGCGACAACGGGATGGCGGATGAACTCGGCGACCTCGGACCCGATCCGCTGAGCAATGCGTTCTCCAGGGAACGCAGCGGAGGCAGCGCCGACCTCGGCGAGTCGGGCCATCAGCGGACGCACACGGTGCTCCGGCGCGGTCGCCATGACGGGGGCAAGAGCGTCGGCGGCACCGTCCAGCTCGCCGAGTGCAAGTCGGGCCTTCACCTGCTGTAGGCGGATCATGCGCTCGGAGCCAGGATTGCGGGCCTCGGCTGGCAGGGTGTGGAGCCTCGCCACCGCCGCGTCTGCGTGTTCAGCAGTGATCTCGGGCTGGCCGAGGGACAGGGCGACGTCGGACCAGAACCCGGCCGCGCGTTCGGCACGGCAGGTGAATGGCCCGGCCAGGTCGTCGCGTGTGGGGTCGCTCGCGTCTGCGGCCCGTTGGGCCACGACCAGCGCCTCTCGCGCATCGGCGGTTCGGCCGAGGCGGGCCGTGTCGAGCGCGTAGGCGCTGGCCAGGAACGTGCGGGCGCTGCCGGTGGCGTAGGCGAGGCCGTCGGCGGCATACCGCGCGGCCCGCTGGTGATCGTTCTGCCAGAACGCGGCTGTGTGTTGGGTGGCGCGGACCCAGGCGCGGAGCCCGTCGTGATCGGCGTTCTCGGCGCACGCCCATGCGGTGCGGCAGTGGGCTTCGGCGATGTCGGGGCGTCCCAAGTCTGTGGTCATCCACGCGAGCAGGGTCAGCGACCATCCGGCGGCGGCGTACAGGTCGCGGGTCTGGTCTGGCCTTTGGCGTCCGTCAAGGAGGCTAAACGCCCGATCGCGCACAGCGCGGGTGCGGGCGAACAGCGGCAATGTGTCGACCTGGAGGTAGCTCGCGGCGGTACGCCGCACATCGGAATGCAACTGCTCAACTGTCAGGTCGCCGACGTTGGTGGCCTCGGCACGGGCGAGAAGGTCGCTCGACTCGTCGGCGGTGGCCATGAGAATCCCTCCCAGGTCCGTGGAGGTCCGCAGGTCGGAGCCAACGGCAATCGCCGCTGTCCGCGTCGGACTCGGGCAGCGGAACCCAAGCGCCGCGTCGTCGGCCGCACCGAGCACGTGCCGCAAAGCCGCCCGGTAGTGCGCCCCAGGCCAGCGGACCGCGCCGCGCTCCCAGCGTGCGACGGCGCGCGCGTCGAGATCGAAGCGTTTGCCGGTGGTGTTCCACAGCCTGGCATTGACCGCCTCGGCCAGCTCCGCCCGCCCCATTGCCTCGCCGGGCACGCGCCGCGACGGCAGGCGTTCGCGGGCGGCGCGCAATGACTCGTTGGCCTCGGGCACCCGCTTAGGGTAGTCGAGCGAGCTCGGAGCGTCAGCGACGTGATCTGCCCCGCGATGCCCCCGAATGCCCCGTGGTCTGCGCTCCCGCGCACCGCCCCGCGCGCTGACGCTGATCATCGTGACCGTACTCGCGATCCTCGGTGCCGCCGCTGTCCTCGCCATCGCCGGAGTTGTGGCCGAAGCAGCCCGTGCCGCCCCATCCGACCGGGCACGTCCGCGACGGCCCCACCGGCATGCCGCCGTGCCCCTACCACGCGGACCACGGACCTCGGCCGGTGCGGCTGCCCCGCCGCGCCGGTCGAGCACCAGCACAACCGCAGCGGACTGGCGTTGAGCCGCCCGGATCTGGCCCGCCGGTGGGCGCGCACCCCGCCGCCACCTCCCGTCCCGGACCCGGTGCGGGCGCACGTGCTGTGCCCTGCGTGCCGCGCGATCTGCCTCGGTGTCAGCCCAGCCGACGCGGCGAATATCCTTGCTCGGCACCGGGTTTCGGTCCACGGCGGTCCGCAGTGATCGGGCTGGAGGAAACCGACGTGGCCAAGGTGCTCGCCGCACTCGGAGCGAAACTGCCGCACGTGGCGGCGGCCATAGTGCGCGAAGACCTGGACGTCGAACAGGTCGATGCGCTGCTCGTGATCCTGGACGGCACCACCCATCACGTGCGCGAGCTGCGATTCAGGTGGTTCGGCACGGTGGTTGGCGAGGATGACCAGACGTAGGTTGTAGATCAACCCAGGAACACGATTCGTGTGGATGACCTAGCCATCGGTGCTGGCTACGACGGTCACCCAGTCATCGGCGGCAACGGCATGCGCCAGCTCGGTGCGGGAGCGCAGGCCGCGCTTACGCAGGACCGCGCCCAGGTGGTGCTCGACTGTCTTGGGGCTGAGGAACAGCGCGGCGGCCACCTCACGGTTCGTCAGTCCCCGGGCCACCAGCAGCGCGACCCTGGTCTCCTGCGAGGACAGTGGCTGCCCGGTGCCGTCGCGGGCCTGGGTGCGCTCCCCGGTGCCCGCCAACTCGTGGGACGCCCGCTCGGCCCACAGCGCCAGGTCCATCTCGGCGAACGCCCGGCGCGCGGCTTCGAGCTGTGCGCGGGCGTCGATCCGCCTGCCGCCCCGCCGCAGTCGCATGCCGTACAGCAGGTGGGTGCGCGCCAGTTCGAGCCGGTCAGGCTGGTGCGCGTGCAGCGCGAGGGCTCGCTCGAACGCCGACGCCGCGTCGTCCAGGTTCGCCGCCACGAGGCCTTCGCATCGGCTGACCATCGCGGCCACGTGCCCGTTGGGTGCCTGCTGGGCGGCGGCGAATCTGCCTGCGAGGTCGCGGGCGTCGTCGTCGCGGCCGAGACCCAGATAGGCCTCGACCAGTTCCGGGGCCACGCCGAGCGGCTCCAGATTTGAGCCGACGCCGTTGAACCGGGCTATCTGGTCCTCCAGCACAGTGACGACCTCGGCCAGGTCCCCTCGGCACAGGGCACAGAAGGCGACCGTCCATGCCAGGTGTGGCGGCATCGGGTCGAACCCGTTGACCACGACGTTGCGGCGGGCCCGGTCGAGCAGCAGCCGGGCCTCGTCGTGCGTTCCACGGGCGGCGCACTCGGTCGCCGCCACCTCGCAGGCGCCACCCGGGTCCGCCGTGTAGCCGAGGGTGTCGAGCAGTTCGACCGCCTCACCCGCGTGCGCGTGGGCCCGGACGTGGTCGCCCATCCAAGCCAGGCCGCTGGAGTAGATGGACAAGCCCATCGCCAGGACGCCGAGTGCCCCTGCCTCGCGGGCACGGTTGACCCGCCGTTCCGCGTAGCCCAGCGCGACGGTCGGGTCCATCAGCCAGCGGGCGCACAGCAGTGAGACGAGCAGGTGCCGCGGATCGTCGCGAAGGACGGGATCGGACTCGAGCACTGCGATGGCCTCGTGGATCAGCGGCGCCCCGAGGTCCGGCCTGCCCTCCACGACCCGGGCCGCGCCCGCCAGGTACGCCGCCAGCATCGCCTGTTCCGGATCCGACCGGTCGGCGACGGCCTCGGCGCGGGCCGCTGTCGTGCTCATGCCGAGCACGTCGTCGAGGACGTGGCAGATGGTGCTGAGCTGGTTCAGTGTGCGGATCAGCAGCCGTCCAGTGGCCAGGTTCGCCGCCTGTTCAAAGAAGTCGCGAGCGCGGGCGAACGTGCCAAAACACTGTTCGAGCGTGCCCAGTGCGACCAGGACCCGGGCCCGCGGCTCCGCCTCCGCGGCGGAGTCGAGCACCTCGGCCGCCAGCCGCCGGACCCGGTCGGTGTCCCCCGCGACATGCGCGTCGTCCGTCGCCGTGGCGAGCCGGTCAGCGCGGAGGACGGGGTCAGAGGTGAGCCGGGCCGCCCGCTCCATGGCCGCCGAGGCCGCCGCGAACCCGCGGCGGGACCGATCCACCTCGGCGACGGCCGCGAGTTCGCCCGCCAGCGCCTCATCGTGACCCGGCGTCGCCTCGGCGCGGTGCCAGGCTCGCGCGGCCCGGTCCGACACCACGCCCGCGAGCGAACGGTGTGCTGTCGCGCGCTCGGGCGCGGCGGCCCGATCCCAGGTGGCCGACCGCAGCAGCGGGTGCCGGAACCCGAGGAGCCCACCGTGGGCGACCAGCACCTCGCCCGCCTCAGCCAGGCAGGTGGCCGGATCAAGTCCCTCGGTAGTCAAGGCTGCGAGCACCGGCGCCGCGTCCGACCCACTGGCCGCCGCGCACAGCACGGCCGCGCGCCACGCGCCTGCGGACAACCCGCCGAGTTCGTCGGCGTACAGGTCCCGCAGGCGCTCGGGAACGGGCAGCGCCCGCGGCAGTGGCGCGGCGCCCGCCCGCTGCGCCCGGCTCAGCGAACGTCGACATTCCGTCAGGGCAAGGGGATTGCCGCCCGTGTCGGCCACCAGCTTCGCCACGACATCGGCCGAGAAGCCAGGCCCGAGCAGCGCCCGCGCGGCGTCCGGTGGGAGGCCTTCAAGGGTGAGGACCTCGAAACCGTCCAACGGCACGGGAAGCGGCAGGCCTGCCCGATGCGTCACCACGACCGCGACCCGATCATGCCCAAGCCTGCGAGCGGCGAACGCCAACGCCTGCGCCGACTCGACATCGACCCACTGCACGTCGTCCACGGCGACCAGCATCGGCGCGCGTGACGCCGCCGTCGCGAGAAGGGACAGTGTCGCCGCCCCAACCAGAAACCGGTCGCCGGAACCGGTCGCGCGCTCCCACCCGATAGCGGCGGCGAGGGCCTCCGCCTGTGCGGTGGGAAGTGACTCCAGGTCTCCGCGCAACGGCCTGAGCGTGGTCAGAAGACCCGCGCCGGACAACGCCGCCTCGGACCCAATGCCCCGGACGGCCAGACAGGTCCACCCATCCGACCGAGCCTTCTCAGCCAACACCTCAAGGACGACTGTCTTGCCGCACCCCGCTTCGCCACGAATGACGGCGGTCGCGGGCATACCGGTCCCGGCACGGGCCAATACCCGCCCAAGCCACTCGACCTCTGTCTCGCGCCCAACCACCAGTCCGCCTCCGGATTCCAAGGCTGGTCTCCTCGGAGGTTAGGCGGTGATCGGTCAATGCGCGCTGCGCGCGGCTATGACTGGGACCAGGCTAAGAGCATGTGGTGGGCGATGCTCGTGGCGCCGGGGAGGATGAGGTCGGCGGAGTCGCCGGTGAAGGACTTTTGGACCTCGGCGCGGGTGAACCAGCGGGCGTCCTCGATTTCGCCCTCGGCGAGTTTGACGTCGGCGTCGCGGTCGGCTTGGGCGGCGAAGGCGATCATGATGGATCGGGGGAAGGGCCAGGGCTGGCTGCCGAGGTAGCGGATGTTGGTGACCTTGGCGCCGACTTCCTCGGCCATCTCGCGTTCGACGCAGGCCTCCAGGGACTCGCCTGCCTCGACGAACCCGGCGAGGACCGAGTAGCGGTCGGCGGGCCAGATGGGCTGGCGGGCCAGCAGGACGTACTCGTCCTCGGTGTCGTGGATGAGGCAGATGACCGCCGGGTCGGTGCGGGGGTACTCCTCGCGGCCGCAGCCCGTACAGGTGGTGGCCCAACCCGCGGCGGTGCGGGTGACCGGGGCGGCGCACTTGGCGCAGAAGCGGGCGCGGGCGTGCCAGTTGGCGAGGGCGACCGCGGCGGTGAGCAGGCCCGCGTCGGTGTCGTCGAGGAGGGCGCCGACGCCGCGCAGGTCGTGCCAGAGTTCGCCGGACTCCGAGAGCGCGCCGTGCCAGAGGCCCCAGGCGTTCGGGGGCAGGATCGGGTCGGGGCGCAGAGTCTCGTCGGCCGGGAGCGACCAGTAGGCGACGCCGTCCTGTTCGCCGAGGAGGGCGGCTTCGGGTGGGCGGGTATCGGCGATCGCGGACGCGTCGCGCAGGCGCAGGGCCCTGGCGTCGTCGCTGACCGGGGTGCGGCCGGTGCGGTCGAGAAGCACGACTTTGCCCTGCGGCCACAGCGCGTCGAGGCGGGCCGCGTCCTTGCGGACGGGCTCATCGCGGACCGTGGCGTAGCGGGAGAGGGCGGGTAAGCCTGCCAGTTGGAAAGGGGGGCGGAACTCGGTGTTCATGTCTGTTTCCTAAGTCATGTCTGACAAATCGCGTCGGCGAGAGTCGTGACACGACCTGAGTCGGGGTGCTTGCGGACCGGCGAGCCGTGAGTGGCCCGCCGGTCCGGACGCGATCAAGGGAGGTGAACTCCGCCGAGTGCGCTCAACGTGGACAGGGTGGCCGCGTCGCCGACGATGACGCCGGTGAAGCGGGTGGGGGCGAAGAACTCCAGGGCGGCTTCGGCCACCTGCTCGACGGTGACCGCTTTGAGGCGGTCGGGGTGACCGGTGAGCCAGTCGAGGCCGAGACCGAGGATGGCCAGCGCCGCCAGCTGCGAGGCCAGGCCGCCCTGCGAGGACGTCGAGGTGAGCAGCGAGCCGACGGCGTACTGCCTGACAGTGTCCACTTCGGACTCGGTGGGCGGGATCGCGGCCAGCTTGCCCAGTTCGTAGCGGATCTCCAGCAGGGCGCCCGCGGTGACGTCGCTGGCCACATCGGTCTCGACCAGCAGGGTGGCACCGCCGGGGGTGAACTCCAGCGACGACCGGGCGTTGTACGTGTAGCCCTTGTCCTCGCGGATGTTCTCCACCAGCCGCGACGAGAAGAACCCGCCGAAGGCCAGGTTCGCCAGTTGCAGCGCGGCGTAGCGGGGATCGGTGCGGGTGATGGCCTGCGCCGAGAACCGGAACTGGGACTGGACGGCGCCCGCGCGATCGACCACGAGCAGGTCCTGCGGGGTGATCTCCGGCAGCGGCGGCAGCACCGAGGCGGACTCATCAGACTGCCAACCCTCGAACGCGGCGGCGACGGCGGCGACCGCGCGGGCCGGGTCGACGTCGCCGACCAGCACCAACACCGAGCCGCGCGGCAGCACGTGGGCGCGGTGCAGGGCGCGCACCTCGTCGGGGACGACGGTGGCGACGTCGTCGGCCTCGGGCATCTCGCGGGTGAACGGGTGGTCGCCGTAGCGGTGCTTCTGCAGCGCCTGGCGGGCGATCACGCTGGGCTGCGAGCGGGCCACCGTGATCCGCTCGATGAGCCTGCCGCGCTCGCCCTCGACCTCCTCGTCGGGGTACGTCGCGCCGGTCAGGGCATCGGCGAGCACGTCGAGCAGGGTGTCGAAGCCTGCGGCCAGCGCGTTGCCGCCGATGGAGAGCATCTCCGGGTCGACCACGGCCGACAGCTCGCCGCCGACCAGGGCCAGGTCGGTGTCGACTGCGACGCGGTCGCGCTTCTCGGTGCCGGTGAGGATGGTCGCGGCGAGCACCTCGACCCGCGCGGCGTGCATCGGGTCTTCCCCGGCGAAGGGGATTCGCAGGCGCAGCTCCACCATCGGCACCGTCGGTTGGGCCACGGCGATGACCCGCAGCCCGTTGTCGATCACCTTGTCCACAGCGGACAGGCCGGTGGCCGCGCGCTGGTCGCCCAACGGGGGCAGCGGGCGCGGGCCACGCTCGGTACGGCCGATCTCCTCGGCGCTGCGGCTCACTGGACTCCTCCTGCGAAAACGATGGTGGCGGCGGCCCCGCCGAGCGGCACTGTGACGTCGGCGCGTGGGGACTCGGCCCGGCGGCCCAGCGGGCCGGGTCGGACGGCGGCGGTGATCATTCGGCGGCTCCGGCCGGGGACACCGTCAGCACGGCGCGCGAGTCCGGCCGCAGCGCCTTGGCGGCGGCGGAGACGGCGTCGGGGGTGATGGCGGCGATGCGGTCGGGCAGCGAGTAGACCAGCGACGGGTCGCCGTAGAGCAGTTCGAAGGCGCCCAGGGCCAGGGTGCGGCTGACCAGGCGGTCGTGTTCCTTGTGCAGGCTCGCGACCCAGCGGGCGGTGACCTTGGCCAGCTCGGCGGCGTCCGGCGGGGTGCTCGCCAGCTTGTCGATCTCCTCATCGATCGCCTTGAGGATCGTGTCGACCTCGACCTCCGGCGAGTGCATCGCGGTGATCGTGAACGTGTCCGGGTCGCGGGCCTCGAACGGGCCGAACAGCCCGCAGCCCGCGCCGACATCGGTGACCAGCTGGTCGCCGTAGACCAGGCGCTGCTGCAGGCGCGAGCCGTCGCCGTCGGCGAGCACGCCCGCCAGCACCAGGAACGAGATGTAGGCGTCGAGCTCGTTGATCGGGTCGGGGATCCGGTAGCCCAGCGCGACGGCGGGCAGCGGGGCCAGCCGGTCGGCGTGGTCGGACCGGACCTCGCCCGACGGCGGCGGCTCGGCGAAGGAGGGACGCTCGGGCCGGGGCCGCGCGGGCACGTCGCCGAAGTGCTTCTCGATCAGCTCGCGGGCGCCGTCGATGGTGAAGTCGCCCGCGACCGTCAGCACGGCGTTCGACGGGGCGTAGTAGGTGTCGAAGAACGCCGCGCAGTCGGCGACCGTGGCCTGCTCAAGATCCTCGAAGCCGCCGTAGCCGTTGTGCGCGTTGGGGAAGGTCTGGAACAGCACCGGCGGCAGCAGGATCCACGGGAACCCGCCGTACGGCCGGTTGAGCACGTTGAGCCGGATCTCCTCCTTCACCACATCGATCTGGTTGCGGAGGTTCTCCTCGGTGAGCTTCGGCGCGCGCATCCGGTCGGCTTCGAGGAACAGCGCCCGCTCCAGGGCCGCCGACGGCAGCACCTCGAAGTAGTCGGTGTAGTCCGGGTGCGTGGAGCCGTTGAAGGTGCCGCCCGAGGATTGCACGTGCCGGAAGTGGGCCAGCTTCTCCAGGCTCTCGCTGCCCTGGAACATCAGGTGCTCGAAGAGGTGCGCGAAGCCGGTCCGGCCCTCGGGCTCGGACCGGAATCCCACGTCGTAGTGCACGCTCACCCCGACGACCGGCGAGGTCGTGTCGGGGGCGAGCACCACGCGCAGGCCGTTGGACAGGGTGTACCTGTGCAGCTCGGAAACGGTCACCTGGCCGAGCCTACGGGAGCGGGCCGGGGTCGCGTCAGGGTCCGGCGTTCGCCTGTGGACAACTGGGGCCGGGCCTGCTCGGCCCGGCCCCAGTGACTCACTTGGCGGTGCGCCTGCGGCGAACGAGGACGAGCAGCCCGCCGCCCAGCGCGAGGGCAGCGGCACCCACGGCGACCATGGTGCCGACGGCCGCGCCGGTCACCGGAAGGTCCTCGGCGGGACCGGGGCTCGCCTGCGGCGGGACCGTGGTGGTCGTCGGCGCGGGCGGGGCCGTGGTGGTGGTCGTCGTCGGCGTTTCTGAGCAATTGAGGGTGAACTTCTCGACGGTGTTCAGACCCGCGCCGACCAACCGGGCGGTGTAGGTGCCGTCATCGAAGAAGCCGTTCCAGCGCTCCCACAGGTACCGCTCCTCGGTGAACTCGATCTCGTTGTCGTAGCGGCTGTTCCCGTCGACCTTGAATGACCGCTTACCCTGTCCAGCGGTGGGGAAGTACCGGAAGGTGACCTCAGATTTACCGTCGAGGCAGCGGGTGTAGATCTGCAGGCCGTCTTCGTCGATCTTGACCGTGGCGCAGTTGTCGACGCTGACGCCGGTACTGACGATCGTGCCATCGGACCCGTACACCCTAATGATGTGGTCGCCTACTCCGGTCGTGTCGAGTTCCACC
The DNA here is from genome assembly GCF_900070365.1 of Alloactinosynnema sp. L-07. Classification (NCBI taxonomy): domain Bacteria; kingdom Bacillati; phylum Actinomycetota; class Actinomycetes; order Pseudonocardiales; family Pseudonocardiaceae; genus Alloactinosynnema; species Alloactinosynnema sp. L-07. Next base: position 6,900,897 of record NZ_LN850107.1, on the reverse strand, counting down.
ATTCCTGTCGAGCCCCCGCCGACGGACAGGGTCTGGCTGGTGTTCACGACAATGGCCGGGATCGTGTATTTGACTGTCGAGCGGTTCGGGTTCTCGATCTCTACGACGATCGGGGCAGCGGTGTTGATGTCGTCCTTGCCGTCGCAATGCGCCGACGCCTTTACCTTGGGCGCGTTCTCCGCGGCGCACGCGACCGTGAACTCCTTGCGGATCGGCTCCTTGAGCTGCTCGCCGCTGAGGATCGCGGCGTAGTCGCCGTCGTCGAAGCCGTTCTCGGTGATGCGCAGGAACATGCCGTCGCCGAGTTCGATCTCGTACTGGGTGGCCAGGTCGCTGGTGGTCAGCGTGTACTGCTTGGTCTCGCCGCCGTCCGGGTTCGCCACGATGAAGGTCACGATCCCCCAGCCCGCCTTGCACTCGACCTCGACGTCGAGCTGGCCCTTCTCGGGCTCAATGTCCTTGCAGGGCTTGACGACGACGTCGATGCCGCCTGCGGCCTCGTCGCCCTCACCAGGCACGACCCGGTACTGCCCCGGCGGCACGTCGGCGAAGGTGGCCAGGTGGTCGAGGCTGTCGGTGAGCTTGGTGTCCTGGTGGCGGATGAACGGCGACCCGGCGCCGAGCAGCGTGACCCGGTACGGCTCGTCGCGGTCGTCCAGGACGTGCACGTCGACGGAAGAGACCGTGTCGGCGCAGACGGCGACGGCCGACAGCAGCGGTCGCGGCTGCTCGACCTCGCTGGGCTGCGCGGGCTGGTCGCCGACGGGCGGCTTGACCTGCTCCTGGGCCAGCGCGGGCGAAGCGGACAGTGCCAGCATGATGCCGACCGCGGCCGCCGTGACGACGCGGGCCGCGCGGGCGACGGTGGTGTGCAACGAGCCTCCCCAGACATTCCATTCGAGTGAATGGAAGAACCTCCAAAGTGGGCGAACCGTACCCCGCGTGGTCGATCTAGCGCCACCCACACCCGTCCGAGTTTTACCTGTTCAGAACGGCTAACGCTGGAGTGATCAGGTTCGATACTCAGTGCTTCGTGAAGATCCCGGTCAACGCATCCACGAGAGCGTGGAACCGCTCGGCGAACCGGGGCTGGTCGTAGGTCTCGTCCTGGGTCCCGTACCAATACAGTCCGGGCGTTCCGTCGGCGGCGACGTCGAGAGCCGCGAAGCGGGTCAGCCAGGCGTCGGACTCGCCGAGGGCGACCGCGTAGGGCAGCGAGCGGGAGAACACCAGCTCCCGGTCGGCCACGGGGATCGAGTCGGGGGCGACCGCGCGCAGGTAGCCCGACAGGCCGCGGACCTGCTGGACCAGCGCGGCGCCCCGCTGGGTGCGCACCGGCAGGAACCGGGCGCCCAGGAACACCGCGACACCGGCGATGGCCAGCGCCACCCCGGCGAGCGCGTGTCCGGCGGTGAGGGCGAGCACGACGGTCGTGGCGAGGCCGAGCACGGTGAGCAGCAGGCCGATCAGGCCCCACCGGCCCAGGCCGCCAGGGGCTCGCGACAGCCAGCCCCGGTCTACCGCGTCGGCGTAGGCGGCGGCACGGGCGGCGCTGACATCCGGCGCGGCGGCGCGCAGCGCGGACACCGTGACCGAGTCGGTGCCGTCGGGCAGGACCGCCGCGTAGACCGCGCGTTCGTAGGCGGTCAGCGCGTCGTCGGCGGGGTTGCGGCGGACGAGCTGCCAGTCGTCGGCGGCGACCTCGGTGATCCACAGGTAGTTGCGAACCGCGAGGTCGAGCACGGTCGCGGCCAGGTCGCGGCCGTCGACGACCTCGTCGACCACCGTCCCGGCCTGTCCGGGCAGCACGCCGTCCGGGGAGGCGAACACGACCCGGCCGTCCTCGGTGGCCAGCACGTCGACCGGCTCCACCGGCGCCGACACCGCCGTGGCCTCGCGACCGCGCGCCAGCCACAGGGCACCGAAGCCGCCGAGCAGGAGCAGGGCGAGGCCGCCGAGCGCGACGCCGCTGACCGGGGTCAAGGCGAACGGGCCCGCCTTGGCCTCCTCGAAGCGGGCGGTGGTTGGCACGAGTCCGGCGGGCAGGTTGAGGCTGAGGTCGATCCGGTGGCCCGCGTCCAGATCGGACTGGATGATCCGCAGGATGCCGCTGACGTCGATCAGCGCGGAGTCGCACTGGTCCTCGGAGCCCGACGCGCCCGCCAGGCAGACCGGGTCGTCACCGGGCTCCGGGGTCAGCAGCGAGGCGCGCAGGAAGACGATCGTGGTGCTCCAGCCGTTGGCGACCTGCCAGCGGACCTGCTGGTGGTCGCCGAGATCGGCCACCGCACCATCCACTGTGTACTGGACGGTGGACACGCCCTCGTTGAGCCTGATCACGAACTTCTCGCCGACCACGTCGGCGGTCCCGCTGCCGTCGACCTTGGCGTCGCGCACCGAGAACACCCGGTCGCCGATGCGCAGCGGGACCTCGCGGGTCATCGTGTCCTTGGCCTGCACGATCACCTGCTCGGTGACCGTCAGCCTGCCGTCGCGCTCGACCTTGAGCTGGATGTTGACGCTGCGCGGCAGCGGCGGATGCTCCACGGCGGGCCGTCCCGGCCTGCTCGCCGTGGGCGGCGACGGGTCGATCGACGGCACCGGAGCACCGGATCCCGGGACGGGACCGGGCAAGGGCGCCGGGAACGAGATCGTCGGCGCGTCCGTCGGTGGCGACGGAAACGTCGGCTGAGCGGCGAACAACGACATGCCTGCCACCGTGATCGCGGCGGCGGCCCCCCAATTCTTCAACACGCCCGCGAACGATAGCCGAGCGCCAATATGCTCACCCGCGATCTTGTGAATCTCGCTACGGGGGAATGATGACTCAGCCGCCCACGGGGCCTTGGCGTCCACAACGGCCGTACCCGCCGCCCAGGCCGGTGTCGCCGCCGCCGTTCGCCCGGCCGCTGCCTCCACAGCGGACCCAGCCGTACCCCCAGCAGCAGTACCCGCGGCAACAGCCACCGCAGCGCCCGCCGCAAATTCCACCCCACCCCGGCCCACCGCAGGGCGGCAGGCCCGGCAACCAGTTCGGCGCCCAGCCGCCACCGTTCGCCCAGACAAGGCCGCCTCAGTTCGGTCCCCCGCAGGCCGGTCCGCCTCAGTTCGGCCACCCGCCGCGGTTCGCGCCGCAGGCGCAGTGGCCGATGTATCCGCCGCCGAGGAAGAAGTCGAACGCGGGCCCGATCCTGGCGGTGGCCATGGTGGCCCTGCTGGTCGGCGCGGCCGTCGTCTTCGGGGTCGTCCAGCAGCGCAAGAACAACTCGCCCGCGCTCGGCGACTCCGATCCCGGCTACTCCGCGCCCGACTCGTCCACCCCGACGACCACCACGTCGCGGCGCACGTCCACCCGGTCCCAGACCTCGACGACGACCGTCACCACCACCGAGGCCACGACCACCACTGAGACGGCCGACAGCAGGCCGCCGCGGACCACGACCACGGCCCGCCCGGCCACCACGACCAACGCGCAGCCGCCGGAGCCGCAGCCGGTCTACCGGCTCGGCGACAACCCGATCTTCAGCACCGACAACGGCGTCAACGTCGTGACCTGCAACCTGCCCGCGTGGCGCAGCGACCCGCAGGCCGCGCAGGCGTACTTCACCGCCGCGCTGCCCTGCCTCGAACAGGGCTGGACGCCCGCGCTGAGCCGGGCGAACCTGCCCTACCAGCGCCCCGGCCTCAAGTTCCCGGCTGGCACGAGCTGGTCGAGCCCGTGCGGCTCGGTCAGTGGCGCGGACGCGGCGGCCTTCTACTGCTCGCGCGACAACACGCTGTACATGCCGTTCGCGGGCCTGCACACCGACCGGGTCGGCAACAAGCCCGGCAGCTACCTGTCGGTGTTCGCCCACGAGTTCGCCCACCACATCCAGGCGATGACCGGCATCATGCAGACCTACGGCCAGGCCCGCTACGAGGCGGGCGACCAGTCCCCCGCGGGCCTGGAACTGTCGCGCAGGCTGGAGCTGGAGGCCCAGTGCTTCAGCGGCATGTGGTTCGCCGGTGCCCAGCACGGCGGCGGCTCGATCACCGACTCGACGATCCGCGAGATGATCGCCGACGGCTACGCCCGCTCCTCGCCGTCGCACGGCACCGCCCAGCACTTCGGCGCGTGGCAGGAGCAGGGGTTCACCAAGAACCGGACCTACCAGTGCAACACGTGGGTGATCGCCTCAGAGCACGTCGCCTGACCGCCGCCACAGCTCGGCGAACCCGGCGCCCGCGATCCCCGCGAACACGCACAGGATGACGCCGATCGGCCGGGCGTCGGTCTGCGCGCCCGCCGTGGCCCGCGCGACGCTGACGGTGTCGCCCACGGCGATCTCGATCGTCTCGCCGCGCAGGTGGCCGCAGGCGTCGAGCCGGGCGCGCTCCTCGCGGCCGTCACGCTGATAGGTGACTTCCTCGGTCTGGCCGGGATCGCCGCACGGCACGCTGGTGACCACGATCGCCTGGGTGCGCCAGGTGTCGGCCGAGGTCGACCAGAGCCCGAGCGCGCCGGTCAGGGAGATCAAGACGGCCACGACGATGCTGAACAGCGCCGCTCCGGCCGCTTGGGCGGCGGGCAGTCGCAGTTCAGCGGGCAGACGCACCCACGGATAGTTGCAGACTAAGCGGCCTCCCCGGAATGACCGGTTAGGTCACTCGTCGGCGGGGGTGACTTTTCGGATGTAGAGGAGTCGGTCGCCCGCTTCGATGGCGTCGGCCTCTGAGGAGTCGACCCGGTAGAGCTTTCCGCCGCGGACCAGGCCCAGCACGATGTCGGGCAGGTGGCGCGGGGAGCCGCCGATCTCGGACTGCTCGATCTCGCGCTCGGAGATGGCCAGGCCCGCGTCCGGGGTGATCAGGTCCTCGACCATGTCGACCACGGTCGGGGTGTGGGTGGCCATGCCGAGCAGGCGGCCCGCGGTCTCGCTGGACACGACGACCTGGTTGGCGCCGGACTGGCGCAGCAGGTGGACGTTCTCGGTCTCCCGGACGGCGGCCACGATCTGCGCGTTGGGCGCCATCTCGCGCGCGGTCAGGGTGATCAGGACGGCCGAGTCGTCGCGGCTGGCGGCCACGACGACCGACTTGCACCGCGGCACCCCGGCCACGCGCAACACGTCCGAGCGGGTGCCGGAACCGTGCACCGTCACCAGCCCGAGCAGCGACGCGGCTTCGAGCATGGCCTGGTCGGTGTCGACCACGACGATGCGGCTCGGCTCGACCCCGTCGGAGAGCACCGCGCTGACCGCCGAGCGGCCCTTGGTGCCATAGCCGACGACCACCACGTGATCGCGCACCTTGGACCTCCACCTTTGGATCTTGAACGCCTGACGGGACCGCTCGGTCAGCACGGCCAGTGTCGTGCCGACCAGGACGATAAGGAACAGGATGCGCAGCGGGGTGATCACCAGGATGTTGATGAGCCGCGCGGAGTCGCTGGCGGGCGTGATGTCGCCGTAGCCGGTTGTCGAGAGAGAGACCGTCGCGTAGTAGACCGCGTCGAGGAACGAGATGCCGTCGTCGTTGACGTCGCGGTAGCCGTCACGGTCGATGTAGACGATCAGGACGGCGGCGAGCAGAGCGAGCAGCGCACCGACGATTCGGCGGACGATCGAAGCGACCGGGCTGACGCCGTTCTCCGGCATCCGCAGAATGCCGACGAGCTCGTACTCCTCGCGGTCGCTGAGCCCGGTGGCCCTGCGCTTGCTCTTCATTGGGTGCCGGACCCCCGCTTGTGACTCACGCGCCGAAGGTTAGCCGTCACACGGCAGCGCCGACTTGGTGGGCTGGATCACTCGGCCGTGGGGACCGAGCGCAGCAGGGAGCGCAGGCCGTCGGCGTCCAGCAGGTCCGCCGGGCGCAGGGTGGTGTCCGGGCGGACGTAGTGGAAGGCGGCGCGGACCTTGTCCAGCGGCGTGTGGGACAGGGCTGACCAGGCCAAACGATAGGCCGCGAGCTGGATGGTGAGCGCGGGCAGGCGGTCGTCGTCCGGCAGGTGGCCGGTCTTCCAGTCGACTACGGTCCAGCCGCCGTCGGCGTCGAGGAAGACCGCGTCCATCCGGCCGCGGATGGCCACGCCGTCGATCTCGGTGGAGAACGGCACCTCCACCTCGTGCGGCACCCGGTCGGCCCACGCGCTGCCGAGGAACGCCTCGCGCAGGGCCTCCAGGTCGTCGTCGGGGGCGGCGGTGTCGTCGGCCGCGCCGGGGAGTTCGTCGAGGTCCAGCAGCGCGCGCGAGCCGAACCGCTTCTCCAGCCAGGCGTGGAAGGCGGTACCGCGCCGCGCCACCGGATTGGGCGGGAACGGCAGCGGGCGGCGCAGCCTGCGGGCCAGCGCCTCGGGGTCGGCGGCGAGTTCAACCAGCTGACTCACCGACAGCTGGTCGGGCAGTGTGACCTGTTCGCGGCGGGCCGACGCGGCGGCGCGCTCGGCCAGCAGCACGTCGGTGTCTCGGACCCAGCCGTCGGCGTCGTCGGCCGGGTCGTCGAACACCTCGCCCTCGCGCAGCGCGGTGAGTTCGGCGCGGACGAGCGCGGCGCCGGTGCTGACGTCGGGGCGGCGGTCCCGCAGCGGGTCGGCGGGCCACTGGGCTGTCTTGACCGCGGTGGCCAGCGGGTTCTCCGCGCCTTCCTCGGGGGCCTGGGCCCAGACGTCGAGGATCTCGGCGGGCCAGTCCTGCTTGGTGACGTGGTCGGCCAGGTCGGTCAGGAACTCCGACGGGCCGCGCGGCTTGGCGCCCGTGCGGCCCCACCAGTGGCCCGACACCAGCAGCGACCGTTCCGACCTGGTCAGCGCGACGTAGAACAGCCGTCGTTCCTCGACCAGGCCGCGGTCGGCGAAGTCCTCTTTGTGGGCCTTGAGGGCCTGTTCGACCTCTTTGCGGTTCTCCGCGCTCTCCAGGTTCAGCTTCGGCAGGTCGACGGCGTCACCGCGCAGGTCGGCGGGCAACTCGGTGACCGTGCTGAGCCAGCTTCCGCCGCGCCTGCCGCTGGGGAAGACGTCGCGGACCAGGTGCGGCACGGCGACGACCTCCCACTCCAGGCCCTTGGCCGAGTGGACCGTGAGGATCTGCACGCGGTCCTCGGCGACCTCGACCTCACCGGGTTCGAGGCCGTCCTCGGCGGCCTCGGCGATGGCCAGGTAGTCGAGCAACGCGGCCAGGCTCGCCGACGGGCTGGCCCTGGCGTAGTCGGCCACGACGTCGGCGAACGCGTCGAGGTGGGCCCGGCCCGCGCCGCCGCGCCGGGCGGTGGCCTCGATGTCGAGCTGCATGGTGCGCTCGACGTCGGCGACCAACTCGGGCAGCGGCTGGTCGAGCCTGCGGCGCAGCATGGTCAGCTCCGAGCCGAGGGCGCGGACGCGCTGGTAGCCGAGTTCGGAGTAGGCCTCGCGGGGGCCGGGGTCGTCGATCGCGTCGACCAGGCCAGCCTGCTCGACGCCCTCCCCCGGGATCACGTCGCCGGGGCTCGCGTCGGCGGCGGGGCCGCCTGCGAACGTGTCGGCCAGCTTGCGCGCGCGCCCCCACAAAGCGGCCAGGTCGGTCGCGCCGATGCGCCAGCGGGAGCCGGTGAGCAGGCGCGCGGCGGCGGTGCCCGCGAGCGGGTCGATCAGCACGCGCAGGGCGCTGACCAGGTCGCGGATCTCGGGTTCGTCGAGCAGGCCGCCGAGGCCGACCACCTCGACCGGCAGCCCGCGTTCGCGCAGCGCGGTGGCGAGGTCGGCCATGTCGGCGCGGCGGCGGACCAGGACGGCGGCCGTGGGCGGTTTCTCGCGTTCCTCGACGGCGGCGTGCCAGCGGTCGGCGACCTGGTTGGCCACCCACTGCACCTCGGTGTCCACATCGGACAGCAGGGCGAACCGGATATCGCCGGACGGAGCCCCGTCACGGGCCCGCAGTTCGTCAACCTCCAAGCCGAGGGCGCGCAGTGGCGCGGACACCGCGTTCGCCAGGTCGAGGACCTCGGGTGGGTTGCGGAAGCTGGTCAGCAGGCCATAGCGGGTCGCCGGGGCGAGCTTTTCGTTGTGCGCACGGGGAAAGTCGGTGGTGAAGCGGGGCAGGTTGGCCGCGCTGGCGCCGCGCCAGCCGTAGATGGCCTGCGCCGGGTCGCCGACCGAGGTGACCGGCATCGGCGCGGAGTTCGGGTGTTCGATCGAGCTGCCGAACAGCGACCGCAGCAGCACCCGCTGGGAATGGCCGGTGTCCTGGTACTCGTCGAGCAGGACCGCGCCGAACCGCTCGCGCTCGCCGCGCACCACCTCGATGTGCAGGGCCGCGAGTCGCGCGGCCAGCGACATCTGGTCGCCGAAGTCGACCGCGCCCTCGCGCCGCTTGCGATCGGAGTACGCGGCCACCAGCGGGAGCAGCCCGACCCGGAAGCGTTGTGTGACAAGGACTTTCTGCAAGTCCTGCGACAGGTCGGCGCGCTGCCCCTTGGCCCGGGGCGCCGACTCGATGAGCGAGCACACGCGCTCGGCGTGCTGGTCGAGCACCGATGGGTCGACCAGGTGTTCCGACAGCTCCCCGGCCAGCGCCAGGAGATACTTGGTGATCGTCGCGGGCACCAGATCGGTTTCCAGGTCCTGCGCCCACGTCGCGACGACCCGGTGCGCGAGCTGCCAGGACGCCGTCTCGGTGAGCAGCCGCGCGCCCGGTTCGACGGGCAGCCGCAGCCCGTGTTCGGCGACGATCCGGCCCGCGTAGGCGTGGTACGTCAGGATTGTCGGCTCGCCGGCGAACACGGCGGCCCGGCGTTCACCGGACGGGTCGAGCTTGTCGAGCAGCTTCGCCCCGGCGAGCCTGCGCAGCCGCGACCGGACGCGGTCGGCGAGTTGGCGGGCGGCCTTGCGGGTGAACGTGAGGCCGAGGACGCGTTCTGGCGTCACCAAACCGTTGGCCACCAACCAGACCACGCGGCCCGCCATGGTCTCGGTCTTGCCCGCGCCCGCGCCCGCCACGACCAGCGCGGGCTCGGGCGGGGCGGCGATGACCTCGCACTGTTCGGGGGTGGGGGCGGGCAGGCCGAGTTCGTGGGCCAGCTCCCGGGGACTGACCAGCGCGAGCCCCGGCAGCGGCAGGCTCACCGTGGACTCTTCGTCATCGCGCCAGCGCTGCCAAGTCGATCCGCAGCGGAACCGGCTCCGACACGACGAAGATCCCCTCTCCGCGCTGGGATTCCTCGTAGTCGGTGTCCGCCAACGAGTACGCGGTGACGGTGACGGGCGGCACCGGGTCGACCAGCCAGAAGTACGGGATCCGGGCGTCGGCGTATTCGTACGGCTTGACGTCGGTGTCGACGCTCGCCGATTCCGGCGAGATGATCTCGATGGCCAGGGCGACGCGGGCCGCCTCGACCGACGGCGCCTCCCGATCGATGTCCGCGGCCACGATCACGAGGTCTGGAGTGCGCACCGTGGCGCCGTCGGTGATCACGCCGATTTTCGGGAACACCTGCCACGCGGGGGAAAGCTGCGCATCGATCTGCGCGAACAGCCGACCCAGCGCACACATGTGCATGGGTGGGTCATACTCGCGAATGGGCCGGATCGAGCTCATGCGGACCAATCTACCCCGCCGAACGGCGGAATCCACTTCGCGACACCTCGATCACCTGTTCGAGTGTGCTACTCGGTCACTTGCCTGCCGCTGGGATGCAGCGGACAGGTGAAACGCACCGGACACCGGGGACAGTCGGGGTTCTCGAAGGCGCTGTACTCCGGGCCGACCATCGACCCGGCCGCGTCCCGCACGATCGTCATCCAGTGGTCGATCATCTCGCCCTGCAACGGTTGCTGATCGCGTTCGGTCGCCTTCCCGCGACTCTTCTTCGCCACATAGAGCAGCCGCGCGCCACCCGGCTCGCGACCGAGGCCGTCCTCGGCGAACGCGCCATACGCTGTCGCCAACTGATAAACGGCCAGCTGCGGGTGGGCGTTCGCGTCGTCAACGCTGATCGGTTGCTTGCCGGTCTTGATGTCCACGATCACCGGGCGGCCCTCGTTGTCGGCCTCCAGCCGGTCGACCCGGCCGCGCACGGTGACACCGTCGGGCAAATCGACCGACACATCACGCTCGACGGCGACCTGGGTCAGTTCGCCGCGGGTGTCGCGGACCCAGGTCAGGAACGTGTCGACCATCGCGCGCACACGCTGCTGTTCCCGCCGAGAGAACCACGGCGCACCCGCGTCGACCTGGGACCACGCCTTGTCCAACTCGGACATCAGCTCCTCGCGCGTGGCGCCGGACGCGGCGGCTTGGGCCAAGGCGTGTACCAGGGTCCCGGTGACGGCGGCGAGTTCGACCGGGTCCTGTCCGCCGTGCCGCTCGACCACCCACCGCAGCGGGCACTTGGCCAGAATCTCCACTGTGGACGGTGACACCCGCACCGGCTCACCTTTGCCGCGCAACGGCATCAGGCTCGACAGCTCGGGCAGCCCGTACCAGTTGTCCGGGTTCGCGCCGGGCACGTTCGCCTCGGCGAGCCGGGCGAGCTGGCGCGCGGCCAGCGCCCGGCGTGCGCGGTCGGCGCCGTTGTCGCAGACGACCTGGCGCAGCTCGCCCACCAGGTCGGCCAGCACGAGCGCGCGTTCCTGCTCGGCGACCGGGATGAGCGACTCGGCCTCCGGGTCGGTGGCCTCGACGCCGGACAGCTCGGCGAGGAACCGCGACGGCTGTTCCTCCTCGCCGCGAACGGCGCTGACCATGAGCTTTCCGCGCGCGCGGGACGCGGCGACGAGCAGCAGCCTGCGTTCCTCCGCGAGCAAAGGGGCTGTCGCGGACAGGGTCTCGGAGTGGTCGACCCCGGCCAGCAGGTCGACCAGCCGTTCAACGCCGAGCAGTGAGCCGCGCAGGCGCAGGTCGGGCCAGGCACCCTCCTGGACACCGGGAACCGCCACGACTGTCCACTCGCGACCGGCCGCGGCGTGCGCGGTGAGCACCGACACGGCCTCGCCGTGCGGCGCCGAAGCGGCGAGCGTGTCGCCCGCGATGCGGTGGCCGATCAGGTGGTCGGCGAAGTTGGCGACACCGGAGCCGGGCAGCCGGTCGGCGTAGCGCTCGGCGGTGTGGAACAGCGCGACGATCGCGTCGAGGTCGCGGTCGGCCTGCGCGCCGACCGGCCCGCCGCGCGCCGCCGTGGCCACCCAGCGCGTCTCCAAGCCGCTGCCCTGCCACACGTCCCACAGAATCTGTTCGAGGCCGACGCCCTCGGCGATTCCCTTGCGGGCGGCGGAAAGCAGGGTCGACACCCGCCGCACCGGGCCGACCTCGGCGGGCTCCAGCGCGGTGAGCCGGTCGTCGTCGGTGAGGACCTCGACCAGCAGCTCGTCGCTGGACTTGTCGCCGCCCGCGGCCTGTTCGAGCCGACGCAGGCCGCGCCGCAGCCGCCGCAGGGCCAGCGGGTCGGCCCCGCCGAGCTGCGACGACAGCAGCATCGCCGCCATCGCCGGGTCGAGCAGCGCGGGAACGGCGGCGCAGCGCAGCAACGCGAGGAACGGCCGCACGGCGGGTTGCTGGGCCAGCGGAAGTTCGTCGCCCGGAGCCGCCACCGGCACTCCGGCCGCCGCCAGCGCGCGGTGCAGCACCGGCACCGAACGCGTCGCGGACCGGACCAGCACCGCCATCTCCGACCACGGGATCCCGTCGAGCAGGTGCGCGCGGCGCAGCTGGTCGGCGACCCAGCCCGCCTCCGCCGCCGAGGACGCGTGCAGCCGGACCAGGACGGTCCCGCCCTTGTCGCGGGACTTGTCGACCCGGCGCTGACCCGCGCCGGGGAGTCGGGCCGCGAGCTGGGAGACCGCGCGGCGGACGGCCGGGGCCATCCGGCGACCGGGGGTGAGCACGATCGTGCCGCCCTGGGGCTCGGCGTCGCGCAGCAGCCCGGGATCGGCGCCGCGGAAGGAGAAGATCGACTGGTCGGGGTCGCCCGCGACGACGAACTCCTTGGCCGCGCTGCCCAGCCGATGCAGCAGGCGGTATTGCAGCGGGTCGAGGTGTTGGGCGTCGTCGACCAGCAGATAACGCACGCGGGCGCGTTCGGCGGCGAGAAGCTCGTCGTCGGTCTCGAAGGCGAGCAGCGCGGAGGCGACGAGTTCGGCGGCGTCGAGCGCGGGGGCGGTGGTGTGCGCGATGGCGCTGTCGGAGGCGCCGTGCAGCAGCGTGACTTCCTCGTACTGGCGCCCGAACCGACCAGCGGCGACCCACTCGTCGCGGTCCTCGCGTTTGCCCAGGGTGATCAGGTCTTCCGGGCCGAGTCCGCGTTCGGCGGCGCGCAGCAGCAGGTCGCGCAGCTCCTCGGCGAACCCCGCGACGCCCAGCGCGGGCCGCAGCCGCTCCGGCCAGTACTTGCCGCCGAACTCGACGTCGCCTTCGAGCAGCTCGCGGATCACCGTGTCCTGTTCGGGCCCGGTGAGCAGGCGGGGGCCGGGTTCGTCGTGCAGCATCGCCTGGATGCGCAGCACGGCGAAGGCGTAGGAGTGCACGGTGCGGACCAGCGGCTCGCGGACCGTGCGGGACACCCCGCCGTCGGGGTCGGTGAGCAGTGCGGTGATCCGGGAGCGCAGGTCGGTCGCGGCGCGGCGGCTGCCCGTGAGCACGAGGAGCTGTTCCGGGTCGACCCCGCCGCGGAGAACTCGGTCGGCGGCGACCTCGGCCAGCAGGGTGGTCTTGCCGGTGCCGGGACCACCGAGAACGCGGACGAACCCGTCGGCGCCCGCGAGCACCCGCTGGGCATCCTCACCCCACTGCGCGGCCTGCCGCGCGGCGGCCGGTCGGCGGACCAGTCGCGGCGCTAGCGGAGTCTTCCCTGCGGCCACACCCGATTGCATCACGTCGGGGTGACAGCCTTCGACGCGGCACGCCCGGATGGCATGATCCGGCTCATGTCGGACGCTTTACACGTGCACTCGTACGGACCAGTCGACTCGCCCCCGCTGCTGATGCTGCACGGCGTCTGCGGGCACGGCGCGCGGTTCCGCAGGCTGGCCGAAACGCTGCTGCGCGGCTACCACGTGATCGCCCCTGACCTGCGCGGACACGGCCTGTCGGACCGGCTGCCGCCGTGGACGCTGGAACAGCACGCCGCGGATCTGCTGCGGGTGCTGGACTCGCGCGGCCTCGACAAGACCACCGTGGTGGGGCATTCCTACGGTGGGTTGGTGGCACTGCACCTGGCGCACCTGGCGCCGCGGCGGGTCGGCAGGCTGGTGCTGCTGGACCCGGCGGTGAACGTCAAGCCTGAACAGGCGCTGGAGTACGCGCAGACCGCGGAGGTCATCCGCGCCGACCGCGGCGAGGCGCTGGCGACCCAGCGGCACGACTGGCCGGGTGAGCCAGAGGAGCACATCGAGGAAGAGGTGGCCGCGAACTGGGTCGAGGTCGACGGGACCTGGCGGCCCCGCTACAGCCCGGCCGCGGTGATCACCGCGTGGAGCGAGATGTGCCGCGCGCCGGTCCTGCCGCTGCCCGGCCTGCCGACCCTGCTGGTGGAGGCGACACGGGAGGCGTTCGTGGGACCTGATTTCGTCAAGGCGTGCAAGTTCGCCCTGGGTGACGAGTTCCGGCACGTGGGGCTGGACCTCGGACACATGCTGTACCTGGAGGACCCGGCGGCCACGGCGGAACTGATCGACGGGTTCGCGCGATGACCGTTGACGAGGCCATGCACGAGCGCGTGCGCGAGGCGGTGCGATCGATCCCCGCAGGCCGCGTGGCCACCTACGGAGATATAGCCGACATCGCGCGGGCGCCATCACCGCGGCTGATCGGGCGGATCTTGTCCGAGGACGGGCACGACCTGCCCTGGCACCGGGTGTTGCGGGCCAACGGGACCCCGGCCCCGCACCTCGCCCGCGAGCAGTTGGAGCTGCTGCGCGGGGAGGGCGTCTTGGCCAACGGGGAGAAGGTCGATCTGAAGGAGTACCGCTGGGGGGCGGAATCCGGGTTGTTCTAGTGCTAGAACCCCTTCACGGTGGCGGGATCCAGGCCGAGCATTTCCAGCAGGCGCAGGCAGTCGGTGGCGTCGGCGGCGTGGTCGGCGACGGTGCGAGCGGCGCGGTGGCACTGCTCAGCGTTGTGCATCGACTCGATCTCGCGCGCGGCGGCGATCCGTCCCACCGTGGGGGCGGCCTCGTGGGCAAGCGTCATGAAGGCAACCTTCCTAAAGGCGGCCGCCGTTCGGAAGAGCATCGAGGTTGCTCACAGGGAATCCCACAGCGTGCCGGCCGGGAATAGCTCCCCTCACTCTTTCAGCCCAATCGGGCGGCGCGCAACCCCCCAGAAGAAGGCGACCCGGACTGTTACCAACTGGTCACAGCGGGTTTTCGCTGGTCAGTGCCGATCTTTACCGCGCAGAGCCCGACCCGGTCAAGTAGACCAATGCCGATCTTCTAGTCGATCTCGGGAGTGAACGACTCCGGCAGATAGGGATCGGCCCAGGCGGCGATCAGCTGCGCGACCCGCTTGGCCTGCACGGGCGAGGTGAGCAGGTGATCGGCCCCGTCGAGCGAGATGAACGACTTCGGATGACGCGCGGCGCCGTAGATCGCGGCGGCGTTGCCGATGTCGACGATCTCGTCGTCAGGAGAGTGCAGGACGAGCAAAGGCCGGTCCAGCCTGGCGATCCGTTCGGCTTGGCGCTGTTCACGGAGGTCTTCGAGGAACTCCCGGCGGATGCGGAACCAGCGGCCCGCGAGCTCGACCTCGGCCTCCCCGGTGGCCTCGATGTCGCCGACGGCGTGCTCGAAAAGATGGGAGACATGCGCCGGGTCACTGGGCGCCCCGATGGTCGCCACGGCTTTGATTTCGGGGATGTCGGCGGTCGCGGCGAGAACGGCGGCGCCACCGAGTGAGTGCCCGATGATCAGGTCAGGCGCGGCGAAGTGTTCGCGCAGGTGATCAGCGGCGCGGACGATGTCGGCGACGTTGGAGGTGAAGGTGGCGTGGGCGAAATCACCCCCGGAGTCGCCGATGCCGGTGAAGTCGAACCGGAGAACGGCGAGACCACGGTCGGTGAGCGCGCGAGAGACGCGGCGGGTGGCTTGGTAGTCCTTGCCACCGGTGAAGCAGTGGGCGAAGAGGGCGTAGGCCTCGGGCGCCTTGGGCGGGAGGTCGAGGACGCCGGAGAGGGTTTCGCCGCCGCTGCCGGTGAAGGTGACGGCCTGGTGGCGGCTCACAGGGTGGAAAGGAAGGAGCGCCACTCTGCGGTGGGGACGGAGAGCTGACCGCCATCGGGGTTCTTGGAGTCGCGCACGGCGGTGCCCGGAGGGATGGAAGCAACCTCGACACAGTTGTCGTTGTTGCCATTGCCGCTGCGGCTGCTCTTACGCCAGGCCACTTCGACACAGTTGCTGTTGCTGCCATTGCCGCTACGGCTGCTCTTACGCCAGATCACCGCTATCGCCTCGCTAGCTCGCTGATCAGCTCGATGGACTCAGCAGGCCCAAGCGCCTGGGCGCGAAGCTGGTCGAACACGAGTCTAGCCTTCCGCAGCTCATCAGCGTTCTCGATATGCAGCGAGCCGGTGATGTACTCGATGAACAGGAGTTGCGGATCATCGGACTGCGGGAATTCGAGCAGGGCGAAGCTCCCGTTCATCGCATCGTGAGGGCCGCTGTCAAGCGGCAACACCTGCAAGGTCACCGATGGAAGCTCTGCCACCAAAACCATGTGATCCAACTGGTCTCGCATGATCTTCGCTCCACCGATCTTTCGATGGAGCGCGGCTTCATCCACCACCACGCGCAGTCCCAGCGGGTCATCGTCGCTGGTAAGGCGCTTCTGCCGAATCCGGCGAACTGCGACGTCGTTGTCCAGTTCCTTGAGGGTTCGGCGGCGGCCAGTCTTGAGCAACGCACGCATGTACGGCTCTGTCTGCAGTAACCCGGGCAGATTCAAGCCAGCGAACTCGCACACGACGCTCGCCTCTGTCTCGACGTCCACATACCCGTGGTCCTCTACGCCGTAGGCGCGGAACCATCTCGGCTTCATCGCCTCCCGGACCTGCTCCAACAGATCGTCGTTCCAATCGTCGTACAGGTCCATGATCGACCGAGCCAGGTGGATGTCCACCCGACTCTCCCCACTCTCGATCCGGGACACCGCCGTCCGAGTCTTCTCCAGCCGAGCGGCAGCCTCCTCCATGGTCAGACCAGCGCGTTCCCGCATAGTCGCCAGCCTCCGCCCGAGGCGTCGCCGTAGAAACGGCGGCTTCTTCCGCGTCACCGGCCGATGATCGCACCGCACACCGACAACTCGCACAGTGCGCACTCGCACCGTGCGCGCACGTCGGCCCGGAAACGGAAACGGGTCGGCGACTCTGACTCCCGGAAACCGCTGGTCCACAAGGGAGTCCGTATGCACAAGTTCGCCAGTCGCTGGTGTGTCAAAGGAATGACGCCGGCCTACGGTCCTTGCACGACCGTGTTCGACCTTCTGGTCGACCTGGAGACCATCGCCGTCTATCCCGGTGCGACAGACGCTCACGCCGTGCTGCTCAACGCCGACAAGATCACCCGATTGAATGACCACCTGTCTGACGACATCGCGGTCGAGGTGAACGGATTGTCAGTGGGATCAACCCAACCACGGCTGGGGCTTCGGCCCGTGCAGCTGCCAACGGCACCGCGCGGGCCGATCGAGCTCTACGCCAAGCGTCCGCTCTCCAGCATTCAGGTGATCTACCACAAGAATTCCCTCGTGGCGCTGCGCGAGACCATCGCCGAACTGGCCCGCGTGCTCGCCCCGATCTGCTAGCGGCGACTTTCCGCCGCCGCCAGCAGGTCCGCCGAGTCCGGCGTGCCCAGCATCGCCTCGGCGAGTCGCAGGTACGGGACCGCCTCGGCGTGCTTGCTCTGCCTGGCCAGGGCGCGGCCGAGCAGGGTCAACGCGAAGGCGTCCGACGGGTCCAGGTCGACCAGGCGCCGGGCCGTCGCCTCGGCCTTGCCCAGCGACGCGGACTGGAAGTAGGCCAGGGCCAGTTCCGTGAGCACCGAGCGGGACTCCGGCTCCTGCTCCGCCGCCTCGGCGAGGTAGCGGGCGGCGACCGAGGGGTTGCCACTCTCGCGGTAAAGACGACCTTGCTCCAGCAGGGTCATGTCAGCTCCTCGTCCGAACTCGTGCGGTGGATGGCCGGGATGGTCCCGAGCCTGCCCGCCTGGTAGTCGTCGAACGCGTCCAGGATCTCCTGGCGCGTGTTCATCACGAACGGGCCGTAGCGCGCGACCGGCTCGTTGATCGGCTTGCCGCCCAGGACCAGGATCTCCCAACTCGGCGAGTTGCCCGGCTGGGTGTCGGCGGCCCGCATGGTCAGCGCCTCGCCGCGGCCGAAGACGGCCAGGTGGCCCTCCTCCAGCGGACGCCGCTCGGCGCCGACGGTGCCGCGGCCGGACAGCACGTAGACCATCGCGGTGAAGTCCGCGGGCCACGGCATCGCCAGCCGCGCGCCCGCGGTGAGCGTGGCGTGCAGGTACGTGATCGGCGTGTAGGTCGACCCCGGGCCCTTGTGCCCGTCAAGCTCGCCCGCGATGACGCGGACCAGCGCGCCGCCGTCGTCGCTGGAGAGCAGCTTGGCGTCGCGGGCCTCGATGTCCTGGTAGCGCGGCTGCGTCATCTTCATCGAGCGCGGCAGGTTGACCCACAGTTGCACGCCGTGGAACAGCCCGCCCTTGGCGATGAGTTCCGGCGGGGGCATCTCGTTGTGCAGGATGCCCGCGCCCGCCGTCATCCATTGGGTGGAGCCGTCGGTGATCAGCCCGCCGCCGCCGATGGAGTCGGTGTGCTGCATGGCGCCGTCGATCATGTAGGTGACGGTCTCGAACCCGCGGTGGGGATGCCACGGCGCCCCCTTGGCCTCGCCCGGCCCGTACTCGACCGCACCCATCTGGTCGAGCAGCAGGAACGGGTCGGCGTCGGGAAGGTCGACACCCGGGAACGGCCGACGGACCTGGAAGCCCTCGCCCTCGAAGAACTTCTGGCCCTTGACGACCTTGCCGACCCCGCGCCAGTCGGTGGCCGACTCGGGCAGTTCGGGCAGCCGCGGCAAGGTCAAGGTGTCGGCGGTGATCGCAGGCATCTCGGCCTCCTCTCACTCCTCGGCCGCCCGGGCGACGACCTACTGAACCCTACAACTTAGTTGCGCTCTCAAGTATTCCGACGGCCATCGTCTCGGCGGCGTGGATGTCGGCCAGCGCGCGTCCCATGTCCGCGAAAATGGCCTCCGCCTCGGTGAACGGCTCGTCTTGGCGCAGGTCCCACAGCTCTTGGGCTGCCGCGCGGCACTCGTCGCGGCCCGCGTCACCGTCGATGACAGCTGTAGACACTGTCGCAGTCAGCTCACGGATGCGGGCGACGGCGGGGATGTCGGCGGGGAAGGCGGCCTCGGCCAGCACGTGCCACTTCCCGGCGATCTCGCGCCACCGCTCGGCCTCGTCGCGCAGCGCAGGACGGTCAAGGATGCCCGCGGCCTGATCCAGGAAGTCGGCGAACAGGCCGCGCTGGTTGCCGCCGCACATCCCGACGGGCTCGATTCCCTCCCAGACCGACGCGAGCGCGCGCAGCAGCCCGGTGCCGTCGGCGAAGACCTGCGGCCATCCCTTCTTGTTGCGCTTGTCGGTCATCATCCGCGACCACTTGCGCCACGTCGGCAGGGAGAACGAGTCCGACGACTGGGTGAGCCGGGTGACGACGTCCTCGATGCCTTCCTGGACCGCCGAGCGGATGCGCGCGGGATCGACCTTCGGCTCAGGGATGGTCAGGGAGAGGTTTTTCCACGAGGTGACCCGCGCGCGGGCGCGTTCGACGTCTTCGATGGGGACGGTGAGCGTGGCGAGGGTGCGGTCGTCGAGGTGAACCTTCCCGTCGTCGATCGCGTAGGCGAGGACGACGTCGCCACCGTGCCCGTCGAGCAGGGCGGGCACGTTCCAGTAGCCGATGTGGAACCGGTCCGGCCAGATCATCACCGGACGGCCCGCGTCCAGGTTCTCCCGCAAAACGCGCGTGGCGGTCTTGGCGCCGCCGGTGTGCTCGACCACCTCGACCCCGAGGCTGCGCCCGGCCGCCCGGGTCGGCTCGGCGATGCGGTGCCACTGGCTGGTGAAGCCGATCGTGACCACGGGGCCGTGGCTGAACTCCCAGAGGATGTACCCGGCGCCGATCCCGCCGCTGATGCCGAAGACGAGGGCTTCGTCGAGGCCGAGCAGACCCGCCAGCGCGGCCGACTCGGGGTTGGCGCCGCCCCGCAGGGTCCAGCCGTGGTCGATCTTGGGACCGGTGTCGCCGAGGATGTGGGCGCGGGCGGTCGAGTACCGCTCGCCGGTCTTGGCCATGCGCGCCCGGATCCGGGCCTTGAGCTGCTTCTTGTCCGTCATCGCCACACCACTCCAGACCGCTGCACGGGCGCGACGAACTGCCCACGCTTCTCGTCTCGCCCCGCGGCCTTGGGTTCCCAGGCGGTTGCGGAGTACGTCCCGAGGCGCTTGTGTCCCCTTTGCCTCCGCGAAAAGCCCGACGGCGTGGGAGCCGGGTCAGGAGGTTCGGCGCGGAACTCGCCGAACCCAAGGATAGACCTCAACCGACACGGGGCACACCTTCGAGCGAACGTGCCAAGCCGCGCTTGGCATCGGAACATGCCAAGGATAGACAGGGCGCTGAAGCGGATCGGGCCGACGCGGAAGATCATCAGGGGGTCGTGGCGGGCATGAAGGCGTATCGCGTCGAGGTGTCTCGCGACGGCAGGTTCTGGCTCATCCGCGTTCCCGAGATCGACAGATCCACACAAGCACGCCGTTACGGGGACGTGCGCCCGATGGCGGCTGAACTCATCGAGATCATGACGGGAACCACCGATTTCGAGATGCAGGTGTCCGTCGCCCTGCCAAGCGCGGTCGAGGACCATCTTTAGTTCCCAAGGGTCAACCAGTTGGTCAACTCCTCAGCATCTGCCGCAACGGGCACCATCCACTCACAGTGGGTCAACCCCGAAAGATGATCACTCGGACGCGAGTCAGGACGACGCTGACGGCCTACTGTGCACGGCGCGTCCGCTGGACAGGGTTGGGACATGCGATCTTTCCTGTGCCGCACAGCGTCCGCCGTCGTGCTGGCCGCACTCCTGCCGACCGTTCTCACGTCCACGCCCGCCGTCGCGGAGGCGTCAGGCGGTGTGCGCCTGCTCGGCGAAACCATTGTCCCGCACAAGTTGGCCTACGCGGGGACCACGGTCGGCGGCCTGTCCGGGATCGACCGGGACCCGTGTTCCGGTGAGTACGTGCTGATCAGCGACGACCGTTCCTACCTCCAGCCCGCCCGCTTCTACACCGCCAAGATCCGCGTCGACGTCGCTGGCGTGCACGGTGTCGACTTCACCGGCACGCACGCCTTCCAGCAGCCCGACGGCTCCGCCTACCCCATCCCGACGCTCAACGACGGCAAGGCGGTCGACCCGGAGGAGATTCGGGTCGACCCGTGGACCTGCGAGTACCGGTGGGCGCAGGAGGGCAACCGGCCCAAGAGCGCGACCGCACCGGACCCGGTGATCCAGCCGTCCATCCAGACCGCGTCCCGCACCGGTGTCTACCGGGGCCAGCTGCCGCTGCCTGCCAACTACGCGATCACCATGGCCGAGCAGGGGCCGCGCCGGAACCAGTCGCTGGAGGCGATCACCTTCGGCGCGTTCGGGGGCGTGATCACCAGCGCGGTGGAGGGGCCGCTGATCCAGGACGGGCCGGTCCCGACGACCGAGCGCGGCGCGCTCATCCGGGTCACCCAGCAGAACCGCCGGGGGACCGTGCTCGGCCAGTACGCCTACCCGCTGGAGCCGATCTTCGCCGAGCCGACGCCGGGCAGCCCGTGGGAGCCCGACACCGGCGTGCCCGCGATCCTCGCCTACCCCGAGGACCCGTCCCGCTACCTGATCCTGGAACGCACCTACGTCGACGGATCCGGGTTCAAGGTGCGCCTGTTCGACACCACCACGCGCGGCGCGGCCGATGTGCGTGGGGTCCAGTCGCTGGCGACCACCCAGACCCAGCCGATGCGCAAGCGGCTCGTCGCCGACTTCGACGACATCGGGCTGTCCACCGTGGACAACGTGGAAGGCATGACCTGGGGTCCGCGGCTGCCCACCGGTGAGCGCACGCTGGTCCTGGTCAGCGACGACAACTTCCACCCGCTGGAGGTCACCCAGGTGTTCGCGCTCGCGCTGCGCTGAGGGCGTCAGCCGCCCTGGGGCCACATCGAGTAGATCAGCGAGTCGCCGTCCGTGCACACGACCTGCGGCAGCGCCGGTTCGGCGACCTGGCCGCAGGTGAAGCCCGCGACGTCAAGAGGCGGCAGGGCGGGGTCGGGAGTGGACCGCTCGGCGTAGTAGTCGAACAGGATGGCGCCCGCCTGGTCGCAGTTGACCCGGCCGGACGGCGTCTCCACCACCACCGCGTGCATGTCCTTGCCGAGGGCACCCTTGAAGCGCTGGTCGCAGTACTGGGCGGGGGCGCTCTCATCGATCGCCGGAATCCCGCGGGTGGTGGTCGCGGGCTTGGTCGCGGTCGCCTCGGTGGTGGTCTTGGGCGTGGTGGTCTTCGGCGTGGCCGTCTTGACGGGAGGCGGCTTGACGGTCGTGGTGGTCGGTTCCACCGTGGTCGTCTTGTCCGAACTGGACGCGGTACCGGTGACCGGGGTGGCGCAGCCCGCGGTGAGCAGGAGCAGCAGGCAGGCGGCGACGAGTTTCATGCTCACCGTCTCGGCGTTGACCCCGTCCGCGTTACGCCGCCGCCCGGTAGAAGAGACCTTCGGCATACCGGCGGACCACCAGGTCAGCGACCTTGGGGTGGTCCCCCAGCGGCTCGGCGACAACATCGGCAGGACATCCGGCGACCGCGCGCTGAAACAGACCTGGGGCCAGCAGCCAGGACGCCACCGCGACCCGGTCGGCCGACTGGCGGACCTCGGCCACGACCTCGGCGATGCCCGGCGCCGCCGTCGCGGCGTAGCCGATGCGGACCACGCTGCCCGTGCGCGCGCCCAGCAGCATCGCGGCGCGGCGGACGTCGGCCAGGGCGCGGGGATCAGACGAGCCCGCGGCGGCCATGACGACGGCGTCGCCCGGACGCCAGCCCGCCTCGGACAAACGCTCGTGCATGGCCGCGACCAGGCTCGGGGCCGGGCCGAGGGCTTGGGTGACCACGACGTCGCGTGGGCCCGCCGCCTCGACCTGGGCGGGAACGTCGACCCGCACGTGATAGCCCGAGGCGAGGAACGCCGGGACGACCACTGCGGGGCCGCGCACCGAGCGCAGGACCGTGGTGACGTCCGGGGCGCGCACGTCGGCGAAGGCGACCTTGACCGGGGTCTCGGGCAGCAGGTGCCGGACCTCGTCGGCCAGGGCGTGGGTGGTCCGCGCACCGGATGCCGCTCGGGTCCCGTGCGCTACGAGGATGAGTGTCACGTCAGCGCGACCGCCAGTCGGTAGCCGCGCTTCACCACGGTCTGGACCAGCGACGGCTCACCGAGCGCCGCGCGCAGCCTGCCGACCGCCGTCTCCACCGCGTGTTCGTCGACCCCGGTCTCGCGGCCGGAGTGCTTGCGCAACACACCGGCCAAGGCGGGCCGGGACAGGACTCGGCCGGGCGTCGCGGCCAGCGCCCGGAGCAGGGCCATCGGCGCGGGCGGGATGGGCCGCAGCTCCCCGTTGAACACCACGGCCTGGCCGCGCAGTTCCAGTTCGCGGCCCTCGATCGGCAGCCGGACGGCCCGCTCGGGCAGGGCGACAGCCAGTTCGCGGACCAGCGCGCCGATGCGGGCCCGGTCCGGGCACACCACCGGCACACCGGCCTGGATCAGCGGACCCGCGGTGATCGTGCCGACGCCCACCACCAGCACCCGGGTGCGCAGGGCTTCGAGCAGGGCGTCGAGCCTGCCCTGGCGATCGGCGGTATCCAGGACGCTGGCCGCCGCCGGGGCGCTGGTGAAGGTCAGCGCGTCGACCTGGCCCGCGAGGACCGCGTCGATCAGGCGTTCCAGCGGGGCGACGTCGGCTGGGCCGGTCCAGCGGTAGACCGGGATCTCGACGACCTCGGCGCCCGCCGAACGCAGCGCCTCGACGAACTCGCGCAGAGGTTCACCGTGCAGCTGGACGGCGATGCGCTTGCCCTCGACGCCCTCGGCCAGCAGGTAGTCGAGCAGTTCGGCGCTGGCCTCCGACTCCGGCGACCAGGTCTCGACCAGGCCCGCCGCGCGCACGGCGCCCTTGGCCTTGGGCCCGCGCGCGAGCACGGCCGACGTCTTGAGCACCGCGAGCAGCTGCGGACCGAGGCCCCAGCCGTCGGCGGCCTCGATCCAGCCGCGGAAGCCGATGCCGGTGGTGGCCACCGCCACGTCGACCGGGCCGTCGAGCAGGCTGGTGGTGGCGGCGAGCAGGTCGCTGTCGTCGGCCAGCGGGATGATCCGGATGGCGGCGCCGTGCAGCACGGTGGCGCCGCGTCGCTCCATCAGGGCGCCCAACTCGTCCGCGCGGCGCGCGGCGGTGACACCGATGGTGTAGCCCGCGAGCGGGGCTATCGGGGTGTCGATCACCTCGGGCACCTCCAGGAGCATGGTCATAGCCGCCCCAACAGGATGGTGGCATCCAGGACGCACACCGGGTATGTGGGGACTGACACGTCGGCGTCTTCCAGGCAGGCCCCGCTGCGCAGGTCGAAATGCTGCTTGTGCATCGGGGACGCCACGACGGGCACGCCGCCGAGGTCACCGACGATACCGCGCGAGAGCACCGCCGCGCCGCTGAACGGGTCCACGTTGGAGACCGCGTACAGCGCGTCGTCGTGGGTGCGGAACACCGCGACCTGGGTGCCGTCGGGCAGCAGGACCGCCACCCCCTGTTCGCGGCCGAGCACGTCGACGGCGCAGACCTCGACCCACGCCTCGGTGGTCAACACAGCTTCCGCGGTCATCGGACACTCACCTCCGGGATACCGAGTAGAACAGGGACCTTCTCGCCGGGAACCTTCTGACCACGTTCCTCGCGGAAGGTGATCGTCGGGTCCGGCGTGCCGGGCGCGTTGACGAACGAGCTGAACCGGGCCAGCTTCTCCGGGTCGGCGAGCACGCCCGCCCACTCGTCGGCGTATCCCTTGACGTGCTGGGCCATCTGCGCCTCCAGTTCGGCGCACAGCCCCAAGCTGTCGTCGACGACGACGTCGCGCAGGTGGTCGAGCCCGCCTTCGAGCCCGTCGAGCCAGGTGGAGGTGCGCTGCAGGCGGTCGGCCGTGCGGATGTAGAACATCAGGAACCGGTCAATGACCTTGAGTAGGGTCTCTTTGTCCACTTCGGACACCAGTAGGTCCGCGTGCCGGGGCATCATCCCGCCGTTGCCGCCGACGTAGAGGTTCCAGCCGTTCTCGGTGGCGATGACGCCGAAGTCCTTGCTCCGGGCCTCGGCGCACTCGCGGGCGCAGCCGGACACCGCGGACTTGAGCTTGTGCGGGGCGCGCAGCCCGCGGTAGCGCAGCTCCAGTTCGATGGCCAGGCCAACGGAGTCCTGCACGCCGTAGCGGCACCACGTGGAGCCCACACAGGACTTCACCGTGCGCAGCGCCTTTCCGTAGGCGTGGCCGGACTCGAACCCGGCGTCCACCAGCCGCTTCCAGATCTCCGGGAGCTGGTCGACGGTGGCGCCGAACAGGTCGATGCGCTGCCCGCCGGTGATCTTGGTGTAGAGCCCGTAGTCCTGGGCGACCTGGGCGATCACCATCAGCTTCTCCGGGGTGATCTCGCCGCCGGGGATGCGCGGCACCACCGAGTACGTGCCGTTGCGCTGCATGTTGGCCAGGTACTTGTCATTGGTGTCCTGCAACGTGACCTGCTCGCCCGCCAGGATGTGCGTGCTGCCCAGCGATGCCAGGATCGACGCGACGGCGGGCTTGCAGATGTCGCAGCCGCGGCCTGCGCCGTGCTTGGCGACCAGGTCGCTGAACGTGGCGATCCCGGTGATCCGGACGATCTCGAACAGCTCGGCCCGCGACTGGGCGAAGTGCTCACACAGCGCCTTGGACTGCTCGACACCGCAGGAGCCCAGCAGCTGCTTGAGCATCGGCACGCACGAGCCGCAGGACGTGCCCGCCTTGGTGCACGACTTGATCGACGGCACGTCCTGGCAGCCGCCCGCGAGGATGGCGTGCTTGATGTCGCCCTTGCTGACCGCGTTGCAGGAACACACCTGCGCCTCGTCGGGCAGCGCGTCGATACCCACGCCCCCACCGCCGCCCGAGGGCGCCAGGATCGAACCGGGGTCGCCGGGCAGAGCGCGGCCGACCATCGGCCGCAGCATGGCGTAGTCGCCCGCGTCGCCGACCAGGACGCCGCCGAGCAGGGTCTTCGCGTCGTCGGAGATGACAAGCTTCTTGTAGGAGCCCTTGACCGCGTCGTTGAACACGACCTCAAGAGCGCCTTCGGTGGCCGCGTGCGCGTCGCCGAAGCTCGCCACATCGACGCCCATGAGCTTGAGCTTGGTCGACATGTCGGCGCCAGGGAAGCTCGCCGTGCCACCAAGAATTCGATCGGCGACGATCTCGGCCATCGAGTATCCGGGGGCGACGAGGCCGTAGACCATGCCGTCGAGGTTGGCGCACTCGCCGATGGCGTAGATGTCAGGATCGGTGGTGCGGCACCCCGCGTCGACCATGATGCCGCCGCGCTCGCCGACCGCCAGGCCGGACTCGCGGGCGAGCTGGTCGCGCGGGCGGATACCGGCGGAGAACACGACGAGGTCGAGGTCCAGCTCGACTCCGTTGGACAGCTTGGCGAGCAGCCTGCCGCGGTCCTCCTCGATCGAGGAGGTCGACGCGCCCGCGTGCACGGTGACGTCCAGGCCCTCGATGAGCCGCTTGAGCAGCGCGCCGCCGCCCTCGTCGACCTGCAGCGGCATCAGGCGCGGGCCGAGTTCGACCACGTGCGGCGACAACCCCATGTCGCGCAGCGCCTTCGCGGCCTCCAGACCGAGCAGGCCGCCGCCGACGACCATCGCGGCGCCGCGGCCGATGCCCTTGCCCGCGCGCTCGGCGGAGGCCTTGATCGCGTCGAGGTCGTCGATGGTCCGGTAGACGTGGCAGCCGGGCAGGTCGCGGCCGGGAACGGGAGGGACGAACGGGGCCGAACCGGTCGCCAGGACCAGGGCGTCGTAGCCCTGGACGCGGCCGGAGGCGGTCGTCACCTTGCGGGCCGCGCGGTCGATGGTCAACACGGCGTCGCCCAGCACCAGTTCGACCGCGTCGTCGTCGGCGAACTCGGCGCCGTCGAGCTGCAGCGCCATCGGGTCCCAGCTGTCCACATAGGACGTCAGGGCGACCCGGTCGTAGGCCGGGCGGGCCTCCTCGGCCAGGACCACGACCCGCCAGCCGTTGTCCACGTCACGGTCGCGCAGCGCCTGGACCAGGCGGTGCCCCACCATTCCGTTGCCGACGACGACGAGTGTCCGCGCCATACTGGTGCCTCCCGTGGATTTGATGCTTCCGTAAGCGTGCGTTCTCACCGTGTCGACCCGACTTCTCCCTTGTTTCGCCCTGGTTACGTATCCCTCCCGCCGCAGGTCAGAACCAGGTGCGAGTGAGCACCGCCACAACGAAAAGGGGTGGCCCGCACGTTGTGCGGACCACCCCGAGGTGAGTGGGCTTACTAGACGCCCGCGTAAGCGAAGCTCGGGACGCGCGCGGCCTCAGTGGTCTTGCGCAGGTAGAAGAACCAGGTCATCACCGCGAACACCACGTAGGCACCGATGAAGATGCCCAGCGCCGAGGTCGACCAGTCGGCGTTGGCAGCGGCGGCGGCGGCCTTGGCCTCCACCGTCTTCGCACTGGTCACAGCGGCGCTCACCGGGACGCTGGCCAGCCGGAAGATCTGCTGGATCAGGAACCCGCCGAAGGCGCCGATGGCGCCCGCGATGCCGATGACGGCCGCGGCCTGGCGCTTGAAGCTCAGCAACGTCGCGGCCGAGTCCCCACCCTTCTCCGCGACCTCCTTGCGGCCAAGGGCGCCGAAGATGACCGGGATCATCCGGTAGGTGGAGCCGTTGCCCGCGCCGGAAAGGGCGAAGATCACCATGTAGGAGCCGAAGAACAGCGGGAAGCTGCGCTGGTTGACCCCGTACACGGCCAGCATCGTGAAGCCCGCCATGGCGATGAACACCCACAGGGTCACCCTCGCCCCGCCCATGCGGTCGGACAGCCAGCCGCCGAACGGGCGGGTGACCGAGCCGATCAGCGCGCCGAGAAAGCCGAGACCGGCCAGGTAGGTGCCGATGAAGGGGTTCTGGGCCAGGAACTCGGGGAAGGTGAGCTTGATGACCAGCGGCAGGGCGAACGAGAAGCCGATGAACGAGCCGAACGTGCCGATGTAGAGGATCGACATGACCCAGGTCTGGGACTGCTTGAGGCAGGTGGCGTAGGACTTGGTGTCGGCTTTGGCCATGCTCAGGCTGTCCATGAAGAACCACGCGCACACGACAGCGGCGATGATGAACGGCATCCACATCAGACCCGCGTAGGCCAGGTGCACCGGGTGGACCGGGTTCTTGGCGATGGCGAACGGGACACCGACGATGACGACCAGCGGGGTGAGCAGCTGCACGACCGCGACACCGAGGTTGCCGCCCGCGGCGTTGAGGCCCAGGGCGAGGCCCTTGCGCTTCTCCGGGTAGAAGAACGAGATGTTCGCCATCGACGAGGAGAAGTTGCCGCCGCCGACGCCCGCGAGCGCGGCGACGATCAGCATGATCGTGAACTGCGTGTCGTGCGACTGGTTGCGGACGAAGTCGAAGTGGACCATCGCGGCCAGCGCCGTGGTGGGGATCAGCAGCAGCGCCGCGCTGATGGCCGTCCACACGCGACCGCCGAACTTCGGCACGGCGAAGGTGTAAGGGATGCGCAGCGTGGCGCCGACGAGGTTGGGCAGGGCGGTCAGCCAGAACAGCTCACTCGGCGCGAACGGGGTGCCGCCGCCGAAGCCCGCGTTCGACAGGTTGAGCACGACAACCGACCACAGCACCCAGACCGAGAAGCCGAGGTGCTCGGCGAAGATGGAGAAAGTCAGGTTCCGGCGGGCGATCGGCTTGCCCGTCTTCTCCCAGAACTCCTCGTTCTCGGGCTCCCAGTCGTCGATCCAGCGGCCCTTGCGCGGCGCGGACTTCGACTCGGTCGTGGGCGGGGACTCGGCTGCCAGCGTCATGGGTTGTCCTCCTCGTACTGCTGTTGCGCAGACGCTACGAATCGGGGATTTCAGGCGCGTGCCCCGCGATGACACGGAAAGCACTTTGTCCGCACGCGAACGCGGACGAGGTTGTGAGGTGCTCAGGTCTCAGGCGCGGGCCAGCCAGTCGACGATGCCGCACACCGCGTCGGTGCAGCCGCCGCAGCCGGTGGTCGCCCTGGTCACAGCGGCCAGCTCCGGAACGGTCGCGGCCCCGGCCCGCCAGGCTTTCACCAACTGTCCCTTTGTGACTGTGTTGCACCGGCAAACCACGGACGCGGCCGGAAGATCAGCGGGCGAGTGCGCCACGGCGCCGCCCGACGACAGCGCGCGGCCCAGCAGCAAGCCGAGCCGGTCGGTCGGCGCGGGGGTCTTCGCGTCGTAGAGCTGGGTGATGGTGGCCGCCGCGTCGGGGGCGCCGAGCACGATGGCGCCGGTCACCCGGTCGTCGCGGATCACGAGCTTGGCGTATCGGCCGCGCACGGGGTCCTGCAGGCAGAGGACCTCCGCGTCGCCGTCGATGTCGGCGTGCACGTCGCCCAGCGCGGCGAGGTCGACGCCCTTGGCCTTGAGCCGGGTCACGACCGGGGTGCCCTTGTAGCGGGCGGCCGGGTCGACGCCGGTCAGCAGGTCGGCTAACACCTCGGCCTGCTCCCACGCGGGCTGCACGAGCCCGGACACGGTGCCGGGATGCGCGGCGCAGTCACCGATCGCGTGGATGCGGTGGTCGCTGGTGCGCAAAGAATCATCTACCACCACGCCCCGGTCGACGGTCAGGCCGATCGACTCGGCCAGCGCGGTGTCCGCGCGCACACCCGCGGAGACGACCACGAGGTCAGCGGGCACGTGGCTGCCATCGTCGAGCTTGAGGCCGTCACCGGGGACGTAGCGGGCGGCGAAGCGGCCGAGCCGGAACTCGATACCCAGCGCGCCAAGGGTCTTGGCGAGCACGCCGCCGCCCGCCGGGTCGAGCTGGCGTTCCATCAGGTGCCCGACCGGGTGCACGACGGTGACCAGGCTGCCGCGTCCGGCCAGGCCGCGCGCGGCCTCCAGCCCGAGCAGGCCGCCGCCGAGGACGACCACCGGGGCGCCGGGACGGGCGTGGCCGAGGATCGCGGCACAGTCGTCGAGGTCGCGGAAAGTGGCGACACCGGGTGCGAGGGAGCCGTCTTCCAGTTGCAGGCCTTCGGCCGGGGGGACCCAGGCCTTGCTGCCGGTGGCCAGCACCAGCGCGTCGTAGTCCACAGTGGACCCGTCGCTGAGGCTGATCGTCCGCGCCGCGCGGTCGATCGCGGTGACCGTGACGCCCAGCCGCAGGTCGATGCCGTTCTGACTCGCCCAGTCGGCGTCGTGCAGGCGAACCGACTCCGGCGTCATCGTCCCGGCGACCACCGCCGAGAGCAGGACCCGGTTGTAGGCGGGGTGCGGCTCGGCGCCGATGACGGTGACCGAGGCCCGCTCACCGGCGCGGTCGCGGCGCCGGATCTCCTCGGCCAGTCGCGAACCGGCCATTCCGTATCCGACGATCACGACTCGTCGCGCGGGCAGCTCGGTCATGAGACCTCCAGTCGAACGGCGCACACCTTGAACTCAGGCATTCGGCTAGTGGGATCGAGTGCGGGATTGGTGAGCAGGTTCGCGCGCTGATCGCCCGCGAAGTGGAACGGCAGGAACACCGTGTCCGTACGCATGGACGAGACGTGCCGCACGCGCGCGGTCATCTCCCCGCGCCGCGACACGACCCGGGCCATGCCGCCGTCGGTGAGGCCGGCGCGGTCCGCGGTGTCGGGGTGGACCTCCACGAACACCTCCGGCACGGCGGTCAGGAGCTCCTCGACCAGCCGGGTCTGCGCGCCGGACTGGTAGTGCTGCAGGACACGGCCGGTGGTGGCCAGCAGCGGGAAGTCGTCGTCGAGCGACTCGGCGGGCCCGGTGTGGTCGACCGCGGCGAAGCGGGCCCGGCCGTCAGGGTGGGCGAAGCGGTCGAGAAACACCCTGGGCGTGCCGGGGTGGTCCTCGGCGGGAACCGGCCAGTGCAGGGCCTCCCCCGCGCGAAGGCGGTCGTAGGTGACACCCGCGTAGTCGGCCACGCCACCCTTGGACGCCTGCCGCAGCTCGGTGAACACCGTCTCCGGGTCGACCGGGAAGCGGCCGTCCGGCTGCCCCAGCCGGACGGCCAGCCCGTGGAGGACCTCCAGGTCGCTGCGCACCCCGTCGGGCGCGTCGAGCGCCTTGGTGCGCAGCAAGACCCGGCCCTCGAGGTTGGTCATGGTGCCGTCTTCCTCGGCCCACTGGGTGACCGGGAGGACGACATCGGCCTGCGCGGCGGTCTCCGAGAGAACGAAGTCGGCGACCACCAGGAAGTCCAAATCGGACAGTCGCTCGGCGACCCGGCCCGCGCGCGGCGCGGAGACGATCACGTTGCTGCCGAACACCATCAGCGCGCGCGGACCGTTCTCGGTGCCGAGCGCGTCGAGCAGTTCATAGGCCGACCGGCCGGGACCTGGCAGCGAGTCCGGGTCGACACCCCACACGCCCGCGACGTACTCGCGCGCGGCCGGGTCGTCGATCTTGCGGTAGCCGGGGAGTTGGTCGGCCTTCTGACCGTGCTCGCGACCGCCCTGACCGTTGCCCTGGCCGGTGAGACAGCCGTAGCCGGAACCGGACTTGCCTGGCAGGCCGAGAGCCAACGCCAGGTTGATCCACGCGCCCACCATGTCGGTACCGCGCGCGTGCTGCTCGGTGCCGCGCGCGGTGAGGATGTAGGCCTTGTCGGCGGCCGCCAGAACGGCCGCTGCCTTACGCTGGTCGGCCGCGGCGACGCCGGTCACCCGCTCGACCCGCTCCGGCCACCACGCCGCGGCGATCCGCCACGCGGCGTCGAACCCGGTGGTGCGCGCGTTGATGTAGTCGGTGCGGGCGAGCCCGTCGGCCACCACGGCGTGCAGGATTCCCAGCGCCAAGGCCAGGTCGGTGCCGGGCCGGGGCTGCAGGTGCAGCGTGGCCTGCTCGGCGGTCGGCGTCCGGCGCGGGTCGACCACGATCAACCCGCCGGAGCGGCCCGCGTTGGTCAGGTGCTGCACGAACGGCGGCATGGTCTCGGCCGGGTTGGCCCCGATGAGCAGCACCGCGTCAGCGCTGGTCAGGTCGCTGACCGGGAACGGCATCCCCCGGTCCAGCCCGAACGCCCGGATCCCCGCGGCGGCGGCCGACGACATGCAGAACCGGCCGTTGTAGTCGATCTGCGAGGTGCCCAGGGCGACCCTGGCGAACTTGCCGAGCAGGTAGGACTTCTCGTTGGTCAGCCCGCCGCCGCCGAAGATCGCCACCGAGTCGGCCCCGTGCGACTTCCGCAGCGCGGTGAGCTTGGCGGCGATCAGGTCGAGCGCGACATCCCAGGGGGCGGGGCGCAGCTCACCATCGACGCGGACGAGCGGGGTGGTCAGGCGCGCGGGTGAGGTCAGCAGCGACCCGGCCGTCCAGCCCTTCTGACACAGGCCGCCCCGGTTGGTCGGGAACTCCCGAGGCTCGACGCGCACCCCGGTCAGCCGCATGCCGCACTGCAGGGCGCAGTACGGACAGTGCGTGTCGACGGCGGGCGCGGCGACCTGCGTCATCGGGTCCTCCGGATCGGCTTGGGGGCTCGACCCGACGGTAAGGACGCGGTGTTACCCGAAGACTCGCGAATGTTTCCGGCATGACAACTTGCCTGCGCACAAGCCCCATTTGGGGCGTGAGCAGCCTGATCACTTCGCTCTGTACGCGACCTTGACGCTTCAGTAATGTGAGCTGGGTTACACATCTACCGACGAGTAGTTCACTGGGCAAGGAGGCCTTTGTGATCCGTCGACTGTTGGCCGTGACCGCCGCCACCGTCCTGGCCGCCACCATCACCCCCACCGCGACCGCCGCCACCCCAAGCCCGGTCGTGATCGTCGCGGGCACCTTCGGGCCCGCCTTCTTCTACGAACCCCTCGCCGCCCGCTTGCGCGCCGATGGCAGGCAGGTCGCGATCTTCCAACTCACCAACCTCGGCCGCGCCGACATCCGAGTCTCGGCCCGCGACCTGAACACCTTCGCCGACGCGTTCCGCTCGCGAACGGGCGCGGCCAAGGTCGACATGGTCACCCACTCCCAAGGCGGCCTCGTCGCCCGCCGCTACATCAAGAACGAGGGCGGCGCCACCGAGGTCGGCAGCCTGGTGAACCTAGGCACACCCAACTACGGCACCGCGATCGCGAACCTGACTTCGTTCTTCACCGACGGCATCTGCGGCGTTTCGTGTTCACAGATGGAAGTCGGGTCGTCGTTCATCAACGACCTCAACGCGGGCGACGACACGGTGGGCGCCGTCCGCTACACCAACCTCTACACATTCCTGGACGAACTGGTGCGCCCGGTCGGGAACGCGGCGATGAAGGACGGCGCCACCAACGTCCTGATCCAGAGCCAATGCCCCTTCCGCGTCGTCGGCCACATCACGCTGGCCACCGACGGAACCGTCTACGACGGCGTCCGGGACGCGCTCAACCTGCAGACCGTCCGCCTGAACTGCTTCGCCCTCTAGCCGACCCCACCGATCCGGTGCGCGGCCCGTGCCAAGCCGCGCACCGATCGGGGAGTCGACGTCGCATGCAGGGACGTGCACCGCCAACCCGCAACAACGACGCGTGCAACAGCGCCCGGGGCCATTCGAGCAAGTGAGACACCGCCTGGCTGGCGTCGCCGACAGCCGAACACCTCCAGCGAGCGTCCACCACAAGAGGCATGACGAGCTAGACGATCTCGCCGATCTGGTGCGCGGCCCGCTCCAAACCGCGCATCGATCGAGGAGTCGACTTCGGATGCAGGGCGTGCACTGCCAACCGGAACAACAACGCGTGCAGCAGCGCCTGCGGCCATTCGGGCAGGTGGGCCCAACGCTTGGCGATGGCGTCGTCGGCGCCGCCCCAGGCCATCGCGTCGACGACGACCACAGCGGCGGCCCACTCGGCCGGGCGGTGGAAGGCGGTGAAGTCGATGATGCCGGGGGCGGCGTCGCCGACGAACAGGACGTTGCCGAAGAGGTCGCCGTGGACGACCTGCGATTTCAGGTCGACCTTGGCGCGGCGCGAGGCGAACTCGTCGAACAGCTTGCCGCCGAGATCGATGTCGAGCGGTGCCTTCTCCTCACCCCACGCGGCTCGGTCGGCCAGGGCGAAGACGTCGGCGCGCAAATTCAGAAAGCGTGGGCGAGGCAGGTCGACCGTGGCCTGGTGCAGGCGCAGCGACGCGGAGACGACCTCGTCGTACCTTGGCTCCGCGCGGCCCTCGATGAAACGGAAGCCGACCCAGCCGCCGACCACATAGCGGCCGTCGCTGGAGCGGACCGGGCGGGCGATGCGCAGGTCGGGAACGTGCAGGTCACCAAGGGTCTGAGCCACCCACGCCGCCTCGGCCGGGCTGCTCGCCGGGCGCAGCGCGACCTCGTCGCACCGCCACACGGGCCCGCGCTCGATCAGCACGGGCTCCGCGTTCTTGGCCCCGAAGGCGGCTCGGACGTGCTGGGGAGGCGGAGTGCTCACGGGCGGGCACGCTACCCGGACTCCGCCTCCCAAGCGCTGATCGACACTTGCGATTCAGAATTCAGTAGGTCGGCAGGCTCTTGTCGATTTCCCGCGCCCAGCCCAGCACCCCGCCGCCGACGTGGACCGCGTCGGCGAAGCCCGCCTTGTGCAGCGCGGCCAGCGCCTCCGCCGAGCGGACACCCGACTTGCAGTGCAGCACGATCGGCTTGTCCTGCGGCAGCTCGGCCAGCGCCTCGCCGGACAGGATGCGGTCCTTCGGGATGAGCACCGAGCCCTCGATCTTGACGATCTCGTACTCGTGCGGCTCGCGGACGTCGATCAGGACGAAGTCGTCGCCCCGGTCGAACTTGTCCTTCAGCTCGCGCGGGGTGATCGTGTTGCCCGCCGCGGCGCTCTGCGCGTCGTCGGAGACCACGCCGCAGAACGCCTCGTAGTCGATGAGGCCCTCGATCGGCTTGGTCTCGGGGTCCTTGCGGATCTTGATGGTCCGGTAGGACATCTCCAGCGCGTCGTAGACCATCAGGCGGCCCAGCAGCGGCTCGCCGATGCCGGTCAGCAGCTTGATCGCCTCGGTGACCATGATCGACCCGATGGACGCGCAGAGCACGCCCAGCACGCCGCCCTCGGCGCACGACGGGACCATGCCCGGCGGCGGCGGCTCGGGATAGAGGTCGCGGTAGTTGAGGCCCTGCCCGTTGGGCGCGTCCTCCCAGAACACGCTGACCTGGCCCTCGAACCGGAAGATCGAGCCCCACACGTACGGCTTGCCCAGCAGCACTGCGGCGTCGTTCACCAGGTAGCGGGTGGCGAAGTTGTCGGTGCCGTCGAGGATGAGGTCGTAGTCGGCGAAGATGTCCAGCGCGTTGGTGGAGTTCAGGTGCTCCTGGTGCAGGACCACGTTGATCAGCGGGTTGATCTCCGCGATCGACTCCTTGGCCGACTGCGCCTTGGGCTTGCCCACGTCCGACACACCGTGGATGACCTGGCGCTGCAGGTTGGACTCGTCGACGACGTCGAAGTCGACGATGCCGAGCGTGCCGACGCCGGCCGCGGCCAGGTACAGCAGCGCCGGGCTGCCCAGACCGCCCGCGCCGACCACCAGGACCTTGGCGTTCTTCAGGCGCTTCTGCCCGTCCACCCCGACATCCGGGATGATGAGGTGGCGGCTGTACCGCTCAACCTCTTCCTTGGTCAGCTCCTGCGCCGGCTCGACGAGCGGCGGCAAACTGCCTGGCATCGGCTCCTCCTAGTTGCGATCCTGACGGCCCCCGCGCCTGGCGCCGGGTCCACCCCCGATTGTCACCTCGTACAACGCCGGAATCCCACTCCACCCTTCCCCACTCCCACCATCCGGGATACTTGTCCGCCTCCCCGGATTTTCTCTCCGATTGGTCACCAATGCGGCAACAGGTGCCGACCGGCGGTAACCGTGGTCGGCCGCCGTCCCGGTACCCCTTAGGCGCCGGTCGGTCGTCGTGGCCGGGATGCACGTAGGCGCACGGCCAGGCCCGCGGCGAACAGCACGGCCAGCGCGCTGAGGAACGCCGGGTCACTGGGCCTGCCCCCGAGGTCGCGGTCGAGGATGTGCGACACCGCGTGCACGACCGCGCCCGCCGTCACGCCCGCGAGCGCCACGGACAGTGCGTCGCGCCACACCAGTGCGGCCAGCAAGGCGGCCCCGATGCCGATCTGGAACGCGCCCGCGTCGTGGAACAGGTGCAGGTTGTAGGGCGGGTAGGTGGCCACGACGTCGTAGAACGACCGCGGCGCCGCGAACGCCCAGACCCCCAAAGCCAGGAACACCGCCGCGCCGAACGCGGTGATCACCTTGACCAACCGTGTGCCGTCCATCAATCCCCTTCCGTCGGACTTTCACCGACTAGACGCAATGGGGACCCGGTTTGTGACAGCGACTATTTGGCCTGTGGATTGGGCCAGGCGTTCGGCTTGCAGGTCAAGCCGTCCTCCTTGACCGCGTCACGCTGGCCGACCGCGCGGTTGAGCTGGGCGACGTAGTTGTTGGCGACGCCGAAGCTCTGCTGCATCATCACCGGCGCGAGTGCGCCCTCCTGCGCGCAGCCGACGTGGCCTGCGCGGAAGGCGTGGCCGATCTCGTGGTTGATCGCGTACTGCCGATAGGTGATCATGTCGCCGCTGAAGGCCACCGCGCCGCGCACCCAGCGGGCCAGGTTGATCATCAGCCGCTTCTCGGTGCCCAGCCAGCAGGACGACTCGTACTTGATCGCGAAGCCGCACTTGTCCCCCCGGTGGGCGGTATCCGGGCTGGTCAGGCTGATCCGGATCGTCGGGTTCGGGAAGTCCGGCCGGACCCGCTGCACCGAGATCTGCCCGCCGCTGGTCCACCCGCGCGGGTCGGCCAGGGTCTGGTCGATCAGCTTGGCGAACGTCTCGTCGCCGCCGAAGGCCGACGCGTCGATCCCGTCCTCGACCTCGACGGTATAGGTGTAGAACTTCGCGCCGGTGCCGACCTTGGGGCCCTCGCCGGGCACACCGTGCCAGGTTCCGGCGCCGGTCTGGGTGTACGGGCCGCCGTTGGGCAGCTCCGCGGACGGGATGTTCACGTCGATCGGGGCCTGCGGTACCTCGCTGACGTCGGGGGGAACGGACGTGTCCGGAACGGTCTGGGTCGGGTTGTCCAGCCGGACACCGGAGGCGGCGTCGGCGGGCGGGGCGGGTGCCTCGCCCGCGGTCTGGACCACGACGAGCGCCGTCACCACCGTCAGCACGGGCAGCGCGTAGACCCGCCAGCCGTAGGTCGCCAACACTCCCCGCCAGCCCTTGCGCCTGGCCGGACGCTTGCCCGGCTCGGGCCGCCAAGACGCGGCGAGTGGTTCGGCGGGTGGGCGGCGACGGTCGGTGCGCTCCCGGTGCGTCGTCTCGCTCACGGGCCCAAGAGTGCCATATCGCCGGCGGAGGCATGGCGGTTACCAGTCATCGCCAGCTTCCCAGAGGCCGAGAACCGCGCGTGCCACCGTCGTGGGCCGCTCCATCTGCGCGACGTGGCCGACCCTGGGCAGCACCAGCAGCCGCCCGCGCGGGAGCAGCCGGGTCGTCCTGGGTGCCTTGCGCACGGTGACCAGCCGGTCCTCGGTGCCCCACACCACCAGCGTCGGCGTGCTCACCCGCGGCGCGATAGCCCACAGGCCGCGGGTCCGCGGCACCATCCACGCCCGGATCAGCCCGATCGTGCTGCGCGCCAGCGCAGGGGTCGCCCAGGCCAGCTTGGTGCGCTCGGCGAACTCCGCCGCGGCCTCGGCCATGCGCTCCTCGGTGACCTGCGACGGGTCGGCGAAGCACAGGTCGATGAGCTGCTGGGCGCGCTCACGCGCGGTCAGCCGGGCCAGCTGCCTGCGCACCGGCTTGCCGACGACCGGCAGGAACGCCAGCGCCATCCGCGGGTCGGACATGCGGTTCACGCTGGGCCGCAGGTCGGGCATGGCGGGCGAGACCAGCGTCAGCGTGCGCAGCAGTTCAGGGTGGCGGGCGGCCACGAGCATGGAGATCGCCCCGCCCATCGAGTTGCCCAGCAGGTGCACTTTGCCCGCGTCGAGCCCGCGCAGCCACGCGGCGAGCGTGTCGGCGTGCTCTTCGAGGGTGTAGGTGTAGTCGTCGCGCGGGATCGTGCGGCCGAAGCCCGGCAGGTCGACGGCCAGGCCCGCGGCGTGGCCGCTGAGCTGACCCGCCAGGTCGGTCCAGTTCATCGCCGAGCCGCCCAGTCCGTGCACGTAGACGGCGGTGACATCACCTTGGCCCGGGGTGCGCCGGACGTGCAGGGTCTGGCCGCCCGCCATGAGCTCCTCGCCCGGCCAGGCCGGGCTGGTCAGGTCGATCGGCGGCAGCTCGGCTCCCGACAGCGGCACTCTGGTGAGCGGCGCCCGGAATGTCGTGGCGAGGGACACCTGACCAGTGTGCCTGCTGACCAGCGACCTCGCTGGGGTGAGACGCAGGTCACAACCGATACTGGACGAGGCGTCTTTTGGTCTGGACACTGAACCCGAATGGGGTTACCGAGTAGTACGGTCGAACCACCCGTGGCGGGTTGGCGATCCCGACCTGACAAGCGCACAACGAGGGTGGAGACAATGTCTGAGACGATTCAGCAGAACGGGATCGGTCGGGGGGCCAGACTGCCGCGCACCGCGCGTCGGGCCCAGCTGTTGGCGGCCGCGCAAGACGTGTTCGCGGCCAACGGCTACCACGCGGCCGGGATGGACGAGATCGCCGAGCGGGCCGGGGTCAGCAAGCCGGTGCTCTACCAGCACTTCCCCGGCAAGCTGGAGCTCTACATGGCGCTGCTGGAGAAGCACGTCGACGAGCTGATCCGCCGGGTGCAGACCGC
Source organism: Alloactinosynnema sp. L-07 (assembly GCF_900070365.1). Lineage (NCBI taxonomy): Bacteria > Bacillati > Actinomycetota > Actinomycetes > Pseudonocardiales > Pseudonocardiaceae > Alloactinosynnema > Alloactinosynnema sp. L-07. The sequence goes on along the minus strand of NZ_LN850107.1, from coordinate 6,862,753 downwards.
GATGGAGTCCACAACGGACAACAAGCTCCGCGTGCGCAACGCGGTCGGCGCGTACTTCGACTTCGTCGACGGCGAGAGCCAGGCCTTCCGCCTGGTCTTCGAGTCCGACCTGCGCGGCGAGCCCCTGGTCAAGGACGCCGTCGAGCGCGCCACCACGGCCAGCGTCGACGCCATCACCGCCACCATCACCGCCGACGCGGGCCTCGACGAGCACCGCGCCCGGCTGCTGGCCGTCGGCCTGGTCGGCGTCAGCCAGGTCTCGGCCCGCGCGTGGCTGGAGGACAGCCGCGCGATGCCGAAGGACGAGGCCATCGCCCTGATCTCCAACCTGGCGTGGCGCGGCATCGGCGGTGGCTTCCCGCTGCAGCCGCACGACTGAGCGATGCGCTTCCTCGCAGCGGGCTTGACCCACATCGGCGGCCGGGCGGGCAACGAGGACGCCTTCCACGCGGGCGGCCGCCTGATCGCCGTGGCCGACGGCGTCGGGGGCGCCCCCGCGGGTGAGGTCGCCTCCCGCCTGGCGGTGGACACGATCGCGTCCCTGATCGACGCCGACCCCTTGGACGCCGTCCGTCAGGCCAACGCGGCCGTCCGGAGCCACCCCGACCCGGACACGGCGGGCATGGCCAGCACCCTGGCGTTCGCCGCGCTGTGGCCGGGCCCCTCCGGCTGGGTCGTGCGCGGCGCCCACGTCGGCGACAGCATCACATTCGTCAACGGGGTCCGGACGACCCAGGGCCACACCCTGGCCGCCGAACTCGTCGCCGCGGGCCACCTGACCCCGGAGGAGGCCACCCGCCACCCCCACCGCGCCGCCCTGGTCCGCGCGGTCGGCCTGGACGGCGAGATCGAACCGGACCTGTGGACCCGCCCGGCCACCATCGGCGACCGCTACGTCCTCTCCAGCGACGGCCTCACCGACGCGCTGGGGGACACCGTGGAAGACCGCTTGGCCGAACTAGCGGCAGTGTCCCCCAAGGACTGCGCCGCCGCCCTGGTCCGCCTGGCCCTGGCTGCCGATGCCCGCGACAACGTGACCGTGGTGGTAGCGGACGTGATCGCGAACTGACGGCAAGAACACGCAACCGAACTTCGGCCCGCCCGGCACACGATTAGGCCCGCCCGACAAGCAATTGGGCGCGCGGCCCGCACGCGATGTCGCCGCCTCTGCGACCGTGATCTTCGCCGCCGCCGTACACAATGGACGGCCCCCACCCATCCTCGGGGGCACTGCCCTGGGCCAGTCTATCGGCGGGTGGGGCGGGCGGGGGTGGTTTCGTCGGGGATGTGGATGGGTTCGGGTGACTGTGGATAACTCGTGGGGGCCGACTTGACAGTCGCCGCCGCTCGCGTGATGTGAGCCGCGAGTTCGCGGACCCGCTCGTACGGCAGCATGTGCCCAGCGCCCGGGAACAGGACGAACTCCGCGTGTGGGGCCGCCTCGGCGATCGCGCGCGCGTGGGACAGCGGGGTCAGTCGGTCCAACTCCCCCACCAGTACCCGCACATCCGCGTGCTCGAAATTCGCCAGCGCGGTCGCCCGGTCGTGTTCGCCGATGTCCCGACCCAGCGCCGCCGCCGTCTTGGGGTGGACGGCCGCGGCGTGATCGGCGGTCGCACGAACGTCGACCATGCGGAAGCGGGTGCCGAACACGAGCCAACGGACCACCGCGAGGGATCCCACCCGGCGGACCGGAGGCGGCAGCTTGACCCGGACGCGCCGCTTGCGGCCGCCGGTCCGCACCGAACCGCCACCCGACGCCGCCGACGCACCCGATGCCGCCGACCCACCCGACGAGGAGCGCACAGAGCGGCGGGTGGCGAAGCGGACCAGTGGCCTGGGCAGGCCGAAGGTGACCTCCCGCATCCGGCCCGATGACGTCGACACGAACACCACAGCCGACGCCCGCTTGGCCACCTCAGGATGCCCCTCGGCCAACGCCATGAGGGTCATGCCGCCCATCGAGTGTCCGACCAGGACCAGTCCACCGGTCGGCACCCGCGCGGCGATCACCTCCGCCGCGTCCGCTGCCAGGCGGGCCAGGGTGGCCCCGCCCGCGGGGGCGGGCTCGGACGAGCCGTGGCCGCGGTGGTCGAAGCGCAGCGTGCGGACCCGTGGGCCGAGTGCCGCCACGACGTGGTCCCAGACGTCGAGGGCGCTGGTCCAGCCGTGCAGGAACAGCACGGTCACCGGGGCGTCGGCGGGTCCGGACTCGACCAGCCGCAGCCCGACGCCGTCCGATGTGCGGAACACGTCAGCCATCGCTCTAACCTACTAGCCAGTAGCCTTGAGGTCCAAGCCGACCATCAGACCCGAGAGATGGGCCACGACGTCGGCGGTGCGCTCGTAGGTCAACATGTGCCCGGCGCCGGGGAAGACCTCCAGCACCGCGTTGGGCAGTTCCGCGGCGATGGCCTCGGACTGCGGCACGGTGCACAGGCGGTCCCGGTCGCCCGCGAGCACGATGGCCGGGATGTCCCGGTACACGCACAGCGCGTGCAGGCGTTCGTGCCGCTTCAGCTCGCCCCGGAAGGCGACCAGGGCGGCCGGGTGACAGCTGCCGACCTGCGCCGACACCCGCGCGACGTGCCCGCGTGCCGGCTTGCGGCCGAACGCGAGGAACCGGACCAGCGGGATCGCCACCGGGCTGAGCCTGCCGAGCAGCCTGCGAACCGGCAGCCGGGCGATGATCGGGTTGGCCAGCGACTCGACGAACAGGATCAGCGCGGCCAGCCAGCGCGGCAGGCCGAAGGTCAGCTTCGACAGCCCGCCCGAGGTGGTGGCGACGAACGCGACCCCGGCGACGCGGTCGGCGACCAGTGCCGGGTGCCGGTCCGCCAGAGCCATGAGGGCCATCGCGCCCAGTGAGTGCGCGCCGAGCACGACGCGGCCCGCGATCCGGGTGTCGATCAGCTCGGCGATGTCGTCGGCGAGCCGGTCGATCGTGGCGGTGCCCGCCGGGGCCGGGTCGGACCCGCCGTGGCCGCGGAAGTCCATCCGCACCACCCGCACCCCGGGCAGCCCGGCGACCACCGCGTCCCACGAGCGGTGGTCCATCACCCAGCCGTGCAGCAGGACCAGCGTCAGCTCCGAGTCGCCGTCGCGCTCGACGACGTTGAGCCGCACGCCGTCCGACGTCTGGAAGATCATCGCTTCGGCAGCAGCATCGCCGCGCGCCACAGGACCTTCCCGGGGCCACCGATCAGGCCGACCTCGTCGAGGAAGCCCATGATCCGCTCGCCCCAGTAGGCCATGGTGGCCTGGAAGTGCGGGTTCGCCTTGGCCGCCTTGCGCGCGGCCCGCGGGTCGAGACCGACAGCCTTGTAGACCTCCGGGTTGACCATCGAGAGCGCCACGAAGTACGACACGACGGCGGTGACCAGCTGGTGGTATCGCCGGGCCAGCCTGCCCGCCTCGGCCATGCCCTGCGCGACCTCCTGGCGGGCGAAGGTGACGTGCCGCGCCTCCTCCAGCACGTGGATCCGGTTGACCATGCGCACCAGCGGCTGCAGCGTGTGGTCCGCGGTGGTCTCGCGCTGCATCCGGTCGAGCACCTCCTCGGCGACGAGGATCGCGGCATAGGCCGAGGGTCCGCGGCCGATCATCGGCAGGACCTTGGCCAACTGCTTGACCCACGGGCGCGGCCCGTAGGCGGGCACGTCGAAGCGCTTGCACGCCTTGCCGAACATCGTCGAGTGGCGGCACTCGTCGGCGATCTCGGTCAGCAGGTAGTGCACGTGGTCGGTCGTCGGGTCGTGGCGGTAGACCTGCTTGAGCAGTATCTGCATCAGCAGGACCTCGAAGAAGATGCCCGTGCTCGCGATGCTGGCGATCTCGTGTTTGCCCAGCTCGATGCGCTGTTCCGGGGTCATCCGCGCCCACAGGTCCGTGCCGTAGAGCGAGATCCGGTGCTCCGGGTGGAAGTGCAGTCCGGGCGGGATCGGGGCGTCCCAGTCGATGTCGACGTCCGGGTCGTAGAACTTGTCGGCGGAAGACTTGAGCAAACGGCCCGCGGTCTTCTCGCGGTCGGCTACCTTGGCGACGCGTAGAGCGCGGCTCATCATCGAGCTCCTCTTAAGTATGCGTGACTGCGGGTAACAGTTACTTCTGGTAGCATGCAGTCCCATGACGGATCGTGTCAAGGGACACAGGACAACGGATTCCGGCGACGCCCGGCGAGACCGGTGGAAGTCCCATCGAGCCGCGCGGCGGGAGGAGTTCGTCGAGGCCGCGCTGCGCGCGCTGGCCACCCACGGTCCGGACCTCGCGATGGAGCACGTCGCGCATGAGGCCGGGGTGACCAAGCCGGTGCTCTACCGGCACTTCACCGACAAGGCCGACCTGGTCGTGGCGCTGGGCCACCGCGGCACCGAGATCCTCTTCGAGCGACTCATCCCCGCGATGAACAGCGAGGAAGCCCCGGTCCCACGCATTCGCAAGAGCCTGCAGGCGTTCTTCTCGATCATCGAGGAGTACCCCAACCTCTACCGACTGCTGGTGCGCACGACCTTCGCCGACCGCGGTCTCGACGCCGACATAGTCGCCGAGGACAAGGAGGTCATCGCGAACGCGCTGGCGGGCCTGCTCGGCGACTACATGCGCGCGTTCGAGATCGATCCCGGCGGCGCGGAGGTCTGGGGCCACGGGATCGTCGGCATGGTGCAGAACGTGGGCGAATGGTGGCTCGAACGCCGCACCATGAGCCGCGACCAGGTCGTCGAGTACCTGACCCAGACGATCTGGGCGGCCATCGACGGAACCCTGCGCGGCTGGGGCGTCACCATCGACCCCGACCAGCCGCTGGAACTGAACAAGATCGTCAAACTGTCCCTCGGCGACGCGGGCTAGGAGCACAACAATGGACAAGCACCCCGAGGACGACGGCTACACCGGCCCGGCGACGCTGATCGTCGGCGAGCGCGAGTTCCACGTGCGGGTCGAGCTGCGCGGGCACTTCCAGCCAATCGACGGCTACTACCGCTGGTACGGCCGCGTCGACGCCGACCCAGCGGTGTCGGAGGCGGCGGGCGGACGCAAGACCAAGGCGACCCTGCGCACCCCGGGCGCCGAGGCCGACGGCGAGCTGTCCGACCCCGACCCGTGGGACCGCTACCGGATCATGGGCACCAGCAGGCCGCCGTTCGTCGTGCAGACCACTTTGGACATCGGCGGGACCGCGCGCGCCGACGTGTGACCAGCTCCAGAGACGCCGATGGCCACCTCCCGCGGGAGGTGGCCATCGGCGTTCAACGATCGAATCAGGGGGCGAAACCGACCTTGCGGGCGTCGGCGCCGCCGATCTCGACGTAGGCGATCCGCGCCGACGGGATGACGAAGCGCTTGCCCTTGTCGTCGAGCAGGACCAGCGTGCCGGTGCTGTCCTTGAGAGCGGCGGCGACCTGGGCCTCGACCTCATCCGGGGACTGGGCGCTCATCAGCACCAGCTCCCGCACGGTGTCCGCGACACCGACCTTGACCTCCACGCCAAACCTCCTGCGCCGGGAAAGACTTCTCACCGTAAGGCTAGTGGAGAGCAGGGCCCCGGACCCCCCAGGGGCGCCCGCGTTCACCACACGCGTAATCAACCGAGTCAGCCAAGCCCGAGGGTGGTCATCCGCTTGCCGTGCTGCTGCTGCAGCTTGCGGAACAGCGCGGCGATGCCCGCCAGGTCGCCGGTGCCGCCGACGATCAGCTCGGCCAGCCCGTCGCGTTCGGCCACCACGTACTGGGCCTGGGTCAGCGCCTCGCCGAGCAGTCGCCTGCCCCACAGCGCCAGCCGGTCGCGCACGGTGCGGTCGCGTTCGATGGCGGCCTGCACCTCGCGCTCGGCGAAGGCCGAGTGGCCGGTGTCGGCGAGCACCTCCAGCACCAGGACCTTGGTCTCCTCGTCGAGCCAGTTGGCCATCTCGCGGTAGAGGTCGGCGGCCAGACCGTCGCCGACATAGGCCTTGACCAGCGACTCCAGCCACGAACGGGGCGCGGTGGAGGCGTGCCAGGTGTCGATGTGGCCGATGAACGGCCGGATCGCGTCCTCGATGGCCACGCCGTGCCCGGCGAGGAACTTCTCGATCTTGGCGTAGTGCCCCATCTCGGCGGCGGCCATCTCCGAGAGGGCCGCGCGCCCCGCGACCGTCGGCGCCGACCGCGCGTCCTCCGACATGCGGTCGAAAGCCGACAGCTCGCCGTAGGCCAGCACGCCGAGCAGGTCCACGACTCCGGCCGACAGGTGCCCTGGGGCAGCGTTCTCCATGGTTGGAGCGTATCCGGACACCGTCGCGGGTAGACTCGGCAGGACGCCCGCGCCTCGCCGCCCCCATCGGGGCTGGTGACGACGGGCTCGGAGGACCTCGGGACACTCGTGGCGAAGCACGCCGCGGACCGAGTGAGAGGGTGCGCGCACACCTCGCCGGCCTCCCGCGCTCGGGTCTGGGAACCCCGGCGGCGCGGTCGAGAGCCGAGTCCAGGGCACGCGCGCTGGTACTAGAGAGGCTGATCACCCTGACGCACGACAACACCGACTCCGTGACGGAGCTGGACCCGGTAACCCTGGACCACAGCGTCGCGGGCGTCCCGGACACCGACACGTCCCATCCCCTGACCGCGGGCGCCCCGGTGCTGCCCGAGTCGCCCACCTTCGCCGAGCTGGGCGTGCATGAGGAGATCGTGCGCGCGCTGCGCGAAGCGGGCATCGAGCGCACGTTCGCCATCCAGGAACTCACCCTGCCGCTCGCGCTGGCGGGCGACGACCTGATCGGCCAGGCCCGCACGGGCACCGGCAAGACCCTCGGCTTCGGCGTGCCGCTGCTGCAGCGGGTCATCACCCCCGGCGACGGGACCCCGCAGGCCCTCGTCGTGGTGCCCACGCGCGAGCTGTGCCTGCAGGTCACCCACGACCTCAAGGACGCGGGCAAGCACCTTGGCGTGCGCGTGCTCGCCATCTACGGCGGCCGCCCGTACGAGCCCCAGATCGCCGCCCTGCGCAAGGGCGTCGACATCGTCGTGGGCACCCCCGGCCGCCTGCTCGACCTGGCCGAGCAGCAGCACTTGGTGCTGGGCAAGGTCCGCGGCCTGGTGCTCGACGAGGCCGACGAGATGCTCGACCTCGGCTTCCTGCCCGACATCGAGCGGATCCTGCGCATGGTCCCCGACGAGCGGCAGACCATGCTGTTCTCGGCGACGATGCCCGGCCCGATCATCACCCTGGCCCGCACGTTCCTGCGTCAGCCCACGCACATCCGGGCCGAGGAGAACGACGCGGGCGCCACCCACGAGCGCACCGAGCAGTTCGCCTACCGCGCGCACTCACTGGACAAGATCGAGGTCGTCGCCCGCTCCCTGCAGGCCGAGGGCCGAGGCCTGACGATGATCTTCACCAGGACCAAGCGCACCGCGCAGAAGGTCGCCGACGAACTGGTCGAGCGCGGGTTCGCCGCGGGCGCCGTGCACGGCGACCTCGGCCAGGGCGCGCGCGAGCAGGCGCTGCGGGCGTTCCGATCCGGCAAGGTCGACGTGCTGGTCTGCACCGACGTCGCCGCCCGCGGCATCGACGTGACCGATGTCACGCACGTGATCAACTACCAGTGCCCCGAGGACGAGAAGACCTACGTCCACCGCATCGGCCGCACCGGCCGCGCGGGCAAGACCGGCGTGGCGATCACCCTGGTCGACTGGGACGAGGAGCCCCGCTGGAAGTCGATCAGCGACGCGCTCGGCCTGGGCAAGCCCGAGCCGGTCGAGACCTACTCGACCTCCGACCACCTGTTCTCCGACCTGGGCATCCCCGCGGGCTCCACCGGCAGGCTCCCCATGGCCAAGCGCACCCGCGCGGGCCTGGACGCCGAGCCGGAGGAGGACTTCGGCGGCCGGAGCAAGCGCGGCCGCGGCGGCGCCGAGCGCACCACCCGGGTCCGCTCGCGTGGCGCGGGCGCCGGGACGGGATCGGCGGCCAAGTCCGGCGACGAGCCCGCGGAGAAGTCCGACCGGCCCCGGCGCAGGCGTCGGCGTGGCGGCGTGGACGCGCCCAACGGCGACGCTCCGGCCGAGTCGACCACCGAATCTGTCACTCCCAGCACAGACTCGGCCGACAAACCCGCACGGACGCGCAGGCGGCGCAGGCGCTCAGGGGCCGATGTCGGCTCGGACGTGGGGTCGAACGCCAACGAAACATCGGGGTCGGCAGACTGACCCCGTGACTTCGGCCGACAGCGTGGGCACCGAGGACGTCCTCCATGGGGACGTCCCACCGCCGCCCGCTCCACGCACCAGGTTCACCCGCAAGCGTGACTACGCGGTCCTCGGGCTCATCGTGGTCACCCTCGCGGTGACCGCGGTGGTCGTGTGGCGGACCAGCGAGTTCCGCTCGACGGCGTCGACCACCACCGACAAGCACTACGACGAGCCCGCCGAGCCGGAGTTCTTCCCGCCGTCGCTTGGCGAGGCGTGGCGGGCGGAGAGCCCGGCCACGGCCGAACCGGCGGTGGCGGGGCCCGCCGTGGTGACCGGCGAGGGCGGCGTGGTCAGCGGCCGCGACCCGCGGACCGGCGAGGTCCGCTGGACCTATCAGCGCGACCTGCCGCTGTGCACGGTCAGCACCGAGTGGAAGCTCGCGGTCGCGCTCTACAAGACCACCGAGAACATGCTGCACGAGAGCGACCCGCGCCACGTCGGCGGCTGCAGCGAGATGACCTCGCTCAAGCCGATGACCGGCGAACGCGACCGCCAGCGCAACAGCGACGCCGAACTCGGCACCCGGCTGGTCGGTGACGGCACCTACCTCACCGCCACCGGCGAGCGGCTGCTCAGCACGATCCGGTCGGACCTGGTGAAGACCAACGAGTACGGTGCGCTTCCGGCGCTGGTCAACCCGGCCAAGCAGCCGCGCACCGGCTGCGCCTACAAGTCGGTCAACACCACGACGCCGGGCCGCATCGGCGTCATCGAGCGGTGCCCAGACGACGCCGCTGCCCGGCTGACCGTCATCAAGTCCGCGCCCAAGGAGTCCGACAAACCCGAGGTCATCACCAGTGTCGTGGTGGGCAGCGAGTCGGCCCAGATCGTCGCGATGAACGACAAGTTCACCGCCGTGGCGATGCCCGAGCCGAACCGGCTGGTGGTCTACCAGGAGGACGGCTCCCAGGTCGCCAACTACGACCTCGACCTCGGCGCGAACGACCTGCGCGCCGATCCACCCGGACGGGCGACCCAGGTGACGGCGGCGACGGGGGCGTTCTACTGGTTCAGCGGGTCGCGCACGATCGTCGTGTCCTCGACCGACCTTCGTCCACTGTGGACTTTCCAGGACACGCTCGGGCCAGGCACGATCTTCGCAGGCCGCGCGTTGCTGCCGGTCAAGGGCGCGATCGCGGTGCACAGCCAGGCCGATGGCGAGCAGGTCGGCACCATCCCGGTCGACCGCGGCGGCTACGCGGGCCCGGTCGCGATGGACGTCAGCGGGCCGATGGTGTTCGAGCAGCGCGGCCCGACTCTGGTCGCTTTGCACTGACCGTCGCGCGCGGTGCTGAGGCACACTCAAGCCATGCACTCGCAGCTGAGCCCGCACCGGGCGCACCGTGTCGACCTGACCGGCCCGTACGGCCCGATCGCCGCCCTGCGCATCGCCGGTGCGGGCCCGATCGCGTTGCTGGTGCCCGGCTACACGGGTTCCAAGGAGGATTTCGCGCCGATCCTCGACCCGATCGCCGACGCCGGGTTCGAGGTCGTGTCCATCGATCTGCCCGGCCAGATGGACTCCCCCGGCCCGCCGGACGAGGCGTCCTACCTGCCCGCGCCAATGGGCCTGGTGGTCGCCGAACTGGCCGGGAAACTCGCAGCCGACGGCAGGCCTGTGGTCCTGCTAGGCCACTCCTACGGCGGCCTGATCTCGCGTCGAGCCGTGCTCGCCGGGGCGCCGGTCGTCGGGTTGACCTTGCTGGACTCCGGCCCGGGTGAACTGCCCATCGGCGGCAGGCGGACCGTGCTCGACCTCGCCGAACCGGTGCTGCACGGGCACGGCGTGCAGGCCGCCCACGACGCCCTAGAACAGCTGAACGCCAACAACCCGCGCTACCAGGTGATGTCGGCCGGGCAGCGCGAGTTCCTTCGTAGGCGGTTCCTGTGCAACACGGTGAGTTCGCTGGTCGGGATGGGCAACGGCCTGCGCACCGAACCCGACCTGGTCGGCGACCTGGCCCGCTACCTGCGCACCCACCGCATCGGCTGCCTGGTCACCTGCGGCGCCGACGACGACGCGTGGACCCCGTCGGCCCAACGCGACATGGCCGACCGCCTCGAAGCCGACTTCAGCATGATCAGCGGCGCGGGCCACTCCCCGGCGATGGAGAACCCCGCCGACTTGCTGGCGACGCTGCTGCCGACGTGGAAGAGCTGGCTCTAAGCCAGCCAGAACGTCCAGACCGACGCGGCCGTGAGCGCGATGACGAGGAACACGGGCGCCAGACCACGCCTGCCCGCCCGGCGGTCCGCGATCCGTTGGAGCAACACGGCTGACACGGCGGCGGTGACGTGGCCGAGCACGATCAGGACGCCCGGACCGGGCATGCCCTTGGTCCAGGCCAGGATCTGTATGCCGATGACCACGAGGGCAAGAACGCACATCCCGAGCGACAGCGCCCCGGACACCTCTCGCCAGAACCCCGCACGTCCAGGCGGCACCTCCGCGGCGGCCGGGTTGGATGGCAAAGCCATCGGCGCCGTCGCCTGACGGCCACCGCCTAGCCCGCCACCCCGCACAAACGCCTGATCCGAACCACCGGCCACGCCTTGATCGCCACCCCGCACCGCCGCTGCCCGCCGGCCAGGGCCGTCAATCGCGCCGAGATCGCCGCGCACGGGCGCCGCCGCAGTCCGCTCGCCAGCACCATCCGCCCTACCGAGATCACCGCGCACGGGCACCGCCGCAGTCAGCTGGCCTGCACCATCAGCCCCACCCAGGCCGCCGCGCCCAGGCACCGCCGCAGTCGGCAGGCCAGCACCATCAGCCCCACCCAGATCGCCGCGCACAGGCATCGCCGCGGTCACCTGGCTGGACCTGTCAGCCGCGCCGGGGCCCGGCGCGGGTAGCGGCGTGGCGGGGTGGCCTGCCAGGTCGGTCGGGCGGCCAGAGCCGTCGGTCGCGCCGAGATCGCCGCGTACGGGCATCGCCGCGGTCGCCTGGCTGGAGTTGTCAGCGGCGCCGGGGCTCGGCGCGGGTGGCGGCGTTGCGGGCTGGCCTGCCGGGTCGGCTGGCGGCCTGGTGGTGTGGGCCTCCGAGGAGCCCGCGTCGGGGAAGCGTTCGGTGGGACCAGTCACGGGGCCAGCATCGCCCACGGTTCCAGCTGCGGGCCTGCGGCCTTGCCCTCGTCGCAGTTGCGGCGGAAGTCGCACCACGAGCACTGCCTGCCCGGCGCCGGTGGGAACAGCACCTCCGGGTCGCCGCCCGCCTTCATGGTGTCGATGGCGAGTTGGAACTCGTCGGCGGACTCCTCGGCGCGTTTCAGGTGGCGGGCCAGGGACTCGTCGGTGTGCTCCCAGGACGACACCGTGCCAGAAGGCAGGTGGTGCAGTTCGACCTTCGTGCACGGCCTGCGCAGGGTGCGGCGGGCGGCCAGCACGTACAGGGCAAGTGCCTGCGAGCCGCGAGCGTCATCGGTGGTCAGCGCGTGGCGGCCGGTCTTGTAGTCGACGATCACCAGTTCGCCGTCGCGCTGGTCGATCCGGTCGACCCGGCCCTCGGCGACGATCGTGCCGACCGGCGCGGACACCCAGCGCTCCAGGCCGACGGGTTCGTGGTCGACGGCGAGTTCGGCGACGTAGTCGTGGACCCAGCCCGCGGCCCGCTCGCGGAACGTGGCCGCCTGCTCGGCGCCCGCGAAGCCGTCGTCCTTCCAGTGCGTGTCGACCAGCGACGCCGCGACGTCGGGGGTGCGCTTGGCGGCCGGGAGGTCGAACAGCGCCTTGAGCGCGTTGTGGACCACGGCGCCGAGGGTGCTGTGCGCCCACGGCCCGCCGCGCGGCGGGGTGGGGCGGTCGAGGTAGGCCATGCGGAACCGGCGTGGGCAGTCCGCCCACACCGAGAGCCGCGACGGGGTCACCTTGATGAGCTTCCGCGGCATGCTGTCGAAACCAAGCTGTGCCTGCACGGTGCCCACCGTACGCAGTGGCACCGACACTCCCGGCGCCGGGCACAATCAGTGGCATGGAGATCTGGCACAACCCGCGCTGCACCAAGTCCAGGGCCGCACTCGAGGTGCTCGACGGTTCGGTCACCGTCCGCCGCTACCTCGACGAGCCGCCCACCGCGGCCGAACTGGAGCAGGTGCTGGTCAAGCTCGACCTGCAGCCCTGGGACATCACCCGGCTCAAGGAGCCGCTGGCCAAGGAACTCGGCCTGGCCGACCTGCCACGCGAGCGCACGAAGTGGATCGACGTGCTGGCCGCCAACCCCTCGCTCATCGAGCGACCCATCGTCATCCACGACGACGGCCACGCCGCGATCGTGCGCAGCCAGGAAGCCTTGGACGCGCTGATCAGCCAGAACCGGAAATGAAGCCCCGCACCGAGTCCGCGATGAGCTGCACCGCGATCGCCGCGAGCAGCAGGCCAGCGATCTTGGCCAGCAGCGTGATCCCACTGTCCTTGATCACCCGGATCACCACGCCCGAGTAGCGCAGGCACAGCCACAGGAACAGGTGCACCGCCAGGATCGCCGCGCCCAGCGCGATGTAGGACCCGGCGTGCCCGTCGGCCTGGCGCACGAAGACGATCGTGGCGGCGATGGCACCGGGCCCGGCCAGCAGCGGGGTGCCCAGCGGCACCAGCGCGACGTTGACGTCCTCGACCGCCTCCGGCTCGGCGTGCCCGCGCCCGGTCAGCAGGTCGAGCGCGATCAGCAGCAGCAGCAAGCCGCCCGCGCCCTGCAGCGCGGGGATGCCGATGTGCAGGTACGACAGGATCGCCTCGCCGCCGATGGCGAACAGGCTGATCACGCCGAGCGACACCAGCACCGCCTGCCGCGCCGCCCGCGAGCGCGCCGCCTTGGACTTGCGGCCGGTGAGGCTGAGGAACACCGGGATCGTGCCCGGCGGGTCCATGATCACGACGAGCGTGATCATCGCGGCCATGAAGATCCGAACGTCGAACAGGTCGGCCATCACGCTTCCAGGATCTCGGCGCCGGTGGCGCGCTCGGCGATGGCGTCGAGCATCTCCGGAGACGTGGTCTCCGCACCGAGGGCGATGGTCTTGTTGGTGCCGTGGTAGTCGCTGGACCCGGTCACCAGCAGGTCCAGCCGCCGCGCCAGCGCGCGCAGGTCGGACCGCGCGGCCTCGTCGTGGTCCGGATGGTCGATCTCCACCCCGTCGAGCCCGCACGCGGCCAGGTCCTCGATCACCTTGCCGTTGATCGTCGGACCCCGCTGGTGGGCGAAGCCGTGCGCCAGGACCGTGACCCCACCCGCCGCCTTGATCATCGAGATCGCGTCCCGAACCAGGGTCTTCTTGCTGGGCACGTAGTAGTTGTTGCGGCCGTGGAGCAGTTCGGTGAACGCCTCGGTGACCGAGCCGACCACGCCCGCGCGCATCAGCGCCTGCGCCAGGTGCGGCCTGCCCGCCGGGACGTCGTCGGGGATGCCCGCCAGCAGCGTCTCGGCGTCGACCGGGTAGCCGTCGGCTGCCATCCGGCCCGCCATGATCCGCAGCCGGTTGCGCCGCTCGGCCCGGGTGTTGGCGTACTCGGCGGCGACCGCGTCCGATTCGGGATCGAACAGGTAGGCCAGCAGGTGGACGGTGCAGTGCCCGCCGCGCCCGTCCTCGGACACCGTCGTCAGCTCCGCGCCGCGCACCAGGCGCAGCCCGGGTGGCAGGGCGGCGGCGGCCGCGGCCCAGCCGCCGGTGGTGTCGTGGTCGGTGATCGCGACGACGTCGAGCCCAGCTCGCCGTGCGTTCAGCACCAGCTCAGCGGGGCTGTCCGTGCCGTCGGAGGCAGTGGAATGGCAGTGAAGGTCGATCCGCACCTTGTTCAGTGTGGACGATGACCCGCATCACCCTTTAACGGCCTTGCGCTTGCCCTGTGCCATCCGCTGCGCCTTGATCATCGAGAAGCGCTCGGCCGCGGCCTTCTTGTCGCCGAACACCAGCTCGGAGATCGCGTCGTTGACCTGGTCCGGGTGCGGCAGAAAGTCGATCTTGTTCAGGGCCTGGATCTGGCCCGCCGACTCCACGATCAGTGTGCCGTAGCCGAGCATTCGGCCCATCGCCGTGCGCTTGAACGTCAGGTCGGTGACCTTGCCGATCGGCATCATCAGCACCTTGATGGTGATCACGCCCGTGGTCATCATGAACCGCTTGTCGGTCACCACGATGCGCTCCACCCACCAGTCGATGACCTGGTAGGTGAACCGCAGGACCACCGCCAAGGCGACGTACCACAGCAGGTTCTGCATGAGCCACTGCCCGGGGGGCAGCAGGTAGGAGACCATCACGCAGACCGCTAGGAGCGCGACTGCCTCGAAGACCTCCCAGGCCAGGGACGCCCAGTGCCTGCGCACCCGGATGACCCGGCGTTCGGAGTCCAGCAAGTACTCGTCTGGGTCTCTGGGCGCGAACATAGCTTGACGCTACTCGCCTCAGCCCTTGAAAACAGTCGACACGAAGGTGATGACCGCTTCGGCACCCTCGCGCAGCGTCGTGATGATCGAGTTCACGATGCCCGCCGACTGCACGGGTTGCGTCACCAGGAAGAAGACGAGCAACGCTGCCCCAGTCAAGATCAAGACCTTCTTGACGTCCACTGCGATCTACCCCGTTCCCATCCCGCACCCGGTGTGGCGCTGTTGAAAACCGTTGTACCGCACCGGCCAACCCATGGGGAGGGGAGTACCGCGCTTGGGTCAACGCGCAGCGTTACCGAAGAACTACGACTACGCTGGGTAGCTATGAGCACTGGGCCGAACGGGAGAATCCGGTGTGTCGGCGGGGTCGTCCGTGACAGCTTCGGGCGCCTGCTGCTGATCCGGCGGGCCAACGAGCCCGGCCGCGGACTGTGGTCCCTACCTGGCGGGAAGGTCGAACCTGGGGAGTCGGACGAGGTCGCGCTGATACGTGAACTCCAGGAGGAGACCGGGTTGACGGTCGATGTCGGGGACCTGATCGGCGTAGTCGAGCGCGTTGCACCCAAGGGGGTCTACGTGATCTATGACTACGCCTGCACGGTTACCGACGGTGATATTCGAGCCGGTGACGACGCACTGGACGCGCGGTTTGTGGATCATGCGACGTTCGCCACATTGGAAGCCGGTAACAACCTCGCCGACCTGCTTGCGCCAACCTTGAGCGAATGGGGCGTGCTCCCCCGTTGACGCAGGTCAGGCTAGCCAAAGCAAACGTTCACCATGGGCGCTGGCACGGGCCAGCGCGAAGGCCTGCGGGGTGCCCGCGACCCAGGTCGCCAGCCCGAGAACATGGATGTCGGATTCACTCTGCGCGGTGACGAGGTCATCGCGGCCGGGCAGCACGTGGGCCAGTCCGGCGGCGTAGGACTCGATGCTCACCCACCACAGCGGGCGGGTCTCGGCGAGCGCGCCCATGGCGTCGATGAAGGCCCGCTGGGCCTCCTCGGGCAGGTAGCACAGGACGCGGCTGGTGATGACCACGAGCGGCACGTCGACGGGCACCTTGGCCGCCGCGCCGGGCAGGTCGGCCACGGCGTCGCCCGCGACCAGCTCCGGCGGGTTCTTCTGCTGCATCGCCGCCGCCGTGCTGAACAGCCGCTGCCGCTCGGGCTGGTCGGCCCAGATGCACGCCTCCAGCCACGCCGCGGCGTCCTCGTCGGCCAGATCCACCGGCGCCCGGTCGAGACCGACCTTGGCCGCCACGGCGAGCTTCTTGGGGATCGCGGGCAGGCTCGCGCCGGGGGCCAGCTCCAACGCGCAGTGCAGGCCCAGCGCGGTCTTCGCCGGGCCCGCGACGACCTGGCCCGCCTGCTCGGTCTGGTAGCGGTAGCCGTAGCGGTCGAGGTCGAGCAGCAGGCCCGCGCTGCAGCCGACCTCCAGCAGGCCGACCGGCCCCTTGACCTGCTTGGCGACCGACGCGACGGCCGGGTAGAGCTGCGCGGCGCGGCGGACCTCGTTGGTCTGGGTGGTGTGGGACGCGACCAGGGCGCGGATCTTGTCGGCTCGGTCCAGCACGAAGGACCGGAACAGCGGCCACGTGCCCGCGTCAACGCCGTAGGTCCCGCCCATCGATGGGTAGTAGTTCACCAGTTCGTGGAACGGGTCGGACTGCAGCGCCCGGTGCACCGCGGCCAGCAGCAGCGTCGGGTGGCCGAAGCCGGGCTGCGCCGCGGCAAGCAGCCCGGCGACGTCGTCGTCCTCGGCGACGCGGGTGGCCAGGTGCGCGTAGAGCGGCGACACCCCCGCGGCCTCGATCTCGGCGAACCGCCGCAACCGCTGCCTGATCTCGTCCAGGGGCACGGTCACGACGCTTCCTCCGTCTGTACTAGGCCTTAGGTTCGGGGCGACCCGGCTGCTCGCCGCCGCGCGCCTCACCATAGGACTGCTTGGGGACCATCACCTTGCGACGGAAGACGCAAACGATCGTCCCGTCCTGCTTGTAGCCACGGGTCTCCACGTAGACCACGCCCCGGTCATCCTTGGACTTCGACGGCGTCTTGTCGAGCACTTCGGTCTCGCCGTAGATCGTGTCACCGTGGAAGGTGGGCTTCACGTGGCGCAGCGACTCGACCTCCAGGTTGGCGATCGCCTTGCCGGACACGTCCGGCACCGACATGCCGAGCAGCAGCGAGTAGATGTAGTTGCCCACCACGACGTTCTTGCCGAAATCGGTGGTGTTCTCGGCGTAGTTGACGTCCATGTGCAGCGGGTGGTGGTTCATCGTGATCAGGCAGAACAGGTGGTCGTCGTACTCGGTCACCGTCTTGCCAGGCCAGTGCTTGTAGACCGCGCCGACCTCGAACTCCTCGTAGTAGCGACCGAACTGCACTGTTCCTCCAAGTAAGTGACCGGCGGGTAGGAGATCTGTGTACGGCCCCAGGGCGGCCCGTGCAACCGATGTGTGAGGGAGTGCACCGCGCGCCCGAGGACGGGGTAACCGCCGTCGAGGAGTACGCTGTCCCCCTGGTGAGCGCGGGCATGGGCCCGGCCGCCACGGCCAGAGGAGGTGAGGACGCACATGGGCGACCCGCATGGTCATAACACCGCGACAGGTTGCAGTAGTACCCGCGTCCCCTCCGGAGGAATCCGCCGCTAGCCGTCAGCGGGTTCCGCGGGTCCGGCAGGGACGCTCCGTTCGCCGGCTCGGCCGCTTCGAGGTCGTCCGGTCCGTCGCGCAGCGACGGGAGCACCTGGAGACCCGATGCCCGCCATTCCCTCGCTCGGTGGCCGGAAGAACCGCCCGCCCGCAAGAACGCTGCCGCCGATCCCGGTTCCGCTGTCGGCCTATGTAGTCGACTGCGCCGTGTACATCGATGGCAAGCGGCTGCCCGGACGCTGGTCGCACACCGACGCCGTCGCCGAGGTGCGCGAGCGGGACGAGGGCTTCGTCTGGATCGGCTTGCACGAGCCCGACGCCGAGCAGATCCAGGGCGTCGCCGAGACCTTCGGGCTGCACGAGCTGGCCGTCGAGGACGCCGTGCACGCCCACCAGCGGCCCAAGCTGGACCGGTACGAGGACAACCTGTTCGTCGTGCTCAAGACGGTCCGCTACGTCGAGCACGAGTCCCCCACGACCGCCAACGAGATCGTCGAGACCGGCGAGATCATGGCGTTCCTTGGCAAGGACTACATCGTGACCGTCCGCCACGGCAAGCATTCCGGCCTGCACGAGCTGCGCGAGCGGCTGGAGTTGGCACCGGAACGGCTCAGCGCGGGCCCCGCCGCGGTGCTGCACGGCATCGCCGACCTGATCGTCGACAGCTACCTCGCGGTGAGTGAGGCCTTCGAGACCGACATCGACCTGATCGAGAAGGCCGTGTTCGCCCCGCGCAGCCCGATCAGCGCCGAACAGATGTATCTGGTGAAACGGGAGATCCTCGAATTGCGGCGCGCGGTCATGCCGCTGGCCAACCCGCTGCGGCGGCTGGCCGAGGGCTGCTCGCCGCTGATCCCCGACGAGGTGCGGTCCTACTTCCGCGACGTCGACGACCACCTGACCACGGTGTCCGAGCGCGTCTCCGCATTCGACGAGTTGCTCACGACGCTGCTGGACGCCACGCTGGCGAAGATCACACTCCAGCAGAACTCCGACATGCGCAAGATCACGTCATGGGCGGCGATCATCGCCGTCCCGACCATGGTCGTCGGCGTCTACGGCATGAACTTCGACTATATGCCGGAACTGAAGTGGAAGTTCGGCTATCCGCTGGTCATGATCGTGATCTTCGTTGCGTGTCTGATGCTGTATCGAATCTTCCGCAAGAACCGATGGCTTTAGCTGGAGGCCTTTCCCCGGCGTCCAGCGAAGAACACAGGTCCCCCCGTTCGTGCCCCGCAAGGGAGGTTCCCCCATGACCCGGCTGTTGACCAATCTCAAGTTCTGGCTCCTCGCAACGGTTCTCACCTGGATCGCGGTGGTGACCGTGCTTATAGCGGAGACCCCCACCTGACGGTCAGCGCCGGACGTGGCCCGCGAGGACGCGCACGGCTGAGCGGAGTTCCTCCGACCCCAAGGGGTTGACGCTCATCCAGTCCGCGTCCTCGCCCGTGCCGCCCGCCAAGCGGAACCGGCCGCGCGGGGTGTCGATCCAGCGGATCTCGTCGCCGACGCGGTGCCACTGGTCCTCGGTGTCATCCCGCCGGGCGGTGCCGATCTGGCCGCTGCCCTCCACCGGCTGCAGGTACGAGATCATGCGGCGGGCGGCCCGGTCGTCGATGCCGTGGGAGCGCAGCAGCTCGTCGATCTCGTTCTGTGACAACGGGTTCGGCTCGGCGCCGTTCTCGGGCATGCGGGAAAGCATTGCGTCGAAAGCGTTCTCGAGCGCCCGCTTGGGCAAACTGAACGGCGTCGACATCGTCGCGTCAACGCGCGGCACCAAGCGGTCGAGCCTGCCGAGGGCATCATCGAGGGTGGCGGCCTGGACCCGCACCATGCCGTTGGGGTCGGCGCTGTCCTGGATGACCAGCAGGGCCTCGTCCTGGGCGGTCAGCACAGCCACCCCGAGTGTGCTGTCCGCCTTGCGCAGCACCAGATCGATGACCCCGGTGCAGGCGCGCAGCAGGTAGACGAACTCCTCGGCGACGTCGAGCGGGCCGCGTTCGTCGGCGAGTCCGCGGTCGCGGAGCTGTTGGGCCGCACCGCTGAACAGCACGCCGCGCTCGATGTCGGTCTGGCCCGCCGACGGGATCTCGATCGGGAACGGAACCTCGACCTCGGCGAAGGTGCACAGCAGGTCGACCTCGACCGGGTGCAGCGCGGTGCGGGTGTCCATCAGGCGTTGGGGAAGCGCTGGGCCGCGTTGTCGTCGCTCTCCTGGTAGCCGGCCGCGGTGCGCTCGGCACTGGCGACGAACTCCTCCATCCGCTTGAGCGCCTCGTCGAGCTGCCCGCGCAGGCCGTCCTCGGAGGTGAGGCGGTCGGTGAACTTCTGCGACAGCTCCTGGCCGACCGGGCTGGTGCCCAGCATCGGCTGGAACGCGGGCGAGGACAGGTCGGCGACCTCGGCGATGATCGCGTCGAGGTCGGCGCGGACCTCCTCGACGGCGGCGGCGAACTCGCGCACCTGCTCCGGGTCCACCTCCCAGCCGCTGGTGCCGGTGAAGTTGCCGGGGTTCGGCTCGTCGACGTACATGTGTTTCCCCCTAGAGGCCGATGACCGGCGGTGCGGACTTCAGGTCGGTGATGGCGAACGGGTCTTCCTCGATCGGCACGCGGCGGTGGTGTTCGCCGTCGTCCTCGCCGCGCTTGCCCGCGCCAGCGCCCGTGCCGTAGCCGCCCGCGCCGCGTCCGTGGGCGTCGCCGAATCCGTTGGCCCGGCCGAACCGACCCGCGCCGCCTCGGCTCCCGCCGCCGCGACCAGCGCCCGAGCCCGCCGCGCCGCCGCGGGCTCCCGCACCGGCTCCAGCGCCGAGTCCGGCCCGCCCCGCGCCGAGTCCGCCGGTGCCGAGGCCACCGAACGCGCCCGTGCCGAGCCCGCCCAGGCCACCCGCGCCGGGAGCACCTTGGCCGGAGCCCGCGCCGAAGCCGGTGAGGCCCTGCCAGCGGCCCTCCCAGCCGGTGTTGAAGCTCGGGGCGAACGAGGGCGTGGTGCCGACGTTGACGCCGCCGCCGTTGGTGGGCGGCGGGCCGCCGGTCCAGCCGGGGTGGCCCGGTCCGCCGGGAACGTGCACGCCGGGGCCGGGGACGCCGGTGCTCGGCGGCCTGCCGTGGTTGGGGCCGGTGCCGGGGTTGACCCCGTTCGCCGGTCCGCCGAAGCGCGGGGTGCTGCCGTCGATGCCCAGGGCCGCGGCCTCGAAGCGCTGCATGGTCTGCACGGCCTTGCGCTTGAGCTTCTTCTTGTTGCTGCCGAAGCCGAACGCGCTGGCGATGCCGCCCAGCGCGGCGCCGAACGCGGCGCCCACCGGGCCGCCGATGGCGAAGCCAGCCGCCGCGCCGCCGCCCGCCGAGGCGTACCACGCGCTGCTCGGCTTGCCCGGCATCGTGTCCTGCGCCGAACGCAGCGCGCCGCCCGCGTCCTGGATGGGGTCGGCCATCTGCTTGGCGGTGCCCGCCATCTCCGCGACCCACGCGGCGTTGGAGACCACGGTCCGCGCAGCGCCCTCGGAAGCGGCGCCGGTCCAGAAGTTCATCAGCCGGTTCAGCGAGCGCGACAGGTCGCGCGCGGCCCGCTCGATCCGCTCGCCGTGCTTGGCCCACTCGTCGGCGAGCATGTCGAGCTGGTTGGGGTTGGCCTGGTCGCCGACCATCCGCTGCAGCGATTCGAGGCTGTAGCCGTTCCAGTTGACGCCGCCGTTGACGTAGGAGTCGTCGACCTCCCGCCTGCGCCTGCGCTCCTGGGCGGCCGCGTCGCGCGCGGCGGCGGCCTGCTCGGCCTGCTCCGTGACCCGGCGCACCAGTTGTTCGAGGTCGATCATCCCCACCCCTTCGGATCATCGCTTCCGACCGTCACGGTAGCGGAAGCACTCGCCGCTTCTCCACGAACCGCGTGGACGATCAGTACCAAAGTTCCCCCGCCAGCGTCCGCAGTTCCGACCGCAGTTCATCCCGGGTGAACGGGTTGACGCTCATCCAGTCGGTCAGCGTCCCGCCCGCCAGCCGAAACCGCCCGCGAGTGGTGTCGAGCCAGCGCAGTTCCTCCCCGGACCGGGTCCACTCGTCGGCATACCCCCGCCGCACCGCGACGCCCGCCTGCCCATTGCCCAACACGGGCTGCAGATGCGTTGCCATCTTCCGCGCGGTCTGCTCGTCGAGCCCGTTGCGCTGCATGATCCGGTCGAGGTCGTCGGCACTGAGCCGGTCGCGAGCGCCGAGAATCTCGCGGTGCACCTGCTCGACCGCCCGCCTGGGCACACTGAACGGCGCCGCCATCGCGGCCTCGTGCTCGGGAACAAGCCGCTGCAACTGGTCGACGGCGTCATGCAAGGACAGGGCCCGCAGGTGAACCGGCCCCTCGGCCCCGTTCTGATTGACCAGAAGCGCTTCCTCGCGACGGGCCAGGACCAACACGCGGGCGGCTGATCCTTTCCGCGCGACCAACATGTCGAGCGCGCCTGCCCCTTCGCGCAACAGATGCACGAAGTCGGCGGCCACCCCCCGCGGCCCCCGGTGATCGGCCAGCCCACGCTCGGCCAACCGCGACCGCGCGGTCCGGAAGACGTCGCGCTGATCCTCCATCGACGCGCCCAGCGAACGCACCCGGAGCGGATAGGGCGGGGCCACCTCGCCGAAGGTGCACAGGAGATCGATCTCGGCGGGATGCAGCCACCCGCCCGCCTCAGTGCGAAGATCGACCACGTCAGCCACCCTGCGGCCGGTCGGCACGCTTGATCGAGTCCTGAGCCAGGTCCTCGCTCTCGCGGTACGAGTCGCGGACCTTCTCGGCACTCTCGATGAACTGGTCCATCCGCCGCATCGCCTCGGCCAGCAGCCCACGCAGCCCTTCGTCCCCGTTGAGGCGGTCGTCGAACTTCTTGGCCAGCTGCTGCCCGACGGGGCTGGTGCCGAGTTTGGGGGTGTAGTCGTCGCCCTGCATCCGCTCGACCCGCGTCTGCACGGCCGCGAGCCCGAACCTGGCGGAGGTGACGGCGAGGGCGAAGCCGTTGACCTTGTCTGGGTCGACGTCCCAGAAGCCGGGCGACTGAGCGGGACCGCCGTTCGTGGGCCCGTCGGCTCCCCCACCCGCGCCGGGACCGGCTGGGTCGCCCGCACCCGGGCCAGGCCCGCCCGCGGTGGGCTCTGTCGACCCTCCACCAGCACCGGGACCACCAGCACCAGGACCACCAGCGCCAGGCCCACCGGATCCAGGGCCACCTGCCCCAGGACCACCAGTGCCGGGACCGCCCGCCTCGGGCCCACCCGGACCACCAGCGCCAGGCCCACCGGCTCCTGGCCCACCAGTCCCAGGGCCACCAGTCCCAGGCCCACCGGCCCCCGGATCACCGGCACCGGGACCACCAGTTCCCGGCCCGCCAGAACCAGGCCCACCAACTCCAGGCCCACCAGCACCGGGACCACCAGTCCCAGGGCCACCAGTCCCAGGCCCACCGGCCCCCGGATCACCGGCACCGGGACCACCAGTTCCCGGCCCGCCAGAACCAGGCCCACCCGGGCCGGGACCACCGGTTCCCGGGCCGCCGGAGCCAGGGCCACCTGAGCCAGGGCCACCGGTGCCTGGTTCGGGGTGTCCCGGGGTGTCGGGCGGCAACGTGCCTTTGCTGGGCGGGTACGGAAGGTCCTTGGGGACCTGGTTCGACGGATCCGGCGCCGGGACTGGCGCGGGTGCGGGCGGGGCAGGCGGCGGAACCGGTGCGGGGGCGGGGGCGGGGGCGGGGGCGGGGGCGGGTGTGACCGGAGCCGGGGCAGGCGCCGGTGGTGCCGGGACGGGCGGGACCGGCATCGGTGCCGGTGCCGGCGCTGGCGCTGGGAATGGTTCTGGGGTGGGGGTGGGCGGAACCGGCGTCGGCAATGGTGGGGGTGGGGGCTGCGGGGTGGGCATCGGCGGCGGTGTGTCGAACTCTGAGGCGTGTGGCTCGGCTTCGCGGAGTCGCTCCTCGATCAGGGACTCGCGCAGGAACTCTTCTCGCATGCTCTTGTGCTCCCCTTACAGCCCGATCACGGGCGGCGATGCCTTCTGGTCCAACGCGAACGGGTCTTCGGCGTCGAACGGGTAGCGCCTGCGGTGTTCGCCCTGGTCGCCCGCGCCCGCACCGCCCGCGCCCATGCCTCCCATCGGCATGCCGCCCATGCCCATGCCCCCGTGGCCCGCCGAGGCGGCGGCCGCGCCCGCGCCCGCGCCGGGCACGCCCGCGGGTTTGGCGCCCGAGCTGAGGGCCTCCGTGAGGCCGGTGGCCATGCCGGGTTGCAGCGGTCGGCCGGAGGCCGCGCCCGCGCTGCCTCCGCTGAGACCGCCACCTCCGCCGCCGAAGCCGCCGCCTGCGAAACCGCCACCCGATCCGGCGCCGCCCGTGCCGCGGGAGTCGGTGGGGCTGTCGTAGCCCTGGGCGCTGGTGGTGGGCTCGCCGCCGGTCAGGGAGGTCCAGCGGAGTACTACGTCGGTGACGTAGGAGACGTCGTTCCAGGTGGGCGGCCGGGTGACCGGTGGGGTGGTGGTCGGCGGGGGGAGCTGGGTGTCGGGGCCCTCGAAGCGGGGTGTCGCGGCGTCGATGCCGAGGGCGGCGCCCTCGAAGCGCTTCATGGCCTCGACGGCGACGGCTTTGAGTTTGGTCTGTTCCTGTTCGGCGGCGAAGGCGCTGTCGGCGCCCGCGGCCGTGCCGTTGATGGCGGCGGCGAGGGGACCACCCGCCGCGAGACCCCGCTCGGCGTTGTCGACGGCCAGGGCCCGGTCGACCGGCAGCGGCGGTGGAATCTGGGGCATGGCGTCCTGCGCGGCCTTGAGCGCGCCCGCGGCCTCCTGCACCGGATCGCCGATCTGGCGGGCGGTCTCCCCCAAGTCGCCCACCCAGCGCGCGTTGAGCGCGACGTCCTGCCGCGCCTGTTCGGCCGCGGCACCGGACCAGTAATGCATCAGGTCCTCAAGCGCGCCCGCCAGCACACTCGACGCGTCGGTGACCTCGGACCCGGCGGCCCGCCAGTCGTCGGCCAGCCGTTCCAGCTGGGGGGCACTCGCGTTCTCGGCGACCATCGCCACGAGCGCCTCCAGCGAGTAGGAGTCCCAGTTCACGCCACCCGTGACGTACCGGTCTCCCGCCTGCTGCCCACTGTCCATCGCACGAACTCCCCTCGGTGGCAAGGCGTTCTCCACCGCTCGTGACTGTGACCGCCCGAAGACGATCGCATCCGACGATCACGTTAGCCGTTCCGACGCACGGCGCGGTACAACAGTTCCCTCCCCCCGCCACATCTCGTTTCCCACCATCACATCGATACCTGAACGGACGTACGCTCGGGCGATGCCGAAGGTGCGCTCGACCGTCCGTGCGTGTTCGTACCAGGCAACCACGATGTCGACCTCTCGGGCTACACCTCCTCCCGCGGCCTGTGGACAACCGCCGGCGTCCCCACCGACTGGCCTGGGCCAACCGGCGCGGTGAACGTCGACTGCCGCGTCGCCGACGTCGACGGCCTGCGCATAGCGGGCCTGGGCGGCTCGATCCACTACAACGGCGGCCCCAACCAGTGGGCCGAACGCCAGATGGCCCGCCGCGCCACCTCGGCGACCGGGAGGACCCGCCGCACCGAGGCTTCGCCTGCCTGCACACGACTTTTGCGCGAGCTGCGGCCGACCGTGATGCCGCACGGCCACATCCATCCGCACGGGGAACCCGTTCCGGACCGGGTGGTGGGCGATACACGAGTGATCAACACGGTCGGCTACCGGATCCTCGACATCCCCGCCCCCACCGACAAGCCATGAACGCACCCGCGCGTTCGGACGAGACACTCGTGATCGAACCCCGGCAGCCGAACAGCCGCGGCAGTAGCCGGCCAGCGAGTCCCATCATCGAAACCCATGGGCGTCGCGGTCCGTTCGGTGTGGGTGGCCGTACCGACGATCATCACCGAGTGGAGGTAGCCGTGGCGCGTGATACCGGGTTTCCCCATGCCGACGCGGAGAACGACTTCCTGCGGATGCGCAGGCGCCAGGTGCTCTCCCGGCTTGGGGCGTGGCTGCGTCGGGAGCCGGATGACGTCAACATCATGTTGCCGTTCGACGAGGTCGTGGGCGCGTTGGGGCGTACCGGGGAGAAGCGGCTCGGGCTGCGGGTGATCCCGCTCGACTCGATCGTCGGGAGCGTGGATCGGACCCGGGACTTCGACCGCCGCTTCCGGCCTACCTCAGGGCGGGCCCGCGAGCGCTGGGAACGGCTGGCTCTCGCGCAGCGTCGGGGGGAGGCGATTCCGCCTATCGAGGTCTATCGCGTGGGGGACCTCCATTTCGTCTCGGACGGGCACCATCGGGTCTCGGTGGCGCACGCGCTGGACTTGAAGACGATCGACGCGTACGTCACCGAGATCGTCACTCGGGTGTCGGCGGCCGGGATCCGGTATCGGGGTGACCTGATCGTCAAGGACTACCGGCGGATCTTCCTCGACCGCGTTCCCCTACGGGGCGAGGCGCGGGCGGCGATCAACCTGACCGCGCCGTGGGACTACGCGGAACTGTCGGAGGCGGTGGAGGCGTGGGGCTTCCGGCTCATGCAGGACGAGCGGGCGTTCCTCGACCGGCAAACCGTCGCCGCGCGGTGGTACGCCGAGGAGTTCGTGCCCGTGACCACGATGCTCCGGCAGGCCGGGATGATCGACACCCAGACCGAGGCCGAGGCATACCTGTGGGTGATCGCCGAGCGCTACCGGCTCATCCGGACCCACCGCTGGGACGACGAGGTGATCACCGCCCTCCGCGACCGTCGCCACTGAGCGACAGCGATCTCGTTGACGTACGCGGGTCCGCGGCAGGCTGTCATCACAGTGTCCAGATCTGTACCGCCCGGACGGTGAACGGCGCCGACGGGACGAATGTGCCGCTGCCTGGATATGTGTCGAACTCGCCATCGGTCGAGCATTCCTGATCCTGATAGACCGTCGTCGGCATGCTCAGCCGGTTGATGAACGACCGCACGCCGATGTCCTCCGACAACGGCACGCACTCCTCCACTCCCGTATCCGACAGCGTCAGGACTATCAGTTCCCCACCGAAGTTCGGCTCGGACCACAGGCACAGCTCGCCCGCGTCACACGGGAGTGGATCCGCCGTGGCGGCGGCGCCGAGACCGAGCACTGTGGACAGTGCGAGCAGGACGGCGAGCGCGGCGCGAAAGATG
This sequence comes from Alloactinosynnema sp. L-07, assembly GCF_900070365.1. Classification (NCBI taxonomy): domain Bacteria; kingdom Bacillati; phylum Actinomycetota; class Actinomycetes; order Pseudonocardiales; family Pseudonocardiaceae; genus Alloactinosynnema; species Alloactinosynnema sp. L-07. The sequence continues at coordinate 6,836,308 of NZ_LN850107.1, read as the reverse complement.
GTGCGCATAAGGACATTCCCCTGTTCCCTCAGGCGCCTCGCCAGTCGAGGCGCCTGGTGTCCAGGGTGGAGAAAGATCGGCAAGCGGGCAAACAGTTGTCCACAGGCCCGCGTAGGTCAGGTTGTCGCGGGGTCTGCCGAGCAGGCCGCGATTCGGGCTAGCTCAGCCCGCCGGGGCCCATGGCGAGCTTGGCCAGCAGGTCGCGGGCCTTCTCGGCGTTGCGCGGCTGGGCGAGGACGTCGTAGCGGCCCGCGACCAGCTGGGTGGCCGAGGCGATCTCCCGGCCGCGGCCGCGCGTGCTCGCGTAGCCGACGGCGGCGAAGACCAGGCCGAACACCACGCCCGCGGACAGGCCGACGAGGATCGGCGCGAACGAGGCCTGCTGCTGGCTGAACAGCCCAAGCAGCAGGCCGACGAACAGGCCGAACCAGGCACCTGACAGCGCGCCGGTGCCGAGCACCTTCGGCCAGCTCAGCTTGCCGATGACGCGCTCCACCAGCATCAGGTCGACCCCGACGATGGTCACTTCCTCGACCGGGAACTCATTGCCCGCCAGGTGCTCCACCGCGCGGTGGGCCTCCTGGTAGGTGCCGTAGGACCCGATCGGCCAGCCGCTGGGCGGTGTCGGCACCTTGGGCAGACCCTGATTGGCTCGCGAGGAGCCCGAGAACGCGGTCATCCCTCCATCTTGCCAGGTAGTGCGCGTCCTCGGAATTTCAAGCCAGTGGTGTGTCCACGATCGTTGCCAGGCTCTCGACGGCCCAGCTTCCCGCAGGCCGCACCGCCGAAACGCCCAAGTACACCCCAGTACGAGCGGCATTCCGGCGGCACGCCCAGCGGAAACCTGGATCCGCCGATAGCCCGACAACGCTCATGGACACACCACTAGCCGCGTGACTTGTACTCCCGGAGCAGGCCGCGCGAGATGATGGTCTTCTGGATCTCGCTGGTGCCCTCGCCGATGAGCAGGAACGGGGCCTCGCGCATGAGGCGCTCGATCTCGTACTCCTTGGAGTAGCCGTAGCCGCCGTGGATGCGGAAGGACTCCTGGGTGACCTCGGCGCAGTACTCCGAGGCGATGAGCTTGGCCATGCCCGCCTCGACGTCGTTGCGCTCGCCCGAGTCCTTCAGGCGCGCGGCGTTGACCATCATCAGGTGGGCGGCCTCGACCTTGGTGGCCATCTCGGCGAGCTTGAAGGCGATGGCCTGGTGCTCGGCGATGGCCTTGCCGAAGGTCCTGCGCTGCTGGGCGTACTCTACTGCCAGCTCGAACGCGCGGATCGCGATGCCGCAGGCGCGGGCGGCGACGTTCACGCGGCCGACCTCGACGCCGTCCATCATGTACGAGAAGCCCTTGCCGGGCGCCTCGCCGAGGACCTTGTCGGCGCCGATGCGGAAGCCGTCGAACACGGCCTCGGTGGTGTCGACGCCCTTGTAGCCCATCTTGTCGATCTTGCCGGGGATGGTGAGCCCGGGAACGACCTCACCGAACCCGGACGGCTTGTCCACGAGGAACGTGGTGAGGTTCTGGTAGGGCTTGTCGGCGCCCTCGTCGGTCTTGGCGAGCAGGGCGATCAGGTTCGACGAGCCGCCGTTGGTCAGCCACATCTTGGCGCCGTTGATGACGTAGTCGTCGCCATCGCGCTTGGCGCGGGTCTTGATCGCGGCGACGTCGGAGCCCAGGTCCGGCTCGGACATGGAGAACGAGCCGCGGACCTCGCCGGTCGCCATCTTCGGCAGGTAGTGCGCCTTCTGCGCGTCCGTGCCGTGCTGCTTGACCATGTGGGCGACGATGAAGTGGGTGTTGATGACACCCGACACGCTCATCCAGCCGCGGGCGATCTGCTCGACGACCAGCGCGTAGGTGAGCAGCGACTCGCCGAGACCGCCGTACTCCTCCGGGATGGTGAGCCCGAACAGGCCCATCTCCTTCATGCCCTCGACGATGTCGGTCGGGTACTCGTCCGCGTGCTCCAAGGCCTGCGCGTGCGGGATGATCTCCTTGTCCACGAAGTCCTTGACCGTGGACAGGATCTCCCGCTGGACGTCAGTCAGTCCGGCGGTCTGGGCGAGGCGGGCCATGCGAGCTCCCTAGGCGAGACGGCACTTGAGTTACCCAGGAGTATCTACTGGTTAACGCCCGTTCGCGGCACAGAAGTGCGCAGGACCACTCAGCCCGCGCGCAGCACCAGCCGGTCGCCGCAGCCGCGGCACTCCTCGGCGAGGATGTACACGTCGGCCCCACAGCCGTCGCAGGAGCGGAAGCTGCGGTCGAAGAGGTCGTCGGCCTGGCGGCGGCGTCCGCCGAACAGGCTCAGAAGACTTCGGCCCTCCGATGAGGTGTCGCGGTGTCTACCCATGCCCCTAGCGTCGCCTGCCGGGTGGGGGTCAAAGCAAGCTCCGGCCGTGATCTGTGCGTTATGTCACGACAACCTTTCACGTCCCGTGACGTCGTTGACCTGCTCCGTGACCTTTCCGTGTCCTCCGGGATCGGTAACGAACCGATTACTGGACGCGGCCTCCAGGAACCGGAGCAGCTCGACCGGGAAGGGCAGCACCAGCGTCGAGTTCTTCTCCGCGGCGACCTCCACCACCGTCTCCAGCAGGCGCAGCTGCAGCGCGGCGGGGGTGTCGGCCATGGTCCTGGCGGCCTCGGCGAGCTTGTGCGAGGCCTGGAGTTCGCCATCGGCGGAGATGACCCTGGCGCGGCGCTCGCGTTCGGCCTCGGCCTGGCGGGACATGGACCGCTTCATCGACTCCGGCAGCGCGACGTCCTTGATCTCGACGCGGTCGATGTGGATCCCCCACTCCAGGGCGGGGCTGTCGATCATCATCTCCAGGCCCTGGTTGAGCCGTTCGCGGTTGGACAGCAGGTCGTCGAGGTCGCTCTTGCCGATGATCGACCGCAGCGAGGTCTGCGCGGTCTGGCCCACCGCGTACTGATAGTCCTGCACGGACACCACGGCCAGGACTGGATCGATGACTTTGAAGTAGACGACCGCGTCGACCCGGACCGTCACGTTGTCGCGGGTGATGCCGTCCTGGGCTGGCACCGGCATCGTCACGATCTGCATGTTGACCTTCTGCAGCCGATCGGCGGCCGGGAGCAGCACCGCGAGGCCGGGTTGGCGCACGTGGGGGCGCACGCGGCCGAAGCGGAAGACGATGCCGCGCTCGTACTGGCGCACGATCCTGGTGCACGTGCTCAGGATCACCGCGGCGGTGAACAGGGCCGAGGCCAATACATAGAGGAGAACCATGGTGGGCTCCCTTTTCCCACTCTCGATGTTACTCCCCGCCCGCGTTAGTCCAGGTGAGTGAACTCGCCGGGAAAGTCCCCTGGTCAGCGTGGGACTGGATAGGTTCGCGCGACGGGAACGGCCCGATGCCGTGGGCACCGGGCCGTCCGCGAGGCGGTGTGATCAGCGCTTTGGTCGGCTGGTGATCACATCACCGACGGGGGAGAGAATCGATACGGGCGTTGAGGTCGGCGATGAACACCCGCCGGAGGTAGTCGTCGCTGACACCGGGATGCACCAGACGCAGATAGTGCTGGGCGAGTTCGGCCAGGGCGTCGCCGCGGCGGTGCGCCTCGCCGACCTCGCGGCGCAGTTGGTGTTCGCGGCGCTGGAACTCCGACCGCTGGTCCCGCAGACGTGCGTGAAGCACGGCCTGGACTGCCGACTCGCGCGCGCTGGGCGGGTCGATCTCGCGCGGCCGGGAGACGGTGACCGCGCCGACCGAGTCGTGGATCTGCCCGCGCGACACCTCCGGGTCGTCGATCCAGGACGGCAGCCTGATCACCCCGGTGTACCCGCTGCCGGGACTGCGCAGCGTCGCCGCGCGACAGTACAGTCCCGCGGCCATCGCGGTGATCACCGGCCGGTTTCCGTCGGACACCGCGACCGCCAGCACGTCGCGGATCTCCTCCCACCGCGGCCTTCTGCGGGCGCCGCGCCCGAGGAACTTGGAGCACTTCTTCTGCAGGTCGCCCAGATCACTGCCGTAGGCCCAGTGGCCAGGCAGGTGGCCGTATTCCTCGGCCACGGCCCGATAGGACTCACTCAGGGAGTCGTTCTCGTCGACCAGCACGACAAGCAGGAACAGGACGAGCTTGCGGTCGTCGGGACTGAGCTTGTCGTTGGTGAAGTCGGCGGTGGTCCGCAGCCTGCTGAGCGCGGGCCTGCCGCGTCTGCCCGCCGCGCGCGACGGCGCGGGCGTTTCCTCCTGCTCATCGAGCACTCGAATCGTTCCTCTTCTCCGTGTCGATTAGTCCCAAAACAACTCGCCATGACGGGAAAGGCGGAGTGATCACTCGCCGGAGTGGCGACAATTCAGTACCCCTCGGGCCGCGGTGCAAGTGCCCGAACGGGTGAACATCGGCCGTACCATAGCGCGTTTCCACGACTCTTCGTCACCTCCAACCGCCCGGTTCCGCACGCGGATATGCGCCCGGATTCGGGGCAACCTTTCGTCGGCGACGGAGGTCAGAGAATGCGCGGAAACGCGGACCGCCCGCGCCGGGGAAAGGCGCGGGCGGTCCGGCGGAGCACTGTGCGGATCAGCCCAGATCGTCGATCGCGGCGGCGACGGCGAGGATCCGGCGGGCGTTGTCGACGTGCAGGTTCTCGATCATTCGGCCGTCCACGGTGACCACGCCGCGCCCCTCGGCGGCGGCCGCCTCGAACGCCTCGATGATCTTGCGCGACTGGGCGACCTCGGCCTCGGACGGAGCGAAGGCCTGGTTGCACGGCTCGATCTGGCCGGGGTGGATCAGCGTCTTGCCGTCGAAGCCGAACTGCCTGCCCTGCAGGCATTCCGCGGCGAAGCCGTCGAGGTCCTTCACGTCGTTGTAGACGCCGTCGAGGATGACCTTGCCGGTCGCCCTGGCCGCCAGCAGCGCCAGCGACAGCCCGCCCAGCAGCGGCGCGCGGCCGGGCACGTGCTCGGCGTGCAGTTCCTTGGCCAGGTCGTTGGTGCCCATGACGAACACCGTCAGCCGCTCGGACGCCGCGGCGATGTCATGGGCGCGCAGCATGGCGATGGGCGTCTCGACCATCGCCCAGATCGCGGTGTGGTCGGGGGCGCCCGCGGCCTCCAGCGCGCGCTCGATGGCGTGCACCTCGGTGGCGCTGTTGACCTTCGGGACCACGACGGCGGCGGGCCCGGCCTTGGCGGCGGCCCGCAGGTCGTCGGCGTGCCACTGGGTGCCAAGGCCGTTGATCCGGATGGTCAGCTCGCGGTTGCCGTAGCCGCCGTTCGCGACGGCCGCGCAGACCCGCTCGCGCCCCTCGGCCTTGGCGTCGGGGGCCACGGAGTCCTCCAGATCGAGGATCAGCGCGTCGGCGGGCAGGGTCTTGGCCTTCTCCAGCGCGCGCTCGTTGGCGCCCGGCATGTAGAGGACCGACCGGCGGGGGCGCGGTGCCGAACCGGTGTCAGGCAGCGTCGACTCACTCACTGGCCAGCGCCTCCTTGGTGGCGGTGTCGTAGGCGGAGGCCAACTCGGGGTCGCGCGCGGCGAGGGCGTCGGCGAGTTCGGCCACGACGCGGCACTGCTTCACCGTGGCGTCGTCCTGCATCTTGCCGTCGATCATGACCGCGCCCGTGCCGTCACCCATCGCCGCGATGACCCGCCGCGCCCACGCGACGTCCTCCGGGGCCGGGGAGAAGACCTTCTTGGCGATGGCGATCTGCTTGGGGTGCAGGCTCCACGCGCCGACGCAGCCGAGCAGGAAGGCGTTGCGGAACTGGTCCTCGCAGGCCACGACGTCGGCGATGTCGCCGAACGGGCCGTAGTACGGCAGGATCCCCGCGCCCGCGCAGGCGTCGACCATGCGCGCGACGGTGTAGTGCCACAGGTCCTGCTGGTATGTGGTGCGGCCCTCGGTCAGATCGTCGCCGACGGGGTCGGTGCGCACGAGGTAGCCGGGGTGGCCGCCGCCGACCCTGGTGGTCTTCATCCGGCGGCTCGCGGCGAGGTCGGCCGGGCCCAGCGAGATGCCCTGCATGCGCGGGCTCGCGGTGGCGATCTCCTCGACATTGGCCACGCCGCTGGCGGTCTCCAGGATGGCGTGCACCAGCAGCGGCCGCTCCAGGCCCGCACGGGCCTCGAGCTGGGCCAGCAGCCGGTCGACGTAGTGGATGTCGTGGGCGCCCTCGACCTTCGGGACCATGATCACGTCGAGCTTGTCGCCGACCTCGGTGACCAGGGTGACCAGGTCGTCGAGGACCCACGGCGAGTCGAGGCTGTTGACCCTGGTCCACAGCTGGGTGTCGCCGAAGTCGGTGGCCCTGGCGATCTTCACCAGACCCTCGCGCGCGGCCTCCTTGCGGTCGGCGCGCACGGCGTCTTCCAGGTTGCCGAGGACGACGTCGGCCTGCGCGGCCATGTCCGGCACCTTCGCGGCCATCTTCTCGTTGCTCGGGTCGAAGAAGTGGATCATGCGCGACGGCCGGAACGGGATCTCCCGCACCGGCTCGGGCGCACCTACCGCGAGCGGGCGGAAGAAGTCCTTCGGTGAACGCATCGAGCCTCCGTTCGGAACGGGGTTAACCGGCCGGTAACCACTGGAGAGTTGTAGTCGACCACGCCTGGATCTGGACCGCCATTGTGGCCACCGCGACATCGGTGTGGCCACACTGACACTGTGCTCACCGTGCCCGCCGACTTCGCCGACGGCTTCACCGAACCCGACGAACTCCGCTGGATCGCCGACCTGCCCGACCTCGCCACCCGCTGCGCCCGCCGCTGGGACCTGACGCCGGACGGCGAGCCGAACTACGGATACGTCGCCCTCGTCGTCCCGGTCCGGCGCGCGGACGGCTCCCCCGCGGTCCTGAAACTTCCCTGGCCGCACGAGGAAGCCGAACACGAGGCGCTCACACTGTCCCTTTGGGACGGAGACGGCGCGGTCCGGCTGCTCGCCCACGAGCCGTCGGACTGGTCGATGCTGCTCGAACGGCTCGACCCCGACACCTCCCTGCTCGACGTCCCGATCACCGAGGCGATCGAGGTCGTGGCGGGCCTGGCGCGCAGGCTCGACCGCCCCTCGCCCGCCGTCGTGCGCCACGTCCGGACCACCGCCGAACAATGGGCGGACGAACTCGCCGCCAGCGACTGCGCGGTGCCCCGCGAACTAGTCGAACAGGCCGTCGCGTACTGCCGCGAACTGGCGCCGAGAGCGGGAAACCGGCTGGTCAACGAGGACCTGCACTACGAGAACGTGCTGCGCGGCGAGCGGGAACCGTGGCTGGTGATCGACCCGAAGCCGATCGCGGGCGACCCGGAGTTCGGCGTGCTCGCCCTGCTGTGGAACCGCATAGACGACCCACGCGCCCGCCTCGACGCCGTGGTCGCCGCGATGGACCTCGACCACGACCTCGCCCGCCGATGGTCGTTCGTCCGGGCGGTCGAGACCTGGGTCGACGAAGAGGACAGCCCCGGAGCCAGGGCCGTCGCACTCGCACTCGCCGAGTAGCCCAATTCCGGGGATAGGCCCGCCTGGTCGCCCACTTCGACGCGGCGACGCCGGCGGCGGTGCGGCTGTCGCCGTCGCCCGCGCGACGAGTTCGTGCTGATCCCACCAAGGGCCGCGCGGGCCGCGCCGTCGTCCACCGCCGCACCGACCGCGGCACGGCCCTCGCCGACCGATGAACAAGCACAGCCGGGGCGCTGGGCCCCGGCCGTACCCCCTGGCCACAAGCTCACCGCACCACCACCACCCTTGCCAAACGATTCGACACGACTCGAATCGTTGGCCGATGGGTGGACCGGAACACGCCGCGGTAGTGGCCGCTCCCCTCGGACCCGTGATCGTGGCCACCTTCGACGCCGCCACGTGGCCGGTGTTCGACTGTCGCCGTCACCCGCAGTCGAGAGCCGCCGGAGCTGGTCGCCCGTCAGCTGGGCTACGCCGGGGTCACCGCCCGCGACGCGCTGGCCGCCGCCGACGCGGGCACGTTCGGCAAGCGGGCCGCGCGTGGCCTGGAGCGGTTCTGGGCATACGCGATCGAGGACGGCTGGCCCGGTCTGCGCGACCGGATCGACGCGGACCTCTCGTACCGGGTGCGGTTCATGGCCACCGAGGGCGTCTGGTCGCCAAGACCCGCCACCGCCGGTCGGTCCTCTATCGACGGACCGAGCGCGGCGACGCCCTGCGCTGAGCGGTGAGGCGGGCGATTCGCGGATAGCCTGACGGCGTGGCAGGCATCAGCAAGATCTTCGTCGCGCAGCTCCTTGGCCTGCCGGTGTTCGGCCCAGACGGCGAGTCCATCGGCAAGATCCGCGACCTGGTGGCCGGGCTGCGCGTCGACGGGCAGCCGCCCAGGGTGCTGGGCATGGTGGTGGAGCTGGCGACCCGCAGGCGGATCTTCGTACCGATGCTGCGGGTCACCTCGATCGACCCGAACGCCATCACCCTGGCGACCGGCTCGGTCAACATGCGCCACTTCCACCAGCGACCCAACGAGGTCCTCGTCGTCGGCCAGCTCCTCGACGCCCGGGTCGACATCGTGGCGACCGGGACCACCGCGGTCGTGGTCGACATCGCGATGGAGCCGACCCGCACCCGCGACTGGGTGCTGGGCCGGGTCGCCATCCGCGAGCGCACCGGCAGGCTGGGGCGGCGCGGGCCGATCCAGGTGCTGCCGTGGTCGGAGATCCGCTCCCCCGGCGTCACCGAACTCAGCGGGCAGCCGCAGGACGCCCACCAGCTCGTCGCCGTGTTCGACACCATGCGCGCCGCCGACGTGGCGACCGCGCTGCAGGACCTGCCGTCCAAGCGCCGCTACGAGGTGGCCGACGCGCTCGACGACGAACGGCTCGCCGACGTCATCGAGGAACTGCCCGAGGACGACCAGAAGGACATCCTGACCCACCTCGACGAGGAACGCGCCGCCGACATCCTGGAGGCGATGGACCCCGACGACGCCGCCGACCTGCTGGCCGAGCTGTCCGAACCGGACAAGAACCGCTTCCTGGAACTGATGGAGCCCGAGGAGTCCGCACCCGTGCGCAGGCTGCTGGAGTACTCGTTCGACACCGCGGGCGGCCTGATGACCCCGGAGCCGATCGTGCTCACCCCGGACGCGCCGATCGCCGAGGCGCTGGCCAGGGTGCGCAACCCCGACCTCACCCCGGCGCTGGCCAGCATGGTGTTCGTGTGCAGGCCGCCGTCGGCCACCCCGACCGGCCGCTACCTTGGCTGCGTGCACATCCAGCGGCTGCTGCGCGAGCCGCCGTTCGACCTGGTCGCGGGGGCCATCGACAAGAAGCTGACGAGCCTGCGGCCGACCGACTCACTGGTCGAGGTCACGCGGTTCTTCGCCACCTACAACCTGGTGTGCGCGCCGGTCGTGGACGCCGAGGACCACCTGCTCGGCGCGGTCACCGTCGACGACGTGCTCGACCACCTGCTGCCCGACGGCTGGCGCGAGCGGGGCGCGGAGCCCGTCGATGCCTGAGCCCACTTTCCGCCGTCGCCTCGACCAGCCGCGGCGGCCGCGCACGCTGCGCTTCGAGTTCGACCCCGAGGCGTTCGGCCGGTTCTCCGAGCGGCTGGCCAGGTTCCTCGGCACGGGGAAGTTCCTGTTCTGGCAGACGATGCTGGTGATCGGCTGGATCACGCTGAACCTGGTGGCCGTGTCCTACCAATGGGACCCGTACCCGTTCATCCTGCTCAACCTGGCCTTCTCGACCCAGGCCGCGTACGCCGCGCCGCTGATCCTGCTCGCGCAGAACCGGCAGGACGACCGCGACCGGGTGTCGCTTGAGGAGGACCGGGCGCGGGCCGCGCAGACCAAGGCCGACACCGAGTACCTCGCCCGCGAACTGGCCGCGCTGCGCCTGGCCATCGGCGAGGTCGCCACCCGCGACTACCTGCGCGGCGAACTCGACAAGCTGCGCGGCGACCTCAAGGGCACCAAGAAGTCCAAGGCCAAGGCGACGGCGGCCCAGTCCATCGTCGACGACCCGCGCTGGGACGATGGCTAGTCGACCAGTTTCGCGCAGAGGTCGCCCATGTCCTGAAGTTCGTCGGGTTCGAAGCGGGCGACGAAGTGGCGAACGACACCGTCGAGGTGGGTGCGCGACGCGGTGCGCAGCGTGTTCAGGCCGCCCTCGGTGAGCGTCGCCACAACACCGCGCCCGTCGCCCGCGACCCGCTCGCGCGAGACCAGGCCGACGCGTTCGAGCCGGTCGACCAGCCGGGTCACCCCGGACCGGGACAGCAGCACGGCGTCGGCCAGTTCGGCCATCCGCAGTTTGCGGCCGGGCGCTTCCGCGAGCTGGACCAGCACGTCGTAGCCGCCGAGCGACAACTTCTGCTCGGTGACCAGCTCGGCCTCCAGCGCACGGGTGATGCGGGCGTGGGCGCGCAGGAAGGTGCGCCAAGCGTGGAGCTCTTCACGGGTGGGCCGGGCGGACTGGTCCGGCACGGTCAAGGGGTCCTCCTGGTAGCCAAGCGGCTTCACAATGTTACGGAACACGTTCTACCCGCCGCGCGCTGGCCTGTGGCGCCCGCCATCCGCACGTCGACACGCCGCTACCCGCCCGTAGCATGGGGCATGTGACAACTCTTCCCACCGTCGACACCGTGCGCGCCGCCCTGGCCAAGGTCGAGGACCCGGAGATCCACAAGCCGATCACCGACCTGGGCATGGTCAAGGACGTGACCGTGCACGAGGACGGCCGCGTGGACGTCGCGATCTTCCTGACCGTCGCGGGCTGCCCGCTGCGCGACAAGATCACCCGGGACGTGACGGCCGCGGTCATCGGGCTGCCCGGCGTGACCGACGTGCGCGTCGAACTCGACGTGATGAACGACGCGCAGCGCACCGCCCTGCGCAAGTCGCTGCGCGGCGACAGTGAGGAACCGCGCATCCCGTTCGCCGAACCGGGCTCGCTGACCAGGGTCTACTGCGTCGCGTCCGGCAAGGGCGGGGTGGGCAAGTCCAGTGTCACGGTGAACCTGGCGGTCGCGATGGCCGCGCGCGGGGTGAAGGTCGGCATCGTCGACGCCGACATCTACGGCCACTCGATCCCGCGCATGGTCGGCACCAACGAGAAGCCGACCAAGGTCGAGAAGATGATCCTGCCGCCAGAGGCCAACGGCGTGAAGGTCATCTCCATCGGCATGTTCACCCCGGGCAACACCCCGGTCGTCTGGCGCGGCCCGATGCTGCACCGCGCCCTGCAGCAGTTCCTCGCCGACGTGTTCTGGGGCGACCTGGACGTGCTGCTGCTCGACCTGCCGCCCGGCACCGGCGACATCGCCATCTCGGTGGCCCAGCTGATCCCCAACGCCGAGATCCTCGTGGTGACGACCCCGCAAATGGCCGCCGCCGAGGTCGCCGAGCGCGCGGGCGCGATCGCCCTGCAGACCCGGCAGCGGGTGGCGGGCGTGATCGAGAACATGTCCTGGCTGGAGATGGCGGACGGCACCCGGATGGACGTCTTCGGCTCCGGCGGCGGCCAGACCGTCGCCGACTCCCTGTCGCGCGCCGTCGGCTCGGATGTGCCCCTGCTCGGCCAGGTCCCGCTCGACCCGCGCCTGCGCGAAGGCGGCGACGCGGGCCAACCGCTGGTCAAGTCCACACCGGACGCCCCCGCGGCGCGCGTGTTGAACGAGATCGCCGGGAAGCTGTCCATGCGGGCCCGCGGGCTGTCCGGGCGGATGCTGTCGGTGTCGCCCGCGGGCCGGTAGGTGTCAGCCGACGATCTGCCTGCTGGCCGCGTTGAGCCGGTTCCACAGGTTGACCGTCGCGATCCCCATGATCAGAGTCGCCAGCGCCTGCTCATCGAAGTGCCTGGCGGCCTCGTCGTAGATGTCGTCGGGAACGGGCCCGTCGGTGAGCTTCGTGGTCGCGTCGGTGAGCGCCAACGCGGCCCGCTCAGCTTCGGTGAACCGAGTCGTCTCGCGCCACGCGCCCACCGCCCAGATGCGTTCGTCACTCGCCCCGGCCTTCTTGGCATCCCGCGCGTGCATGTCGACGCACACACTGCACCCGTTGATCTGACTGGCGCGCAGGTAAACCAGGTGCAGGGTCTGCGCGGGAACGCCCCCCTTGTTGATCGCCTTACCCAACCCCAGCAGCGCCTGCATCGCGTCTGGAACGATCATCGCCGGGTTGGCCATCCGTGCCTGCATGTCGATCTCCCTTGTCACAATTGCTCTTCGCCGTCCGTCAAAGCGCTGACGGATCTCGACGGAGGAATGTGACCGATGGACGACAAGAATTTCCCGGCAGACTTTTTCGCTCCGCTGCCCGACGGCAGCGGTGTCCTGGCCGACTTGCCTGCTGACCCTGGCGACGTTGACCCCAGCCGATCATCGGCGCGTGACGCCGACCCCCGCCGGTTACCCGCGAACCCCAGCCACACCAACGAAAGCCCGCCTGCCGCTCCTGACACCAGTCGCCAGCAGACCAACTCGCGTGACTCCGACCCCAGCCGGTTGCCTGCCAACCCCAGCCACGCCAACGAAAGCCCGCCAGCCAATCTGAGCGACGTCGACCGGAGCCGCTTGCTGGCAGACCGCTTCGAGGCCGACCGCGGCCACCTTCGCGCCGTGGCCTATCGGATGCTGGGCTCCCTCACCGAGGCCGAGGATGCCGTGCAGGAGGCCTGGCTGCGCCTGAACCGCTCGGACACCACCGCCGTCGACAACCTCGGCGGCTGGCTGACCACCGTCGTCGGACGCGTGTGCCTGGACATGCTCCGCACCCGCAAATCCCGCCGCGAGGCCCCTCTCGACACGTCGCTGCCCGAGCCGATCGTGGGCCAGGTGGACACCATCGACCCCGAGCACCAAGCCGTCCTGGCCGACTCGGTCGGACTCGCGCTCCTCGTCGTCCTGGAGACCCTGGGCCCAGCCGAGCGACTGGCTTTCGTGCTGCACGACATGTTCGGGGTGTCCTTCGACGAGATCGCCCCCATCGTCGGCCGCACCCCCGCCGCGGCCCGCCAACTCGCGAGCCGCGCCCGGCGGCGGGTCCAGGGCACACCCGCGCCCGAGGCCGACCTGGGCAGGCAGCGGGCGGTGGTGGAGGCATTCATGGCCGCGTCCCGCGGCGGGGACTTCGACGCGCTCGTCGCGGTGCTCGATCCCGACGTCGTCCTGCGTGTCGACGGTGGGCTGCTTGCGCCGTCCAAGGTCGTCACCGGCGCGGCGAACGTGGCGGGGAACGCGCTCATGTTCTCCCACTACGCGCCGTTCGCGCGGCTGGCGATGGTCAACGGGGCCTTTGGCACCGTGACCGTGCGCGACGGTCAGCCGATCTCGGTGATGGGGTTCACCGTCGTGGGCGCGCGGATCGTGGAGATCGACATCTTGTCGGATCCCGAACGCCTCGGGCTGCTGGACCTGACCGCGTTCTCGGGCTAGACGCCGCGTTCTCGGCCTAGACGCTGCCATGTCGCGGGCTAGACGCTGCCATGTCGGGCTTGAACGCTGTCTCCCTTGGCTACGCGCTGGCCGGAGTGCGTAGGCCGGGCGTTTCCGGGCGACACTTTTTATTCAACGGAGCAGTTTGATCATGAAATCAGGACACATTCCGGGTAACAGCTTGATAACGGCGATCAGGTCGCGTCCGGATCGAACGCGGGCTTCTCGGCGGGCTTGGGGGGATCGGCGGGGGCGGGCGCCGGGGGGAGCGCGGGTTGGGGGGCGTAGCCGTTGGGCTTGACGCCGTTCTCGCCGTCGCCGAAGAGGTGGTTGGCGACCATCTGTTTGGGGTCGAGGCTGCGCAGTTGACGTAAGTCGTTCAGGGGTTTGCGCAGGTCGTCGTACTCGGGGCCGAGTTCGGTCTTGAGCTGGTCGCGGGCGCCGGTGGCGTATTCGCGGACCTTGCGCATCGTCTTGCCCACCCACGCGGCGGCGTCGGGAAGGCGTTCGGGGCCGAGGATGAACAAGCCGGCGACGCCGAGTACCAGGATCTCGGCCCAGCCAATGCTCTCGAACACCCTGCTTACCTCCGATTCAAACTGCTGCGATGCCAGGTTAGCCGGTCAATCTGACTGGAGGGTTACCTGAATGGTGAGCTCCTGCCCCTGCCGGGCCAACACCACCGGAACCGTCTGCCCCGGCTGGTGGGTGCGCACCGCCACGGTCAGTTCGGCGGCGTTGCGGACGTGGCGGTCGCCGACCTTGCGGATGACGTCACCCTCGGCGATTCCGGCGCGGGCGGCGGCGCCGCCTTCGTTGACGTTGACGACTTGCGCACCCTCGGCGGTCTCGGCCGACACCGACCGGACGTTGGCACCTAGGTCGGCGTGCTTGACCGATCCGTCGCGGATGAGGGCCTCGGCGATGCGTTTGGCGTCGTTCGACGGGATGGCGAAGCCGAGGCCCACGCTGCCGGTGTTGCCCTGGCCGCTGCTGCGGATCGCCGAGTTGATGCCGACGAGCGCGCCGGTCGAGTCGACCAAGGGGCCGCCGGAGTTGCCCTGGTTGATCGAGGCGTCGGTCTGGATGGCGTCGTAGGTGATCGGGGACTGGCCGTTGTCGCCGCCCGCGACCACCGGCCGGTGCAGCGCGCTGACGATGCCCTCGGTGACGGTGTCGGTGAGCCCGAGCGGGGAACCGACCGCGATGACCGAGTCGCCGACCTTGAGTTCGTCGGAGTTGCCGAACTGCAGGACCGTCGGGTTGTTGACATCGACTTTGATCACGGCGAGGTCGGTCTTCGGGTCGGTGCCGACCAGCTTGGCCTCGGCCCTGGTGCCGTCGGTGAAGACGGTGGTGATCTTGGCTTTCTCGTCGGCGCGGCCTTCGAGGGTCACGACGTGCCAGTTGGTGACGATGTAGCCCGCGCCGTCGATCAGCACGCCGGAGCCGGTGCCGCCGCCCTGTTCGATTTTGACCTCGATGGAGACCACGGCGGGCCGCACCCTGGCGGCGATGTCGGAGACCGAACCCACGGGCCGTTCCTTGCCTGCTTCGGCCTGCGCGAGGGTGACGTCGCTGGTCAGCGCGTCGCCGCCGCGGGCGACAAACCAGCCGACCAGTCCACCCGCCGCGCCGATGAGCAGCGCGACCACACCGAGGACGCCGAGCGCGACGGGCTTGACCCGCCTGCCGAACAGCACCTCGGAGACGCTGAGGAGAGCGCCCGGTGCGCGCCGGGCGGGTTTGGCGTCGGAGTCGTCGTCGCGGTCGAGTGCGGGCGGGCCGATGACCGCGCCCGCCGCCGGGTCGCGCCAGGGGTCGAAGCTGTCCTCGGCCCAGAGCGGCTCGTCCTGGCTCGCCGTGGAGCGGGAGGAGCCGGGCGGGCGTTGGAGGATCACGTCGCGCTGGCCCAGGGGCCTGCCGAACGCGCTGACCAGGGCTTCGGGCGTGGGCGGAACGGAGTTGAGGGCGCCGAGCGGGGCGGGGGCGGCGGCTTTGGGCGAGAACGCGCCGTCGACGCCCACGGGCCTGCCGAAGACGGCGGCGTTGGACGGGTCGACCGGCGGACGCTCCAGCGGACGCGGGCCGACGCGCTGGTGAGCGGGCACAACGCCGGCGGCGGGCGCCGGGTCGGCGGCGGGCGCGGCCGCGCCGGTGAGTACCGCGCTGCCGGTGGGCACCGCATCGCCAGTGGGCATCGCATCGCCAGTGGGCATCGCATTGCCTGCGAACACGGCGGCGGGCGCGGCCCCGGTGGTCGGCATCGCCCTGCCTGCGGCCACAACATCGCCGGGCACGGCGGCGGTAGCGGACGCGCTGCCGGCAGGCGCCGCACCACGGGCGGGAGCGGCGTGCGCCCCATCGCCGGTGGACACGGCGTGCGCGGTGGGAGCGGCGGGCGCGGCGGGCGCGGCGTTTCGGGGAGGCACGACGCCTGCGCCAAGCGCGTCATAGCCGGTAGGCACGGCATCGCCAGCGGGAGCGCCATCGCCAGCGGGAGCGGCGTACGCGGCGGACGCGGCGTTTCCGGGAGACGTGACGCCAGCGCCAAGCGCGTCATAGCCGGTGGACACGGCATCGCCGGCAGGAGCGGCGGACGCGGTCGGCACAGCGCTTCCCGGAGACGCGACGGCCGCGGTCGGCGCGGCGCCGGCGGTGGGTGCGAAGCCAGTCGGCGCGGTGCCGGCGGCGGGCACCGCACTACCGATCGGAGCGGCTGCGGTCGGCGCGGCGCTGGTGAGGTGGGTGCCTGCGGGTTGCGGGGTCGGGATGCTCGCGGTGTGGTTCGGCGAGGAAGACGGGGTACTACTCGACGTGTCCTGCGACAGCGGCGACAGGGTGGCGTCAGGGCCGGCTATCGAGGTTGGGCCGTCCCACTGCGGCCCCGGACCAGGGGGCTGCGGGATGGAGACCGTGGGCTCGGCCGAGTGGTCCGCGGCGTCGGGCGTCGGGTTGTCGTTCATCGCTGTTCAGCATGCCTGGGCGACGGTTAAGTGGGCGTACTAGCGCGCCGACGCGGTGCCGAAGGTGGCGATGAGGGACTGGATCGGCTCGGAGCCGACGAAGCCGACTGGCTCAACGTCGGCGCCGGTCGCCGGTTCGGTTGGGTCCGAGCCGGTGTTGACGAACGCGAGCGCGCCGAGTACCAGGCCGGAGACGACCACGCCCGCGCCCTGGGCGGCGCGGCGGACTGGGTGGCGGCCCAGGACTGTGCGGCCTTCGCCGAGTTTCGGGGAGGAGCCCAGGGGGACGCTGGTGCCGAAGGCGGCGCGGTCGGTGCGTTGGACGGCGACAAGTTGGCCGTCGGCGCTGACGGCGAGGCCGTCTGGGGTGGCTGGGAGCTCGACTTCCTGCGGGATGGCGCGCAGGGACGCGAGCAGGCCCGCGGGCATCGACGGGGTGTCGGCGGCGCGGACGGCGGCCCTGGCCTGGCGTTGGGCGCTGATGTCTGCGGCGCACCACGGACAGCGGGCGAGGTGCGCGGTGACCCGGTCCACGACCGTGCGGGGCAGCTCACCGTCGACGAACGCGACGACCGCGTCGGGGAGCAGGTGCTGTTCGGGCAGCCCGAAGCTCATCGTGTCGACTCCACGAGCAGAGAGACGGTCATGACAGCCCTTCCTGGGCACGCTCGCGGCGGCGCTCCAGCGACGCGCGCAGGGCCTGGCGGCCCCGGTGGATCCTGCTGCGCACAGTACCCAGCTTCACCCCGAGGGTGGCGCCGATCTCCTCGTAGGAAAGGCCCTCCACGTCACACAGGACGACCGCGGCCCGGAACTCGGGCGGCAACTCGTCGAGCGCGGCCTGCAGGTCGGGGTCGAGATGGGTGTCGGAGTAGACCTGTTCGGGGCTCGGGTCGTCGCCCGCGAGCCGGTCGGTGTCCTCCGGCAGTCCCTCCATGCGCAGCCGCGAGCGGCGGCGGGCCATGTCGAGGAACAGGTTGGTGGTGATGCGGTGCAGCCAGCCCTCGAACGTTCCGGGCTTGTAGGACGCCAGCGACCGGAACACCCGGATGAAGGTCTCCTGGGTGAGGTCCTCGGCGTCGTGCGCGTTGCCGGTGAGGCGGTAGGCGAGGCGGTAGACCCGGTCGCCGTGTTCGCGCACGATCTCGTCCCAGGACGGCGGCGTCCATCCGGTGTCGAGCCCGACAGGCGCCTCGACCGGTGCCATGGCTTGCGTCTGCATCGTGGGGATACGCACCTCCTGAAGGCTGTGTTGCCCACTGACTGACCCAACGCGTGTGCCGCCCACGTTGTTCCCCCTTCGCGACAGGTTCCCCGACTAGTCACGAGAATGGAGTACGCCCATGTGGCGACCGTGAGAGTCGGCTGAGACTCAGCTGAGAAAAACTGGCGGAAAACCAGTTGCGTGGTCCTCGGCAAGGTTCACCCGATTTTGGGACTTCCGTCGCTAGTCTGCGTTCCTGTGGGACCGGATACCGTCGCCGACCTGAGCGAGTACGTCGAGGGATTCCTCGCCGAGGACGACTCGCTGACTTCGGCACGAGCGCGTGGGGTCAAGCTCGGCTGCGCACCGGTCAGCCCCGCCACCGGCGCGGCGCTGCGGTTCCTGGCCACGGTGCTGCAGGCCAAGGCCGTGGTGGAGGTCGGGACCGGCACCGGGGTGAGCGGCCTGTCGCTGCTGCGCGGCATGGCCCCCGACGGCGTGCTGACCTCGATCGACGTCGACCCGGAGAACCAGGCGTACGCCAAGCGCACGTTCAGCGACGCGGGTGTCGCCCCCGGCCGGACCCGGTTGATCATGGGCCGCGCGCTCGACGTGCTCCCCCGGCTGACCGACGGCGGCTACGACCTGCTGTTCGCCGACGCCGCGAAGCTCGAATACCCGGCCTACGCCGAGCAGGGCGTGCGGCTGCTGCGCCCCGGCGGCGTGCTGGCGTTCGACAACGTGGGCGGGCTGGCCGACCCGAACCGCAAGGACCCGGAGGCCGCGGCGCTGCGTGAGGTGGCGCGGGCCGTGCGGGAGGACGACCAACTGGTACCGCTGCTGCTGCCGCTGGGCGGCTGCCTCCTGGTCGCCGCGAAAACCGCCTGAGCTCTGCCCTTGGCGCCCGGGGGCGCGCGCTCGGCCGCCTCAAGGTGACGTATTGGGTGCGTGAACACGCCAGACTTCGTCGGCGCGTTCACGCACCCGATACGTCACCGCGGCCGAGCGGTGGTTGTTGCGTAGCAACATCAAGGCTCTAGAGAAAATGAGGCTCTAGCAAATGAGGAAACCTCGTTGACGTCCGGTTGCCGCGGACGATCTCGAGGCCCGCGGCGCCGAGGGTGAGGCGCAGCCCCCACCCAACCCAGGGGGGCGTCCCCTGGCCCAGTCTATCGGTGGTGGGGTTTGGGGATAAGGGAATGGCGCTGGCTGTGGATGGTCGCCGGGATGTGGATAACTAGAGGTTGTCGCTGCCCGTGCCGATGAAGAAACCGACGCCGCCTGCCGCGAGCAAGCCGAACAGCGTCACGATCAGGCCCCACTCGACCGACGAGCCGAAGATGAACCAGGCCAGGACCGCGAACTGGAAGAAGACGACCAAGCCGGACAGCACGCCCGCCACCGGGTGCCACGGCCGCCCGCTGCCCCTGGCTTCGCCGACCGGGGTCATCTGCCAGACCTCGCGGTACGGGTCGCGCGGGCTCTCGTCCATTCCCACAAGGTAGACGAGCGGGCCGTCAGCGCGTGGGGGTTTCCGCGCGGACGCCCTTGCCGAGGACGACCACGTCACCGGCGCTGACCGTGTACTGCTCCCGGTCGGCGGCCAGGTCGACCCCGATCCGGGCGCCGTCGGCGACGATCACGTTCTTGTCCAGGATCGCGCGGCGGACCGTGGCGCCCTTTCCGACGCGCACACCGGGCAGCAGGACGCTGCCCTCGACCACCGCGCCGGGCTCGATCATCACGTCGGCGCTGATCACGGAGTCGATCACCGAGGCGCCGGAGATGATGGAGCCGGGGCCGACGATCGACTCGACCGCCGAGCCCGCGTTGACGAACTTGGCGGGCGGCAGCGGCGGCGTGGCGGTCCTGATGGGCCACTGCTGGTTGTAGAGGTTGAACACGGGGTGCACCGACACCAGGTCCTGGTGCGCCTCGTAGTAGGCGTCGAGCGTCCCGACATCGCGCCAGTAGCCGCGGTCGCGTTCGGTGGCGCCGGGGACCTCGTTGTCGTCGAAGTCGTACACATGGGCCGTGCCCGCGTCGACGAGCATCGGGATGATGTCGCCGCCCATGTCGTGCAGGGAGTCGGGGTTGGCCGCGTCGGCGCGCAGCGCGTCGAGCAGGGTCGGGGTGGAGAACAGGTAGTTGCCCATCGACGCGAAGGTCACGTCGGGGTCGTCGGGCACCGACGGCGGCTCGGCGGGCTTCTCCAGAAATCGGGTGATCTTCCCGTCGGCGGAGGAGTCGATGCATCCGAACGCGCGGGCCTCCGCGCGCGGCACGCGGATCCCGGCGACGGTGACCCCGGCGCCGGAGTCGACGTGCTGCTCGACCATCTGCCACGGGTCCATCCGGTAGACGTGGTCGGCGCCGAAGACGGCGATGTAGTCGGGGCGTTCGTCGTAGACCAGGTTGAGCGACTGGTAGATCGCGTCGGCGCTGCCGGTGTACCAGCGGGGGCCGAGCCGCTGCTGGGCCGGGACCGGGGTGATGTACTGCCCGAGCACACTGGACAGTCGCCAGGTGGTCGAGATGTGCTTGTCCAGCGAGTGCGACTTGTACTGGGTGAGCACGCAGAGCTGGTGGAAGCCCCCGTTGACCAGGTTCGACAGTACGAAGTCGACAAGCCGGTAGTTGCCCCCGAAGGGGACTGCGGGCTTAGCGCGGTCGGCCGTCAGCGGCCACAGCCGCTTCCCTTCACCGCCCGCCAGCACAATGCCCAGTACGCGTGGCTGGCCCTTCACGAAACGACCCTAACCGCCGGTAGGTGGCAACGGCCAGTGAAGACGCGGCGACCCGCCCGCGGTTGCCGACACGTTCACCCGTGCGCCGCAGCGTGTTCGCGCGGCGCTCGCCTTGGCGTGCACAGGACAGCGGCGGATGTCCTACGGTGGCCGGTGTGCACATCGGACTGCTGACGCGCGAGTACCCGCCGGAGGTCTACGGCGGCGCGGGGGTGCACGTGGGGGCGCTGGTCCCCCGGCTGCGCGAGCTGGTCGATGTCGACGTGCACCGGATCGGCGGCCCGGTTGAGGGCGCCACCGCCCACGAGCCGCCGCCGGGCCTGGCCGGGGTGAACGCCGCGCTGGGCATGATCGGCGCCGATCTCTCGATCGCCGCGGGCGTCGGCGGGCTCGACGTGGTCCACTCGCACACCTGGTACGCCAACCTCGCGGGCCACGTGGCGGGGCTGCTGCACGGCGTCCCGCACGTGATCACCGCCCACTCGCTGGAGCCGCGCAGGCCGTGGAAGGCCGAGCAGCTCGGCGGCGGCTACCGGCTGTCGTGCTGGATCGAGCGCACCGCCTACGAGTCCGCCGACGCGATCATCGCGGTCAGCGACGGGATGCGCGCCGACGTCCTGGACTGCTACCCGGAGCTGGCCCCTGAGCGCGTCCACGTGGTCCGCAACGGCATCGACACCGCCGAGTACCACCCGGTCGCCGAGTCCGACGCGCTGGAGCGGGAGGGCATCGACCCGGCGCGGCCGATCGTGGTTTTCGTGGGTCGCGTCACCCGCCAGAAGGGCCTCGGGCACCTGGTCGCCGCGGCCCACCGGATCGACCCCGCCGCCCAGGTCGTGCTGTGCGCGGGCGCGCCGGACACCCCGGAGATCGCCGCGGAGACCGAGGCCGCGGTGGCTGAACTCGCGGATGTGCGCGGCGGGGTGTTCTGGATCCAGCGGATGCTGCCGCGCACGGACGTGCGGCAGCTGCTCAGCCACGCCACCGTGTTCGTCTGTCCCTCGGTCTACGAGCCGCTGGGCATAGTGAACCTGGAGGCGATGGCGTGCGGGACCGCGATCGTGGCCTCCGACGTCGGCGGCATCCCCGAGGTCGTCGCCGACGGGCACAACGGGCTGCTCGTCCACTACGACGAGGCCGACGCCGCTTCCTACCGGACGGGACTGGCCGACGCGGTGAACCGGCTGCTCGCCGACCCGGCGCGGGCGGCGGCCATGGGCGCGGCCGGGCGGGTCAGGGCCGAGCGCGAATTCTCCTGGGCGACGGTGGCCGAGCGGACTGTGGACGTCTACGAACGCGTACTCGCTGAGAGTCCGATCAGGGACTGACCCGTACTCTGTGCGGTGTGGAGGGTCGTGGGCGTCTGGTTCGCTGGGTCGCCAAGAGCCGGGCGAGGTTCACCAGGTACACGGTGGCCTCGCTGGTGGCGACCGGTCTCAGCCAACTAGTGCTCTACGGGCTGTACTCCTCGGCCATGATGGGCGCCGCGGCGGCCAGCGCGGTCGCGTTCGCCGCGGGCGCGGTCCCGCACTTCGTGATGATCCGCTGGTGGGCGTGGGGCCAGCGCGGCATGCCCCGGCTGAGCAGGCAGGTCGTCGGCTACCTCGTGGTGACGGCGCTCGGCGGCCTGGTCTCGGTGGCGCTGACGACGGTCGCCGACTGGGCGTTCCAGCCGTGGGTCGTCGACCGCGCCTCGCGCACGCTCGTGCTCAACCTCACCTACGTGCTCGGCGGGCTGCCCGTGTTCGTGGCCAAGTTCGCGTTCCTGGACCGGGTGTTCGCCCCCGGCTACGACGAGTACGTGGCGACGAACTCGACCAGGGTGCGCGCGGCGAACCCGGTGGCGCCGGGCACCACGTCGTCGTAGGGCTTGTCGGCGCGGGCCGGGCCCGCGATGTCCAGGTGCGCCCAGGGGATCTCCGCGGTGAACTCGCGCAGGAACAGCGCGGCGGTGACGCCGCCGGGTCCCGGCGGGCACTGCCGGACGTCGGCGACGTCGCTGCTCACCTTGTCGGCGTACTCCTCCAGCAGCGGCATCCGCCAGAACGCCTCGCCGACCCGGGCGCCCGCGGCCACGACCCGCTCGGCCAGCGCGTCGTCGTCGGCGAACAGGCCGCCGATGCGGGTGCCCAGGCTGACCTTCATCGCCCCGGTGAGGGTGGCGACGTCGACCAGCACGTCGGGGGCCAGGGTGTCCACGGCGTAGGCCAGCGCGTCGGCCAGGACCATGCGGCCCTCGGCGTCGGTGTTGGTGACCTCGGTGGTCTTGCCGCCGTAGTGGCGGACGATGTCGGCCGGGCGGTAGGCCGAGCCGGAGACGTGGTTCTCCGCGCACGGGACCAGGCCGGTGACGCGCACCGGCAGGCCGAGCTTGCCGATGGCGATCATCGCCGCGATCACGGCGCCGCCGCCCGCCATGTCGGTGCGCATGAGGTGCATGCCCTCGGCGGGCTTGATCGAGATGCCGCCGGTGTCGAACGTGATGCCTTTGCCGACAAGCACGACATGCGGGCCGTCGACGCCGTCTGGCGCCCAGCTCAGTTCCAGCAGGCGCGGCGGCCGGTCGGAACCGCCGCCGACGGCGAGCACGCCGCCGAAGCCGTGCTTGGCCAGCCACTTCTCGTCGCGGATCTCCGCTTTGAGCCCGCTGACCTTGCCCGCGGCCTTCG
This sequence comes from Alloactinosynnema sp. L-07, assembly GCF_900070365.1. Lineage (NCBI taxonomy): Bacteria > Bacillati > Actinomycetota > Actinomycetes > Pseudonocardiales > Pseudonocardiaceae > Alloactinosynnema > Alloactinosynnema sp. L-07. The sequence goes on along the minus strand of NZ_LN850107.1, from coordinate 6,813,340 downwards.
CGGCCGTACGGGCCAGCCAGGCCGGGTCCTTGACGTTGGACGGCGAGTTCGCCAGGTCGCGGGCGAACGACGTGGCCGCGGCCAGCACGGTGGCGCGGTCGGCCGCGGCGTCGAACTCGGCCTTGCGGTCCTTGGGCACGATCAGCCGGATCTCCCGCACCCGCGGCTTGGGCTCATCGGCGGTGACCTTGAACCGGTAGCCGCCGAGCAGGGCGCCGCGGACGAACTCGGCGACCTCGTCGCCGCCCGCGTCGGCGGGCAGTTCCACTTGGAGGCCGCGCTGGGCGGCCGGGGTGTCGGCGTCGAGCGCGTTCTCGGCGGCCTTGACGAGCGCGGTGCCCGCCGAACGCCACTGCGCCGACTCGCCGTCGCCGAGGCCCACGACCCAGCGCACCCCTGAGTCCACCGGGCCGGGTTGGGTCTCGCCCGCCGAGCCGGTGAGCCGCACCGAGTCGATCCAGGCTTCGGTCAGGCCGTCCCCGCCGGGGCCGAACACCGGCGGGCCCTCGGCCGCGCCGCGGCTGAGCACGACGAGCGGGACGTCCTTGCGCCTGCTCGCGGTCACCTCCACGTCGGGCATCGGGGTCGGCAGGGTCGGCACCGGCGTGGACAAGCGATCCTCCGAGTAAATCAACAGGGCCCTGGTGGGCCGGGGGTCGTGCGGCGGGGAAAGATCAGCTCACGACGACCTTGAGCGCGTCGCCGAGTTCGCTGGCTTCCTCGGGCGTCATCTCGACCACGAGGCGTCCACCGCCCTCCAGCGGGACGCGCATCACGATGCCCCGACCCTCCTTAGTCACCTCGAGGGGACCGTCTCCGGTCCGGGGCTTCATGGCCGCCATAGCGTGCTCCCTCCGTCATAGCCTGCCGGCCCGGCCAGATGAATCGACCGAGTCGGTGACATTCTCCCCCATCCGGTCGCGGCGGTGAAATCGAACCGATCATCGCGTGTCGTATGACCGGCCACGATAGGTGGCGCGTGGCCCGTTCGGACTGACACACTCCGACGTCGTGCGCGCCCGTTCGGCCCTATTCGACGTCTATGGCGGCTACTTGCGTGGGCGAGGCGGCGCCGCGGCGATCGCGGCGCTGGTCCGCTTGCTGGAGCCGCTGGACTTCGGCGCGCCCGCGATCCGCACCGCCGTGTCCCGCATGGTCCGCCAGGGCTGGCTCACTCCCGTGCGCCTGCCGGAGGGTCCCGGCTACGCGCTGACACCCCGCGCCGAGCGCAGGCTCGACGAGGCCGGTGCCCGGATCTACCGGACCGGTCCCTCCACATGGGACGGCCGCTGGCACGTCGTGGTGGTGGAGGAACTGCCTGGTCGGGGCGATCGCGACCGGCTGGCCTCGTCGCTGCGGCTGCTGGGCTACGGCCCGCTGGGCAGCTCGACCTGGGTGGCGCCGCGGCCGTCGGCCGAGCTGTCCGAGGTGCTGGCCGACGTGCGGGCGCGGATGTTCCACGGCGCCCACGACGGCCCCGACGCCGAACTGGCCGCGCAGGCGTGGGACCTCGACGAACTGGGCGCGGACTACACCGCGTTCGTGGCGCAGTGGACGCCGCTGATGGTCGCGGTCGACGGCTCCGACCCGGCTGAGGCGTTCGCTTCGTCACAGCGGCTGCTGCACGCGTGGCGCAAGTTCCTCTTCCGCGACCCCGGCCTGCCCGTGGAGCTGCTGCCCGACAGCTGGCCGGGCCTGGCCGCCGCCGAGTTCTTCGACCAGCACACCGCCCGGCTGGCGCCCGCTGTGACACGGTTCCTGGACGCGTGTCTCAGCGGAGGTGGTAAGCAGAGGTCGACCGCTTAGTCGTTGGAAAGGTAGGCGCTCGTGTCGACGCTGTTGATCGAGGACCGTGCAGGTGTCCGGACGCTGACGTTGAACCGGCCCGACGCGTTCAACTCGTTGACCGTGGAGCTCAAGGAGGCCCTGCTCGCGGCCCTCGACGCGGCGGCAAGCGACGACGCGGTGCGGGCGATCGTGCTGACCGGCGCGGGCAAGGCGTTCTGCGCGGGGCAGGACCTCAAGGAGCACATGGCGCTGCTGGCGGCGAACGACCCGGCCCCGCTGGCGACAGTGGACAAGCACTACAACCCGATCGTGACGGCGATCACGTCGATGCCCAAGCCGGTCATCGCCGCGGTGAACGGGATGGCGGCGGGCGCGGGCGCGTCCTTCGCCTACGCCTGCGACCTGCGGATCGTGTCGTCGGCGGCGAAGTTTCTGATGGCCTTCGCCAACGTCGGCCTGACCGCGGACTCTGGTGCGGCGTGGACGCTGCCGCGGCTGATCGGCTACGGCCGGGCCATGGAGATGATGCTGCTGGCCAAGCCGGTGGGCGCCGAGGAGGCGCTGCGGATCGGCATGGTCAGCCAGGTCGTGGCGCCCGAGGAGGTCCTGTCGACCGCGCAGGCCCTCGCGTCGACCATGGCCGCGGGTCCGACGACCGCCTACGCCAAGATCAAGGAGGCCATGCTGGCCTCGGCGGCCGGTTCGCTGGCCGAGGGTCTCGCGGTCGAGGGGCGCACCCAGGCCGAGGCCGGGCACACCGCCGACCACAAGGAGGCCGTGGACGCGTTCGTGGCCAAGCGGCCGCCGAACTTCAGCGGGAAGTAGCGCGCCAGCAGGCCGCGATGTGGTCGTCGACCATGCCGGTGGCCTGCATCAGCGCGTAGCAGGTGGTCGGGCCGACGAAGGCGAACCCGCGCTTCTTGAGCTCCTTGGCCATCGCCTTCGACTCGTCGGTCACGGCGGGCACGTCGGCGAGGGTCACGGGGCGGAGGCGCGGGCCGCTCGGCGCGAACGACCACAGCAGGTCGTCGAGCGGGCGGTCGAGGTCGAGGATCGCCCGCGCGTTGCCGATCGTGGCGTCGATCTTGGCCCGGTTGCGCACGATCCCGGCGTCGGCCATCAGCCGGGCGACGTCGGCGTCGGTGAACCCGGCGACGACCTCCGGCACGAACCCGGCGAACGCGCGGCGGAAACCCTCGCGCTTGCGCAGGATGGTGATCCAGGACAGTCCGGACTGAAACGCCTCCAGGCTGACCCGCTCGAACATCGCGTCGCGCCCGCGCAGCGGCACGCCCCACTCTTCGTCGTGATACGCGGCGTAGTCCGGTGTGGAGTCTCCCCACGGGCAGCGGGGACGGTCGGTCATGCCCGGTTCCACACGGTGGTGTCCATGGTGTCAGTGAACCCGAGGAGACCGACACCGGTGAAAGCCGAGGTCGATCACGTGTTCTCGGAGTCGACCCGGTTCTTGGCGGCCTCGAGCTCGGCTACCCGCGCGCGCAGGTCGTCGAGTTCGTCGCCGGCGCGGCGCAGGACCCAGTCGACCTCGGTCATCTTGTAGCCGCGGAAGACGAGTTGGAAGCGCACCGCCCGCAGGTCGTCGCCGGTGACGTCGGTGGCGGGCAGCCGGGTCGGCGACGCGCCGGGTGGCAGGGCGGGCAGTTCCTCGCCCCGGCCGAACACGACGGACGCGAGCAGGAAAACCACGGCCGCGACAAGGATCATCACGACCAGGTAGAGAAGGGCTGTGGTCACGGTGCGATCGTGTCACGGCTCACCCGCCCGGCAAACCCTCAGGTCGCCTTGGTCCTGGTCGTAGCTCAGGCCGCGCTCTCTTCAGAGGTCGATGAGTTCGACGGTCACAGACGCGGTGTCTCCCGGGTCGAGTGCCTCGGCTTTCCGAACGGCGCGCTTTACGGGCAGCACGTACCGGCCGCGTGCCGCGTCGGGGAAGATCGAGGTCGTCCAGGTGCTGGCGCCGATCCCGACCCGGACGCGCACGGAGCCGAATCCCCGACGCGGGCTGACGTCCGCGATGTCCCGAATCTCGTCCGACACATCCACGGGCAGGCTCACGAACACCCAGCTGTCGGCACGCCGGGCGTCCCACTCCCACAGTTCGGCGTCGAAAACCACCATCATCGTCACAGCGTCACACAGGGGTCCGACAGTCTGCGAGCGCCTGCTGGGCCGGAAACGATGACACCACGACCGGGCGCTGCGCCCTACGACAAGCTCGGCGTCACCCTGACCGGCCGCGACGACGCCCAGCGCAACGACCCGGCGTCGTGGGAGTCGGGAATCGCGCCGGTGCTCGTGGGCTGAGTGGACGGCGGCACTATGCCGCCCTTCGAGTCGACGACCTCTACCAGCAGGAAGATCGGGCGGGAACCTGGAAGCGTCATGTTGCCCTGCGCGTCGACCATCTTGTAGTCGATCTTGCAAATGCTCGGTTCCGACGCCGCGATCACGATCGCGGTGATCTTCACCCGGTCGCCTGGGGGCGTGGTGCCGATCGGGACCAGTTCAGGGGCGATGCAGCCGCCGACCGAGAACACCCGGCGCAACTGACGGCCCTGCCACTCGACAGCGCCGTCGTTCTCGATCTCCCAAACCTTGGTGATGATCTGGTTCACCGCGACCTCGGTGCCGTCGCGGAAGGTCAGGTCGTCGATGAAGCGGCTGGAGTCCCCCGGATGGAGAGGGTCGTAGGGCGACTTCTGGAATTGAATGGCAATCACGCCTGCCACGGCGGCGGATGCGGTGACCGCTGCGGCGAGCACTTTCCGGCGAGTCCACCAGCGACGCTTGATTGTTGTCGGTTCAACGACATTCACGACTTCCACGCGCAGCGGAATGATCTGATCGTTCGGCGACAGCTCGTCTTTCACCGCCATCCATCGGGCGCGCCAATCCCGCTCATCGCCGCCGCAAACCTTGACGAACTCGCGAGTCGTCTCCCACGACGGAAACCTGTTCCCGCTTGCGGCCTCGTGCAATGTCGTGTGCGAGATAACACCAGAAACACCGGCCATCCGGCGGAAGGACGGAGTGCCGACAGCCTCCCGCAGCTCGCGCAGCCCACCGGCGAACCCGGAAATCAACTCCCGGCGAATGTCATCGTCAGCATCCTGTCTCTGCACGGCGCCTGTCCCCTCGTCAGATCCGTTGTCAGGGCTTGTCAGAGGCTGTCAGCGGGTACCGGACAGCCTTAGCGGCGGTCATCGTAGAGCCATGCCCCGAGGACGCCACGGCGACCCGGGCTACTACCTCACCGGAGTCACGGTTGGTGCCTCCCCTATCGAATTTGTCTAAACCAAGAAAGGCATGCGGTGTTCAAGAAAATCACTCTTGCGGCGTTGATGGGCACGTTGATCGGCGTTTCCCTCGGTGCGACCCCCGCCTCCGCCGCCGCGGCAGCGGCGCGTGACGGGGTCTGTCAGACAGGCGAGTTCTGCTACTACTTCAACAGCGACCACCAGGGCTCGGTGTCCGATTTCACGACATCGATTCCCGACTACGGCACCACCGCGGAGACCTGCTACGAGTTCAAGGGCGCTGGCAATGGCCAAAGCCAATGTGTGAAGAACAACGCCGCGTCGGCGTGGAACCGCTCCACCCAGCCGGTCACGGTGTTCTACAACAGCGGATACGACGGCTCCGTCAACAGCCAGACGATCCAGGCAGGCGCCAAGGTCAACCTCAAGGATGGCATCAAGAACCAGAACGCCTCCCACCGTTTCGGTGGCGGAGGCGGCGGCACCCCCGGTACGGGTTCTTACGCGACGCCGCCGACCAACCCGCACCCCGCGTCGGTCAGCCGGGCGCCGAATGCCACCGCTCGCACCAAGTTCGTCGACGACCAGATCCGCCTGCTGACCGGTGAGGCCGACTGCTGGGTGGGCGACTACCGCACGTACGAGTCGTCGACAAGCAACCACAACACCGGCAACGCCCTCGACTGCACGATCTCGAGCCGGATCGGGGTCCACCCCAGCGCGGCGCAGAAGGAACAGGGTTGGAAGCTGGCCAACTGGCTGAAGACGCACGCCAGCAGGCTGGACGTCCGGTACGTGATCTGGCAGGGCAAGATCTGGAGCGTCGCCCGCTCCTCCGAGGGATGGCGCAACTACACCGTCGCGACCGATGTGACCGGCGGTCACTACGACCACGTCCACGTCTCGATTCAGAACCCTCACGGCGACTGACCGATTGGGGCGGACCGCGCAGGCGATCCGGGTGATCTAGATCCGAGGGGTAGGGCCCTGCCGGTCAGCTGAACGGCAGGGCCCTTTCGGCGTAATGAGTTGGTCCAGATTGCTCGGAACGGGCGTATCCGAAGTGGATCGTCGCGCCCTAGACTCGCTCCCGTTGTGTCAATTCTCCACCAAGTATGACTGCTTGTCGTACGTACTTTTCCCTTATCTGCGAAGGGTTAGCCGTGCACAGAACAGTTGACAAGGGACCAGACCAACCAGACCGGATCAGCCGCCGGGTGTTCGTCGTCGGCGCGGCGGGCCTCGCCGCCGTGGCCGCCGTCGGCCCGGACGCCGGACTCGCCGCGGCGGCGGCGTCCGAAATCGACATCTGCGCGGGCGTCGCCGTCGTGGGCGTCAACCCGCAGGTCCTCTGCCGACAGGGCGCTCGCTGGGTGCTCGTCGGTGAGGACGGGGTGGCCATGGCGACCACCGGCCTCGACTTCGCCACCGTCCTCGACGTGGCCACCGACCAGCGCGGGGCCCTGGCCGCGGGCTCGGTCGACGGCCGGGCGACCCTTTGGCGCTCACCGGACGGCCTGGCGTGGCACGAGGTGTTCCGCGTGTCCGCCCACTCGATGTTCACCGCCGTCGACTCGTCGGCGAGGGACGCACTCGCTCTGGGCTCCTACCTCTCCGGCGAGGACGTGCCCACCGCCACCCTCTCGGCCCGGCGCCGGGGCGGGACCTGGGCGGTGCAGCCGGTCAACGGCCTGCCCGCCTACACCGCGATCACCACCCTGTCGGTCAGTCGCGGCGGCTGGCTCGCCTCGGCCGTCGGCTCGGTCGGCAGCGTCGTGCACTCCTCGGCGAACGGCACCGACTGGTCCGAACTGGCCAGCCTCGATGACGCCGCTCTCCAGGGCGTGCTGGACAACGGCAGCGAGATCCGCTGGGTCGGCAACGCCTTCGGCGGCTCGGCCGCCCTGGTCGGCACCATCGGCGGCGGCCGCGGCCCGGCCGACGTCTCGGAGTTCGCCCACGCGGTCGGCCTGGTCCGCACCGTGCGCGGTCGGGTCTCGTATTGGCTGGTCGACGGCGCACTCAAGGCGGTGACGGTCTGATGATCACTTTCCAGCGGATCGACGGCACCCCGGTCTACTACTGGCGGTCCAACCGCGGCAACACGACACTGCGGAACTGGCAGGCCACCCAAGGGTTCTACGACAGTCTCGTGCTCTGGGTCCGAGACCTGCGCTCCTTATCCTCGGCCTACGGGAGCATCACCTACCTGGTGTCCGCGGGCTTCTACGTCAACAAACCTGGCCAGCACGGCGCCGGGACGGCCATGGACCTCGACTACGTGCGCTGGAGCGGCGGGCAGGTCAGCAGCCCCCTCGACGGCCACCACGCGTCGGGCACGGCTTCGCTGCGCAAGCGCTACCTGGCAGTGGAAGCGGTGTGCCGCCGCCGGTTCAGGTACGTGCTGGACGGCTGGTACGACGGGGCCCACGCCGACCACATCCACTCGGATTTCGGCGGCCTGCCGGTGCTGTGCGTGAAGTCCTCGGAGAGCGACACCAAGTTCGTCCAGGCCATGTGCAACAACTTCCGCGGGTCGGGGCTGACCGTGGACGGAGCTTGGGGCCCGCTGACGCAGAGCGCGTTCACGGGGGCCAAGTCGGCGCTCGGGGTCACGGGTGACCCGCACGCGAGCACGGCGGCGTGGCAGTCGATGTTGTCGAAGATCGCCACCAAGGGCTTCGCCAACCAGAACTTCTGACCTAACTGATTTGGGCGAGCGGGACGGCCAGTGCCAGCCGTCCCGCTCGCCGGGATCGGGGCGTAAGGCTGGTGGGACGCGAGCCCCACCAGCCAACAGGTCAGGAACGCTTGGTGTGGCCGATCAAGCTTGCGAACGCGGTAGGCGGCACAGTCAATGATCCAACTTCGGGAGCCTTCGAGTCACGAATGCCCGCATCCGAGCCGCGCCAGGCCATTTCGACACAGTTGCTGTCATTTGCGCTAAAGCTACTCTTGATCCACGCCACCTCAACGCAGTTGGCGTCATTGGCACTGAACGTGCTCTTGCGCCAACCGCTGTATGCCATGTTAGCCACGCCGATCATCCTCCATCCATGTCCCGGGAGATGGAACGCAGCAGCTTCACCGAACCTGCCTTGTCCAACGCCACGGCCGCCAGCTTCTCCAAACTCAGCTTATAGAGGGAAACCTCGTCGTCAGCATCACGGAACAAGCCCGTGGTCCGAGCTTCGAGGAACACAACGTCGGAGTGCCCGCTGAACTCCAACAATGCGAACGGCCCCGCCATGCCAGGGTGCGCCGGCAGGGTCATGGGGATGAGGCGGAGGCTGACGTTGTCGCGGTCGGCGAGATCGACCAGGCTGCGGACCTGTCGGGCCATGACCTTGGGGCCGCCGATGGGCTGCCGTAGCCCCAACTCGGTCAAGATCATGTTGAACCGGGGTGCCTTCTTTCGGGTGATTATCGCCTGCCGTGCCATGCGCCGGGCGACCCGCGCTTCGATGTCGGCGTCGTCCTCATCCACCTGAATGGCGGATATGACGGCCCTGGCGTACTCCGCCGTCTGCGCAAGTCCCGGAACGAGCAAGGGCTCAAAGTTCGTGATCACCGTGGCCCGGGTCTCGAATCCGAGATAGGTCCGGCTCTGGCTGGTCGGGTTGCTGTACTCGACCATGCCCGACGACCCGAGGCCGCCGCGCGCCAAGTCGATCAGCCGGTCCCGTTCGCCGCCGTGCACACCGAGGATCGCCAGGATAGCCGCGACTTCCTCGCTGGTCGGCTCTCGCTTGCCGTTCTCCAGCCTGCTGACCGTGCTGGTCGACACGCCCAGCGCGCCCGCCACATCCTCCAGCGTCTTGCCCGATTTCCTGCGATGCGCCAACAACTCCATCCCAATCCCACGGGTCCCGACCCCCTGTCGCTGTGCCATCGGATTCCTCTCACACTCAGCAAGATCGACCCTTCGGACGGTAGCCCTGCGCGACATGCACAGCCAGTTCTGTCACTCGATCGGGAGAGTTGCAAGTTTTACATCCACCTCCATCCTTGGTCGTATGACTTGCATTCCCCAGGGGCGGACGGCGGTGGCGTTGGACACCGACGTCCGGCGGCATCTCGCCATGGTGCTCACCGGCACCCAATGCGGCAGCGACGATCAAGTCGCCGCGCTCGCACGGATGGAGACCCATCGCCTCATCGGCGCGGTGATCGCCGGTCTGCGCAACCACCATCTGACCCAGGACGGTGCCTGTTCCGTCTGTTGTGGACAGTTCTGCACGCTTCGCAGCGAGATCAGCAATTGCCTGCTGCCCATCCGAGACCTTCCCCCTAGCGGCGGCTGAGTTCCCGCCGCCCACGGGGCGGCGCGGGCACGCTTCTCCTCCTCCAGCCCGCGCCGCCCCACCTTTGGCAGGCGTCCGCGCTCGCCGTGCCCCCGACCATCGGGCGCGGACGCCTTCACCCGACGGAGAGACACATGCAGGCCACAACGAAGCGCGCAGTCGACACAGCACCCCAGCCACACCTGATCAGCGGGTGGTCGCGGTGACTGGACACAGCCAGCACAAGACTCGGGTGCCGTGTCGGGACGGGTTCCGGCGCGTGCGGCACGTCGGGCTGTGGACGGCCCCGACGAGCGGGTTTGTCGTGCTGGTCGCGGCCCCCGCCGAAGCCCTCCTGCTGACACCAAAGGAGGCGCGCGTCCTGCGCGACCGGCTCGACGAGTTGGCAACGGCCGTCGAACACCACCACTCCAACCCCGCTACCGGCCAGGCCGGCCCGTGACCACCGCGCATATCTCCGAAGGCGACGCGCTCGCCCGCTTCCCCGAACTCGCCGAACTGGTGATCCTGCGTCGACGCGGCTGGACATTCCACCCGCTCGGCCAACACGACGACCTCATCGGCATCGCCGCAACCCTCAGCCGCAGGCAGTACACCGACGCGCTGTTCGTCTTCGATCGCCGCCACATCGTCGCCAGTCGCATCGTGAACGACGACCACGGCGGCGGGATCGTCTGGGTCAAAGACGGCAGCGACCTCACCGAACTCACCCGCGATCTGCTCGCCCTCCCGCCCCCAGACGCACCAGGCGCTCCCTCGCTGCTCATCCGCACCAAATCGCTCTGGACGCCATGAAACCGCCCGACGCCACGAGATCACGTCAAGCAGATAGACACGAACCCATTCACACGACGGAGCGATCATGCCCGCAGCACCGCTGCTCACTCACGACTACACGCCCACCGCCCGATGCGCGGCCTGCACCGCTGGCGACCACACGTGGACCAACCCCGACGACGAACCCTTCGACGACACCCTCGTCCTGCGCCGCTGGTACTGCACCTGCCAAACCTGCCCACACTGTCGGGGGCAGATCGTCGAAGTGTTCACCCCATACCGCTGGCACGCCCAGCACCGCCTGACCGGACCATGACCACCCGCGCCGAAGCGGTGGCATCCTTGGCCCGTCGCCACTTGGACCCGCCGTGCGCCCGTCAACAGGTGCTCGCCGAACTCGCCACGGCCAGCCCAGTGATCCGCCACTGGCACCGCTGGACCCGACTTTTCGCGGCCTTCTTCCCCGTCGGCACAACGTGCCAGTACGCAGGCCTGCTCACCCTGGCCCTCAACGGCCCACTCGCCCTCGCGGGCGTCCTCCTGATCACCGGCATGACCGCCGTTTCCGTCATGGCGATCCACCTCGCGCGCACCACCGAGGATGCCCTCACCATCGCCGCCAACCTCGCCACGACAGAGCAGCCACACCCCATCGACCTATCTCCCTCCAAACGGGTGCTCTTTCGTCAACGACATTCACTACGCCGATCGTCCTTCTACGCTGGAGCAAGCGAATCTGACGGGGATCGGTGTCGGTCGAGAAGATCGCAGCGGATCTGACCCGAGTGCTTCGGCTACTCGACGTGCAGCCCGTCATTGAGATCGAGAATGCCAAGGTTGCTGTCTGCGACTTCGCGCAAATACCGGTGAGGCGTCACCGGAACTGCTCACCCGACTCAGGGAGCACCGCGACGGCATCGATCGGCGGATCGCCGATCTGCGGTCCACTCGGGACAGACTCGACACCGTCATCACCAGTGCCACCAACGCGTGGGAGACGGGGCGTCCGTGCAGGCCGCGATGAGATGTCAGCTGGTGCGGACCGCAGCGAGCGCTCGGTCGCAGAGTCGTTGGAGCTCCTCGATCCCACCGTCGCCGCCGCCTGCGACCCAGATGGTGGTGGCCGCATCGAGGCAGGCCAGGGCGGTGGCGACGATCGCCTGGCCGCGTAGGCCGGGCGGGTCGGTGGCGGGGCCGATGCGGCGTTCGACCTCGGGGGCGAGGTGTTCCTGCCAGCGCAGGTGCTTGTCCAGGTGGGCGGCCCGCAGCGCCGGGCTGGCCGCGACCAGCCTCGCGATGGCGAGCCCGCGTTCCGGCGTGATGCGGGCACTGAGCGCGGTGAACGCGTGTTGTAGGGCGTCCCAGATCGGTTCGTCGTCCGGGCGGGCGCGCAGCGCGTCGAGGATCACCGGTCCCTGTTCGGCGAGGTCGCCGAAGACGATGTCCTCCTTCGTGCCGAAGTAGCGGAAGAAGGAGCGCCGGGAGATTCCGGCCGTGGCGACCACCTGGTCGACCGTCGTCTCCTCGAATCCGTGGTCGACGAACAACGCGAGGGCGGCGTCGACGACCTCTTCGCGGACACGCATGCGGGTGCGGTCCCACAGTCTGCCCGCCGGGTTCACGTCGTCCATTGCACCATGATGCCACATCGACCCACGCCGCCCATGTGGCATCAAGTGCTATGGTGGCATCAAGTGCCAACGGAGGAGTTGCTGATGACTTTTGATCACCGCGGTGGATTGACCCTGGTCACCGGCGCCAGTGCCGGGATCGGCGCGGAGTTCGCCCGCAGGCTCGCCGGGCGAGGATCCGACCTGGTCATCGTCGCTCGCCGGGAGGACCGGCTGAAGGTGCTCGCCGCCGAGATCGAGGCCGCGCACGGCGTCGCGGTCACGGTGCTGCCGTGCGACCTGGCCGACCCCGGCGCCGCCGCGTACCTGGCAGGCGAGTTGCGTGGTCGCGGGCTGCGACTGACCGGCCTGGTGAACAACGCGGGCTTCGCAACCTCCGGTCCGTTCGTCGGCGAGGACGCGGCGCGGTTGCGCGCCGAGATCGCCGTGGACGTGGTAGCGATGGTCGAGCTGACCAGTGCGTTCATCAACGACCTCGACGCGTCCGGGCGCGGTGTGCTGGTCAACGTCGCGAGCATGGCCGCCTACACCCCGGTGCCGCGGATGGCCGTCTACGGCGCGGCGAAGGCGTTCGTGCTCAGCTTCACCGAGGCGCTGTGGCAGGAACACCGCGGCACCGGCCTGCGGGTGCTCGCCCTGTCGCCGGGGGCGACCCGCACCGAGTTCTTCGACATCGCCGGACCCCAGGCCGCGACGGGCGGGCGACTGCACACCCCCGATCGGGTAGTCGAGACCGCGCTGCGGACGCTCGACCGGCGCGACCCACCGCCGAGCATCGCCGTCGGCCGGACGAACCGGCTGATGGCGACGCTGGGCAGGCTGGCCAGCCGCAGGCGCTCGGTCATGCTGATGGGCGCACTGACAGCCCGATCAGCCAACTCCGGGTGAGCGCGGTCTCCACGCCTGTCACCCGGCTGGTCGGCGGCCGTCGAGCCTGAAATCGGCCAGCGTCCATCCACCAACCGGCGGGCAAAGCCAGTTACGTGCGAGGGCCGCTCAGCTCACCTTGACATCGCGCAGTGGGGGCCGGTCGGCCACCAGGACGTCGATCGTATCCGGGAGCCATTCGCCGCCGACCTGGACGAACTGGGTGAGGGCCGACGAGTCGGCCTCGATGCCGCAGCGGCTCAGGGCGGTGCCCAGGATCTGGCGGGCCATCACGCCCAGTTGCAGCAGGGAGCGGTTGCGGTGTTTGCGCACACCCAGGTTGACCTGCGCCAACCCGTCCAGCCCGTACCGCGTGTGCGCGTCGAGCAGCAGGCCGATCTCCACGCCGTAGCCGGCCGCGAACGGGACCGACTCCAGGAACTCCCTGGTCGCGGCGTACTCGCCGCCGAGGGGCTGGATGACGCCGGACAGTTCTGGGCGCAGGGCGGACAGGACTGGGCGGGCGAGCAGTTCGGTGACGCGGCCGCCGCCGGTGCCCGCCTCCTCGGTCTCCAGCCGCAGCGGACGGCGGTAGAAGCCCTTGACCAGGTGCACGCCCGAGGCGGTCAGCAGGGGGCCCAGCAGGGACGGGACGAACGCTGGGTCCGGGTCGATCAGGTCGGAGTCGAGGAAGACCAGCAGGTCGCCGGTCGTGGCGGCAAGCGAACGCCAGAGGACCTCGCCCTTGCCCGGCCACGGGGCCAGGTCGGTGAGCACGTCGGTCCGGTCGACCACGCGGGCGCCCGCGGCGGCGGCCATCGCGACGGTGCGGTCCGACGACCCGGAGTCGATGACGACCAGATCGTCGACCAGGGTGCCGAGCAGCGGGCGGACCGAGTCGACGACATGGGCGACGGTGTCCTCTTCGTCCAAGGCGGGCAGCACGACGCTGACCGTGCGGGCCCCCTTGGCGACGACGAGCTGCGAGACCGTCCACTCCGGACTCTGCCAGGTCTGGTCGAGCATCTTCCTCATGCCAGCGCCCGCACGACTCTGGCGGGCGGGCGGGTCCCCGCGATACCGGCCACCATCTCCACCACCTGTCTGGTCTGGCGCACCTGATGGGCGCGGAACACGCGCGCGCCGGTCCACGCCGACACCGCCGTCGCGGCGAGTGTGCCATCAACCCGGTCCCGAAGTCCCACACCTAGCGTTTCCCCGACGAAATCCTTGTTCGACAGGGCCATCAGCACCGGCCATCCGGTGGCCACCAGCTCGTCCAGTCGCCGCAGCAGCTCCAGGCCGTGCCAGGTGTTCTTGCCGAAGTCATGGGTCGGGTCGATGAGCACGCCCGCGCGGGGCACGCCCAGCTCGACCATCCGCTCCGCGCGGGCGACCAGTTCGGCCGCGACCGACGCCACGACGTCGGTGTAGCGCACCCGGTGCGGGTCGGTGCGCGGCGCGGCGCCGCCGGTGTGGGAGCAGACAATGCCGACGCCGAACTCGGCGGCCACCTCGGCCAGCTTCGGGTCGGCGCCCGCCCAGGTGTCGTTGATCAGGTCCGCCCCCGCCGCGCACACCGCGCGGCCCACCTCGTGGCGCCAGGTGTCGACGCTGATCACGATGTCCGGGTACCGCTCGCGCACGGCCGTGACGAACGGCACAACCCGGCGGGCCTCCTCGGCGGTGTCGACCGGCTCGCCGTGTGAGCCCGCGCGCACCCCGCCGATGTCGACGATGTCGGCGCCGTCGGCCACCGCCTGGTCGACCGCGGCCAGCGCGGCGTCCTCGGCGAAGGTCGCGCCCTGGTCATAGAAGGAATCGCGGGTGCGGTTGACGATCGCCATCACCAGCGCCCGGTCCTGGGGGACCGCGCGTGAGCCGAACCGCAGAGGTGTCACGGCTATGGATCGTGCCACGGACAAGCGGTGAACGGACGCGACCGTGGTTACAGTAGACAGCAACCAAGGAGGCCCCGCCGTGTTTTACCGCGCGCTTCGTGTCGTGCTGTCCTTTCTCGCCAGGCTGTTCCTGAGGCCGGTGGTGGAAGGCGCGGACAGGGTGCCGGACAAGGGCCCGGTCATCCTGGCCATCAACCACCTCGCGGTCATCGACAGCTTCGTGGTGCCGATGATGCTCAAGCGCAAGGTCGCCTTCCTCGCCAAGGCCGAGTACTTCCAGGCCAAGTCGGTCAAGGGCAAGCTGGTCGGCACCCTGTTCCGCGCCTTGGGCGCCATCCCCGTGCAACGCGACAACAGCCGCGCCGCCCTGGCCTCCCTGGACGACGCGGGCGCGGTCCTCGACACCGGCGGCGCCTTCGCCATCCACCCGGAGGGCACCCGCTCGCTCGACGGCAGGCTGTACCGCGGCCGCACCGGGGTCGCCCAACTCGCCCTGGAGCACCACGCGGTGGTCGTGCCGGTGGCGCTCATCGGCACCGACAAGGTGCAGCCCAAGGGCAAGAGGTTCCCGCGCCCGCACCGCATCACGGTGCGCTTCGGCGCCCCCCTCGACTTCACCCGCTACGACGGCATGGGCAACTCCCTGCCCATCCGCCGCGCGGTGACCGACGAGGTCATGTACGCGATCCTGGAGCTGTCCGGCCAGGAGTACGTCGACTCGTACCACAAGCGCCCCAACGCGGCCTGACCTGCCCCGACCCGCCGACAGTGGCCCTGCGGTCGGCGGCGTCGCCCGGTGCCCACGGCGCCGATCACCGAACAACCATCCTCGCTCGGCGACTGTGTCCGCCAGCCCTACCGGCTGCGCCGAGTTCTGAAAAAGTTCAGAATTGAGGTATGTCGACTGAGGTGCAGTGGAGCGAGTTACAGCGCGACCCGAAGAGCGTGGCCGCGCTCGCCGACCGCGGGGACGTCCATGTGCGCCGCCGCGACGGCGCCGCACTGCTGCTGACCAGGGTCGACCGCGCGGCCGCCACCGCGAGCGGCGCCGTCCACGCCGCGCGCGCACTGCGCAGCCTGTTGGCCCATCTTCCGAGCGAGACGCGCGCCGCCGCCGCGCAGTCCTTGGCCGACGAGTTCCCGTGGGTCGATCTGCTCCCCGCCGAGGACCGGAGCAGATTCGTCGCGGACTTCGCCCGCGCGTTCCAAGGATCAGCCGAGCTGGGGCACTGGGGAATGCTCGACCAAACGATCAGGGAGTGGCAGGCCACCGCTGCCGTCCACAGCGACACCGCCTTGGCCGCGAGCCTGGCCAAGGCGATCGATGACGATCTCGGCCCCGTGCCACCACCCAAGAAGGACTGACCGCGAGATCGTATGGATCGTGCGTCCCAAGGTCACGGACTGAACCGGTGATTGCCGCCCACTCAGGTCCGGCAGGCGTCCAGGGCGGCGTCGACCGTGCGGGTGACCACCAGGGCGTCGACGGCGGCGTCGGAGATGAAGCCGCGGGAGCGCAGGTCGCGGACCCAGCGGAGCAGGCCGTCCCAGTGGTCGTCCGGGTCGAGGATCACCACCGGCTTGGCGTGCATCCCGAGGTACCGCGAGGTCCACACCTCGAACAGTTCCTCACACGTCCCCAGCCCGCCGGGCAACGCCAGGAACGCGTCGGCGCGGTCGTCCATCTGGGCTTTGCGCTGGCGCATGTCGTCGACCACGATCAGCTCATCGGCCTGTGGGTCCGCTCGCTCCAGCTCGACCAGCCCGCGCGGGATGACGCCGGTGGTGCGGGCGCCGCCGCGGCGGGCGGAGCGGGCCACCGCGCCCATCATGGCCGCCGCTGAGCCGCCCCAGACGAGGTTCCAGCCGCGGGCGGCCAAGCCCGCGCCGACCTCGTCGGCGAGGTCGAGGTAACCACGGGGGACGGCGTCATTGGATCCACAGTAGACACAGAGGTTCAATGCGCGTCGCTCCACGCCTGGTAGGCCTCCTCGACCACGCGGACGGCGTCATCGATGTCGTCGGTGACGTGGAGCAGAGCGAGGTCCTTGTCGCCGATCTTGCCGTGCTTCATGACCGAGTCGCGCAGCCAGTCGTAGAGGCCGCCCCAGTACTCGGTGCCGAAGAGGACTACCGGGAACTTGGTGACCTTCTTCGTCTGCACCAGGGTCAGCGCCTCGAACAGCTCGTCGAGGGTGCCGAAGCCGCCGGGCAGGCAGATGAAGGCCTGCGAGTACTTGATGAACATGGTCTTGCGGGCGAAGAAGTAGCGGAAGTTGACGCCGAGGTCGACCCACGGGTTGAGCCCCTGCTCGAACGGCAACTCGATGCCCAGCCCGATCGACAGCCCGCCCGCCTCGGAGCAGCCGCGGTTGACCGCCTCCATCGTGCCGGGGCCGCCGCCGGTGATCGTGGCGAATCCGGCCCTGGCCAGCGCGCCGCCGATGTCGCGGCCGAGCTGGTATTCGCGGTCCTCGCGCTTGGTGCGCGCCGAGCCGAAGACCGTCACCGCGCGCGGGACCTCGGCCAGGGCGCCGAAGCCCTCGACGAACTCGGCCTGGATGCGCAGCACCCGCCACGGGTCGGTGTGGACCCAGTCGCTGGGGCCGCGCGAGTCGAGCAGCCGCTGGTCGGTGGTCGTGGTCTCGTCGCTGCGCTCGCGGCGCAGCGTCACCGGGCCGCGCTGGCGTTCCCGCGGGTGCTCGTCGTCGGCCGGGACTGGCTGGGGTGCGTCGATCGTCACCCCGCCGAGTCTAGAGAGAACTAACCGGTGATGAAGTCGCGTAGGACGGTGGCGCACCGGGTGATGTGTTCGATTGGGACGTTCTCGTGCCTGGTGTGGGCCAGCAGCGGGTCGCCGGGGCCGTAGTTGACCGCCGGGATGCCCAGGGCGGCGAACCGGGCGACGTCGGTCCAGCCGAGCTTGGCCACCGGCTGCCCGCCCGCGGCCGCGATCAGGGACTTGGCGGCAGGCGCGGCCAAGCCTGGCAGCGCGCCCGCGGCGGCGTCGACGACCTCCAGGTCGAGTCCGGGGAACACCTCCCGAAGGTGGGCCTCGGCCTGCTCGATCGAGCGGTCCGGGGCGAACCGGAAGTTGACCCGCAGCACCGCAGCGTCGGGCACGACGTTGCCGGACACCCCGCCGCCGATGTGGACGGCCTGCAATCCCTCGCGGTAGGTGCACCCGTCGATGTCGACCACCCTGGCCGCATAGGACGCCAGGATCCGCAGCGCCTCCCCGAGCGCGTGGATCGCGTTGACGCCCATCCAACCGCGCGCGGTGTGCGCGCGGACACCGGAGGTCCGCAGCTCGACGCGCATCGTGCCCTGGCAGCCCGCCTCGACCACCCCGTTGGACGGCTCGCACACGACCGCGAGGTCGCCCGCCATCCAGTCGGGCAGTTCCCGCTCGACCCGGCCGAGCCCGTTGCGCACGGCCTCGACCTCCTCGCAGTCGTAGAACAGGAACGTCAGGTCGTGGGTCGGCTCGGCGACGGTGGCGGCCAGGTGCAGCATCACCGCGTCGCCGCCCTTCATGTCGACGGTGCCGAGCCCGTGCAGCACCCCGTCCGCGCGGCGGACGGGTAGGTTGTCGTTGACCGGCACGGTGTCCAGGTGACCGGCGAAAACCACCCGCGTCGGCCTGCCCAGGTTGGTCCTGGCCAGCACGTTGTTGCCCAGCCGCACGATCTCCAACCACGGGGCCTGCGCCCGCAACGCGCTCTCCACGGCGTCGGCGATGGCTTGCTCGTCCCCCGACACGCTGGGGATGTCCACCAGGGCGGCGGTCAGGTCGACGGGGTCAGCGGTGAGATCCAGCGCAACGGTCACGGTCAGCAACCCTATTCCACGCGGAATACTGTGGACCACGTGATAACCTGTGGCGTGGTCAAGCGGAACATCACGATCCAGCTCGATGAGAACGTCATCCGTGACGCGAAGGTCCTCGCCGCGCAGCGAGGGACGTCGGTCAGTGCGCTCTTAGCCCAGCAGGTGGCCGAGATGACGGCCGAGGCCTCGCGCTATGAGGAGGCGAAGCGCCGAGCGCTGGAGGCTTTGGACAACAAGATCGACCGAGGTGGTCGGTCGTGGCGACGTGAGGACCTGTACGACCAATGACCACGAGCGGTCCCACGACCTTCGTCGACACGAACGTCCTCGTGTACGCGCACGACAAAGGGCAAGGCGAGCGATCCGACATCGCCGAATCGATCCTGCGGTCGCTATGGGAGTCCGACACCGGCATCGTGAGCACCCAGGTGCTCCAGGAGTTCTACGCGGAGGTCACAAAGAAGCTGAACCCGCCGATGCCCCCAGCCGAAGCCCGTGACCTGGTGATCCAGTACGGCCCGTGGTGCACCCAGGACACCGACCTGCAGTTGCTGGTGTCGGCGAGCAGGCTGCACCAGGACCATCAGGTGTCCTGGCGGGACGCGCTGATCATCGAGGCCGCGCTGCGCTCCGGTGCGAGCACGCTGCTCACCGAGGACCTGCACCACGGGCGGATCTTCGGCACCTTGACTGTGCGCGACCCGTTCCGGCCGGCGCGCTAACGTATCGGGCGTGAGCAGCGCAGACATCAGCGAGACCAAGGGTGCCCACGGCGTCGGGCTGGCGACGGTCACCGCGGACGGGACCGTGCTCGACACCTGGTTCCCGCATCCCAAGCTTGGGGCGGGCACGACCTCGGGCACCCACCGCCTGACCGACGCCGAGGCCGCCGAGGAGTTCGGCGCCGGGTCGGTCGGGCTGCTGGGGCACGACTCGGCCCGTGGGGTCGATGTGGTCGCGGTGCGGACCAGCATCGACGACCTCGAAGCCCCGCCCGCCGACGCCTACGACGCGTATCTGCGGCTGCACCTGCTGTCGGCGCGGCTGGTTCGGCCGCACGGGCAGAACCTCGACGGCCTCTTCGGACTGCTCACCAACGTCGTGTGGACCAACCACGGGCCCTGCGCGGTCGAGGGCTTCGAGGCCACCCGGCTGCGGCTGCGCTCCCGCGGCCAGGTCACGGTGTACGGCGTCGACAAGTTCCCCCGCATGGTCGACTACGTGGTGCCGACCGGTGTGCGCATCGCCGAGGCCGACCGGGTCCGGCTCGGCGCGCACCTGGCGACCGGGACGACCGTCATGCACGAGGGGTTCGTCAACTTCAACGCGGGCACGCTCGGCGCGTCCATGGTGGAGGGGCGGATCTCGGCTGGGGTGACCGTCGGCGACGGGTCCGATGTGGGCGGTGGCGCGTCGATCATGGGCACGCTTTCGGGTGGCGGCAAGGAAACCATCAGCCTCGGGGAGCGGTGCCTGCTCGGCGCCAACGCGGGCATCGGGATCTCGCTCGGCGACGACTGCGTGGTCGAGGCGGGCCTCTACGTCACCGCGGGCACGAAGGTCACCCTGCCCGACGGGAAGCTGGTCAAGGCGCGCGAGCTGTCCGGGGAGTCCGGCCTGCTGTTCCGCCGGAATTCATCCACCGGCACTGTCGAGGTCGTCAACCGGTCGGGTAGCGGAGTCGAGCTCAATACGGCACTGCACGCGAACGACTGACTACAGTGTCGGAATGACGACGGCTGCGCTGAGCCCGGTTGACCTGGGTCTTCCCGAGGAACCACTCACCGCAGGCGGCAAGGACGGGGCCGCGGCGCACGTGCGCGCCCGGCTCGACGAGCAGGCCAGGACGCTGCTCGACAACACCGCGGGCGCCAGGGTGGGCACCGACATCGAGCACGTCCACCAGCTCCGGGTGGCCGTGCGGCGGTCGCGGGCCGCGCTCAAGGCCGACCCGGACAGCATCCCCGGCGCCGAGGCGCTGAACGCGGAACTGAAGTGGCTGGGCAACTCGCTGGGCGCCGTGCGCGACCTCGACGTACAGCTCGAGCACATGCACGCGCAGACGGAGTCGTTCGACGAGGCCGAGAAGGCCGCCGTGGAACAACTGCTGGCTGGTCTGCTCGCCGACCGCCGGGCGGCACGTCGGTCGATGCTGGCGACCCTGCGCAGCAAGCGCTACCAGGCGGTCATGCACGCCTTGGCGAGCGCGGTCCTGTCGACGCCGCTGCCCGGTGATGGCGACGAGGAACCCGAGGACGTCCCGCTGGTCGACGTCATCCGAAAGCCGCACAAGAAGCTGATGAAGGACGCCGAGGCGCTCGGCGAGGACCCGCCGGACGACGACCTGCACGCGCTGCGCGTGCGCGGCAAGCGCCTGCGCTACGCCGCGGAGATGGCCGAGTCGAGCTCGAAGAAGAAGATCAGGACGCTGGTCAAGGCGACCAAGGAGTTCCAGGACATCCTCGGCGACCACCAGGACGCGGTGATCGCCGAGGAGACGGTCCGGCGCCTGCTGGCCGACCTCGGCGACGGGATCGAGGTCGACGTGGTGTTCGTGGCGGGCAGGCTCGTCGAGCGGGAACGCGCCCGCAAGGCCGACCGCCGCGCCCGCTGGCGCGACGCCCTCGCCGAAGTGGACGACGCCGCGAAAGCGGTGCTGGGCTAAAGACTCAAGCGCGCGGCCGCGGCTTCGATGCGCTCATCGGTCGCGGTGAGCGCTATCCGCACGTGCTTGTCCCCCGCGGGACCGTAGAACGTGCCAGGCGCGACCAGGATGCCGCGCTCGGCCAGCCACGACACCGTGTCCCACGCCGACTCACCGCGCGTGGACCACAGGTACAGGCCCGCCTCGGAGTGCTCGATGGTGAACCCGGCCGACTCCAGTGCCGCCCGCAGGACCGTGCGGCGCCTGCCGAAGCGGGCCTTCTGCTCGGCCACGTGCGCGTCGTCGGACAGGGCGGCCAGCATCGCGTGCTGCACCGGGAGCGGCACGATCATCCCGGCGTGCTTGCGGGCCTCCAGCAGGCCCGCGACCAGCGTGGGATCGCCGGTGACGAACCCGGCGCGGTACCCGGCCAGGCTCGACGACTTCGACAGCGAATGCACGGCGAGCAGCCCGGTCACGTCACCACCGGATACGTCTGGATGCAGGACCGACACCGGCTCGGTGTCCCAGCCCAGGGCCAGGTAGCACTCGTCGGAGACCACGATCGTGCCGCGCTCGCGGGCCCAGTCGACCACCTTGCGCAGGTGCGCCACCGGGAGGACGCGACCCGTCGGGTTGGACGGCGAGTTCAGCCACACCATCGCGGGCGTCTCGGGCCCGAGCGCCGTCAGCCCGTCGGACCGGAGGAACGACGCCCCCGCGAGCCGCGCGCCGACCTCGTAGGTCGGGTACGCCAGCTCGGGGATGACGACCGTGCGGCCGCGGGCGCCCAGCAGCGTCGGCAGCCACGCGACCAGTTCCTTCGAGCCGATCGTGGGCAGCACGGCGACCGGGTCGAGCCCGCTGACCCCGTGTCTGCGCGCGAGTGCGGCGACGGCGGCGTCACGCAGCGCGGGGATGCCGTGGGTGGTGGGGTAGCCCGACACCTCGGCGACCGAGCCGAGAGCGGCCTGGATCAGTGGCGGAACCGGGTCGACCGGGGTGCCGACGGACAGGTCGACCACACCGCCCGGGTGCGTCCTTGCCAGGGCGGTGTGGTCGGCCAGGGAGTCCCAGGGGAAGTCCGGAAGCTCCGGGAAGACGGCGGTCAGTGGCCCTCGCCCTGCGGGGGGAGCGCCTTGATCCAGTCCGGGTCGGCGCTGACCTTGCCGGTCTTCGACGCGCCGCCGGGCGAGCCGAGGTCGTCGAAGAAGTCGACGTTGGCCTTGGTGTAGGCCGACCACTGGTCGGGCACGTCGTCCTCGTAGTAGATGGCCTCGACGGGGCAGACCGGCTCGCACGCGCCGCAGTCCACGCACTCGTCGGGGTGGATGTAGAGCATCCGGTCGCCCTCGTAGATGCAGTCGACAGGGCATTCCTCGATGCATGCCTTGTCGAACACGTCGACGCAGGGCTCGGCGATCACGTAAGTCACTGCGGTCTCCTGCTCCTTCATGGTGTTCGGCGCGCGTCGGGAAACTGCGCGACGACCGCCAGTATCTCTCGCCGGGCACCGGTTCACGCACCCGGTGCCATCTTGCTCACACAGCGGGATCGGCGTCCCGTCTGATCATGCTGACCAACGCGAACCGCTGTCCCGCCGTGCCCGGTCACGGCAGACTGGGCCAATGACCATGGGACCCGACCTCCAGCTGGCCGCCGATCGCGTGGCCGATCTCCTCCCGAACATCGATGAGTCCCTCCTCGACGACCCGACGCCGTGCCCGGACTACCGCGTCCGGGAGATCCTCGGCCACCTCGACGGGCTCACCCAGGCCTTCCGCGCAGCCGCCGACAAGGAATTCGGGCCGCTGACCGACACCGACCCGGGCGCCGCCCTGCCCACCCTGACCGATGGCTGGCGCGACCGGCTCCCCAAGCAGCTCGACGCCCTGGTCCTGGCCTGGCGCGCGGAGTCCGCGTGGGCGGGCATGACGCGGGCCGGGGCGGTCGACCTGCCGGGTGAGATCGCAGGCATCGTCGCGCTGAACGAGCTGAGCCTGCACGGTTGGGACCTCGCGGTGGCGACGCGGCAGCCGTACGCGGTGGACGAGAAGACGGCCCGGGCGTGTTTGTCGTTCGTCCAGATGTTCACCCCGGAGGACCGCTCGCCCGCGTTCGGTCCCGAGCTGCCGGTAAGTGCCGACGCGCCGGTGTTCGACCAGGTCCTCGCCATCAGCGGACGGGACCCCAATTGGACCCCGTGACCCTGGAGTCGCGCTGCGCCGACGCCTGGCCCGCCCAGGTCGACAAACCCCTCGGCGCCTGGCGTCTGCGCGCCAACGGCGGCTACACCGGCCGCGCCAACAGCACCCTCACCCTCCGCGACCCCGGCGTGCCGATCCCGTCGGCCCTGCGCGTGGTCGAGGCGTTCGCCGAGGCCGAGGGCATCCGGCCGTGCGCGCATGTGGTGGTCGGCTCGCCCGCGGAACCCGCGATCGCGGCGGCGGGCTGGCGGGTGAACCTGGACCACCCGAAGGGCGCCGAGTCGTCGGTCCTGGTGAGCTCGGAGCCGATGGTGGGGCCTGCCGCGGCGGTATCGGACGTGCCACCGGAAGGGTGGTTCGACCTGGTCGTGGGCGGCGCTCCGACCCCGGCCCAGCGGCACATCCTGACCTCCGGCCCCCGCGTCGCCTACGCCTCAGCCATGAGCGACGGCGTTCTCGCAGGGGCGGCGCGGGGGTGTTTGGTCGAGTCTGTGCTGCATGTGTCGGTGGTCGAGGTGGTGCCCCGTTTCCGCAGGCAGGGAATAGCGCGAACCTTGCTGTCCGCCCTCGACGCGTGGGCGAAACCGAAGATCCGGGTGCTCCAAGTCGCTGTCCACAACGAACCGGCCATGGCCTTGTACGACAGCCTCGGCTACCGCGAGTCGCACCGATACCGCTACTGGATCCCGGGGTGAGTCGACGGGCTTGATCACCCGCACCGCCGAGCGCGAAGCAACGCTTCGACTTCCTCGGCGGTCGCACTGCCCTCCGGCGCCTGGCTGGTCGCCAATGCGTGAGTCGCCGTCGCCATCGCCTGGTCATAGACACCAGGATCCTTGAGTTCGGCGAAGGCGATGTGCCGCCACTTCGCCAGCAGGTCGTGCACAGGCCGCAGGTCCTGTGACTGCTTGGCCTGATCCAGCACGAACTCCCATTCGCCATCGAAGGCACGAGCCAACTCGGCCGTCAGGCAAGCGCGGATGGACTTCGGGTCCGGCGGTGGCGGGCCGCCAAGCACGTGGTTCATGCGGGCTGGTGGGTGGCCAGCCATTTGCGGCCCTTCTTGGCCGCCCGCTTCAGTGCCGACCGTTCCCCGAAGTAGTCCGCCGCCATGCCCACGACCGGAAGCAGCCCGATCGCCTTGTGGTAGATGCGGCCCTGGGGGCGTTTGTCGATCTCGTCGCCCAGGGCGAGCAAGGTGCGGCCGAAGCGCCAGAGGGCGCTGCCCGCGGCCTTCATGGTGATCTTTCCGTGTTTGGCCTCGCTGGCCGTCAGATCTTCGGTCAGCGCGGCGGTGGCGGCATCCTCTTCCTCGTCGGTGAGAAGGTCGCCGTGGCCCGCGGCCAGGTGGGGGTCGATGTCGCGTTGGAAGAGCACCGCCGCGATCAGGCGGACGCGGTCGGCCTGGGAGTCGAAGCCGTGCTCAGAGGCGATCGCGGACAGCAGCAGGCCCTGACCCGCCGTGGCCAGGGTGTCCTGGATGGGCAGGCGGTCGGCCAGCGCGCCGCCGAGGCCGGGGACGGAGGCCAGCAGCACGGTGAAGCGGCCGACCCGGTTGACCCACCAGTCAGTCCGGTCCTCGGCCGACATCCGGTCCCACGCCTCGGTGCCGGGGACCTTGACCGACTCCAGGCCGTCGAGCAGCTTGTCGCGCAGGCCGCGGTCGACCTTGGCCAGCTGTTCGGCGTTC
Source organism: Alloactinosynnema sp. L-07 (assembly GCF_900070365.1). Classification (NCBI taxonomy): domain Bacteria; kingdom Bacillati; phylum Actinomycetota; class Actinomycetes; order Pseudonocardiales; family Pseudonocardiaceae; genus Alloactinosynnema; species Alloactinosynnema sp. L-07. The sequence goes on along the minus strand of NZ_LN850107.1, from coordinate 6,788,422 downwards.
TCGGCGTCCGCGGGTGACAAGTTCGCCTGGCGGGGCAGCACCCTACGAACCAAGCCCAGCGGGTCGGACTCGCGCAGGGCCTCCAGCAGCGGAGTGGTCGCACGCACGAAGGGCCGCAGGACCGACACCACGTGCTTGTCGGTGATCGCCTCACCCATGGGGCTTGCCCTTCTGCGCCGCCAGCGTCGCCTTCGCCAGCACGTCGCCGATCTTGACCGCGGCCGGGAGGGCGCCCGCGGCGAGCAGCAGGAGCGTGCGCCAGTCGGCCAGGATGATCCAGTCGCCGCCCGGGGTGACGAGCAGACCGGCCAGCAGCACGGCCAGCCACGCGAACACCGGACCCGCCGCCACCGCGGTGCGCAGGGACAGCCTGGAGGCCGCGCCGACGAGCTTCGGCAGGGTCAGCGCGGCGAGGACGACGGTGATCGGGAACGGCAGCGCGCCGAGGTTCGGCAGCACCCGGCCGTCGAGCCGCAGCGGCAGGAAGAGCAGTTCGACGACCGCGAGCAGGGCGCTGAGCAGCAGCAGGCCCACGTAGAACAGGCGGTCGTCGCGGCTCACCGGTCGGCCCCCACGTGCTCGACCGGGGCCAGCCCGCCGAACAGGTCCGCATCGGCCTCGGCGTCCGCGCCGCCCGCCAGCACGAAGAACTCCGCGTCGACCACGGGTTGGGCGATGCCGTTGGACAGCGCGTAGCTGTGTTCGCCGTCTTGGCCCTGCCAAACGCTGACCTGCGTCGCGTGGGCCCGCAGGGCGCGCAGTTTGGCGGGCAGGTGGTCGCCGATCGACACCGCTGTGGTGATCTCCGTGTCGTCGACCACCGGCAGCTCACCCGGCTCGGGCAGCTGGAACGGCAGGTCCCCGACGCCTTCGAGCGCGGCGAGGCCCTCTTCCGTGGCCCGCTGGGACGCCACCGTGTAGTACAGCCGCAGCACGTCCGGCACCCCGGCGACGGCCGCGACGGTGATCTCGTGCGCGCGGACGTGGTCGGGGTGGCCGTAGCCGCCGTCGGGGCCGTAGGTGATCACGACCTGGGGCCGCACATCGGCCAGGATGGCGGCGAGGGCGGCGGTCTGCTCCTCGACGTCGCCCGCGACGAACGCGCGCGGGTGCTTGTTGGCGGCGGTGCCGACCATGCCGGAGTCACGCCAGCGGCCCATCCCGCCCAGGTAGCGGTGGTCGGACACGCCGAGCGCGGCGCACGCGGCGCGCAGCTCGCCGACCCGGTAGCCGCCGAGCTGGTCGGCGTGGTCGGCCGCGAGCCCGCCCAGCGACTCGGGGATGATCTCGCCCTCCTCGCCGAGGGTGCAGGTCACCAGGGTCACCTGGACCCCGGCCGCGGCGTAGCGGGCGATGGTCCCGCCGGTGCACAGGCTCTCGTCGTCCGGGTGGGCGTGGACGAGCAGCAGTCGTGGTGGGGCTGTCAGCATCGATTTCAGCCTATGCGCAAAGTAGGGCGATGCCGGTGCGGGTCTGGCCACGCACCGGCATCGGGACGACCAACGGGGGAAGAGGTCCCCCGACCGCCACACCCTACGGCAGGACGCTGCGCTCCTCGGCGAAGTGGCACGCGGAGAACGTCGCGCCGTGGCGCACCAGCGGCGGCTCTTCCACCGCGCAGATCTCCTGGGCCTTCCAGCAGCGCGTCCGGAACCGGCAGCCCGACGGCGGGTTGACCGGACTGGGCACGTCGCCGGTGAGCACGATGCGCTTGCGCTGCCGCTCCCGCTTGGGGTCGGGCACGGGCACCGCGGACAGCAGGGCCTGGGTGTACGGGTGCGTCGGCCGCTCGTAGATGGACCTCCGGTCGCCGATCTCGACGATCTTGCCCAGGTACATCACCGCTACCCGGTGCGAGATGTGCCGGACCACCGACAGGTCGTGGGCGACGAACAGGTAGGTCAGCCCGAGGCGCTGCTGGAGTTCCTCCAGCAGGTTCACCACGCCCGCCTGCACCGAGACATCGAGCGCGGACACCGGCTCGTCGAGCACGATCAGCTTCGGGTCAAGGGCCAGCGCCCTGGCGATGCCGATGCGCTGGCGCTGGCCGCCGGAGAACTCGTGCGGGTACCGGTTGCGGTGCTCGGGGTTGAGCCCGACCAGTTCGAGCAGCTCGTCGACCCGCCGCTGCACGTTCTCGCCGCGGCCGTGCAGCCGCAGCGGCTCCGCGACGACGTCGTTGACCTGCCAGCGCGGGTCCAGGGAGGCGTACGGGTCCTGGAAGACGATCTGCATGTCCCGGCGGATGGGTCGCATCTGCTTGGCGCTGAGCTTGGTCAGCTCCGTGCCCTCGAACCGCACCGAGCCCGAGGTCGGCTTGTGCAGCTGCAGGATGGCCCGGCCGGTGGTCGACTTGCCGCAGCCGGACTCGCCGACCAGGCCGAGCGTCTCCCCCTGGTGCAGCGTGAAGCTGACCCCGGAGACGGCCTGCACATGCCCGACGACCCGCGGGATGATGCCGCCCCCGCGCACCGGGAACGACTTGACCAGGTCCCGGACTTCCAGCAGCGGCGCGGTGCCCGCTGCCGCCTGGGTCCGGGCGGCCATGGCGGGGTTGGTCATGAGTTCGGCCTTTCCTGGTACCGGCGCTCCTCCACGACGGCCAGGTCTTCGGCGACCGGCATGTCGTGGTCCATGGCGGTCAGCGCGGCGGGGTTCTCCACCGTGCCGATCTCCTCGTGTTCGAACAGCGCCTGCGGGCGCGGCAGGGAGGCCAGGTGCTGCCAGCGGTGGCAGCGGGTGAAATGCGAGCGCCCGTCGGCGGGCATCAGCCGCGGCTCGGTCTCCCGGCACGCGTCGATGACCAGCGGGCAGCGCGGGGAGAACGCGCAGCCGGTCGGCAGGTTGATCAGCGACGGCGGCGTGCCCTTGATCGGGGTGAGCCGCTTGCCCAGGGTCGCGGGGTTGGGCAGCGAGCCGAGCAGGCCCACGGTGTAGGGCATCCGCGGGTGCTCGAACAGGCCGTCGACCGGCGCGGCCTCCACGACCGTGCCGCCGTACATGACCTGGACGCGGTCGACCATGCCCGCCACGACCCCGAGGTCGTGGGTGATCATCACGATGGCCGCGCTCGTCTCGTCCCGGATCCGCAGCAGCGTCTCCAGGATCTGGGCCTGCACGGTCACGTCGAGCGCGGTGGTCGGCTCGTCGGCGATGATCACGTCCGGATCGTTGATGATCGCCATCGCGATCACCACGCGCTGGCGCATGCCGCCGGAGAACTCGTGCGGGTACTGCGCCGCGCGCCGGTCGGGCTGCGGGATGCCGACCAGTTCCAGTGCCTCGACGGCCTTGGCCCACGCGGCCTTCTTCGACACCGAGTGGTGGGCCCGGTAGGCCTCAGCGAGCTGCCAGCCGATGGTGAACACCGGGTTCAGCGAGGTCATCGGGTCCTGGAAGATCATCGCGACGCCGTTGTTGCGCACGCTCTGCAGCTGCTTGTATGACTGGCCGACAAGTTCGCGGTCGCGGTAGCGGATCGAGCCGGTGACCTTGGCGTTGTCCGGCAGCAGGCCCATGATCGCCATGGACGAGACGGACTTGCCGGAGCCGGACTCGCCGACGATGCCGAGCACCTCGCGCGGGCGCAGGGTGTAGGACACGTCGCGGACCGCGCGGACGTTCCCGTCGTCGGTGGGGAAGGTGACGGACAGGTTCTCGACCGCGAGGACGGTGTCGGTCATGGTGCTGTTAATTGACACAGTGGACATCAGGCACGCACCTTCCGCTGCCAACAGGAGACTCTCGACATCTATGCACGCACCTTCGTCTGCCTCGGGTCGAACGCGTCGCGCAGGCCGTCGCCGATGAAGTTCACCGCGAGGGAGAGCAGCACGATGATCACGAACGGACCCCAGAACAACCAGGGCCGCAGGGTGATCTGCGAGTAGTTCTCGCTGATGATCAGGCCGAGCGAGGTGTCCGGGGACCGCACGCCGAGCCCGATGAACGACAGCGCCGCCTCCGCCAGGACAGCGGTCGCGACGGCGAGCGTGGCGTTGACCGTGATGCTGCCGATCATGTTCGGGATCAGATGCCGGAAGATCACCCACCGGGTGCCCGCGCCCGACGCGCGCGCCGCCTCGATGAACTCCCGCTGCGACAGCGACAGCGTCTCGCCGCGGGTGATCCGGGCGACCGACATCCAGCCGAACGCGGCGAGGATCAGTGCCACGGTGTACCAGCTGCCGTTGAGTCCGCGGACCAGGATCGCGGCGACCGCGATCTGCGGCAGGATCAACATAAGGTCGGTGAACCGCCCGATGACGTTGTCGGTGAAACCGCGCAGGTAGCCGCCCAGCGCGCCGAGGACGACCCCGACGAACGTCGAGCCGAACGCCACGACCAGCGCGATCTGCACCGACAGCCGGGTGCCGCGGATGAGCTGGGCGAGCATGTCCTTGCCGGTCTGGATGGTGCCGAGCGGGTGGTCGGCGCTGGGCGGCAGGTAGCCGCGGCTGCTGGTGTCGTCGACCGAGATCGTCCAGAACAGCGGACCGAGGAACCCGAAGGCGACGATCAGCACGAACATGACCAGGCTGCCGACGGCGAGCCGGTGCCGGAAGAACCGGCCGAGGATCAGCGTGCTCTGCTTGCGCGCCTTCGTGGCGTCGAAGTCGCTGGTCCGGCCTGCCGCTGGGGTGGGAAGTGGATTAACCAAGGCGAATCCTCGGGTCGAGGAAGCCGTACATCACGTCGGCGACCAGGTTGAACACGACGACCAGGGTGGCGGTGACCATCAGCCAGCCCATCAGCATCGGGGTGTCGAACGAGCGGACGCTCTGCACGAGCAGCGCGCCCATGCCTTTCCAGCCGAACACCGTCTCGGTGACGATCGCGCCCGCGAGCAGCGCGGCGGCGTTGAGCGAGAACAGCGTGGTCACCGGGATCATCGCGTTGCGGAACGCGTGCCGGAAGATCACCCGGCGCTGGGAGATGCCCTTGGCCTTGGCGGTGCGCACGTAGTCCGAGTGCAGCGTCTCCAGCATCGATGCGCGCTGGAACCGGCTGTAGGCGGCGAAGCTGATCAGCATGAGACTCAGGGTCGGCAGCAGATAGGTGCCGGTGTACTGGAACACCTGGTCGCCGAACGATCCTTGGAAGCCGCCCGCCGCCGGGCTGACCGTGCTCAGCCAGCGGTCCATGCCCAGGCTCTCAAGCACGTTGTTGAACTTGATGCCGTAGTTCTTGAGGATCACCGCCACGCAGAAGATCGGCATCGAGAACATCAGGAACGCCGTCGAGGTCGCGAGGTAGTCGAAGATCGAATACTGCTTGACCGCGGCGAGGACGCCGACGCTGACACCGAGGACGATCGCGAGCAGTTCGGCGCCGATGACCAGGCGGGCGGTGACCCACAGGGCACGCGAGACCTCCGGGAAGACCTCGGCGCGCGCCGCGCCCAGCGCGACGCTGGTGCCCCAGTCGCCCTGCACGAAGTCGACGATCCAGTCCCAGTAGCGAAGCAGGATCGGCTTGTTCAAGCCGAGTTCGGCCTCCAGCGCGCGGATCGTCGCCTCGCTCACGCCAGGCTTGGCGCGCAACTCGGCGACCGGGTTTCCCGACGCGGAGACCATGAGGAAGGTGAGGAAGCTGCCGACCGCCAGTAGCGGTACGGAGATCAGCAGCCGTCGGATGATGTAACGGAACACGGGGTACTCCTAGGTGGGGCCCAGGCGGCTGGGTGAGCCGGCTCGATCCCTGACCAGGCAAGTGTGCGTCCTGCCAGGTCAGATGCCCAAGCGGAGGGGCCGGACGTGGTCCGGCCCCTCCGTGTCGACCAGATCAGCCGCGCTGGTGCGGCGGATCGGCTACGAGGTCTTGACCCACTCGTTGGCGTTCCACAGCGCGCCGTTGTACGACTGGAAATAGACCTTGTCGATCCCCTTGAACGCCCACATGTTCGGCAGCTGGTACAGCGGCAGGGAGTAGTTGTCCTCGGCGATCATCTTGTCCGCCTCGGCCAGGGACTTGCGCCCCGCGGCCACGTCCAGGTTGCTGTTGGCGTCCTTGAACGCGGCGTCGACCTTGGTGTTGGTGTAGGCCGACCAGTTCTGTCCACCCTTGGTCTCGTAGATCGACTTCAGGCTGGACTTGAACGGCGCCGACGACCACGCGAACAGCGCGATGTCGTAGTCGCCCTTGCTGACCCGGTCGGCGAGGAACTTGGGGTCGGTGTCGTCGACGATCTCCAGGCCCGCGGCCTTGCACTGGGACTGGACCAGCTCGACGGTCTGCTTGCGGCGCGGGATGTCGGTGTGGCTGATCTTCAGCGAGACCTTCTCGCCGCCCTTGGTGGCGACACCGTCGCCACCGAAGGTGTAGCCGGCGCCTTCGAGGGTCTTCTTGGCCTCAGCCGCGTCGCCCTTGTACTGCGCGTAGTTGTCGACGTAGCCGTCCTCGCCCTGGAAGAACGCGAGGCTGCCCAGCGGCTTGGCGTTCTCCAGCACCGGGCGGATCAGCTTGTTGGCCAGCTCCTCGCGGTTGACGCACTGCATGAACGCCTTGCGCACGGCCTGGTCGGCCAGCCACTTGTTCTTGAAGTTGAGGTCGAAGTGCTCGAACGCCAGGCCGTTGGCCGCGCCGAAGATCACGCCCTGGGACTTGAGTCCGCGCAGCCGCTCGGCGGCGTTGGCGTCGGGCTGGGCCATCGAGTTGACCTGGACCTCGCCGTTCTCCAGCGCCTGGGCCTGGGCCACCTGGTCGGAGATGCCGCGCAGCACGATCTTGGCCGGGCCACCGGGCTTGGCATTCCACTTCGGGTTGCGCTCGAGGGTGATCGAGTTGTTCTCCTCGAAGGCGGTGATCGTGTACTGGGCCGACCCCGGCATGAGCGCGGCGTCGAAACCGTTCCACTTCGTCTTCCAGAAGTCGGCCACCTTGGCCAACGCGGCGGCGTCGCCACCGGTCGGGGTCAGCTTGGTGACGTCCGCGACGCCGGTCGCCTTCTCCAGCACGTGCGCGGGGAGGATGTCAGTGGAGATGCCGAACAGGCTCTTGTAGTCCGGGAACGGCGAGTCGAAGGTGGTGACCACCTCGGTCGGCTTCGGGCACTCGACCTTGCCGATCTGCTCGTAGCCCGTGGTGCCCGCCGCGGTGAAGATGTCGTTGTCCTCGGCGTCCTTGGCCTTGCCGGTCTGCGACAGCCACGCGAGGTAGAAGTCGTCACAGTCCCAGGCCTCGCCGTCGGACCAGGTGATGCCTTCCTTGATCTTCCACGTCACGACCTGGCTCGGCGAGGTGGCGGTGACCTCGACGGACTCCATCACGTCTTTGTTGAGCAGCACCTTGTTGTTGCCGTCGAGCAGGTAAGCCCCAGAGAGCACCTTGATCAGCGCGAAGGTGTTGTACGAGTTGTTGGCGTCGGCCGCGGCGTTGTTGTACGCGGTGAACGGGTTGTCACTCGAGACGACGAATGTCGCGTCCGACTGGGCCACCTCGGGGGAGGTGTAGGTGTCGCCCGACTCGCCCTTGGCGATGGCCATGGCCGCGATGTCGCCGGTCGGCTCGGTCGCCCCGCCGCCGCCACCACCATCGGTGGTCCCGCCACAGGCGCTCAGCACGAGCGACGTACCGACTACTGCCGCGAACGCGGACAGAGTGGATTTCCTAATAGACACGTGCCCTCCTAGCGCGAGGCCTGACGCAGTCGGTCCGACTGGCCACGGCCTACCCATCACGCCCCCAACGACCGTTGGGCGGCGTACTAAGGGGGGACGCTAGGAACGCCGACGCGCTGGGTCATCTCCAGACCGTCGATCGTGACCAAAGGGTGACCGCCAGGCGACTACACGCAACGTGACCGTTACCAGCCGGTACACAGAGCATAAACTCTGTAACTCTGAGTGACTCAGGTCACTTGGCCACGCGGCGCCACGCGGCGGCCCCGAGGAACGGGCTCGCCAGCGGCGCACCGGGGGTCACGCCGGACATGTCGGTGCGCACGACAAGATCATCGACTTCCTGGTACAGCGGGAGAGTCAAGTTCCGCCCCCACAGCAGAGGCTCCAACTGGGCCAGCGCGTCGGCCAGCGGCACGGTGCCGGTCATGGCGGCGTCGATGGTGGGCTGCACGGCGGGATCGCAGAAGCCGATCGGGTTGGCGGGGACCGGCGCGGGCGACTCGTCCGGGCCGGGACGGCAGCCGAAGCGGGTGGCCAGCGCGGTCGCCGGGTCGCCGCCCGCGGGCAGTGGCGCGACGATGAGGTCGACCTGGTCGGTCGCGGACGCGACGGCGGGCAGGGTGGTGAACAGCTCGGCGGCGTCGGGCGTGACCACCCGCGAGGACACTCCGGCCGCGGTCATTTGCCGCTGCAGTTCCTTGGCCATCTCGACGTAGGCGGGATGGTCCGCGGGCGCGGCGATGACCAGGTTCAGCGGCGCGACGGGCGAGGTCCAGATCCCGGCGATGCGGGTGAACCCGGCCTCGGCGAACAGGCTCTCCGCGCGCGCGGGGTCCGGCCCTGGGCCGGGACCGGTGGCCACGTAGCCGGGCACGCTCGGCGCGAGGACCTGCGCGTTGGCCTGCATGGTCGACGCGGCGCCACCGCCGGTGCCGACCTTGACCAGCGCGGCCCGGTCGACGACGGCGGCCACCGCCGCCCGGATCCGGGAGTCGGCCATGGCCGGGCTGATGGGCCGCAGCAGCACCGTCGCGACAACCGGGCGGGCCACGGTCTGCCGGGCGACGGCGGACTCCAGCGTCCCGACGGCCCCGATGCCCGCGGCGTCGAGAGCGGTGAGCGCGAGTTGGCTGTGCCCGGCCTTGAGCGCCCCGGCGATGCTCGTGCCGTCCCCCTTGCGCAGCACGATCCGGTCGAGCGCGGCGGGCGGGCCCCAGTAGCGGTCGTTGCGTTCGAGGATCATCTCACCGCGGTCGCGGTCGATCGACTTGATCGCCAACGGCCCCCCGGTGACCGGGAAGTTGTCGCGCAGCACGTTCGCCCAGCCGCCGGGGACGTCCTTGACCAGGTGCGCGGGCAGCAGCGAGGAGAACAGCGATCGCCAGCCGGGGTAGGGCTTGGCGAAGGTCACCTCGACCACCCGCCCCGCCTCCCGCGCGGAGATGTTGGAGATCAGCCGGTACCCGACCCCGTCCACCACACCGGGCGCGTCCCGCAGCTGCTCCCACAGGTAGACGAAGTCCTCCGCGGCGATGGGCGCCCCGTCCGACCAGGCCGCCTCGGGCCGCAGCCGGTAGGTGACGGTGTACGGCTCGGCCTGCGTGACCTGCGCCGACACCATCAGCGTGGTGTCGAGCTGCGGCGTGCCGTCGGGTGCGGCACGGAACACCGACGGCAGCATGACGGCGGCCAGCGCGCTGCTGATGGTCGACTGGTCGGACAGCTTGTGCGGGTTGTAGCCACCCGCCACGCTGTCGACCCCGACGACGGCTTCCTTGAGGTTGACCGGCCTGGTCACCTCGGTTCGCGGGACCTCACTGGTCACCAGCGGCGGCGGCGGCGCGTTGGTGCAGGCGGTGAGGCACACCGTGGCCATCGCCGCCAGTACCCAGCTCTTACCGCGCACCCGTGCTCCTCCCCTGGGCCGGTCGGCCATGATCCCACGGCCGTTGTCCGGTCACCGGATCGGCCTAGCCGCTTCGGTTCAGCCAACAGGATGACGCAGGGGCGCCGCCGGGAGTTCCCCATGGTGCCCATATGCCCTGCGTCACAGCCCAGCCATATCGAAGGACCGGTCTCGCCGAGGTCATCTGGTTCCCCACCGACGTCGACCTGGCCGCCATCGGCGAGCGCGTCGACGGAGAGGTGATCGCCCACGCCGACCACAACCACCAAGTTCGGATCAAGCCGTTCCCGGCCTCGTGAACCACAATGGGGCGCCGCCGGGTGGTCCCGGTGGCGCCCCATGTGAGCTTCACGACCTACTTCGCGTCGCGGGCCTTCTCGCGGGAGCGGGTGCGGCCGCGGGTGGTGGCGTCGAGGATGGTCTTGCGCACCCGGACGTGCTCCGGGGTGACCTCGACACACTCGTCGTTGGCGCAGAACTCCAGGGCCTCTTCCAGGCTCAGCTTGCGCGGCCGGGCCAGGGTCTCCATCACGTCGGCCGACGAGGACCGCATGTTGGTGAGCTTCTTCTCCTTGGTGACGTTGACATCGAGGTCCTCGGCGCGCGGGTTCTCGCCGACGACCATGCCCTCGTAGACGTCGGCGCCCGGCTCGACGAAGAACGTGCCGCGGTCGGCCAGCTGCAGCATCGCGTACGCGGTGACCGGGCCCTGGCGGTCGGCGACCAACGAACCGGAGTGGCGGCTGCGGATCTCGCCCGCCCACGGGTGGTAGCCCTCGAACAGGGCGTTCGCGATGCCGGTGCCGCGGGTCTCGGTCAGGAAGTCGGTGCGGAAGCCGATCAGGCCGCGCGACGGCACGACGTATTCGACCTTGATCCGGCCGCTGCCGTGGCCGCCCATGTGCTCCAGGCGGCCCTTGCGGTTGGCCAGCAGCTGGGTGATGGCGCCGAGGAACTCCTCGGGCGCGTCCACGGTCAGCTTCTCGAACGGCTCGCACAGCTTGCCGTCGATCGTGCGGGTGACGACCTCGGGCTTGCCGACGGTCAGCTCGAAGCCCTCGCGGCGCATCTGCTCGACCAGGATGGCCAGGGCCAGCTCGCCGCGGCCCTGCACCTCCCAGGTGTCGGGACGCTCGGTGTTGAGCACGCGGATGCTGACGTTGCCGACCAGCTCACTGTCGAGGCGGGCCTTGAGCATGCGGGCGGTGAGCTTGCTGCCGCCGCTACGACCCTGCAGGGGCGAGGAGTTGCAACCGATGGTCATCGAGATGGCGGGCTGGTCGACGGTGAGCCGGGGCAGCGCCACCGGGTTGTCGATGTCGGCCAGCGTGTCGCCGATGGTGATGTCCGGGATACCGGCGATGGCCACGAGCTCGCCCGCGCTGGCCTCTTCGGCCGGGACGCGGTCCAGGGCCTCGGTGACCAGCAGTTCGGTGATGCGCACGTTGGAGACCGAGCCGTCCTCACGCATCCACGCCACGGTCTGGCCCTTGCGGATCTTGCCCGCGTGGATACGGCAGAGCGCGATCCGGCCGAGGAAGCTCGACGCGTCGAGGTTGGTGACCAGCGCGCGCAGCGGGGCGTCGGCGTCGGCCAGCGGCGCGGGGATCTTGTCCATCAGCAGGTCGAACAGCGGGTCGAGGTTCTCGCTGTCTGGCAGGCCGCCGTCCGCGGGCTGGGTCAGGCTGGCCCGACCGGCGCGCGCGGAGGCGTAGACGACGGGCAGGTCGAGCACGGACTCGTCGAGGTCGTCGAGCTCGGAGGCCAGGTCGAGCAGCAGGTCGTGGGTCTCCTCGACGACCTCGGCGATGCGCGCGTCGGGCCGGTCGACCTTGTTGACCAGCAGCACGACGGGCAGGTTCGCGGCCAGCGCCTTGCGCAGCACGAAGCGGGTCTGCGGCAGCGGACCCTCGGAGGCGTCGACCAGCAGGACGACACCGTCGACCATGGACAGGCCGCGCTCGACCTCGCCGCCGAAGTCGGCGTGGCCGGGGGTGTCGACGACGTTGATGACGATGGGGCCGTCGGGGGTCTGCCGCCGGACGGCGGTGTTCTTCGCGAGAATGGTGATGCCCTTCTCGCGCTCGAGTTCCCCGGAGTCCATGACCCGGTCGACCAGCTCGGCGCGGGCCTCGAAGGCACCGGACTGGCGGAGCATGGCGTCGACCAGGGTCGTCTTGCCGTGGTCGACGTGCGCGACGATGGCGATGTTGCGCAGGTCGTGGCGGCGCAGGCCGGGGGTGGTCTGCTCGGCGGTGGCGGTCGCTGTGGGCACGCGCGTGCTCCTGGTTCCTTCTCGGGCGTCGAAGGGCAGCCCGCAACCGTCGGTCAACACTGATGGGGGCGCCCGGTGCAGCCGACAGAGCTGCTAATGGCTGTCCCAGGATACCTCGTCCATCCGTGTGACCAGCACCACGCGGCGATCAAGAAAGGTTAACCTAACCTAAGTGCCGTATTCAGCGCGCGGACGAAGGGTCGACACATGGGCGGCGGCAAAGCGAGGACACCTGCGGATTTAGTCAAGCGGATGATGAAGAAGGGCAAGGTGAAGAAGAAGTGCTGCCGGTCGAAGTCGGCATGCAAGAAGTGCCCGATCCTCGCGCTCAAGCGCGCGAAGATCAAGCTGGCCAAGGCCGCCTGACCCGCTAAAGGTGCTCCATGATCGCCTCGTTGAAGTGCGCGAGCTCACGTGCCGTCCGCGTCGCGGTGAACGCGATCACGTCGTAGTGCGCCAGCTTGCGCAGTGCGAACGGGTCGGTCGCCAGCAACGCGTTGAGTTTGTCCCGGTTCATCGGGCGGGTGATGATCACCCCGCCGGTGCGCGGGTCCCGACGCCCCGAGGCCAGGAAGTACCCGGCCTCGTACTGCTTGCCGATCCACGCGGAGTGGTCGGCCAGCACATAGTCGATCTCTTCCAGCGGAGCCGTGTAAGTGATCAGTACGACGTACATGTGTCCACGGTAAGCCTTTGCCGGGCCGCGCGCCGCGCGCTACCGTTGATCCGATGCGAACTCTCAACGTGAACCTGTGGTGGACCGCCGACCGGCGGCCCTGACCCGTGCGTTGATTCAACGACGAGGCCGCCCGATCGGGCGGCCTTTTTCGGTCATCCGGTCGGGTGCGCACCCCGAGGAGACCTGGATGACCCGCCTGTCCGCCATCACCCCGTCCGGCCACGCCCACCTGGGCAACCACCTGGGCGCCATCCGCCGCTGGGCGAACCAGGGCCGCCCCGGCGACCTGTACTTCGTCAGCGACCTGCACGCGATGACGGTGTCCTACAACCCGGCCCGCCTGCGGGTGCTGTCACGCGAACTCCTCGCGGTCCTCGTCGCCGCCGGGATCGAGCCCGACCAGGTCTTCGTGCAGTCCGACCTGGTCCGCGAACTGGGCGCGCTGAGCTGGATCCTGGAGTGCGCTTGCTCCTACGGCGAGGCCGCCAGGATGACCCAGTTCAAACAGAAGTCGGGCACGGGCGAACCGGTCGGCACCGTCCGCCTCGGCCTGCTGACCTACCCGGTCCTGATGGCCGCCGACATCCTCCTCCAGGGCGCCGCCGAGGTCCCCGTCGGCGACGACCAGTCCCAACACGTCGAACTCGCCCGAACCCTGGCCCGCCGCTTCAACCAGACCTACGGCGAGGTCTTCACCGTCCCGACCGCGGTGATGCCGCCCACCGCGGCCCGCGTCCGCGACCTGGTCGACCCCAGCCGCAAGATGTCGAAGTCCACACAGGACTCAGTGGGCGTCGTGTTCATCCTCGACACCGCGGACCTGATCCACCGCAAGATCAAGCGAGCCGTCACCGACAGTGTGGAGAGGATGGAGTACCGGCCGACCGAACAGCCCGGCCTGGCCAACCTGCTGGAGATCCTGTCCGCCTGCACGGACGTCGCACCCGCCGACTTGGCGACCCAGTACCCGACCTATGGAGCCCTGAAGTCGGCGACGGCGGAGGCGGTGGTCGAGGAGTTGCGTCCGATCCGAGAGGGTGCCCAGTCGTTGCTCGCGGATCCGGCCGAACTCGACCGAATCCGCAAGGCAGGCGCCCACCGAGCCACCGAACGCGGCGCCCACCGGCTGTCATCGGCGCTGCGGTTGGCCGGGGTGGCCTGAGGCAAAGGTGGGCGGACGCGGGGTCCGCCCACCTTTTGTCGCCTACGACGTCGGATAGGCGCCCGGATGCCTGATCACGCTTTCGATCTCGAAGGCCGCCTGGCCCGGATGCTCGCAGCGTTCCTTGGGACCTTCGTGTGTGTAGGGCCGCTGCTGAGTGCGAGTCACTTTCACGCCCTGGGTGTTCGAGAACGCGATGACGTACGTGCAACTGGTGTCGTTCTCCACAAGATAAGCGGCAGGAAAGTGGCGAGTACCGGTCGGCTCGAACATGACCGCGCGCTTGGACGCGTTCTCGTAGGTGTCGCGGAGGATGTCGAAGTCCGGGTACGCGACGACTTCGAAACCGGTGGTCTCGTCACCCTGTCCTGGGGCCGACCATGCGCACCCGTGCCCGGGTCCGCTCTGGAACGGCTTCCCCTTGATTTCCTGGTCGATGCCGAAGTCCTCGAGCGCCCACACCGGAATCAGGAAGCACGGGCGTTTCCACAGATCACCAAGACTGATCGGCTTCTCGACTGTGGGAACCACCAACGATGTAGATGTAGTCGTGGGCGCGGTCGATGCCGGCACCGAAGGCCGCTCAGACGGTTCCTTCACACAGCCCGCAGTGACACCGAGCGCCAATACGAGACACACCGTCAATGCCCTAGACATCACGTCCACCACGTTCCCCTACGCGGGCGGTGGAACGGCGTCCGGGCTGCGGATGACGCCGACAGCGGCCAGCATCGCCGAGTGGCCCACCGCGCACCGAGTCCGCGGCCCGTCGCCCTCCAGCGGGCGAGATCGGGTGAGCGTCACCTTGATCCCCTGACTCTCCGACAGTCCGACGACGAACGAACACGCTCCTGCCCGTGGCTCGAAGTACGCCACCGGCAGATTGGCGTCCACCCGCCCCACGGGCTGGAATCCAGGAAGGCTCGCGCCATAGGCGGCCACCAGCGGGCTCCGATCGGCGTACGTGACGACCTCAAGGCTGACCGTGCCCTTGTCCGCGGACGATTCAGCCGTCCAACCGCAGGCAGGCGCTCCATCAGCCTGCAGTGGCTTGCCCTTGGTGTCCCACCCGAATCCCTGGTCGGCCAAGGCCCAGTCCCTGATCAACCCGCACGGATCCTTCCACCAGGTGCCCAGGCTAACCGCCTCCCGAACCGTGGGCGGGGCCTGTGGTGCGGTCACCGCCGCCGATGGCGTGGTGGGGACCGGCGTTGGAGAGTCGATGGGATCGCCTGAGCAACCACTCACCACGACGGCGGCCAGAGCCACCAGTGCTCGCCTACGCATCTTCAACCTCATCCCGGCCGTTGAGTGCCAACGCGATCGGCCCATCGGACCGAAAGCCTGACTTACCCTTCTCAGCCACGTACTTGGTCCGTTCGGCGGCGACATCGCGGGAGAACCCGTCCTCCCGATCCTGGTGAAAGAATCGCTCATACCGAAAGTCGGGGCTGTCCACGTCGGTCGAGGAAGGCAGTGGTTCATACATAGGCACGGATTCGGCCGTGATCTCGTCGCACTGGGCCTGAACAAACTTCCTGATTGTCTCGATCTCACCCAAGTTGGATTCAGCGAGCCGCTGATAGGCGCGTTCATACGACTGCCAGACGTCCGAACCGGTGTCACCACCGAGATCAGCGGTGATCTCCTCGGCGGCCGCACCGGTCAACGCCCCCATCGCCCCGATACCCGCTGCGAGGACAGTCCCGCCGGTGGCCGCCCCCGCGACCGCGGCGAGGATCCCCGCGGCGACCTTCATCCGCACGGCGCGCCGCCGTTCGTCGTCGTCCAGTCGGTACTGCCGGGAAACCTCGATCCATTCCTCGACCAAGGACTTCCAGCTTTCCCGCGCCAGGACCGCGAGTTTGTACGCCGACGCGTAGCCGATCAGCAGTTGGTCCAGGTGACGGCGCTGACCGTCGAGGAATCCTCTGATGTTCGAGAGGTGCACACCGAAAGCCTCCGCGGCCGGACCATCCCACTCCGACAGCGATGCCCCGATCTCGCCGAGAAGTCCTTCGATCGTCGTATTGTGGTGCTCGCCCCCGGCGACCACAAAGCTGTTGAACGCGTCCCAGATCTTGGGTGGGGACAACACCAGATAGTCGGTGATCTCGATCCACACCTTGGTGTCGATGTCCATCGGCGAACCCGGGAAACCGGACAGATCACAATCCGGATCCATCATCTCGTGGGTGAGCAGCGCGGCGTACTCGGACCGCAGGCGATAGATCAGGTCGGCGATCAGGTTGTCGTCCGGCCACTGACTTTGCTCAGTCATCCGCGGTCACTGCCCGTCGGCGCGCTTGTAGAGATTCGCGATGTCGTGAACGGCCTCACCGGTCGCCTCGATCACCGTGCACGCCCGCTTCAGCCGCTCCTTCAGCACGTCGTTGAGCCCGTAGAACGCGGCCTCGACACCGGGGAAGTGACTCGGCGGGGTCACGCCGTCGAACTTGTTGTGCGCGGCGAGCTGGAGTTGGATCTGGTCGCCGAGAGCGGGCAGGGTCCGATCAGCCACGCCCGCGAGTTGGTCCAGGTCGGTGCGGAAGTTCCGGTCGAGCCGGTCGTCTGGCATGTCTCCCCCAAGGTTGGTGAACCCGTCGAGGAGTATGACGCAGCCGAATACGCTTCGGAGCCGGTTGGTCACGCAAACGCGTAGAACTACCTAGTGGTCTCGGATCGCCAGGGCGGTGGTGAGGGTGCGCAGGTCGCGGCGGGCGGACGGGTCCAGGTCGAGGCCGGCCAGTTCCGCCCACGCCAACTCGGTTCGGCGGTCGATCTCCGCCCGTACCCACTCGCGGGCGCCCGTCCGCTCGATCAGCCCGGTGACCCGCGCGACCTCCCGCGCGTCCCAGTCGCCGGGGCGGGCGTAGAGCTGGGCCAGTCCCATGTCAGCCGCCAGCGCCGCGACCACAGGCGCGCTCTTCTTGCGCGAAAGCAGGTCCGCGCCGACAGGTTTGCCGGTCACCGCCGGATCGCCCCAGATGCCCAGGAGGTCGTCCACCAGCTGAAACGCGACCCCGAGGTGAGTTCCCCACCGATCGAACCGTTCGACCCACTCGGCCGGGGCACCCGCGGAAGCGGCACCAAGCGCGCAGGCGCAACCCAGCAGCACTCCCGTCTTTCCGGTCAGCATCGCCAAGCACTCCGATGGGCTCACCGACCGCCGGGTCTCGAAGTCGAGGTCGCTGTCCTGGCCCAGTGCCAACAGACGCAGCGTCCGGGCCAAAGGAGTGACCGACGAACCCGTCTCGGCGAGAACCTCGAACCCCAGGGCGATGAGCGCGTCCCCGGCCAGGATCGCCAGGGGGACGCCGTAGTGGGCCCAGACGGTCGGGCGGCCGCGGCGGGTGCGGTCGCCGTCCATGATGTCGTCGTGCACCAGGGAGGCGTTGTGCAGCAGTTCGATCGCGACGGCGGCCGGGACCGCGGCGCGGGGGGCGCCGCCCGCGGCGACGGCGCTCAGGAGTGTGAACGCGGGCCGCAGGAGCTTGCCGCCGACGGTCGCCGTGTGCCTGCCGTGTTCGTCGCGGATACCCAGTTGGTAGCCACAGACCTCGGTGAGCCTGCCGCCGAGTCGGTCGATCGCGGCGACCAGCGCGGGTGTGGTCAGGTGCCGGGCCATCGCGACGCCGGGGTGGGTGCCGAGCGCGGGTGCGGCGGCTGGGACGGTCATCGGGTCTCCCCCGTCCCGATCGACTCGACCAGCCCGCGCTCCAGGTAGTCGGTGGCGGCGTCGCGGTAGCGGCGGGTGGTGGCCGACCAGTCGAGGTTGCCGCGCATCCAGGACCGCATTCCGTCGAGGTACGCGCGCACGTCGGCCGTCGGCCAAGCCCGCTCGGCGAGCCGCTCCAGGCGAAGGAACTCCAGGACCCGGTCGCTGGTGCGCTCGGTCGCGACCGCCGCCGCCTCAGCCATGTCCAGGCCGCGTTCGTGGGCGGTCACCGAGACGAGGTTGTGGTACTCCCCCATCGAGGTCTCCTTGTCCAGCGAGTACAGGTCGTTGACCCAGCCCACGACATCGCACGCGGCGCGCAGTGCCGCCGCGAACGGTTCGCTGTCGTAGACCTCGGCGGGTATGTCGATCCGTTCGGCCAGCTCGATCAGGTCCATGCAGACATAGACCGCCCCGGTGTGCGGCCGCTTGTCCACATAGGACTCGACCGCCGGAACGACTCCTCCGCAACGGTTATCCGATTCCCACCGCGCCGCCAGGCCGCCCGCGATGACATGGTCCACGAACCTGCGCCGCCAAGTGTCCGACGCGCTTTCCGCGCTGCGGCGCCAAAGGTCGGCGAGCGCGGTGATGATCGTCGGGGCACCGGGAGTGGGTGGAAGGCCGTTGAGCACACCGAACATCTCGCCCATGAACTCGGCCGTGCGCTCCGGGTCACGGCCCAGCAGCCCGTCGTCGAGCTGGTCGTCGAGCAGGAACAGCCAGGCGAACCAGTCGGCGACCAGTGCCAGGGTGTCGGCGTCGGCGGTCGGGTAGGTCACCGCGGCGAACCAGCCGAAGTCCGCCTGCGCGAAGCGCTCCCGTGCCCGGGGGCGCACCACCAGCCCCTGCTCGGCCACCCACCGGTCGAGCTGGGCGATCGCCGTGGCGGCGTGCGGGTTGACCCGCGGCGCGATCGCCTCGAACACCGACCACAGCCGGGCCTGCTCCCGGGTCACCGCCGGTCCATCCGCAGGTGCACGCCGCCCTTGGGGTGCAGCGTGATCAGCGGCTCGACCTGGACGTCGCGCAGCCGCTCCGGGATCACGACCCGGTAGGCCTGGGTGATCATGGCCAGGATGATGACCAGCTCGGTCAGCGCGAAGTGCTTGCCGATGCAGTTGCGGGGACCGCTGGCGAACGGGATGTAGGCGTGCCGCGGCCGTTTGGCGACCTCGGCGGGCAGGAACCGGTCCGGGTCGAAGGTGTCCGGGTCGGTCCAGTAGTCGCGGTGGCGGTGCAGGGTGAACATGTTGAGGTACAGGTCGGCCTTGGCCGGGATGCGGTAGCCGCGGATCTCGTCCTCCTCGACCGAGGACCGCATCGTCTGCCACGCGGGGGTGTAGAGCCGCAGCGTCTCGTCGACGACCTGGCGGGTGTAGGTCAGCTTCAGCACGTCGTCGAACCCGGGCACCCGGCCGCCGAGCACCGAGTCGACCTCGGCGTGCAGCTTCGCCTGTACCTCCGGGTGCTGGCCGACCATGTACATCAGCCACGACACGGTGTTGCTGGTTGTCTCGTACCCGCCGATGATCAGGTTGAGGACCTCGCGGTGCAACTGCAACGGGGACATCCCGGTGCCGTCGTGGTCGACGGCGTTGAGCAGCGCGTTGAGCAGGTCGTGGTGCTGCTCGTCGCTGTCGACGCGGCTGTCGATGACGTCGGTGACATAGCCGTCCATCGTCCTGATGATCTTCTTCAGCCGCAGGTGTCCCGGAGTGGGCCAGTTGATCGGCGGGAACGGGAAGCGGAAGAAGCCGCCGACGATCTGGTTGGCCTCCAGGAACATGTCCTCAATGGACTTGCCGCGGTCGCCGATGTCGGCGCCGAACAGCGAGCGGAACACGATCCGCATCGCCAGCTGTCCGAGTTCGGTGCTGACGTTGACCACGTCGCCCGGCTGGTACTTGGTGTCCCACTGCCGCAGCATGCGGGAGGTCTCCTCGGTCATGTTCTCGGCGAAGCCCGCGACCTGCGGCCGGTGGAACGAGGGCTGCATGATCCGCCGCTGCCGCCGCCACGGCTCGCCGCCGACGTTGCCGATGAGCCCGCCGCGCAGGATCGGCTCCACCGCGCGGAAGAGGAAGGTGTTCTTGGTGTAGTTCTCGTGGTTGCGCACGAGGATGTGCTCGAAGAAGTCGGGATGGTTGACCATCGCCATCTTGATGCCCAGCACCCGCACCCAGGCGATGTCGCCGTACTCCTGGATCACCTTGTAGAGAAAGCCGACCTGGTCCTTGCGGATCGAGTGCACGCCGACGATCTGGTCCACCACACTGAGGTTCGGGATCCGGCGCGGTCTGCGGATGGTGGGCACGCCACTCACCACTCGACGCTGGGGGTTCTGGCTACTGTGGACGGTGCCGCTCGTCATGGTTCGACCAGCCTTCCTGTCATGTGGCCGCTATCGAGCGTGACCGTGCAAGTTGCGGGCAAGCATCTCCATTCGTGCTACCTCCGCAGGTCCAGAACCGAATATGCGTTCCGCATGATGCGGAAGGACATCCTCACTGTCCGCGCATGCCCGGTTCCGTTGTCCACGGCCACCCGACGGTGGGACGGTGATCGCCACGAGCCGACACCACACGGGAGCCGTGATGACGACGAACACTTCCGTTGCCCACGAACGACTTCTCTACCGTCTGTTCGACACCTTCAACAGCTACGACGTCGAGGCGTTCGCCGCGTGCTATGCCGAGGACGCCGTCATGCACGACGTCGCGATCGGCAAAACGTTCACCGGCCGCGCTGAGATCGCGGAGTTCCTGCGGGTCTGGCTGGCCGCCAGCCCGGACTCGCACATCGAGATCGGCGAGCCGATCGTCGCGGGCGACCGGGCGTCGGTGACCTGGACCGGCACCGGCACGCTGACCGGCGACTTCGCCCATATCCCCGGCGCCATCCACGGGAGCACGGTCAATCAGCGCGCGGTCAGCGTCATGCGCTTCGACGCCCACGGCCTGATCACCGAGCACTTCGACTACTACGACATGTTCGGCCTGCTGCGCCAGATGGGGATCATCCCGGCCGAGTGAGTCCCGCCCACGATCGAGGAGCCTTCATGCAGACCGAACTGACCACCGCGGATGTCGGCCGCTTCTTCGATGAGAAGGGCGACATGCTCGCCGAGCTGATGGGCGGCAACATCCACTTCGCCTACTGGACCGGCGATGACGACGACAGCGGCTTCGCCGAGGCGACCGACCGGCTCACCGACCACATGATCGAGCTGCTCGACGCCCGCCCCGGCGAGCGGGTACTCGACCTGGGCTGCGGCCGGGGACGGCCCGCGGTCCGGCTGGCACGGGCGGTGCCGGATCTGCGGATCGTCGGGATCTCGGTCAGTACCAAGGACATCGCCGCCGCGACCGAGCTGGCGGCCGCGGCGGGCGTGGCCGACCGGGTCCGGTTCGAGTTCGCCGACGCGATGGCGCTGCCGTTCGCCGCTGGCTCGTTCGACGCGGTGTGGGCGGTGGAGTCGCTGCTGCACATGCCTGACCGGCGGACGGTCCTGCGCGGGATCGCCGACGTGCTGCGTCCGGGCGGGCGGCTGGCGCTGTGCGATGTCTCAGCCACCGAACCGGACACCGAGGCGGGCCGGGCGGCGCTGGCCGAGACACTCAAGGGCTGGATGGTCCACTCGCTGACCGACCTCGACGGCTACCGGGAGCTGATCGCCGACGCGGGCCTGCGGGTCACCGGGGCGATCGACGTCAGCCACCGCACCCGCTACTCCAAGGCCAAGGTCACCGAGCTGCTGGCCAGGTCCGTGGCCGACTCCGGGCTCAGCTTCGCCGAGATCGACCTGCCGCCCGAGGTGTGGGACCAGGCGTTCGCGGTGTTCGAGCAGATGGGCTACCTGATCGTCACCGCTGAGCGACCCGCGGTCTGAGGGCGGTGACACGGTGCCCGACAACGGGATTCTCGATCGGATCGGCTCCCCGGCCGACCTGCGCGCGCTGCCCGCCGCCGAGCTGCCGGAGCTGGCCGCGCGGATCCGGCGGGTCCTGGTCGACCGGGTTCACCGCACCGGCGGGCACCTCGGCTCCAACCTCGGCGTGGTCGAGCTGACCATCGCCCTGCACCGCGTGTTCGACTCGCCGCGCGACGCGCTGGTCTTCGACACCGGGCATCAGTCCTATGTGCACAAGATGCTCACCGGCAGGCTCGCCGGGTTCGACACCTTGCGCAAGGCGGGTGGGCTCGCGGGGTACCCGGCCCGCGCGGAGTCGCCGCACGACCTGGTGGAGAACTCGCACGCGTCCACCGCTCTGTCCTATGCGGACGGTCTGGCCCGCGCGGGCCGGGCCGGGCGCGTGGTCGCGGTGGTCGGCGACGGCGCGCTCACCGGGGGCATGTCCTGGGAGGCGCTGAACAACCTGGGCACGGCGGGCAGGCCGGTCGTCGTGGTGCTCAACGACAACGGCCGCTCCTACGCGCCGACCGTGGGCGGGGTGGCGGCACATCTGTCGGCGCTGCGCGGCGGTGACAGCGCCGACAACGTGTTCCGCGCGCTGGGCCTGGACTATCTGGGCCCCGTCGACGGACACGACCTCGCCGCCACCGAACGTGCGCTGCGGGTGGCGGGTGAGTCGGACCGGCCAGTCGTGGTGCACGTGGTGACCGCCAAGGGCCGCGGCTACCCGCCCGCCGAGGCCCACGACGATGACCACTTCCACGCCGTCGGCACCTTCGACCCGGCCACCGGGAAGGCCGCCGCCGTTGGCCAGACCTGGACGTCGGTGTTCGCCGACGAGATCACCGAGATCGGCGCGCGGCGCCCGGACGTGGTGTGCCTGACCGCGGCGATGCTCCGCCCGACCGGCCTGCACCGGTTCGCCGAGCGGTTCCCCGACCGCGTCTTCGATGTGGGGATCGCCGAGCAGCACGCGGTCACCTGCGCGGCCGGGCTGGCCATGGGCGGGCGGCACCCGGTGGTCGCGGTGTACGCCACGTTCCTCAACCGCGCCTTCGACCAACTGCTCATGGACGTCGCGCTGCACCGGCTGCCGGTGACGTTCGTGCTGGACCGGGCCGGGATCACCGGGCCGGACGGGCCCAGCCACCACGGCATGTGGGACGCGTCGGTGCTCCCGGTGGTGCCCGGCCTGCGGCTGGCCGCGCCGCGCGACCCGAAGCGGCTGCGGGAACTGCTGAACGAGGCCATCTCGATCGACGACGGTCCCACGGTCGTGCGCTATCCGAAGTCGGCGACGGGACCCGACATCCCAGCGGAGCGCAGGATCGGCGGCGCGGACGTGCTGCGGGACGGGGCCGACGTGCTGCTCGTCGCGGTGGGGCCGATGGCGCTGGCGTGCCTGTCGGCCGCGGTCGTCCTCGACCGGCACGGCGTGTCGGCCACCGTGGTCGACCCGCGCTGGACGGTGCCGCTTTCCGACGACCTCGTGGCGCTGGCGGGCGGACACCAAGTGGTGGTGGTCGTCGAGGACACCGTCGCCACCGGCTCGCTGGGGTGCAGGCTCGCCGCGGCGCTGGCGGGCACGGACACGCGCGTCGCGACCGTCGCCCTGCCGTCGCGGTTCCTGCCCCACGCCGAACGCGGCGAACTGCTGCGCGCCGCGGGCCTGACCGCGGACGGGATCGCGGCGAGAGTTCTGGACCTGTGCGCCCGGTACCGCCGGGCCGACCTGACGGAGGTGACCGGATGACCACTGTTGACGAGACCACCGGCGACGCGGGCGCGGTATGTCCCATGTCCGGACGGATCGACCTCGACGCGCTCGGCGCGGGCTTCCGGCACAACCCGCACCCTCTGCTGGCCGACGTGCGCGAGAGCGAGTCCGTGCGGCGCGTGGTGTTCCATGGCATGAACGCGTGGATCGTTACCCGATACGAGGACGTGAAGGCCGCCCAGGTCGACCCGCGGTTCTCGGCCGACCTGAACAACGCCCCGGCCGAGGTGCGGGCGCTGCCGTGGGTGGCGGGCCCGGAGGCCCTGGGCATCGCGGCGAGCCTGGCCAACCTCGACCCACCCGACCACACCCGCCTGCGCCGCATGGTCAACGGCGCCTTCACGACCCGCCGCATCGACGCCCTGCGTCCCCACGCGAGGGCGGTCGCCGAAAGCGTCATCGCCGACCTGCTGCCCCGCGGCCGGGTCGACATCATGGCCGACTTCGCGGTGCCGTTCGCCAGCCAGGTGATCATGGCCCTGATCGGCGTCACCCACCGCGACAGCGCCGAGTTCCACCACCAGGCCTCCGCCCTGGTCTCCACCGACCCGGCCGACGCCGCCCGCCTCCCGCAAGCGCTTGCGTGGCTGCAGGCCTATATCGTCGAACTCCTCGCCGCCAAGCGCGCCAACCCCGAGGACGACCTGATCGGCGGACTCCTGCGGGCCGACGAGGACGGCGACCACCTCGCCGATGGCGAACTCCGGGCGCTGACCCTGCTGCTGCTCCTCGCGGGCTTCGAGGCCACGTCGAGCCTCATCGGCAGCGGCCTGCTCGCCCTGCTCACCAACCCCGACCAACTGGCCGCCCTGCGCGCCGACCCAACCCTGATGCCGGGCGCGGTGGAGGAGATGCTGCGCTTCGACGGCCCGTCGCTGATGTCGCTGATGAAGTTCGCCATGGCGGACATCGAGGTCGACGGCGTCACGATCAGCCGCGGCGACCCGGTCTTCCTGTCCCTGTCGACCGCCAACCGCGACCCCCGCCGCTTCACCGCCCCGGAGTCGTTCGACGTCACCCGCGCTGAGGGCTCCCACATGGGCTTCGGCCACGGCATCCACCGCTGCCTTGGCGCCCCACTGGCCCGAATGGCGACCCAGTCGGCTTTTACTGTCCTCTTGGAACGGTGTGCGGACATCCGGCTCGCGGTGCCCGCGGCGGACCTCGTCTACCGGACTTCACCTGCACTGCGCGGGCTTCAACACCTGCCGGTCATCCTCACCGCGACTACCTAGTCCGGAGAAAGGTCCGCACCGCCGCGAGCAGCACACGATCAGCGGGCAGCCACTCGACCGTGTGCAGCGTGCCCTCGGTCAGCCAAGCCAGGGCCTGGTGATCGTGTGGATGCGGCTCCCCCGAGTCCAGCGTCGCCCCGTAGACCCGAAGTACCAGGTCGTCGCGCAGGACGACGTCCGGGCCGATCACGTCCAGCGGAGTCACCTCCACGCCCAGTTCCTCCAAGCATTCCCGGCGCACAGCGTCCACATCGGACTCGTCGGGTTCGACTCGGCCGCCGGGCAGCTCCCACAGTCCCGCTGTGGCGGCCGGATACGCCCGCTGTTGGGCCAGCAGCCTGCCATCCCGAACGATGGCGGCGCCCACGACGACCTTCGCCTCGGCCAACTCGGCGGCGCGGGCGACGGCACGGTCCAGGGCGTTTGTCCAAGCCCGCTGGGAAAGTGACGGGCCGCCGATGTGGGCGAGCCGCACGCCGTCGACGCCGAGGGCGGTGATTCGTTGGCGGGAGCGGCCTACCCGGATCTCGTCGCCGACCCCGACCAGGCCGGGCCGCGACGGGTCGAGCACGCGCTCGTCCCCCAGTGCCGCCGACAGCGCGCGGCTCATCGGGCGACCCGCCAGACCACCTGGAACCGGGCCCCGCCCTCCGGCGAATCGCTCACCCGCACCGCGCCGCCTCGGCGTCGGACGACCTCGGCGACCAGTGCCAGGCCCAGTCCCGTTCCCCCGCTGCTGCGCGCCCGGTCGTCCTGGATTCGGTAGAACCGGTCGAACACGCGCGCACGGTGTTCCTCGGCTATGCCATGGCCGTCGTCGTCCACTACCAAGCGAACTGTCTTGCTCGACGCCATGACCGTGACCGTCACCCGGGCTCGGGCGTGGCGGACGGCGTTGCGGAGCAGGTTGTCCAGCACCAAGTCCACTTCGGACGGTGCGGCGAAGGCCCAGCACGGCGCGGGGGGCAGGTGGACCTGGATGGTCGGGCCGCTGTCCTGGCAGCGGCCGACCGCGTCCTTCGTGGCGATCACCAGGTCGATGGCCTCGGCGGCGGGCACCTCGCCCGCGTCCGCGCGGGCCAGCGCCAGCAGGCCGTCGACCAGCGCGGACAGCCGTTCGGACTCGCGCACGACGTCGGCGAGGACCTCCTGGGACAGGTCCGGGTCCGGGTGGGTCACCGCGACCTCGGCCTGCACGCGGATCGAGGCGACCGGCGACCGCAGTTCGTGGGCGGCGTCGCCGGTGAAGCGGCGCAGGCGGTCAGTGGCCTCGTCGCGGCGGGCGAGCAGGGCGTTGAGGGCGCCTGCCAGCGAGCGGAGTTCGTCGTGCGCCTCCGGCAGCGGCAGCCTGCGCCCGGTGGTGAGCCGTCCCGCGGCGACCCGCATCCGCTCGACCGGCCGCAGCGACGACCGCACGGCCAGCCAGGTCGAGCCCGCCACGGCCACCGCGACCAGCAGCGCGGCGATCACCAGCCAGTTCAGCGCCTCCCCGTGGGCGGCGGCGTAGCCGACGATGCCGGTGCCGGTCACCACCAGCCGCTGCGTCCCGTCCGGCGCGCTGACCACGGTGCCCAACCAGCGCGCGGGCGGCGCGTCCTGCGCGCGCAGGACCGGCGTGCCCGCCTTGAGCACGCGGATGTCCTGCGGCCCGAGGTCGATCGCCCCGCCACCGTCGACCGGCTCGCCCGCCGTGTCGAGCACCCGGACCTGGATGTTCGGCGACGGCGCGAAGGGCGCCAGCCCGGCCCGGACCCGCTCGGTGGCCGCGTCCAGCGACGCGGACAGCTCGGCGTCGGCCGAGCGGACCAGCAGCGGCCCGATCATCCCGCTGCTGACGACGGCCATGCCGATCAGCACCGCCAGCGTCACGACCGTGGTGACCGTGGTGACCCGGAACCGCATGGTGCGCCGCAGCCACAGCGCGCGCAGCCTTCTCACCGCGGCCGGGTGCCCGCGGGGTCGAGCACCTCGTCGATCTCGGTCGTGGACGCCAGGTAGCCGTGGCCGCGGACCGTGCGCACGATGCCGTCGGCGCCCGCGGCGTCGAGTTTGCGGCGCAGGTATCCGACGTAGACCTCGACGGCGTTGCGGGTGGCGGCCTGTTCGTCGCCCCAGACCGCGCGCAGCAGGTCGTCCTTGGTGACCACCGCGCCCGCCCGGCCCGCCAGCACGTCCAGCACCGCGAACTCGCGCGGGCTCAGCGACACCAACTCGCCCCGGAACCGGACCTCGCGCATCCCCCGGTCGACCACGAGGTCGCCCAACCGCACCTTGTTGCGGCCCGACCCCTCCTCGGCGGTCCGCCGCAGCACGGCCCGGACCTGGGCGACCAGCACCACGAAGGAGAACGGCTTGACCAGGTAGCCGTCGGCGCCGAGGTCGAGCCCGTCGGCCTGGTCGACCTCGCCGTCCTTGGCCGAGACCAGCAGGACCGGCGTACTGACACCCTCTTTGCGCAGGTGTTCCAGCACCCGGTAGCCGGAGAGGCCGGGCAGCATGATGTCGAGCAGGATGACGTCGAAAGTCCCGGTCAGCGCGATCCGCAGGGCGCTGGGGCCGTCGGCGGCCACCACCACGTCCATGCCTTCCGCGGTGAGCCCGCGCTGCAGCGCCCGGCGCACACCGAGTTCGTCGTCGACCACCAGCACGCGAGGTTTCACCCTGCCATCATGGCCGCCCGAGCCCGATTCGCGCGGTCACTCTCAGCGCGTTCTCAGCGTGGGTCGCGCTCTCAGCGCCATCTCAGCTCGGCGGGTGCACTCTCAGTGGTGCGGGAACGTGAACCCGAACAGGGGAGTAGAGCATGAACAGGAAACGGACGGCACTGACCGTCGCGGCGGCTGGAACGGCCACCGGCGTGGTCGGGCTGGTCCTGCTGGCGACGCCCGCGGGGGCGGGCACGGCGCCGCCCGCGCTGCCCGACATCACCGCGGAGGCGCTGGTCCAGTCGGTCCTGACCAGCCAGATCCCGGCGATGTCCGGCGCGGTCGAGTTCAGCAGCGACCTCGGCATCCCGATCCCGGGCCTGCCGACGACCGGCGCGAGCGGCGAAGCCGCCCACGTCTACACCGACGGCCAGGGCCGGGCGCGGCTGTCGATCGACAACGGCGACGCCGAGCGCACCGTGGTCCGCGACGGCAGCACGACCTGGATCTGGAACTCGGCCGACCGCACCGTGACCAAGCTCGCCGACGGTGAGCACGAGAAGAAGGGCGCCGAGACGCTGGCCGACCCGGCCACCGCCGCGCGCGAGTTCGTCGGCCTGATGGGCAAGGACAGCACGGTCACCGTCGACGGCACCGCCCGTGTCGCCGACCGGCCGGTCTACCAGCTGGTCCTCACCCCGAAGCCGACCGAGCGCACGCTGCTGCGCGAGGTCCGCATCGCGGTCGACTCCGAAACGCGGCTCCCGCTGCGGCTCGAAGTGCTGGCCAACGGCCAGGCCACGCCCGCGGTGAAGATCGGCTTCACCGAGTTCAGCACCGGCGCGCAGGACCCGGGCCTCTTCCAGTACGCCCCGCCCGCCGGGGTGAAGGTCGTGGAGGAGAAGGCGGGCGACCACAAGCCGTCGAAGGCCGAGCAGGACGACATGTTCGCCCAGTTCGACCCGAAGACCGTCGGCGAGGGCTGGGACACCGTGCTCGTAGGCAAGATCCCGGCCGAGGCGCTGCAGTCGAAGGCGCCGAACCCGCGCGGCGGCGGCGGCGAAATGGACGCCACGACCTTCCTCAAGCAGATCGGCAAGGAGGTCTCGGGTCCGTTTGGCACCGGGTACGTCATCTCCACCAAGGTCGGCACCGCGCTGGTGACGACGGACGGCCGCGCCGCACTTGGCGCCGTGCCGCAGCAGGTGCTCATCGACGCGCTGGGACAGAAGTGACCGGCGGTTCCGAGCTTGGGATGGTCGCGGCCGACGCCGCGGCCATCCCGCTCGCCGCCCGGACGCGCGGATTGCGCAAGGTCTACCGCGGCACGGTCGCGGTAGACAATGTCGATCTGGACGTCCCGATGGGCGCGGTGTTGGGGATGCTCGGCCCCAACGGCTCCGGCAAGACCACCACCATCCGGATGCTGCTCGGCCTGGTCATGCCCACCGCGGGCGAGGTCGAACTGCTCGGCCACACCCTCCCCGACGGCGCGGCGCTCGCGCTGCCCGAGGTTGGCGCGCTGGTCGAGAGCCCCGGCTTCCACTCGTTCCTCTCCGGCCGCGAGAACCTGCTGCGCATGGCCGCTGTGGAACCGCACCTGGGCACCAACCGCATCGCCACGGCGGTCTCCGAGTCACTGGAGCGCGTCGGCCTGGCAGGTGCCGCCAACCGCCGTTACCGGGGCTACTCGCTCGGCATGAAGCAGCGCCTCGGCCTGGCCGCCGCCCTGCTGGTCCCCCGCCGCTTCGTCATCCTCGACGAACCGACGAACGGTCTCGACCCGGCAGGCACCCGCGAGGTCCGCGCCGTGATCGCCGACCTGCACGCCGCCGGGACCACCGTCCTGGTCTCCTCCCACCTACTCTCCGAGGTCGAGGCGACCTGCACCCACGTAGCGGTGCTCAACCAGGGCACCGTCGTGGCCCAGGGCGAACTCGCCGACCTGCTCGACTCGGGCAACGCGGGCCTGCTCGTCACCACCCCGGACATCACCCGAGCCGTGGACGCCCTACGCGACAACCGAATCCCAGCCCGCGCCGTCCCCGACGGCGTCCGCGCCGACCTCACCGCCACGACACCACCAGTGGTCGTCGAGACGCTGGTCCAGGCCGGAGTCCCGATCTACGAAGTCCGCAGGGACCGCACCGGCCTGGAAGACCTCTTCGCCCGCCTGACCGAAAACGGCGCAGGATCCCAAGACCCCGACAACGACCTCGCCGAATTCGAGTTCCCCATCGCAGAGGAAGCCCGATGACGGCAACCCTCACCCACAGGGCGCAGATCAGGCCCCACACCCACCCGGCGTGGCCAAACTCCCCCACAGCAAAGCCGCACCCCGCACCAGAGCAGCATCGGGTGAAGCTCGGCGATCCCGCTGTGTCTGGGGGGACGACGGCCCCTAAGCTGCCTGGCGTGTGGGGTGCCTTTCCGCCCACGCTTTTTCCCCACAGGGGCCGTCGTAGGGGCCCCAGGCACAGCGTGATCGCCCAGCTTCACCCGATGGTGCGCACGCTCCCCAAGCACTACCAAAGCGCGGCTCCACTCAACCAAGCCCACAGCGCAAGCGAGTCGCAGACCACGGAGGCCACCTCATGACCGCCATCACCGCCGACCTGGGCACCGGCGAGATCCAGCGGCCCCAAGCCCGCAAGGCCCCCCTGATCCGCCTGCTCCGCTCCGAACTACGCATGATCCTGCGCCGACCCCGCACCCTGATCATGATCGGCCTACTGGCCCTAGTCCCCGTCATCGCAGGCATCGGCATAGCCATCGCCGCAGACGGAGAAAGCGGCGACCCAGTAGGCGACGGCATCGCCGCGCTCGTCGACGGCAACGGCCTACTGCTCCCCGTCTTCGCCCTCATCCTCGCCCTCAACATGCTCCTCCCCCTGACCGGCGCCATGCTCGCCGCCGACGCCCTCGCAGGCGAAACGGCCAGCGGGACACTCCGATCACTACTGCTCGCCCCGGTAAGCAGGACGCGCGTACTCGCCGTCAAGGCGTTCGGCGTGGCCACCGTCTCGCTCCTGGTAGTCCTGCTGATGGCGGTCACAGGCACGATCGCGGGCGTGATCCTGCTCGGCGGCGACGGCATGCTGACCATGTCGGGCACTTCCCTGCCCGTCATCGACGCCCTCGGCCGGATCCTGCTGACCGTGCTGCTGGTGACGGTGCAGGTCTGGGCGCTGGCCGCGATCGCGCTGGCCGTGTCGGCGTGGACCGAGCACCCGCTGATCGTCGTCGTGGTGTCCCTCGGCGTGGTCATCCTGTCGGGTGTGCTCAGCGCGATCCCGGCGCTGGACTGGCTCGACCCGGTCCTGATGACCACGAGCTGGGAGAGCATCCCGGAGGTCATCCGCGACCCGCTGCCCACCGGCACCCTGTTGGAGGGCGTGCTGCGGGCGGGCTGCTATATCGTGATCGGCTACTCCCTGGCGCTGTCGCGGATGCTCAGCCGCGACGGCTGAGCACGGCGATCCCGTCGGGGTCGAGGACAAGCCGGACCGTGTCCCCCACGTCCGGCGCGTCCGCGATTCCGGCGACGGCGTTCACCTGGCGGGCCGGGGTATCGACCAGGAGGCGCACATGGTCGCGGCGGTGCACGCGGGCCGCGACGGTGCCCTCGGTCGGCCCCTCCCCCACCCGCAGCGCCGAGGGCCGCAGCCCGACGCGGGCGGGCCCCTCGGGTGCCCACGGCACGGCCGCGATGCCGAACCCGCAGGTCAGGACCCCCGCGTCGACCTCGCCATCGACGACCAGCTCGCAGCCGAGGAACCTCGCGGTCTCCTCGTCGGCGGGCTCACGCCACACCTGATCCGGCCGTCCTGTTTGGACGATCCGGCCCGCGCGCATGACCGCGACCCGGTCGGCGAGGGTGAACGCCTCGTCGTGGTCGTGGGTGACGACGATCGCGGTACTCCCCTCGATCCGCAGCACTCGGGCCAGATCCATGGCCAATTGCTCGCGCAGTACGCGGTCCAGCGCCGACAGCGGCTCATCGAGCAGCAGCAGCCGGGGCCGCGGGGCCAGCGCCCTGGCCAGCGCGACCCGCTGCTGCTCGCCGCCGGACAACTCGGTCACCCGCCGCCGTTCGCAGCCTGCCAGGCCGACCAGTTCCAGCAGCTCGGCGACTCGGCCCGGCTCGTGATCACCCCGCATGCGCAGGCCGAAGGCGACGTTGGCGGCCACGTCGCGGTGCGGGAACAGCTGGCCGTCCTGGAAGACCAGGCCGAAGCCGCGCCGGTGCACCGGGACGCCTGCCAGGTCCGCGTCGTCCCAGGTGACCTTGCCGAACGACATCGGCTCCAGCCCGGCGATGGCCCGCAGCAACGTGGACTTGCCGCAGCCTGAGGGCCCCAACAGCGCGACCACTTCACCGTCGTCCACCTCGATGTCCACATCGGACACCGCGAGCAGTGCTCCATAGTGGACGTCCACACCCTCGACCCGCAGCATCAGAATTCCCCCACCGACTGGACCCGCAGGCGTTCGACCAGCAGCACCGCCGCGACGGTCACCACCATCAGCAGCGTGCACGCCGCGTAGGCCATCTGGTTGTTCAACTCCCCTGGACGCGAGATCAGGCGCCCGATCACCACCGGCAGTGTCGCGGTGTCGGGGCGGGCCAGGAAACTCGTCGCGCCGAACTCGCCAAGGGCGACCACGAAGCCGAACGCCGCCGCCGCGAGCAGGGACCGGCCCGCGAGCGGGATGTCGATCTCACGCCAGACCCGCCACGGGCTCGCGCCGAGCGACGCGGCGGCCTGCCGCAGCCGCTGGTCGATCGAGCGCAGCACCGGGAGCAGCATGCGGATCACCAGCGGTGTCACCACAAGCGCCTGGGCCAGCGGCACCAGCGCGGATGACGTGCGCAGATCGCCGGGCAGGGCGTCAAGGGTGATCAGGTAGCCGAACCCGACGGTCACCGCCGACACGCCCAGCGGCACCATCAGCGCGGTGTCGAGCGTGTCGACCACCGCGGGCCGCGCCCGGCCGCGGCTCAGCGACACGAGCACGACCGCCGCGGTGACGCCAAGTCCCAGCGCCAGCAGTGTGGCGTCGAACGCGGCGCTCAGCGAATTCACAGCGGCATCGATGCCGGAGACCTGCAGAGAACCGCGGAACCCGGTGCCGGACAACGCGCGGTATCCGTCCAAGCCCCAACCATCCTCAGTGGACACTGAGCGCAGGACCAACGCGAGAATGGGAACCAGCAGGGCCGCCACCACCGCGTAGGCGCCCGCGACCACCCCCCACTCACGGCCCCGTGGCCGACGGGCGGTCTCGGTTCGCGGGCGTAGCGTCATCGCCGTCTCCCGGCGCCGCCGCGCCACGGCCGCGAGGACCAGCACCGCGACCACGGCGGTCACCTGGATCAGCGACAGCGCCGCCGCACCGGACAGATCGAGCAATTCGACCGTGCGCAGGTAGATCTCGGTCTCCAGCGTTCGGTAGCGGGCCCCACCCAGCAGCAGGACGACACCGAAACTGGTGGCACAGAAGAGAAAGACCACCGCCGCCGACGAGCCGATCGCAGGCCGCAGCGCGGGCAGGGTCACCGAGACGAACGCCCGCAGCGGCGAGGCGCCCAGCGACCGGGCCGCGTCCTCGGCCCGGCGGTCGAGGTGCGCCCAAAGGCCCGACACGGTGCGGGCGACGACGGCGACGTTGAAGAAGGCGTTCGCCAGCACGATCGCGAGCACGCCGCCGTCTGGCAGCAGCGACCGGAAAGCCAATCCCACCACCACTGTCGGCAGCACGAACGGCACCAGGATCACCGCGCGGACCACCGCCATCCCCGGCAGCGCGCAGCGGGCAAGCAGGAATGCCACCGGCAGCGCGGCGATGACCGCGACCAGCGTCGACGCCGCGGCCTGGGCCAGGGTGAACAGCACCAGCGACCAGGTGTCGGCCGCGGCCAGAACCCGGCCGACACCGCCGGAGGACAGACCCCGCTGGACGATCGCGGCCACCGGCCACAGGAAGAAGACCGCCAGGAACCCCAACGGCACCAACGCCGCGAGCAGCGCTCCCGTGCCCTGGGGTGGACGGCGGGCGGCCGCGCCGATGCCGCGGGGTCCGGTCGCCTCCCGCGACTGGCGGCGGGCTGGTGCCCGCCGCCGGGTCGACCGCGGACTCAGCCCCGGACGGCCGTGCGCCACTGCTCGATCCACCGCTCCCGGTTCGCCTGGATGTCGGCGGCGGCCATCGTCGCCGGGCTCTGCGGCGCGGGCGCGGCCGCCCACGCCGCGGGCAGCGCCACGCCGTCGCGGGCCGGGTAGACATACATCTTCTCGGGCACCTTGGCCTGGAAGGACTCCGAGAGCAGCAGGTCGAGCACCTTGCGCGCGCCGTCGGTGTTCTTCGCCCCGGCCAGCACGCCCGCGTACTCGACCTGGCGGAAGCAGGTGTCCAGCAGCGCCGCCGTGCGCGGTTTGCCCGCCTCGTCGACCTCAGCCGACGGCGACGACGCGTACGAGACCACCAGCGGCCGCGGGCCCTTGCCGGACGAGCCGGAGAACTCCTGGGTGTAGGCCTCCTCCCAGCCCGCCACGACCTTCACGCCGTTGGCCTTGAGCCGGTTCCAGTAGCCGACCCAGTCCTTCTGGCCGTACTGCGCCACGGTGGCCAGCAGGAACGCCAGCCCCGGCGAACTGGTCGCCGGATCCTCCACGACCAGCAGGTCCTTGAACTTGGGGTCGGCAAGGTCCTCGAACGTGGCGGGCGCGGTAAGCCCGCGCGCGGTGAGCCCGGCCGGGTCGACGTTGACGCACACGTCGCCGGTGTCGACCGCGGTCAGCCTGCCGGTGTCGTCGATGGCGAACCGCTGCGGACCCTTGTCGGCCTCGGGGCTGCGGTACTCGGCGAAGACACCCTCGGTGAGCGCGCGGGAGGCGAAGGTGTTGTCCACCCCGAAGGCGATGTCGCCGAGCGGGCTGGACTTGGTGAGCACCAGCTGGTTGGTCAGCGCGCCGGCGTCGCCGCTCTTGCGCACCTCGATGGTGATGCCGGTGTCGGTCTTGAACTTGTCGAACACGGCCTGGTCGAACTCGAACGAGTCGTGGGTGACCAGGACGACCTTGCCGTCACCGCCCGACTCCTCAGAGCCGAACAACGAACAGCTCGCGGTCATGAGAACCGCGGCCGCGATGGCGACGAACTTGCGCATGGATCGTTCCTCCTCGGGGCGTGGACGCACCACGAGGACCTTCCTGCGCCGGCATGACCCGGATCAGGTGCGGACGGTCGAGGGCACGCCCCTCCTCTCAGCCCGCCTAGGCGGACTCCCGTGGCGTGACGAGCGTACGCCTGGCCGAGCGGCCAGTATTGGGGTCATGCCTGAACTGCTCAGTGACAAGGACATCGGCGTCGCGCTCGGCACGCTGCCGGACTGGAAGCTCAAGGACGGCGCCCTGGTGCGGGTCGTCGAGTTCGACGGGTTCCCGCAGGCCATCCAGGTCGTCAACCGGATCGCCGAGATCGCGGAGAACGACAACCACCACCCCGACATCGACATCCGGTGGCGCACCCTGACCTTCCGGTGCAGCACCCACTCCGCGGGCGGCGTCACCGCCTTGGACGTGACCATGGCCGAGGAGATCGACGGCGTGGTCGACACGGTGCGGGGGCCGGACGGACGCTGACGCGGGCGCGGGCGCCGACCGTCTGGTACATATGGAATCAGGTGATCACCTTCCCTGCGACTCACCTGAAAGGCACACCATGCGCACTCTCCTCGCGGGTGCCGCGCTGGCCGTTGCGGCTTGCGCGCTCACCCCGGCGGCCGCCATGGCCGCACCCCAGACGGCCACCTGCACGCCGTCGTTCTTCGCCGAGCGGTACGAGGGCAAGACGATCCACATCATCGACCGCTGCCAGTCCGAGCCGGGCTGGGTCCGCTACACCGTCTTCATCAACGGGCGCGAGCTCGGCGTCGACAAGCTCGAAGGCGACATGGGCTACCTCAGTGTCATCAACGCCTACGACGTCACGCCCACCCTGAAGGACACCGCGCGGAACGCGGTGGACACGCTGGGACCGGACGGCGAACTGGCGCCGTTCAGGCCGTAATCCGAGTCAGGCGCGGCGCCCGTCCGGACGGGCGCCGCGCCTGGTTCACTCAGCTCCGGAACGGACCGGTGACCTCATAGGTGATGCCGCCGCTGCTGCTGCCCGACGTGCCACGCTGCGACGAGAAGTACAGGCGCTGACCGTTCGGGGTGAACGCCGGGCCGGTGATCTCCGAGCTGGACTGCCCGGTCACCCGCAGGAACACCGCGACGATGTCGTCCGGCGTGATGAGGCAGATCTCCAGGTTGCCGCCGTCCTCGGCGACGTACAGGTCACCGCTGCCCGCCCGGGTGATGTTGTCGACACCGGTCAGCGGAGCGCCGCCGCCGACCACGAGCGAGTCGTCGTAGGCCAGTTCGATGGTCGAGGTGTTCGCGTCGTACGCCCACACCCGGTTGTCGCCCTTGGTGGTGAACCAGCAGGTCCCAGCCGCGTACACGCAGCCCTCGCCGCCGTTGAACCGCTTGGCGCCGGAGACCTGGTTGCGGGTGGCGGTGGGGCTGCCGTCGGGGTCAGGCACGACGCCCCAGGTGACCGAGCCGCTGGTCTGGGAGTTGGTGCCCTTCATGACCTCCAGGGTGCCGCTGGTCAGGTTGCCCCAGGTGGTCGGCCGGAACCGGTAGAAACAGCCGTCGCTGGTGTCCTCGGTCATGTAGATGTAGCCGTGGTCGGCGTCGGCCGCGCAGGCCTCGTGCTTGAACCGACCCATGGCCGGGCGCGACACGGCCGGGTTGACACCCCACGGGTCGGTCTCGTAGACCCGCCCGAGCGACACCTCCTCACACGACAGCCACGTGTTCCACGGCGTCGCGCCGCCCGCGCAGTTGACGTTGGTGTTCGACAGCGTGCGGTAGGCGCCGGTGATCGTGCCGCTGGAGTTGAACTTGACCGCGCCGACACCGCCGGTGCTGGACACCTCGCTGTTGGACACATAGATCCAGCCGGTGCCGTCGGCGAACACCGCGCCGCCGTCCGGAGCCGGGTGCCACGGGTAGCTGGTGCCCGTGACCAGCTGTCCCGATCGGGCGATCACCCGACTGGTGAATCCGGAGGGGAGCATGATCCCGTTGGCGTCCGCGGCCTGCAGCGGTCCATACGGGCCAGGGCCGGGCTGAGCCGGGGCGGCGAAGGCGGGGGCCCAGGCGGCGCCACCGAAAGCGGTGGCAGCTCCGCCGATCACAGCGGCCCGGAGGAAGTTACGACGTTCCACGGTCTGACTCCGATCGTGTCACAGTTCGTGTTCACACGGTGTCCGTGCGTGTCGCACCGTACGGGGGTCGGGTGAAAGTCAGACAAACGAACGGCGTAGGACGCACGAACGCCCGGCAAGCCGCAGCTCACCGGACGCCCATCACGAAAATGATTCACCTGACGAATGGGTTGACTATTCGACCGTCCCGTCGAGACGGAATTCGCCCGAACCCCTCGGCGCCGCGACCTCGGGCCGAGCCCACCCGCCCAGCACGCCCGCGGCCGTCCGATAGTCGACAGTCCCCGTGGACACGCCGATGACGAGGTCGTAGGCATCGTCTTCCGGCGCATCCAGATCGACGCCATTCAGGCCGTAGCAAACAAACGTCGCCATCCAGGCCAGACGCTTGTTCCCGTC
This sequence comes from Alloactinosynnema sp. L-07, assembly GCF_900070365.1. Lineage (NCBI taxonomy): Bacteria > Bacillati > Actinomycetota > Actinomycetes > Pseudonocardiales > Pseudonocardiaceae > Alloactinosynnema > Alloactinosynnema sp. L-07. The sequence goes on along the minus strand of NZ_LN850107.1, from coordinate 6,751,805 downwards.
GATCAGCGGATGGTTGCGCGCGATGGACTCCAGCAGCACCGCCGCCTTCTCGTCCAGTGTGGGGTAGGCGTCCTGACCCATCAAAGAGGACTGTGGGCGATGCGCGGCCGAGTCAAGAAGACCGAGATCACGAACGTTGGGGACTCCAAGATCCACTGTCAGCGTCAGCAGATCATCGAGGGTCAGATATTCGACGATCACTGGGCAAGTCGATCGAGGAGCGACGCGTAGCGCTCGCGTCCCTCCCGCGACAACGCACACACCCGCTTGTCACGAACTCTACGAGCGGCGGACTCGGTGATCGCGCGGACAGCGGCTTCGTGCTTGCTGACGCCTTGAGCCTCCGCGAGCAGCGCCAACGCACGCTCCTGCTCCTCGGTCAACCGCAGTGTCATCGCCATACAGCGATGCTACCAAAGTGGTAGCAAGATCACTGGCCCGCGTGGGCGCCGAGCAGGTCGGCGACCTTCAACGCGATGTCGAGACGCTCGGAGGCTTGAAGGCGACGCCAACCCGTACCGGTCAGCCCAACGAGTGACTGGACGATGGCCGTTTCGAGAACTAGCATGTTTCACATGCGACGAAACGGGCACCTTTACGAAACGAGTATCCTCGGGCCTGCATTGGCGACCCTGCGTGCGAACCTCCCCGACCGCTGGTACGCAACCCTCATCATGCCGAAGCCCGATACGCCCAGCGACGCAGCCGTCAGGATTGGCAACGACTCTGGCGTCGAAGTCACATTCATGATCGAGGCCGGGTCAACTCGGATGTCCTCCACGCAAACCGCCACACATCTGAGCGCTTTGGCCGCAGCTAGTCCACACCGCCTGTTATTCGTCACCGACTATATTAACGCACCCCTCCGGTTGGCCTGCGAAGCCCGGGGGATCAACTACTTGGACGCCACCGGGTGGACATATATCGTTAGTAACGAACCGCCGATCCTTATCCGGCTCACCGGAGCTGAAAAACCGCCACACCAACGCGAGAACAAATCAACCGCCCGACTGAACGGACCCGCGGCTGGGCGTATCATCCGCCGTCTTCTCGATAGCGACCCACCGGTCGGCATAAGGCAGCTTGCAGCCCTTTCATTCAGCAGTCCTGCGGCGGTTTCCAAACTCATGCCTGCCCTCATCGCGGCCGGAGCGATCGACCGTGACGCAGACGGAACTATCGTCCGGGTCAGGCGCCGAGCACTGCTCAATCGCTGGACAAAAGACTACAGCTTCCTGAACTCCAATGGCGTGACCTTAGACTACGTCGCCCCACGAGGCTTACAACGACTAATCGAACATGTCCGCGATCGAGACGATATTTGCATGACTGGCTCGGCCGCCGCGCGCACCTACTTGCCAAGTACATCAATCTCGGTGATCCCGCTGACCCTCCTCGCCATGTACGCCCAAGATCCTCGCACCCTCGCCAAAGAGCTAGGCCTCGTCCGTGTCGGCCGAGAATCAAGCAACGTCATCATCGCCCCCCTTCGCGAACCCTCCCTCCTCGACCAATCACGTCTCTCGGAACAGGGCCTCGTTGCCCCGCTAGGGCAGGTACTCGCCGATCTACTGACTCTGCCAGGACGCATGGCACAAGAGGCCGAACAACTCATGGATTTTCTGTCCGAAACCGATCTCGCCTGGAGAGAGTAGATGACCCATTCCCCTGAGTATGTTGCCGCCCGCACAGTCCTACTCAACGCCCTAGAAGCTCTCTCTAAGCATCTAGAAAATATCGTACTCGTTGGCGCTCAAGCCGTATACATGCATGCGGGAGAAGGCCAACTCGCGCAGCCTCCGATGACGACGGACGCCGACCTTGCCCTGGATACATCGGGATTGGCCGACAGCCCCGAGATCTCCGCGACAATGAGGGCGGCTGGCTTCAAGGCCGGGAGGAATCCCGGCTCCTGGCTCGCCGACGGCGATATTGCCGTCGACATCATGGTTGTTCCGCATCAAGCAGGAACAACCAGCAAGACCGCCCGCGCAGGCCGGATCCCGAATCATGACAGGGAAACATCTCGCATCACAAGCGGCCTCGAACCAGCTTTGGTCGACAAATCTTGGCACATGATCGGCGCCATGGATGAGAAAGACAGCAGGAAGATCAGCGTCCAGGTCGCCGGACCCGCGGCTTTGCTCATCGCGAAAGCCATAAAGATCGAGGAACGACTCGCGGACGCGGCGAACGGAAGGGAAGCCCGCCTGAAGGAAAAAGACGCACTCGATATGTTTCGGCTACTCCAAGCTGTGGAGACCGAAGATCTAGTCGACGGGATTCATCGACACGTCGCTGACGACCACGCGCGGCCGGTCACCGAACGCGGCTTGAGAGTCATCCGGGATCATGGGACCGATCCGAGGTTCGATCTCCCCAAGCTCGCGTCCCTGGCGGCCGCGGGAGACGCCACCGTGGCACCCAGCTTCGCTGCCCTAGCGAGCGATCTCATCCGGACTCTGGGGCTTAACTGGCACCACTGAGGTCGGATCGGACTGTTCGGTCAGACGTTGAAGCGGAACTCGACCACGTCGCCATCGGCCATGACGTAGTCCTTGCCCTCGATCCGGACCTTCCCCGCCGCCTTCGCCGCGGTCATCGAGCCCGTCTCCACCAGGTCCGCGAACGACACGACCTCGGCCTTGATGAAACCGCGCTCGAAGTCCGAGTGGATCACGCCTGCGGCCTGCGGCGCCGTGGCCCCCTGCGGGATCGTCCACGCGCGAGCCTCCTTCGGCCCAGCCGTCAGATACGTCTGCAGCCCCAGCGTGTGGAAACCGGCCCTGGCCAGCGCGTTGAGGCCCGGTTCGGCCTGGCCGACCGACTCCAGCAGTTCCAAAGTGGACTCGTCGTCCAGCTCCAGCAGTTCGGCCTCGACCTTGGCGTCCAGGAACACCGCGTCGGCGGGGGCGACCAGTTTGGTCAGCTCCTCGCGGCGGGCGTCGTCGAGCAGGACGCCCTCGTCGGCGTTGAACACGTACAGGAACGGCTTGGTCGTGAGCAGGCTCAGTTCGCGCAGCAGGGAGGTGTCGACCTCTTTCTGCGCGGCGAACAGGGTCCGACCAGCGTCGAGGATGTCCTTGGCCTGCTGGGCGGCCTCGGCGGCGGGGCGCGCCTCCTTGCGGGTGCGGGCCTCCTTCTCCAGCCGGACGATGGCCTTGTCCAACGTCTGCAGGTCGGCCAGGATGAGCTCGGTGTTGATCGTCTCGATGTCGGACATCGGGTCGACCCGCCCGTCGACGTGGACCACGTCGGGGTCGTCGAACACGCGGATGACCTGGCAGATCGCGTTGGCCTCGCGGATGTTGGCGAGGAACTTGTTGCCAAGGCCCGCGCCCTCCGACGCGCCCTTGACGATGCCCGCGATGTCCACGAAGGACACCACGGCGGGCACGACGCGCTCGCTGCCGAAGATCTCGGCGAGCTTCGCCAGCCGGGCGTCGGGCAGCGGGACGATGCCGACGTTGGGCTCGATGGTGGCGAACGGGTAGTTCGCCGCGAGCACGTCGTTGTTCGTCAGGGCGTTGAACAGGGTGGACTTGCCGACGTTGGGCAGGCCGACGATCCCGAGGGTCAAACTCACGAAGAGGGAGTCTACGGACCCCCTAGGACCCGGTCCCCCGCGCCCGCCGCGCGCCAAACCGTTACCAACGGTTTCATCCGACTTCAATTACTCAGTGGTGCGCGTCGTAGTGCGGACATACGCACCATTGAGGCCGTTTGACCGGTAACGATCCCCTATCCAGTGACGATGCATGCACAATGCGCTCACAAAGGCCACATGGTCGGGTGACGATTAGCCCAGATGGACGCTAGTCAATTAGGCACCCCTAAACAACACTCCGTGAGCGCCCTGATGACCTCCGCATACGGAGTGCCAGGCGTCACCACAGCTCACCCTGCTGAGGAAGAAGGAAGAGGGATGATTCAACCCGAATGGCGCCGGCGCAGCCGGATCGCCCTAGGCATGGTGGCGGCCACCGCGGTCGTCGGCACCATGATGGCCGTCGTACCGAGCGCGGGGGCCGCTCCGACGCCACAGGCACCCGCCCAGGCAGAACAGGGCTCCGTCGGCCTCGACAAGCACGACCAGGAGCTGCTCGCCAAGGCCGAGAGCGCTGGCAAGAAGACCGTCCGCGTCATGATCGCCACCACCGAGGGTGACAGCGCGCGCAAGGCCGACGAGCTCGCCGCCGCGGGCGCCAAGATCGAGTACCGGGCCGACAAGATCGGCTACGTCCGCGCCGAGGTCCCCATCGACAAGGCCGCGACGATCGCCAAGCTGGCCAACGTCGCGGGCTTCGAACTCGAAGAGTCCCTCAAGCTGGACGACCCGCGGCCGCAGGGCATCGAGGACCCGACGCCGCAGGACCCGCCCGGTTCGCACACGCAGCGCGTCAACCCTTACATGCCGACGACCGACACCAACGCGGCTGAGTTCGTCAACGAGCACCCGACCTGGGACGGCCGCGGCACCACTGTGGCGATCGTCGACAGCGGCGTCGACCTCGACCACCCGGCGCTGAACACCACCAGCACCGGCGAGCGCAAGATCACCGACTGGGTCACCTCGACCGACCCGAGGGTCGACAACGACCCGACCTGGCTGCACATGACCAACAAGGTCACCGGCGCCAGCGTGGGTCTCCCGGCCGAGGCCGAGGTTCGCTTCACCGAGTTCAACGAGCGCGACGCGCGCCTGGGCGGCGAGGTCGGCAACGACGTCAACCGCGACGGCAACCCCGCGGGCAGCAAGGGCAAGTTCGGTGTGGCGTGGAACCCGGCCACCGCCACCGTCTGGGTCGACACCGACCAGGACGGCTCGTTCGCCAACAACAAGGCGATGACCGACTACAAGGTCAAGTACGACATCGGCGTCTTCGGCACCGACAACCCGGCCACCCCGGTCAAGGAGTCGATGACGTTCGTCGTGCAGACCAACGTCGCCAAGGACGCCGTCAACATCGGCATCGTCTCCGGCGCGCACGGCTCGCACGTCGCGGGCATCGTGGCCGGTAACAGCCTCTTCGGCGGCCCGATGAGCGGTGCCGCCCCCGGCGCCAAGCTCGTCTCGCTGCGCGTGTGCCAGTTCGTCGCCGGCTGCACCAACTTCGCGTTGATGGAGGCGATGGTCTACGCCGTCGAGGTCGCCAAGGTCGACGTCATCAACATGTCCGTCGGCGGTCTCCCCGCGCTGAACGACGGCAACGACTCCCCAGGCAACGACCGCGCGATCCTCTACAACCGCCTCATCGACACCTACAACGTGCAGATGTTCATCTCGGCGGGCAACAGCGGCGCGGGCGTGAACACCGTGGGCGACCCGTCGGTGGTGACCAAGGTCATGTCGGTCGGCTCCTACATCACCCGCTACACCTGGCAGAGCAACTACGGCTCGGACATGGCCCGCTTCGAGGCGCTGCACGGCTTCTCCTCGCGCGGCCCGCGTGAGGACGGCGGTTTCAAGCCGAACATCATCGCGCCCGGCTCGGCCATCTCCACCGTCCCGACCTGGCAGAACGGCCAGCCCGTCGCGGGCACCTACGTGCTGCCCCCTGGCTTCGCGCAGTTCAACGGCACCTCGATGGCCTCCCCGCAGGCCGCCGGTTCCGCCGCGCTGCTCGTGAGCGCGGCCAAGGCCAAGAACGTGTCGCACACCGCCGCGCAGCTGCGCACGGCGTTCCAGTCCTCCGCCCGTTTCGTCACCGCCCTCGGCGCGTACGAGCAGGGCGCGGGCCTGATCGACACCAAGAAGGCGTGGAACGTCCTCAAGGCGAACCCGAGCACCACCGAGATCACCGCCGCGGTGCCGGTCAACACCCTGCTGTCCGCGTTCCTCAAGAACCCGGGCATCGGCACCGGCATCCACGACCGCGAGGGCGTCAAGCAGGGCCAGAAGTACACCCGCGAGTACACCTTCACCCGCACCACCGGCCCTGACTCCCCAGTCACCTACAAGGCCAAGTGGGTCGGCAACGACGGCACGTTCTCCTCGGCGGGCTCGGTCACGCTGCCGAAGAACAGCGCGGTCAAGTTCAAGGTCGAGATCAACCCGGCCACCACCGGTATGCACTCGGCGCTGCTGAACCTCGACAGCCCGACCACCACCGGGGTCGAGCTGCAGACCATGAACTCCGTCATCGTCGCGGACCAGTTCACCGCGTCGAACAACTACACGGTGGTCAAGGGCGGCGAGCTCGACCGCAACGAGACCGCGTCGCACTTCTTCAACATCCCGGCGGGTACCCCGGCCCTCAAGGTCGACCTGCAGGGCGGCGGCTCGGCCGCGGGCGCGGGCCAGATCCGCTTCCTGCGCTTCCACCCGTACGGCGTGGGCATCGACTCGGGCAGCTCGCTGAACTGCTACAACCCGCCGGTTCCCGGCAGCGGCTGTGCCAGCGGCAGCCCGACCACCCGCTCGCTGAGCAACCCGCAGCCGGGCGTGTGGGAGATCGTGGTCGAGGCGCGTCGGACCTCCGACTCCGCCCAGGCCCCGTACACGCTGACCACCTCGGTGCTCGGCGCGTCGGTCTCGCCCAACCCGGACGTGATCCCCTCGGCGACCATCGGTACCCCGGTCGACCGTGAGTACACGCTGAAGAACACGCTTGGCGCGTTCAACGGTCGGGCCACGGGCACCACGCTGGGCAGCGCCAAGCAGGCCATGCCGAGCATCGCCCACCAGCAGGAGCAGATCTACCCGATCACCGTGACGCCGGGCTCGACCCAGCTGCGGGTGACGATCGGCGGCACCTCCGACCTGGGCGCCGACCTCGACCTGGATGTCTACCACTGCGTCAACGGCAACTGTGTTCTCAGGGGCCAGTCGGCTGACGGTGACTCCGAGGAGTCGGTCACGATCGCCAACCCGACCGCGGGCCAGTGGGAGGCGCGGGTCCAGGGCTTCGATGTGCCCGCGGGCTCCACGACGTTCAACTACGTGGACGTGTTCACCAACGCCGCGTTCGGCTCGGTCGCGGTGACCGACGCCAACGCCGCCCGCGCCGCGGGCACGCAGTGGACCGTCCCTGGCAAGGTGACCGCGAACGCGGCGCCCGCCGCGGGCCGGGTGCTGCTGGGCACCGTCGAGGTGCGGACCGACGCGAACATCCTCGTCGGTACCGGTGACGTGGTGGTTCAGGCCGTCTCGTAACACCTGACCGGCACGAAAACGGGGGTCCACCTGCGGGTGGGCCCCCGTTTTCGTTCGGACCGAGATGTCTGATTTCTGCCAGACGGGTTCAGTGCGGCGCCGGCAGCATGGGTAGGTGCTCAAAGACCCGGAACAGCGGTACCGCGCCGTGGCCGCCCGTGACTCGCGGTTCGACGGGCAGTTCATCCTGGCCGTGCGCACGACCGGCATCTACTGCAGGCCGTCCTGTCCCGCGTCCACGCCCAAGCGCCGCAACGTCGAGTTCTTCGCCACCGCGGCCGCGGCGCAGATCGCGGGATACCGGGCGTGCCGCCGGTGCCTGCCCGACGCCGTGCCGGGGTCGCCGGAGTGGAACCTGCGGGCCGACCTGGCGGGCCGGGCGATGCGGCTGATCTCCGACGGCGTGGTCGAGCGCGACGGCGTCACGGGGCTGGCCCGCAGGCTCGGCTACTCCGAACGACACCTGACCAGGGTGCTCACCACCGAGCTCGGCGCCGGTCCGCTGGCGCTGGCCAGGGCGCACCGGGCGCACTCGGCGCGGCTGCTCATCGAAACCACCTCGCTTTCCGTCGCCGACATCGCCTTCGCCGCCGGGTTCGCCAGCGTCCGCCAGTTCAACGACACGATCCGCGCGGTGTTCGCCACCACGCCCACCCAGCTGCGCATCGCCGCCAAGCGGTCGCCGCGCGTCCCGGTGCCCGCGCCGGGGCGGGTCACACTGCGCCTGGCGGTTCGCGAGCCGTTCGACGCCGATGGCGTGCTTGCCTTCCTCGCGGCACGGTCGGTGTCGGGTGTCGAAGTGGCCGAACAAGGTTGCTACGCAAGGACATTGCGGCTGGCCAACGGACCCGCGACCGCGTCGGTCCGGCCCGCGACCGGGCATCTGGAGTGCACGCTGCGGCTCACCGACATGCGCGACCTTGGCAGCGCGGTGTCCCGCCTGCGGCGCCTGCTCGACCTCGACGCCGACCCGGCCGCGATCGACGAGGTCCTCGGCGCCGACCCCGACCTGGCCCCGTCGGTCGCCATGACCCCGGGCATCCGGGTGCCGGGCAGCGTCGACGGCGCCGAGACCGTCGTGCGCGCGCTGCTGGGCCAGCAGGTCACCGTCGCCGCCGCGCGCACCGCCGCCCGGCGTCTGGCCGACGCGCTCGGCGAGCGGCTCGGCAATCCTGACGGCGACCTGACCACCCTGTTCCCCACCGCGGCGGCCATCGCCGACCACGGCCACGAGGTGCTGACCGGACCGGCGCGGCGGATCGAGACGATCCGCACGGTGTGCGCCGCCATCGCCGACGGCGACCTCGACCTGCACGTCGGCGCCGACGCCGAGACGCTGCGGACCAAGCTGACCTCATTCACGGGCATCGGCCCGTGGACCGCCGGGTACGTCACCATGCGCCTGCTGGGCGACCCGGACGTGCTGCTGCTGCAAGACATCGCCCTGCGCACCGGCGCGGGCCGACTCGGCCTGCCGTCTACAGTGGACGCCCTGAGCGAGCGGGGCCGCGCGTGGCGCCCCTGGCGCTCCTACGCGGGCATGCACCTGTGGCGTGCCGCCGCCAAACCGATCGAGAGGACCCCATGACCGCATACTCGTCCACAGTGGACACCCAGCTCGGCCCGTTCACCGCCGTCACGACGGCGTCCGGCGCCGTCCTCGCCTCCGGGTGGACCGCCCGGATCGACGACCTGCTCCCGGTGATCCACAAGTCGCTGCGCCCGTCGGCGGTCGCCCCGCGCGCCGACCTCGGCGACGTCACCAAGGCGATCGTGGCCTACCACGAAGGCGACCTCACCGCGATCGACGCCATCGAGGTCCACCAGACCGGGGGCGAGTTCCTGCTGCACGCGTGGGACATCCTGCGCACGGTGCCCGCCGGGAAACCCACCACGTACATGGACTACGCCGCGCTCTCCGGCCGTCCCGCCGCCATCCGCGCCGCCGCGATGGCCTGCGCCCGCAACGCCGCGGCTCTGTTCGTCCCCTGCCACCGCATCACCCGCACCGGCGGCGGCATGGGCGGCTTTCGCTGGGGCATCGAGATCAAGCGGCAGTTGCTTGCCCACGAGAGCTGATCACGCGGTCATCTCCAGCGTCGACCCGGTGCGCGACTTGCGGACCCGCAGCCGCACCGGGATCCGCTGCCGCAGTTCCTCGACGTGGGACACCAGCCCCACCACCCGGCCGCCGGTGCGCAGCTCGTCCAGGATCCCCATCACGTCGTCGAGCGTGGGCGCGTCGAGCATGCCGAAGCCCTCGTCGACGAACAGCGTGTCCAGCACGGCGCCACCGGTCTCGGCGGCGACGACATCGGCCAGTCCCAGGGCCAGCGACAGAGAGGCCACAAAGGACTCCCCACCCGACAGTGTCTTCGTGGACCGCGTCTGGCCGGAGAAGTCGTCGAGCACGTCCAGACCCAAGCCACCCCGCGTTCCCCGCGCCCCGGCCTCTCCACTGTGGACGAATGAGAAGCGGCCCTGCGTCATCCGCCGCAGCCGCTCGCTGGCCGCCACCGCCACCTCCGCCAGGCGCGCGGCCAGGACGTAGGACCGCAGTGACATCCGACTGGCGTTCTGGCCCCGCCCGTTCACCACGTCGGTCAGCGCGTCGAGTTCGGCGAAGTCGGCCTCGACCGGCGCCAAGTCGGCCCACGCGGCGGCGAGCCGCACCCCCAAGCCCTCGACCGTGCGCACCCGGTCTTCGGCGACCCGTGCGGCGGCCACCGCCGCGTCCGCGGCCTCTTGCGCGTGCCGGGCGGCGTCGACCAGCGGCACGAGGTCCACCTCCGCGTCCGGCTCGACGTCGGGGAACTCGGCGAGCACCGCCCGGCTGCGCGCGGTGCGCAGGTCCGCGCTCGCCAGCTGACTCTCCAGCTTGTTGATCACCGTCTCGGCCCGGGCCGCGCCTTCGGCCTCGGCCAGGTCGGCGAAGGCCGCCGCCTCGACCGCCGAGGCCAGGACCGCCCCCTGTTCGGCCACCCGCGCTGTCGCCGTCGCCAGCACCGACCGGGATTCGACCACCTTGTCCACGGCCGTCACCAGGTCGATCACGTGCGCGCGCCGCGCCCGCACCTCAGAGAAGCCCGCCCTGGCGACGTCGAGGCGAAGTCCGCGCTCGGTGACGGCCGTCGTCAGCGTGGTCCGCTCGGCTTCGAGCACCGCCGTCGAGCGGTCCAGGGCGGCACGGCGCCCGGTGCTGCGGGCTGCCTCGCCGTCGACCGACGCGAGTTCGGCCACCAGTCCGCCATGCTGGTCCGCAAGCGTTTGCGCCAACGTCACCGCAGCGGTCGCCGCCGCGTGCAGCCGCTCGGGGTCGACCCAGCCGACCAGCCGTTCCCGCAGCCGCGCGACCTCCCGCTGGGCACCGGCCAGCGCCTTCGCGGCGTCGTCGCGGACCCGCAGCAGCCGCTGTTCGGCCGCCACCGCGCCGCGCTCGTCCGCCGCGGTCACCCGGTCGGCGACCAAGCGCGCCGACGCCGGATGGTCGGCCGACCCGCACACCGGGCAGGACTCCCCCGCGACGAGCCCGGCGGCCAGCTCCGCCGCCATCCCGTCCAGCCGCCGCTGACGGAGGTCCTGCACGGACTCGCGCGCGTTCTGATGCGCGTCGACCGCGTCCTGATGGCCGTCCGTGGCTGTTCGCAGCTCCCGCTCGGCGCCGGGCAGGGCCGACGCCGCGCCGACCACGGCCGCGACTTCCCGCTCCCTGGCACGCAATCCGTCGAGCGACGCGCGCGCGTCGGCCGCGTTGGCCACCTGCTGACGCAGGTCGGCGATCCGATCCGGCACACCTCGCGCGCGTTCGGCGAGCTCGTCCGACTCGGCGACCGCGTCGGCCAGGAGATCGTCGATATCGACCAGCCGGGCCGTGTCGGCCTCCTGCCGCGCCTCTTCCTCGACCAGCCCCGCGAGGGCGCCCGCCTCCTCACGCAGGCGGTTCACGTCGTCGGCCAGAACGCCTTCTGTGTAACCGAGGTCGCCTGCCACGGCCATCGCCGCGCCCGCCCGGCGATCCGCGTCCCTGGCCGCCCGCTCGGCCCGGCGCAGCCCGTCGGCGACCGTCACCACCGGCACCGCCCGCCGCGCCGCGGCCAGTTCGTCACGCCACGACTCGCGGTCGCCCGCCTGACGGTCCAATTCGGACAGATCGTCCCTGGCCTGCCGCACCTGGCGGATCCGGTCGAGCGCGGCGCGGCCCGCGAGCAGCTCGGCCTCCGCCGCGGCCCGCGTGTCGGCGGTCCCGACCCGAAGCCGTGTCGCGCTCTCGGCCGCACCGGTGAGGCCCTCGACCAACTCCCGCAGCCAAGCCTCGTCGGCTTCCTCCGGCGGTTCCTGATCAGCGGCCTGCGCGACCCGGGCGACCAGTTCGCCCACGGTCTGGCGGCAGGCGTCCACCTCGCGCCTGCGCTCGGTGCGCTGCTCGCGGAACCAGCCCTCGACGCGCTGGAAGTGCTCGGTGCCGAACAGCTTCTCCAGCAACTTCTCCCGCTCGGCGGTGTCGGCGCGCAGGAAGCTGGCGAAGTCGTTCTGCGGCAGGAGAACGACCTGGAAGAACTGGTCCTTGGTCATGCCCAGCAGTCGCTGCACCGTCCGCGCGACCTCGTCGATCCGCGCCACGCCTTCGGCCGGATACCCGCTGGGCGAGGCGTGCACCCAGGTCAGCACGGCCTTGGCCTGCTGCTTGGTGACCCCGCCGCCGCGCCGCTTCTGGCGCAGGTACTCGGGGCTGCGCACGATCCGCAGCCGGTGGTGCTGGATCGTCAGCTCAAGGGCGACCTCGGTGTGGACATCGGGCGACGCGCTGTCGCAGCGGAGCCGTTTCGCCTGGTCCCGCACGCCGGGCACGCCGCCGAACAAGGCGAACGCGACCGCGTCGAGCAAGGTGGTCTTGCCCGCGCCGGTGTCGCCGTGCAGCAGGAACAGGCCGTCGGCGCCGAGCGCGTCGAAGTCGACCACCTCGTGACCCGGGTACGGGCCGAAGGCGGCGAGTTCGAGGCGGTGCAGTCTCATTCCGGCTCCTTCCCGGCGACCGCGGCCAGGGCCTCCCGCAGCAGGCCGCGCTCGGTCTCACTCGGCGGCGCGCCCCGCGTGTCGGCGACGAAGCAGCACGCCACCTCAGCGTCGTCGCGGTGCCGCGGCAGCTCGAACAGCTCGGCCCGCGGCTGGCCACCCGCGGGCCGCCACTCCAGGTGGACGGCGTGCGGGAAGCGGGTCTGGAGCCTGCGCATGGCGTCGAGCGGGCGGACCTGGTCGGTCAGCTCGACGGAGAGGAACTTGTCGACCAGACCATCATGCGTGCGCTCGGTGAGGATCTCGTCGAGATCGCCGCGCACGGTGGCCAGCCCGCGCGGCACCGGCAGTTCACGTCGTTCGACGCCCGCCAGGCCCTGCGCGTCGAGGTCGACCAGCCAGACGGACTTGCGGTGGCGGGCCTCGGAGAAGGAGTAGGCCATCGGGCTGCCCGAGTAGCGCAGGTGGTCGGCCAGGGTCTGTGGGCCGTGGAGGTGGCCGAGCGCGGCGTAGTCGACGCCCGCGAACGCCGCGCTGGGCACGTGCGGGACGCCGCCGATGGCGATGGTGCGCTCGGAGTCGCTGGCCTGCCCGCCGATGACGAAGGCGTGGGCGAGCACGACCGACCTGGTTCCCGGCCGGGCGGCCAGGTCGGCCCGGATCCTGGTCATGGCCTCGCCGAGCACGTGGGCGTGGGTGCGCAGCTCAGGCATGCCCAGGCCCTGGCGGGCGATCTCGGGCTCCAGGTAGGGGATGCCGTAGAAGGCGACCGGGCCGTGGGCGTCGGCCAGCAGGACGGGCCGGGCCACGTCGGTGACCGAGGTGCGCAGGTGCAGCCCGCCCGCCGCGGCGAACTCACCGAACGCGCCGAGGCGGGGGGCGGAATCGTGGTTGCCCGGGGTGAGCACGATCTGGGCGCCTGCCTTGGATACGCGGCCGAGCACCCGGGCGCAGACACCGACCGCCTCGGCCGAGGGGACGGCGCGGTCGTAGAGGTCACCGGACATGACCACGACGTCGATCTTCTCGTCGGCGACCAGGTCGGCGAGCCCGGCCAGCACGGACTCCTGCTCGGCGAGCAGATCACGGCCGTGGAAGGTGCGGCCCAGGTGCCAGTCGGAGGTATGCAGGACCCGCATCCCGCCAAGCTACGGCGAAGATCCCCCCGATCGGGGGAGCCACGCCGGTCGAACGCGCGTTCGAGCTGGTTCTGTCGGTGGAATGCGGTAAAGATCGTCGTACACACCGATCCGATGGAGGAGGTCGTCCCGTGACCGCCGTGCTCGGCACCGTCGCCGCCGTGCTCGTGCTGCTGCTCGCCGCCGCCGCGGCACTGTTCTGGCGGCTCTACACCGACAGCGTTCGGCGAGCCGACGCCGCGCGCGCCGAAGTCGAGGCCGAACGCCGCCGCTCCGACGCCCACCAGGTCGCCTTGCGCCGCTACGAGGTCGCCTTCGCCTCGATCAGCGGGCGCGGCGAACTGGGCGAACAGGTGCTGGTGGAGACCGCGCGGGCCTTGGGCCTGCGGGAGGGGCTGCACTTCAGCGTGCAGACCGACGTCGCGGGCGGCGGTGCCGTCCGGCCGGACCTGCTCTTACTCGTCGGCGCCGACCGCCGGGTCCCGGTCGACGCCAAGATGAGCCTGGCCTGCTGGGCCGAGGCCGTGGAGACCGACGACGCCGAGGAACGCCTCGACGCGTTGCGGGTCCACGTGCGCAACATCCGCTCGCGCGCGGCCGAGTTGGCGGGCAAGGGCTACCAGCGCTGGGCGGACGCGATCTACGGCACGATCATGTTCGTCCCGTCGGACGCGGCGGTCGTGGCCGCGCTCGACACCGACCCGGACCTGATGCGCTGGCTGCTGGACCGCCGCGTCTTCATCTGCGGCCCCACCGGCTTCGCCGTCATCGCTTCCGCGGCCCTGTTCGCCGCGACCGAGCGGACCATCGCCGACGACGTCACCGCGGTCCGCTCCCGTGCGGCCTCCGCCCACCGGGCCGCGGGCATGGCGGTCGACGCCGTCAACCTGTCCAGCACCCACCTCCAGCGCTTCCTGTCGGCCCGCCGCCGCGAACTCGACGCGCTGGAACTGTTCCGGACCACCGTCACCCCGCTGTCCGACGCCGCCGCCAGCCCGACGCCCCTGCCGGGAGTGCGGCGGGTGGAGGAAACGGTGATCAACGGCCACGACCTCCAGGAGGAGATGCCCATCGACTGAGCGGTTGGGTTAGACCGATCGGCGTATGCGCGGGCTCACACAAATGACTGGTTAGCCGCAGGATGACAGCGACCCAACACCGACGGACTAACGTGTACCGACGTGACCGCGACTCGCGATCGCCACAGCGATCTTGATGATGACCACGTGGAACCCACGTGGGACGAGCGTCCGATCTTCGGCAGGTCGCGTGGCCTGCCATGGTGGGGCGCGGTGTTGCTGGCGTTCGGGCTCACGCTCGTGGCCGCCGTGATCGACATCCAACGGCAGGACACCCTGGGCAAGATCTATCAGGGCGCCTACATCCTGGGCTGCGTCGCGGCGGTGTGCCTGGTGCGCAGGCGCAACCTGTTCGGCCCGATCGTGCAGCCGCCGCTGGTGTTCGCGTTGACCGCTGTTGGCACGGTGCTGGCGTTGGCGCCCGCGTCCCCAGGTGGCGGGCTCAAGACCCTGCTCTTCCAGGTCGCACTGCCGCTGACCAGCAACTTCCCGACGATGGGCATCACCACGGCCGTGGTGGTCGCCATCGGCCTGGGACGCCTGTTCCTCCAGCGCGATCCTGATCCCGATGGATCCGAGGACGCCAAGCCACGCGCCGCGGTCAGCCCCCGGCCCGACGTCGCCGACGACCCGTTCGACGAGGTCCCCGCCCGCAGGCCGCGTCCCTCCGAGGACGAGCGCCGCCGAGTCCCGCGTCCCGGCGGCCGTTCCCGCCCCGCCGACGACCCAGCGAGGCGAGCCGCCCGCACCGACGACCGACCCGGCCGCTCAGCCGACGACCGCGCCCCCCGCCCCGCTCGCGACGACGACCGCTCCGCCCGCCGAGGCGACCCCCGCCCCGCCCGCGAAGAGCGCCCCCGCCGCGACGACGACCGACCCCGCCCCGCCCGCGAGGACCGCCAACCCCGCACCAGCGACCGCCACCGCGACGGCGACCGTCCCCGCCCACCCCGCGACCGCGCCGCCGACCCCCGCCCCCGCGACGACCGCGCGGCCCGCCCGGCACCCAAACGCCAGCCCCCGAGGCGGCCCCGGCCGGAAGACCGCTGACCAACCGCGAGTCGCTCATCCGGCCGTTCCCCACCGGCGCGTGAAGCCCGGACTCCTCGCCGTCCGCGACAAGACCCTGTTTCGGCGATCGGGGGATCAGACTTGACGCGCCAACCGCCCGGTTGTCCACATCCGTCGATTCATCCACAGGGGAACGACGAACCCCCAACCAGCAGCCCTACCCCGATAGACTGGAACAGGGCCGACCCCCCAGGGACAGGGCGGGGGCTGCCTGCGGGCGGTTCGAGTTCTTAAGCGGTCAGTCGCGGGTGGGCTTGAGGTCCTCGTGAAGCGGCAGGGCGAAGCCGAACGCGCGGGCAAGGCGGAACCGGGCGAAGCCGGATGTGCGAGCGGGTAACGCGCGAGCTGGGCGGAACTGGCGGGCCGAACGCGCGGACGGGCGTTGCCTGGTGCCTGGTGCCTGGTGCCTGGTGCGACACCAACGACCAGCCCTCGACTGTGCCAGCGGCGGGTCGCGGGATCTGCGCCAAGGCTGCTTTAGACACAGCCCGCGACGTGTACCAGTACGACGTCGCGGGCGAGACGAGCAGGCGCGGTGGGTCAGTCGCGGGTGGGCTTGAGGTCCTTGCGGAGTTCCGGCGGCAGGGCGAAGGCGATCTTCTCGTTGGCCGTCGTCACCTCGTCGACCTGCCCATACCCGCGCGCGGCCAGCCAGGCCAGCAGGTCCATCACCAGATTGTCCGGCACCGACGCGCCGCTGGTGACGCCGACTGTGGTGACGCCGTCCAGCCAGGACTCATCCACCTCGTGGGCGTAGTCGATCAGGTAGGACGCCTTGGCCCCGGCCAGCAGCGCGACCTCGACCAGGCGCTTGGAGTTCGAGGAGTTGGTCGAGCCGACGACCAGGACCAGATCGCATTCCGGTGCCATGGCCTTGACCGCGACCTGGCGGTTCTGGGTGGCGTAGCAGATGTCGTCGCTGGGCGGGTTCTGCAAATCGGGGAAGCGTTCGCGGAGCTGGTCGACCCGCTCCATCGTCTCGTCGACCGACAAGGTCGTCTGGGACAGCCAGATCACCTTGGACGGGTCGCGCACCACGACCTTGTCGACGTCCTCGGGGCCGTCCACCAGCTGCACGTGCTCCGGCGCCTCACCCGCGGTGCCCTCGACTTCCTCGTGGCCCTCGTGGCCGATCAGCAGGATGTCGTAGTCCTCGCGCGCGAAGCGCTTGGCCTCGAAGTGGACTTTGGTGACCAGGGGGCAGGTCGCGTCGATCGTGCGCAGGTTGCGCTCGGCGGCCTGTTCGTGGACCGCGGGCGAGACGCCGTGGGCGGAGAACACCACGAGGGCGCCCTCGGGCACCTCGTCGGCCTCGTCGACGAAGATCGCGCCGCGGTCGCGGAGGGTCTCCACGACGTGGCGGTTGTGGACGATCTCCTTGCGCACGTAGACCGGCGGGCCGTAGGTCTCCAGCGCCTTCTCGACGGTGATGACCGCCCGGTCGACGCCTGCGCAGTAGCCGCGCGGCTTGGCGAGCAACACACGCTTGGTCGCGGAAGTCATGCCACCCAGGGTACGGGGCCCACCGATGTGGCCCGTGTCTCCGGCCGTGTTCGCTGTGCAGAACGGCTGGACTCGGGCAGGCTAGAGGCCATGAAGTCTCTCCCCCTGCCGTTGCGCCTCGCGGCCGGTCTCGCGGCCACCGCGGTCGAGCAGGCCCGCGACCTGCCCACCAAGCTCGCCGGGTTGCCGGTGACGGTGGCCAGCCAGGCGCTGCAGGTGTCGATGCGGGTCCAGCAGCACGTCACCGAGCTCGCGATCAAGGGCGACGAGGCGCTCGCCGCGCTGCGGCCGGTCGAAGAGGACCCGGACTGGGCGACCTTCGATGAGGACATCGACGACTACGACCTGAGCCGCCCCGCCTTCGACCGGGTCACCGACGACGAACCGGAAGGCGAACCCGCCGAGGACGAGCCCGCCGCGACCGACGACCCGTGGGCGCAGGAGGAGCAGGCGATCACCGTCGCCGTCACCGCGCCGTCGGCCGTGCCGAACTATGACGAGTTGTCCCTGCCGCAGCTGCGGGCCCGCCTGCGCCAGCTCTCTGTCGCCGATCTCGAGGAAGCCCTGGCCCACGAGCGCGCGGGCGAGAACCGCCCCGAGTTCGTCGGCATGCTCACCCGCCGCATCGCGACGGTGCGCGACCAGACGTGACAGGTCCGACCGCAGAAGAGCCGTGGCCGGTCCGCACGGTCGCCCGCAAGATCGCCGAGTGGATCAACCGGCTCGGCACCGTCTGGGTCGAGGGCCAGCTCACCCAGATCTCCGCGCGGCCCGGCACCGGAACCGCGTTCCTGACCCTGCGCGACCCGGCCGCCGACGTGTCGATGACCGTCACCTGCCCGACCGGGATGCTGCGCCAGCACGAACCGCCGCTGATCGACGGCACCCGCGTCGTCGTCCACGCCAAGCCGACGTACTTCCTCAACCGGGGCACCATCAGCCTGCGCGCCGACGAGATCCGCGCCGTCGGCATCGGTGAGCTGCTCGCACGCATCGAGCGCCTGCGCCGCCTGCTCACCGCCGAGGGCCTGTTCGACCCGCGCCGCAAGCGCAGGCCGCCGTTCCTGCCGAAGAAGGTCGGGCTGATCACCGGCCGCGCGTCGGCCGCCGAGCGTGACGTGCTCGTCAACGCCAAGGCGCGCTGGCCCGCGGTGGATTTCCGGGTGGAGAACGTCGCCGTGCAGGGCGCGCTGGCAGTCCCCCAGATCATCGACGCGCTGTCCGTGCTGGACAAGGACCCGGCCGTCGAGGTGATCGTGATCGCCCGCGGCGGCGGCAGCGTCGAGGACCTGCTGCCGTTCTCCGACGAGGCGCTGTGCCGGGCGGTGTCGGGCTGCCGCACGCCGGTGGTCAGCGCGATCGGCCACGAACCGGACACCCCACTGCTCGACCATGTGGCCGACGTGCGGTGCTCGACGCCGACCGACGCGGGCAAACGAGTGGTCCCCGATGTCGCCGAGGAGTCGCAGCGGGTACGCCAACTGCGTGATCGCGCCCGCCGCGCCCTGCACGGCTGGGTCGACCGCGAACGCAGGCTGCTCGACTCGCTGCGCAGCCGCCCGGTGCTCGCCGACCCGGTGACTCCGCTGGTGAGGCGCGCGGAGCAGATCGACGCGCTTGCCGAACGCGCCCGCCGCGCGCTGCTGGGCAGGCTCACCGCGGAGCAAACGGCGCTGCACGCCACGCGCGCCCGCTTGACGACCCTGGGACCAGCCGCCACGCTTGCTCGCGGGTATGCGGTCGTTCAGCACACCGACACCGACGGGACTCCCCGGGTTCTCCGCTCGATCGAGGACGCTCCGGAGGGCACCCGTCTGCGAATCCGGGTCGCCGACGGCGCGCTGCACGCTGTCGTCACCGGCGACGGGGACGAAGTCGTCGAAGGGAGGTAGCCGTGACCGCTCCACGGCCCGCGGTGTCCTATCGGGAGCCGTCGTTCCTGCCGCTGACGGTCTCGACCGCCTCCACCGTCGCGCCAAGGACCCCGGTGCACGCCATGGCAACCAGGGTGGACATCGCCGCCGCCGAATGCTGGACGGCCCTGCTGGCAGGCTGCGACGCCGCGGGCCGCACCCGGCTGCCCGGCCGCCTCCGCGAACTGGCCGAGGCAACGTCACTTTATGCGGGCATCACCTGGTGGAACGGCGACGGCGCGTGCCACCGTGGCCGCATCGACCGGGCCAGGGCCCGCATCGAGGAAGCCGTCGCCGACCGCGACGGCGCGGACTTCGCCGAAGCGTTCGTCGGCTACGACCAAGCAGTGGCCACCGCCCTGGTGCGCGTGCACAACCGATTGAGGAGCCCCCGTTGACCGACCCCGGCTACGAACAGGCCCGCGACGAGCTGGCCGAGGTCGTCGCCAAGCTGGAAGCGGGCGGTCTGCCCCTTGAGGACTCCCTAGCCCTATGGGAACGCGGCGAGGCCCTGGCCAAGGTCTGCGACCGCCACCTGGCAGGCGCCCGTGAACGCATCGAAACCGCCCTAGCCGCAGTCGAGGCAGAGCCCGACTAGCCCCTTTTGCCTTGCTTATCTTTTCTTTGTTTTGCTTTAGGGACCGAAAGGTCCCTGCATTTCCCCCTGCACCCTCGTCCTGGCAATCCCTTGTCCGGAAACAGCGCTGTCAAGGGGCAGCTCGCTGCTCGCGCAGCGACGCCGCAGGCGCCCTTGACAGCGCTGTTTCCGGACAAGACGCTAAAAAACGAGGGAGCGCCCCACCCGACGAAGCACGAACGAGTGAGCGATCTACGCCACGACCTGCACCACAGCACCCACAGCCAACGAGTTGTAATACTTCTGCGCCGCCGCGTTCGACAGGTGGATGCAGCCATGGGACGGAACCTTCAGGCTGCCCGCGTGAAACGCGATACCACCATTGAAGAACACCGAATACGGCATCGGCGCGTTGTTGAACTGGCTGGACTTGTGGTCGATGTCCTTCCAGCCCACCCGGAACGTACCCACCGGCGTCCGGTAACCAGGCTTGCCATGCGTGATCGGGACCGGCCCGTAGATGACCTTGCCATCCTTAAGCAACCACGACTGATTCGCCGACAAGTCGATACACGCCGCGGCAGTCGCCTTGCACGGCGTGCCCTCCGACGGCTGAGCAGGCGGCTTCGTCGTAGTAGTCGGCTTAGGCTTCGGCTTAGTCGTGGTCGTAACCGGCGGCTTCGTGGTCGTCGTAGGAGGAGCCACAGTCGTCGTCGGCTCAACGGTGGTAGTCGTCGTCACCGGCGGAGCCACAGTCGTAGTCGGCTTCACCGTGGAGGTGTCACCGACCGCCGCGACCGGCTGTTCCGTCGTCCCGCACGCGGACAGCAGAGCCATCCCGACGACCATTGCCCCCAACATCGCCTTGCTGACCCGCATGTCGGCTCCTCACCGGCTCAACGTTCATGGTCCCTCGACCACAAGACGCCCACCGACCGCGAAACGTTGCCCTCGACGACCAATCCGTTATCGGCCCGCCCCGGACAACGGGACGGGCCGGGCGGCGGTTACGGCAGCGGGGGCAGTTCCTCGTCGGCGTCGGCGCCGCGGTCGAAATCGACCGAGGAGTACTCGCGGAGCTTGGTCAGCCGGTGGAAGCCGTCGATCATGCGCACGGTGCCCGACTTGGACCGCATGACGATCGACTGGGTGGTGCAGCCGCCCGCGCGGTAGTGCACGCCGCGCAGGAGGTCGCCGTCGGTGATGCCGGTTGCGCAGAAGAACACGTTGTCGCCGCGCACCAGGTCGTCGGTCAGGTAGACCCGGTCGAGGTCGTGACCCGCGTCGATGGCCTTGGCCCGCTCCTCGGCGTCCTTGGGCCACAGCTTGCCCTGGATCGCCCCGCCCATGCACTTGAGCGCGGCCGCGGCGATGATGCCCTCGGGGGTGCCGCCGATGCCGAGCAGCAGGTCGACGCCGGTGTTGGGGCGCGCGGCGGAGATGGCGCCCGCGACGTCGCCGTCGGAGATGAAGTGGATGCGCGCGCCCGCCTCGCGGACCTCGTGGATCAGGTTCTCGTGGCGTGGGCGGTCGAGGATGCACACGGTGACGTCGGAGACGTCGGAGTGCTTGGCCTTGGCGACCCGGCGGATGTTCTCGGCGACCGGGGCGGTGATGTCGACCACGTCGGCGGCCTCCGGGCCCACGGCGAGCTTCTCCATGTAGAAGACCGCCGACGGGTCGAACATCGCCCCGCGCTCGGCGACCGCGAGCACCGCGATGGCGTTGGGCATGCCCTTGGCCATCAGGGTGGTGCCGTCGATCGGGTCGACCGCGACGTCGCAGTCGGGCCCGTCGCCGTTGCCGACCTCCTCGCCGTTGAAGAGCATGGGCGCTTCGTCCTTCTCGCCCTCGCCGATCACGACGACGCCGCGCATCGAGACGGTGTGCACGAGCTTGCGCATGGCGTCCACCGCGGCCTGGTCGCCGCCGATCTTGTCGCCGCGGCCGACCCAGCGGCCCGCAGCCATCGCCGCGGCCTCGGTGACCCGGACCAGCTCCAGCGCCAGGTTCCGATCGGGTGCCTCCCGGCGGCGCGTGGCGGGGCTGGTGGTCGAGGTGTTCATTCTGCCTCCCGGATCGGGTTTCCAGACCACTGCGCATCTTCCCAGATCAGGCGCCCGGAAGCGGCATCCGCGGCCCCGTGCCCCTCGTCACGGCCCGGGCCTGCGACGATGGCCGGGTGGCAGAGAAGCGCGACCGGTCCCAGCACGGCCTCCGTGACATGGTCATGTCCCTGACCGCCCTGCTGCTGATCATCGGCGCGCTGCTGTTCTTCAACCGCGGCTGTTCGTTCAGCCCGGGCACCCCGGAGACGGACTCGGCCATCGCGCCCACCGTCGACGCGCGCGCCGACCTGACCCGCTACGCCTCGTCGGTCGACTTCCCGATCCGAGTGCCGTCACTGCCCGCGCCGTGGCGGGCCAACTCGTCGAGCTCCGGCCCGGTGGCCCCGGCCTCGGTGGTGGTCCGGGTCGGCTGGCTCACCCCAGGCCGGTTCGTGCAACTGAGCCAGTCGGGGGCGCCCGCGGCGGACGTCGTGTCCGTGGAGACCGGGCAGAAGGACTCGAAGCCGACGGGCTCGGTCGAGGCGGGTGGCCGCTCCTGGCAGGTCTTCCCTGGCCGCCGCGACGAGAAGGCGTGGGCGACCGAGGTCGACGGGGCGACGCTGGTGATCACGGGCAGCGGCTCGGAGGACGACTTCCGCACGATGGCGACCGCCGTGCTGGCCGCCACCCCGGTCACGCGTCCGTAGGCGCTACTCCGCGTTGCTGGAGTGGCCGGGGAACAGGTGGGCCTCGGGGTTCAGCGCCACCGCGATGTTGTTGACCGCGGTCGCAGCCTCCCCGAAACCGGTGGCGATCAGCTTGACCTTGCCTGCGTACGCGGCGACGTCGCCCGCCGCGTAGACGCGGTCGCGCGCCGTTCGCATGGTGGAGTCCACGGCGATGGAGCGGTGGGCGATCTCCAGGCCCCAGGCCTCGATCGGGCCGAGGTCGGCGGTGAAGCCGAGCGCGGCGACGACGGTCTGGGCGGGCAGCGCCTCGGTCTCCCCCGCCACCTTCACATCCACCTCGCGCAGCCCGGACTCGTCGCCGCGCAGGGCGGTGACCTCGGCGTCGGTGATGATCCGCACGCCGAGGTTCTCCACCTGGCGGACCGTGGCGGGCATGGCGCGGAACTTGGCGCGGCGGTGGACGAGGGTGACGCTGCGCGCGATGGGGTGCAGGGCCAGGGCCCAGTCGAAGGCCGAGTCGCCGCCGCCGACGATCACGACGTCCTGGCCGCGGTGCACCTCGAAGGACGGCACGAAGTGGACCATGCCGCGGTCGAGCCAGCCGTCGCCCGCGGGCAGCGGGCGGGGGGTGAACTCGCCGATGCCCGCGGTGATCAGGATGGCGCCCGCGCGCACGACGGTGCCGCCGTCGAGGCCGATCTCGAACTTTCCGTCCACTTCGGACAGCTCGTGCGCCCGCCTGCCGAGCAGGTAGGTGGGCTTCCACTGGTCGGCCTGGTCGACCAGTGCGTTGATCAGGTCCCGGCCGCGCACGGCGGGGAATCCCGCCACATCGAAGATCATCTTCTCCGGGTACATCGCGGTCACCTGGCCGCCCGGCTCGGGCAGGGAGTCGACCACGACGGTGCTCAGTTCGCGGAACCCGGCGTAGTACGCGGCGAACAGGCCGGTGGGGCCCGCGCCGACGATGAGGAGGTCGACATCGATCGGAGCCGTCATGACCAACACCCTATGTGCCGAAGGTGACCATGCCCAGCTTCCAAAACGGGGTGAGACTGGACGGTATGGCCGACTACCGCATCGAGCACGACACCATGGGTGAGGTCCGCGTCCCCGCCGACGCGCTGTGGCGGGCGCAGACCCAGCGCGCCGTCGAGAACTTCCCGATTTCTGGGCGCGGTCTCGAACGCGCCCAGATCCGCGCGCTCGGGCTGCTCAAGGCGGCCGCTGCCAGGGTGAACGCCAAGCTGGACGTGCTCGACGCCGACGTCGCCGAGGCCATCGCCGCGGCGGCGACCGAGGTGGCCGACGGCGCGCACGACGCGCAGTTCCCGATCGACGTGTTCCAGACCGGGTCGGGCACGTCGTCGAACATGAACGCCAACGAGGTCATCGCGACCCTGGCGACCCGCGCGCTGGGCCGCGAGGTTCACCCGAACGATCACGTGAACGCGTCCCAGTCGTCCAACGACACCTTCCCCACCACGATCCACGTCGCCGCCACCGAGGCGCTGGTCGAGGACGTCATCCCGGCGTTGTCGCTGCTGGCCAAGGCCATCGAGGACCGGGCGGCGGGGTGGGCGGACGTGGTCAAGTCCGGCCGGACGCACCTGATGGACGCCGTCCCGGTGACCCTGGGCCAAGAGGCGGGCGCGTGGGCCGCACAGGTGCGCTACGGCGTCGAGCGGCTCGAATCGGTCCTGCCCCGGCTCGGTGAGCTGCCCATCGGCGGCACGGCGGTCGGCAGCGGCCTCAACGCGCCCGAGGGCTTCGGCGCCGCGGTGGCCGCCGAACTCGCGGGGATCACCGGCCTGCCGCTGACCGAGGCCCGCGACCACTTCGAGGCCCAGGCGACCCAGGATTCCGTGGTCGAGGCCTCCGGTCAGCTGCGCACGGTCGCGGTGTCGCTGTTCAAGATCGCCAACGACCTGCGGTGGCTGGGGTCGGGCCCGCGCACCGGCCTGGCCGAGCTGGCGCTGCCGGATCTGCAGCCAGGTTCGTCGATCATGCCTGGCAAGGTCAACCCGGTGATCCCGGAGGCGACGATGATGGTCGTGGCCCAGGTGATCGGCAACGACGCCGCGGTGGCGTTCGCGGGCACCCAGGGCAACTTCCAGCTCAACGTGATGCTGCCGGTGATCGCCCGCAACGTGCTCGAGTCGGCGCGGCTGATCGGCGCGGTGGCCCGGCTGCTGGCCGAGAAGGTGATCGCGGGCGTCGAGCCGAACGTCGAGCGGCTGCGCGAGCAGGCCGAGTCGTCGCCGTCGATCGTGACGCCGCTGAACTCCTACCTCGGCTACGAGGAGGCCGCGTCCATCGCCAAGCAGTCGCTGGCCGAGCGGCGCACGATCCGCGAGGTCGTCATCGAACGCGGCCACGTCGAGGCGGGCAAGCTCACCGAGGCCCAACTGGACGAGGCGCTCGACGTGCTTCGGATGGCCCGCGGCGGACGCTAGGCCTTCAGGCCGAACACGCAGCCCATCGCGACGACGACCGCCCCGAGCACGGCCGCGGCGGTCAGCGGCTGGGCGCCCAGAGCCACCGACACCGCCAACCCCGAGACCGGCATCGCGCCGATCAGCACCGCCGCCCGGCCCGCGCCGAGCAACTCCACACACCGGTACCAGAGACAGAAGGCGACCACGGTCAACACGGCTACCGCGCCGATGGCGGCGGACTCGGTGGCGGTCGGCGCCCGCAGGACACCGTCGAGCGAGACCGCGAGCGCCGCTCCGCACACCACCGCGATCGCGTGGCACCAGAGCGCGACGGAGAAGCCGCCGAGCCGCTGGACCGGGCCGACCGCGAAGAGGGTGAATGAGGCCTCGCCCAGCATCGTGAGGATGGCCAGGAACAAGCCGGGGCCGTGCCAGGAGCCGCCGCCGGACAGGATCACCACCCCGACGACGGCAAGGCCCGCGCCCGCGAGCGCGCGCACGGCGGGCCTCGACCTGGTGAGCATCGGCGCGATCATGGCGATGACCAGCGGACTCCCGCCGAGGACCGCGGCGACCAGCCCAGGGTCGGCCGACCGCTGGGCGGCCAGCAGGCAGGCGTTGAAGCCGAGCATCCCGATGGCGACGACCGCCAGCAGCGCGGGCATGTCCCGCCAGGCGGGCGGCCGGATCCGCACCCGCAGGGCGGCCGCCCAGGCGACCAGGAGCAGGCCGCCGAGGGCATAGCGGACGGCCTGGCCCGCGAACAGCGGGTAGTCCACCAGCAGGCCCGACACCGGAACACTCGCCCCGACGAAGGCGCACGCCAGGGCCCCGGACCCGATTCCGAGACGGGCTGGGGCGGCGGTGATCGTCATATGGTGAGAGTCGCGGACCAGTGGCCTAGTCAGAAGAACCACCCGAGCCCAGGAATATTGGTCCACTTGACCAACTGGACCAGGCTCACGGTTGGACGCCCAGCCCAAGTGGTCCGGACATAGGCTCGATCCTGTGACAGTTCAATGGTCCACTTTTCGGGAACTCCTGCTGCCGAACGTCCCCGAGACCCCCAAAGGACATCGCGGCCGGACACTGGAGGCGGCCCTGCGGGCGGCCATCCGCGACGGCCGCCTCCCGCTCGGCACCCGCCTGCCGTCGACCCGCGACCTGGCGGGCCAGCTCGGCGTGGCGCGCGGCACCGTCACCGCCGCCTACGCGCAGCTCGTCGCCGAGGGGTTCCTGGTGACCAAGCACGGGTCCGGAACCGCCGTGGCCTGCACTCTCGTCCCGCCCGACCCGCGTAGGCCGGACCCCGCGCCCGTCGAGTCATGGCGCTACGACCTTCGGCCCGGCCTGCCCGCCTTGGGCGCCTTCCCGCGCGGGTCGTGGCAGGCCGCGGCGCGGGCGGGGCTGGCCGCGCTCAGCGACGACGAACTGGGCTATCCCGATCCCGCCGGGCTGCCCAGCCTGCGCGCCGAGCTGGTCGGGTACCTGGGCCGGGTCCGCGCGGTCGACGCGGGCGACGTCCTGATCACCCACGGCGTCGCGGAGTCGCTGGCCCTGCTCGCCCAGGTGCTTCGCCAGGACGGGCACCGCGAGATCGCCGTCGAGGACCCGACCCATCCCGGGTCCGCCGAGGTGTTCACTGCCCATGGGCTACGCCCGATCGGCGTGCCGGTCGACGACGAGGGGCTACGGGTCGATCTGCTCGCGCGGAGCGGCTGCCGGGCCGTCCTGGTAACCGCCGCGCACCAGTTCCCGCTGGGTGTCGTGCTGAGCGCGCGGCGCAGGCGTGAGCTGCTGGCCTGGGCCCGCGATACCGACGGGCTCGTCATCGAGGACGACTACGACGCCGAACACCGCTACGACCGGCCCGCCGTGTCCGCCACCCAGGCGCTCGACGCCGAGCGGGTGGTCTATGTCGGCAGTGTCAGCAAGGTCCTCGCGCCCGCGGTCCGGCTCGGCTGGCTCGTCGCGCCACCCGAGCTGAGTCGGCGGCTGGTGACCCGCAAGCGGCTGTCCGACCTCGGCTGTTCGCCGCTCACCCAGGCCACCTTCGCCCAGCTGCTCGGCACCGGCCGCTACGACCGCCACCTGCGCCGCACCCGCCAGCTCTACCGCGGGCGCCGCGACGCCCTGCTCGACGCCGTCGCCCAAGCCCTCCCCGACTGGCGGGCCCACGGCGTCGCGGCGGGTCTGCACCTGGTCCTGCGGCTGCCGGACGGCACCGATGACCGCGCGCTGAGCGAGCAGCTCGCGGCCATCGGGATCAACGCCCCGCCCCTGTCCCACTACCTGCTCGACCGAGCGGCCCCGTTCCCCGGTCTCGTCGTCGGGTACGCTGCGACGACCCCCGACCGGTTGCGCGCCGCCGTCGGCGAGATCGCCGCCGTCACACGCTACAAACGTCCACACTGGACTCAAGGATGATCTTGACCAGCACGGCGGATGCGTTGAACTGCATGCGGTACAACGCTTTCGGGTTGCCCGGCACCCGCACCGTGGGGCCGTGCGCGTAGTCGAAGCGCGCCGGGTCGAAGTCGGGATAGGTGGCGTGCACCTGCGCCGCGGTCCAGCCGACGTGCATGCCCTCGGGCGTGTGGATCCAGGCCTCCGCCTTGGGGTGGATGGCGAACACGCCGTGCTCCTCGCTCACCACGGCCCGGTCGAGCGCGGTGATCGGCAGCGCGGGCCATGGCGCGCACAGCTCCCCGCCGCCCTCCGAGGTGCGGTCGAGCATGCCGAGCGCGTCGGCCGCGTCGGCGGACATGCCCAGTTTCAGCGTCTGCCAGCCGAACGGCCCGATCACGTCGTTGCCGCCCGGGACCGGCTTGGTCACCTTCGTCGGCTTGGTCGCCGATGTCGGCTTGGGCGCGGCGGTAGGCGCCTTCGACGGGCCCCCCATGGTCTCCACTTCGGACGGACGCGGCACCGGCGTCGTCGCCGGAATGGCTACCACAGGTGAGGACTCCGGCGCCGCGGCGGGCGTCGGCGCCGCACAGCCCGCCGTGACCGCGGCGACCGCGCACACCCCGACCGCGACCCGCGTGATGACTCCCATGGAAACCCCTTAAGTGGTCTCGTCGTGCTCCCAACGCCAAAGACGGCTATCCCCCGCCGAGGTTGCGGGATGTCCGAATCGCCCGATCGGGGCAAGATGACCTCATGGTGCGACTCACGGATGTGGTGTCGGTGTCGACCGCGGTCGGCGCGACTCGGTCCCGGCTCGCCAAAGTGGCGGCCATCGCCGGGGCGTTGGGTGAGGCGGACGGCGCCGATGAGGTCCGAGCCGTCGTGGCGTTCCTGGCGGGCGCCATCCGGCAGGGCCGCATCGGCGCGGGCTGGCGGTCCCTGGCCGACCTGCCCGATCCCGCGCCGGAACCCCGGCTGACCGTGACCGAGGTGGACGCGGCCTTCACCGAGATCGGCGCGGCCCGCGGCACCGGATCGGCCGCCACCCGGGCCGCGGCGGTGACCTCGCTGTTCGGCGCCGCCACCGCCGACGAACAGCGGTTCCTGCGCGCGCTCGTCACCGGGGAACTGCGCCAGGGCGCGCTGGAGGGGGTGATGCTCGACGCGGTCGCCAAGGCCGCCGCCGTGCCCGCCGACGCGGTGCGCCGGGCGTTCATGCTCTCCGGCAGGCTCCCCGAGACCGCCGCGACGGCGCTGGCGGGCGGTGTCGAGGCGCTCAACGCCGTGCGGCTCGAACTGGGCAGGCCGGTGCGGCCGATGCTGGCCTCCCCCGGTTCGTCGGTCGCCGAGGCGGTGGCCGACCTGAGCCCGTGCGTCATCGAGTACAAACTGGACGGTGCGCGCATCCAGGTGCACAAGGTGGCCGACGAGGTCCACATCTACACGCGCACGCTGCGCGAGATCACCGACAGCGTCCCCGAACTGGTCGACCTGGTGCGCAAGCTGCCGTGCCGCTCGGTCGTGCTGGACGGCGAGACCCTGGCGCTGACCGACGAGGGTCGCCCGCGCCCGTTCCAGCAGACGCAGAGCCGCTTCGGCAGCACCACCGAGGAGCAGGTCCGCGCGCTGCTGCTGAGCCCGTACTTCTTCGACTGCCTGCACCTCGACGGCGAGGACCTGATCGACGAGCCACTGTCCAAACGGAACGTGGCGCTGCGGCGAGCGGTCGGCGACCACACCATCCCCGGCGCGGTCGACCCGCCGCCGATCGAGGCCGAGGCGTTCGGCGCGTCGGCGCTGGCCGCGGGCCACGAGGGCGTGATGGTCAAGAGCCTGGACTCGACCTACCAGGCCGGGCGGCGCGGGAAGGCGTGGCTGAAGGTCAAGCCCGTGCACACCCTCGACCTGGTCGTCATCGGCGCCGAGTGGGGCCACGGCCGCCGCACCGGCCTGCTGTCGAACCTGCACCTCGGCGCGCGCGACCCCGACGGCGGTCCGCCGGTCATGGTCGGCAAGACGTTCAAGGGCCTGACCGACGAGCTGCTGCGCTGGCAGACCGAGGAGTTCCCCAAGTACCAACGCGAAGCCGACGAGTGGACTGTCTACTTGCGACCGGAACTCGTCGTGGAGATCGCGCTGGACGGCGTGCAGGCCAGCACCCGCTACCCCGGCGGCGTCGCGCTGCGCTTCGCCCGCGTCGTGCGCTACCGCCCGGACAAGCAAGCCGCGGACGCCGACACGATCGTCGACGTCCGCGGACTGCTTCCGGCGGCACTGGGCTGAGCCTCTGGGCCGTATGGCGGCTGGCCGCCATACGTGCGATGGCGGCCTCGTCACCGTCCGCGGCACGACACCGATCTCATCACCTTCGCCCCGATGGAATGGCTCCTGCCGCCCTGACCGATCAGGGTCGGTCCGCCAGTTCCCGCACGGCCCTTGGGAGGCCGTGCGGGATGCCCCCGCTCAGGTGAAGGTGGGGGCGGTTACGGGGCGGACGCCGAGCGCGGTTTCGACGTCGGAGATGTGGTTGTGCACGGTGATCTGCGCGGATCCGGCGTACAGCAAGCCGACGGCCTCGAGTTCGCGGCTCATCAGCAGGCTGCCGGAGTCGCCGCCCGCGGACATGGCGGTGGTGAGGATCTGGTGGCGGAACACCGCTTGCCCGGGAGGGCCGTAGTTGACCGCGACGGTGGCGTTGATGGCGGTGACGGTGCCAGCGGTGACCTGGGTGGTGCGCCCGGCCTTGATCACCCCCTGTCCGATCGCGGCCTGCCCGATGCCGCGCGGGATGACCTGGCCGATGATCGCCGCGGTGACGTTGCGGCTGTGCGATGGCCGGGCGACCGCGGCGTCGACGAGGTTGTAGCCGGCGGCACCGAACACGATCGGCTCGAACCGGTCCAGGGTGGCGACGGCGTCGGACGGGAACAGGCCGCCATCGACCGGGCCTGGCTGAAGGATCAGGTCCCCGGCCTTGCCCGCGTTGGTGGCAGCCAGGACGTGGTTGTTGGACAAGATCAGATAGGCCCCGCCACCGTCGCCGCCCTCGGGCGGACAGCAACCGCAACCGCAGCCGTGCCCGTGGTGACCGTGCCGGTGGCGCAGGTCGCGGACCAGCGCGCCAAAGGTGCCCGCGGTGATGTTGGGGTGGCCGATACTGAAGCCGGGCAGCGCCGGGCGGACCCGGGAGTTGAACACCAACGCCACGATCGGGCCGGTCTCGACCACATCGGTGACCGCCCCGTCGAGTTCCGCGGGCACCCGGGACGCGGCGGGCACCGACTTGACCGGTTTCTTGCTGTCCACCAGCACCGTCAGCGACGGCGTCAGCGTGGGGGTGCCGCCGGTGACCTTGACGCTGGCCGCGACTCCGACCACGTTGGCGTAGCGCATCAGCTCGGTCTCGTGCCGCTCCTGGGCCTCGATCACGTGGCCCATCGCCTCCAGGGCCGCGGCACCCTCTGGCAGGCCCTCGCCGCCCGCGAAGTCTCGCCAGGCCGCCGCGGTCTGCTCGCCGGACTCCCGCTCGGCCTTGCTCCAACCCGTCAGCTCGCTCATGTTCGGCTCCCTCGATCGTCATTCAGCGGCATCTGCGCGCGTTCCGAGACGGAGAAGAGTGTTCGGTTGAACCCGGGTCTACAGGGCGTGGATCGGGCCGGACTCCCGCACGTCCACCGGGACCCCGTCGAGCTCGGCGGGCAGCACATCCGACGCGGCCAACTCCGTGCGCGGCACCTTCCGGGCGACGTAGACCACCAGGCACACCTGCCCTGTGTCCACGCCGCCGCGGACACGCGATCCCTCGGACACGGCGACCACGTTCGCCCGGCCCATCAGATCCGCCTCGTGGCGCGCACGCACCGCGGCTACCCGCGCCGAATCACTGTCGAAACCCACACCCTCGCCCATGACCACCTGATCCTCTCGGCCGTGCC
This sequence comes from Alloactinosynnema sp. L-07, assembly GCF_900070365.1. Taxonomy (NCBI): domain Bacteria; kingdom Bacillati; phylum Actinomycetota; class Actinomycetes; order Pseudonocardiales; family Pseudonocardiaceae; genus Alloactinosynnema; species Alloactinosynnema sp. L-07. Next base: position 6,720,835 of record NZ_LN850107.1, on the reverse strand, counting down.
CCAGCGCCACGGCGCGCGTCCGACCGGCCCACCTCGACCGGCAGGGTGGCCAGGTCAGGCCCCGCCGAATCCACAATCGTCACCGGATTGGCTCAGGCCGCCAAGCCACCCAGTAATCGTGCGCCCCCGCTGAGTGTGAGCGCCCGGCGAGATCCACCGGACCAGCCGGATGGAGCAGCCGCGTCCCGACGCGGCAGGCCCGGGTCCACCCGCGCTACGACAGGTCTTGCGCTTCGCAGGCGTGGTGCGCTTCCGCCCGGACACGCACGCCGCGGACGCCGACACGATCGTCGACGTCCGCGGCGTGCATCCGGCGGCACAGGGCTGAGCCTCCGGGTTCGATGGTGGTGGTCCGGCAGAGGTTCCGGACCACCACCGCGGTCAGCTCCGGCGGGCCGCCGCGGTGAACGCGACGAGTCCGATGCCGACCACCAGTGTCCCGAGCACGATCCAGGGAGCCGTGGATCCTTGGGTGCCCCGATCCGGGGCCACCTGGGCGCTCGGGAGCGCGTAGCCATACCCGCCCGCCGTGCCCGCCTTGTCGTAGGCGGAGCCGGGCAGCTTGTCGCCATAGCGGGCGCTGACCTGGCGCTGGTAGTCCGCCACGGTCATCGCCTTGCCGCCCGCCAGCGGGTGCACGCTGTTGCCCACCACGGCGTACCAGGTGTTGTTCTGCGGCTCGCGGAGCAGGACACCACCCTGGGGCAGCTTGCGGGCGTGCTGGAACTCGATGTCACCGGAGGCGATGTTGGCGACCACCCACGCGCCGCCGCCGTCGCGCACCGTCCACACCGACGCGGTGCCGCCGTCGGCGCCCGTCGCGGGCACGGCCAGGTAGCTCAGCCTGCCCACCTTGCCCGAGCGGCCCGCGACGAACTCGGCCGACAGCTCGTACACCGCGACCGGCGCCCCGCCCACCGAGGCCTTGGCCGAGGACACACCCTGGCCGCGGGCGAGGAACTTCCCGACCGTGGCCGACACCGCGGGCGCCCCGGCCGCGCGCTGGGCCGCCGCGGTGTCGGCGGCCGTGGCCACCCCGTCGACCGGAGCCGGGTCGGCGCTCGCGTTCCCGCCGAACCCCGCGACCGCCAGCGCGGTCAGCGTCGCGATGAACACACCTCTGAACATGGCCCTCACCACCAGATCCCGGTCAGCGTGTGCGTCCACGCGAAGCTGGAGTTGTTGACGTAGTAGTTGTAGGTGGCCCAGTTGTAGCGGTAGCTGTCCGGCCACGGGTCACCCCAGTACACCCAGCCCTGGGCGGTGTCGTAGCCGTAGAGCACATGCATGTGGCCACCGCCGGACTTCCAGCCGATCCGGGTCTCGATCGGCTGTTCGGCGTTGAGCTGGGACTGGACCGCCGAGTAGGTCAGGTAGTTGTAGATGTAGGTGCCGGGGCTGCGGAACCCGAGCTTGGAGAAGCCGTTGCGCACCTGTGCCAGGTCGGCTTGGTCGTTGGGGCAGGCGTAGTTGGTGTTCAGGTTCTTGGCCAACGCGCAGAACGTGTTCTGGCTGACCGAGTAGCCGTGGTGGCCGGCGATGGACACGCCCGAGGCGGCCCAGCACCAGTTGGACTTCTGCTGCGCTTGCATGGTGAAGGAGAACGAGGCGGTGGCGGCCACCGCCGGCGTCTGACCAACCAGCCAGGCGAGCAGGGCCACGAAAGTGGCCGCGAGCGCCGAGCGGGTAGCAGGTCTGGTCATCAGGCCTCCTGAGAGCGCCGATAAGGAAGTGCGCCCAAGGTGCGGCCGGATGGCCAAGGGAAACAAGAGGGCGATTCAGGTAAACGGAGCGTTCCGATGCGCCCGCGCACCTTCACCCACCCGTCGACCACCATTAGTGTGAACATTCACAGCAGTTCACGAAACCGGTCCGCGTCCCCGAGAGTGAGGCTTGGTGACCCCGGAAGAACTGGCCGACGCGCTGCGTCGCGGGCCTTTCCACCTGGCACTTCGGCGCGCGATCGAACACCGGGGACTGTCGCTGGCCCGACTGCGTTCACACCTGTCCCGCATCGACATCCACGTCGCCGAGTCGACGTTGAGTTACTGGCAGCGCGGACTGCGCCATCCGGACGCACAGCACGCGCTCACCGCCGTGCGCGGGCTGGAGACCGTGCTAGGGCTGCCCCCGGATTCGCTGGTCGTGCTCGTCGGGCCGCGGCAGCGCGGCGGCCGGGGAAGGCGGCACTCGGCGTCGTTCTCGGAGCTGGTGGTCGAGGGCCCGGTGACCCGCGAGCTGTTCACCGAGGTCGGTATCGACGACGACCGGGCCAACGCCGACATCGAGCTGCTGTTCGTCCACGAGCGCGTCACCATCGCCCACGACCGCTCGCAGGGCCGGATCCAGACCCGGATCGTCGGCTTCGCCCACCGTGAGGGCATCGACCGGTATGTGGCGGTCTACCACGGCGAGAGCGGCATCGACATCGACGCCGTCGTGGTCACCGCCACCGAGGGGTGCAGGCTCGGCCGGGTCCGGCGCAAGGAGGGCTGGGTCATGTTCGAGCTGATGTTCGACCGCAGGCTCAGCGATGGCGAGACCTTCGTGCTCACCTACTCGGTCACCGACGACTCGGGCATCGAGTGCCCCGGCTACTTCCGGTTGTACCGCGAGCCGTCCGGGCCGTTCCTGCTCCAGTTGGAGCTGCCGCAGGACAATCTGCCCGCGCGGATCGTGCAGATGGTGCGCACCAACGACTCACTGCCGCCGACGATGGCCGACGAGCTGTTCTGCGACCGCGGGTACATGGTCAACGCGTATTTCCCAGCGGTGACGCCTGGAATCGCGGGTATCGGGCTCGATTGGCGCTAGTGTCGATCACGTGCGCTTTTACCACCGCCAGCCCGACCATGACCTGACCTATGACGACGTGTTCCTCGTGCCCGGCCGGTCGGCGGTCGAGAGCCGGGTGTCGGTCGACCTGTCCACATCGGACGGGACGGGCGCCACCATCCCGATCGTGGTGGCCAACATGACCGCCGTCGCAGGACGTCGGATGGCCGAGACCGTGGCCCGCCGGGGTGGGCTGGTGGTGCTCCCCCAGGACGTCGACGCGCGCGTCGTCGGCGACATCGTCGCGTGGGTCAAGTCGCGCCACACCGTGTGGGACACCCCGCTCGTGCTGACCGCGGGCGACTCGGTCGCCGACGCCCTCAACCTCCTGCCCAAACGCGCCCACGGCGCCGTCGTCGTGGTCGACGGCGACGGCAGGCCCCTGGGCGTGGTGGACGAGGCCGCGTGCCTTGGCGTCGACCGGTTCACCAGGGTGATCGAGGTCGCCGACCCCGACGTGGTCACCCTGCCGCTGGCCAGCGCACCGCGCGAGGTGTTCGACCACCTGCACGGCCGCGCCGCCCGAGTCGCGCTCGCGGTCGACGACAATGGGGTCCTCGCGGGCGTACTGACCGAACTGGGCGCCCTGCGGGCAGAGCTCTACACACCCGCGGTCGACGCCTCCGGCAACCTGCGGGTGGCGGCGGCGGTAGGCGTCAACGGGGATGTCGCGGCCAAGGCGGCGGCCCTGCTGGAGTCCGGTGTGGACACCCTGGTGGTGGACACCGCGCACGGACACCAGGAGAAGATGCTCGCGGCGCTGAAGGCCGTGCGGTCGGTCGGACCTCTCGTGCCGATCGTCGCGGGCAACGTGGTCACCCCGGAAGGCGTGCGCGACCTGATCGCCGCGGGCGCCGACGTCGTGAAAGTCGGCGTCGGCCCCGGCGCCATGTGCACCACCCGAATGATGACCGGCGTCGGCCGCCCCCAGTTCTCCGCGGTCGCCGAGTGCGCGTCGGCCGCCCGCGAACTGGGCAAACACGTGTGGGCGGACGGCGGCGTGCGCCACCCCCGGGACGTGGCTTTGGCACTGGCGGCGGGCGCGGCGAGCGTGATGGTCGGCTCGTGGTTCGCGGGCACATACGAATCGCCAGGAGATCTGCAGCGCGACGAACAGGGACGGCTGTACAAGGAGTCGTTCGGCATGGCCTCGAAGCGGGCGGTGTCGGCGCGGACCCGGTCGGACAGCGGGTTCGACCGCGCCCGCAAGGCCCTGTTCGAGGAAGGCATCTCGACCTCCCGAATGCGCCTGGACCCCGCGGCGCCGAGTGTGGAGGACCTGCTGGACTCGATCTGCTCGGGCGTGCGGTCGGCTTGCACTTATGCGGGGGCTTTGACGTTGGAGGAGTTCTACGACCGGGCCGTCATCGGCGTCCAATCCGCGGCGGGCTTCGCCGAGGGCCGCCCCCTACCTGGCGGTTGGTAGACACCGCCGAACGGCGGACACTGCCAGGATGCCGAATGAACGGGTTCTGGGCGTGGACGCGTGCAAGGCGGGCTGGGTCGGCGTGACCTTGACCGGCAGGGTCACGAACGCGTACTTCGCTCCCAAGATCAGCGAGCTGGTCGAACTCGTGGAGTCCGACGGCGCCGTGGCCGTGATCGCGGTCGACATGCCAATCGGGCTCCCCGACAGGGAGCACCGCAAGGCAGACGAGCTCGCGTACCGCGAGATCGGAGTCTTGCGGTCCTCGGTGTTCATGACACCGACCCGCGAGGCGCTCGAACGCACCAATCACGCCGCGGCCAGCGCCCGAAACCGGGAGTTGACCGGCACGGGCATCTCCGTCCAGGCGTTCGGGCTCAGAACGAAGCTGCGAGAAGTGGACGAGTGGGTCCAACAAGGTGGCCGCCAGATCATCGAGGTTCACCCTGAGGTCAGTTTCGCGGTACTGGCGGGCGAACCTCTCACCGCGAGCAAGAAGACCTGGGCGGGCGCCGAGCGCCGGCGGCGGCTTCTCGCCGATCACGGGATCGTCCTCGACGGAGACCTTGGTGAAGCAGGCCGCCGAGCGGCGGTCGACGATGTCCTGGACGCTGCGGTCGCCGCGTGGACCGCTTCGCGTCACCACCGCGGCAAGGCCCGCCCGCTACCGGATCCGCCGGAGAGGTTCAGCGATGGTCTGCTCAGTGCGATCTGGAGCTGAGGCCTGCTCTGATCCGGTGTACCGGATCAGAGCAGGCGTCAGGGCTTACGGGGTGTGGTCCTCCAACATCTCCGTCACCAAAGCCGCGATCGGCGACCGTTCCGACCGCGTCAGCGTCACGTGCGCGAACAGCGGGTGGCCCTTCAACTTCTCGATCACCGCCGCGACCCCGTCATACCGGCCGACCCTCAAGTTGTCCCGCTGAGCCACGTCGTGGGTCAGCACGACTCGGGAGCCCGCGCCCAGGCGGGAGAGGACCGTCAGCAGGACGTTGCGTTCGAGGGACTGGGCTTCGTCCACGATGACGAAGGAGTCGTGGAGGGAGCGGCCGCGGATGTGGGTCAGCGGCAGGACCTCCAGCATCCCGCGGTCGAGCACTTCCTCGATCACCTGCCTGCTGACCAGGGCCTCCAGCGTGTCGAAGACCGCCTGGGCCCACGGCTGCATCTTCTCGCTCTCGGAGCCGGGCAGGTAGCCCAGGTCCTGGCCGCCCACGGCGTACATCGGGCGGAAGACCACGACCCGCTTGTGCAGGCCGCGTTCCATGACCGCTTCGAGGCCCGCGCACAGGGCCAGCGCGGACTTGCCGGTGCCCGCGCGGCCGCCCAGCGACACGATCCCGATGTCGGGGTCGAGGAGCAGGTCCAAGGCGATGCGCTGCTCGGCGGAGCGGCCGTGCAGGCCGAAGGCCTCGCGGTCGCCGCGCACGAGCCGGACCCGCTTGTCGGCGGTGACCCGGCCCAGGGCGCTGCTGGTGCCCGCCAGCAGCCGCAGGCCGGTGTTGACCGGATGCTCGGTATCCGACAGACCGCATTCGACCAGGTCGACGGTGTTGTCGTCGGCCGAGAACAGCGCGTCGACGATCTCCTGGCCGACTTCGACGTCGGCGATGCCGGTCCAGCCAGACGGGGTGACCTCGCCTGCCCGATATTCATCCGCGTCGAGGCCGACCGCGCCCGCCTTGACCCGCAGCGGGATGTCCTTGGTGACCAGGGTGACCGCCGCTTCCTCGGCGGCCAGGTTGAGCGCGCACGCGAGGATGCGCGCGTCGTTGGAGTCGGTGCGGAATCCCGCGGGGAGCACCGAGGGGTCGGAGTGGTTGAGCTCTACGTGGAGTGAGCCGCCCGCGTCACCCACCGGGATGGGCTTGTCGAGCCTGCCGTGGCGCAGCCTGAGGTCGTCGAGCAGTCGCAAGGTCTCCCTGGCGAACCAGCCCAGTTCCGGATGGTGCCGCTTGCCCTCCAACTCGCTGATCACGACCAGCGGGATGACAACCGAGTGCTCGGCGAACCTGGTCAGCGCCCAGGGGTCGGAGAGCAGGACCGAGGTGTCGAGGACATAGGTGCGGCGGGCTGGGTCGGCCTCCTGGGAAGACGTGCGAGAAGAGCCTGAGGAAAGGCTGGCAGTGCGCCTGGACGAACGCGAAGCAGTCACGGCAACTCCCTCACGGACACGGCACCGCGTCCGCTCCTCGGTGGGCCGGGCACTGACCCTGGCTGGCGGTCTGGCATGATCGTCGGGGTTCTCCGACGATCACCCAGTCCGTCCACAAGGGCCGGGTGCCGGCCCCCTCGCGATCGTCATGTTCACGACCAGGGCCTCCCGGGCCGGATCGCCATGGGCACGACCCGACACATCGGAAGTTACCTGCGCGGACCGACACTTTGCACACAGCCACACAGGTGATTCTCGATTTCGTCATCGAGCCGACACGAACACGTCATGTGACCGCTCGACACACGGTGACCGTCCAAACACAACGCGCTGTGACCAGCGGGTCCGCCGAACCCGGCTCGATCGGTGGGTTACTCCCCGGTAGATGCCGCTCACACCGACACAGCGAATTCGGATACCTGCCGCATCGAGTGAATCCTGCCTTTACTGGGTAACCCAATGGGGTATCGGCACTGCCAATTCAATTCGGCGCGAGTACGTTGAACGCGAAGTGACGCGGCCCGCAATTTTCATAGCGAGCCGCCACACCAGCGAGAAAGGTAGAAAAACCGTGCTGAAGAAGACTGGATTCATCACCGCCGCACTGGTCGGCCTCTCCCTCGCGGCCGCTCCACTCGCCTCGGCCGATACGCAGGACTTTCCGGATCACCCCAGCTACGGCGACGCCGTCGAGCTGTTCACCGACGGCGGCGGCGCCGTCGGCTGGGGTGCCGCCGCGCTGATCGCGGGCGCCTACACCGGTATCGCGCTGACCCCGTCGATGGTCGCGCACTCGTTCTGCGACGCCTGCTGACAAACGGTGGAATTCGGGTGCCCCGCGTAGTCGCGGGGCACCCGTTCGCCTTTCCTAAGATCCGAACCGGCGGTGCCGAATACCGTAGGCGCGCAGTGCGCGCAGAAAATCGGTGCGCCTGAAGTCGGGCCAGTACGCCTCGCAGAAATGAAACTCGGAATGGGCCGACTGCCACAGCAGGAAGCCCGAGAGCCGTTGTTCACCAGATGTTCTGATGACCAGGTCCGGATCGGGCTGCCCCGAGGTGTAGAGGTGCTCGGCGATGTGGTCGACATCGAGCACTTCCGCGAGCTCCTCGATGGTCCCCCCGGCCTCGGCGTGCTGCTGCAGCAGCTTGCGCACCGCGTCGGCGATCTCGCGGCGGCCGCCATAGCCGACGGCGATGTTCACCTCCATGCCCGTGCTCCCCTCGGAGCGCCGGGCGGCGGCGGCGAGCCGGTTGGCGGTCTCGGTCGGCAGGATGTCGAGGGCGCCGATGATGCGCAGCCGCCACGGCCGGTCCGGCTCGGCCAGCTCGTCGACCACGTCGCCGATGATCTCCAGCAGCGGCGCCAGCTCGGACTCGGGCCGGTTGAGGTTGTCGGTCGACAGCAGCCACAGGGTGACCACCTCGACGCCCGCCTCGTTGCACCAGCCCAGCAGGTCGGCGATGCGCTGCGCGCCGACCCGGTGGCCGTCGTTGACGTCGGTGAACCCGGCCTCGCGGGCCCAGCGCCGGTTGCCGTCGAGCATCACCCCGACGTGGCGCGGGATCCGGCCGCCCGCCTGTTGCAGTAGCCGCTTCTCGTAGAGGCCGTACACGACGTCGGCCACTCGCCTGCGAAGACTCACGGCCATGCAGAGTACGCCGCACTGGGCCGTGAGCGGGCACACTGGGCAGGTGCACCGCGCGGAGATCGATCCGATATGGCAGGACCTCACGGTCATCGAGCGACTCATGCACGAGTCGCGGACTGTGGCGGTGGTCGGTCTGAGTCCGACGCCGACGCGGCCGAGTCACATCGTGGCGACGTATCTGGTGAACAGCGGCCTGCGGGTCTTCCCGGTGAACCCCAACATCGCGACCTGGGAGGGGCTGCCCGCCTACACCTCGCTGCGCGACATCGGCGAGCCGGTCGACATCGTCGACGTGTTCCGCAGGCCCGAGTTCGTGCCCGACATAGCCGAGGAGGCCGTCGAGATCGGCGCGGGCGCGCTGTGGCTGCAGATGGGTGTGATCAGCGACGCGGGCGCGCGGATCGCCGCCGACGGCGGGCTGGACGTGGTGATGGACCGGTGTCTGCGGGTCGAGCACCGGGAGGTCGCGGGATGGTCGTGATGTGGATCCGGCCACAGCGTTCCACGTCCGTAACCTACGGTGCCGTAACCTCGAAGACGTGACAGCGGCGACCATGCCCCCGGCGGGCTTCAGCAAGCCGCGGCTGCGCGGCGTCATCCACTTCTGGTCGTTCATCGTCTCGGTGGCGACGGGCGCGACGCTGATCGCGCTGGCCGCCTCCACGGTGTCCGGCACGGCCGCACTGGCCACCTCGGTCTACGGCGCCACCGTGCTGGGCCTGTTCGGCGTGAGCGCGCTCTACCACCGGCGCTGGTGGGTCACCGAGACCGCGCGCACGTGGATGAAGCGGCTCGACCACTCGATGATCTTCGTCTTCATCGCGGGCACGTACACGCCGTTCAGCCTGCTGGCGATGAGCAAGCCGACCGGCTACATCGTGCTCGGCGTGGTGTGGGGCGGGGCGATCGGCGGCGTGGCGCTGAAGATGCTGTGGCCGCACGCGCCGCGCTGGCTGGGCACGCCGATCTATATCGCGCTGGGCTGGGTGGCGGTGTTCGTGCTGCCGGAGCTGCTGGCCCACGCGGGCGTCGCGGCGCTGGTCCTGCTGCTGGCGGGCGGCCTGTTCTACACGGTCGGCGCGGTCTTCTACGCGACGAAGTGGCCCAACCCGTGGCCGACGACGTTCGGCCACCACGAGTTCTTCCACGCGGCCACGGTCATCGCCGCGATCTGCCACTACGTGGCCGTGTGGTTCGCGCTATACCCGTAGTTCGCCTTCGAGCAGCGTCATGATGATCACGTCATGCCACTGCCCGTCGTGCCGGGCGGCATCGCGCAAGCGGCCGTCCTCACTGAACCCGATCTTGCGGTAGAGCGCGCGGGCGCGTTCGTTCTCGGCGACCACGGACAGCTCGATGGCGTGCAGCCGCATCTTGGCGAAGCCGAACCCGCAGATCAGCCGCATCGCCTCGGCGCCGATCCCCTTGCCCCACACGTCCTGCTCGCCGAGGTAGATGTCGAGTTCGGCGCGGCCGAGGTGGTGGCGGGTGTCGCGGAGCTGGACGATCCCGACGAACCGCTGGTCGCCGCGGGTCTCGATGGCCAGGGCGAGCCGGTCCCAGGAGTCGCGGGCGCGGTTGGCGAAGCGCTCCCGGAACTGGAACAGCGACTCCGGGAAGTCGGTATCGAACCACCGCATGATCTCGGGGTCCTCGTTCCACCGCCAAAGTGTGTCGGCGTCGTCCAACTCGAGGGGCCGCAGCCGCACCAGGTCTCCCGTCAGCACGCCGACAGGGTGGCCGAGTGCGGCCGCGGCCGCCACCGGATTTAGAGCTCCGGGCCCTTGCTGCGCAGCTCGTCGACCTTGCTCATGGCCTCGCGCAGTTCGCCGAGCCACTCCTCGGCGTGCTTGCCGAGCAGGCGCACGGCCCAGGCCAGGGCCTCGGACCGGGACCGGGCGACCCCGGCGTCGACCAGGGTGTCGAGGATCAGGCGTTCCGGCTGGCGCAGGCGCGTCATGACCGGGACCGACAGGGTGGTGAACAGCTCCTCGGTGCCGCCCTGGCGGGCACCCCAGGCGACCTTGCGGGCGTAGCGGTGCTCGGCCTGGCGGGCGATCTCGATGCGCTCGTCGCGGGTGTCCTCGCGCCAGCGGGAGATCCGCCCGGACTCCGCCGCGGCCCGGGCCGCGTCGTCGGCGTAGTCGCCGTCGAGGTCGGGCAGGGTGCCCACGATCAGGATCTCTTCACGGTCGACGGTGACGGTCGGGTCACCGGTGAACCAGCCGTCGGGCAGCCTGCCGGAGAACCAGGCCGCGGCGTCGTCGGCTGAGGGAAGTTCGGTCTGCTGCCAGCCGCCGCGGGGGCGGCCACTCCAGTTCCCACGCATGTCCGGCTCCTTTGATTACATGATTACTTCCCCACTAACGTTACGCCGATACACGAGTATGTCGCGTTGTTTCGCTGTCAGCGGAGCGCTGTCGCCAGGTCGTTCGGGTCGGTGCGAGGGCGATCGCAGAGATAGCCGCGGCACATATAGGCCGCGGGCAGGCCGTCGACCAGAGGGCGCTGGTCGAGCAAAGGCGCGCTGTCGGGCTCGCCCGCGAGGATGACCGCCCCGCCCGGCGCGTGCCGCAGCGCGGTCGCCACGAGTTCGGCGCGCGCGGCCTCGGGGCCGACGATCGCGACCTGCAACGGACCGTGCGCCAGCGCCTCGGCCACCGTCAGCCAGTGGCCCGCGAACCTGGGCGCGCGGGCGGCCAGGATGCCCGCGCGGGCCACCGCGTCCTCGGCGGCGGTGCGGTACGCGTCGGCACGGTCCGCGCCCGCCAGAGCCGAGCCCTGCACCAGTGCGCCCGCGAGCGCGGAGGCGCCCGACGGCGAGGCGTTGTCGCCGGGGTCGGCGGGCCGCCAGACCAACGCGTCAGCGTCGTCGGCGGTGTCGTGATAGGCGCCGGGGACGGCGGGGTCGGCGAAGTGGGCCAACGCCGTGTCGAGCAGGCCGCACGCGGCGTCGAGCCAGCGCACCGCGCCGGTGGCCTGGTGCAGGGCGAGCAGACCGTCGGCCAGGCAGCCGTAGTCCTCCAGGACGCCCGCCGCCGTGCCGACGGCCCCGGCCCGCGAGGTCCGACGCAGCCTGCCGTCAACAAGGTGCAGGCCGAGCACCAGTTCCGCGGCCCGTTCAGCCGCGGCGATCCAGCCAGGCTCGCCCAGCGCGGCGCCCGCCTCGGCCAGGGCGCTGATCGCCAGGCCGTTCCACGCCGTGACGACCTTGTCGTCACGCCCCGGCTGCGGCCTGGTGTCACGAGCGGCCAGCAGCGCCGCCTTGATCCGGGTCCAGCGCTCCCGGTCGTCGACCTCGCGCTGGAACCGCAGCGTGGACGCGCCGTGCTCGAACGTCCCCGCCGCCGTCACACCCAGCAGTTCCGCCGCCCAGGCCCCGTCGTCTTCTCCCAGCACCGTGGCCAGTTCGGTGGGCGTCCACACGTAGGTGAGCCCCTCGACCCCGTCGGTGTCGGCGTCCAGCGACGAAGCGAACCCGCCTTCGGCGGTCCCCAGGTCCCGCACCAGGAACCCAGCCGTCTCCGCGGCCACCTCCCGGTACCGGTCAACGCCGGTCCGGCGGGCCAGGTGGGCGACGTGCCGCAGCAGCAGAGCGTTGTCGTACAGCATCTTCTCGAAGTGCGGCACCACCCAGCCCGCGTCCACGCTGTAGCGGGCGAAGCCGCCCGCGAGCTGATCGTTGAGCCCGCCGTCCGCCATCGCCCGGACCGAACCCTCCACAATGGACAACGCTTCGACCGACCCGGTCCGCTCGTGGTGGCGCAGCAGGAACTCCAGCACCATCGTCGGCGGGAACTTGGGCGCCGTACCGAAGCCGCCGTTCACCCGGTCGTAGTCCCCCAGCAGCGAGGCCGCCGCCCCGGCCAGCACCGATTCATCCACAGTGGACACAGCAAGCGGCGCGGCCTGCTTGCCCAGTTCCGCGACGATCCGCGACGCCGCCTCCCGCACCTCGGTGTCATCGGACGCCCACGCCTGGTGCACCGCGGTGAGCAGCTGGCGGAACGATGGCATCCCGTGCCGGGGCGTCGGCGGGAAGTAGGTGCCGCAGTGGAACGGCTCACCCTCCGGGGTCAGGAAGCAGGTCATCGGCCAGCCGCCGTGCCCGGTCATCGCCTGGGTGGCGGTCATGTAGACGGCGTCGACGTCCGGGCGCTCCTCCCGGTCGACCTTGACGTTGACGAAGTACTCGTTCATCAGCGCGGCCGTCTCGGCGTCCTCGAAAGACTCGTGGGCCATCACGTGACACCAGTGGCAGGCCGCGTAGCCGACCGACAGCAGGATCGGCACGTCCCGGCGCGCGGCCTCGGCGAAGGCCTCCTGGCCCCACTCCCACCAGTCGACCGGGTTGTCGGCGTGCTGCAGCAGGTACGGGCTGGTGGAGTGGTGGAGCCGGTTCGCCATGCCGCAACCCTCTCAAATGACGTGAGCCGACGCGTCGGATAGGCGACACTTCCACGGTGCTGATGACCCTGACGACCACTATGACCCCCGCGACCGACCTCGGGTACCTGCTGTTCAAGCATCCCGACAAGGCGCAAGCGTTCAGCGTGTCGTCCGGCACCGCCCATGTCTTCTACCCGCGCGCCGACGAGGACGAGTGCACCGCGGCGCTGCTGCTCGACGTCGACCCGATCGCGCTGGTGCGTGGCCGCAAGAACGACGCGTTCACCCTGGGCCAGTACGTCAACGACCGTCCGTACGCGGCCGGGTCGCTGCTCGCGGTCGCGCTGTCGAGTGTCTTCAAGACCGCGATGAACGGCCGCTGCGACCCGCGGCCGGAGTTGGTCGAGCGGGCCATCCCGCTGCACGTCCGGATCCCGGCCGCGCCATGTTCTGGGGGCCCGGCGCTGGCGGAGCGGCTGTTCGCGCCGCTGGGCTGGCGGGTCGACGCGCGAGCGGTCCCGCTCGACCCGGAGTTCCCCGACTGGGGCGACTCGCGCTACCTCGACCTGCGGATCGATAGCGAGTTGCGGCTGGCCGACGCGCTGCGTCACCTGTATGTGCTGCTGCCGGTGATGGACGGCGCCAAGCACTACTGGGTGGCCGAGGACGAGATCGAGAAGCTGCTGCGCGCGGGCGACGGCTGGCTGGCCACCCACCCCGAGCGGGAGCTGATCAGCCAGCGCTATCTCGCGCACCGGAGGTCCCTGGTCCGCACGGCCATGGCCCAGCTCGCCGAGTTGGACGGCGCCGAGGCAGAAGCGCTCGACAACGCCCTCGCCGAGCCGACCCTCACCGAGCCGCTGGCCGCCGTCCGCCGCCGCGCGGTGGTCGAGGCGCTGCACCGGGTCCGGGCGCACCGCGTGCTCGACCTGGGCTGCGGCGGCGGCGCGCTGCTGCGCGACCTGCTGGCCGATCCGACGTTCACCGAGATCGTCGGCTGTGACGTCTCCGCCGCCGCCCTCGACGCCGCCGAGCGCAGGCTGAACCTTGACCGCCTCTCCGACCGGGTGCGCGACCGCATCGAGTTGCGCCAGTCCTCGGTCACCTACACCGACCCGGCGCTGGCGGGCTACGACGCGGCCGTGCTGATGGAGGTCGTCGAGCACGTCGACCCGAGCAGGCTGCCCGCGCTGGAGCAGGCCGTGTTCGGCACCGCGAAGCCGCGCCACGTCATCGTCACCACGCCGAACGTGGAGTACAACGTCCTCTACCCGACCCTGCCCGAAGGCAAATTCCGCCATCCGGACCACCGCTTCGAGTGGACCCGCGCGCAGTTCCAGGACTGGGCCGACGGCGTGGCGGCCCGACGCGGCTACACCGTCCGATACGTCCCGGTCGGCTCGCTCGACGAGACGCACGGCTCCCCCACCCAGCTCGCCCTGTTCTCCCGGAAGGAGGCCTGATGGACCTCGCGATCCCCGACATGGCGCTCGTAGTGCTTATCGGTGCCTCTGGCTCCGGCAAGTCGACCTTCGCGCGCACGCACTTCAAGCCGACGCAGGTGCTCTCCAGCGACTTCTTCCGCGGCCTGGTCAGCGACGACGAGAACGACCAGTCGGTCTCGGCCGAGGCCTTCGACACGCTGCACTACGTAGCGGGCAAACGCTTGCGCGCCGGTCTGGTGACCGTCATCGACGCGACGAACGTGCAGCACGAGCCGCGGGCGGCGCTGGTGAAGCTGGCGCGGGAGCACAACGTGCTGCCGGTGGCGATCGTGCTGGACCTGCCGGAGGCGGTGTGCGTGCGCCGCAACGCCGAGCGGCCCGACCGCGACTTCGGCGCGCACGTGGTCAAGCGCCACCGCGCCGACCTGCGCCGCTCGCTGGGATTCCTGCAGAAGGAGGGTTTCCGCAAGGTACACGTGCTGCGCGGCGAGTCCGAAGTGGACGCCGCGCGGATAGTGCCGGAGCGGCTGAACAACGACCTGCGCGACCAGACCGGCCCGTTCGACGTCATCGGCGACGTGCACGGCTGCCGAGCCGAGCTGGAGGACCTACTCGGCGAGCTTGGCTACGCCGTCACCCGCGACGACCAGGGCCGCGCGGTCGGCGCGAGCCACCCCGAGGGCCGCCGGGTGGTCTACGTCGGCGACCTGGTCGACCGCGGCCCGGACACCCCTGGCGTGCTGCGGCTGGCCATGGGCATGGTGGAGGCCGGGACCGCGCTCGCGGTGTGCGGCAACCACGAGCAGAAGCTGACCCGCGCGCTGCGGGGCCGCAAAGTCACGGTGGCGCATGGGCTGGCGGAGTCGCTGGCGCAACTGGGCGAGGAGTCCGACGAGTTCCGCGCGCGCGTCGAGCGGTTCTGCGACGGCCTGATCTCGCACTATCGGCTCGACGGCGAGAACCTCGTCGTGGCCCACGCCGGTCTGCCGCGCGAGTACCACGGACGCGCGTCGGGCCGGGTGCGCAGCTTCGCGCTCTACGGGGACACGACCGGCGAGACCGACGAGTTCGGCCTGCCGGTGCGCTACCCGTGGGCCGAGGACTACCGCGGCCGCACGATGGTCCTTTATGGACACACGCCGGTGGTGGAACCCGAGTGGGTCAACGGAACCATGTGCCTGGACACAGGTGTGGTGTTCGGCGGCAAGCTCACAGCGCTTCGGTATCCCGAGCGCGAAGTCGTGTCGGTCAAGGCGCACCAGGTCTGGTACGAGCCGATCCGGCCGCTGGCCCCGCCGGATCCCTTCGGCGGGCGGGAGCCGAGCGTGCTCGCGCTGTCGGACGTCATCGGCAAGCGCGTGATCGAGACGGGCGCGCTGGGCCAGGTGACGGTTCGCGGCGAGCAGGCCGCGGCGGCGCTGGAGGTGATGAGCCGCTTCGCCGTCGACCCGCGCTGGCTGCTGTACCTGCCGCCGACGATGGCGCCGACATCCACCCACACCAGCGGCGACCTGCTGGAACACCCGTCGGAGGCGTTCGCGGACTACGCGAGCCGCGGCGTCGGCGAGGTCCTGTGCGAGGAGAAGCACATGGGCTCGCGCGCGGTTGTCCTGGTGACCCGCGACGGCGCCTTCGACCGCTTCGGCATCGATGGCGACGGCGTCGTGCACACCCGCACGGGCCGCCCGTTCTTCGACGACGCGTTGACCCTCGAGTTGTTGACGCGGGTCCGCGCGGCCGTCACCGAAGCCGAGCTGTGGGCCGAGTTGGGCACGGACTGGCTGCTGCTCGACGCCGAACTGCTGCCGTGGAGCGCCAAGGCGTCGGGCCTGATCCTCAACCAGTACGCCGCCGTGGGCGCCGCCGCCGAGGCCGCCCTGCCCGCCGCCGTCGACGCGCTGTCGTCGGCGGCCGGGCGCGGGGTCGACCTGGGTGACCTGCTGTCGAGGCAGCGGGCGCGCTCGGCGAACGCGACGGACTACCGGGCGGCCTACCGGCGCTACTGCTGGCCGACCGACGGCCTGACCGGCGTCCGCCTGGCCCCGTTCCAACTGCTGGCCGCAGAGGGCGCGATGTTCCAGGACCGCCCGCACGCCTGGCACCTGGACCTCGCGGCCCGCCTGCACGCGGCGGACCCGTCGCTGTTCACCCTGACCCGCACCATCGCCGTCGACACGACCGACCCGACGTCGGTGGCGGCGGGAATCGACTGGTGGACGGAGCTGACGGCGGCGGGCGGCGAGGGCATGGTGGTCAAGCCCGCCGCGAACCACGTGCCGAAGGCGCTGCCGGGGGTGAAGGTGCGCGGGCGGGAGTACCTGCGGATCATCTACGGCCCGGACTACACCGAACCGTCGAACCTGTCGCGGCTGCGCGACCGCAAGCTCAACCACAAGCGCTCCCTGGCGATGCGCGAGTACGCGCTGGGCCTGGAAGGCTTGGCACGGCTGACCCGCGGCGAGCCGCTGTGGCGGGTGCACGAGTGCGTGTTCGCGGTGCTCGCGCTGGAATCGGAACCGGTGGACCCACGACTGTGAACCTGGTCTTGTCCGCGGTCATGGGCTCCCACGCCTACGGCCTGGCCACGGCGTCCTCCGACGAGGACCGCCGCGGCGTCTTCGTCGCACCCACGGAGTCCTTCTGGCGACTGGAGAAACCTCCGTCCAGTGTGGACGGACCGGCCGCGGAACAGGTGAGCTGGGAGGTCGAACACTTCTGCCTGCTCGGCCTGCGCGGGAACCCGACGGCGTTGGAACTGCTGGTGAGCGAGTTGGTGGAGGTGTGCACGCCGATCGGGACCGAGCTGCGGGACCTGCTGCCCGCGTTCCTGTCCCAGCGGGTCAGCACGAGCTACGAGCGCGCCACGGCCCAGCAGTTCGCGCGGGCGACCCGGGCGACGGACCCGAACTGGAAGCAGGTCATGCACGCCCTGCGCCTGCTGCTGGTCTGCCGAACCCTGCTCACCACCGGCGAACTGCGCATCGACATGCGCCCGGAACGGGATCGACTGCTGTCGGTGCGGGCCGGGGAGGTGCCGTTGGCGGAGTGTTTGCGCTGGTCGGAAGCTTTGCGCGCGGACATCGCCCGCGCGGAGGGCCCGCTGCCGGTCGAGCCGGACACGCGCCGGGTCGAGGACTGGCTGGTCTCGGTACGAAGGAGGTCGCTGCATGCCGATCACGGTTCCTGACCTGAGCGAGGTGGTCGCCGCCGCGACCCCGCCACTGCTGTTCGCGACCGTCTCCGGCGCCCACCTCTACGGCTTCCCCTCCACCGACTCCGACGTCGACCTGCGCGGCGTGCACCTGCTCTCGGTCGAGGAGGTCGTGGGCTTGCGGGTGGGCCCGGACACCGTCGACCGCACGTGGACCCGCGACGGCGTGGAGATCGACCTGGTCACCCACGACCTGATCAAGTTCGCCCGCCTGCTGCTGAAGCCCAACGGCTACGTGCTCGAACAACTGCTGTCGCCGCTGGTCGTGCACTCCAGCGAGACGCATCGGGAACTGGTCAACCTGGCACCCGGGCTGCTGACCAGCAGGCATGCCCACCACTACCAGGGTTTCGCGCGCAGCCAGTGGGCGCTGTTCGAGAGCGTCGGCGAGATCAAACCCCTGCTCTGCACCTTCCGCGCGCTTCTCACCGGCCTGCACCTGATGCGCACCGGCACCGTCGATGCCTGCCTGCCCAACCTCGGCGGTCCCGCCTATCTGCCGGACCTGATCGCCGCCAAACGCGAAGGCGAGCACCTCGCCCTGCCCGCCGCTGCTCCCCCGCGAGCGCGGATCGAGGTCGATCTCGCTGGCCTGCACGCGGAACTGGAAGCCGCGCGATCGGCGACCGTCCTTCCCGAACAGCCGACGGTCGCCGAACGCGTTCACGATCTCGTTGTCCGCGTCCGACTTGGTCATGCGGGGGCGCGGCCGGTCGACCAGAGTGGAGGGGCTGACGAAAGGAGCGTGTGATGGCGTCGACGACGAACATCACCCCGTGCCTCTGGTTCAACATGACGGGCCAGGAGGCCGCCGAGTTCTACTGCTCGGTCTTCCCCAACTCCAAGATCACCGAGACCACCTACTACGGACCGGACATGCCCGTCGCCGAAGGTGAGGTCCTGACGGTCGCCTTCGAGCTCGACGGCGTCGCGTTCACCGCCCTGAACGCAGGCCCGGAGTTCACCTTCTCCGAGGCGGTGTCGTTCCAGGTCACCTGCCAGGACCAGGCCGAGGTCGACCACTACTGGACCGCGCTGTCCGCGGGCGGCGAGGAAGGGCCGTGCGGCTGGTTGAAGGACAGGTTCGGCCTGTCCTGGCAGGTCGTGCCGACCCGGCTCCTCGAACTCACCAGCGACCCGGACCCGGCCCGCGCCGCCCGCGCCACCCAGGCGATGATGCAGATGAAGAAGATCGACATAGCCGAACTGGAACGCGCCGCCGACGGCTGAACCAAGTACTAGTCGGTCTTCTCTTCCGGCGGGTCGAAGCTCTCCGGCACCCGCTTCAAATGCTTCGTCATCGAGCGGATCAGGAACGCCACCGCGACGAAGAACAGGATCAGGATCAGGAAGCCCAGCGGCGAGGACTTGCCGAAGTCCTCGCCCTGCCCGCCCGGGTCGGCGGGCGTCGGCGGCGCTGTCTGGGTCAGGGCGACTGTCTCGAAAACCGGGATGGGAATCACAGGGACACCTTCTCCGCGACGCCCGCGAACAGGTCGTCCTCGGGCAGGGTGCTGTCCACCAGGGAGCGGACCAGCTCGTAGTCCTCATGCGGCCACACCGACCGCTGGATCTCCAGCGGCACGGCGAACCAGCGGCTGTCCGGGTCGATCTGGGTCGCGTGCGCCAGCAGCGCGGCGTCGCGGACCTCGAAGTACTCGGCGCATTCGATCTTGGTGGTGATGCGGTCGGAGATGTCGCCGTTCTCGGGCTTCCAGTTGTCGATCCACTCGCCGTAGGGCGATTCGAGACCGGCGGCCAGCAGCGCGTCGTGCATCACGACCAGGCGGGCGCGGGAGAAGCCGTGCATGTAGTACAGCTTCAGCGGCGACCACGGCTCACCGGCCGACGGGTACAACTCGGGGTCACCTGCGGCGTCGAAGGCCGCGACGGAGACCTCGTGGCACCGGATGTGGTCCGGGTGCGGGTAGCCGCCGTTCTCGTCGTAGGTGAGGATCACGTGCGGCTTGAAGTCGCGGATCGCCTCGACCAGCGGCGGGACGGACTCCGCCAGCGGCACCAGCGCGAAGCAGCCGTCGGGCAGCGGCGGCAGCGGGTCGCCCTCGGGCAGGCCGGAGTCGACAAAGCCGAGCCAGCGGTGCTGGACCCCGAGGATCTCGGCCGCCTTGGCCATCTCCGCGCGGCGCACCGACGGGATGTCGGCGTGCACCTCCGGCCGGTCCATCGCCGGGTTGAGGATGTCGCCGCGCTCGCCACCCGTGCAGGTGACGACCATGACCTCGTGACCTTCGGCCACGTATTTCGCCATCGTGGCGGCGCCCTTGCTCGACTCGTCGTCGGGATGGGCGTGCACTGCCATCAGGCGCATCTTCTCGGCCATGACCTCTCTCTGCCCCCTCGCGTCGGGTGTCCCGCGCCTAGCGGATACTTCGACCCGGATAGCTGAACGCGTCGCGGTGGGTCCATTGTTCCCGCCGGTCGGAGAACCGTGCACAGGAGGTCCCCGGATGACCGTGGCCGGTCGCGCGCTACCAGAGGGCCGCTACGGGAAACCACCGGCCCGCAGGTCCCGGCGTGCCACGACGCTGATGATCGCCGCGGGCCTCGCCGTGGGTGGCGTGGTCGCGTACCTGGCTTACCAGAACCTCGGCACGGCGCCGATCGAGGCCGAGCGGACGTCGTTCAGCAACCTGCCCGGCAACCAGATGCAGCTGGTGTTCGACGTGACCCGCGAGACCCCAGACCGGGCCGCGGTGTGCATCGTGCGTACCCGCTCGCTCGACGGCGGCGAAGGCGGGCGCAAAGAGGTCTACATCGCCCCCGGTCCCGACCGCGTCCGGGTGACGACGGTCATCGTGAGTTCCACCGAACCGGTGACGGCCGACATCTTCGGATGCTCCTACCAGGTGCCGGAATACCTGTCCACCACACAGCCGCCAACGGGGTGAACTGCGTCCTTATCATCTTAAAATCGGACAAAACGGTCAGGTTAGCACGCCTGTTCGTGGTAAGCTCGTCTACCTGCACGGCCCCTAGGCGGGCCGTGTTTTTCCATTCCGGGCGCGCTCGCCAGCCCGGAGCTGCCGGCCCGTAACCACGGGCCCGGAGTACGACGAGGAGTTGGTGACCGTGAGCGACACCCAGGTGACCTGGTTGACCCAGGAGGCCTACAACCGGCTCAAGCACGAGCTCGACGAGCTGATTGAGAACCGCCCGGTCATCGCGCAGAAGATCAACACCAGCCGCGAGGAAGGTGACCTCAAGGAGAACGGGGGTTACCACGCCGCCCGCGAGGAGCAGGGCCAGCAGGAGGCTCGGATCCGCCACCTGCAGGAACTGCTACGCGGCGCCAAGGTCGGCGAGGCGCCGACCGTCGACGGCGTCGCCCAGCCGGGCATGGTGTTGACGGTCCGCTATGGGGACGACGATGAGGAGCAGTTCCTGCTCGCCACTCGGGAAGAGGGCGGCGAGGGCGGGCTGGAGGTCTACTCGCCGGAGTCCCCGCTGGGTCGCGCCTTGCTAGGTGCCAAGGAAGGCGAGACCCGGGAGTACGCCCTGCCCAACGGCAAGACCCAGAAGGTCACGCTGACGAAGGCGGTTCCGTACAGCGGCTGATCTGACGCCCTGACGAGTCGAGGCCGCCGGTGGGAACTCCCACCGGCGGCCTAGTCGTTGGCGGCCGTCTCGACTGATCTGGGTCTGGATTGGCGGACGGCATAAGAGTAGCCTTATATTCGTCAAATGTCCGCATGGGAGATCCAGCTGCACGCAGAGGTCGAGAGGTACACGCAGCATCTGCGGAGTATGGAAGGAGGGCTTGACCGATGACCAGGTCATGGAAGGACGCGAAAGCCGCCAAGGCCGAACATGACGGGTCGAGCGGTCGCGACGTGGAGACCGCGCGGGCCGTGGCGCGCACCCGAACGCAGGCATACGTCCTCGGCTTCCGGCTCGCCCAGCTCCGCAAGGAGGTCGGTATCTCGCAAGCCGAGATCGCCGAGCGCATGGGAGTAAGCCAGCCACGGGTCAGCCAGCTCGAGAATGGTGAGGTCGGCCAGATGGAGGTCGACACCCTGAGCCGGTATGTCACCGCCTTGGGCGGGAAGTTGAAGCTCGTGGCCGACTTCGAAGACCACGGCATCACCGTCACCGCGCCGGAGATCGATCGCGAGCGGCTCGCCATTTGACCCGTCGCGCCTCGGGACAGAACGCAAGGCGGACGCGCGACGCTCCGGTGGCCGGATCGCTCCTGAGTCTGGTTCAAGATCCGAACCTGACTCCTTTCGATCTTTACGGCGTCACCCACCAGTGACATCGTGACAGTCGTGTCCGACCATCAGCAGTCCATCGCCCCCATCGCGGTCCCCCAGAACGTCACCAAACGGGCCGACGCCCTCGGCCTGGGGCCGTTCGCCATCCGGTTTCAGCACCCGAATCGCCGAATGCACGCGATCTTCTGGTGGTTCGGCGCGGTGATGTTCTTCGGGATGGTCGCGCCTGCCCCGTTCGTCTCGACGACGACCTGGGACCTGACGACGATCATCCTCATCCTGGTCTTCGGCGGCGTGGCCGCCCTGTGCGGGTACATGGCCATCGGCGCCTACAGGAAGCAGGCGTTCTACTTCTCCGAGCAGGGCATGGTGCTGACCCGCTCGTCCGGCGCCATCAGGTTCGCGTCGACCTGGCGGGACATCGACGGCGTGTACCTGGAGCTCTACCAGTTCCAGCTGGTCATCCTGTTCTGGGCGCTCCCCCGCCGCTACAACGCCAGCATCGTCACCCGCGGCCGACGCAGGCTGAAGTACGTCGAGGTCGACGGCAAGGTCGCGGTGACCCCGGTCGCCCAGTTGCTCCACGAAGCCGCGCGGTGACGACCGGCCGCCGGTGCGCCACCGGCGGCCGTCCGCGCGTCACAGCAGGTCGTAGCACTTCCAGGTGATGCTGCTGCTCTGGGTGCTGTGGTAGACCCGCAGCCGCTTCACCCGCGGCCGGTAGTTGGGCTCGCCCCGGGAGTACTCCACCGAGCTGCCGCACTTCCAGAACCAGTAGCCGTCGCCGTTGATCGCGACGTCGACGGTGGTCCACACGCCCCGGGTGATCGGCACATACGTGCCGTACTTGTTCTTGACCTTGAGCGAGCCCGAGCACGCGTCGTACTCGTAGCCGAGGAAGACCTGCTGGACCGCCGCGGTCTGGGTGCTCGCCGGTGCGGCCGGGGCCGCGGTGGCGGGCACCGCGCTCAGCATGGTCAGGCCGACCATCAGCCCGGCCGCCGCGATCATCGACCGGCCCAGCCCGGTCGTCTGCTTGGTCATGACGTTCCTCCCTGTCCCGGCCACTCGGCCGTCACCGGAGAGGTTTGTCCGCCACTGTTGCGATCCTGTTGTGGATCAGCTGTGGCGCCGACAACTCAGCCGACGATCCGCTCCAGCAGCGGCCGCACCCTGGTCGGCACCGGCGTCGACAGCGCGATCGAGGTCGAGGTCCGGCCCACCCACTCGACGTTGACCACCCCGTCGATCACCCGCTGCAGGTCGGCGTTGTCGCGCGCCACCATCCGCACGAGCAGGTCGCCCTGCCCGGTGGTGGCGTGGACCTCGCACACCTCGGGGATGGCGCTGAGCCGGTCGGCGACCTCCGTGCGCTTGCCCTGGGCGATCTCCAGGACCGCGAACGCGGTGAGCCCGTAGCCCATCGCGGCCAGGTCGAGTTCGGGCGGGAACCCGCCGAGGATCCCGCGCCGCTCCAGCCGGTCCATCCGCGCCTGCACGGTGCCGCGCGCCACGCCGAGTCTGCGTGAGCATTCGAGCACGCCCAGCCGGGGCTCGTCGGTGAGCAGCAGGAGCAGTCGCGCATCGAGTACGTCCAGTTCCTCTCCGTGATCATCAGACACGGGTTCACCTCCTAGTCACAGTGTCCACTTTGCCAGTGGTTCAGCCCCAAACACTAGTCAAGTTGTCCTGTGAAACAACTAACTGTTGCACAGCCTGCCTCATCGACAGATGCTCACGTTTACCGCAAGAAAGAAGACGCAGGAGGACGCGATGACGGGGACACTCGGCCGCAGCGAACTGGGGATGGACGAGGTCAGCTACGACCAGCTGCGCCAGCTCGTCGGCCTTGTCGACTACGACGAGAGCCGGGACCCGTTCCCGGTGAACGCCATGGACGCGGTGGTCTTCGTCGTGGGCAACGCCACGCAGACCGCGCTGTTCTACCAGGCCGCCTTCGGGATGACCCTGGTCGCCTACTCGGGCCCGGAGACCGGCAACTTCGACCACAAGTCGTTCGTGCTGAAGTCCGGCTCGGCGCGCTTCGTCATCAAGGGCGGTGTGCGCCCGGACAGCCCGCTGCTCGACCACCACCGCGAGCACGGCGACGGCGTCGTCGACCTGGCCCTGGAGGTGCCCGACGTCGACAAGTGCGTCGAGCACGCCCGCGCCACCGGCGCCACCATCCTCGAGGAGCCGCACGACGTCTCCGACGAGAACGGCACCGTGCGCACCGCCGCCATCGCCACCTACGGCGTCACCCGCCACACGCTGATCGACCGGTCCCGCTACAGCGGGCCGTACCTGCCGGGATACGTGGCCAAGAACGGCTCCCTGGAGCGTCCGACCGACGCCCCGAAGCGCCTGTTCCAGGCCGTCGACCACTGCGTCGGCAACGTCGAGCTCGGCAAGATGGACTTCTGGGTCGACTGGTACAACCGCGTCATGGGCTTCGTGAACATGGCGGAGTTCGTCGGCGACGACATCGCCACCGAGTACTCCGCGCTGATGAGCAAGGTCGTGTCCAACGGCAACCACCGGGTCAAGTTCCCGCTCAACGAGCCCGCGATCGCGAAGAAGAAGTCCCAGATCGACGAGTACCTGGAGTTCTACGGCGGCCCCGGGTGCCAGCACATCGCCCTGGCCACCAACGACATCATCAAGACCGTCACCGCCATGCGCGCGGCGGGCGTGGAGTTCCTCGACATCCCCGACAGCTACTACGACGACCCGGAGCTGCGCGCCCGGATCGGCGAGGTGCGGGTGCCGATCGAACTGCTGAAGGACAACAAGATCCTGGTCGACCGCGACGAGGACGGGTACCTGCTGCAGATCTTCACCAAGCCGATCGGCGACCGCCCCACGGTGTTCTACGAGATGATCGAGCGCCACGGCT
The DNA here is from genome assembly GCF_900070365.1 of Alloactinosynnema sp. L-07. Classification (NCBI taxonomy): domain Bacteria; kingdom Bacillati; phylum Actinomycetota; class Actinomycetes; order Pseudonocardiales; family Pseudonocardiaceae; genus Alloactinosynnema; species Alloactinosynnema sp. L-07. The sequence continues at coordinate 6,696,595 of NZ_LN850107.1, read as the reverse complement.
CGCTCGGCTTCGGCAAGGGCAACTTCAAGGCCCTGTTCGAGGCCATCGAGCGCGAGCAGGAGCGTCGCGGCAACCTCTGACCAAGAGGCACGCGAGGCAGCGTGGCCCCCCAGCCGGCACGACCGGGCGGGGGGCCACTTCCGTTGCGCCGGAAGCCAAGTGGCCAGGTCTCAGGAGTCCTTGAACTTGGTCTCGATCAGCTTCGCGCCGGGCCTGTTGCTCTCGTTGGACTTGACCACCCGGATCGTGCGATCGGGCCGCGGATCGATCAGGAAGCGGACGCGACCGTCGTCGAACAGCGTCAAGAAGCAGCCATCAGCCACTTCATATCGGTAGGAACCGGTCCGACGGGCGTCGCCCTCTTGGCGGACACCGTCGACGCGCAGCACATCATCGGCCATTCAAGCCTCCAGATCATGATCGGTCGCTGATGGCATCGGCGGTGTGGCACCAAATGTTCCGGCCTGTCGCGGGTTCAGCAGGACCTCCCGACGGCACAGGGTCGCCGTCGTGTCGAGGATCAGGGCCAAATCGGCCCACGGGCAGCGGGACGGGCCTTCGGTGGTCGCGCGGACCACGAGTTCGCTGATCTTGTTGCGCAGCAGGACGAGCGCGGTGACGAGGTCGTGCTGGTCGAGGGTCAGGTGCTCAGCCACGCTTCTTGGCCCAGGCGTCGGCGAAGTGACGCAGAAGGTCGTCGTCGGACCAGTGACCACCGTTGACTGGGATGGCGTCGGCGAGGGGTTGCGGTCCTTCGAGGACCGGACGCGGCAGGGTGTCTTTGATGATGAAGTACCGCCGTTGCTCGACACAGGTTCCGCGCAGGACGGCGATGTAGCGGTCGCCTTTGGCCCAGCGGAAGGTATGCCCGTAGGCATACAGGCGGGAGCAGGCGGTGGCTCCCGTGTACGGGTGGGTCAGACCCTTGATCTCCATAGGACACAACGATCGCGGGCCAGAACCGATGTCGGAAGCAGAAACGACGCTGACGATCACGCGGTGGCCGATTACCGCACACGATGATGGAATGCCTGCTATGAACGAGAACGGCACGGCCCGGATGCGCGGTCTAGCGGCAGAACTCAAGGCACTGCGCAAGGAGTCTGAGTTGACGACTCTGCAAGTCGCGCAACGCAGCGGTTTCTCGGGACCTGTGCTCAACAGGATGGAGAATGCGCTCCGTGAGGTCACCTCGGAGGAAGTCGCCACCCTCCTGGCGATCTACGGGATAAAGGGCAAGGAGCGCGAACGGCTTCTCGATCTCGCGCGCAGATCACGAGAGCCATGGGTGGAGGTCACCGTCCCGCGCGCATCCCGCCGCGTAGAGACCCTGGCCAACTTCGAGGCCGAGGCCACCCACATCGCCCATGGCTCCATGCTGCGCGTTCCCGGCCTGCTCCAGACCGCCGACTACATGCGAACCATCGCGATGATTAGCGGCGCAGCCCCTGCTCGGGTTGAGGATGTAGTCAAAGGCCGTCTGGCCCGCCAGCGGGTGCTCGTGAAGCGAAGCGCTCCGTCGTACCTCGCCATCATCGATGAGATGGCGTTGCGCCGCAGAGCAGGCAGCGACGAACTGATGGCCGACCAGATCCAACACATCCTCAACGTCAACGAGCTGCCCAACGTCGATGTCCGAGTGATCCCGTTCGACCACGGAGTTCACCCTGGTCTGACTGGCCCCTACATCATGATGGACTTCGCCAAGGGCGACGCCGTGATGCGCTTCGATCACCTCCACTCGTGGATGTTTCTCGACAACACAGCCTTGATCTCGAAGTACCGTGAGATGTCGGATACGCTGCTTCGGGTTGCCTTTCCTTCAGCCGAAACGGTGAAGTTCCTGAGGCGGCTTGAGGCGGAATTCCGAGTGAAGGCGAAACGAAATGGATCTTGGTCACACGGAGTGGCGGAAGTCCAGCCTTAGCGGCGGCGGCGGCGAGCTTGACGACGAGGAGTGCGTCGAGATCGCGTTCGCTCCCGGGCGCGTGGGTGTGCGGGATTCGAAGAATGTGGCGGGCGGGGCGCTGGTTGTCACCGAGGGTGCGTGGCGGTCGGCGCTGCGCTCGCTCCTCAGCTAGTCCTCAGGTACGGCTCCCGCAGGCCAGGTACTCTCGTTGGCGGAAACTGCGTGGGGAGAGTTCGGCATGGCTTTCGGATCTCGGCGGACGGGCATCGCCTCGCTCGTGGCGGGCTTTGGCGTCGCCGCGGCGTTGGCGGGGGTGGCGGTGTTGACCGTCAACAATGCCGCCTGCGCCGACCCGGGCCACTATGTCTCCCATGGCACCGAGATCGAGTTGGTCGGCGGGTGCGTCAACCCCGCGGACCTGGTGCCCGCCCCGACCGAGGACGCTCCTGCCCGCTCGGGCGACGCGGTCGACCCGTTCCGTCAGGTGCCCTGACCAGCCAAAACAGCAGGGCGAGCGCGAGCCACACGTAGGCGTTGCCCGCCACCTGTTCGACGGCGTTCCACTCCAGTTCCCGACCATCGCGGCGCGGTAGGAACCACTGCGGTCCGACGACGAACGCCGCCGCCGCGAGTCCGGTGGCGATCCACCAGCGTCGATAGACCAAATAGACGAGCGCGGGCGCGATCCACACCCAGTGGTGCGACCACGACACCGGCGACACCAGCAGCCCCGCCGCTGCCAGGCCGACCAATGCCCCCACGTCGTCCCCCACGCCCCGCAGTCGGGCAACCAGGACACAGGCGCCAACCACCAGCACGATGGCCACCAGCGGCCATAGGGCGGTCTCCAGTCCCAACCGGTGCAGGACGCCAGATACCGACTGGTTGGCCGCCATCTCCGGCTGACCGATCCGGCCGGTGTCGAGCAGCGCGGCCGTCCAGTAGCGCACCGAGTCTCCCGGCGACAGCGCGAAGCCCAGCGCCGTGACCGCCGCCGCCGTCCCGGCCGCCACGATCGCGGGCCGCCATTCGCGGCGGGCCAGGAAGAACAGGACGAAGAACGCGGGGGTCAGTTTGATCGCGGCGGCGATCCCGATGAGCAAGCCGCGTGGCCACGGGGTGCGCGGCAGCAGGCAGTCGAGGGCGACGAGGGCCATCAGGATCAGGTTGATCTGGCCGAAGGTGAGCGTGTCGCGGACCGGCTCGGCGACCGTCCCGACCAGCAGCCCCACCGCGCAGGCGACCAGCGCGGGCCCGGACTTGTCCCCCAGGCGCCGCGCGGCGAGCCAGACCGTCGTCGCCAGTGCCGCCAGTCCGGCGACGCTGAACGCGCCGATGGCCAGCCAGCGCGGGACCACCGCCAACGCCGAGAACAAGACCGCCGAGATCGGCGGGTACGTGAACCCGAGCGGCTTGGGCGACACGGTCTCGCCGAATTCGGGGCCGTACAAGGACAATCCGTCCAGCCAGGCCTGTCCGCCCGCCCGGTAGACGTCGATGTCCTCGAAGTGCCGATCGGTCAGGAAGGCCGCGACGATCGCCGCGGCCCACGCCAGGAACACCACGACCACACGGCCATCGCGGTGGCAACGGTCGATGGTCATGTGATCGTGGGTGTCCGGTGTTTACAGGGCGGAGACCAGGTCTTGGATGAGGTCGGCGCTGTCCTCGATGCCGACCGACAGCCGCACCAGGTCGGCCGGGACCTGCAGCGGCGAACCCGCGGTGCTGGCGTGGGTCATCCGACCCGGGTGCTCGATCAGCGACTCGATGCCGCCGAGGGACTCGGCCAGGGTGAACAGCTTGGTGCGCGCGACGAGGTCGAGCGCGGCCTGCTCACCGGCCGCGACGCTGAACGACACCATCCCGCCGAAGCGGCGCATCTGCTTGGCTGCGATCTCGTGGCCGGGGTGCTCGCTCAGGCCCGGGTAGTAGACCTTGCTGATCTTGTCGCTGCGCAGCAGGGTCTCGACGATCCGCTCGGCGTTGTCGCTGTGCTTCTCCATCCGCAGCGCCAGCGTCTTGGCCCCGCGCAGGGTCAGCCAGGAGTCGAACGGGCCGGGCACCCCGCCCGCCGAGTTGCGCAGGAACGCGAACGCCTCGTTGAGCGCACTGTCCGACGTCACCAGCGCGCCGCCGACCACATCGGAGTGGCCGCCTAGGTACTTCGTCGTCGAGTGCAGGACGACATCGGCGCCGAGGGCCAGCGGGGTTTGCAGGTATGGGGTGGCGAAGGTGTTGTCGATGACCAGTTTCGCCCCGGCCTCAGCCGCGATCGATGCGAGCGCGGCGATGTCGGCGATGCCGAGCAGCGGGTTGGTCGGTGTCTCAGACCAGATCACCTTCGTGTTCGGCCGGACCGCGGCGCGGGTGGCGTCGAGGTCGTGCAGATCGGCGGCGGTGTACTCGACGCCCCAGAGCGTCAACACCTTGTCGATGAGCCGGAAGGTGCCGCCGTAGGCGTCGCTGCCGAGGACGATGTGGTCCCCCGGCTTGGTCATGCTGCGCAGCGCCGTGTCGGTGGCCGCCATCCCCGAGGCGAACGCGAGCGCGTGGGCCCCACCCTCCAGGGCCGCGAGGGCGCCTTCGAGGGCCGTCCTGGTCGGGTTGGCGGTGCGGGAGTACTCATACCCCTCACGCAGCCCGCCGACGCCGTCCTGGGCGAAGGTGGAGGTCTGGTAGATCGGCACGATCACCGCGCCGGTCCGCGAATCAGGTTCCTGCCCCGCGTGGATGGCCCGGGTCTCGAAGCCCAAGCGGGTGAAGTCGTCAGCCATGGCACAAGGCTACGGCTCCAGCACCCACCCGCGCGTGCCGCACCCAGCGGCTGTGGACAACTCCGAAGATGTGGACAGCCAAACGACAGTGGGCCCCAGCCGACTCGGCTGGGGCCCACTGTGGACGAACTAGATCACCACTGCTGCGGCGGCTGCTGACCACCCGGAGGCGGCGGCTGCTGACCGTAGCCCTGCGGGGGCTGCTGGCCGTAGCCCTGCTGCTGCGGCGGCTGGCCGAACCCGGGCGGCGGGGTCTGCGGCTGGCCGAAGCCCTGCTGCGGGGGCTGCTGCCCGAAACCCTGCTGCTGCGGCGGCTGACCAAAGCCCTGCTGCGGCTGCCCGAAACCCTGCTGCTGCGGCGGCTGCTGCCCGAACCCGGGCGGCGGCGGCGAGAAGCCGGTCGAGCCCAGTGCGGGCGCCGAGAACAGGAAGTCCCTGGTCTGCGGGAAGAACGCCATCGCGCCTGCCGCGGTGATGATCAGACCGAACAGCAGCGAGGTGGTGATGCTGCCGCGGAAGGTGACCGTCGCACCGTTCAGGATCGCCACGATGAGCACGACCGCACCGCCACCGGCGATCAGCATGTGCGCGAAGTTGGTCTTCTTCATGAAGAGGAGGACCGCACCCGCGACAGCGGCCGCACCGCCGACGATCTGCAGGAGCGAGAAGAACACGTTGATGCCGTAGCTGGGCACCGTGTCCTCACACTGCTGCCGGAACTGGCCCGCCGGAATGCTGTCACAGGCGCCGCTGACGCTGGAGAAGTCCGACATCAGCGAGATGCCCATGATGGCGCTGATCAAGCCGAGCACCGCCACGACGCCGAGGACGATCATCGAGATCATGCCTGTGTTGGCGCCCTGGCCGCCGAAGTTCGGGGCCGCGCCGAGGCCGCCCTGCTGGGCGAAGCCGCCGGGGGGCGGGTAGCCGCCGGGCTGCTGGCCGAAGCCACCCTGCGGCGGACCGCCGAAACCGCCCGGCTGCTGCTGCTGCTGGAAGCCAGGCTGGCCGTAGGGCTGCTGCGGCTGACCGAAGCCGCCGGGAGGCGACTGCGGCGCACCCGGAGGCGCGTACGGCGGGTTCTGCGGCACCGAGCCGGGCGGCACCATCTGAGTCGCCTCGGCCGGGCCGGGGGCGCCGGGCGGCGGCGTCTGGCCGGGGCGCACGACCTGCGTGCGGTCGTTGCCGTCATCCTCGGCGCCCGGGAGGGGCTGGCCGGGGCGGATGGCCTGGGTCCGTTCGACGCCGTCGGCGCCGGTGTTGTCGCCTGCGGCGGTGTAAGGCTGCTCTGGTGCCGGGTAGCCAGGCTGGCCCTGGTCCTGGCCGGGCCACTGCTGGGGCGGACCGCCCTGCCAAGGCTCGTTCGGCGGCTGGGGAGCACTCATCGGGTATCCCACCCCTTTTGACCTGGAATGTCAGCTTGCATCGCGGGTAACGCTATCGGATCAGTGACACCACCGTGGGGTTCGGCCGCCATCCACGCCGGAGGCATCACCGGCCAGCCAGGAATCCGAGGAGGTCCTGCCTGGTCACGACCCCTGCGGGCTTCCCGTCAATGAGCACCAGCGCGCCGTCGGCGGCCGAAAGCGCGTGCATGGCGACGCTGACCTGCTCACCCGCGCCGATGGTCGGCAGCGGCGGGGACATGTGCTGGTCGACGCGGTCGGCCAGGGCGGCCTTGCCCGCGAACAGGGCGTCGAGCAGGTCGCGCTCGTTGACCGCGCCGACGACCTCGGCGGCCATGACCGGCGGCTCGGCGTTGACGACGGGCATCTGGCTGACGCCGAACTCGCGCAGCACGGCGACCGCGTCGGCGACGGTCTCGCCCGGGTGGGCGTGGATGAAGTCCGGCACGGTGGTGCCCGACGCGCTCTTGCGGCGCAGCACGTCACCGACGGTGGCGCCGGAGTGCTCGGGCGGGAGGAAACCGTACTGGGCCATCCACGAGTCGTTGAAGACCTTCGACAGGTAACCGCGGCCGCCGTCGGGCAGCAGCACGACGACCACGTCGTCGGGGCCGAGGCGCGAGGCCAGGCGCAGCGCCGCGGCCGCCGCCATTCCGCACGAGCCGCCGACCAGCAGGCCTTCCTCACGGGCGAGCCTGCGGGTGACGTCGAAGGACTCGGCGTCGGAGACGGCGATGATCTCGTCGGCGACCTCGCGGTCGTAGGTCGTCGGCCAGAAGTCCTCGCCGACGCCCTCGACCAGGTACGGGCGGCCGGAGCCGCCGGAGTAGACCGAGCCCTCCGGGTCGGCGCCGATGACCTGCACGCGGCCGTCGGAGACCTCCTTGAGGTACCGGCCGGTGCCGGAGATGGTGCCGCCGGTGCCGACGCCCGCCACAAAGTGGGTGATCTTGCCCTCGGTCTGGCGCCACAACTCGGGGCCGGTCGAGTAGTAGTGGCTCAGCGGGTTCTCGGGGTTGGAGTACTGGTCGGGCTTCCAGGCGCCCTCGATCTCGCGGACCAGCCGGTCGGAGACGTTGTAGTACGAGTCCGGGTGCTCGGGCGCGACGGCGGTCGGGCAGACCACGACCTCGGCGCCGTAGGCCTTGAGGACGTTGCGCTTGTCCTCGCTGACCTTGTCGGGGCAGACGAACACGCACTTGTAGCCCTTGCGCTGGGCCACCAAGGCCAGGCCGACGCCGGTGTTGCCGGACGTGGGCTCCACGATCGTGCCGCCGGGCTGCAGCGCGCCGGACTTCTCGGCCGCCTCGACCATGCGCAGGGCGATGCGGTCCTTCACGCTGCCGCCGGGGTTGAAGTACTCGACCTTCGCCAGCACCGTCGGGGCCAGTCCGTGCGCGAGCGAGTTCAGCTTGACCAGCGGCGTGTCACCGACGAGATCGATGATGTGGTCGACGTACTGCACCGGGGCTCCTTCGATGGGTCACATTCACAGAACCTTCCGGGTCAGCCTATCCGTCGGCACGTATCCGAACGGGACATTGCTGTCTCCTGATGCGTAAGGAACCAATGGGTTAAGCGATACGTCTTGTATGCACTGTGGAGGGGAGGCACACGATGGTCGGGATTCGCGCTTTGCGCATGGCCGCGGTGGCGGCCGGATCGGTGGGCGGGCTGTCCGGCGCCGCGTACACCCTGCTCAACACCCAGTCACGCCAGGCGCGGTCGATCATCGGCGTCCCGCGTGACCTGCCGTTCAACGCCGACGGCGTCTACCGGCCGGACGGGACGGGCCCGTTGGCCCTGTCGACCACCGACGTGGTGACCTTCGCCATGTTCGGCGACTCCAGCGCCGCGGGCCTTGGCGCCGAGTCGGCCGACCGGCTGCCTGGGGTCGTGCTGGCCAAGGCCCTGGCCCAGGCGTCTGGCAGGCCGGTGCGGCTGGTCACCCACGCGGTGAGCGGGTCGCGCACGGCCGACCTGGTCGGCCAGGTCGACGCGGCGCTGAAGCTTCCGCCCACGGTCGCGCTGATCATGATCGGCGGCAACGACGTGACTGCCAAGATGCGGATCGGCACGTCGGCGGCGCTGCTGGCCGCCCAGGTGCGTCGGCTGACCGAGGCAGGCTCGGGCGTCGTCGTCGGGACCTGCCCGGACCTGGGCGCGATCCGGCCGATCCCGCAGCCGCTGCGCACCGTCGCCCAGCGCTGGAGCCTGGCCCTGGCCAGGGCGCAGACCAGGGAACTAGGCCGCACGCAGGCCACGGCGGTGCCACTGGCGGCGCTGCTGAGCCCGGCGTTCTACGAGCGGCCGGAGGAACTGTTCAGCCCGGACCGCTTCCACCCCAACGGCGACGGCTACGCCTTGGCCGCCGGTGTGACGCTCGCCCCGCTGTGCGCGGCGGCAGGTGTGTGGGAAGGTGCGGAGAGCGGCTGAGCAACGACGCTCACATCGCGGCTCAGCTGCGGCGCCGTGGGTTACTCAGGAGTAACCTTCGGCCTGTACCTGCGACATCGCGAATGGAGTCCGCCATGCCAGAGGCTGTCATCGTCTCCGCTGTCCGATCCCCCATCGGGCGGGCCGGGAAGGGGTCGCTGGTCGACATCCGCCCGGACGACCTCACCGCGCAGATGGTGCGCGCCGCCCTGGACAAGGTGCCCGCGCTCGACCCCACCGAGATCGACGACCTGATGCTCGGCTGCGGCCTGCCCGGCGGCGAACAGGGCAACAACCTGGGCCGGATCGTGTCGGTCCTGCTCGGCTACGACCACCTGCCAGGGTGCACCGTGACCCGGTACTGCGCTTCCTCGCTGCAGACCACCCGCATGGCCCTGCACGCCATCAAGGCGGGCGAGGGCGACGTGTTCATCTCCGCCGGCGTGGAGACGGTGTCCCGGTTCGTCAAGGGCAGCTCGGACTCGTGGCCCGACACCCACAACCCGATCTTCGAAGAGGCCGAGACCCGGACGAAGTCGGTCGCCGAGACCGGCGCGGGCGAGTGGGCGGACCCGCGCTCGACCGGGATCGTGCCGGACGCGTACATCTCGATGGGCCAGACCGCGGAGAACCTCGCCCTGCTCAAGGGCGTCACCCGCGAGGACATGGACCACTTCGGCGTCCGGTCGCAGAACCTGGCCGAGCAGGCCATCAAGGACGGCTTCTGGGCCCGCGAGATCACCCCGGTCACGCTGCCCGACGGCCGCGTGGTCGACACCGATGACGGCCCCCGCCCGGGCATCACCTACGAGAAGACCGCGACCCTCAAGCCGGTGTTCCGCCCCGACGGCCGCGTCACCGCGGGCAACTGCTGCCCCCTCAACGACGGCGCGGCGGCCCTGGTGATCATGTCGGACACCAAGGCCAAGCAACTCGGCCTGACCCCGCTGGCCCGCATCGTGTCCACCGGCGTCTCCGGCCTGTCCCCGGAGGTCATGGGGCTTGGCCCGGTCGAGGCCTCGAAGCAGGCCCTGTCCCGCGCGGGCCTGACCATCGGCGACATTGACCTAGTCGAGATCAACGAGGCCTTCGCCGCACAGGTCCTGCCCTCGGCCCGCGACCTGGGCGTCGACGAGGACAAACTGAACATCAATGGCGGCGCCATCGCCATCGGCCACCCCTTCGGCATGACCGGCGCGCGGATCGCGACCACGCTGATCAACTCACTGCAGTGGCACGACAAGCAGTTCGGCCTGGAAACCATGTGCGTCGGCGGCGGCCAGGGCATGGCCATGGTCCTGGAACGCCTCAGCTAGAAACACAAAAGCATGACTGAAGGGCGCCCAGTCAACTGACTGGGCGCCCTTCAGTCATGTCCAGGCACACGAAATGTCGCCGCGACTAGCAGCACGTACCCTCCAGCGCACGGGATGCCGTCCCCTGTTAGGCGATTTTCGATCGCCCGGTCAACGATGTCGCCCGCGTACTTGTCGAAGGTCCGCCGGACGACTTCGCTGAGGCTTGCTCGAGGTTCGACACCCTCCGACTGCCGCCCGAGGGTTCGAATGTAGTCCCCCATCTGACTGCCGTATCCCAGGTGTAACCAGCGGTAACGCTGAGGCTTATTCAGGACGGGCGTACTGGTTGACATACCCGCAGGTCACCGTGCTAGCCAAGATCACGCCATGCCGATGCTCAATAAGTCTGACTACTGGCCGCCACGAAAGGGGCCGAAAGACCATTGACAGCCAGGCCAGACCGCGACAGAGGCCCCGTTTTTGATGGTCGCCCGAAGGTCGCAGATCGGCGGTTGTGAGGTAAAATCGGCGCATGGACGCTTGCCAAGGTAAGACTGCAACGACGTGCGAGCCGGACGTCACGGTCGATGACGACGAAAACGACGAGCCGCTTTGGCAGGAATGGGCGGCTACTTCCGACGGTGACATTAAGGCCGACACCTTCCACCTACATAAGGGGCATCTGCTGCGGGAATAACAAACTCTGCCGTGGTGCGGCTATACTCCCTCGCCAATTCCCCCAGACATCATCTTCACCGTGTGTTGAACTACCCACTGTGCCACGTCTCGCCTGACCATCAACGCCTGCACCCGACCACCACATACCGGCATGGCACCCTGCTGATTGACGACTCCATCGGTAAAGCGGTCCATGTCAATAGCCATACGCACGACAAAGCTGGCGTAATCTAGAGCGTCCTGCAGCGTGATTATTCGCTGCATCCTCATGCTGGCAGATTCCTCGAAGTATCCTTGGAAGGAGCTCACCTCCCTTTCGGACAGGCCCAACCAACGTGTGAGCTTTTCATTTGCTATTTCGCGGTCCCAACCGTCCAACATCCGCCGAATGTACCTTGTCTGCCCCCGAAAGATCGCGCCTGGTTTCAACGTGCTGATGCCGTGATCAAGTTCAGCTGGCCGCGAAGCGCTTCGTGGAAGTAACACCTCAAGAACTCGGCCGATGCCTTTTGCGTCGTATCCAGCCACCAGAAAGCCTAGAATTCCAGGGCGCGGCTGGCGGTCGGCCCTCGCGGACGCACTTTCAATCTTTTGCGTAAAGAATTCCTCTATCAGGGACCCCAGGTCCTGCGGAGAGGGCCGGGCTGCTGGCCTCAATTGCTTGGCCACAAACTCTTCTACGAGGCCGAGAATCGTCTGATCACCGATAGTAGCCGTGCCATAGTGCGCGATACCGACCCCGTCATACGGAGAGAAAAGCTTCTGCGCGTAGTCTGTGCCCACGCGATACCGAAGCGGCCCCCCACGCATGAGGGTAGTCCGGCTGTCACTTGCCAGAACGATTCCATCTGGGGCTACGACAGCAACTGCGATCGTCATGGCTTCACCACTTGTGATCTATGTGGCAGGTTGTGCGGCGGCGTCGTCGCTTCTTGTCGCCGCGTCGACAATCTTCTGGACGGCGGCCTTGGTAGCGTTGATACCAAGTTCGAGGAATCCAGAGATCATGCGCTCTAGCGAGTCTTTGGGCTCATCCTTCGCCTCGATCTGAACCTTTCCGTCCTTCGTGACGACGACGAACATGCCGAACGGGATGTCTCGATCGTTCTCCACGAGTATCGGCTGAGTCACCAGATTGACGATCGTGCCACCACGGAACTCCTTCCACACCCGAAGGATCAGTTTGGCACCAGCAATCACTGCGGTGATGATGATCGCAGCCTCAACGACGGCGTTCTCGTAGCCCTCCTTGTAACGGACGTGTGGATCTGCCGATACGGCGTCGTCTAGGACGTTGAGGTCCAACTCGCTAAGGCTGATCTGGAGTTCAATCTCGGACATCGGAGCTCCCAACACCTGTAGATGGAACACGTGGAGGCACTTCGGCCATACGCACTACATCGCTCGCGCCGGGGAAATCGCTACTCTCCGCTCTCGGAGAGAGTCCAGCGGTGATGGCCACACAGGCGATAGATCGCAACGATACGTGGAGCCTTTGGCGTTCGGGGTCGCGACAGTGAACCCGAGATCCATCCTGCGGCTGTTCGGGACACGGCAGACGACGAAGTGGGTGGTTGGTGCGCAAGTCCTCCCACGCTTGCCCCCACTTGCCCCATCAGGCTCCCCAGATCAAGCAGCAGCCCGCGTGTCGATCCCAACCCGTTCGTGGCGGCCGACGACAGCAAAAGGGCGCCCGGTCCGAAGACCGGGCGCCCCTTGTTCGTGCTTCAGATCAGTCGGAGTTCAGCGCGTACAGCAGGCGCAGCATCTCCAGGTACAGCCAGACCAGCGTGGTCATCAGGCCGAACGCCACGTACCAGGCCCACTTCGACGGGGTGCCCGACCGGATCATCTGGTCGGCCATGTCGAAGTCGAGCAGGAAGTTGAACGCCGCGATACCGATGAACAGCAGGCTGATGCCGATCGCCAGCGGGCCGTTGCCGCGGATGCCCATGTCGACGCCGAACAGCCCCAGCATGAGGTTGATCAGCATCAGACCGGCGGCGGCGCAGGTCGCGCCGATGATCCACTTGGTGAGCTTCGGGGTGACCTTCACGGCGCCGGTCTTGTAGACCACCAGCATCGTGATGAACACCAGCGCGGTGCCGAGGATGGCCTGGACGGCGATGCCGGGGACCAGGTACTCGAACACGCCGGTGATGGCTCCGAGGAACACACCTTCGGCGGCCGAGTAGGCCAGGACCAGGGCGGGGTTCGGGGTCTTCTTGAAGATGACGACCAGCGACAGGATCAGTCCGACGATCATGCCGCCGATGACCAGCGGCCACGGGCTGACCGTGCCGCTGAGGACGGCGATGGCCGTGATGATGCCGACGACCAGGGCGGTGCCCAGGGTCATCGCGGTCTTGGTCACCACGTCGTCGACCGTCATCGGACGGTCGCCGGTCACGGGCGGCGCTTCGTAGCCGCCGTAGCCCGGCTGGCCCGGGTAGCCCTGGGCCTGGGGCTGGAAGCCCGCGTTCGGGCCGTACCCGCCGACCGGCAGGTTGCGGAACGCGGGGTTGCTCGTAGAACGCACCTTGATCCTCCTGGGCCTGAATGGCGCCTTCACGGGGTTCAACGATCGACCTGGCCGACCGGTTCCCGGCTGGGTAAAACCTACTTTACCCAGAGCGGCCCGCTGGCGGGGGCAAACCCGCCGGGCCAGCCCAGGGTAGTCGGCGCACCCCCGCCCGGGGAGCGGATTCGCGCGACCGGGGGTCACCCTCCTCCGATTCGACACTCTCTGGTCATCAAACCGACGAACGCCGTCGCTCGACCGAAGGATTGCGACCCGCTCAAAGTCCAACCAGGCTCCGTGTCGCTGGCCGAAATAGCCGCACCGGGTATTTACCGTGGGGGCAACCGCGATGGCGGGTGCACGTCTGTCACTTCGGGAGGAACAAGCCGCGTCGACAGGGTGGGAGTCGCAATGAGCAAGCGCAGACGCTGGGAAATGCTGGCACTCGGCGTCGCGCTGATGGTCACCTTCGTCATCCTCGTCGTGATCGGCACCCAGCGCCCGGGGGGCGCGTCGAACACGCTGGTCGGGAAGCCGTCGCCGCAAGGCTCGTCGAACACCGACGTCGCGCCGCGACCGTGGATGCGCAAGCTCAACGCGGGCGAGAAGCCGCCGCAATTCGTCGTCTTCTCGTTCGACGGGGCCGGTTCCCACGAGCACTGGCAGAAGATGATGAAGCTCGCCGACGGGGTCGACGCGCGTTTCTCCGGGTTCCTTTCCGGAATTTACCTGCTCGACGACAGCCGCCGCACCGAATACACCGGGCCGGGCCACAAACCGGGTAAAGCGTCGATCGGTTTCGGCGGCTCCCCCACCGACGTCACCAACCTCATCGGCGACCTGAACCAGGCCGTCGAGCAGGGCCACGAGATCGGCACCCACTACAACGGCCACTTCTGCAAGGGCTCCGAGCCCAGCGTCGGCCGGTGGGACGCCGCGCAGTGGAACAGCGAGCTCGACCAGTTCTTCAAGTTCATGGACGACGCCCGCGCCAAGGGTCTCAAGGTCGACCCGCGCACCGTCAAGGGCGGCCGGACCCCGTGCCTGGAGGGCCAGTTCGACATCGTCATGCCGACCCTGGCCGCCCGCGAGATGACCTACGACTCCAGCCAGGTCACCGACGGCCTGGCCTGGCCGACCCAGCAGAGCGGCGTCTGGGAGTTCGCGATGCCGACGGTGCGGGTGCCGGGCGCGAACTACCGCAAGACGATCCTGATGGACTACAACTTCTGGTTCCTGCTGAACAAGGCCAAGGACGAGCCCGCCCGCGCGCCCGAGTTCGCCAAGATCACCCTCGACACCTACGAGGGCCTCTACCAGGCCGCCTTCAACGGCAACCGGGCCCCGATGGTCGTGGGCAACCACTTCAACAACTGGTCCGGCGGGGGATTCATGACCGCGGTGGAGCAGTTCATGGGCTCGGTGTGCACCAGGCCGGACACCGCGTGCGCCACCTACACCGAGGTCATCGACTGGATGAAGCTCCAGGACCCGGCCGTGCTCGATTCCTACCGCAAGCTGCCCAACGCGCAGATCGAGGCGCCCGCCTGACCTCGATCCGGTGACGGCGACCACCAGGAGTTGCCACAGATAATGAAAACCGATATCACTAGTACGGTCATCACCAAGCCAGGAGACCTCTAGTGAAGATCGCATTCGTCGGCAAGGGCGGCAGCGGCAAGACCACGCTGGCCGCGCTGTTCCTCCGCCACCTCGCCGCCGAGCGTCCCGCGCCCGCGCTGCTCGCCCTCGACGCCGACATCAACCAGCACCTCGCGGTGGCCCTCGGCGCGACCGACGCGCAAGCCGCCGCCCTGCCGACACTCGGCGAGCACCTGCCGCGGATCAAGGACTACCTGCGCGGGGACAACCCGCGGATCCTCTCCGCCGACGACATGGTCAAGACGACCCCGCCCGGCCGCGGTTCGCGGCTGCTGCGGATCGACGAGGACAGCCCGCTGCACCGGGACTTCGTCCGGCCGGTCGACGGCGTCCCGCTGGCCGTGGCGGGCGCGTTCGCCGCCGACGACCTGGGCGTGGCCTGCTACCACTCCAAGGTCGGCGCGGTCGAGCTGATGCTCAACCACATGGTCGACGGCGGCGACGAGTACGCCGTGGTCGATATGACCGCTGGCGCCGACGCGTTCGCCTCCGGCCTGTTCACCCGCTTCGACGTCACGTTCCTGGTGTGCGAGCCGACCGTGCGCAGCGTCGGGGTCTACCGCCAGTACCTCGGCTACGCGCGCGACTTCGGCGTGCGGGTCGCGGTCGTCGGCAACAAGGTCTCCGACGGCGAGGACCTGGACTTCCTGCGCGACGAGGTCGGCGACGACCTGCTGACCTGGGTCGGCCGCTCCGCGCACGTGCGGGCCGCCGAGCGCGGCGAGGTCCGGCCGATCGAGCTGCTGGAGCCGGAGAACCGCGCCGCCCTGCGCGCGATGCGTGCGCTGGTCGACGGCGTCGAGAAGGACTGGCCGACCTACCAGCGGCAGGCCGTGGAGTTCCACGTCCGCAACGCCCGCGCGTGGGCCCACCGGTCCGGCCGCGACTTGACCGAGCAGGTCGACCCCGAATTCGTCCCGGGACCGGTCGCGATGTCACGATAAGACTGTCCACACAGTGGGCCGATCCGTGACCGGGTCGGCCCACTGTCGTTTTCCAACAACGACGGACAGTGAGATGCTCATGGACTGATGACGCACACGGAGAGGACAGCTCCATGGCGACTTACTTGGTGACTGGCGCGACCGGGCTCATCGGCAGGCACTTCGTGCGCGAGGTGCTCGAACGCGACGACGTCGACCGTGTGTGGCTGTTGGTCCGTGAGCAGTCGCGCGAGCGGCTCGACCGGGCCGCGCGCGGCTGGCCGTCGGCCGACCGGGTGCGCACTGTCGTCGGCGATGTCTCCCAGCCGGGCCTGGGCATCGCCGCGGACCAGCTCGTCGAGCTGACCGGCGTCGACCACGTGGTCCACCTCGCCGCCCTCTACGACGTCACCGCCGACGACGAGACCAGCGTGACCGCCAACGTCGACGGCACCCGGCACGTGATCGACCTCGCGGGCGAGCTGGGCGCCGGGTGTCTGCACCACGTGTCGTCGGTCGCGGTCGCTGGCGACTACCGCGGCAAGTTCACCGAGGACATGTTCGACGCGGGCCAGCGGCTCGTGACCGCCTACCACCGCACCAAGTTCGAGTCCGAGCGGCTGGTCCGCACCCAGACCAAGGTGCCGTGGCGGGTCTACCGGCCCGCGATCGTCGTCGGGCACTCCGGCACCGGTGAGATGGACAAGATCGACGGCCCGTACTACTTCTTTTCCGCGCTGTCGCGATTGGACGGCGTGCCGAACGTGCCGCTGGTGGTGCCCGACATCGGCGACACCAACATCGTCCCGGTCGACTACGTCGCCAAGGCCATGGTCCACCTGGTCAACCAGCCTGGGCTCGACGGCCGCGCGTTCCACCTGGTCAATCCGACGCCGCAGTCGGCCAAGGAGGTCTACAACGCCTTCGCCAAGGCCGCGGGCGCCCCGGTGGCGGCGGGCGCGCTGCCGCGCAGGCTGAGCAACCCGCTGGTCGGGTTGATCAAGTTCGCGGAGAACGTGCCAGGGGTGTCGATCGCGCGCGACGCCGTGCTCGACCGGCTGGGCATCCCGCCGGTGCTGCTGACCACGCTCACCTTCGAGCCGCGCTTCGACTCGACCGCCACCCGCGCGGCGCTGGCGGGCAGCGGACTCGAAGTGCCTCGGCTGGGCGACTACGCCGACGTGCTGTGGCGCTACTGGCGCGAGCACCTCGACCCGTTCCGCGCCCGCCGCGAGGGCCGTCGCGGCGGCCTCGACGGACGCCGGGTCGTGATCACCGGCGCGTCGTCGGGCATCGGCCGGGCGACCGCGCTCAAGATCGCCGCGGGCGGTGGCGTGCCGCTGCTGGTGGCCCGGCGCGAGGCCGAACTGGAGGAGGTGCGCGCGGAGATCGCCGCGGCGGGCGGGCACGCGTTCGTGTACCCGTGCGACCTGACCGACGACGAGTCGGTGGCCAAGACGGTGTCGCGGATGCTGGCCGAGCAGCCGAGTGTGGACATGCTGGTCAACAACGCGGGCCGGTCGATCCGGCGGGCGGTGCGGCTGTCGTATGACCGGATGCACGACTACGAGCGCGCGATGGCGATCAACTACTTCGGCGCGGTGCGGCTGATCCTGGCGCTGCTGCCGCACATGACCGAGCGGAAGTTCGGCCATGTCGTCAACGTGTCGTCGATCGGCGTGCAGGGCATCGCGCCGCGGTTCTCGGCGTACGTGGCGTCGAAGGCGGCGCTGGACTACTTCTCCAGGATCGTCGCCACCGAGACCCACGGCGCGGGGATCACGTTCACCACCATCCACATGCCACTGGTGCGCACCGCGATGATCCGCCCGACCAAGATCTACGACGCGTTCCCGACGAAGTCGCCGGAACAGGCCGCCGACATGGTGATGGACGCGTTGGTCAACCGGCCCAAGCACATCGGCACGCCGAGCGGGCAGCTGATCTCCACGGCGTACTCGCTGGCGCCGGGACTCGTTGACGCCGTTGCCTACCAGGGTTACCGGATCTTCCCCGACTCGACCGCCGCGGGCGGCAAGGACGGGATCAAGGTCGGCAAGGGCGAACGCAACCTGACCGCCGCCGCGGGCGCGCTGATCCGCCTCACCAGGGGCTTCCACTGGTGATCACCGGCACGACCGTGCATGACCTGCCTGGGTGACGATTCACCTGTTCGGCTGCCCGTGGTGTTGCCGTTTGGGTGAGCACCGGTAGCGTGCGCGGCATGGCTGCACAGCACGATCGCTTCGCCGTGGCGCGGCACGGGTACGACCGCACCCAGGTCCGGGAGTTCGTCGCGCGGACCGAAGCCGACTCGCTGCGCCTGGCCGCCGAACGCGACGAGGCCCGCGCGGCCGCCGCCGACCTGTCCGGCAGGCTGGAGCAGGCCCGGCGCGAGATCGCCACGCTGAGCGGCCGCCTCGACAAGATCGGTACCGCCGCCGCGGCCGCGTCTGCCCCCAACGCCCAGGAACGCGCGACCCGCGCGGTCGAGATGGCGAAGGTCCAGGCCACGGAGATCACCACCCGCGCCCAGGCCGCCGCCGACTCGGCGTGGTCGGCGGCCGAGGAGGCCTCAACGGCCCTGCGCGAGCGGTACACGAAGCTGCTCGCCGATCTCGACCGCCAGCACGACGAGATCCACACCAAGCACCAGACGATCATGACCGACGCCCAGGCCAAGGTCGAGGCCATGACCACCGCCGCCGAGGCGCAGCAGAAGCAGATCGACGAGCAGACCGAACGCGAACGCCAGCGCGTCGAGCAGCAGTTCCAGGAAGACATGTCCGGCAAGCGCGCCGAACTCCACCGCGAGATCGAGACCGCGCGCACCGCCAGCTCCGAGGAAGCCCGCCGCCGGGTCCAGGAGGCGACGGACGAAGCCGACAAGCGCATCGCCGTGGCCACCAGCCACGTCGAGCGATTGACGGCGCTGCGGGAACAGTTGGCCGGGCGCCTGCGCGGGACCTACGACCTGTTGACGCAGAGCACAGCGCTGCTGGAGCCGCTGGAGGCCGAGGCGGAACTGACGCCCGACACTCCCGCGGCACTATCCGACAGGGGTGACACAACGGCGCCGCTGCGGCGCCCGACCCCGCAGCAGCGCAACACCTCGCCCGCGCAGTAACTCAGCGCAGGGCGCTTGCCACCAGCAACAACAGGCTGCCGAAGGCGACGTTCCAGACGCCGGACTGAAGGTCGGCGATGTCGACGGCCTGGCGGGCCTGGAGCACCCACACCACGGTGACCAGCGCCAACAGGCCCGCGCCCACCCGCAGCAGCACGCCCGACCGCAGCAGGCCCAGGACGGCCAGGATCACCGCGATCCCGATCGGCACGACCATCGACGTCAACAGCGACGCCGAGTCCCGTTCGACGCCGCCGAACAGGTCCGCCAGCGGGAGGCTGGTGCCTATCCGGTCCTCAAACCAGGGGCGGGTCACCCCATAGCCCGCCGCCGCCGCGCCGACCAGACCCAACACCCACGCCACCAGTGTTCGCACGGGGCGCAGTATTCAAGACTCAGGCGGCCTTTTCCAGCGCACCTTCGGCGCAGGTCTCCAGGATCAGCCTGGCCACCGCGGCCGGGTCGTCGCCCATCGGGACGTGGCCGCAGCCGGGCAGCCGCACGTGCCGGGCCGCCGGGAGCAGTTCGGCGGCCCGGCGGGCCTGGCGGGGCCAGAGGACCCGGTCGCGGGAGCCCCACGCCACGGTGACCGGGACGGTGGGCGTGCCCGCCGCGTAGACGTAGCTGTCGGCGCCCGCCGCGACGATGGCGTCGAAGCCGGGGGCGGCGACCATGGATTCCAGGTCTCCCAGCATGTCCTGGGCGCCGATGTGCGACGGGTGTCCAAAAAGGATGCTTCCGCCGATCATCCGCAGCGGCTTGCGCGCGGCCAGCGCGGAACGCATCAGCGGGGTGCGGCCGGAGGCGCGGACCATCCGCAGGATGTTGATCGCCCACGCGCGGTCGCGGGCGGTCCAGAAGCCTGCCGGGGCCAGCGCGGTGACCGACCGGGCCCCGCCGCGGGCGGCGATCTCCAGCGACAGCATGGCGCCCAGCGAGTTGCCCGCCAGGTGCGGCCGCGGCGTGCCCAGGTCGTCGAAGACCTCCATCAGCGCGTCGACGGCGCTGGGGACGTCGTAGCGACATTCGGGCGGCAGCATCGGGGACGCGCCGAAGCCCGGGAGGTCGATGGCGATCACGTCGTGGTGCTCGGCGAGGCGGTCGAGAACGGGCGTCCACGCCTGCCAGCGGTGGCCGATGCCGTGGATCAGCACCAAGGGGTCGCCCGCGCCGCGGCGCTCGTAGTTGATCTCGATCATGTCGATTCCTCTCACACGTCCAGGACGATGCGCTCGTCCGCCGCCCGCGAGACACACACGAGCATCGAGCCGTCGGGGACCGCAGCCCCCTGGTGGTCGACCGCACCGGCGAGCACGCCGACCCGACACGTTCCACAAAACCCTTGCCTGCACGAGTAAGCCGCGCCCGGACGCGCCCGGCGCAGCGCTTCCAGCGCCGACTCGTCGGGCGCGACCGGCAGCACCGGACCGTCCACACCCAACTGCAGCTCGAACGGCTTTCCGTCGACCACCGGCGGCGGGGAGAACCGCTCGAAGTGCAGCGGTCCAGTCCACTCGCGCCGGACGGCGTCGATCATCGGGCTGGGCCCGCAGCAGTACAGCGACGCCCCGGACGGCGCGTCCGCCAGCAGGTCGGCGACCTCGGGCACCGATTCCGAGGCCAGCACGCGCACCCGGTCGGTCGTCGGCAGCGCGGCCAGCTCGTCAAGGAACGGCATCGACTCGTGCGACCGTCCTGTGTAGACAAGCCGCCAGTCGGTGCCGCGCCGGGCCGCCATCCGCACCATGGGCAGGATCGGCGTGATGCCGATGCCGCCCGCCACGAACAGGTACGGGCCGCGGTCCACGAACGGGAATGCGTTGCGTGGGCCGCGCACGGTGAGCGTGCCGCCCGCGGTCACGGTGTGCATCTCCCCCGAGCCACCCGCCTCGGACACCAGCCGCACCGCGATCCGGTACGACATCCGGTCGAGCGGGTCCCCGCACAGCGAGTACTGCCTGCGCCGACCCGACGCCAGGATCACGTCGAGGTGACCACCGGACCGCCAGCGCGGCAGCGGACGCCCCTGTGGGTCGGCCAGCCGCAGCGCCACGACATCCTCGGCGACGCGATCGACCCCGCGCACCTCCAGCACCAGATCCCGGTCGACCGGAGCGACCTCGGGCTGGCGGCGCGCGCTGAGCTTGCTGAGCCGCTGGTAGCCCGCGACGACCGGCACCAGCGCGCGCAGGAGCCGGTCGGCGTGCGGGCGTCCGTAGAGATCGGTGGGCGCGCGCATCAGCTCGCCGCCTTCGCCGCCGGGGACTGCGCCAGGTAGGCCACGGCCTGGTCGGTGTCGCCCTCGTCGCGTGGGTGGTAGCCGCGCGGCAGGTAGCGCCAGAGCGCGGGGATCAGCTGGCTCAGCCGCGGCAGCAGACCCCGCCGCGACGCGCGGAGGAAGTCCCGCCAGCGGGCCGGGCCCGGCTTGAGCGGGTCGTTGGCCATGAGCCAGCGCGCGGAGCGGACGAAGAACCAGCCCAGCACCGGGCCGACCACCAGCATCGTGCGGATACGGCGGAGGTAGCGGCCGTCGAGGTGGGTGTAGAGGTCGAAGGCGACCGCGCGGTGCTCGACCTCCTCGGCGCCGTGCCAGCGCAGCAGGTCCAGCATCACCGGGTCCGCGCCCGCCTCGTCCAGCGGGCTCGTGTTGAGCACCCACTGGCCGAGGACCGCGGTGAAGTGCTCGATCGCGGCGATCACCGACAGCCGCTCCAACAGCCACTGGTGCTTGGCCACGCCGGTCAGGTCGCGGTCGCCGAGCAGCTTCTGGAACAGCCACTCGACCTGCGCGACGAACGGCCTGGGGTCCAGGCCCTGGGCGGCGAGGTGGTCGGCGGCGCCCTGGTGGGCCTCGGCGTGCATGGCCTCCTGGCCGATGAAGCCCGCGACGTCCTCGCGCAGCACCTCGTCGGTGATCAGCGGCAGCGCCTGGCGGAACACCTCGACGAACCAGCGCTCGCCCTCGGGCAGCACCAGGTGCAGCGTGTTGATCGTGTGCGTGGTCAGCGGCTCGCCGGGCACCCAGTGCAGCGGGACCGACGACCAGTCGAACCGGACGTTGCGCGGGTGCAGAACCAGGTTCTCGTCCATCAGCGCACCACGTCCATCCGCGCCGCGGCCCGCATGAGGCCGGGGGCGAACCGGGCGCCGAGGCGGGCGATCTTGGCCTCCGCCGTCACCGGGACGACCGCGGTGCCCC
This sequence comes from Alloactinosynnema sp. L-07, assembly GCF_900070365.1. NCBI lineage: Bacteria > Bacillati > Actinomycetota > Actinomycetes > Pseudonocardiales > Pseudonocardiaceae > Alloactinosynnema > Alloactinosynnema sp. L-07. The sequence continues at coordinate 6,674,659 of NZ_LN850107.1, read as the reverse complement.
GCTCGACCGCGCGGACGATGTCGGCGGCGACCCGCTCGGGGCCGAAGCCGCGCCGGGCGTAGGACTTGGTGGCCTTCTGCCGCAGCCGCTGCTGCTCGACGTCGTCGGTGCCCGCGAACCGGGTGGTGTTGGTGATGTCGGTGGCCACGATGCCGGGGCAGATCGCGCTGACAGTGATCCCGTGGTCGGCCAGTTCCGCGCGGACACAGTCGGAAAGCATCAGCACCGCGGCCTTGCTCGCCGCGTAGGCCGACATGGCGCGGTGCGGGGTGTAGGCGGCGGCCGAGGCCAGGTTGACGATGGCGCCGCCCTCGCCGTGCTCGGCCATCAGCGCGCCGAAGACCTTGCAGCCGTGCACCACGCCGAGGAGGTTGACGTCGAGCACCCGGCGCCACTCGTCGGCCGTGGTGTCCAGGAACGCCCCGGCCATCCCGATGCCCGCGTTGTTCACGACCACGTCCGGCACGCCATGTTCTTCGGTCACGGCCTCGGCGAAGGCTTGCATGGCGGCTTCGTCGGCGACGTCGACCTGGTAGGGGTACGCGGCGGGGCCGATGGACGCGGCGGTCTCCTTGGCGGCGGCGAGGTCGAGGTCGGCCACGACCACCTCGGCGCCGCGGGCGGCGAAGGCGCGCGCGGTGGCCTGTCCGATGCCCCGGCCCGCGCCGGTGATGACGACGAGGCTGTGGGTGAAGTCATCGGCTCCGGTGGCCCGTTGCAGGCCACGGGTCATGGGCCTGCCGTCGATGTGGTCGACGAACTCGTCGACCATCCGCGCGACGGCGTCGGGGTGCGACGCGGGCGCCCAGTGCCCGGCCACGAGCCTGCGCCGCCATACCCGGCCGACCCAGCGCTCGACGCCGTCGGACAGGTCGGGCGAGACGAACTTGTCGCGGGTCGGGATGATGATCTGCACCGGCACGTCGGTCCGCCGCTCGGTGGGCTTGCGCAGCCTGGGCAGCATGTTGGCGGTGTAGAGCTGCACGCCGCGGGCCGCGTCGGCGGGCATGGTGGGCGCCGGGTGGCCGGGTTCTGGCTTGATCCCCTCGACCCGCCGCAGCAGCGTCGCCCAGTTCGGCCCGATGACCGTGCGCCACGCCAGGGCGGGCAGCACGGGCAGGTGGTGCAGGTAGATGTACCAAGAGCTGACGGCCTGGCGCACGACCTTGGCCAGGTTGGCGGGCGTCGGCTTCGAGAGCTTGCTCCGCAGCCAGAAGGCGGCGTGGTCGAGGCTGGGCCCGGAGATCGAGGTGAACGAGGCGATCCGACCGGCGGCGCGGGGGTCGGTGACCGGCTCCCAGGCCTGGATCGAGCCCCAGTCATGCGCGACCAAGTGCAGCGGGCCGTCGGGGCTGACGGCGTCGGCCACGGCGAACAGGTCCTCGGCGAGCTTGTCGATGGCGTAGCCGGAACGCCCGCGCGGGGCGGTCGACTCGCCCGCGCCGCGCACGTCGTAGCGCACGACGTGGTAGGTCTCGGCCAGCCGGTCGGCCACCCCGTCCCACAGCCGATGGGTGTCAGGGAAGCCGTGGACCAGCAGGATCGTCTGGTCGGTCGGGTCGCCCTGTTCGAACACCGCGAGGTCCACCCCGTCGGCGCGGACGGTCCGGCGGCGGACCACCAGACGTGAGGCGGTCTCCGGGAACCGGAGCGGAACGCTGGCCATGGCGACTCCCCATCGAGGTCACACCATCCGACGGCCAAGCCTCGGGCTGGTTTCACGGGCGTTACGTGACAACGACGAACGTTACAACCGCCATTGACAGGCTTGCAAGAGCTAGCAGCCCGATCGGTTGCGCCTAGCGGGCTCGTTGGGCCCGGATACGCTCCGCGAGCGCGATGATCCGATCGCCCATGACCTGCGGAATCATCCGCCTGGCTGACCTGTCGACGGCCGCGGACATCGCCGTCATAACCAGTGGGTGGAGTCGGCTGACCACATCAGCGAAGCGTGGCAGCTCATCACCGCTCGGTAGCCAATCCGGGCCTTTGGGGTCGAGGATGTACCTGCGGACCATCCCGACGAGCATCGCCGTGATCCGGTCGGTCTCGCCCTGGATCTCGTTGGCCAGGGCCAGCGCCTCGGCCAGCGGCACGCCGAGGGCGACCAGCTCACGACCGGTCTCCAGAAGCTTGGGGCTCGGCGCGACGAAGTGCACGCCGTGCCGTTCGAGGACGCCCAACTCCAGCGCCTTGGCGATGTTGGACGGGGTGAGCTGGGTGCCGAACATGCGCACCAGGTCGGTCATCGGGATGACCGCGGGCTGCTCGTGCGACCACGCCGCGCCGGTCGCCTCCTCCAGCCCGAGCACGTCGGCGAGGCTGTGCCCGGACTGCCAGGCGTCGAGCATCTCCTTGATCTGGGCGAAGGCGTAGCCGCGGTCGAGCATGTTGAGGATCAGCCGCAGCCGCGACAGGTGCGCGTCGCCGTAGATGGCCGTCCTGCCGCGGCGCACGGGCGGCGCCAACAGCTCCCGGTCCTGGTAGACGCGCACGTTGCGCACGGAGGTGCCCGCCGCGCGCGCAAGATCGTCGATCCGATACTCCGCCACCCGGCGAGCTTAGCCGGCCACGGCCGGTGCACTGTGGACGCCGGTGTGCGGATACCGGCCAGTCGTGTTCACGCGGTCCACAAGAGACAGTCACCCCGACGCCCACCGTGGGCGCCGGGCGACCGAACGTATACCGCGCCCCGACCCGGCGTCGCATGTCTTCAAGTGGATGTGCCATCACAGCGAATGTGTGCAGCTGACCTGGACAGGAAGACGTGAACCACGAACGTATCAACCGGACGTTGCGACCCGACCCCAAGCAGTAGCCAACCGGGTCGGCACGTATTCGGCACAGACCCCGGATCGTGCGGATTCCGCCGGGAACGACAGATCGGCCCCTCACCACGTTTTCACTGGTGAGGGGCCGATCTCGGGTGGTCGTGCTTGGTGCCCCCGACCGGATTCGAACCGGCACTACATCCCTTTTAAGGGGACTGCCTCTGCCTGTTGGGCTACGGGGGCAGCCGCAGCCTAAGGCGCGATAGAGCAGCTCGGGACCGGTTTCTCCGCTTTCAGGCCGGCTGGCCCAGTCTCTTTGGGCCGTTTGCCGTCAGCCCCGCGAAACCCTGGCGAACTCCGCCTTCGGATCGTTGATTTGCCCCATTGAGATGACCTCGCGCCGGAACAGTCCGCCGGTTAACCAGTCCAAAGTGATCCGAACCTTGCGGTTGAACGTCGGCATGGCTTTCACGTGGTAGGCGCGGTGCATTCCCCAGGCGATGAGGCCCTTTGCCCTGACTCCGAACACATCGCCGACGCCCTTGTGCAGGCCGAGGCTGGCCACCGAGCCGAGGTTCTTGTGGAAGTAGTCCTTCGGCTCGCCGCCGCGCATCCCCTTGATGATGTTCTTGGCGAGCAGGCGGGCCTGGCGGACCGCGTGCTGGGCATTCGGCGGGCAGATCGCGGTCGGGTCTTCCTCCGTGCGCGAAAGGTCAGGCACGGCGGCGTTGTCGCCCGCGGTCCACGCGTCGGACAGGCCCTCGACCCGCATCGCCGCGGTGGCGCGCAGCCTGCCCTGCTTGGTCAGCGGGAGATCCGAGGACGCCAGGACCGGGTTGGACTTGACGCCCGCGGTCCAGACGATGGTGTCGCTGTCGAACTCGGTGCCGTCGGACAGCACGACCCGGCCGCCCTCGAAGGACTTGGCCAGCGTCGACAGGTAGACCTCGATGCCGCGCTTCTCCAGCTGCATCACGGTGTAGACGCCGAGGCTCTCGCGCACCTCGGGCAGCACCCGGCCCGCGGCCTCGACGAGCACGAACCGCAGGTCCTCCGGCTCGATGTTCTTGTAGTACTTGGTGGCGAAGCGGGCCATGTCCTCGAGCTCGCCGAGCGCCTCGATGCCCGCGAAGCCGCCGCCGACGAAGGTGAACGTCAGCAGCCGCTTGCGCAGCTCGGGGTCGAGCGTGCTGTCGGCCTCGTCCAGCTTGGTCATGACGTGGTTGCGCAGGTAGATGGCCTCGCCGATGGTCTTGAACGAGATGCCGTTCTCCACCAGCCCGGGGATCGGCAGCAGCCGGGCCACCGAGCCGAGCGCGACGACGAGCACGTCGTAGCCCAGTTCCTCGATGTGGCCGTCGGCGGCCTCGATCGTCACGGCCTTGCGCGCGTGCTCGATCTTGGTGGCCCGCGCGGTGATCACGTGGCAGCGCTTGAGCGCCCGGCGCAGCGGCACCACGACGTGACGGGGCTCGATGGCGCCCGCGGCCGCCTCGGGGAGGAACGGCTGGTAGGTCATGTGCGGCTGGGGATCGATGACCGTCACCGAAGCCTCACCCGACCGCAGCTTCCGCTGCAGGCCGAGCGCGGTGTAGAGGCCCACATATCCGCCACCGAGGATGAGGATTCGGGTCGGCTCTTTTCCGTTCGCCATGGCTCAATAGTCGCACTGGAAACACGCGCACGCGAGGCGCCCCTGGGCTGATGTGACCGGGGTCGCTGCCCTGTTTCCGCAGGATGTGACCCATATCGCGCGATCAGCGGGCCCGGTCGAGAACGATGACGACGACCGCTATCCCGGCGATCGAAAGCAGTCCGGCCAGTTCCAAGATCATCGGTGTGCGCCCCACCGGGACAAGCGCGCCGACCAGCACCATCAGCCAGACAACGGCCTGAGTGACCGCCGCCCGCCGAAGCGGACCGCGCAGGGCGGCGAGGGCGATCCGGGCACGGCGCGGCAACAACGCGGCGATCGCGCACGACAGGTGCAGCAGGTGGACCAGCGGCAGCAGGACCAACACGCCAGGGGCGAACGGGCTGTCCACGGTCGCGGTGAGCGCGGCGGCGGCGACGCAGATCAACAGCAGCGGCGCGGGCGAGGCCGGGATGAACACACACGCCACGGCAAGCGTGACCGCGAAGCCGAACGGGAGCGGTCCCACGCCGTGGCGGGCGATGTCGACGAGAATGCCACCGCACACCAGGGCGATCACGACCCGCAGCCAGTTCGCGGAGACACCGGAACCGACGTCGAACATCGCCCGATCAGGGGACTTGGTTATCCCCAATCCGCCTGCGTGCCGACCAGAATCAAGATCCACTGTCAGCACCTCCCGATAGACTGGCCAAGGGCCGTTCCCCCTGGGCAGGGTGGGGGCTGCGCTGCCGACGGACATGCTTGCGGGGTGTCATCGGCACCACCCACTTACTCCCGGGTGTCATCGGCGTCTCCGGAGGCGGCGGAGGGTGGCGGCCACGGTGGCGCCGTCGGACCACGACAGGACGGGAACGCCCTGGCCGCGGATCGCGGCGAGTCTGGCTCGGTGCTCGCCCGCGACGACCTCGCCCCACGCCGAAGGCTGCACCCGTTCCGAAGCTGGAAGCCGTCGCCGGAAGTGGTGGACCAGGCGCACAAAGCGCGCACCAAGGCCGGGGTCGACACGGTCGCCACCGAGGGGACCGAGCGCAGGGTGGGGGCTGCGCTGCCGACGGACGTGCTTTCGGGGTGTCATCTCCGACTTACTCCCGGGCCACTTACTCGCGGGTGTCATCGGCACCACCCATTTACTCCCGGATGCCACTGGCACCACCCACTTACTCCCGGGTGTCATCGGCGTCTCCGGAGGCGGCGGAGGGTGGCGGCCACGGTGGCGCCGTCGGACCACGACAGGACGGGAACGCCCTGGCCGCGGATCGCGGCGAGTCTGGCTCGGTGCTCGCCCGCGACGATCTGCCGGACGACCTCCCCCCACGCCGAAGCCGTGTCCGGGACTAAGCGCGGAAGCATGTCCACCGCCATGACCCGTTGGCCGCGCCGGGCCGCGTGCAGGACGCAGTCGGCGATCGCGTCGTCGAGGAACGGTGAGAGCACCAACACCACCGCGCCGGACGGAACCTGGCGCAGCACCGGTTTGGGCGCCCACCCCGCCGACCGGGAACAGGCGACGAGCTGGTGCCGGATCCGCAGCAGGTGCCGGTGACCGACGCCCGGCGCGAGCCCGAGCTGCGGCCTGCCGAGGTCGACCAAGCCCACCCGGTCCCCCTGCCGCAGGAACCCGGCCGCCAGCGCGGCCACGGCCCGCACGGACGCGTCCAGCGTGCCGCCGGGGCGTACCGCGGCGTCGCCGTCGCCGGAGGACCACTTGGCGATCTCGGGGACGACGTCGGTCCGCGAGTCGATCGCGAGCACAAGTTCGGCGTCGGCCTCGGCGTGCCGCTCCCGTACGTGCAGGGTGCCCGGGCCGAGTAACTGGCCGGTCGCCGCCCCCGCGCGCAGGGTGACCCGCCAGTCGACCCGGCGGACCCGGTCGCCGGGCTGGAACGGCCGGATGGCGCGCAGTTCGGTGCCGTCACCCGGCCGGGCCGACCGGTGCACGCCCACCAGCCCTGCGATCCGCGACGGCAGCGGCCCCGGCGGCAGCGCCGTGACCGGGGGAAGCACGGTCCGTCGGCTCTCCGACCCGGTCACCGGCCCGGAGATCAGCAGCGCGTCACGGCCCGCGGCGAGGTGGTCGGGACGGACATCGACCCCCTCGCCCCAGGCGTTCCACCGCAGCCGGGCCCGCACCGCGTGGACCTGGCCGGGCAGCAGTTGGACGGGCCCGACCGCCGGGTTGTCCGGGGTGGGCAGCCGCACGGCGAGGAACTCCACCCCGGGTCCGGCGTCGACCCGGATCGTCAGCCGCGCGTCGTCGCCCGCCTCGACCGTCCGGGGCAGCCGCTCGGCCTTGGGCACAGGCGCCTCGCCGACCGGGACCGCCAGCGCGAGAACCGTGCTGACCAGCAGCGGGGCGCCGATCAGCAGCAGCTCGAACCGGTGCAGCACGACCCCGAGCGCGACCAACCCGAGCCCGCCGACCGCGCCGCGGACCAAGGCGTCGGTGCCCCGCCACCCCGCCGTTCCCGCCGCCCGCCGGGCCCGTGCCCAGGCGAGCACCCGGCCGCTCATCGGCCCGCGCTGCTCGGCGGGCCGGGGACCGAGGCGAGCAGCTCGGTCACCACGGCCGCCCCGCTGACCCCGCTGCTCCAGGTCTCCGCCCGCAGCGTCAGCCGGTGGGCCAACGCCGCGACCGCGCACTCCTTGACGTCCTCGGGCAGCACGAAGTCCCGTCCGGCGATCACCGCGAGGGCCCTGGCCACCAGCAACAACGCCTGCGACCCGCGTGGCGAGGCGCCCACCTCGACGGCCGGATGGGCGCGGGTGGCCCTGGCCAGATCGACGCAGTAGCGCAGCACGTCCTCGTCGACGTCGACCAACTCGACCGCGGCCTGCAGGTCGAGCACCGCCGCGGCGTCGACGACCTGGCTGACCTCGGCGTCCTCGGTGCGGCGCGACAGCCTGCGGCGCAGGATCTCGACCTCTTCCTCGGCGGGCGGATAGCCGACATCCAGGCGCAGCAGGAAGCGGTCGAGCTGGGCCTCGGGCAGCGGGTAGGTGCCCTCGTACTCGATCGGGTTGGCCGTGGCCACGACGTGGAACGGGCGGGCCAGCGGGAACGTGCGGCCCTCGACGGTGACCTGCCGCTCCTGCATGGCCTCCAGCAGCGCCGACTGGGTCTTCGGCGGGGTCCGGTTGATCTCGTCGGCCAGCAGCAGTCCGGTGAACACCGGTCCGGACCGGAAGGTGAACTCGCGCGTCGCGGGATCGAACAGGAATGACCCGGTGACGTCGGCGGGCTGCAAGTCGGGGGTGCACTGCAGGCGGGCGAAGTCCAAGCCGAGCGCGCGGGCGATGCCGCGGGCCAGCAGGGTCTTGCCCAGCCCTGGCACGTCCTCGATGAGCACGTGCCCGCCCGCGAGCACCGCGGCCAGCGCCAGCCGGACGGTGCGCTCGCGGCCGACGACGACCTCGGCCAGCGCCTTGGTCACCGCGGCGGCGGCCTCCTCCACAGTGGATGGTGTCACGGGCGCTCCAGTCGGTCGAGCATGGCGGCCAGCCGATCGGGCGGCGGGAGGTTCGCTCTGGGCGAGGTGAGTACGGAGTGCAATTCGGCTCCCAGGAACGCTTTCGCGGCTTCTGAGTCCATATCGGACAGTCCACGTTCCCGCAGGGCGGCGGTGGCGAGCCGGTGCAATCGCGGCTGGATCCGAGTAACGAACCGGGGCTGGTCGTCGGCGGCCTCGGCGAGCCTGCCGGCCAGATTGGCCGCCTGGAGTTCGGTCGCGGGCCCCGCGCCGTCGGGCACGGCGCTCCACAATGGATCGAGCGGTCCCGCGTACCGCGCGCCGAGAAGGGTGACCGCGGCGACCGGGACGCCGATCCCGACCGCCCAGAACACCGGGATGTTGCCCGGCCACACCGCCAGCGCGGCCACGACCGCTCCCGCGAGCAACGCGATGAACCAGCTCCGACCGGCAGTCATCGGCGCGCTCCGGTGAGGGTTTCCTCCACCCGCGACAACGCCTGGTCGGCCGCCGCCACGTCCAGCGCCGTGACCGTCGCTCCGAACCGCGCGCGGTGGTACAGATCCCGCAACTCGACGGCGTCGACCCGATGCGCGGCCAGGATTCGCGCGACGAACTCCGTGGGCGTCTCATGCGCTGCCCGTCGCGTGCCCGCCGCGGCGGCGGCGTCCTCCAAGACCAGCCAAGCCGCCACGATCGCGTCGGCGGGCGGACCGCCCGCGCGCCTGCTCAACACGACCCTGGCCGACTTCGCCGCGGCCGCCAGCTCCAGCACCGACATGCCCGGCTCAGCGCTCTCCGCCTCGACGAACTCGACGGCCTGCCGCAGCCGCGGCAGCCGCTTGCGCCGCGTGAGACCCGCCAGGATCGCCGCGGCCCCGATCAGCAGCATGGCCGCGACCAACAGCAGCAGCGCGCCGGTGGTGACGCCCGCGATCAGGTCGAGGAGGAAGTCGCGCTCCGGCCGGTCGTCCGGCGGGGTCACCGAACTGTCCGGCGGATCCGACACCGTCCCCAGCGGCGCACCCCGCGGGATCCCCGACTCCCCCCGCGCCACGGCGACCGCGAGCACCAGCATCGCGGCCACCACCAGCAGCGCGGGCAGTCGTGACCTCATGCGCCGAGCATGCACCACCCCGGCGACAGAAGCGATCAGATCCTGTTCCCGGCCGAGCCGAAAGCGCGTACCGGCGTCACAGCCGGACAAACGCGATCAGCCGTGTGACCGAATACCGCGAAATCCCCAGCGTCCGCCCCGGACTCTTCGAGTCACGAATGGTGTCGCAATTCGGCCAGGCGATTTCCACACACGCGTGATTGGCGCTGCGACTGCTCTTGCGCCAAGCCGGACCATTCGGTGCCGACATCGTCCCCTCCTCCGCACGTCCCCACCATGGAGACGGCGATCACGATTATCCCGTTCCGATCGGCCCCGATGAATCCGCTGCGTTGACCAATTCCGGTAGCCCGGACGCGCCGCGCCGGTTACGTTCTGTAGCCATTAGGCCGCCAAAGGTGTCCAACTTATGCCGCGTCCGAGGTGTGCCAACCCGGTGTCGTCGCTCCGCGCGTGCTAAATTCCCACGATAGAGTGGTAGCCAGGTGTCAGATGGCCACGTGGCGACCCTCTGACGAGGTCCCCCGTGTGAGTGACCGGGAGTAATAGTTGGCCGACGAGAGGAAGGACCATGACCCGACCTTATGACCCCGATCTGCTCGACAGCCTTGTGCGCCGAAAGCTGCGGGGCTACCGCGAGAAAGCGGGCATGACGCAGCTCCAGGCCGCGCTGGCGATGGACTGGTCGGTGTCGAAGATGATCAGGATCGAGCAGGCGACGGTGGGCCTCACCACCGCCGACCTCAAGGCCACACTCGCCGCCTACGGCGTCACCGACGCCGCCGAATTGGCGAAGATGATCGCGATGGCGAAACAGAGCCGCGCGCAGCCGTGGCACGCGCCCTACGCCGAGGTCATCGGCCAGCCGTTCCGGCGGATGCTCGCCTACGAGAGCGCGGCCACCCACATCCGCGAGTTCGATCCGCTGTTCATCCCGGGCCTGTTCCAGACCGAGGACTACGCGCGGGCCACCGTCGAGACCGTCCACCAGGACAGGGCCAAGGTCGAGCTCGCCGTCTCGGCCCGGCTCCAACGGCAGCGCGAGGTACTCGGCGATGGCAAGCCGAAGATCACCACGATTCTCGACGAGGCCGCGATCCGGCGCGTCGTCGGCGGCCCGGCCGCGATGGCGCGGCAGCTCGGCCACCTGATCGACACGGCCGCGGATCCCGACGTGACCCTGCTGGTCGTGCCGTTCGCCAAGGGCGCGCACATCGGTATGGCGGGCCCGTTCATGCTGCTCGACCTCGAACCGGAGATCGGGATCGAGACGGTCCTGTTCGTGGAGAACCTCGGCCGCGACTACGTGACCAACGACGACTCGCAGACCGTTTCGGAGTACTGGGACCGCTTTTTCGCCATCGAGAAGCTCACGCTGTCCGAGTCGGACTCGCTGGGCCTGCTCAAGCTCGTGTACGACGACATCGCCCGTCAGGGCCGGACAGCCGGGCGGTGACCGGCGCTTCGATCTTGGTGCGCACCGGCCCGACTTGTGGAGCAGAGCATGACGCAGGCGCGTCCCCCCGAGTTCTCCGACCCCATAGGTGCCGCTCAGTGGCGGCCACCCGACACCCGAACAGGAGCGGTCCCCACGGTCAGGTCGCAGCCGCCCGCCGACTCGGCGGACGAGGAGCCAAGCGCCGCGCTCACGCAGCGGCCACCCCAGGAGCAGCCGGTCACCGCGCCGCCGAAGACCACCAGCCGAGGCAGCGGCATACTCGCCCAACTGATCCTCTGGCACCAGTTGATGTCGGAGGACAACGCGGGCTGGGTCCGGAAGACGGCGGCGCTGACGGCGCTGCTGATCGCCGTGGTCTTCGCGCTGGGCATCCTGGCGCTAGTAGGAGTGTCCGTGTTCATGATCGTGGCCCGGAACAGCATGGGCGCCTGGGTCGCGGTCCCGGTGGCGGTGTGCACCTTCGGAGGCACGGTTCTCGCCATGAAGAGGCGGAAGTAGCGCGGGACCGTCCTTTTCCCGGATGGCGAGTGTGAATTTCGACCATCCCACTCCCGCCGCGACCGACAAACCGATCGCGACCGCGAAAAGGACGGCCAACCAAGCTGTCCCGGACAGGTGGAACAGATCCGCGAGCGCGATCCCGCCTGCGACGGACACAAAACCGACCGCCACACTGAAGGCGGCGGGCGCCATCACCCTTCGGACGCGTTGCGCGTTCATCTTCCCAATTCCTGACCTCGACGCCGTCGAATACCGCTGATCGAGAGCAGATCGTCTCGACCACCTTACTGTCCGACGCTATCGGTGTTAGTCCCTCAAACGGATCTAGTTCGACCAGATTTCACCAGGGTTCGATCACATCAGGTGATCCGTCCAAGCCCAACCCGCCCTAAGTTGATCTTGCACCATGCCGCCCCGGCCCCAACGACCAGGTCCGACACCACCACCGTCGCCGGTCCCGCGACCCGTGTTACTCCATTCGAGAGTGGTCATCCGATCGGCGTAGCCCGATCAGCGCGACCCCCGATGGCGACCTCCACAGTGAGCACTATGGATCTGGGTAGTGTCGATCGTGTGCTGCTTCCCAACGGCGTCCGCCTGAACTGCGCCCGCTCCGGCTCCGGCGCGCCCGCTGTCCTGCTCCACGGCCTCGGCCACGACACGACGACCTGGGACCCGGTGCCGCTGCCGGTACACCGACACGCGTTCGACCTGCGGGGGCACGGCCGGTCCGACCGGACGCCGACGTACTCGCTGGAACTGATGGCCGACGACGTGATCCACGCGCTGACGCTGCTCGGACTGGACCGGCCGCTGGTGATCGGCCACTCGATGGGCGCGGTAGTCGCTTCCCTCGTGGCCGCCGAACGGCCGGACCTGGTGGGTGATCTGGTGCTGGAGGAACCCCGGCCCCCGGTGCCCGCCGACCCGCCCGCCGCCTCAATGCCGAACCCGGAGGACGAGACCCTGCCCTACGACTGGCGGGTCGTGCGCGACATTCGCGTGCAGATCGACAACCCCGCACCGAACCGGCGGGAGGCGCTGTCGGCGATCACGGCCCGCACGCTGGTGATCGCGGGCGGCCCGACCAGCCAGATTCCTCAGGACGCGCTGGCCGAGTACGCGGGAATGATCAAGGACAGCACTCTTGTCACGATCGACGCGGGCCACACACCGCACCGAGACGCGTCCGACGAGTTCTTGGCCGTCGTAACCGAGTGGCTCAGCAGTTAGTGGCTCTCCGTTCCACGTTTTACACCGTTCCGCGACACATGGAACTGCTGTTTTCGCGGAACAGGTCGGCGACAACGCCTGCGTCCCGCGTCGGGGTGTAGGCAGCCTGCCGACGTCAGATCAAGCCCGCCGCTACGGCCGCGCGAACGAGTACGTCCCGCAGCATCGGCTGCGTCAGCTTTCCGGTGAAGGTGTTCTGCTGGCTCACGTGGTAGCTCCCCAACAGCAACAACCCGGGTCCCCCATCCACCGCCGCCACCGAGTACCCCACCCCGTGCCCGAACCGAGGCCGCCCCACCTCCCAGAACCGACCCAACACCGGCAGTGCCGCCTGCCAGCCGAAAGCCCCGAGGACGACCACCGCCCGCAAAGTCGGCCGGAGCAACTCAAGTTCCTGCGACAGCCACGGCCTGCACGTGTCCCGTTCCAGCGGCGTCGGCTTGTTGGCCGGGGGCGCGCACTTCACCGGGGCCGTGATCCGCACCCCGTACAGCTCCAGCCCGTCGTCCGCCGACACCGAGGTGGGCTGGGAGGCCAGGCCGACCGCGTGCAGTGCGGCGTAAAGGAAGTCGCCGGAGCGGTCGCCGGTGAACATGCGGCCGGTGCGGTTGGCGCCGTGGGCGGCGGGGGCCAGGCCGATGATGGCGACCCTCGCGGTGGGTGGGCCGAAGCCGGGAACCGGTCTGCCCCAGTATTCCTCGTCGCGGAAGGCCGCGCGTTTGACTCTGGCGACCTCCTCACGCCAGGCGACGAGGCGGGGGCAGGCTCGACATTCACTTACCGCGCGATCGAGTTCGTCTATTGTCATCGGTTTCCGCCAAGTGCCGCGGGGGCAGGCCGTAGGGTCGGCGCATGGACGCAACCGCCGACGGGCCCACGACCCCTGAGCCCACCGACGACCTGGTCACCACGTCGCACACGCTGACAGTACGCAAGCGGAAGCTGGCCTACACCGCCACGACGGGCAGGCTCGTGCTGCGCAAGGAGGTGGTCACCGACGGCACCTTCGACGGGCACGTCCCCAAAGCGGAGGTCTTCGTCACCGCCTACACCCTCGACGGCGCCGACCCGGCCACCCGCCCGGTCACCTTCGCCTTCAACGGCGGGCCGGGGTCGTCGAGCATCTGGCTGCACCTTGGGGTATTCGGTCCCCGCCGGGTAGTGAGTGGCGACGCGGGCGCGCTGACGCCGCCGCCCTATGGGCTGGCGGACAACCAGGAGACCCTGCTGACCCACAGCGACCTGGTCTTCATCGACCCGGTGTCGACCGGGTTCTCCCGCGCGGTGAAGGGCGAGAAGCCCGGCGACCACCACGGCTTCCAGGCCGACCTCGAGTCCGTCGGCGAGGTCATCCGGCTGTGGACCACGCGCAACGGCCGGTGGGTGTCGCCGAAGTTCCTGGCGGGCGAGTCCTACGGCACCACCCGGGCGGGCGGCCTGGCCGAGCACCTGCAGTCCAGGCACGGGATGTACCTCAACGGGCTGATCCTGATCTCGTCGGTGCTCGACTTCTCCACACTCATCTTCGCCGAGGGCAACGACCTGCCCTACGCGCTCTACCTGCCGACCTACGCCGCGATCGCCCACCACCACGGCCTGCACGGCGACCGTCCGCTCGACGAGGTCCTGGCCGAGGCCGAGGAGTTCGCCACCCGCGACTACCCGTGGGCGCTGCACCAGGGCTCCCGACTGTCCACTGAGGACCGTGCGGCAGCGGTGGCCAAGGTGGCCGCGCTGTCGGGGCTGTCCGAGGAGTACGTCGACCGGGTCGACCTGCGCATCGAGCACACCCGGTTCTTCGTCGAGCTGCTGCGCCACCGCAAGCAGACCGTGGGCAGGCTCGACGGCCGCTTCACCGGCTGGGACGCCGACTACGGCCACGAGCAGCTGCGCGAGGACCCGTCGATGTCGGCGATCATGGGCGCGTACACGGCCGGGATCAACCACTATCTGCACACCGAACTGGCCTACCGCAAGGACTTGCCGTACGAGGTGCTGAGCCTGTCGGTGAACAAGGACTGGTCGTTCAAGGAGTTCGAGAACTCCCACGTGACCGTCGCCGACAAGCTCGCCGGGGTGATGCGGGCCAACCCGCACCTGAAGATCCACGTCGCCTCCGGCTACACCGACGGCGCCACCCCGTACTTCGCCACCGAGCACACCCTGGCCCATCTGGCGGTGCCCGCCGAGCTGCGAGCGAACATCGAGGTCGTCTACTACCCGGCCGGGCACATGATGTACGTCCATGAACCGTCGCGGGTACAGCAGTCCAAGGACATCGCCGAGTTCGTCAAGCGCGCGTCGAACCGCTGACGACGTGGGGCGGGCCACCACTTGGGAAGCCCGCCCGCGAAGTCAGCTCGACGCGGCGCGGCCGACCTTCCAGTAGCCGGTGAAGGTCACGTCCGCCTTGGGGACGTCCCGGTCGTTCACCAGGTGCCTGCGCAAGCCGGTCGCCAACTGCGATTCCCCAGCGACGAAGGCATAGCAGGGCCCGATCGGCAACGTCGCCTCCCGCACCGCGCGCAGCGCCAGCTTCCCCGGTCGCGCCTGGTGGTCGTGCCGGACGAGCCAGTGGATCTTGGCGCCATCCGGGGCGTCGACCAGCTGGGCGTCGTCGGCGTGCGGGATCTCGATGAACGCCTCGACCCTCGCGTCGCGGGGCAGCGAGCGCAGGATGCCCAGCACCGCTGGCAGCGCACTCTCGTCGCCCGCCAGCAAGTGCCAGCGCGATCCCGCCCGCGGGTGGTAGCTCGGACCTTCATCGAGCAGCCCGACCCGCGTGCCCACGGTCGCCGAGGTCGCCCACGCGCAAGCAGGCGCGTCGTCGCCGTGGCAGGCGAAGTCGATGTCGATCTCCGGGTCGTCACCGTGGCGGCCGTCGCCCGCGGCGCGGTAGTCGCGCACCGTGTAGTTGCGGGCCAGCGGCCGGATCTCCTTGGCCATCAAGAGGTATTGCGCGTACCAGAGGGCGCTCCCGCGGGTCGGCAACCGCAGCTCGTCCTGCCCTTGCCTGGGCATGAACAGGCGAAACCACTGATCGAACCCACGGGGCGCGAAGTGTTCGAGGTCGGGTCCGCCGATCGTCACCCGCATGAACGTCGGGCTCACCCGGCTGCTGCCGAGCACGCTCGCGGTGAGGATCTGCCGCTCGTCGGTCATGGGAGTTAGGTTAGCATCACCTAACTCCACGGTGTCCAGAGACAGCAGCGGCCCCTTCCGGAGAAGGGGCCGCCGTCGCGAAAGGGACTTACTTGAGGAACTTCTTGCCGTTGGTGACCGCCGCGTACGCGTCGACCACGCCGTGACCGTAGAAGTTGTTGAACGCGGCGCTGCCCTCACAGGTGGCGTTGAACTCCGCCGGGCGACCGACGAGGGTGTAGTCCACCGTGCGCGGCGACGGGCAGGACTTGTCGAACGCGGTTCCCTCAAGCACCCGCTCCACCTTGTCCGGGGCCAGCGACACCGATCCGTGCGAGTACTTGCCGTACTGCGACACGATCAGCGCGGCGACACCGCTGGCGTGCGGGGACGCCATCGAGGTGCCCTGCAGGAACTGGTAGTAGCCGCAGATGCCGTCGGACTTGCACGCCTTCTGCACGCCCAGCGCCACGCCGTCCGGAGTGACGTTGCCCGCCTCGTCGATCGCGCCTTCGGTCAGCGCGACGTTCTTGGGGTACGACGACAGGATCAGGTTGCCGTTGGTGCGGTAGGTCGGAGTGCCGAGACCGTCGCGGAACCACCCACCGGGAGCCGAGACCGAGATCCGCTCGAAGCCGTAGTTCGAGTAGTCGGCCTTGCCCAGCGACGGGCCGAGCGCGCTGACGCCGAGGGCGTGCGGGCCCTCGATCGGCATCGAGAGGCAGTCGGCGTTGTCGATGGTGCGGGTGTGCTCGGTGCCCGCCGGGAAGTCCGGGCTGGTGGCGTCGGGCAGCGGCTTGCCCAGGTCCTGGTGCTGGTTGCCCAGCGACACGATCTGGGTGACGCCCTTGCGGTAGGCGTAGTTCATCGCCCGGGTGATCGCCTTGATGATCACCTTCTGCTCGGCCTGCTGCTCGGGGGTGTCCGCCGCGTTGCTCTTGCAGTTGTAGAGCCACGGGTCGACGTAGAACGACATGTTGACCACGTCGAGGCCCGCGTCGCCGGAGTAGGTCATGGCGTCGACGACCGGCTGGAGGAAGAAGTAGCCGGAGTCCTGGCCGCCGCGGATGTTGACGATGGAGACGCCAGGGGCGACACCGGAGATGCCGAAGCCGTCGGCCGCGGCGGCGATGGTGCCCGCCACGTGCGTGCCGTGGCCGCCGTTGTCCACGTCGGCCGGGTCGACACAGCCCGCGTACTCACACGGGCCGTCGACGACCTGGCCGAGGTCGTCGTTGACGATGTCGTGGGTGAAATTGCGCGACAGGACGTGGTCGAAGTTCGGCGCGATGTCCGGGTGGCTGCCGTCGACGCCGGTGTCGAGGACACCGACCTTGACCCGGCGGTCACCGGCCTGCGTGGTGCGGGCCATGTGTGAACGGACGGCGGTCAGGCCCCACAGCTGGCTGTCGAGCGGGTCCATGCCCGCGGCGGTGTTGCCGTGCTTGCCGTTGCCGTTGTTACCGGCCTTGTTCTCCTTCTCGACGTCCTTGACCTTCTCCTTGGTCGCCTTCGCGTCCGGGGACTGGCCGATGGACTTCACCCGCGCCGCGCCGTCGACGGACTTGTCGCCCGACAGCCGGGCGGTGAACCCGTTCTCCGGCGCCGTGGCCGTGACGAGGCCGACCGCCTTGTTGCTGGTCACCACGGTGCCACCGGCCGAGCGGACGGCGGCCTCGACGGCCTCCGTGCTCGCGCCGTCAGCGGCGAGGACATTGAACTCGACGGTCTTCCCGGACAGCTCCTGGGCAGCGGTCGCCGACGGGACGGCGACCCAGGCCAGGGATACGACCAGGGGTGCCGCGAGCGCTGCCACGAGCGTCTTGCGTCGCTTCACGCGTTCTCCTTCTCGACTTTTCGACATTTCCCTGAGGTCGGCCGCGACATCAGGGAACGACCGACTTCTCCTCGGCGAAGTGACAGGCGCTGGGGTGCGCCGCCACCCTGGTCTTGAGTTCCGGAACCTCCTCGGCGCAGATCTCCTGCGCCTTCCAGCAGCGGGTGCGGAACCGGCAGCCCGATGGCGGGTCCACCGGGCTCGGCACGTCACCCTCAAGCCGGATCACCTGGCGCTGTCCCCGCAGTTCGGGGTCCGGCACCGGCACCGCGGAGAGCAGCGCCTGGGTGTACGGGTGCGTCGGGTGCTCGTAGATCTCCTGCTCGGAGCCGATCTCGACGACCTTGCCCAGGTACATCACCGCGACCCGGTTCGACAGGTGGCGGACCACCGACAGGTCGTGGGCGATGAACAGGTAGGACAGTCCGAACTCGGTCTGCAGGTCGCCGAGCAGGTTCATCACCTGCGCCTGGATCGAGACGTCCAAAGCGGACACCGGCTCGTCGCAGACGATCACCTTCGGCCGCAGCGCGAGCGCGCGGGCGATGCCGATGCGCTGGCGCTGGCCGCCGGAGAACTGGTGCGGGTAGCGGTTGATGTGCTCGGGGTTGAGCCCGACCACGTCGAGCAGCTCCCGCACCTTCTTGGCCCGCGACCCCTTCGGCGCCACGTCGGTGTGGATCTCGAAAGGCTCACCGACGATGTCGCCGACGGTCATGCGCGGGTTGAGCGAGGTGTACGGGTCCTGCAGCACGATCTGGATGTCGCGCCGCAGCTTGCGCAGCTCCGGGCCCTTCATCTTGAACATGTCCCGGCCCTCGAACGTGGCCGTGCCCGAAGTCGGCGGCTCCAGGCGCATCAGCACCTGGGCCAGGGTCGACTTGCCGCAGCCGGACTCGCCCACGACGCCGAGGGTCTCGCCGCGCTTGAGGTCGAACGAAACGCCGTCGACCGCGCGGACGTGGCCGACCGTGCGCTTGAAGAGCACGCCGACCTTCACCGGGAAGTGCTTGACCAGGTCACGCACCTCGATAATTGACTCAGTCACCGGCGATCAGCTCCTCGGCGAAGTGGCAGGCGCTCATCCGGCCGGGCACGAGCCGGTGCTGCTCGGGCACGTCGGTCTTGCAGACGTCCTGGACCATGGGACAGCGCGGGTGGAACGGGCAGCCGCTGGGGATGCGCAGCAGGCTCGGCGGCAGACCCTTGATGGTGGCCAGTTCCTGACCGCGCTGGTCGAGCCGGGGCAGCGATTCGAGCAGGCCCTTGGTGTAGGGATGCCCCGGCCTGCGGTAGAGCGCAGGCGCGTCGGACTGCTCGACGATGCGGCCCGCGTACATCACCGCGATCCGGTCGGCGACCTCGGCGACCACGCCGAGGTCGTGGGTGATCAGGATCAGGCCCATGTTCCGCTCGACCTGGATCTCCTTGAGCAGGTCCATGATCTGGGCCTGCACGGTGACGTCCAGTGCGGTGGTGGGCTCGTCGGCGATGAGCATCTCCGGGTCCAGCGCCAGCGACATCGCGATCATCGCGCGCTGCCGCATGCCGCCGGAGAACTCGTGCGGGTACTGCCGCACGCGCCCCTTGGCGTTGGGGATCTTCACCTGGTCGAGCAGTTCGATGGCCCGCTTGCGAGCGTCCTTCTTGGACATCCCGCGGCGCAGGCGCAGCTGCTCCTCGATCTGGAAGCCGACGGTGAAAACCGGGTTGAGCGCGGACAGGGCGTCCTGGAAGATCATGGCGATGCCCGACGCCCGCACCTCCCGCCGCCGCTTGGGTGTGGCGGTCAGCAGCTCCTCGCCGTGGAACTTGACCGAGCCGCCGGTGATGAAGCCGGGCGGCATGTCGAGGATGCCCATGATGGTCTGCGCGGTGACGCTCTTGCCGGAGCCGGACTCGCCGAGCACGGCGAGGGTCTCGCCAGCCTCGACGTGGTAGCTCACGCCGTTGAGCACCTTGGCGACGCCGTCGCGGGTGCGGAACTCGACGTAGAGGTCCTCCACCTGCAGCAGCGGGGCACTCGGATCGACCTCGTGGGCGTCCTGAGTGGACTCTGTTGTGTTCGCGGACATTCCGCCTTACCTCATCTTCGGGTCCAGCGCTTCGCGCACGGCGTCGCCGAGCATCACGAAGGCCAGCACGGTCGCGGTCAGGAATGCCGCCGGGAACAGCAGGATGTGCGGCGAGACCCGGATCCAGTCGCGGGCGTCGGCGATCATGACGCCCCACGACACGACCGGGGAACGCAGGCCCAGTCCCAGGAACGACAGCGTCGCCTCGGCGCCGATGAACGCGCCGAGCGCGATCGTGGCGTAGACGAGGACGGGCGCGATCGCGTTGGGCAGCATGTGTCGCAGGATGATCCGCGACGAGCTGGCGCCGAGCGCCCTCGCGGCCTTGACGTAGTCCTGGTTCTTGGCGGTGATCGCGGCCGACCGCATGATGCGCATGCAGACCGGCCAGGACAGCACCGAGATCGACAGGATCACCAGGAACATGATCTGCGCGACGTTCTGCGTGCCCGTGGTGCTCAGGCTCGACAGGATCACGATGGCGCCGAGCACGAACGGCAGGCCGAAGAACACGTCGGCGATACGGGACATGAGCCCGTCCAGCCAGCCGCCGTAGAAGCCGGCGAGCAGCCCGAGCGTGCCACCGATCAGCACCGTCGCCATCGTCGCGCACACCCCGACGATGATCGATGCCCGCGCGCCGTAGATGACCCGCGCGAAGATGTCCGATCCCTGGGTGTCATAGCCGAACCAGGCCTGCGCCGACGGTGGCTGGCGGCTGTTCTGCAGGTCGGCCGCCGTCGGGTCCACCGAGGTGAACAGGCTCGGCCACGCGGCCATGAGCAGGATGAAAAGAATCAGCGCACCCGAGACCAGGAACAGCGGCCGCCTGCGCAGGTCGTGCCAGGCGTCCGAGGCGAGGCTGCGGGGCTTGTTCGACTCGACGTGTTCCGCGGCGGTGACGAAGTCCTCCGCCGGGGCCACCGTCGAGGCAGCACTCGGGTCAGTCATAGCGAATCCTTGGGTCGAGAACGGCGTAGAGCATGTCCACCAGAAGGTTCGACAGCAGGTAGACGACGACCAGCAGCGCGACCACACCGGTCACGATGACGCCGTCCTTGGCGATGATTCCCCGGTAGACGAGGTTGCCGATGCCCTTGATGTCGAAGATGCCTTCGGTGACGATCGCGCCGCCCATGAGGGAGCCGAGGTCGGTGCCGAGGAAGGTGAGGACGGGGATCGCGGAGTTGCGCAGCAGGTGCACGCCGACCACCCGGCTCTGCGGCAGGCCCTTGGCCACCGCGGTCCGCACGAAGTCGGCGCGCTTGTTCTCGGCGATCGATGTCCGGGTCAACCGGGTCACGTACGCCATCGACAGGCTGCCGAGCACGAAACCAGGCGCGATCAGCTCGATCCACGGCGCCTTGGCCGACACCGTCGGCTTGATCCAGCCGAGTTCGAGACCGAAGCTGATCTGGATGACGAAGCCGGTGACGAACACGGGCAGCGAGATCAGGAACAGGGTCGACACCAGGGTCAGGTTGTCGAGGAAGCCCCGACCGCGCAGACCGGTGAGGATGCCCGCGGTGAGGCCGATGATGGCCTCGATGATCAGCGCGACCACGGCGAGCTTGATCGTGTTCGGGTAGGCGTTGCCGATCAGGGTGCCGACATCCTGCAGGCGGAAGTTCTGGCCGAAGTCACCCTGGATCAGGTTGAGCATGTACTTGCCGTACTGCACGACCAGCGGGTCGTTGAGGTTGAACTTGTCCTGCATCATCGCCACGTAGGCGTCGGGGCAGGGGCGGTCGCCGCACTTACCGGCGAACGGGTCGCCGGGCAGGCTCCAGACCAGCCAGTAGATGAGGAATGTGGTCCCGATGAACACCGGGATGAGTTGAAGTAGCCGGCGCAGGACATAACGTCCCATGAGAGTTCTCCTAACCTGACTCCGGGCCGGGGTGCGGGATCGCCGCACCCCGGCCCGGAGTGATCACTGGCTACTTCTTGACCGTCACCGTGGTGAGGTCGAGTTCACGCAGCGAGCTCAGGCGCGCGTTGTCGATCCGCTCCGACCAGCCGTACTGGGCGGTCTGGTTCCACAGCGGGATCGCGGGCATGTCCTCAGCGAGGATGCGCTCGCCCTCCTGGTACAGCTTGTTCGCCTCTTCCACGGTGGGAGCGGCGTCGGCGCGAACCAGGATCTCGTCCAGCGTCTTGTTGGAGTAGTCGCCGTCGTTGGACGACGCACCGGTGCGGTAGAGCTGGTTCATGAAGTTCTCGATCGACGGGTAGTCCGCGATCCAGCCCGCACGGTAGATGGCGGAGACCTGCTTGCCGTTGATCTTCTGGCGGGTCTCGGCGAACGTCGCGATCGGGGTGTAGGTGCACTCCAGACCCAGGGCGTTCTTGATGCTGTTGCAGGTGGCGGTCATCCACTCCTTGTGACCGCCATCGGCGTTGGTGGTCAAGTCGATCGTGCCCTTGAAGCCGGACTTGGCCAGGTGCTCCTTGGCCTTCTCCGGGTTGTAGGTGCACAGATCGCCACACTGGCCCTTGATGTAGCCGGGGACCGCCGGGTTGACCCAGCCGTCGGCCGGGATGCGGGTGCCTTCGAAGATCTTGTCGGTGATCGACTTGCGGTCGATCGCCAGCGAGACGGCCTTGCGCAGGTCGACGTTCTGCCACTGCGGCTGGTAGAGCGGGAAGGCCAGGACCTGGTTGCCCATGTACGGCGTGGAGCCGTTGCGGTCCTTGAGGTCGGCCTTGTACTTGCCACCCGCGATGCCGGAGGCCGGGACGGTGTCGAGGAAGTCAAGCTCACCGGCGACGGTCGCGGTGTAGGCGGCCTCGTTGGTCTCGAAGATCTTGAAGACCAGGTCCTTGAACTTCGGCTTGCCCTCGCCCTTGAACTCGTCGTACCGGGTCAGGGTGATGTCGGCGTTCGGCGTCCGGGAGACGAACTTGAACGGGCCGTTGCCGATCGGCTTGGCCTCGAACGCCTTCTGGTCGGTGAAGAAGGAGTTCGGCAGCGGGTAGAACGGGTTGTAGCCGAACTTCAGCGGGAACACCGAGAAGGACGCGGCCAGGGTGATCTCGAAGGTCGAGTCATCGATGACCTTCAGGCCCTTCATGGTCTTGCTGGCGGGCTCAGGAGCCGCCTGCGGGCCGGACGCGCCGTCCGGGTCCGAGGTGTGGACGTCCTTGTAGCCGTCGACCTGCTCGAAGAAGCTCGCGCCCTGCTGCCCGTTGGGGCTGTAGGCGGTGTAGTTCCAGGCGTCGACGTAGCTCTTGGCCGTGACGTCGGTGCCGTCGTGGAACTTCCAGCCCGACTTGAGCTTGACCGTGAAGACCTTGGAGTCCTTGGTCTCGATCTTCTCGGCGTGGGCGTTCTTAGACTCGCCCGTGACCGCGTCGTACTCGGTCAGACCGGTCCACAGGGCGCGGACAACCTTGCTGCCGCCTGCTTCGGTCGTGTTGCCGGGGATCAGGGGGTTCTCGGGCTCAGTGCCGAACGCGCTCAGCTTGCCGTTCGGGTCGCCTGCGTCACCGCTGCCACCCGGGGTACCGCTGTTCGAGTTGTCACCGCCGCCAGCACAGCCCGCGATCGTGAGCGCGAGTGCAAGGGGCATCACCGACGCTGCTATCCAGCGTGGTTTGCGCATGGGTCTCCTCCCAGGCTCGGGTTCGACGTGCTTTGGGGCTGTCCGCCATTCGGCTCCGTCGTCACGAAGCGGTACCGCCCGCTCCGAAAGTGAGTGGAAGTTAACCGGAGGGGCGAATCGACCGGCGCTCTTAGACGTCACAAACGAGTCACAATCGACCCATGTTCATCCATTTGGGGGATATCTGCGGCGTCAAGTGCCCGGTAGGCGAACGGTGGCTGTGTCCAATTTGAGCCAGGGCAGTGTTGGGACGTACTTGATCCGTCACGCACGGTCAGGGCTCTCGGTCGTCGACAACGCGATCCCATCCAAGATGTCGTGCTCGCTCACGAGCAACTCTGTGATTCCCGTCTCACAAACTAGCCGCTCAGCGATACATTGCACGATCAAAGCGCCGCCGCAGATGACATCCACCCGACCGGGGTGCATCACCGGCAGCGCGGCCCGCTCATCGTGACTGGCGGTGAGCAGGCGACTTGCCGTGTCACGGATGTCGGGCAGTCCCAATCGGGACAGGTGGATGAGCTCGGGGTCGTAGGCGGGCAGATCCTGGATCAGGCCCGACAGGGTCGTCACCGTGCCCGCCACCCCCACCCAGGTCCGTGCCCGGCCGACCGGCACCGCGGCGAAGGCCTCGGCGAGCACGTCGTCGGCGATCGCCCGCGCGGCGGCGATCTCGTCGGCGGTGGGCGGGTCCGACCGCAGCGCCCGCTCGGTGAGCCGGACACAACCGATGTCGACCGAGCGCGCGGCCTCGACGGTGGCCTTGACCCCGTCCCAGGTGCCCACGACGAACTCCGTGGACCCGCCGCCGATGTCGGTGACCAGGAACGGACCGTCCCCCGGCTCAAGATCGCTGACGGCGCCCGCGAAGGACAGCCTGGCCTCCTCGTCACCGCTGATGACCTCGGCCTCGACCCCGAGCACATCGAGGGTCATACCGAAGAACTCGTCTCGGTTGCCCGCGTCGCGGGTGGCGGAGGTGGCCACCATGCGCACCCGCTCCGCGCCCTTGCGGCGGACCACGGCGGTGTAGTCGGCCAGCGCGGCGCGCGTGCGGGCCAGCGCGGCGTCCGACAGCCGCCCGGTCGCGTCCACCCCTTCGCCGAGCCGCACGATCCGCATCTCCCGATGCACGTCGCGCAACCAGCACGATCCGTCATCGCGGTATGTCACATCGGCGACGAGAAGGCGGATGGAGTTCGTCCCACAGTCGATCGCGGCAACCCTGCTCATGCACAGCAGCCTAGGAGTGGGCAGGATTCAGGGCATGACCAACGTCAAGCTGCACACCACCCACGGCGAGATCGTCCTCCAGCTCGATGCCGAGAAGGCTCCGAAGACGGTCGAGAACTTCATCGAGTACGTGAAGAACGGCCACTACGACGGCACGGTCTTCCACCGCGTCATCCCGAACTTCATGATCCAGGGCGGCGGCTTCGAGCCGGGCATGTCCCAGAAGCCGACCCAGGCGCCGGTCGAGAACGAGGCGTCCAACGGACTGAAGAATCTGCATTACACAGTCGCGATGGCACGGACGTCGGCGCCGCATTCGGCCACGGCGCAGTTCTTCATCAACACCTCGAACAACGACTTCCTCAACCACTCCGCGCCGACCCCACAGGGCTGGGGCTACACGGTGTTCGGCAAGGTGATCGAGGGCCAGGCCACTGTGGACAGCATCGGGGCCGTGCGCACGGGCTCCAAGGGCGGCCACGGGGACGTGCCGGTCGAGGACGTCGTGATCACCAAGGCCGAGATCCTCTAACTCTTTCCCCAACGACTCCGGCCGCTGTGCCTGCCCTTACGTGGGCGGGCACAGCGGCCGGAGTCTTCAGTGTTAATAGAGTGCGATCACGGGGACGTGGGGATGCCCGAACCGACCGCTCCCGACGACGTCGTGGTCGGGGTCGTCGTCGTGGTGGTCGGGGTCGGGGTCGGCTCGCACGGGTCCGGGGTCTGCGAAGTTGTCGTCGTCGGCGCCGTGGTCGTGGTGGTCGTTGTGGTCGGCGTCGGGGTCGGCCCGCAGGTCGGGGTCGTGGTGGTCGTCGTGGTGGGCTCCGACGTCGTCGTGGTCGTCGGGTCCACGGTGGTCGTGGTGGTCTGCGACGGGGTCGACGAGCTCGTCGATGAGGACGTCGGCGCCGTGGTGGTCGTTCCCGGCGGCGTGGTGGTCGCGGGCGGGGTGATCACGCCCTGGGCGGGCGGGTTGGGGCCCGGCGACGGGGCGGCCAGCTGCTGAATCTGCGCGACCGGCGTGGTCGGCACCGGGGTGACGCCCTTGGCGTAGGAGTCCGCCCACTGCAGCACGGTCTTGACGTAGCTGTCGGAGTGGTTGTAGCGGAACACCGCGGCGTAGCGGTTGGCCGGGTTGGCCATGTCCATCCCGCCGCTGCACAGGTACTTCCCGGCGCCGACGGTGGCGTCGAAGATGTTGTTCGGGTTGGTCTCGCCGTCGCCGTTGCCGTCGGAGGCGTAGCCCTTCCAGGTCGACGGGATGAACTGCATCGGGCCGACCGCGCGGTCCCAGCGGTTGTCGCCGTCGTACTTGCCGCCGTCGGTGTCGCTGATGGCGGCGAACCCGCCGCCGTTGAGCACCGGGCCCAGGATCGGGGTGGCGGTGGTGCCGGTGGCGTCCACCCGGCCGCCGCGGGCGTGGTTGGACTCGATGCGGCCGATGCTGGCCAGCAGTGACCACTCCAGATGGCAGCCGGGTGTCGTGGTGTTCAAGGTCTGCGCCGCGCGCATGTAGGCGTCGAGCATGGTGCCCGGGATGCCGAGCGGGCCGCTGGGCACCGTGCCCGGGCCGAACGCCAGCACCCCAGGATTGCCCGCGGCCGCCAACACGCCCGTGCCCACCGCGGCGGACTCCGGCAGCGAACCGTCGGCGCTCACCTCGGACGGGTCGGTCAATCCGACCAGACCGCCACCCGCACTACGGGCCAACGCCACGTTGGTGGGGTCTTCAGCTGAGACATACACCGGTTCGCCCGCGGCCACCGCCGGGACGATCAACAGTGCGCCCGCCGCCGCGGCGGCGCTACGACGCTTACCAGTGCGCTTACCCCTGCCGGACCTGTCTCCGGTCTTCGCACTCACTACAGATTCCCCTCGCAGTTGACTGTCCGCCGGCCAATAGCCGACCTGGGTGACGCTCCTCCGACTGTCTACCCTGCCTCATACATAGCCATGAGTCACCGTTCTCGTTACAAGACGAGGCGAAATAGGGCCGGAAGTCGGTTTGCCGCTGCCCTTCCGGACACCCTTTGTTCACCCCTGACAACTCTCGCGCACCACCCATGGACGAGCGGTGGACGCGTTCGGGTTGCAGGCCGTCGCGGACTACCCACCGGTAACGGCGGGGTGGATCACTCGGGGCGGGCGCAGTCCCCGGTCGGCCAGTTCGTGGCGAGCAGTGCAAGCGCCTCGTCCCCGAACGGGTTGACGCCGGGGCCCTTGGCCAGCGCGTGCGCGACGTGCACGTGCAGGCACTTCACCCGGCCGGGCATGCCGCCCGCGCTGACGTCGGTGCCCAGCGAGTCGATGGCGTCGCGTTCGGCGAGGTAGTCGCGGTGCGCGGCCAGGTACTGGGCGGCCAGCTCCGCGTCCTCGCCGAGGCGGTCGGTCATCTCTTTCATCAGGCCGCTCGTCTCCAGCGTGCTGATCAGCGACGCGAGCTTCGAGCAGGTCAGGTAATACAGCGTGGGGAACGGCGTGCCGTCCTCCAGCCGCGGGCTGGTCTGGATGACCGACGGGTGCCCGCTCGGGCAGCGCGCGGCCACCGCGCGGATGGCCCTGGGCACCCGGCCGAGCTGCTGGGCGACCATGTCGATGTCGGCGTCGGTGACGGGTTCGAGGGTCACCGGCCCGCTCCGTGGACCGAGTCCCACAGCGCCTGGTACCAGGCCTGCTGCGAGATGGGCTTGCTCGGCTGCTGACCGGCGCCGGGACCACCCGCGTCGGCGGGCAGCTCGACCATGTAGGGGGTCTCCCCTGGCATCACGTACCGCAATCTCTTCCTGGCCTCGGCCTGCACCTGCGCCGGGTCGGCCAACTGGGCCTTGCGCTGCTCCAGCTGCTCGACCTGGGCCCGTAACTCGGCCTGGCGCCGCTGCTGGATCTCCACATCGGACCGCTGGGACAGGTAGGTCCGCAGCGGCACCGCCACACTCAGGGCCAACGCGCACACGACTGTGGCGAGGATGGCCGCACGGCGCGTCGTCGACAGGCCCAGCGGGCCGCCGCGCACCCGCCGCTTGGCGGGCTGGCGGACGGTGTGTTCCCGCGCGGGCGCCGCCGCGGCCGGGCGCGTGCGACGGACACTGCCGGGCCTGCGCGCCGCGGATGTCCCGCCGCGTCGCCCGCCCCGTTCCGTCCCACGCCCGGCCATCGGGGTCAGGACTCCGGCGTGAAGCGCGGGAACGCGAGGTCGCCCGCGTACCGCGCGGCGTCGCCGAGGGTCTCCTCGATGCGCAGCAGCTGGTTGTACTTCGCGGTGCGCTCGCCGCGGGCGGGCGCACCGGTCTTGATCTGGCCGACGCCGGTCGCGACGGCGAGGTCGGCGATCGTGGTGTCCTCGGTCTCGCCAGAGCGGTGGCTCATCATGCTGCGGTAGCCGTAGGAGGTGGCCAGGGTGACCGCGTCCAGCGTCTCCGACAGGGTGCCGATCTGGTTGACCTTCACCAGCAGCGCGTTGCCCGCGCGGCGGGCGATGCCCTCTTCGAGCCGCTCGGGGTTGGTGACGAACAGGTCGTCGCCAACGAGCTGCACGCGCTCGCCGATCTCGGCGGTCAGGCGCACCCAGCCGTCCCAGTCGTCCTCCGACAGCGGGTCCTCGATGGAGACCATCGGGTAGTCGTTGATCAGCTGCGTGTAGTACGCGGTGAGCTGCTCGGCGCTCTTCTTGGCGCCCTCGAAGCTGTAGGCGCCGTCGGAGTAGAACTCGGTGGCCGCCACGTCCAGGGCCAGCGCGATGTCGCGGCCCGCGGTGTAGCCCGCCTTCTCGATGGCGACCAGGATCAGGTCGAGCGCCTCGCGGTTGTTGCCCAGGCTCGGGGCGAAGCCGCCCTCGTCGCCAAGGCCGGTGGCCAGGCCCTTGCTCTTGAGGACCGCCTTGAGCGAGTGGTAGACCTCCACGCCCCAGCGCAGACCCTCCCGGAAGCTGTCCGCGCCGATCGGCGCGATCATGAACTCCTGGATGTCGACGTCGGTGTCGGCGTGCGCGCCGCCGTTGAGGATGTTGAGCATCGGCACGGGGAGCACGTGGGCGTTGGGGCCGCCCAGGTAGCGGAACAGCTCCAGGCCGCTGGACTCGGCAGCGGCCTTGGCCACCGCGAGCGAGACACCGAGGATGGCGTTGGCGCCGAGGCGGGACTTGTCCGGCGTGCCGTCGAGGTCGACCAGCTTCTGGTCGACGATGCGCTGGTCGACCGCGTCGAGGCCGGTCAGCTCCGGGCCGATCTCGTCGAGCACCGCGGTGACGGCCTTCTCCACGCCCTTGCCCAGGTACCGCTTGACGTCGCCGTCGCGCAGCTCGACCGCCTCGTGCTCGCCGGTCGAGGCACCGGAGGGCACCGCGGCGCGGGCCAGCGTCCCGTCGTCGAGCGCCACCTCCACCTCGATGGTCGGGTTGCCTCGGGAATCCAGGATCTCGCGTGCGCCGACCTGCTCGATCACTGCCACGTGGTGCTCCTCACAAAGCGTCCTACTACTCCGACACGAGCCTAGCGGGGCCGGTCGGGCCGCCGCGGCAGGCACGTCGGGCGAACCCCCGTACGGAGGGTCGATCAACGGCCGCCGCACCCGTAATGTGATGCGGACCATGACCGAGGACAGCAGCAGCACCTTCGACGCGTTCCGCCAGGCGGAGGCCCTGGTCGCCCAGCGCAGGCCGCTGGACGCCCTGCAGGTCCTGGCGCCGGTGCTGGAGGCCGAGCCGAACGCGCCGTCGGTCCAGTTGCTGGCGGGGCGGGCGTACCTGGGATCGGCGCAGCTGCGCCGGGCCGAGGCGGCGTTCCGGCGGGTGCTGGAACTCGACCCGACCGATCACTACGCGATGTTCGCGCTGGGCAAGACCCTGCAACGGCAGAGCAGACTGCCCGAGGCGCAGACCCAGCTGCGGCTGGCGGTGGCGATGAGCCCGTCACCGGAGTACCAGGAAGCCCTCGGCGAGATCAACGCGCGGATCGCGGTCGAGCGCAGCAAGTAAGAGCGCGTCTGAGGACTGGCGTGCGTGAGAGTCGTGATCGAGATGGCTCCTGGTGGTGCGGCCGGATCGTCCGCATACCGGAGTTGTCCGTGGGCGTATCCGGCCGTGCCGCCAGGAGCCATCTCGGCGCGGCTATCGCGTGCGCCAGTCCTCAACGTGCTCTAAGGGTCAGCCGAGTTCGGCGACCTTGCGGGCGTAGGCGTCGGCGCCGCTGTAGACGTCGCGGCCGTATTTGACGGAGTTGTTGTAGGTCAGGACGGCCTTCCACCAGCCTTCGCCGGTCGACAGGTCGCCGCCGCTGGCGCACAGGTAGCGGGCGGCGGTGAGGGCGGCGTCGTCGATGTCCTGGGGGTCGGCCGGGGTGCCGTCGCCGCCCGCGCGGGCGGCCCACCGCGACCAGGTGCTCGGCAGGAACTGCATCGCCCCGACGGCGCGGTCCCACTGGGTGTCGCCGTCGAGCTTGCCGCCATCGGTGTCGCGGATGGCCCGCACGCCCGGCGATCCGTCGAGCGGGATGCCGATGATCGGCTTGGTGAGCCTGCCGTCCTCCCCCACCCTGGCGCCCCGGAAGTGGCCGTGGTGGGACTCGACGCGGCCGACGCCCGCGAGTGTCGCCCAGGTGATCTTGCAGCCGGGATCGCGCCGCTGAGTGGCCAGATCGGCGTTGACGTAGGCGACGAGCGTGCGCGCCGGGATGTCGGTCACCTCGGCGGCGCGCTTGGCCCAAGCCACCACGTCCGGCTCGGCGGGCAGTGGCCTGCCCTGCGCGAGCGCGGTACCGGGCAGCACGTCGAGCGCCGGGATGTCGATGCCGTCGGGCCTGGCGTCGGTCTGCGCGGGTTCACTGGCCTTGACCACCAGGTACGCCGCCCCCGCCGCCACCGCGAGCAGCACGACGACGAGCAGCAAACGGCCCCACGGTCCCCGCCGCGGCCGCACTGGTGGTGCGGGCGGCCGGGCTGGGGTCGCGGAGGTCGGGGTGGCGGTCACTCATCCAGGCTACGTGGCCGGGGCCGGTGCTTTGTCCGGATCGTCTGAAACGATCATGACTTCGTCGCCCTGATCGCGTAGAGAAGAGGTGTTCGCGGCGCCTCCCGCGGCAGCCGGTGCCATACGCCGCGGGTGTTCTCCATCGACGCCCATCGCTGCCAGGGAATCTCCTCGGACTCGCGCAGCAGGTCGATCCTCAGTCCGGCCCCGATCAGCGCGGTGACGACCTCGCCGATGCCGTGGCACCACTCGAAGTACTCCGGGCTCGACGGGACGGTCGGCCCGTCGGTGTAGGTGTAGGTGCCGTCTTCCCGCGCGGGTCCGCGACCCGCGAGGTAGTCGTGCTTGAGAATCAGCGACGTCTCGGCGTCGGGCACTCGTCCCAGCGAGTGCAGGAGCGGGTGGAACTCGACCAGGTAGAGGAAACCGCCCGGCTTGAGCAGCGCGGCGACCTGGTCGGCCCACGGGGTCAGGTCGGGGAGGAAGCAGATCGAACCTTTGCCGGTGTAGACGACATCGAAACGGTTGTGCCCCAAGGCATCTACTGCTGTGTACACATCGGACTGGACGTAGTCGATGTCGAGGTTCCTTGCGGCTGCGATGGCCTTGGCGGCTTCGATCGATGCGCCGGAGAGGTCCAAGCCGGTGACCCGAGCTCCTCGGTGGGCGAATGCGAGGGTCTCGGAGCCTATGTGGCATTGGAGGTGGGCGAGGTCACGGTTGTGTAGGTCGCCGAGGTCGGTCCATTCGTAGTCGGCGAACCAGTCGGCGGGGTCTCGGGTGGTGACGGAGTAGAAGTCACTGGCGACGTGGATGGGGGTGCGGGCGTTCCAGTTGGCTTCGTTGGCCTGGATCATGCGGGCGGTGTGGAGATCGAATCCCATGCCCTGATGATCCATCACGAGTGGGCGGACATCGACGAGCTGGCGGGCGACTTGGTGCGGTCTTGCCGCCGACTTGGCGGGCGGGCCTACTTGCCGGGTGGGCCTACTTGCCGGGCGGGCCTACTTGGCGGGCGGGCGGGCCTACTTGCCGGGCGGGCGGGCCTACTTGCCGGGCGGGCGGGCCTACTTGCCGGGCGGGCGGGGTTGGCGAGCGGGCGGGCCTACTTGGCGGGCGGGCGGGGTTGGCGAGCGGGCTTCGCGTGGTCTTGGCGGGGGCGGGGTTGGCGGGGGCGGGGTTGGCGGGGTTGGCGGGCGGCTGCCTGTTTGGGTGGTTCGCCTTGATTTGGGGAGCCCTAGAAATGGGCCTGTGCGGGTCAAAAGGCGAGCTCAAGGAACCTCACCCGCACCGCGATTTTAGGCCCATTTCCCCCAAATCAAGGCGAACCACCCAAACTGATCTGCCATGGGTTTTCCGGACGGTGGTTTAGGGGGGTTTCAGGCCGCTGGTTGTGTTGCGAGGTAGCGGTTGTGTGCTTCGTTGGGGGTGATGTATCCGAGGGTGGAGTGCAGGCGTGTGTGGTTGTAGAAGAGTTCGATGTAGGCGCTGATTGCTTGGTGGGCGTGGTGTCGGGTGGGGAAGTCGGCGTGGTGGACGAGTTCGTTTTTGAGTGCGGCGAAGAATGATTCGGCGAGTGCGTTGTCCCAGCAGACTCCGGTGCGGCCCATCGACGGTGTGATTCGGTGGCGGCGGAGGTGGGTGTGGAATTCGGTGGAAGTGTACTGGGTTCCGCGGTCGGAATGGAAGACGGCGGTGTCGGCGAGGCGGATATTGCGGGCCGCGGCGGTGATGGCGTCGCAGGCCAACGATGCCCTCAGGTGGTCGGCGGTGGCCCAACCGACCACTTTCCGTGTCGCGACATCGATGACGGTGGCCAGATAAAGCCATCCTTCACGGGTCGGGACATAGGTGATGTCACCGACCAGTTTGTAGCCAGGCGCGTCGGCGGTGAAGTCACGGTTGATCAGGTCGGGGACCTCGGCGGCGTTGCGGTCGGCGGCGATCCTGGGGCGTGGCCTGGGCCGGCGCGGCACCAGACCCAGCTCGCGCATCAGGGCACGGACCAGTTCGGCGCCCGCCGCGACACCCTGGCGGGCCAGGGCGGCGTGCACTCGACGGTAGCCGTAGGTTCGGCGTGACTCGGCGAAGATCCGGGTGATCCGCTCCTTGAGGGTCTCGCGGCGCTCGACGGTGGCGGACACGGGTTTGTTCCGCCATTCGTAGAACCCCGACCTCGATACTTCCATCCAGTCGCACATCGCGGTGACCGGGTAGTTGCCTTTTTCGCCGTCGATGAACTCGTAGGTCTCGGTCACCGATAGTCGCGGGCGAAGAAGGCGGCGGCTTTTCCCAGGAACTCGTTCTTCATCCGCAGTTCGGCGACTTCGCGTTCCAACTCCCGCAGCCGCACCCGCTCACAGTCGGTCAACGAGTCGACCGGCCGCGGATGGGCCTCATTGTGCTTCTCGACCCAATTCCGCAGGGTCTGCTCCACCAAATCCAACTGGCGGGCCGCCGCCGCGACCGAAACACCGCCCTCCACGACCATCCTGACAGCCTCGGCCTTGAACTCAGGCGAGAAACGACGACGTGGACTCATAAGAATTCTCCGTTCCGTCAAGCCCCAATTCTACTGGGGCCGGTGTCCGGAAAATCCATGGCACATCAAACAGGCCGTTCTGTTGTGCCCCTTGCGTTTGGTGGGTCGCCGGTCTGCTTGTTCTGGTCACCTCGCCCAGTCGCCCCGCTCACCTCGCCTTGCTCACTCGCCTCGCCCCGCCCAGTCGCCCTGCCCCGCTCGCCCTGCCCCGCTCGCCCGCCTCACCCACCTCGCCTTGCTCGCCCCTCACCCCGCCCAGTCGCCCCGCCCCGCTCGCCCGCCTCACCCACCTCGCCTTGCTCGCCACTCACCCTGCCCCGCTTGCCTGCCTGTCTGCTCCGTCCTGCCCACCCCTGCCGTCATGGTCATCGCCCGGCTTGGTGTGGGTGCGGAGGTGGCTACGGGCGTGCCTCCGGTTCTGGTAAGGCCGGCGGGGTGGCGGCGGGGGTCTCGGTCAGGGCTTCGAGGGCCATGCGGATGGCTGTGTCCAACTGTGGGTCGCGGGCGGCGGCGTGATCTTGTGGGGTGACTACGACCTCGACGTCCGGGTCCACGCCGTGGTTTTCCATGCCCCAGCCGGGGCCCTGCATCCAGGTGGCGTAGCGGGGCTGGGTGACCAGGGTGCCGTCGATGAGGTGGTAGCGGTTGTCGATCCCGATCACACCGCCCCAGGTCCGGGTGCCCACCACCGGGCCGATACCTAACGCTCGGATGGCGGCGTTGACGATGTCGCCGTCGGAGCCGGAGAACTCGTCGGCGACGGCGACCACTGGGCCTCGGGGAGCGTCGAGGGGGTAGGTCTCGTCGTAGTAGCCGTCGCGGGCTCGGCTCCAGCCGACGATCTTGCGGCCCAGTTTCTCGATCACCAGTTGGGACAGGTGGCCGCCGCGGTTCTCGCGGAGGTCCACTACTACAGCTTCCCTGCGCATCTCAAGGCGTAGGTCTCGGTGGAGTTGGGCCCAGCCGTTGGCGACCATGTCGGGGATGTGCAGGTAGCCGACTCGGCCGTTGGTCGCGGTGTGGACGTGTTCGCGACGGCCCGCGACCCAGGCCTGGTAGCGCAGGGGCATGTCGTCGAGCAGGGGGACGACCACGACGCGGCGGGGTTCGCCGCCGCCCTTGGGGGCGATGGTGAGTTCTACGGGGTGGTCGGCCGTTCCTACGAGCAGGGGGGCCGGGCCGCGGTGGGGGTCGACCGGGCGGCCGTCGACGGCGACGATCGCGTCGCCGGGGCGGGCGGCTACGCCGGGGGCGCGCAGGGGGGAGCGGGCTCGGGGGTCGGAGCTCTCGCCTGGGAGCACCGTCTTGATCCGCCAGCGGCCTTCATGGTCAGCGGCGATGTCGGCGCCGAGGAGGCCGATTCGGCGTTTCTGGTCGACGCCGCCGCGTGGGGGTGCGACGTAGGCGTGGGACGTGCCCAATTCGCCTTGGACCTCCCAGAGCAGGTCGACCAGTTCGTCGTGGGAGCCGAGGGAATCGACCAGGGGGCGGTAGCGGGCGAGCACGCCCGCCCAGTCGACGCCGCCCATGTCGGCGCGCCAGAAGTGGTCGCGCATCAGTCTGCCCGCTTCGTCGAAGGACTGGCGCCACTCGGCGGCGGGGTCGATCTCGACTCGGATCCTGGCCAGGTCGACGGTGATGTTGTCCTCGGAGCCGTCGTCCGAGTCGCCCTTGCGGTCGGCGGGCAGCACGCGCAGCGTGCGGCCGTCGCGGACGACGACGCGCTGGCCGTCGCCGCTGGTCCAGAACTCGTCGAGACCGTCGACCAGGGTGTCGGTCTTGAGTTTGGCGAAGTCGTAGCGCTCCAGGTCGGCCCGTGGGGCGTCCTCGCCGAGGTCATACAGATCATCGCCGAGTGAGCCGAGGAGCGGGTCGCGCATCCAGAGCACGCCGCCCTTGACCGCGCGCAGCCCCGAGTACCGGCCCGCCGCGACCGGGAAGGCGACCACGCGGTCGGCGATGCCGTCGATGTCGACCGCGGTGCGCGGCGCGTCGGTTTCGGACTTGTCGCCGTCGGACTTGTCGTCGCCGTCGCCGAACGGCCTGCCCTCCCGCAGCGGCGCGAAGGGCGAGGCGGTGGTCGCCGCGAGCGGGACCAGGTAGGGCCTGCTGCCGTTGGCGAAGGACATGTCGAACACATGCACGTCGTAGATCGGGTCGAAGCTGCGCGCCGACAGGAACGCGATGTGCTTGCCGTCGACGGTGAACGCCGGGTCGGAGTCGACGAAGCGCAGCGGCGTCACGTCCACTATGGACAGGTCAGTGGTGTTGACCATCCGGATGTGCCGCAGCGGCTCCGGCCCGGGGTGCGACCAGGCGAGCCAGCCCGAGTCCGGCGAGAAGGCCAGGCCGCTCGGGTCCATCTCGCGGGCCTTGACCACCTCGCGGATCTCCCCGCTGTCGGTGTCGACCAGCGACAGCCTACCGTCGTGGCTGACCACGCCGACGCGCCTGCCGTCGGGCGAGGCGGCCAGTTCCAGCACCCGCCCGAGCGCCGCCGTGCCGACCCGCCGCGGGCTGACGCCGTCGGCTCTGCCCTCGACCGGCGCGAACTCCAGCGCGTCCTCACCGTCTGCGTCGGTGACCCACACGACCTGTCCGGTGTCGCCGAGCACCAGCGGAAGCCGCGCCCGCACGCCGGGCTCGTCGCTCAGCGCGCGGACCGGGCCGTCGCGGTGGGTCAGCCAGTGGACCGTGCCGCGCACCTCGACCGCGCTCGCCCGGCCGGTGTGGTCGGGCCCGAGTTGACCGAGCGAGGACGAAGGCGACAACCGGTACGGCTGGCGCGACCCGCGCGGGCCGCCCAGCCGCACGTCGAGCCTGCGCGGTTCGCTGTCGAGGCCGTCGAGCAGCCAGACCGCGCCCGCGCAGTGGTAGATCACGCGCCTGCCGTCCGTCGTCGGATTCCGGGCGTAGAACTCGTGCGAGCTGTGCGCGCGGACGTCCCCGCCGTCCGCCGTGCACGAATAGATGTTGCCGACGCCCTCGTGGTCGGACAGGAACACGATCCGATCGCCCACCCACATCGGCGACACGATGTGTCCATCCACATCGGACAGGATGCGGCGGAAGCCGTCCTCGCCGTCGACCCATACCTTGCCCGCCGTACCGCCGCGGTAGCGCTTCCACCACGCGGGCTCCACCGAGATCACCGACCCGAGCACGACCCGGCCGCCCGCCATCGACACCGAGTCGACCGGCCCGTACGGCAGCAGCTCGGGCTGTCCGCCGTCGAGCGGCACCGCGTGCGCCCAGCGGTGCCGAGTCGACGACCGGCCGGTGGTGGTGTTCGCGATCACCGCGCCGTCCGGTGTCCAGCCGAGGACCCGGGTCGTCACATCGCCCCAGTAGGTCAGGCGGGTGCTCGGCCCGCCGTCGACCGGCGCGACATGAACCTCGGGCTCCACATCGCGGGTGCTGGACCAGGCCAGCGTGCGTCCGTCGGGGGCGAAGCGCGGGTTTCGCACCGGAACCTGGTCCGCGGAGATCCGCCAGGCGCGGCCACCATCGACCGGGGCCAGCCACACGTCGTCCTCGGCGACGAAGGTGATCAGGTCCTGGTGCAGGTGCGGGAAGCGAAGGTAGGCGTCGGTCACTCTGCCAAGTTAGCGATTCCGGCCAGATCGCGGAGGAAGTTGTCCACAGGCATCACTGCCAATACTTGCGCCACGTCTCGTGCGACTTGGCTTCCTCGCCGGCTTCCTTGGCCGCTTTCTCCGCCGCGCGCACCTGGGCGGCGAACCGCCGCGCGGCGGCGCGAAGCTCGGCTTCTGGGTCCTGACCAGCGAGTTTGGCCAACGCGGCGAGGTCGAACAGGCGCGCGCCGAGATCGTCGTGCTTGGGCAGCAGGTCGCCGGGCAGGCCCGCGCGGGCGGTGCGCTGGGCCAGCTTGGCCGCCAGCGCGAGCGCGGGCTGACCCATCGCCACACCGTCCACACTGGACTCGCGGCGCTTCTCTTGCTGCTTGAGCTCCTCCCAGCGCTGCTGCTGGGTCGTGGCGTCGCGCACCGCGGGGTCACCGCCCGCGAACACGTGCGGGTGCCTGCTGACCAGCTTGGCCACCAGCTCCCCCGCCACGTCGTCGATGGTGAACGGGTCGTCGGCGTCCTCTTCGGCGACGCGCGCGTGGAACAGCACCTGCAGCAGCACGTCGCCGAGTTCCTCGCGCAGCGCGGCCCGGTCGCCCTCCTCAATCGCTTCGAGCAGCTCGAAGCACTCCTCGACCAGGTACTGGCGCAGCGAGTCGTGGGTCTGCTCGGCGTCCCACGGGCACCCGCCCGGCGACCGCAGCCGGTCCATCACCCGGGCGGCGGCGACCAGGCCGGACCCGGGCGCGGCCAGCACGGGCGCACCCGCCGCGACCAGCGGCGAGTCCAGGTCCGAGGTCAGCAGCACCACCGCCGCCGCGCGCGCCTCGTCCACCAGCGTCGACGGCGCGGGCGCGTCACCCAGCGAGGGGTCGACGTCGCCCGCCACATACACCCGCGCGGCCGAACGGAGCTTGGCCACCGCGGCCGCGGGAACGGTGTCCCCGCGGACAAGCACGACGAAAGTGCCCGCGTGCAACGTCACGGAGTGGCGTTCTTGATCGGGACGATCAGTCCCTTGGTCTCGCCCTCGCTCGGCGCGGGCGCCATGTCGGCGGCGTCCCACACGCCGTAGCGCGGGCTCAGTTCGATGCCGACCTCGTCGGCGGTGGCCTGCAGCATGCGCGGGCCGAGCGAGGTCGCCAGCCGCACGTCCACCTCGGGGGCCTTGGGGTCCGGCGTGGCGGCCGTGTCGCGCTTGCGGATCACCGCGACGACCCAGCCCGCCTGCTCCTGGCTCGGCTGGAAGGCGATCACGCTGTTCACCGGAGCGCCGAACAGGACGCTTCCCGCGAGGTCAGGGGCCAGCGCCGGGGAGAAGGTGCGACCCTTCTCGGCGGACTGGCTGTCCTGCGCGAGGTCGGCGTCGATGACCTTGGCGGCCTCGTCGAGGCTGGTGGCCATCTGCCTGGCCTTGGCGAACGCCTTGTCCCGCAGCGAGCCTACGTTGCCCGCGGCGCCCTCCGCGGGGTCCGCGGCGACGAAGGAGTAGTCGATCGTGACCGCGAGGCCCGCCGCCTGCTTGAATCCGATCTCGGCCAGCAGCAGGTAGTCCCGCGCCAGCTCGGTCGTGTCCATCACCCGGTTGACCGCCTGGCCGACGATCATCTGGTCGGTGGCCGAACCGTCGGTCGGCAGCGGGCTCGGCGCGGCGAGCTGCTTGGCCAGCTCGGTGACCTGAGCCGGTTCGGCGGTGAGGTTCTCCTTCGCCGCGTAGGCCGCGATCAGCTCGTGCAGCACGAGCTGGCGCAGGACCGCGCGCGAGACCAGGTCGAGCTTGCGGTTGTCGGCCAGGGTCTGGACGGCGGGCTCGGCCTTGACGGCCTTGTCCACCAGCTCCTGGACCCGGTCGACACTGATGGTCTTGCCGTTCACGACGGCGGCGGCGTTGGCCGGCCCCTGGCCCGTGGCACACGCGCTGACCAGCAGAGCGAGTCCGGCGAGGAGCGCGACGAGCGGGCGTCGGCGACGAATGACGGTGGTCACAGTGCCGTAGCCTCTCACAGCGCCCCGCACGATCGGGTTACACCCCCGCGGCCGCCGGGGTGACGGTCAGCGAGTCGAGGAACTTGGCGCACCAGTCGAGCAGCTCCCGGTCGCGCAGCACCGGCGCCCCGATCCGGCCGCCCGCGGCGCCCTCGGTCGGCCGGGGCACCGTGATGGTGTCGGTGACCGCCTTGTGCACCGCCTTCGGGTACAGCCGCTTGAGCCGCACGAGCTGCGAGTCGCGCAGCGGCACCGGGGCGAAGCGCAGGTTGCTGCCCTGCGCGATCACCTCGGTCACCCCGTGCGCCCGCGCGGTCTGGCGGAAAGCGGCCACGGCCAGCAGGTTGACCACCGGGGTCGGCGGCTCGCCGTAGCGGTCGACCAGTTCGGCCCTGACCGCGTCGAGCCCGGCGGCGTCCGGGGCGGCGGCGAGCTTGCGGTAGGCCTCCAGGCGCAGCCGCTCCCCCGGCACGTAGTCGTGCGGGATGTGCGCGTCGACGGGAAGGTCGACGCGGACATCGGCCAATTCCTCCTCGTCCTCGGTGCCCGGCGCGCCCGCGTGCTTGCGGAACGCCTCGACAGCCTCGCCGACCAGCCGGATATAGAGGTCGAAGCCGACGCCCGCGATGTGGCCGGACTGCTCGGCGCCGAGGATGTTGCCCGCGCCGCGGATCTCCAGGTCCTTCATCGCCACCGCCATACCGGCGCCCAGCTCGGTGTTCTGCGCGATGGTGGCGAGCCGGTCGTGCGCGGTCTCGGTGAGCGGGGAGTCCTGCGGGTAGAGGAAGTAGGCGTAGCCGCGCTCGCGGCCGCGGCCGACCCTGCCGCGCAGCTGGTGCAGCTGGGCCAGGCCGAGCATGTCGCCGCGCTCGACGATCAGGGTGTTGGCGTTGGAGATGTCCAGGCCGGTCTCGATGATCGTGGTGCAGACGAGCACGTCGTACTCGCGCTCCCAGAAGCCCTGGATCAGGTGCTCCAGGCGGTCCTCGTTCATCTGGCCGTGCCCGGTGACCACGCGGGCCTCAGGCACCAGCTCGCGCAGTCTGCGGGCGGCCTTCTCGATCGACGAGACACGGTTGTGCACGTAGAAGACCTGGCCGTCGCGCAGCAGCTCACGCCGGATCGCGGCGGCGACCTGCTTGTCGTCGTAGCCGCCGACGTAGGTCAGGATCGGGTGCCGGTCCTCGGGCGGGGTCAGGATGGTCGACATCTCACGGATGCCCGCCAACGACATCTCCAGGGTTCGCGGGATGGGCGTCGCGGACATGGTGAGCACGTCGACGTGGGTCCGCAGGGACTTGATGTGTTCCTTGTGCTCGACGCCGAAGCGCTGCTCCTCGTCGACGATCACGAGGCCGAGGTCCTTGTAGCGGATGCCGGTCTGCAGCAGGCGGTGCGTGCCGATGACGATGTCGACGCTGCCGTCGGCGAGCCCCGCGAGGGTCTGCTCGGTGTCGGTGCCGTGGGTGAACCGCGACAGGCCCTTGACCGTGACCGGGAACGAGTGCATCCGGCCCGCGAACGTGTTCAGGTGCTGCTGGGCGAGCAGGGTGGTGGGCACCAGGACGGCGACCTGCTTGCCGTCCTGCACCGCCTTGAACGCCGCGCGCACCGCGATCTCGGTCTTGCCGTAGCCGACGTCGCCGCAGATCACCCGGTCCATCGGGACGCCGCGCATCATGTCGGCCTTGACCTCGTCGATGGCGGCGAGCTGGTCGATGGTCTCGGTGAACGGGAAGGCGTCCTCCAGCTCGCGCTGCCACGGGGTGTCCGGGCCGAAGGCGTGGCCGGGGGCGGCCTGGCGGGCGGCGTAGAGCTGGACCAGCTCCGCGGCGATCTGCTTGACCGCCTTCTTCGCCTTGGCCTTGGTGTTCTTCCAGTCGGAGCCGCCGAGCTTGTTGAGCGTGGGCAGCTCGCCGCCGACGTAGCGGGAGACCTCGTCGAGCTGGTCGGTCGGGACGAACAGCCGGTCGCCGGGCTGGCCGCGCTTGGAGCTGGCGTACTCGAGGACCAGGTACTCGCGGGTCGCGTTGGCGATCGTGCGCTGGACCATCTCGATGTAGCGGCCGATGCCGTGCTGCTCGTGGACCACGTAGTCGCCGGTCCGCAGCGCGAGCGGGTCGACGGCGTTGCGGCGCCGGGACGGCATCTTCGCCGACATGTCCTTTGTGGACGTCCCGGCGCGGGCGCCGGTCAGGTCGGACTCGGTGAGCACGACCAGGTCGCCGACGATGAAGCCGTCCTCGATGGCGCCCTTGACAACCGTGACGACACCCGGAGCTGGGACATCCAGGAGGTGCTCGACGAAGGTGGCGGCGACCTCGGCCTCGGCGAGCTGCTCGACGGCGCGCTTGGCCGTACCGGTGCCGGGGACGACCAGGACGGCCCGGCCACCCGTCGCGGTGTGGGCCCGCAGGTCGGCGAAGGCGCGGTCGATATCGCCGCGGTAGGAGTCGACGGCCCGGATGTCGACTACCACGGCGTCGGCGTCGGTCAGCTGGGAGAGGGTCCACCACGGGTGGTCGCCGTCGCGGGCGTGCGCGGCGACGTCGCCGAGGTCGCGGTAGGCCGACGCGCCGAGGTCGATCGGGGCCTTGCCGCCGCCCGCCGCGGCCATCCAGGAGGCCTCCAGGAACTCCTGGCCGGTGCGGACGAGGTCGTGGGCGCGGGTGCGGATCTTCTCCGGGTCGTTGAGCAGCACGTGGGTGCCCGCCGGGACGACGTCGGTGAGCAGCTGCATCTCGCCACGGCACAGCGCCGGGATCAGCGCCTCCATGCCCTCCGACGGGATGCCGTTGGCCAGCTTGTCGAGCATCTCGTGCAGGTGCGCGTCGGCCTGGTGGATCTCGGCCAGGGCGGCGGCACGGGCGCGGACGTCGTCGGTGAGCAGCAGCTCGCGGCACGGCGGGGCGGAGATCTCGGCGAGTTCACCGGGCAGCGACCGCTGGTCGGCCACGGCGAACGAGCGGATCTCGCTGACCTCGTCGCCCCAGAACTCGACCCGGACGGGGTGCTCGGCGGTCGGCGGGAACAGGTCGACGATCCCGCCGCGCACAGCGAACTCGCCGCGCTTCTCCACCATGTCGACGCGGGCGTAGGCCAAGTCGGCCAGCCGGGCGACGACCTGCTCGAAGTCGTGCTCGGCGCCGACCTTGAGGTAGACGGGGGCCAGTTCGCCCAGGCCGGGGG
This sequence comes from Alloactinosynnema sp. L-07, assembly GCF_900070365.1. Lineage (NCBI taxonomy): Bacteria > Bacillati > Actinomycetota > Actinomycetes > Pseudonocardiales > Pseudonocardiaceae > Alloactinosynnema > Alloactinosynnema sp. L-07. The sequence goes on along the minus strand of NZ_LN850107.1, from coordinate 6,633,294 downwards.
CCATCGGCTGGATCAGGCTGCGGACGGTGGCCACGACGACCTTGAGCGGGCCGCTCTCCGCGGGATGGGCCAGCCTGCGCAGGATCGCGAGCCGCCCGCCGACGGTGTCCGCACGCGGCGAGAGGCGCTCGTGGGGCAGCGTCTCCCAGGACGGGAAGTTCGCCACGACGTCACGGCCGAGCAGGTCACCGAGCACGGCGACGAGTTCGTCGGCCTCGCGGCCGGTGGCGGTGATGGCGAGGACCGGACTCTTGGCGCCCTCGGCCAGCGCGGCCACGACGAGCGGGCGGGCGGCCACGGGGCCCGCGAGGTCGAGCGCCGGGGCACCGGCGGCGTCGGTGATGGCGGCGACGTGCGGGAGGAGGACTTCGAGGAGCGGGTGCAGCGGAGCCATCGAGATCCTTTGCGGGGCAGAACGGACAGACCGTTCACGATACGTGCGAAAGTGTGTCGTGAGCCGCCACCTTGCGGTGCGGCGTTGGCCCGGCCTGGTGGCCGGGTCTTCCCGTGGCGATACCCGTTGCCCGCCTTGTGCGGGTCTGACATGGGTTTCCATCGGGCTCGTTTCGTGTCGCCCCGCAACTCGGGGAGGACATGCCACCAGCGATCTCGGCCACGAGCTGGGCGAGGTTGCGGGCGGCGTTGAGATCGCGATCCAGCGTGTGTCCGCACTGGTCGCAGTTGTAGGTGCGTACGGATAGGCGCGGTTTGGCTTTTACCGCGCCACAGTCCGAACAGGTCTTGGAGCTGGGATACCAGCGGTCCGCCAGGTGCACACGCCCACCGGCCCAGCCGGTCTTGTACTCGATCTGACGGCGTAGCTCGCCCATGGCTGCCCCGGCGATGTGCCGGGCCAGGCGACGGTTGCGCAGCATGCCTGCCACGTTGAGGTCTTCGACCACGATCACGCTGTGGGTGCGGACCAGGTGCGTGGACAGCTTGTGCAGCCCGTCGCGGCGGGCGTCGGCCACCGCTGTGTGCACGCGGGCGATCCGGGCCTGGGTCTTGCGCCACCGCACCGACGGAGCCCGCAGGGTGCGCCGATCCGGGCCGGTCCGACGCGCTGCCTGTCGCTGCGACCGCCGAAGTCGCCGCAACGCCACGTCGAGGTGCCGGGGGTTGGGGATGACCTCGCCGGTCGAGAGCACCGCCAACGACGTGACCCCGAGATCCACCCCCACGACGAAGTTCGATCGGGCGGGGGCCGGGTCGTGGCGGTCGATCTCGACGGAGAACGAGCAGAACCACCGCCCGCCTTGATGGGTCACAGTGGCCGAGCGGATCCGGGCGGTCCCGCGGGAGACGTGACGGGCCAGTTTCCTGGTCGATTCGAGGGTGCGGATGACGCCGACGCGGGGCAGCTTCACATGCCTGCGGTCACCGTCGACCAAGCCGAACGCGCCGGTGGTGAACCGGCACGACAACCCCGCGCGTTTGCCTTTGAACCTGGGGAACCGGACCTTCGGGCCCTTGCGGGCGCCCTTCTTCGAAGCGTTCCAGTTGCCCAACGCGGCAGCCAGGTTCGCCAACCCCGAGGAGTACGCCTCCTTCGAGTTCTCCGCCCACCACGGTGCGACCACGCCCTTGGCCTGGTTCCAGCGCTTCCGCAGGCCGTAGGCAGACCACGTCACCGACTGCGTCGGTTCGGCGTCCGCCACCCCATACGACATCTCGGCCCGGCGCTGGTCCAGAGCGGCCTTAATCAGGGCAAGACCCCAGTTGTAGGCATAACGCTGCGCACCACAATGCGACCGAAACACAGCCACCTGGGCCGCTGTCGGGTCCAACGCGAACCGGTACGCCTGCACCACGATGCTCATCACCGCGAACCGTACCGACCACCACCGACACAATCTGTCACCGCACCGGGATCCCGACTTGCACCAACCCGACCTCTAACCTAAGGCCTGGCACCGACAACGTCGCACGAATACGGTCGAGGCCATGGATCTGTTCGCCCGGCTCGGGCTTGCTTCGTCGCTGCGGTCGGATCTGATGGCCCGCTGGTCGGAGCCGCATCGGACGTATCACGGGGTAGCGCACCTGGACGCGGTCCTGCGGCACATAGATGAGCTGGCCGACCACGCTGATTCGGCGGACCTGGTCCGTCTGGCCGCCTGGTTCCACGACGCGGTGCACTTCGGCCTGCCGACCGATGAGGAACACAGCGCTGGGCTGGCCGAGGTTCGGCTGGGCGGGGTGTTGGATCCCGCGTCGGTGGCGGAAGTGGCGCGGCTGGTCCGGTTGACAGCGGGTCACGTGACTTCGCCCGGAGACCGGAACGGGGAGGTGCTGTGCGACGCGGACCTCGCGATCCTGGCGTCGCCGGATTACGACCTGTACGTGGCGTCGGTGCGGGAGGAGTACGCGGCGGTGCCGGACAAGCTGTTCCGAGCCGGTCGGGCGACGGTGTTGCGGTCACTGCTGGAACTGCCCGCGCTGTACCGGACTGCGCAAGCGCTTGCGCAGTGGGAGGCGGCGGCGCGGGCGAACCTGGAGACCGAGTTGGAGAGCCTGCTCAGAAACTAGGCGTGCGCTTGTCCAGGAACGCGCGGACGCCCTCCGCGTAGTCCGCGCTTTCCGCGGAGTCCGCGTAGAGGGCGTGGACGGCGTCGTCTTCCTCGAAGTTCCCTGCCGTGATCCGGCCGATGATCTCCTTCGCCCCGCGGATGGTGACCTGGGAGCGAGTCGCCATGGTGTGGGCCAGTTCGGTGGCGCGCTTGACCACGTCACCGGCCGGGTGGAGTTCGTTGACCAGGCCGACGCGCAGCGCGGTGGCGGCGTCGATGATGTCGGCGGTGAAGAGGATCTGCTTGGCCCAGGCCGGGCCGACGGCGTCGACCAACTGCTTGGTCGACGGCAGCATGTAGACGATGCCCAGCTTGGCCGGGGTGATCCCGAATTTGGCGTCGTCGGCGGCCACGCGCAAGTCGCAGGCCAGGGCGATCTCGCAGCCGCCGCCGATGCAGAAGCCGTTGATGGCCGCGATGGTCGGCTTGGCCATGCCGGTGAGCGCGTCGGTCGCGGCGTGGATGGCCTCGGCGTAGCGGCGCGCACCCGCGGCGTCGGCGCGGAGTTCGGCGAACTCGCTGATGTCGGCGCCCGCGGAGAAGTGCTCGTCCCCGCGCAGGAGCAGCACCCGCACGCTGTCGTCCGCGGCGACCTTGGCGACCAGCGACGGGATGGCGGCCCACATGTCATAGCTGAGCGCGTTGCGCTTGGCCGGGCGGTCGATGACCAGCGTCGCGACCGCGTCGGCGATGTCCAGCCTCAGATTCACCGGTCAACCCTAACCGCCGGTCGGTCCGATCCGCCCGAGACGAGAGTCACCACACGGCGGCCAGACAGCGGGACGGGCATCCTTGGCACATGCGCGCTGTGCTGCTCGCCACAGTCCTTGTCGCCGGCTGCACGACGTCCGCGGGCACGGGCGAAGTGCCATCGTCCTCCACCGTCGTCGTCCCCAGCAGCGCGACCGCGCCCGGGTTGAAGATCGAGACGGTCGCGGCCGGACTCACCCACGGGTGGGACATCGGCTTCCTGCCGGACGGCAAAGTCCTCGTCACCCAGCGAACGGGCGACATAGCCCTGCTGTCATCAGCCAAGCCCGGCGCGACCGTGACAACACTCAAGGCGGACACGTCGACGGTCATGGTCCGCGGCGAGGGCGGCCTGATGGGCATGGTCGTGCACCCCGACTTCGCGTCAAGCCGCGAGTTCACCACCTGCCAGACCCATTGGGAGAACGGCGAACCCCGCGACGTCCGCCTCGTCACCTGGCGCCTCACCGAGGACGAGAAGGTCGCGACCAGGGTCAAGGAACTGCTCACCGGACTCCCGGTGGCCGCGAGCGGCCGACACTCCGGCTGCCGCCCGACCCTGGCCGCGGACGGCGCGCTCCTGGTCGGCACCGGTGACACGGCGCGGGCGTCGATCTCCCAGGACAAGAACTCGCTGGGCGGGAAGGTCTTGCGGATCGACCTGAAGACGGGGGAAGCGCTGCCTGACAACCCGACCCCCGGCTCGCGGATCTACACCCACGGCCACCGCAACGTGCAGGGAGTCGCCCTGCGCGCCAACGGCCAGGTCCTCGTCGCCGAACACGGCCCGAACAAGAACGACGAGATCAACCTCCTGCGTCCTGGCGCCAACTACGGCTGGGACCCGTCCCGCGGTGGCACGGTTCAGCGCTACGACGAAGACGTCCCGATGACCGACCTCCAGCGCTTCCCGAATGCGGTGCCCGCGAAGTGGCAGTCGGGCGAGACAACGGAAGCCATCTGCGCCGCGACGTTCCTGACCGGCGCCCAGTGGGGCCCGCTGGACGGTGCGCTTGTGGTGACAGCGCTCAAGGGCGCCAAGCTGATGGTGTTCACAATGGACGCTGAGGCCAACGTCCAGTCCGTCGCCATCCCACCGGAGTTCGCCGACCAGTTCGGCCGCCTCCGCGCCGCCCGAACCGCCCCAGACGGCGCTCTCTACGTCACCACCTCAAACGGAGACGACGACAAACTCCTTCGGGTAACACCACGCTAGACATCTGATGCGTCGACCCCGACACAGGCGACAACGAGATCGAACAGCTCGTAGCTCGCGTCAAGTATCTCCTGGCGAAGGGGACCCTCATACGCGTCGGCGGCCGCCTGCACTGACACCACCAGTTCGACTAGGACATTGGCAGCCAACCTTGGGATGCAGTCTCGTCCCGCCCATTCGACAGCGCAATCCTCTAGTGCGGATACCAGGCGTTCGAAGAGGTCCCGCCGGAATCCCTCGTTCGAGCGCAACGCGACGACAAAATCAGCCGACGTACGCGCGAGCCACTCTGCGGCATCCTTCATTTCCGGCCACCCTATCCATCGCTATTGCGGACGAAGATCCCAAGGAGGTCGATCGGCTGGCGCGATCAACCGCGCCGATCGACGAGCTTGAGAAGATCTCCCCGTAAACACAAACCGAACACGCAGCCGCTCGACACTCCTCCGCCACGTCGCGCCCTTCGAATTTGGGAAGGTCGACCTGCCAGTTGCCGCCGACCAGCGAAAGAACACCCTAACTGCGCTGAATACCAACCTGAACTATCGGCCGATGACTCCTGACAAGCACTTCAAGCGCCGATTCGAAAGTGGTTCCCAGCTCCAAGATCGGACCGTATCCCGCCGCGATCACCCGGCCGCGAGTCTCGACGAACACTGTGCTGTGACTAAGCCATGACCCGAGTGGAAAGTACGAGCCGCCCAACTGCTCCTCTACGTCCTCTGCCACGCTCCGACACCCCCACCCCTCTGCGGGATCAAAGACGAGCGGGTCATCATTGACGAAGTTGGGACCGTCCTGACGAACGGGCACGATCGTCAGACCATCGAGTCGCTCCAGAATCTCCCTTGCCAACGCATGATACGTGTAGCCGCCGTCTTCCAAACTCGCCCAACGCGCAGCATCGGTGTGGCGCTCCGGATACCAGCCTGCTTCTCGGAGAGCCCCGCTCACGTCGGGGTGCAGTGCCGTGAGATCGATCATTCGATGCACGCCCTAACTGTCCGAACTAAGATCGTCCTCAATGAGGTGACGAATTGAGATCTTCCGAATCCCGGTGCACGGCTGGCGTGGTGACTATAGGACAGCCACTCGTTCTCGGGGTCCGACCGGAACCGCCCGACCCAGTAGTCCGTTACCGCGCAAACGACGCCAGCGAAAGGTGCAGCAGGTCACTACCTGGCCAGGATCGCGTGGAGGCTGCACCAATACGTGTCCGGCAAATCTCCCGCTGGGAACACCCTTCAACGCCTCCTGCTGGCTGACGCAAGTGATCTTACGGGTCGCCCTGGTCTTAGGGGCGCTCGCGCAGCGTGGGTTTTCCCTCCAAATTGGACAACCCGTTCCAAGCCAGATTGACCAGGTGCGCCGCCACCTCGTTCTTCTTCGGCTTGCGCACCTCCAGCCACCACTGCCCCGTGAACGCCACCATCCCCACCAGTGCCTGCGCGTACAGCGCCGCCAGTTTCGACTCGTAGCCGCGTTTGGCGAACTGGACGCCCAGGATGTGTTCTACCTGGGAGGCGATGTCGTTCAGCAGGCTGGAGAAGGTGCCCGTGGCGGTGGCGACCGGGGAGTCGCGGACCAGGATGCGGAAGCCGTCGGTGGAGCCCTCGACGTAGTTCAGCAGGGCTCCCGCCGCCCTTTCCAGCAGCAGCCGCGGGTGGGCGTCCTCGGACAGTGCCTCGGTCATCCCCGACATCAGCGCGTGCATCTCGCGGTCCACGACCACCGCGTAGATGCCTTCCTTGCCGCCGAAGTGCTCGTAGACCACGGGTTTGCTGACGTTCGCCCGGTGGGCGATCTCCTCGATGGACGCGCCGTCGAAGCCCTTCTCGGCGAACAGCGCGCGGGCGATGTCGAGCAGTTGCTGCCTGCGCTCCTTGCCGGTCATGCGCACGCGGGCCACCGCGGGTTCCTCAGTCTTCGATACACGCCTCGCCACGGATCAACACTAGATGATTGATCCTGACTATCGCCTGGTATCGGCTGGTCCACGGCGTCGCTGCCAAGGCGCGGGGACAGCGCGCGTACCGGGTGTACGTGGCTGTTCCTGCAACGCGGGCAGCGGCGTCGTGGGCCAGTCGAGACCTGGTGATAGTCAGGGTCAATCATCTAGATGTCTGGGGCGGGGGCGCGAGCCGAGATCGGACTACTTGGCGGTGATCTTCGCCAGGCGTTGGGGCGTCGGCCACCGGACGTCGGTGACCCAGCCGAGCTTCTCGAAGATCCAGATCAGCCGGGCGGACGTGTCGATCTGGCCACGCCGCACGCCGTGGCGGGCGCAGGTCGGGTCGGCGTGGTGCAGGTTGTGCCATGACTCGCCGAAGCTGAGGATGGCCAGGGGCCAGAAGTTGGACGCCTTGTCGCGGCTGGTGAACGGGCGGTCGCCGATCATGTGGCAGATCGAGTTGGTCGACCACGTCACGTGGTGCAGCACCGCGATGCGCACCAGGCCCGCCCAGAAGAACGCGGTCAGCGCGCCCCACCACGACCAGGTGATCAGCCCACCGAGGACCGCGGGCAGGACCAGGGTCAGACCGGTGAGCACGATGAACAGGCGATTCACCCGAACGATGTCTTTGTCAGCCATCAGGTCGGGGGCGAAGCGCTCCTTGTTGGTCACGTCGTGGTCGAAGATCCAGCCCATGTGCGCGTGCCAGAACCCTCGGGCCAGCGCCATCGGGGACGTGCCGAACAGCCACGGCGAGTGCGGGTCGCCCTCGCGGTCGGAGAAGGCGTGGTGGCGGCGGTGGTCGGCGACCCAGGTGATGGGTGGGCTCTGCACCGCCATGCTGCCCATCACCGCGAGGGTGATCTTCAGGCCGCGGTTGGCCTTGAACGAGCCGTGGGTGAACAGCCGGTGGTAGCCGACGGTGACACCCAGGCCGGACAGATAGAAGAAGAACACCGCGAGGACGACGTCGACCCACGTCAGCCCCCAGCCCCACGCGAAGGGCACCGCGGCGACGAGCGCGGCGAACGGCAGCAGGATGAAGATGTAGACCGCGATCCGCGTGGCCAGGTTCCGCCTGCCCTCGATGATCGGTTTGGGCCCGCCTGCCGTGCCCGCGCCGCTGGACGCGTCGACCGTGGTCGTCATGTCTTCCCCTCTCCATACCCGGGCTGTCCTACGGCGCCGTAACTTACGCAAGCGTAAGGATTCGCGGCCCGTACACGCCAGCGCCCTCCGCTGTTATTCGGGGTATGCCGGGCCACGGATGCCGATGATGTTGAAGGACGCACCAACGCTGCGCATCCGCCCGATCACTGGAATACCCACCTTGTGACTCCGATAACACCCGATCGGACGCGAGCGTGAACCAATCCGCCGGGTACTGCTGCCTGCCAGGCGACACCCATGCCACGATGTCCCCATCGAGCGGTGGTGGGATCGCTCGCGATCCGCCGTGGTGTAAAGGCAGCACCTTGGATTTTGGTTCCAATGGTTCAGGTTCGAATCCTGGCGGCGGAGCACAGCCGAGAACTTTGGATGGGTGGCGAAATACCGGACCTCGAAAAGGGGTGCACCAACCTACGTGGACGACGAGCAGCGGGGCGACGGTGACCTGCCCGCGTTGGAGGAGCGCTCCGACGCCTGGCTGGTAGGTCGTGCCCGGGAGTTGCTCGCGGTGATCCAGACCAGCCCGGTCCAGGAGCGCCTGCGGCACACCGACGAGGTCGACCGACTGCTCGCCGAGGCCCAACACCGGGGCGAGCCCAGGATGGTCGCCCAACTGTTGCGCTCCGCGGTCGCGGTCCGGGTGGTCAACAACGAGTTGGCCGACTCCGCGGAACCCCTGCTCGACGAACTCCTCGCGCACACCCGCAGGCACGGCCTGCTCGTGCTCCAGGCCGACGCGCACGCCCTGCGCGGACGCAGGCTGCTGCTGGCGGGCGCCGAGGACGCCGCGCTCACCGAGGCCGCCGTCGCCCTGGCCATGCTGGACGAGGACATCACCCCGGACGTCATGTTCGGTGGGCGCACCTGGGACATGATCATGGCGTCCACCCTGATGGACATCGGCACCGTGCTCACCCAACTCGGCGTCTACGAGGTCGCCGACCAGGTGATGAGCCGGGCGCACAAGTGCATCCGGGCCAGCGCGGGCCCGCACCTGATCGCCGTGCACCTGATGAACCGCGTCCGCCTGCTGCTGGGCTGGGGCCTGCGGCTGGAGCGCATCGGCGAGGACGAGCGCGCGGGCGAGCGGTTCGCCACCGCCGCGGCCATCGCCGTGGCGGTCGAGGCGCCGTTCCGGGAGTCGCTGTTCCCACGCGACCCGACCCGCTCGGCCGCCGACCAGAACCCGATCGTCGGCGCGGCCCTGGCGCTGGCCCAGCCCGCGGCCGCGCACATCAACCGGCTGCGCTACCTGCTCGACTCGCAGAGCTACCCGCGCGAGCTGGTCATCGTCGCCATCGCCCTGGCCCGCTGCCTGGAGCACGAGGGCCACGAGGAAGAGGCCGTCGAGGTGCTGGCCGACGCGCGGTCACGGATGTATCGGGAAGCGGCCGAGCCGACGCTGCGGCTGTGCCTGATCCGCGAGTACGCCCGGCTCTCCGGCCCCGAGGGCGGCTCCCGCACGACCGGCGCCCTGGAGCACTACGCGACCGAGCTGGAGGGCCAGCTCTGGGACATGCGCGAGTCGCGCATCGCCACGCTGAACACCCGCCGCGAGCACGAGCGGCTGTCCCGAATGCACGGCGCCATCGCCCGGCAGGCGCTGCAGGACCCGCTCACCGGCCTGCCCAACCGGCGCGCGCTCGACGAGCGGCTCGAACAGCTGTCGACCTCGCCGACCAACCACCCGCTGGCCATCGCCCTGGTCGACCTCGACGGGTTCAAGGGCGTCAACGACCGCATGTCCCACGCCGAGGGCGACGACGTGCTGCGGGTGGTCGCCAGCACCCTGCGCGACGCGCTGCGCGGCAGCGACATGGTGGCCCGCTACGGCGGCGACGAGTTCATCGTCCTGCTTCCCGGAGCGCCGCTCTACGCCGCCGAGGCCGCCCTGCGGCGCGCGGTCACCTCGGTCGCGGGACTGCCCAACGACCTGTCACACGGAGTGACGCTGTCGATCGGCGTGGTGTCGCTGCGCCCGCAGGAGACCGCCGTGCGCGCGCTCGCGCGCGCCGACGCGGCCATGTATCAGGCCAAGCGCGGCGGCGGAAACGACATCGTCGCGATCACCGCGGGCGAGGCCGACGCGGAGGACTCTGGCACGCGGCTGGTCGCGTCTGTGGATGACCGTTCGTGGGTGCTGCCGGAGACAACGTAGGATCGACTCCCGGCCGGAGTCGTCCCGTTCGCCGGAGCCGACCCGCGCATGACCGCTGTTACGACGCGAGGGAGAGCGATGTCCGCGAGCACGGCCGAGGGCACTGCGCCAGGCCAGGTCAGCACGGTGATCCTGGCCGCGGGTGAGGGCACTCGGATGCGCTCGGCGACCCCGAAGGTGCTGCATCGGGTCGCGGGTCGCCCGCTGGTCGAGCACGCCGTGCGGGCCGCCGACGGTCTCAAGCCCGAACACCTGGTGGTCGTCATCGGCCACGGCCGCGACGCCGTGGGCGCCCATCTGGAGTCCTTGGCCCACGTGTTGGGCCGCGAGGTCACCGTCGCGGTCCAGGAGACGCAGGACGGCACGGGCCACGCGGTCGCGTGCGGCCTGGCCCCGCTCCCCGAGCTGACCGGCACCGTCCTGGTCACCTACGGTGATGTTCCCCTGCTCGACACGGCCACGCTCAATGGTCTGCTCGACGCGCACACGGCAGGCGGCAACGCGGTGACGGTGCTCACCGCCAACGTCCCCGACCCGACCGGCTACGGCCGCATCGTGCGCGACGCCGACGGCGCGGTCACCGCGATCGTCGAGCAGAAGGACGCCACGGCCGAGCAGCGGTCCATCACCGAAATCAACTCCGGCGTCTACGCCTTCGCCGCCGAGGTCCTCACCGACGGTCTGTCCCGGCTGTCCACCGACAACGCCCAGGGCGAGCTGTACCTCACCGATGTCCTGGGCATCGCCCGCGGCGACGGCCGCCGCGTCGGTGCCCTGGTGTGCGACGACCCGTGGCTGGTCGAGGGCGTCAACGACCGGGTGCAGCTGGCCAGGATCGGCGCCGAGCTGAACCGCCGCGTCGTCGAGGGCTGGATGCGCGCGGGGGTGACGATCGTCGACCCGGCCACGACGTGGATCGAGGCCGAAGTCGAACTCGCCCGCGACGTGCTCATCGAGCCGAACGTGCAGCTGCGCGGCGGCACCACGATCGGCGAGGGCGCCACCATCGGCCCCGACACCACACTGACCGATGTCATCGTCGGCGCGGGTGCCTCGGTCGTGCGGACCCACGGGTCGAGCGCCGAGATCGGTGACTCCGCGACCGTCGGCCCGTACGCGTTCCTGCGGCCCGGCACGAAGCTGGGCGCCGACGGCAAGATCGGCACGTTCGTCGAGGTCAAGAACTCCGAGATCGGCGCGGGCTCGAAGGTCCCCCATCTGTCCTATGTGGGCGACGCGACCATCGGCGAGCACAGCAACATCGGCGCGGCCAGCGTGTTCGTGAACTACGACGGGGTCAACAAGCACCGCACCGTCGTCGGCTCGCACGTGCGCACCGGGTCGGACAACATGTTCGTGGCACCGGTGACGGTGGGCGACGGCGCCTACAGCGGCGCCGGAACCGTCATCCGGCGCAATGTGCCGCCGGGCGCCCTGGCGATCTCGGGCGGCCTGCAGCGCAACATCGACGACTGGGTGGTCCACCGCCGCCCGGGTACCGCGGCGGCCGAGGCCGCGGAACGGGCCAAGGCCCGCAAGCTTGACGAGAAGAACAGCGAGGGCAGTTCATGAGTATCAAGGCCGGGGTCCCCAAGAAGAACCTGATGCTCTTCTCCGGCCGAGCTCACCCTGAGCTGGCCGAGGAAGTCGCGAAGCACCTCAACGTGAGCATCACGCCGCAGTCGGCATACGACTTCGCCAACGGCGAGATCTTCGTCCGGTTCGAGGAGTCGGTCCGCGGCTGCGACGCGTTCGTCATGCAAAGCGCGTGCGCCCCGATCAACCAGTGGATCATGGAACAGCTGATCATGGTCGACGCCCTCAAGCGGGCGAGCGCCAAGCGGATCACCGTGATCATGCCGTTCTACCCGTACGCGCGGCAGGACAAGAAGCACAAGGGCCGCGAGCCCATCTCCGCGCGCCTGATCGCCGACCTGTTCAAGACCGCGGGCGCCGACCGGATCATGACGGTGGACCTGCACACCGCCCAGATCCAGGGCTTCTTCGACGGCCCGGTCGACCATCTCTTCGGCCAGACCCTGCTGTCGCGCTACATCAAGGACAACTACCCTGCCTCCAACATCACGGTCGTCTCCCCGGACGCGGGCCGCACCAAGCTGGCCGAGAAGTGGGCCGACGACCTCGGTGGCACCCCCATCGCCTTCATCCACAAGACGCGGGACCCGTTGCGCCCCAACGAGGTCGTGGCGAACCGGGTCGTCGGTGAGGTCAAGGGCAGGCTGTGCGTGGTGATCGACGACATGGTCGACACCGGCGGCACCATCGCCAAGGCCGTCCACCAGTTGCTGGACGAAGGCGCCACGGATGTCGTCATGGCGGCCACCCACGGCGTGCTGTCCGGGCCCGCTCGGGAACGGCTGTCGGAGTCCGGGGCGAAGGAAGTCATCTTCACCAACACCCTGCCGATCCCCGACGACAAGCGCTTCCCGCAGATGACAGTCCTGTCGATCGCCCCGCTCCTGGCGCGGGCGATCCAGCAGGTGTTCGAGGACGGCTCGGTGACCTCGCTCTTCGACGGCGACGCCTGATTTCGCGGACCTGGGACGGGCTAGCGCTCGTCCCAGGTCACCGCGTCGATCAGGGGCGACCAGGCGTCGTCCGGGAACCGGAGCATGCCGCCGTCGGGGTTCTTGGAGTCCCGGACACGGACTGTGGCGGTGTAGGCGACCTCCACGCAGTTCACCTCGGAGCCGCTGAAGCTCGACTTCCGCCACTCTCCGTGCATCCCGTTTCAGCCCCGTTCGTAGTCTGCCGCCAACATGGTCAGAAACTTCACCGTATCGGCTGAGTCCAGCGCGAACCTCATCAGCTTAGCAGCGGCGTTATGGAACAACTGAGTGTGATCAGGAGCGTCCAGGAAGCCCGCGACCGCCAGGTTCTCGAAGAACACGATAGGCGGGTCCTGCCGGAACCCCATCGTGATGAATGAGCCCGGATTCGGATATCCCCACCGCCGGAACGGGATCACGTGGATATCGATGTTCGGCTGCCACGCCCGATCTATCAGCCACTTTACTTGCCGAACCATCGACTCCGATCCGCCTTGAGTCCGCCGCAAAGCGGCTTCCTCGATGACGGCCGTATACCTCGGCGCGGTACGTGCGACGAGGACCTTCTGGCGCTCCAACCGCGCCTTGACTCGCGCGTCCTGATCCGCTCCTGTGACGCCTTGGGTGGAGTGGACGGCTCGCGCGTACTCCTCGATCTGCAAGAGTCCGGGGACGTAGTCGAAAGATACGTCCATCAGCGAGGTCGCGCGCGCCTCGAAGGTAGCGAAGGGTCGGAGCAGGCGTGGCAGACGGTCACCCGCTTCCAGCCATTCCGGCGCGTCCAACCTGTCGGCGAGTTCCATGATGCGCTTCCGCTCGTCCCCAGTGACCTCGTAGAGCGCCAAGAGCCCCGCGATGTCGGTGATCGGAGAAAGCCGTTTGGCGTTCTCCGAGCGATTCAAGGTCGGCGCGGAAAGGCCGATCCCGAACGCGGCCTCCTTTGTCGTCTTCCCGGTCCGCTCACGAGCGGCCGCCAGTTCCATTCCCAAAGCCCGCATCCGAGCGGGCAACCGGTTGCTGATCACCCACACATGAGACCACCTGGCCCATAATCCGCAACGCGCACAATCGGCTGAACCATTTCACCAACCGAAACACCCGAGCGTCCATCCATGCTTGATCACGTGGCCGTCGATCAGGTGGCAGCACGGCTCAGGGTTGTCCTCGCCTCGATCGATCAGGCCAGACGCGGCATCGCCACGGCGACCACGCTGCTCGGCGACGCGTCGAGCGCGCTCGGCGGCGCCATAGCCACGACCGCGGCGCCTGATGCCACGAACGATGGGCATCCGGAATCGGCACGGCGACCATTACCCCGCGGCCGCCGCTGTACAGCGACGACCTGCCGCCACGGGTGCTCCGCGGCAGGCGCAACGCGCCGATGACCGGTCATATCGAGGTCGACGGCCGCGACTACGGCACGCTCAGCGCGACCCATCAGGACACGTGGACAACAGAGGTAGCCCAGCGAATACGGGCGCTGGGCATGCCTGCGGACGCGCTCAACGTCAAGAATCATGTCGAGATGAAAGCCGTGGTCGCGACGGTGAGGTCGGGGGCACGAAATGCCCGAGTGATCATCAACCACGCGCCTTGTGGTTCAGAACCACGCGCGCCGATAGGGTGCGAGCAGTACCTCCCCGTGTTCATTCCAAAGGGTTGCAGCGTCACAGTCCTGGGAACAGACGCGCAAGGCAACCTGTTCCAGCAGACCTACCTAGGCAGGGCGCCAGCGTGATCCCCGACATCCTCGAAGCGTCGTCCATTCACGCCGACGACATCCCGGCCGCGACGGATCTGCCCGGGTTGATGCGCGACCTCAATTCCACAGGTGTCGACATCCCATGGGCGTGGTCGGTGTCGACCGGCCCAACCGACCCCTTGTCACACGAGCGGAAGACACTCACCGTCGGAATCAACAACACCGTCGGCGTCCTCGTCTGGGCAGCCGGGTCCACCCGCCGCGTGCCGACCATTGGAACGGGCGAAGAATGGCAGACCTACTGCCTCGCCGGGATGTACGACATACCTGTCCCCCCGCACGCCGAGGTAACACTGGACACCGTCTTCACGTCGCCGAATTCCTCGACACCCGGAACCTGCCGACCTCGGTCACCTGGCAACCGGTCATCGAGTAGCGACACCTCACAGGGAGTCCGATAATCTGCTAACGGTAGCCTAGAACCTAGGCTAGAAGTAGCGTAGATGAGCTGCTATCGGTAGCATAGTGCTGTGAGTAGCTACTTGTCACGGACTGTCGACACCGAGCTCGACGACCTGGTTCCCGGCCTGTCGGCAATTGCCCTTGAGGGGCCCAAGGGTGTGGGCAAAACCGCGACCGCCGAACGGCGATCGCGAACCGTCTTCGCCCTGGACGATCCCGCGAAACGGGAGTTGCTCGAGGCCGATCCACAACGGCTGGACCGTGCCGAACCTCCGGTTCTGGTGGACGAGTGGCAGCGGCACCCCGCCGTGTGGGATTGGGTGCGCCGGAGTGTGGATCGCGATCCGAGTCCCGGGCGATTCCTGTTGACCGGCAGCGCGACGCCGGTCAACTCGCCGACCCACTCTGGGGCAGGGCGAATCGTGCGAGTGCGAATGCGCCCGATGAGCCTGGCTGAGCGGGGCTCCCAGACGCCATCGGTAAGTCTCTCGGACCTGCTCCGAGGAACGCGCCACACCGTCGACGGTGAGACGAGCGCAAGTCTGCCGTGGTACACCGACGAGATACTCCGTTCGGGCTTCCCCGCCATACACGGGCTGCCGGAACGCGCTCGGCGTGCGCAACTCGACGGATATCTCCAACGAATCGTTGAACACGACTTCCCCGAGCAAGGCCACCGGGTTCGGCGGCCCGCTACCCTGCACGCTTGGTTGACGGCCTATGCCGCGGCGACGTCCACCACGACGTCGTACAACGCGATCTTGGACGCGGCGACAGCCGGGGAGAGCGACAAGCCTGCCAAGACGACGACCATCGTCTACCGGGACGTCCTCTCGCAGCTATGGCTGCTGGATCCCGTGCCGGGGTGGCTGCCGAGCTTCAACCACTTCACCCGCCTTGCCCAGGCGCCCAAGCATCACCTCGCTGATCCCGCGCTCACCGCCCGCCTTCTCGGTGCCACCCAGACCTCACTGCTCACCGGTGTGGCCACCGGGCCGCTGGCGCCTCGGGACGGCGTGCTGCTCGGCGCGTTGTTCGAGTCGCTGATCGCCTTGAACCTCCGCGTCTACGCGCAGGCCAACGAGGCGAGCGTCCATCACCTGCGCACGCGCAACGGTGACCATGAAGTCGACTTCATCATCCAGCGGGCTGACCACAAGGTTGTCGCGATCGAGGTCAAACTCAGCCAAACCGTCGATGATTCGGATGTCGCGCACCTTCGGTGGCTGGGTGATCGGCTGGGACCGGATCTTTTGGACGCGGCGATCATCACGACCGGTTCGCACGCCTACCGCCGGGCGGACGGCGTCGCCGTGATTCCCGCGGCACTCCTCGGGCCATAGCGGTGCGGCGCTACGGGCTCGCCGTCACCGAGGACTAGCCACGAGTTCAGCCGGGACCACATTGGCGCGGTGGCGTCGAGCCGCCAGCACCGCCATGAGGATCGACGCCACCGCGAGGATGCCCGCGAAAGGCGGCAGAGCCATCACGCCCGCGTTGTCGATCACTATTCCGCCGAATACGCCCGACAGGCCCGCGCCCAAATAGATCGCCGAGGCGTTCAGGGAGAGCAATAGGCCGCTGTTCACCGGGGCCAGTTCGATCAGCCAGTTCTGGATCGGCGGGTTCACCGACCACGTCGACATTCCCCAAAGGAACATCGCCACCCCCGCCCCCGCGACCGTCGTCGCCGTCACCGGCAAGGTCAGCAGGATGGTGATGATGATTCCGAAGGTCACCATCAGCGGCTTGATGCTCCCGAACCGGTCGGTCAGCCGCCCGCCCAGCGCGTTCCCGATCGCCCCGCCGACGCCATAGGCGAACAGGAGCAGGCTCACCGTCAGCCCATAAGCCCCGGCCGACGAAGCCAAGAACGGGGCGATATACGTGTAGACGCTGAACGCCGACAGCACCCCCAGCACGCTCATCGCCAGGACCAATAGGACCGTCGGGTTGGCGGCGACCGCGAACCGCTCGCGCATCCCGACGACCGGGGGCGGAGCGACCTGGGGCACGTACACCAGGACGCCGACGGCCGCGAGCACGGAGGCGGCCGCGACCAGGGCGAAGACCTCGCGGAAGCCCATGACGTCACCCAGCAGGCTGCCTGCGGGGACACCCAGGATCAGGGCGAAGGTCAGGCCGCTGAACACCGTGGCGACCGCCTGACCGCGCTTCTCCGGCGGGTTCAGCTCGGTCGCCACGAGCGTCGCGGCTGGGGTGAACACGGCCGCGCCGAGCGCGCTGATCACGCGGGCCACCAGGAGGAGCGAGTAGGTGGGCGCTACCGCGGACAGCGCGTTGCCTAACGCACTCACCCCTAAAGCTGTGACCAGCAGTTTTCTTCTGTCCCAGCGGCCGGTGAGCGCGGCGAGCAAGGGTGCGCTGACGGCGTAGGAGAGCGCGAAAGCCGTGATGAGCTGGCCCGCGGTCGTCTGCGAGACGTGCATCTCGGCGCTCACCGCGGGTAGGACGCCCGTGGCGATGTATCCGCTGGTTCCGACCGCGAAAGCGCCTCCGGCCAGCAGGTAGGTCCGTGCGGACGACATGGGACTCCCGGAGGCTCGGCGGCAGTTCGATGTTGAACGTACTACGAAACTTGGCGATAGTTCGATGAACTTCGTACCATCAGGACATGACAGAGCTGCCCCACCCCGACCGCGACGAGATCCGGATCGCGGCGGTCCTGCACGCCCTGGCCGACCCGATGCGCCTGCACATGGTGCGTGAGCTGGCCAAACTCGGCGAGGGCGTGGCCTGCGGCACGATCGAGCTGCCCATCGGCAAGTCGACCAGGACCCACCACCTGCGGATCCTTCGCGAAGCGGGCGTCACTTGGACAGTCCCGGCGGGCACCTCGCGGATCACCTCGCTGCGCCGCGACGATCTCGACGCGCTCTTTCCCGGGCTGCTCACCGGGATCCTGGCGGCCCGGAAATAACGGCCCGACGACCCCGGTTCGACCGGGCCGTGGGCTTTGCGTAAACTATCCGGGTTGCCTCGGCGAGGCGGGCATCGCGCCTGGCGTGATCGACGTGGCGGTTTCGACCGTACGTTTATTCATGCTCTCCGCGCCCCACGCCGCAGGCTGCCGCCCCGACTGAGAAGTCGCGCCCCCGCCGCATCATGATCAGCAAGGAGAGCACCACCGTGTCCGAGGTACGTCTGGCCGCCGAGCAGCGCACGGAGTTCGGCAAGGGCGCAGCGCGCCGCACCCGTCGCGCAGGCAAGATTCCCGCCGTGCTCTACGGACACGGTTCCGACCCCAAGCACCTGTCGCTCCCCGCGCTGGAGTTCGCCCGCGCGGTGCGCGAGCACGGCAGCAACGCCGTCCTGACGCTGAACTTCGGCGACGGCGCGGAGCTGGCGCTGACCAAGACCATCACCACCCACCCGCTCAAGAACTACATCGAGCACGTGGACCTGCTGCTGGTGAAGCGCGGCGAGAAGGTGACCGTCGACGTCCCGCTGACCATCACCGGCGAGGCCGCGTCCGGCACCCTGCTCACCCACGACCTGTCTGCCCTGCAGATCGAGGTCGAGGCGCTGCACATCCCCGACGGCATCGAGTTCTCCATCGCGGGCGCCGAGGCCGGTACCCAGATCCTGGCGGGCGCCATCGCCCTGCCCGCGGGCGCGACCCTGGTCACCGACCCGGAGGCCCTGGTCGTCGCGGTGAACGCGGCGCCGACCGCGGAGCAGATGGACGCCGACGGTAGCGAGGCTCCGGCCGCGGCCGCCGAGCCCGAGGGCAACGAGGGCTGAGAAACCCTCCGCTGATCATCCCGGTGCCCCGGTCCAGTCATCCTGGGCCGGGGCACCGGCGGTTTTGGGAGCTGAGATGACCGACGCGCCGATGATCGTCGTGGGCCTGGGCAACCCCGGCCCGCAGTACGATGGCAACCGGCACAACATCGGATTCCTGGTCGCCGACGAACTCGCGGCCAGGGTGGGCGGCAAATTCAAGGGCCACAAGGCGGGCGCGGACGTGCTGGAAGGCAGGCTCGCGAACACCCGGGTCGTGCTGGTCAAGCCGCGCACCTACATGAACCTCTCCGGCGGCCCGGTCGTGGGTACCGCCAGGTTCTTCAAGGCACCGCAGGAGAACCTGGTCGTGATCCACGACGAACTGGACCTGCCCTTCGGCGCGGTCCGGCTCAAGCTCGGCGGCGGCGAGAACGGCCACAACGGCTTGCGCTCGATCACCAAGTCGCTGGGCAGCAAGGAGTACCACCGCGTCCGCTTCGGCATCGGCAGGCCCCCCGGCAGAATGGACCCGGCAGACTACGTCCTGCGAGACTTCGCCCCGGCCGAACGCAAGGAACTCGCGTTCGAGATCGACCGCTGTGCCGACGCGGTGGAGGCCCTGGTCAGCCAGGGCCTGGAAGCCGCCCAGAACGCGTTCCACGCATCCTGAGGGAGTCGACATGACGCTGAGCCCCGAGTCCGTGCGCGCGGTCACCTTCGACAAGGCACCGTTCGGCAAGCGCGGCTACAACGAAGGCCAGGTGGACGACTTCCTCGACCGGATCGAGGCCGCCCTGACGGGTTCGGACGCCCTCACCGCCGACGATGTGCGGTCCGTGGTCTTCGACCCCGCTCCCCTGGTGAAGCGCGGGTACCACGAGGACCAGGTCGACGCGTTCCTCGACCAGGTTGTGGCCACGCTGTCGGTCCGGTCGGACCAGGACCCGAACACCGAGGAGATCCCCCCGGTCGTACCGCCGGAGGCAGTCGAGACGACGGCCCCGGTGTCCGAGCCGCCCCGCCGCCACCAGGCACCGGATCCCGCACCGGAACGGCGTCCCGCCAGGGTGGAGCAGCGGCCTGTCCCCAATGAGCCTTTGGACGAACGGGTGACGCCGGGCGGGGATGTGTTGTTCCTGCCACTGCCACCCGCCCCGCCTGGCGTTCGGGGCTACCGACCGGGCGATGTCGAACGCCTTGCGCGGGCACTGTTCCATGCGGCGACCAGCTACGACGGCAGACCGTCAGCGGCGGAGATCGCGAACTTCCGCCTCACCCAAACGTTCTTCGCAGGCCAGGGCTACCACCCGGCAGCGGTCGACGCCATGATCGACGTCTGGGTCAAGGAACTACGCCACCGCGAAAGCTAGAAACCTGCACGCACGAAACGCACGGGCCAAACAAACCGGCACCCACAGCCCTAATCCGCCGCCCCGGCGATCTGGGCAGCCAGTTGCTCACCAGCAGCCGCCCGACGCAGCTTCCCCGAGGGCGTCTTCGGCAAGGTCCCCGGCGCCAAAACCACCACGGAGACCGGTCGGGCGTTGACAGACTCAAACACCCGCGCCCCAACCTCCTTCTTCAACCGCTTCTCAGCATCAGCATCGCCCGCGAACTTAGACTCCACAACGACAGCGAACCGCTCACGCCGAGAACCAGCGTCGATTCGCACCGCCACAGCGTTGCCCGCGCGCACACCGTCCACAGTGGTCGCCGCCCGCTCGATATCGGTCGGATAGATGTTGCGGCCTGCCAAAATGATGACATCCTTGCGCCGCCCGCAGATCACGATCTGCCCGTCGACCAGGTACCCAAGGTCCCCAGTGGACAGCCAGCCCTCGTCATCCTGCGTCGCAAGTGGACCATCAACAGTCAGATACCCCGGCGTCACGGCCTCGCCGCGCAGGCGGATCTCACCCACCTCACGCTCGCCGAGAACAATACCCTTGTCGTCAACAATCGTCGCTTCGATGCCGCGCAAAGGCATACCCAGCACCGCGAACGACCGCACGCCCGGCCCCGGCGGGACCGACACCGCGTGGTTCTCGGCTTCCAGCTGGTCCGCGTCGATATAGTCGAGGGTCAGCCCGGTGAACAGCGGCGCGAACGACACCGCCAGCGTCGCCTCGGCCATGCCGTACGCCGGGAACACGCACTCCGGGCGCAGCCCGAACCGAGCGCCCTCATCGGTGAACGACAGCACCGCCTTCTCGTCGATCGGCTCGGCTCCGTTGAGCGCCAAGCGAAGCGACGACAGGTCGTACTTGCCCTCTTCGTCCACACCGGACAGTCGGCGGCCGAGCAGCGCGTAGGCGAAGTTCGGTGCGGCGGTGATGGTGCCGCGGTGGCGGGAGATCAGGTCGGCCCACAGCAGCGGGCCGGTGAGGAAGTCGACCGGGGTGACCTTGACCAGTTCCAGGCCCACGGTCATCGGCACGGTCAGGAAGCCGACCATCCCCATGTCGTGGAACAGCGGCAGCCACGACACCATGATGTCGTTGTCGACATCCAGCTCGGACGCCTCGGCCATCGCGGTCAGGTTCGCGAACAGGTTGCCGTGGGTGATCCGCACGGCCTTCGGGTCGGCCGTCGAGCCGCTGGTGAGCTGCAGCAGCGCGGGCGCGTCCTCATCGACCTCGACCACGCTGTCCACCGGCGTGCCCTCGGCCAGGTCGGAAAGCCGCAGGTAGCCAATGCCGTGCTGGTCGAGCACCGGGGCCACGGCGTCGAACGGGGAGCCGAGCAGGACCAGCTTGGAGCCGATCATGCCCAGCACCCGGACGGTGTCCTCGGCCCACTCGGCGAGGTCGGTGCGCGGGGTCGGCTGGTGCAGCATCGTGACGCTGCCGCCCGCCAGCCAGACCGCCTGGACCGCGGGGGCGATCGTCACCGGCTCGGCCGCGAGGACCGCAACGGCGCCGTGCTTGGCCAGGCCGCCCTCGATGAGCGCGCCCGCCATCTTGCGGGCCTGCTCGTGCACCTGCGCCCAGGTGTGGCGGACCGGAGCCTTGGGTTCCCCGGTGGTGATCCCCCGCGCGGCGCCGCGGGTCGTCGCGGTGGCCACCATCATGTCTACGAACCGACTCATGGGAGCAGCCTAGATGGTGTTATTCGGCCAGATCGGCGACTTCCATCCATCGTGACTCGATCTCATCTTTGTCCGCGACGACCTTGCGCAGCTCCGCGTCGAGTTCGAGCAGTTTGGTCGGGTCGGTGGCCGCGGCGGCCAGGGCGGCGTGGAGTTTGGTCTCCTTGTCGCCCAGCTGGGTCATCTGCCGCTCCAGCTTCGCCAGCTCCTTCTGGGCGGCCCGGCGCTCGGCGGCGCTGACGGACTTCGCGGTCGGCTCGGCGGACTTGCGCGCGACCGGCTCGGCAGCCATGGCGACGAGCCTGCGCTCCAGGTATTCCTCGATCCCGCCGATCAGCGGGGTCACCTTGCCGTCGCCGAACAGCGCGACCACCGTGTCGCAGACGCGTTCGACCAGGTACCGGTCGTGAGAGACCACGACGATGGTGCCCGGCCACGAGTCGAGCAAGTCCTCCAGTTGCTGCAGGGTGTCGATGTCCAGGTCGTTCGTCGGCTCGTCGAGCAGCAGCACGTTCGGCTCGGCCATCAGCAGCCGCGCCAGCTGCAGCCTGCGCCGCTCGCCGCCGGACAGGTCACTGATCGGGGTCCACTGCTTGTTCGCCGGGAACCCGAACCGCTCGGCCAGCTGCGACGCCGACAGCTCCAGCTTGCCCAGCGTCACCCGGCGCGCGATCTCTTCGACCGCTTCCAGCACCCGTTGCTGCGGTGGAAGCTCGCGCAGCTCCTGGGTCAGGTGGGCGATGCGCACCGTCTGGCCTTGGATCCGTTTGCCGGTGCTCGGCTCGGTGTCGCCCGCCAGCAGCTTGAGCAGCGTGGTCTTGCCGGAGCCGTTGATACCGACCAGACCGACCCGGTCGCCGGGACCGATCCGGTAGGTCTCGTGGTCGAGGATCGGCTTGGGACCGGCCGAGATCGACACGTCCTCCAACTCCAGCACCGTGCGGCCAAGCCTGCGCTTGGCGAAGGCCAGCAGCTCGACACCGTCACGCGGCGGCGGGACGTCGGAGATCAGCGCCTCGGCGGCCTCGATGCGGTATTTCGGCTTGGACGTGCGGGCCGGGGCGCCGCGGCGCAGCCAGGCCAATTCCTTCTTGGCCAGGTTGCGCCGCTTCTCCTCCAGCGTGTCGGCCAGCCGCCCGCGCTCGGCGCGCGCGTAGATCCAGTCCGCGTAGCCGCCGTCGTACTGCTCGACCTTGCCGCCGACGACCTCCCACGTGCGGGTGCAAACGGTGTCGAGGAACCAGCGGTCGTGGGTCACGACCACCAGCGCGGTCCCCCTGGTCAGCAGGTGGTCGGCCAGCCAGCGCACACCCTCGACGTCGAGGTGGTTGGTCGGCTCGTCGAGGACGATCAGGTCCAGCTCCTGCACCAGCGCGGCGGCCAGGGCGACCCGGCGCCGCTCACCGCCGGACATGGTGTCGACCGGGCTGTCCAGCCCGAGCGTGGTGATCTCCAGGCCCTCCAGGATCGACCGAGCCCGCGGGTCGGCGGCCCACTGGTGCTCCTCGGTGATCCCCAGCGGCTCCAGCACGGCGTGACGGACCGTGGAGTCCTTCGCCAACTCGGTGCGCTGGGTGACCACGGCCATCCGCAGGTCACGAACCCGGCTGACCCGCCCGTCGTCGGCCGGTTCGAGCCCGGCGAGCACCTCCAGCAGCGTGGTCTTGCCCCCACCGTTGAGCCCGACGACGCCGATCCGGTCCCCCCGGCCGACACCGAGTGACACCGAGTCGAGCAGCGGGCGCACCCCGAAGCTCTTGTTGACGTTCTCCAGGTTGACCAGATTGGCCATTACCAACACTTTCGCCGATGACGTAGGACGGATGTGGGGCAGAGCCCTTCCTTGAACCGGAGATCAAGGAGACGACATGCCTCGCCGTATCACCACCATCATCCCAACCACCTTCCAATCACCCGTCCACCCGGGTCAGTCACACCCACCCTCAGGGCGTCGCCCGCCAACGAGGCGCACAAGATTGACTACGCTCGGTAGCGCCTCTATCCAGATGCTCGGCGAGCTTCACACTTCCGGTCAGCTTTCAGCCACCTGCGTAACAATCGAACTCGCTAGCGGTATCTAGTGTCAGTCCGCACAGGCATAGTGGAGTTATGAGACGTGAGGAGGAAGCCATGCGCGAGTCAGTGACGTGCGCCACTGAGGTGGGGGTGATGAGCGATGACGACTCCGCCGCGATGCTCGATCGGGTCGCCCGCCGGTATATGAACATGTCCGGCGAAGAGTTCATCGCACGGTGGACGGCTGGGGAGTGGGCCGACACCGACCTCGACTCTGTGCCCGGCCTCGTTGACGTGTGGGCGTACGTCCCTGCCGTGAGGTAGCTGATTCCTGTGCCGGGCCACACCGAACATGAAGCCGTAGAGGGCTTCCTGGACCCGCTTTGTGACGCTGTAGCCGTGCTGGACGGGTATACGAAGCTGTTCGTCCAGCCACGCAACGGTTTCCGCAAGGAGCAGATCTACAGCTGGCATCTGAACCAAGACCGGGGTGTACCGCTCGGCAAGATCGGCACCTTCTACGCGAGTATGAAGTTCGAGGTCATCGACGCCGATCAAAGCAAGTATGACAAGCCGTTCCGGGTTACCACGCGCGAGTACAACTACAAGCTCGAGGGACCGGATGGCAGCGACCAGTGGCGCATGCACTGGCACCCGGACAGCAGAGTCAGCCCAGAACGATATCCACACATGCATCTGCCGCCCGACCTTAAGATCCACCGTCGCACAAGCCGAATGACATTTGAGGCAGCGATTACCTGGTGTATCGCGCTCGGGGCGCCGCTGTCGGTTGAAACAGCAGAAGCGCTACAGATCGTCACGCTCACCGAAGCCCGCCATGTGCTTTGGAGAGGATGGAGCAACCATCCGGACGAGGTTCTGACCTAGATCGCGGTCGGAGCTCGACCTGTCGTCTCGCCTCCTGCCGCGCTGAGCGACAAGCCCCTGTCCGCCGGACTACCGATGATGCGGACGGAGTCGGCCTCCGTTGATTCAGAACCTCGCATAGCGCCGAGAAAGCACAAGGGGGCTGACCGGACAGCCACGAGCGACCGGTCGACCACGCTGCGTGCAACTGGTTTGACCAGGGAACGCAACCCCTATATTTACGACTTAACCGAACGACCGGGAGGTGAAATGTCGCTAGCTCGCTCTGGCATCCGGATCTTCGCCGTCATCGCGGCACTGGTCCTGAGTGTCACCGCTTGTTCCAAAGAACAAGCCGTGACCGATGCCACCCAGGCCGCCGACATCGGCAAGCAGATCGTCATCCGCTCCAATGGCAGCCCCACGCTCGCCACGCTCTGGCTTGACAGCGTCAAGCCGGTCCAGTGCACGGAGCCCGGCAGCCTGAAGCCCAACAACGGGCACTACCTCGCAGCGACGATCGTGCTGCAGACAACCCAGGACTATCAGCCCAACCAGGGCTGGTGGATGTCGGCGGTCGACTTCGCCACCAAGGATGGCGAAGGCAAGGTCACCGGGCGCGGCATCTTCACCTCCTGCCTGCCCACCCACCGCTACCTGCCCGACGACTTCTACCTGTCGGACTCGGGCTACTACGGCGTCGTCCTGATCGACTCCAGCAGCGAACACGGAACGTTGGAGTACCGGCCGCACAACATGCCCGACGACGTGCCCGGCTGGCACTGGACGTACTAAGCGTGCACTTGTGGGGGCGTCGGTCGAGGCGCCTCTTCACCGCCGATGATTCTCGCCCCGGGCACCGGTCCGTGGGCGACGCGGACCGTTCGGCACACCCCCGCGCCTGCCAGTTCGGCGGCGACGCGTAGCGCTGACTCGCCGTCGGCGCAGAGGAAAGCGCAGGTCGGGCCGGAGCCGGACACCGTGCCCGCCAGCGCGCCCGCGCTGACACCCGCGCGCAGGGTCCGGCGCAGGCCGGGACGCAGGGACACCGACGCTGCCTGGAGGTCGTTGCCCAGCAGCAAGGCCAGCTGACGTGGGTCGCCGGTGGCCAAGGCTTCGAGCACCGGCTCGACGGCGCCGATGCGTGGTGGGTCGCCCTCTTCCCGCAGGCGGTCCAGTTCGGCGAACACCTTCGGCGTGGACAGGCCGCGCCGGTCGAAGGCCAGCACCCAGTGATAGGTGTGCCGGGACAGGACCGGGACCAACTGTTCGCCGCGTCCGGTGCCCAGCGCGGTGCCGCCGTAGAGGGTGAAGGGGACGTCGCTGCCCAGGCGGGCCGAGATCGTCGCCAGCTCGTCGCGGGTGATCTCCAGGCGCCACAGGGCGGCCAGGCCGACGAGGGTGGCGGCCGCGTCGGCGCTGCCACCGGCCATGCCGCCCGAGACCGGGATGCCCTTGCGGATCACCACGCGGATCTTGGGCTCGTCCGGGTCGCGGCCGACGTACTGGGCCAGTTCCTGCACCGCCCGCCAGGCCAGGTTGCTGGCTCCGGTGGGCACCGCGTCGGCACCCTCGCCGTGTACCTCGACGCCCGGCTCGTCGGCGATGGCCACGGTGACCTCGTCGGTGAGCGAGAGCGCTTGGAAGATCGTGGCCAGTTCGTGGTAGCCGTCAGGGCGGACATCGCCGACCGCAAGGTGGAGGTTCACCTTGGATGGCACACGGACCGTGACCGGAGGGGGAACGACGGCGAGCACGGGTCCAAGCCTACGGTGAGCTGCCATGAGCCAGTGCCCGCGGTGGGGGCCGGTTGATCCCGGCCCCCAACCCGGCGACGATCAGGCGGCCTGGAGCTGGGGTGCGACGGTGGTCTGGCGGACCAGGGCGCCGCGCTCGGCGATCCAGCCCAGCGCGCTGTCGGCCCGCGGGCCGTCCACGCCGACCAGGAACCGCGCGACCGGGGTCTCGCCGATGCGGGTCAGCCCGCCGCCGACGACCGCGATCGGGGTGCCGAAGCGGGCCGTGGCCTCGGGCAGCAGGGCACCGACAGTGGCATAGCCGACGAGGATGACCTCGGCCTGCCGGTCATGCCGCGGACCGACCGGGATCTCGATCTCGGGCAGCAGCGTCTGCGCGATGCGGCTCGCCGGGTCCTGGATCAGCGAGAGCAGTTGGCCGCTCTCCTGCACCTTGCCCGCCTCCAGCAGCGCCACGTCGTCGGCGATGCGGCGGACCACGGCGGTGTCGCTGGTGGCGATGAGGACGGTGGAGCCCAGCTCGGCGCGGGCCCGGTCGAGCACCGCGAGCACGCCGGCGGTCGCGTCGGCGTCGAGGCCCTTGGTGGGGTCGTCGGCCAGCAGCAGGCCCGGCTCGCCGACGAGGGCCTTCGCCACGGACACCCGCGCGCGCTGGCCGTCGGTGAGAGCGTCGGGGTAAGCGGCGGCCTTGTCGGTCAGGCCAATCAGGTCGAGCAGCTTGCCGACCCGCTCGCGGCGCTGCGGGCCGTCGACCCCGGCCTGCTCCAGCGGGATGGCGATGTTGCCCGCGGCGGTGCGCTGCGGCAGCAGGTCACCGTGCTGGATGACCCCGATGCGGCGGCGCGCGGCGCGCAGCCTGCGCGGGTCGAGCGCGGCGGTGTTGTAGCCCTCGACCCGGATGACGCCGCTGTCCGGGCGCTCCTGCAGCGAGATCAGCCGCGCGAGGGTGGACTTGCCGGAACCGGCGGGGCCGACCACGCCGGTGATGGTGCCCGCGGGCACCTCAAGGGTGACGTTCTCGAGTGCGACGACCGGGCCGGTGTCGCCCCAGAAGGACTTGGTGAGGTTCTCAACGGTGATCATGATCTACTCCAACGAGGCGTGACGGCAGCCCGCTGGAAGGTCCGTGAAGGACCTTGCCGGGGCTGGGTGCAGGAAGAGGACGAAGTACGCGCAGATCAGCTGGATACGCGCATTCGGCGACACGCCATCGCCGTTCGCCTGCAGTGGTCTATGACCCGCCTGCTCGTCAGAATGCCCATCGGTGTATTCCTCCATCGCTCCTGGCGGTAGCACCTGCCCAACGATGGGTGGTTGCTGCGGCGTCGCAGAGCCAGATCTCTCGGCCGCTCGGGATGGATGCATAACGAGTAGACCCGATCGGGTGGGCTGTACGCAAGCCGCCAACCGCAGGTAGATGGGCCCACGTTCCCAACGTCACACTCTCGGAGTGCTCTGGATTCAGCGTTGTTGGGCTATCCGGACGAACGCGTCGACGGTGAGCTGCTCACCGCGCAGGCCGGGATCGACTCCGGCCTTGATCAGGATCTCCTCCGCCCGCGCCGCCGACCCCGCCCAGCCCGCCAGCGCGGCCCGCAGCGTCTTGCGCCGCTGGGCGAAGGCGGCGTCGACGACGGCGAAGACGGCCTGCCGGTCGGCGTCCGGGGATTCGCGGCGGGTCATGAGGACCAGGGCGGAGTCGACGTTGGGCACCGGCCAGAAGACCGCGCGGGGCACGGTGGCCACCCGCTTGGCCTCGGAGTACCAAGCGACCTTGACGCTGGGCACGCCGTAGACCTTCGAGCCCGGCCCCGCGGCCATCCGGTCGGCGACCTCGGCCTGGACCATGACGAGGACGGTCCGCAGGCTCGGCAGCTCGGCCAGCAGGTGCAGGACGACGGGGACGGCGACGTTGTAGGGCAGGTTCGCGACCAGCGCGGTCGGCGCGGCGGCGAGTTGGTCGGCTTTGACGCGCATGGCGTCGGCTTCCAGGACGTGCAGCCGGTCGGCCAATTCGGGGGCGCGCTCGCCGACTGTGACCGGGAGTCGCTTGGCCAGGACGGGGTCGATCTCGACGGCCAGCAGCTGCCTGCAGGCTGGGAGCAGCGCCAAGGTGAGCGAGCCGAGACCGGGCCCCACCTCCAGCACGATGTCGTCATCCCCTAGGTGGGCGGCGGTGACGATGCGGCGGACGGTGTTGGGGTCGTGGACGAAGTTCTGGCCGAGCTTCTTGGTCGGGCGGACGTCGAGGTCGCCTGCGAGCTTGCGGACGTCAGCGGGGCCGAGCAGGGCAGGACCAGTCACCAACGGAGCCTATCCCTAGGGGTCGGTAGTCCTACGGGATGACTCGCTGCGGTCCCAGGACCCGACTGCGGACCGATGCCCGCGTGCCCCGCCCGAAGGCAGGCTCGATGGCATGAGGGCGCTGAAGGGAAGGTCATGAAGAAGGTTCTGGGGGACGTTCTGTCAGGTGTCGCGGCCGTGGCGCTGGTGCTCGGCGGCGGGGCGACGATGCTGCTCGTGGGAAACCCGCACAGCCAAGCCGCGCCCGCCGTGACCACAATCGATGCGAAACGGCCACCCCCGCAGGGGTGGCCGACTTCGTCAAATCCGCAGCCTTAGGGGACCGTGACGCAACCGGACCACGGTGCCCGCACGACGCGAGCTAACCCGATCACGCGACCAACAGTCAAAAATGCGGGGAGGCGGGCTAGCTCAGGTGGGCAGGCCGAGCTTGCGGGCGCAGCCGGGCCAGGCGCTGTAGCCGCCGCGGGCGTCGCGGACCTTGGTGGCGATGGCGATCTGCTGCTCGCGGCTGGCCTGGTGTGGGTAGGCCGCGTACTGGCCGCCGCCGTTGGAGTCCCAGGTGCTCTTGTTGAACTGCAGGCCGCCGTAGTAGCCGTTGCCGGTGTTGATGGCCCAGTTGCCGGTGGCCTCGCAGTGCGCGAGCCGGTCCCAGACCTCGCCGTCGGGGATGACGGGCACCGGGGGCTTCTTGGTGCCGATCTTCACGATCTTCGGCTTGGGCTCCAGGGTCACCTTCGCGCCGATTTCCTCGCGCTTGACCTCTTTGCCGTTCTTCTGGGTGATGCGGTAGGTCGCGATGCGCTCGCCGGGGGCACCCGGGTCGACGACCGTTTCCTTGCCCTTGTCCATCTCCGGGTCTTCGATCTTCTGCACCGGAGGGGCGACCGGCTCGGTCTGGTTGACGACCGTGACGCCGGTGCGCGAGATGCGGACCTCGGCGCCGTTGGTGATCTTGAGGTCGCCGCCGGGGGTGATCGTGTCCTGCGGGCCGACGGTCAGCTTGAGCTGGTCGAGCAGTTCCTGCACCGTCACCGCGTTGGTGGTGATCGGGGCGGGGGCGTTGCCGCCGTCGAACAGGGTGATCTGCTTGGCGGTCTTGATCTCGACCGAAAGGCCCTCAAGGGGCACGTTCGCGTCGCCGCCCATCGACATCCAGGAACCCTGCACGGGGGCGTTGGCCTGTCGCAACGCCTCGCTGAGGTTGGTCGAGCGGACCCACGCGTCGCGCTTCTCGCCGTCGACGGTCATGTGCAGTTCGCGGCCGCGCTGCAGGACGATGTGGCCGTCGTCGCCGATCTCGGCGGCCGGGGAGGGGCTCACGGCGTCGTGCGCGCCGACGGTGATGCCTTCCTCCTGCAGGACCTCGCCGACAGTGTCGGCGTAGGTGCTGACCTTGCGGGCCTGGCCGTCGATGTCGACGGTGACCGAGTTGTTCATCGCGATCGCCGCGGCGCCGCCGCCGATGAGGCTGACGAGCACGGCTGCGATGGTGGCCTTGAGGAACGAGGACTTCCAGCGGCGGACCGCGGCCACGAGGCCGGGCGCGGGCTCGTCGGCGGCGACCTTGAGCGGCTGCGGGTCGGACGAGATCTCGTCCGGGATGACCGGCAGGACGGTGGTCTCGGCGTTGATGAGCCTGATCAGCTCGTCGACGTCGACGCCAGCGTGCTCCATGATCTCGTCGGCCTGCGGGCCGAGCGCGTGGCGCACGTCTTGGTCGGTGATGCTCAGCGACGACGAGTATCCGGAGTCAGTCCCGCTGTCCCAGTCGTATGCCGGGAACTCCGACCGCCACGCCCTGAAGTCTTCGTCAAGGGTGCCGGCGCCGACGGTGACGGGCGTGAACCAGTCGGTGTCGGCGAAGCCGTCTGCCTGTTTGCCACTCACGAGAGCTGTTCCTCCAGGAGGCGGGAGCCATGTTCCCCACGCTTCGAGGCTCCGGGTAGCCGAGACGGGTGCGCCTCAGCTCGATCGGTCACGGGACAGTAACGAGAGCGGGAGGGTTGCGCAAACACATCCGGCAATGTCGTGAACCCTGTCACACCACCGGTGGAGCAATTCACTCCCCCGTTCATACCAACCCCTCACCGTTCGGAAGGTCCGATGTCACG
Source organism: Alloactinosynnema sp. L-07 (assembly GCF_900070365.1). Taxonomy (NCBI): domain Bacteria; kingdom Bacillati; phylum Actinomycetota; class Actinomycetes; order Pseudonocardiales; family Pseudonocardiaceae; genus Alloactinosynnema; species Alloactinosynnema sp. L-07. The sequence goes on along the minus strand of NZ_LN850107.1, from coordinate 6,602,849 downwards.
GCGGGCAACGAAAAGACGCGCTGAGCGGTTGCGGACACGGCGTTTGCGAGCTCGGCCACATCGACCCCGCGCAGGGCCGCGAGATCCCGGACGGTGTACGCGACGGCGTACGACTCGTTCGGGCGACCGCGGAACGGGTGAGGTGTGAGGAAAGGCGCGTCGGTCTCGACCAGCAGCTGGTCGGCGGGCACGAAAGCGGCGGCTTCTCGCAGGTCTTTCGCGTTGCGGAAGGTCACCGGACCGGCGAAGGACAGCACGTAGCCGCGTTCGACACAGCGCCGAGCGAAGTCGAGATCACCCGAGAAACAGTGGAAGACCACCTTTTCCGGTGATCCTTCCTCGGTGAGCACCCGCAGGATGTCCTCGTGGGCGTCGCGGTCATGGATCATCAGCGCCTTGCCGACCCGCTTGGCGAGGTCGATGTGCCAGCGGAACGCCGCGTCCTGCTCCTGCGGCGTCGAGTAGTCCCAGTAGTAGTCGAGGCCGGTCTCGCCGACCGCGACGACGCGCGGCCGCCGGGCCAGGTCCTCCAGCACCGCCTTGTCGGCGTCGCCGAACCCGGACGTGCGGGTCGGGTGGACGGCGACGGCGGCAAACAGTCGATCGTCCCAAGTGGACGCCTCAGCCGCCCACACGGCGGAGTCGAGGTCGTCGCCGACGGTGATCACGCGGGTCACACCCACCGACGACGCGCGGTCGAGGATCTCGATGACCGACGCGGAATCCTTGGCACCACAGGCATCGAGGTGGGTGTGAGCGTCGACCACCGCTGCCGGAAGAGGTTCCGGCAGCGGTGGTGACTCGCCTTTGCGTGGGGTCACTTAACGATCGGTGCCCACTCCGGCCCGGTCTCGCCGAGCTCGGGGTCGAGCTTGGGGAACAGCGGGGTCGGCTTCTCCAGCGGCCTGCCGACCTCGATGTCCACCGACTCCCACTTCGCCTGGTCACTGGCGTAGTCGCCGGTCAGCACCGGGTACTGGATGCTCGGGTCGTCGAGGTCGGTGACCTCGCGCAGGTCGGGCTGCGAGGCCCAGACACCCTTGCCGCCCAGCGCCTCGTGCACCTTCTGCGCCGAGTGCGGCAGGAACGGCGTGAGCAGCGTGTTCGCGTCGGCGACGACCTGCAGCGCGGTGTGCAGGATGGTGTCCCGGCGGGCCGGGTCGTCCTTGCGCTTCCAGGGCTCCTCGTCGGACAGGTACTTGTTCGCCGCGCCGACCACCCGCATCGCCTCCGACGCCGCCGCCTTGAACCGCGAGCGGCGCAGGTTGTCCCCGACGGTGTCGAACGCCTTGCGGACCAACGCCTTCAGCTCGGCGTCGGCCGCGGTCGGCGCGGTCGGCGCCGGGATGGCACCGACGTTCTTGTGCGCCATCGAGATCGACCGGTTGACCAGGTTGCCCCACTCGTTGGCCAGCTCGAAGTTGCTCCGCCGGACGAACTCGTCCCAGGTGAAGTCGGTGTCCTGGTTCTCCGGGCCCGCCACCGAGATGAAGTAGCGCAGCGTGTCCGGACCGAACTCCTTGAGGAAGTCCCGCACGTAGATGACCGTGCCGCGCGAGGTCGAGAACTTCGACCCGCTCATCGTCAGAAACTCGCTGGAGACGACCTCGGTTGGCAGGTTGAGGGTGCCGAACGCGCCCGCTTCGCCGCCCTTGTCGCCCGCGCCGTTCTGGCCCAGCAGCAGCGAGGGCCAGATCAGCGAGTGGAAGACGATGTTGTCCTTGCCCATGAAGTAGTAGCCCTGGGCCGGGTCGGTCCAGAACTCCTTCCAGGCGTCGGCGTCGCCGGTGCGGCGGGCCCACTCGACGCTGGCCGACAGGTAGCCGATCACCGCGTCGAACCAGACGTAGAACTTCTTCATCGGCGCGTCGCGCCACCCGTCGAGCGGGACCGGGACACCCCAGTCGATGTCGCGGGTGATCGCGCGCGGGCGCATGTCCTTGAGCAGGTTCTCGCTGAACTTGAGCACGTTGGGCCGCCACTCCTTGCGGGTGGACAGCCACGAGCCCAGCGCCTCGGAGAACGCGGGCAGGTCGAGGAACAGGTGCTCGGTCTCGACGAACTTCGGGGTCTCGCCGTTGATCTTCGAGCGCGGGTTCTTCAGGTCGATCGGGTCGAGCTGGTTGCCGCAGTTGTCGCACTGGTCGCCGCGGGCGCCGTCGTAGCCGCAGATCGGACAGGTGCCCTCGATGTAGCGGTCGGGCAGGGTGCGGCCGGTCGACGGGCTGATCGCGCCCATCTGGGTCTTGGCCTGCACGTACCCGTTGCGCCAGAGCGCGAGGAACAGCTCCTGCACGACCTGGTAGTGGTTGCCGGTGGTGGTGCGGGTGAACAGGTCGTAGGACAGGCCGAGACCTTGCAGGTCCTCGGCGATGACCCGGTTGTACTTGTCCGCCAGCTCGCGGGTGGTCAGGTTCTCTTTGTCGGCCTGGACCGAGATCGGGGTCCCGTGCTCGTCGGTCCCGCTGACCATGAGCACCCGGTGACCGGACATTCGCATGTAGCGGGAGAAGACGTCCGAAGGGACACCGAATCCGGAGACGTGACCGATATGGCGGGGGCCGTTGGCGTAGGGCCAGGCCACCGCGGTCAACACGGGGGCGCTCATGACGGCTTAGCCTACGGAGGTCGGTTGGAGCGGGTGCACGGAGGACACGATGTCGGCCACACGGATGCTCGTACTGGGCGTCATCCTGCTGGCGGGCGGCGCCCACGGATACCAGGTCAGGACCAAGCTGGTGAGCTGGCGGGCCGATGAGTGGGCGCGGATCAAGCCCGGCTCGATCTACCACGCGATCCGCAAGGCGGCCGCCGACAAGCTGATCGACGAGCTGCACGCCGAGCCGGGTGCGGCCGGTCCGGAACGTACGGTGTACCGGATCACCGAGGCGGGCATGGTCGAGCTGAAGCGGCTGGTCCGCGAGGGCCTGCGACACACCCGCGACCCGTGGATGCTCAACGCCGCGATCACGATGCTTCCGGTGCTCAGCCACGCGGAGGCCGCGGCGATGATCCGCGAGCGAATCCTGCGGCTGGAGGCCGACCTGGTCAACCTGCGGCAGTGGCGCGCGGAACCGGGCCCGGACACCCCGCTGCACGTGATCGACCAGGCCAACCTGTGGCTGGGGCAGGTGGCAGCCGATGCGGCGTGGGCGGCCGAGCTGCTGTCGAAGATCGAGTCCGGTGCGTACGAGCTGGGCCAGTATTCAACTTTGACTAGTGCCTGCGACTAGGGCATCCTTCCGAACGAGGCAAGGTAATCAAACTTGACTAGTGGGGGCACCATGATCGAGGCACGCGGCCTCGCCCGGACCTTCCGGACGCGCGGCCGAACCGTCGAAGCGGTGCGGGGGGTGGATCTCGACGTCGCGGCCGGGGAGCTGGTCGGCTTCCTCGGCCCGAACGGCGCCGGGAAGACGACGACCCTGCGGATGCTGACAACGCTGCTCAAGCCCACAGCGGGCACGGCGACCGTCGCGGGCAGCGACCTGACCAGCGACCCGGTGGGGGTCCGGCGCAAGATCGGCTACGTCGCCCAGGCCACCGGCGGCACGCCGGACTCGAAGGTCATCGAGGAGATGGAACTGCAGGGCAGGCTCTACGGGCTGTCCAAGGCCGACGCGCGCGCACGTTCGGCCGTACTCGCCGAGCGGCTGGACCTGGCCGGACTCGACCAGCGGCTGGTCAAAACCCTGTCCGGCGGCCAGCGGCGCAGGCTCGACGTGGCGCTGGGCCTGGTGCACGACCCGAAGCTCGTCTTCCTCGACGAGCCGACGGCCGCGCTGGACCCGCAGAGCCGGGCCAACCTGTGGCAGCACATCCACTCCCTGCGCGCCGACCACGGCACGACGGTCTTCCTGACCACGCACTATCTGGAGGAAGCGGACGCGCTGTGCGACCGCATCCTGGTGATCGACAACGGCTCGATCGTCGCCGAGGGCACCCCGGCCGCGCTCAAGGCCAAGGTGTCCGGCGACCTGGTCACCGTGGGCGTCGAGGCCGTCGAGGTCGCCAAGACCACGGCCATCGCCGAGAACATCACCGGCGCGTCCGAGGTGCGCGGCCGCGACGCGGCGGTCGAGTTCCGCGTGCCGCGCGGCGACCTGGCGCTACCCGAGCTGCTGCGCGCGCTGGACGCGGCGGGCATCGCCACCACGTCGCTGCAGGTGCTCCAGCCGACCCTGGACGACGTCTTCCTCACCCTGACCGGCCGCAGCCTGCGCGACGCCGAGTTGGGCACCGACGAGCAGAAGGAGCCCACCGATGTTGCGTGACATCTGGCTGATCTTCCGCCGCGACATGGTCCTGGCCCTGCGCAACCCGGCGTGGATCATGATCGGGCTGATGCAGCCCGTGCTGTACCTCTTCTTCTTCGGCCCGCTGCTGGAGTCGATCACCGAGAACACGCCAGGGTTCCCGCCTGGCACGGCGTGGCAGATCCTGACCCCGGCGCTGATCGTCCAGATCGCCCTGTTCGGCAGCTCTTTCGTCGGCTTCAACCTGCTGGCGGAGCTGCGCACGGGCGTGGTCGAGCGACTGCGGGTGACCCCGGTCAGCCGGACGGCCCTGCTGCTGGGCCGGGTGCTGCGCGACGCGCTGCAGACCGTGGTCCAGGCGATCATGATCATTATCCTGGCGTACCTGATCTTCGACCTGAAAGCGTCGTTCGGCGCGATCGTGTTGACCCTGGTGATCGTCGGGCTGATGTCGGTGACGCTGTCGTCCTGCTCCTACGCGCTGGCGCTGCGGATCAAGGACGAGAACGCGTTCCCAGCGATCCTGAACACGGTGCTGATGCCGATCCTGCTGCTGTCGGGAATCTTCATCCCGATCACCCAGGGCCTGGCGCCGGAGTGGCTCTACAACGTCTCCCGCTGGAACCCGTTCACCCACGTCGTCGACGCCGAACGCGCGTCGTTCCGCGGCGACTTCACCACCGACGCGCTGCTCACCGGCTCACTCGTGCTGTTCGCGATGACCGTGCTCGGCGTGTTCTGGGGCGTGCGCACGTTCCAGCGCGAGAACGCTTAGGCGCTCACCACGGCGTCGTAGAGGGCTTTCTTGCTCACCCCGGCCTGGGCCGCGACCTCGGCGGCCGCCGCCTTGAGCCGCTCCCCCGCCGCGACCCTGGCCTGGACCCGCTCGACCAGCGTGTCCAGGTCGGGGGCGGCGGCGGGCTCGGCGCCTTCGAGTACCACCGTGATCTCGCCGCGCACGCCTTCCTCGGCCCACGCGGCCAACTCGGCCAGCCCGCCCCGGCGGACTTCCTCATAGGTCTTGGTCAGCTCCCGGCACACCGCCGCCCGCCTGGTCCCGCCCAACACCTCAGCCGCGTCGGCCAACAGACTCGCGATCCGGTGCGGGGACTCGAAGAAGACAGCGGTCCGCGGCTCCTCGGCGAGCGCGGAGAGCCACTTGCGCCGCTCCCCCGGCTTGCGCGGGGCGAAACCCTCGAAGCAGAAGCGGTCGCAGGGCAGCCCGGAGAGCGCCAGCGCGGTGGTGACGGCGGACGGCCCGGGCAGGCAGGTGATCGCGAGATCGGCCTCGACACAGGCCGCGACCAGCCGGTATCCGGGGTCGGACACACTGGGCATACCCGCGTCGGTGACGAGAAGGACGGTTTGTCCCTGCTCGATGGCGTCGACCAGCCCGGCGATCCGACTGGTCTCGACGGCGTCGTAGAAGCTGACGATTCGGCCGGTCGGCGTGACCCCGAGCGCACTGATCAGATTCCGCGTCCGCCGCGTGTCCTCAGCGGCGATGACCTCAGCGCTCCCAAACGCCTCGACCAACCGAGGCGACGCGTCCCGCGCGTCCCCCAACGGTGTGGCCGCCAACACCAGCCTGCCCGTCATGACTGCCCGCGGACGGCGACGGCGCCAAGCGGGCCCGTACGCCAGTCGGCAAAGAACATCGCAGGCTCGAATGAACGGTCGACACCTGCCTTGCGGAGCTTGGCCTCGACACCGGGGCCGAACCCCCGATATGGGTCCGCCGCGACCAGCAACCCCGGTTTGAAGACCAACGACTCCCTGGTCCACAGACCCCAGCGCCGGGCGTGGACCTGCTCCATCTCAGCCCAATAGAGCGTGACGACAGCCCCGTCGCGGTGGAGGATGGGGCCCTCGGCGGTGAGCGTCAACGTGTACTTGCGCAGACGCATGACGCGATAGGCGAACACGCCGCCCCAGACGACGAGAAGCACGATCGTCGTGGCCGTGAAGTCGGTGTTCCCCAGCAGCAGCTGACCCACCAGCCAGGCCGCCACGATCACTGCGGCGGCCAGCGCGGCCTCGATGAGGATGAACGCCCATCGGGCCCGGTGGAGTGTCGACACCACGGCAGCCTACCCATCGTGGTTTTCCGACATCCGTGACAAGTACCGACCAACCTGGGCATCCCGACACCGATCGCACACCCGGCGCCCTACCATCTCCCCTCGTGAGCCTCCTTGTAGCCGATGACGAGGCCGACCGGGTGATCCCGGACCCGGCGCCGCGGCAGGTCGATGACGCCGAGTTGGCCCGGGAGCGGCTGATCGGCACGCCGATGCCCGCCGACCGGCTGCGTGGGTGGATCGTGACCGCGGTCCTTGGGCTGCTGGGCGGGTTCATCCGGTTCCAGAACCTCGGCAACCCGACCGACGACGGCACCCCGGTCTTCGACGAGAAGCACTACGTGCCGCAGGCGTGGCAGATGCTGCGCAACGGCGGCTTCGAGGACAACCCCGGCTACGCGCTGACCGTCCACCCGCCGCTGGGCAAGACGATGATCGCCATCGGCGAGTGGCTCTTCGGCTACAACGGTTGGGGCTGGCGGTTCACCGCGGCGCTGTGTGGCGCGCTGATGATCGTCATGATCATCCGGATCGCGCGGCGGCTGACCAGGTCGACGCTGCTCGGCGCCATCGCGGGCGTGCTGCTGATGGCCGACGGCGTGTCCCACCTGCAGTCCCGCATGGGCATGCTCGACATCTTCCTGGCGTTCTTCGTCCTCGCCGCGTTCGGCGCGGTGCTGGTCGACCGGGACCAGGTGCGGTCGCGGCTGGCGGTCGCGGTGTCCGAGGGCTGGATCAACGCCTCCCCCTATGGGCCGCGGGTCGGCGTGCGCTGGTTCCGGATCCTTGCCGCGGTCATGCTCGGCCTGGCCTGCGGCGTCAAGTGGTCCGGGCTGTACTACATCGCCGCGTTCGGGCTGCTCACGGTCCTGTTCGACGTGACCGCCCGACGCGCGGCCGGGGTGCGGCACCCGTGGATCGGCACCCTGCTGCGCGACCTGTTCCCGGCGCTGTGGGCGTTCCTCGCGGTGGCGACCCTGGCCTACCTGTCGACCTGGTGGGGCTGGTTCGGCAGCGAGACCGGCATCGACCGGCACCTCGCCGAGACCACCGGAGGCGGCTTCGGCGACGCGGTCGTGGGGGCGCTGGGTTCGCTTTGGCAGTACTCCGACCACGTGCTCAACTTCCACAGCAACCTGGTGACCGACCCGGCGAAACAGCATCCGTGGGAGTCCAAGCCGTGGACGTGGCCGATGGGTCTGCGGCCGATGCTCTACTACTACGAGGGCAACACGCTGGGCTGCGGCGAGTCCAAGTGCGTCGCCGCGACGATGCTGATCGGCACGCCCGCGCTGTGGTGGCTGGCCCTGCCGATGTTGGTCTGGGGCCTGTGGCGGATGGTCGGCCGCCTCGACTGGCGGTACGCGGCCGTGATCACCGCCTACCTGGCCGGTCTGCTGCCGTGGTTCATCAACCTCGACAGGCAGATGTACTTCTTCTACGTCACGCCCATGGCGGCGTTCCTGGTGCTCGGGCTGGTCCTGCCGCTGGGCCACCTGCTGGGCCGGGCCCGCGACGGAGCGGAGCGCCGCGGGACCGGTCTGCTGGTCGTGGCCATGTACGTGGGCCTGGTGGTGGCGAACTTCGTCTGGCTCTGGCCGATCCTCAACGGTGACTCGATCACCGAGAGCCGATGGCAAGCCGAACTCTGGCTCCCGTCCTGGCGGTAGTCCGCTGGGCGTCCTGGCGCTCGCGGGTCTCGGTCTCGGCGACGGTCCGAGCCAGGTCCCGGTCCTCGACATCGGTGTGTCCGGCCAGCCGCGGGCGCGGCCCGTTGTTGCGGTGGTGGTTGCGGTCCAGGCCGTAGACCAGCAGGAACGCTAGGGCGATGAGAACAAGTTCAGCAGTCATGGCACTAAGTTTGCGCTGAGACATTTCCTGCCACCAGTGGCAGGAGTGCCCTTGTGCATCAAAATCCTGCCAGTTACGCTGCCGCCATGCTCAAGTCGGTCGCGGTGGTCCTCATCGACGGTTTCGCGCCGTTCGAGTTCGGCGTCCTGTGCGAGGTGTTCGGCATCGATCGCACCGACGAGGGCGTGCCGCCGATCGAGTTCCGGGTGTGCGGGGAGGTCGCCGGACAGGCCCTGCCGTCGAGCATCGGCGTGCGGATGATCCCGGAGCGCGACCTGTCGGCCTTGGACGGCGCCGACCTGGTCGCCCTGCCCGCGTGCACCATCCGCGACGACTACCCGCCCGCCGTCCTCGACGCAATCCGCGCGGCCCACGCCCGCGGCGCCACGGTGCTGTCGGTGTGCAGCGGCGCGTTCCTGCTCGGGGCCACCGGCCTGCTCGACGGCCGCGCGTGCACCACCCACTGGCGCCACGCCCGCGATCTGGCCGACCGCTTCCCGGCCGCGAAGATCGACCCGGACGTCCTGTTCGTCGACGACGGCGACATCATCACCAGCGCGGGCACCGCCGCGGGTATCGACGCCTGCCTGCACCTGGTCCGCCGCGAACTCGGCTCGGCCGCGGCCACCGCCATCGCCCGCCGCATGGTCGTCCCACCCCAGCGCGACGGCGGGCAGCGCCAGTTCGTCGAGCTGCCGGTCCCCCTGTGCGAGGGCGACAGCCTGTCGCCGGTGCTGACCTGGATGCTGGAGAACCTCGCCCAGGACCAGTCGGTCGCCGACCTGGCGGTCCGGGCGCGGATGTCGGAGCGCACATTCGCCCGCCGCTTCGTCGCCGAGACCGGCACGACACCGCTCAAGTGGCTCTCGCTGCAGCGCGTCCTGCACGCCCGCACCCTGCTGGAGGAGACCACGGCCAGCGTGGACGACGTCGCGCAGCGCTGCGGTTTCGGGACCGCGGCGCTGCTGCGACACCACTTCCAGAAGATCGTCGGGGTGTCCCCGAAGGACTACCGACGGACGTTCGCCCACTCGGCGCCGTAGTTCTCAGCGCATGTGGCGGGTGCGGTCGAGACCCTCGATGTCCTCGCGGCGCACGATTTGGGTGACCGGGCCGGTCTCGGTGTGGCCCTCCCTGCCCAGCCAGTCGCTGAGTTCCCTGGCCACGGCCCGCAACGTCGGACGCCGCGCGGGCTCGGTGTCGAGCGAGGCCATCAGCAGGCGCCGGTGCGCGCTGTGCAGGGGCAGTTCGGTCATGGGTTCGCCCTTGGCCGCCGCCATGAGGGCGGCCATCGCGTTGTCCCTGGTGCCGCGCGGGGGCTTGCCGGTCAGCGCGAAGTTGACCGTGGCGGCCAGCTGCCAGGCGTCGGAGGCCGGGGTGGCGTTGGCGCCCGCGGCGGTCTCGGAGGCCAGGAAGTCGGGGGTGCCGACCATCATGCCGGTCGCGGTCAGCGTGGAGTCGCCTTTGGACCGGGCGATGCCGAAGTCGATCAGGTGGGCGTTGCCGTCCGGGTCGATGATCACATTGGACGGCTTGACGTCGCGGTGCAGCACACCCTTGGCGTGGGCGGCCGACAGCGCGCCCGACATGGTGATCCACAGGCGGGCGACGGCGACGTCGTCGAGCGGGCCGCCGGTGGCCACCCGGTCGGCCAGGGGCTGGCCCTCGATGTACTCCATCACCAGGCCGAGGCCTTCTGGCTCGGCGACGATGTCGTAGACGCGCACGCAGTTCGGATGGTGCACCGCGGCGAGCGCGCGGGCCTCCCGCAGCATCCGCTCCTCGGTCTCGGCGTCGGGGGCGTGCGCCATCTTCACCGCGACGGTCCGGTCGAGCTGGGTGTCGACGGCCAGCCACACCGTGCCGAACCCGCCCTGGCCGAGCGCGCGCACCTTGCGGAACCGGCTCCCCGACGGCCGAACCGGCGGGGGCGGCGGCGTCGCCGAGCGCGGGGTGAACGGCAGCGGACCCGGGTCGGCGGCCAACTTGGACAGCGCCTTGCCCTCGGGATCCGGGTCACGCAGCGTCGGATTCGGCGCGGGCGGCACATACGGCGGCGGTTTTCGCACCGGCGGCGGCTGCTGCTGCACGGGCGGCGGCGGCTGGTAGGCCGGGATCGGCTTGACCGGCGCCGCGGGCTGGTAGGCGGGCACCTGGTGCGGCTGGTACGGCGGCGGAGTCGGCTTCTGGTTCGGCTGCTGGGCCACCGGGGCCACCTCCGGTTTCTGGTAGTTGCGTTCGATGGTCGACCAACTCGGCGCGCCGACGACGTAGACGGGCACTAGGCCGAGGATGGCGATCGGGAGGAACCCGAGCCACAGGTGGGCGGCGGTGTTCGCCTCGACCGGCAGGCTCAGGATGGCCATCAGGGCGAACGGGACCCAGATCAGCCTGCCCGGCCAGGTCGGCCCGCGCCGCATCGCGGCCCTGGCCTGCAGGATCACGAAGAGCAGGCAGACTGTGGGCACGATCACCAGCGTGGCGATGCGCAGCAGGTAGACCGGGGTGCTCTCGAACTTGTGGAACAGCACCTCGTAGACGTTGGCGCGGCCGCCGAGGTAGTCGGCCTGCTCGCCGACCCAGCCGCAGTAGTCCCGCTTTATCGAGGAGGACCCGGCCAGCGAGACCGCGCCGTCGCCCGCGAAGACGCTGCGGAAGACCCCGCTGATGCCGTTGAAGAGGACGAGGGGCACGAGGAAGGCGAAGAACCCGCCCACGACCGCGACGGTCGAGATCATCGCGGAGTTGTACGTGTTCCCGGTCGCCTTGCGAACCACGGCGATGATGACCGAGGCCAGCATCGGAAGCAGCGCGATCACCGCGCCCGCTGTGCTAGTCGCCCACACCCAGTCGCCGGGGCACAGCCCCGGCCCGAAGAGGCTGTGCGCGAACGACAGCAAGGAAGCCGCGAGATCCAGCACTGCGACAACAGCTCCTCTCAGGTTTGCGGACGGGTGTGCCGGAACCAGCGTATGTCGAACTTCGCCACTGGCGGGCCGTCTATCCACAGGACGCCGGGAGGTCCTTGAGGTTGTCCGGGGTTATCCACAGGCAGCGATCACGCGGGTGACGGCGGGGCGGTTCGGTGGCAACGTAGCGGGTAGGCCCTCCCGACCGGCGGCGGGCGGGCCTATTGAGATCGCAGGAGGGGGCGTGCTCGTGCGCAGGCAGGCCGTCTCGTCGACCAGCATCGCGTCGGTGGGCTACGACGCCGGGAGTTCGACTTTGGAGGTGGAATTCAGGAACGGACATGTTTATCAGTACTTGGAGGTCGCGAAGCGGGTGTACTGGGAACTGATGTCCTCGGAGAGTGTGGGCGCCTACCTCAACCGGGAGATCCGCGACCAGCACGAGTTCCGTCGGGTCCGGTAGGGGGCGGACGTCCTGGGTCCGCCCCACCGGCAGGACGGTTCGACTAGCCCGCGCATCGCGACGCTCGCCACAGGCACAGGCACAGGCACACGTTCCACGCCCAGTGACCCACAGCCCACCACACACGGCCACGGGCCCACCGCGCACGGCCCACCGCCCGCGCACGGCACACGGACGCGCGAGAGTCGTGGCGGGGCAGGCACCGCGCCGCATCGTGGGCCCACCTGCGGGCACGCGGCGGACAGCGCCGCCGCACCGACGTCGGCTCCAGCGCAGCCGACGTCGGGCCAAGTCGGCGGGTCGGCAGGCGTCGGTCGGCGGGCCAAGCCGGTCGGCGGGTCAGCGGGCCGAGCCGATCGGCTGGTCGGTTGGCGGGTCGACGGGTCGGCAGGCGGTCGGTCGGCAGGCCAATCCGGTCGGCGGGTCGGTCCGCGGACCAAGCTGGCCGGCGGGGTCAGCCGGTCGGCGGGGTCAGCCGGTCGGCGGGGTCAGCCGGTCGGCGGGGTCAGCGGGTGGGCCGGTCGGTCGGCGGGTTCTGTCATCGGGTCGACGGTGAGGGTCCCGTCGGGCCAAGCCGCGTCCGGTCGGCGGGTCGACGGCAGGGGTGATCATGGGCACTCCGTGATCACCGGCCTCGTGCTGGGCTGCGAGCCCGGTCGGGGCGTGCTGGAGTGGGTATCGGCCACGAGGAGTTGAGGACATGACCCGCACAGTCGACATCGCCGTTGTCGGTTTGGGGCCCGGTGGTGAGTCCGCCGCGGCCAAGTTGGCCAAGGCTGGGCTGGATGTGCTCGGGATCGACGCCCGCCTGGTCGGGGGTGAGTGCCCGTACTACGCCTGTGTGCCAACCAAGATGATGATCCGGGCCGCCGACGCGCTGGCGGAGGCCAGGCGGGTGGAGATCTTGGCCGGGTCGGCCGTGGTGCGGCCCGACTGGCGGCCGGTCGCCGCTCGCATCCGGGCCGACGCGACCGGCGACTGGGATGACGGGGTGGCGGTTGATCGGCTGACCAAGGCGGGTGCGGCGTTCCTGCGGGGGCGGGCGCGGATCGTCGGGGCCAACCGGCTCGTGGTGTCCACTTCGGACGGCGAAGAGACGGTCGAGACCCGTCGGGGGATCGTGCTCAACCCCGGTACCGACCCGGCCGTCCCACCCGTTCCCGGCCTGGCCGACGTGCCGCACTGGACCAACCGCGACGCGGTCGCCGTGACCTCGGTGCCCGAGTCGCTGATCGTCCTCGGTGGTGGGCCGGTGGGGTGCGAGTTCGCCCAGGTCTTCGCCCGGTTCGGGGCCAAGGTCACGATCGTGGAGGCCCAGGACCGACTGTTGCCCCTCGACGAGCCGGAGTCGGGCGCGCTGATCGCCGAGCGGTTCGCCGCCGAGGGGATCACCGTCAAGACGGGCGCCAAGATCACCGGCGCGAGCCACGACGGCCGCCGGGTCACCCTGACCTTCGACGGGGCCGACCCGGTCACCGCCGCGCACGTGCTCGTCGCCGCTGGGCGGCGGACCGATCTGGCCGCGCTTGGCGTCGGGGCCGTCGGGCTAGACGAGTCCGCCAGGGGCATCGAGGTCGACGGGCACATGCGCGCCGCCGACGGGGTGTGGGCCATCGGCGACGTCACCGGCAAGGGGGCGTTCACCCACATGTCGCTGTATCAGGCCGAGATCGCCGTCGCCGACATCCTCGGCGAGCCGCGCGAAGCCGACTACCGAGCGGTCCCGCGGGTGACGTTCACCGACCCCGAGATCGGCTCGGTCGGCCTGTCCGAGTCCGCCGCGCGGGCCGCGGGCCTGGCCGTGCGCACCGGCGGCGCCAAGATCGCCGAGTCCTCGCGCGGCTGGATCCACAAGGTGGGCAACGAGGGCTTCGTCAAGCTGGTCATGGACGCCGACCGCGACATCCTCGTCGGCGCGACCGCGGCCGGACCGGCGGGTGGCGAGGTGCTCGGCGCCCTCGCGGTCGCCGTCCACGGCGAGGTCCCGGTCAGCGTGCTCCAGCGGATGATCTTCGCCTACCCGACCTTCCACCGCGCGATCGGCGACGCCCTGAAAGATCTCTAACCGGCAACGAGCGGGACACAAAACCACCGAGAGGCGTCCCCGTGTAATGGCGTGCGCCGTTTGGGTGTACAAAGTCACCCAACATCGGCCCGTTGCGGTCACCACTTGGAGTAACTACATGCGTAGGTCCCTCGCTTCGCTCGCCTTCGCCACCTTCACCATGGTCGGGATGCTGGCCATGTCGGGCACCGTGGGGGCCGCGCAGAACGACCCGCCGCCCTCGGGCGACCCGAATCGCGCCACCTCACACTCGGGCAACGTGGTGGCCGCTGACTGCGGTGAGCTCTGGCCGGGCACCACCGCGGTGACGGTGACCTCCTCCGTGGACGACACCAACACCTACATCGACATCACCGCCATCCCCGCGGGCACCACCGTCTCCGGTGTGATCGTCAAGGGCAGCGACGGGTACAACCGGTACGAGGTGGGCAAGCTCGGCAACCTGCCGTGGCTGGATCTGCACTCCCCGATCGCGGGCGGCAGTGGGAAGCCCGCGCAGATCAGCCACTGGTTCGTCTGCGGCAAGAAGGACACGGCTACCACCACGCCGACGACCACCAAGACCACTACCACCACCAAGACCACGTCGGGGACCACCACCACGACCACGTCTGGCACCACGACCACCAGCACCGCGTCCACGACCACGGACGCGACCTCGGTGACGACCACCCGCCCGGCCACCACGACCACGACGGTCGCGCCCGTGCCGGTCGACAACGACGACCTGCCCGACACCGGCTCCAACGTCGGCTGGATGATCCTGCTCGGCGCCGCGCTGCTGCTCAGCGGCGGCGCGCTGATGGCCGTTCCGAGGATTCGCACCGCGGTGCTGCGCCGCTTCTGATCCACACGACAGAGGCTCCGGGCGACACGGTCGTCCGGAGCCTCTGTCGTAGGGTCGGCACCATGCTCGCCGATGTCGTATCGCTGCTGGTCTGCCCGCACTGCGGCGCGGACCTGGCCGAGTCGCCGGGCGTGCTGCGGTGCCCGCGCGGACACAGCTTCGACGTGGCCAGGCAGGGCTACGTCAGTTTGCTGTGCGGCACGGCCACCTTCACCGGCGACACCGCCGACATGGTCGACGCCCGGGTCCGTTTCCTCGGCGCGGGGCACTACGCGCCCATCACCGACGTCATCGCCGAGGCCGCGCGGCCGGGGCCCGGCGCGGTGATCGACGTCGGCGCGGGCACCGGCCACTACCTCGCCGCCGCCCTCACCGCGTTCGGCGACCGGGTCGGCATCGCAGTCGACGTGTCCAAACCCGCCCTGCGCCGGGCCGCTCGCGCCCACCCCCTGATCGGCGCGATCGTCTGCGACGCGTGGCAGCCGCTGCCGGTGCGCGACGCCGCCGCCGGGCTCACGCTCAGCGTGTTCGCCCCGCGCAACCCCGCCGAACTGCACCGGGTCCTGCATCCCGAGGGCACCGCCGTCGTCGTGGCCCCGACCGCGCGCCACCTCGCCGAGCTGGTGTCCACTTTGGACCTCCTGGCGGTCGAGGAGGACAAGCAGAGCCGCATCGACGACCGGATGGCGTCCCACTTCACCGTGGTCGACCAGCGCGACCAGGAGTTCCCCATGTCGCTCCCCCACGACATGGTCTCCGTCCTGGTCGGCATGGGCCCCAACGCCTTCCACGCCGCGGGCCGCGGCTTCGCCAGGCAGATCGCCGGGCTGCCCGACCCGCTCACGGTGACCGGCTCGGTCACCGTGAGCGTGTATGAGCCGTCAGGCCGCTGACGGGACCCTGCGGCCGGTCAGCGCGAGCAGCTTCTCCTGCGCGGACGCGTCGTCGGCGACCGGCAGCTTCTCGATGAACGCCGACCCCGGGCCCCACGCGTCCTCCGGGAACCGGCTGACGACACCGAGCGCGGCCTGCGCCAGGTCGTCTTCGAACCGGATGTCGATCCCCACCGCGGTGCCGATGTCCCAGGTGTGCACGAGGACGTCGGCGAAGTGCACGAACAGCATCGTGCCCCCGGTGTACTGCTGCCCGCGCAGCTCCCACGGCCCGTCGAACACCTCCGGCCTGCTGAGCGCCGCCGACGCGTCGGCCCGCGTCTGGCGGAACGTCGCGCGCGGGTCGACGCCGAGGTCGACCTCGGCGGGCGCCTCGGTGCCGCCGACCCGCGCCAGCACGCCAAGGCTGTTGCCCACCATGTGCCGGATGACCTCGCGGACCGTCCAGCCCTCGCACGGCGTCGGCACGTCGAACTGCTCGTCGGTCAACCCATCGATGACGCCCCCGATCAGTTCCAGCACCCGACGGTCGAGCTCCCTGATGTCCATATCCCCTCCGAATGTGTACGAACGATCGGTCAGATAGTTCCACATGATCGAACGGTCGTCTAGATGATCGGTTCCTGACTATCGCCTGGTATCGACTGGTCCACGGCGTCGCTGCCAAGGCGCAGGGACAGCACGCGTACCGGGTGTACGTGGCTGTCCCTGCAACGCGGGCAGCGGCGTCGTGGGCCGGTCGAGACCTGGTGATAGTCAGGAACCGATCATCTAGATTGTTCGGGTGGACGCACGACTGGCGAAGGGCGCCGAGACCCGCCGAGCGACCCTGCGCCGCGCGGTGGAGATCGCGTCGGTCGAGGGTCTGGAAGGGCTGACCATCGGCAGGCTGGCCGCCGAGCTGGAGTTGAGCAAGAGCGGGATCTTCGCCCACTTCGGCTCCAAGGAGGAGCTGCAGCTGGCCGCGATCGCCTTCGCCAGGGACATCTTCGTCGAGACCGTCGTCGAGTCCGCGCTGGCCGCCGACCCTGGCCTGCCCCGGCTCACCAAGCTGGTCGACAACTGGCTGGCCCACTCCCGGAACCGGGTGTTCCCCGGCGGGTGCTTCTTCGCGGGCGCGGCCGCCGAGTTCGACGCCCGCCAGGGCCGCGTGCACGACGCGGTCGAGCGCTCCTTCGGCAGCTGGATGGAGCTGCTCGCCCAGTTCGCGGCGGCCGCGGTCGAGCGGGGCCACCTCGCTTCCGACACCGACATCGACCAACTGGCCTTCGAGATCGACGCGCTGTGCCGGGCCGCCAACGCGGTGGCCGTGCTGACCGGCGACGATGACGCCTACGCGCGGGCCCACCGGGGCATCGAGGCACGGTTGCGGAATTCTGGCGGCCGGTAGTTCGTTGAACCCCTGAGATTGCCCGCCCGAACCTGAGGAGGATCTGTGGCGACGGTCGAACTGACCAGCGAGAACTTCGACGAGGTGGTCGGCGGTGGCGGCACTGTCCTGGTCGACTTCTGGGCGGCGTGGTGCGGCCCGTGCCGCCAGTTCGCGCCGACCTTCGAGTCCGCGTCGGACAAGCACGACGACATCGTGTTCGCCAAGGTCGACACCGAGGCCCAGCAGCAGCTCGCGCAGGCGTTCGACATCAGGTCGATTCCCACGCTGATGGCCGTGCGCGAGGGCGTCGTGCTCTACGCGCAGCCCGGCGCGCTCCCGCCCGCCGCGCTTGAGGACCTGATCACCCAGGTCAAGGCCGTCGACATGGCCGAGGTCCACGCGAAAGTAGCCGCGGAGCAGAGCAAGTAAGACCCAGAGCCGGTGGCCCGGTCCGCGCGGACCGGGCCACCGTCACGCTCAGGGGATCACTTCGATCTGGGCCATCATGGCGTTGGACGAGTGGTCCAGCAGGTGGCAGTGGAACACGTACTTGCCGGTGAACCCGGTGAAGGTCGTGTTGACCAGCACCGTCTCCCCCGCGCGCACGGTCACCGTGTCCTTCCAGCCCGCCTCGATCGGCGCGACCGGCACCCCGTTGCGCGACACCACCCGGAACTGCACCAGATGTATGTGCATGCTGTGGGTGATGCCGAACTGGGTGTCGTTGTTGGTGATCCGCCACAGCTCCGGCTTGTCCTTGCGGACGGTGAACTCGACCCGGTTCGGGTCGAACGGCTTGCCGTTGATCAGGAACCGCCGGTTGGGCAGGTCGAAGTTCAGCGTGATGTCCCTGGTCACCGTCGGCGTCGGGATCGCGGGCAGCTGCGGGAGCTGGCCGTTGTCCGGGATCCGGGTGAAGTCGGACTCCACCCGGTCGACGTCGAAGCGCATGACGTCCTGGGTCTCGGCGGCCTCGCCGAACTCGTTGCGCAGCGTGATCCGCGTGCCCACCGGCAGCCCGCCGAAGTCCACGATCACGTCGAGCCGCTCGGCCGGGAACAGCTCGATCGTGCTCAGCGGGATGTTGTTGGGCAGGTACCCGCCGTCGGAGCCGATCACGTAGAACTTCGCGCCGTTGCTCAGTGAGAACTTGAAGCCGCGGTCGTTGGAGCCGTTGAGCAGCCGCAGCCGGTACTTGCGGGTCGCGACCTTGAAATATGGCTGCGGCCTGCCGTTGACCAGGATCGTGCCCCGGCCCCGGAAGTCGCCGGGGAAGTACACGAGCTGGTTGCTGTCATCGATGCGGATGTCGCGGAACAGCAGCGGCACGTCCTGGGCGCCGGACGGCAGGTTCAGCCACGGGTCGCCCGGGTCGTTGATCACGTAGAAGCCCGCCAGGCCCCGGTAGACCTGCTCGGCTTCCTTGTGGTGGGTGTGGGAGTGGTACCAGAGCGTGGTGGCGCGCTGCTGGTTCGGGTAGCGGTAGTCCCGCGAGCCGCCCGGCGGGATCAGGTGCGTCGGGTAGCCGTCGTGCTCGGGCGCGACGAACGCGCCGTGCAGGTGCACGTTGACGTCCTCGCCCAGTTCGTTGATCTGCTTCACCACGACCGGCCTGCCCTGGGTCACCGCCAGGGTCGGGCCGGGGAACGAACCGTTGAAGGTCAGCACCCGGGTGGTGGTCCCGGGGATGATCTCCACATCGGCGGGCTTGATCTTCATCTCGTAGTAGTCGGTGTCCGGCGTGCTGGTCTTGGGCCGCAGGACCGGCGGCACCAGCAGCGGCACCGAGAACGCGGCCAGACCCGCCGTCGCGGCCGCACTGGCGACAAGTCTCTCCAGCGGCAGGACGAGTCCCGCACCTACCACGGCACCGGCCTTCAACAGGTTCCGACGTTTCATCAAGAGCTCCTCACTCGCTTGCTTCCCCCGAGGGCCCGGCGACACTGCCGGGAACCCCGAACAACAACGCGATCGCGAGCGCGGCGACGAAGCCGTACCTGGCCGCTTCCAGACCGCCCGCGAGCACCTGCTCGGCGGTGACGGCGTCCTGGTAGATCACTTGGGCGGTGACCATGGCGGCGATGCCGACGGCGAGCGCGGACAGCCCCGCGAACACCAGCCCGGTGAACCAGGTGCCGCCCCGCGCGTTGAGCCTGCGGGCCAGCGGCACCGCGAGGACCAGCAAGACCACGAGCACATGGAAGGCTAGGAACGCGCTGCCGAAGAAGCTGGGCAGCGGCTCGGTGCTGACCGGGCTCGGCGGGACCAGCTCACCCGGGGCGGAGCCGTGGTGGCCCGACCCGGTGTGGCGCGACCCCATGGCCACCGGCAGCACTTCGCCGTCGCGGATCAGCGACGGCGGCGCGAACTGGTGGATCACCCAGGTCGCGATCACGGCGAGCCCGACGACGAAGAGGGCCTCGAAGTACGACGGCGACCGTCGCGTCCGAGGCCCTCTCCGGGTCACGATGTCCAGGCTCACGATCTTGAGAATGGGAGCCGGGACTGGAGGAACCGTCCAGTATCACTGGAAGAGTTCCAGATTAGTCGGTACGTGCTAGATGACGTCGATCAGCTTGTACATCCCGCGAGCGGCACCGGGGATGCCGGTCTCACGGTCGCCGACGAAGGACAGCAGAACGTAGCGGCCCGGTGCCAGGTCGGCCTGGTAGTGCACCGCGTAGCGGCTGCTCGTGGGCAGCGCGCCCTGCGGCTGGCCGATGAACGGCGGCGCGGCCTGGCCACTGAAGAACTTGACGATGTCCTCGTCGGTGGTGCCCGGCTGAACCGGCAGGAACACCGAGTCGGCCATCTGGTCGGTCAGGTTGACGATGAGGAGCTTGGCGCCCGCCTTGAGGGTGGCCGGTGCGCGGAAGCGCGGCTGGCCCTCGTTGTCCTGGTACTGCAGGACAAGGTGGTCGGTGCTCGGCCAGTAGGAGTTGAAGCCCCGGCCGACGGTGATCTTCTGGTAGTGGTTGGTCGCCGCCGGGTTGGCCAGCGACCGGTAGTCGACCAGGTAGTAGGTGCCCTGGAAGAGCATCTGGCTGAAGACCTGCGGCGCGCGCGGGGTCACGATGGCGCCACCGAGCAGCACCGAGTCGCGGTAGACCACGGCGCCCGCGGCCTTCTTGGCCACCAGGTCGTCGTTGTGCAGGACGGTGGCGAGGTTGGCCAGCAGGTTCTCGAGCTGGACGCCCGGCTTGAGCTGGATCAGCCCGACCTCGCGGCCGCCGTAGTCGGGGGTGGACACCTGGAACGTGGTGACACCGGCGCGCAGCGTGGCCGCGGCGGGGGCGACCAGGCGGTCGGTCTGGGCGGTCACCGAGACGGTCTGCGGGGCCTGCTTGGCCGCCGCGCTCGCCGGAGTCACCGCCCCCACGGTGGCCGCGGCCACGACGGTGGCGACAACGAGTCGCCGAAGGACGGTCGTGCTCACGAAATGCCTCCTCATAGAGTGTTGGACTGCTTTGACTCAGGCGTAGAACTCAGGCGCCCGCTTGAGGGTTTCCCACTGGGTGCCGTCATGGCCGCGCACGATGAGCGCGCCTTCCTTGGCGGCGAGGTCGACGAGCTTGCGGGTGCTGGACCGGACCAGCTCGGGCTCGAGGTCGTAGTTGGTCATCGGCCGGGTGTCCGGGTCGAGCGCCTTCTCCATGGTGATGGCGTCGATGGCCAGCAGGATCGGGCCGGACTCGGGCAGGCGCACCAGCACCGACTGGTGGCCCAGGATGTGGCCGCTGGACTCGATCAGCTCGATGCCCGGCAGCAGCTCGACGTCACCGTCGATCTGCCGGTAATTCAGGTTCTCCTGATCCCAGTGCTTGCGTGCCATTCGCAGGCGCGGAACGGTGTCCGACATGGCCAATTCGTAGTGGCTGCGCTGGATCACGAACTCGGCCCGCGGGAACAGATCATGGTTACCGGCGTGATCGGGATCGAGGTGGCTGCAGATCACATGTGTGACGTCATCCGGATTAACTCCGATTTGGGAAAGTTGAGTAATCAACTCTTGTTCCGGGGTCACCTGAATAGCCCCGGGCGGGGCGTCCGGCGGGAATCCGGTGTCGACCAGCACAGTCGCGTCCGCCGTCCGGATCAGGTAGGCGCACACCGGCATTCGGCCGCCCGCAGCCCAGTCGTGGCCGATGTGGCCCAGCTCAAGCAGGTACAGTCGCATACGTTCGTCGCCTCCGTCTGGGCGGGTTTTGGCCGCGCCACTTCGCGCTGGGCACAGCTTGTCGCGGCTCGCTCGAGAACCGCTCCACTCCGGGTCATAGGGGGGGTCGTAAGCGAGCAAACTCCGGGTATGCTCCGATACTGGGTGATTCCACGGGATTTGCATAAAGGGGGTTCGAACACAATGTCTTTGTCACGACGGGGGTTTATCGGCGCGGCCGGAACAGCGGGCATCGTGCTGCCGCTGGCCAGTGCCTGCGGCGGAACGCCGACCGATGCCAATGGCGGCGCGCAGCACAAAGAGCAGAGCGTCCAGAAGAGCGCGCTGGCCGCGCCGCGGCCGTTCACGCAGCCGCTGACGATCCCGCCGGTGATCCGGCCGGTCCGGTCCGACGCGACCACCGACTACTTCGAGGTGACCGCCAAGGTCGCCAACCTGAGCATCCTGCCGGGCCTGCAGACCCAGGCGTTCACGTACAACGGCACGTTCCCCGGCCCGACGTTCGACACCAAGGCCAACCGCAAGATCGTCGTGAAGACCCGCAACGAGCTGCCGGTCCCGACGGTCACCCACCTGCACGGCGGCAAGACCCCGCCGGAGCACGACGGCTACCCGATCGACCTGATCATGCCGGTCGGCGGGTGGAACGGGCACGTGCACCCCGGCGGCAACGTCAGCCAGGGCGAGCGTGAGTACCACTACCCGCTGCAGCAGCGCGCGGCCACGCTCTGGTACCACGACCACCGGATGGACTTCACCGGCCCGCAGGTCTACCGCGGCCTGGCGGGCATGCACATCCTGCGCGACGACGAGGACAACGCGCTGCCGCTGCCCAAGGGCGCCCGCGAGATCCCGCTGATCATCACCGACCGGTCGTTCAAAGCGGACGGTTCGTTCAACTACCCGTCCCTCGACCCCAACCTCAACCACCCCCCGGGCGTCACCGGCGCCTTCCACGGCGGCGTCCTCGGCGACGTCACCCTGGTCAACGGCGTCCCGTGGCCGTTCCTGGAGGTCGACGCGGTCAAGTACCGCTTCCGCATCCTCAACGCGTCGAACTCACGGCACTACAAGCTCGAACTCGACCCCAAGCCCAACGCCGCCCAGTCCTTCATCCAGGTCGGCAGCGACGGCGGCCTGCTCGACGCCCCGCGCGGACACACGATGATTCCGGTCGCGCCCGCTGAGCGGTTCGACGTGGTGATCGACTTCAGCAAGTACGCCGTGGGCACGATGGTCACGCTCAAGCACACGGGCGCCACCGGGAACTCCGGCTTGGTCATGCAGTTCCGCGTGGCCCGTACCGCCACGGACGACTCGACGGTGCCGACGAAGCTGTCGACGATCGAGAAGCTGCCGTGGACCGGAGGCAACACGCCGACCCGTCAGTTCGCGTTCCTGCAGGGACCGGAGAACGGCAAGATGGTGTGGCGCATCAACTCCAAGAGCTTCGACCCCAACTACAACCACGCCGAGATCCAGCGCGGCAAGGTCGAGATGTGGCAGCTCGTGACCGACGCTCAGCATCCGGTCCATGTGCACTTGTCGTCGTTCCAGATCCACGCTCGGATCGCGGAGCAGTTGGCGCCGACCGATGGCGGGTGGAAGGACACGGTGCGGTTGGAGCCAAACAAGGTCGTGCGGATCCTGGTTCGGTTCGACGGGTATCCGGGGAAGTACGTGTTCCACTGCCACAACCTTGAGCACGAGGACATGGCGATGATGGCGAACATGAAGATTCTCTAGACAGGACAACGGAAACGGCCCCGGGGGTTCCCGGGGCCGTTTCGCGTGTCACGCCTGCTTTGTCTTGCCCGGCAGGAAACGCGCGAGAATCCAGGCCACCAGCAGGTAGCAGACCGCCTGCGCCGCGACTGTCGCCGCGGTGGCTGAGGTGAAGGCTTCCTGGGCGGGAATCGTCGCCTGTGGCCCGCACGTGCCGACGACGGCGTCCGTTCCCTCCGTCAGCGGGGTCTTGTCGGCGCAATCGCCCAGCCGGTCGTCGAAGCGATTCAGCAGACCGAAGAACGCCGCGCCCAGGACGGCTACCCCCATCGCGTTGCCCACCTGGGCCAAGGTGCCGAAGACGCCCGATGCCGAGCCGACGTCTTCGGCGGGAACGCCGGTGAGGGTCAGGTTGTAGAGGGGTGGGCTGAGCATGCCCATGCCGATGCCGACGATCGCGAGGCAGGCCGCGACCAGACCGGAGCTCAACTCGGGGCCCTGCGCCAGCAGTACCGCGCACAGTGCGCTCATGCCGACGGCCATCAGTACTCCGCCCGCGACCACCAAGGGCTTGCCGATCTTGGCTGCCAGCGGCACCGACGCGCCCGAGGCCACGCCTGCGGCGACGGCGAAGGAGGCCACTGTCAAGCCGATGTCTGATGGGCTGAAGCCCAGGCCGGACTGCAGGTGCAGGACGAAGACCAGGAAGAACGCCGCCACGCCGCCCATCACCAGGAAGTTGGCGACGCTGCCCGCGACGAACGCGCGGACGCGGAACAGGGACAGCGCGATCAGTGGGAACTCGCCCGTCTTCTGGCGCTGGATCTGCCTGCGTACCAACAGATACAGCACCGGCACCGACAGCGCCAGCGGGGCGAAGATCCACAGTGGCCAGTCCAAGTCACTGCCCTGGACCAGGGGGAAGATGAGCAGGAGCAGGCCGCCGCTGGCCAGGGCGATGCTGCCGATGTCCAGTCGAGCGCGGGCGCCCTTGGTGAGCACGTCGTTGGCGGGCAGCCAGATCCAGCCCGCGAGGATGGTGAACAGGCCGACCGGGATGTTCAGCAGGAAGATCACTCGCCAGCCCAGGTCGGCGATGTCGGCCTGGACCAGCAACCCACCGAGTACCGGGCCGCTGACCGTGGCCACCGCGATCACGCCCGCCTGCGCGCCGAGGGCGGCCACGCGCTTGCCTGCGGGGAAAAGCAGCATGATGATCGGGAGGACCTGGGGCGACATGGCCGCGGCCGAGGCGCCTTGCAGGACTCGGCCCGCGATCAGGGTGGCCGGGTCGGTGGCGACCGCGCACAGCACCGACGCCGCGGTGAAGCCGATCGAGCCGATCAGGACCATCTTGCGTCGGCCGATCGTGTCGCCCAAGCGGCCGGAAGTGACCAGTAGCAACGCGAACGGGAGGGCGTAGCCCGCGAGGAGCCATTGCGCCGACGACGCCGACGCGTCGAGGTCGGTGCGGATCGACGGGGTCGCGACGGTGACGACCATCAGGTCGAACAGGTGCAGGAAACTGCCCGCCAAAACGGCCGCGAGGGCCAGCCACGGCCGCCGGGTGGCGACTGTTGGCTGGTCCTCGCGGATTGGCTCTTCAACGCGGGGGGTCACGGGTCCTCCTCAGAACCAAGGGCGTGACGCCGACGCGCCGCGCCTTACTCGGGCTGGTTCTTCGTCGCCGATCCAGCCTCGAAGGGCGTCGAGTAGCCCTCGTAGGCCAGATGCAAGACCATGCCGATCTTGGCGTGGTCGAGGTTGTGGCAGTGATCCATCCAGAGGCCGGGGTTGTCGGCCTTGAACGCGACCTCCCAGGTCTCGCCGGGCGCGACGGTGACCGTGTCGAGCCAAATGGGGCTGCCGGTCGCCTTCTTTCCGTTGCGTGCCAGCACAAGAGCGTGGTGGCCGTGCAGGTGCATCGGGTGGTCGAGGTGGCTGCGGTTGATGAACTTGACCTTCACCAGGTCGCCTTCGCGCACCGTCAGCGTCGGCACGTCCGGGAAGACGTGGCCGTTGACCGACCACAGCAGGTTGAAGCCGCCGTCGAAGAACCCGGCCTGGTTGTCCAGGTAGCGGTCCTCGGACACCGCGAACTTGCTGTCGGCGTTGAACTCGGTCGGCATCGGGCTGCCGTACTGGGTGACGTCGAACTCGGGGACGGTGAAGTCCGCCTTCAGCTCGCCGGAACCGTTGGGGCTGAACAGGATGCCCTCTTCCGGCCGCTGCTTCTCCGCCAGCCGCACCGGGCCGCTGGGCATGGTGAACTCGACGTCGTAGCGACCGCCGCCGCCCAGGGTGAGCAGGGTGTCCTTGAGGTCGGTCGGCTTGTTGATGTCCTGGCCGTCGACCGCGGTCACCTTGTAGGTCACGCCCACCAGCGCGAAGCGCTTGATCAGGCTGTCGGTGTTGGTCAGCCGCAGGCGGACCTTGGTGCCTGCCTCGATCGTCTGCTTCTCCAGCTTGTCCGAGTCGCCGTTGGTGTAGGCGACCTTGTTCTCCGTGGTGGTGAAGGCGTGCTGGAGAACCTGGATGTCCTTGACGTCGGACTCGGCCGGACCGTCCTTCGGCTCGACGATGAAACCACCGTAGAGACCCTTGCGAACCTGCTCGGACGACTGCTGGTGCGAGTGGTACCAGTACGAGCCGACGTCCGGCGCGCGGAAGCGGTAGACGTGCTTGCCGCCGGGCATGACCGCGTCCTGGGTCAGGCCGGGGACGCCGTCCTCGGCGTTGGGCACGTCGACGCCGTGCCAGTGCGCGGAGACACCGGTCGGGACGTCCTTGTTGGTCAGCGTGACCTCGACCAGCTCGCCCTGCTTGACCTTGATCTGCGGGCCGGGGATGGTGCCGTTGAACGTCCACGCGTCGAGCTTCGCGCCGCTGGGCAGCGAGATGGTGGCCTTCTCCGCGTTCAGGGTGATGCGCTGGTCGGGCTCGCCGTCCTTGGGGCCGGTCAGGTCGGCGACGGACTTGCCGCCTTGGCCGTGGCCGCCCGCGGCGTGGTTGCCAGAGCCGCTGTGCTCGCCCATGTTGTAGCGCTCGTCGAGGCCGCTGGTCGACTGCCACACGAAGATGGCGCCCGCCACGAGCGCGAGGACCACACCCACGTGCGCGAACGAGCGGCCGACGCGCTTGCCGAAGCTCGGCACGACGGCGCCCGCGGCGACCTTGCCCTGCTCGTAGCGCTGCTTGAGCACCAGCAGACCGGCGGCGACCAGCAGGATCAGGCCGTAGAAGACGATCTCGTCACCGAACGGCGGCACCGGCGGCACCACGAAAGAGGCGTACCAGGCCAGGATTCCGCCGATCGCGGTCAGCCGCGGCGGCAGCGCCGACTTCAGCGTGGCCAGGCCCTGCCGGGTCTCCACCGGCACGGTCGCGCCCTCGGTGCCCCGCAGCGACTTCGCGGTCTTCGCGATCCTCAGCAGCACCGGGATCGTCAGCACGTAGGCGGCGATGGCCGGGACCAGGTAGAAGAACGGGACCAGAACAACCCGGTCGGAGGCGAATTCCCACCCGGTCTGCAGCATCAGCACACCGATGGCGAATTTCCACAGAACGAAGATCGTGGCGACGCCGAGCCAGATGAGCGTTCCCCGCGAAGCCTTCAGGGATTTCACCGGATCGGAGTAACGCGCGACTCTGCCGAGTCGCCTGGACGACACCGCCCAGGTGATGAAGAGGAGGGCACTAATGCCCACGTCCATTCCCAATAGTGTCTCGTACATCCGGTGTCCCTCTTAGGTTTGCTTGCCTGTTTGTGAGCAGTACGCCCGAGCCCCTGGGATAGCCTGCCAGAGCCAAACTGAGAAATATGCCCTTAACTCACAGCGCGTACGTGGCGTCCGGCACATCGGTGATGAACATGTACCCGGGCGAGTGCGTGATGGCGAATTCCAGCTTGGACGCGATAACGGCGGCTTGCGTGGTGACGCCGCACGCCCAGAAAACGGGGATATCGTCACCGACCGGAACGGGATCGCCGAAGTCGGGTTTCTGCAGGTCCGTGATGCCCAGCGCGGCCGGATCACCAATGTGGACGGGTGCGCCGTGGACGGAGGGGTAACGCGCGGTGACCTGAACCGCGGTGGCCACGAGGTGCGCCGGGATCGGTCGCATGCCGACCACGAGCGGCCCGGAGAGCCTCCCAGCGGGCCTGCACTCGATGTTGACCGCCCACATCGGATCGGTGACGCCCAACTCGTGGTGACGCAGCGGGACACCGGCGTCGAGAAGGCCGCGCTCGAAGGTGTAGCTGCAGCCGATGACGAAGGTGACCAGGTCGTCGCGCCAGTGGTCCGTCGCGTCGGTGACCTCCTCGACCATCACGCCGTCGCGCCAGATGTAGTACGCGGGCAGGTCGGTGCGCAGGTCAGCGCCCTCGGCCAGCACCGTCGTGGGCGAGCCAGGATCGGTCACATCCAGGACAGGGCACGCCTTCGGGTTGCGCTGGGCGAACAGCAGCAGGTCGTAAGCGACGTCCTTGGGCACCGAGATCAGGTTGGTCTGCGCGTAGCGGCTGGCCCAGTCGACGGTCGGCACCCGTAAGCCCGCACGGAAGTGCGCGCGGGCCTCGGCGCCGGTCATCGCCTCGGTCTGTTCCCTGGTCAAGGTGTCCATGTAGCGCTCCTAGTCGATGACCGTCAGGTTTCGGTCCAAAGTGGTCAGCAGCTCGTTGCCGTTCTCGCGCACCACATACGGGTCCTCGATCATGGCCGCGCCGAAACCGAACTCGTAGTACGGGGTCTCGAAGTTGACGACGGTGCCGACCTCGATCGCCTCGTCGTTGTCCGGCGTGATCAGCACCCGGTCGTAGACCTCCACGCCGATGCCGTGGCCGACGTGGTTGCGCCGGTAGTGCGGAATCCCGTTCTGCCGCACGGCTTCCACCGCGGTGTCGAACAGTTCCTTGCCGGTCATGCCGGGCCGGGTCTTGGCCAGCGCGGCTTCCTCGCCCGCGAGCACGCCCTCGCAGTAGCGCGCGAGTTTGTCGGTGGGCTGGCCGATACTGAACATGCGGCTCAGGTCCGACCAGTAGCCGTCGAGGATCAGGCCGACGTCGAACCACACGGCCTCGCCGCGGCGCAGCGGGTCGGCGGTGGGCCGCGACTGCCCGTAGGCGGCGCGGTCGCCGAATTTGATCAGGGTGAACTTGGGCCGTCCGCCCGAGCTGACCGCGGTCCGCTCGAACTCGCGCACCAGGTCGATCTCGGTCGCGCCGGGCTTGGCGATCGCCATGGCGGCGAGGATGCACTGCTCGGTGAGCGCGGCGGCGGCGCGCAGCCGCTCGATCTCCGGCTCGGTCTTGACCTTGCGCACCCAGCGGAACAGCTCCGCGCCGGGCCGCAGGTCCGCACCGCGCAGTTCCTCGCGCAGGACGTCGAAAGCGTTTGCGGGCAGGCTCTCCTCGTCGATGGCGATCCGAGCCTCGCCGAGACCGGCCTCCCGCAGGACCCGCGCGAGCACGCCCAGCGCGGGAACGCCGTTGGGCTGCTCGTTCATCAGCCTGTGGAGGAGCTGTCCGTGCTCGCCCAGCACGGACAGCTCCGTCTCGTCGGCCAGTTCCCGGTGGAACGTGCCGAAGCCCGCCGCCCCGTCCAACTCGACCCGCGCGTCCCGGATCTGGTCCAGGTCGCACCGCGAGGAGATGAGCCTCGGGTGCGCAAGACGGTCCCGGGTGACGACGGCGAAACACTGCCCGCTGTGCGGGAAGATCTCGTGGGACACGCTCGCCACACCGGTGAGGTAGTACACGTTCTCCGCGGTGGTCGCGACGATGCCGTCGATTCCGAGTTCGTCCATCCGCCGGGCGAGCCGGTCGAGGTTGGCGAGCATGGGGAGGGTCCTCTCAGACCAGTTGGGGCTGAACGCGGTCGAGCTGGATGAAGTCGTTGCGCGGGCTGCGCGCACCGGCGAGCAGGCCGTCGAGCGAGTCGAGACCCTGGGCCTCGATGCCCTGCAGCACACCGCGTTCGGTGAGCCAGATGTCGTCGAAGGACTCGCCGAGGTAGTTCGCACCCGAGTCCGGGCTCACCGCGACGATCGTGCTGCCCGGGTGCGCGTTGGCGTAGGCCAGCGCGCTGAACACCGCGGCACCGGTGGACTCGCCGACCAGCAGGCCCTCCTGGCGGGCCAGCAGCCGGGTGGTGGCGAAGCCCTCCGGGTCGGTGATCGGGTGGACCAGGTCGA
Organism: Alloactinosynnema sp. L-07; assembly: GCF_900070365.1. Classification (NCBI taxonomy): domain Bacteria; kingdom Bacillati; phylum Actinomycetota; class Actinomycetes; order Pseudonocardiales; family Pseudonocardiaceae; genus Alloactinosynnema; species Alloactinosynnema sp. L-07. The sequence goes on along the minus strand of NZ_LN850107.1, from coordinate 6,574,015 downwards.
CCAGGTGCTGGTGCAGGTTGCCCGGGGTCCACGCGATGCCGAGGCCGCGCATCTCCCAGCCCTTGTAGGGGAAGCCGAACGCGGCCGAGCCGACCACGTCCGCGCCGACGACGGTGATGTCCGGCAGCTTGTGCTTGAGCGTGGCCGCCAGCCCCGAGATGTGGCCGCCGGTGCCGACCGCGCACACCAGCGCGTCGAACGCGGGCAGCTCGTCGAGCAGCTCATAGGCGGTCTGCTCGGCGTGGATGCCCGGGTTGCCCGGGTTGTTGTACTGGTCGGGCCAGAACGCGCCGGGGTTCTGCTCCAGCAATTCGGCGACCTTGGCCAGGCGCGGCCGCTGGTAGCCCAGTTCGTCGGGCGTGCGCACGACATGGACCTCGGTGCCGAACGCGGCGACGAAGTCCAGCATCGAGCCCGCTGCCTTCGGGTCGGTGACCAGGATGACCCGGTAGCCCTTGGCCGCGCCGATGAACGCCAGCGCCTTGCCCAGGTTGCCCGAGGTCGACTCGATGATCGTGCCGCCTGGCTTGAGCTGCCCGGACCGCTCGGCCGCGGTGATCATGGACAGGGCCGCGCGGTCCTTGACACTGCCGCCGGGGTTGGCCCCCTCCAGCTTCACGAGGACCTCGGAGCCGTTGCCCATGCTCAGCCTGCCGAGGCGGACCAGCGGCGTGCGCCCGACGGTGTCGAGGATGTTGTCGCAAATCATGCTGCCCCCTAAGGCACTGGTGAACAACGGCGTCGGAATTGATCAGAGGGTCAGACGGACCTTGTAGAGGTCGAGCCAGGTGTCGAGCTGAAGGGTCAGCTCCACGTCGGCCCGGGCAAGTCGGTCTTCGGCCATCCGAGCGCCGTTGCTCGCGAGTTCGTTGGCCTTGTCCATGTCGATCAGGGAGTGCACCCGCGAGTGCGGGTCCGCCAGCGTGGCCTTGAACTCCTGCTGCAGCCGCGCGGCGTAGTTCGGATCCTTGCTGACCGGTGTGGCGCTCTGCTTGCGCTGGAGCACCTGTTCGGGCAGCAGGTCGGCGACCGCGGCCCGCAGCAGGCCCTTCTCGATGCCGCCGTGGGCGTGCATCTCGTTGGGGATGTTGTAGGCGTACTCGATCAGCGGGAAGTAGTTCAGCGGCGAGGACGAGTGCAGCCCGGCCGAGGAGAACACGCCCGCGTCGAGGCGGAAGAGCATCAGCACGAGGTAGGCGACCCGGCGGACCTGGCGGTCCCAGTCGTTCTCCTCGGGTAGGTACTCGACCTGGGCGATCGAGTCGGCATAGAGGTCGGCGTAGTAGGTCGGGAAGTCCAGCGTGGCCAGGGTGTCCTGGTTGAGCAGGCCGGTGCCGAAGCCGTTGGTGGCGCCGAACCGCTGCGCCATCGCGATCCATGGGAAGGTGCCCGAAGCGATCAGGCCCTTGTCGTTGGACCACCGCGCGCCGCGGAAGATCTGGTCACCCGCGCCGCCGCCGAAGACGACCTTGCCGCCCTTGGCCGCGAGGTGCTGGATGAACAGGTGCTGCGAGGCTTCCATGTCGTAGATGCGCGTCGGGTAGTCCTTGGCGCGCAGCATTCCCTGGCGCACCACCGGGTCGAGCAGGTCGGTGGCGTTGATGCTGATCAGGTTGTAGTCGGCGTCGATGTGGTCGGCCACGATCTCGGCGAACGGCGCGTCCTTCGTGTCACGCATGACGTCGGACTCGAAGTCGCTGTTGACGAAGTCGACGGTGTAGGTCCGCAGCTTGCCCTGGTCGCGCTTGCGCAGCTCAGCGGCGGCCAGCCCAGCGACGGCGCTGGAGTCCATGCCGCCGGAGAGCGTGGCGAACAGGACCGACGGGTCGGTCGGCAGGGCCTGCGCGACGCTGTCCTCCAGCATCGAGCGGATCTTGGCGATCGTGGTGTCGAGGTCGTCGGTGTGCGGCTTGGTCTCCAGCTTCCAGTAGGTCTGCCGGGACCAGCCCTGACGGCTGAACCGCGCGATCTCCGACGGCTGGATGGCGTTGAAGCCCACGAACAGCGGACCGGGCATCAGCGCGTGGGAGATGACCTCACGCAGCCCGGCCGCGTCGAGTTCGGCCTTGACCTCGGGGTGGGCCAGCAGCGTCTTGCGCTCGGAGGCGAAGACGATGCCGGTCGGCGTCTGGGTGTAGAACAGCGGCGAGCCGCCAAGCCGGTCGCGGGCGAAGAACACCTCTTCGGTGCGCCCGTCCCAGATGGCGATCGCGAAGGAGCCGGTCAGCCACGGCACGAACTCCCCGCGCCACTGCAGGTAGGCCCGGTTGACCACCTCGGCGACCGAGGCGGCCGGGTCGACCGCGCGCCCCTCGGCGGCGAGCTTCGCCCGCAGCTCGGCCAGGTTGCCGGGGATCCCGGTCACGCTGGTCACCACCGGCTCGCCACCGGCCACGCTGACGAACGGCTTGGCCGCCCCCTGCGTGTCCAGGGCGCGGTAGCCGATCGCGGCCCGCTGCGAGACCCAGACCGTCTCCCCGTCGGGTCCGCGCTGCGCCAGCGTCCCGGCCAAACTCCTCAGGATCGGCTGTGCGACCGACAGATCCCTGGAGAAGTCGATCCAGCCCACGATGCCTGACATCGAGCACCCTCCCACGTCGTCCCTTGCGTCGGGAGAAGCGTCGGGGGGCGGGCTCAAGGTTCTGTCTAGAGCGACTGAAGGGCCGATCGACCAGGCTTACCCGGGCGGGTTGCGATCTTCCACTGGGCTACCCATGCCCCATCCGAGTGAACGTTCATCATTCAATTGACTTTGCGTAACGAAAGGAATACCCAAATCCGACACTCCGGATGACGCGTCAGTTCTGCCTAGCTCACCCGAGAAGGGCCTACTTCCCCAGCCCTGGCAAGGAACCGACCCATGGCGACCCACCCCCGCCGGACGGTGATGGCACCGTTCCGCCTGCCCGCGCACCTACTACCGACGGCGACCATCGTCACCGCCACGGGCGTGCCCGCCCTGCTGATCCACACGCCCGTCGCCGCGTGGGCAGGCGCGGCCACCTGCGCCACCGCGCTCCTGGCCGCGCACGTGATCAAGTCGCTGCGCGACGCCGCTCGGCGGGTGGACCGCATCCTGGCCGAGGAGCTGGCGGCCGATCACGACAGCCAGCTCATCGGCTAGTGGTGTGTCCATGAACGTTGTCGGGCTGTCGGCGGATCCAGGTTTCCGGTGGGCGTGCCGCCGGAATGCCGCTCGTACTGGGTGTACTTGGGCGTTTCGGCGGTGCGGCCAGCGGGAAGCTGGGCCGTCGAGAGCCTGGCAACGTTCGTGGACACACCACTAGTTCAGGCCGAACGCGCGCGCCGCACCCACCACAGGGCGAAGGCCCCCGCCGACATCAGGGCGCCGCCCGCCAGCGACAGCGGCAGCACCGCGCTCACGCCGGTCTCGGCCAGATCGCCGCCGTCGCTCGACCCAACGGGGACACCCGTGCTCGTGGTCGTCGCGGCCGACGTGGTGGTCGCGGGCGGGCGAACCGAGGACGACGGCGAACCCGGAGTCGTGACCCCGCCATCGGGCACTGTCGTCGGCGTCGCGGGGGTCGTGCCCGAACCGCCACCGGGGGCTTTGGCACTGGGTCCCGCGCACCTGGCCTGCGCCAGGATCACGTCGGCCTTGCTCACGTTGGCGATCGCACCCCCGACACTGACCCGCAGCGCGTTCACCGTCAGCGTGTCGCCGGTGCGGACCTTCTCGTTGACCCACACCGTGACCAGGTCGGAGACGGCGATCTTCCCCGTCACGGCCACATCGATCCGCTTGCCCGCGACCCACACGTCGGCCAGGTGCGACTCGCCGGTGACGGTCTTGCCGTCGGACACACAGGTCGCCGTGACGATCTTCGCCTTGACCAGCCCCAGCAGATCCACATCGGCGATGCTTGCCGCACTGGTCAACACACCGCCCTTCACCTCGGACGAGGCATTGAGCAGCTTGGCGTGGCCGGGGAGGTTCGTCGGAAGATCAATCTTCACCACCGATTTGTCCTGCCCGGCCGGATAAGTCGCCTTGGGCAACGCGGGGACGTCGACTCCCACGGCGTTGAGCACCGTGGCCTGAACGGACACGGCGAACGCGCTGCCGGTCTGCGGACCCGCGGCGGCGGCGGGCGACACACTCAACGCGGCGACCGCGACGGCTCCGGCGAGACCGGAGGTGGTGGCGAACAAACTAGGACGGCGCACGGACGACTCCAGGTTCGGAAAGCGATACGGGGAGAGCGCCAGGATCCCGATCACGCACCCCCAGCGCAATAGCGCGAAACACGTTATCCAGTAACGGTTCCCACATCACCGTGTCCGTTTCACCACCCATGACAGTCCACACGCGACATTTTCGTCAATGCACACGAAAGACGCCGGGAGACACCCGGGGGTGCGTCCATGAACAAGTCTGTACACCGATGGTTACTTGCTGGTAACTTGCCCCCGATGAGCCCGTGACCCACCTCACGATCCCTTGGGGAGCCATGTACAGAACCGGCATTCGCGCCCTAGCCGCCGTGGTCGTCGCCGCGTCGGTCCTCGCCACCGCGCCCGCCGCCCAGGCCACCGCGGCCGACTCGTTCTACGCCTACACCGGCAGCAAACCGCTGTCGTCGTTCGCCCCTGGGACCGTGCTGAAGACGCGGAAACTCACCTACCACTTCGTCGGCCTCCCCACGCCGGTGCGGGCGATCCAGTTGCTCTATCGCACAACCGACGCGCAGGGCCGCCCGTCCGCCAACGTCACCTCGGTGGTGCGCAGCCTGACCGGGGACAGCGGCAAGGCGCTGTCCTACCAGTCGTTCTACGACTCGCTCAATCCCGAGCACGGCCCCTCCCGCGCGATCGCGGGCGACGTCAGCCTGGGCGGCCTCGCCGCGAACGCCGAGTCGCTGTTCCTGGTACCGGCCCTGTTGCAGGGTTACAACCTGGTCATCCCGGACACCGAGGGCCAGACCGCGAACTTCGGCGCCGGGCCCGAGTACGGCACCAACACCCTGGACTCGATCCGGGCCGCGACCCGGTCACCGGAAACGGGCATGAACTCCGCCACCAAGGTCGGCCTCTTCGGCTACTCCGGCGGCGCCATCGCGACCGGCTGGGCGGCCTCGCTCGCGCCGAGTTACGCGCCGGACGTCAACAAGAACCTCGTCGGGTTCGCCGAGGGCGGCATGCTTGTCAAGCCCTCGCACAACCTCAAGTACGTCGCCGGCAGCCTCGTGTGGTCCGGCGTCATCCCGATGGCGCTCATCGGGGTCAGCCGGTCGTACGACATCGACCTCAAGCCGTACGCGAGCGCCTACGGCCTGGAAGTGCTGGAGAAGCTCAAGCACGCCTCGATCGTCGACGTGCTGGGTCGCTATCCCGGGCTGACCTGGCAGAAGCTCGTGAAGCCGGAGTACGCCAACCCGAACTCGGTGCTGCCGTTCGTCGAAGCGGTGAACAAGGTCAACATCGGCTCGGCGCCCACACCAACCGTCCCGGCCTTCATAGCCCAAGGCAACTTCGGCGTCCTGGAGGGCACGTTCGGCAGCCCCCGAGGCATCGGAACCGGCGACGGCGTAATGGTCGCGGGCGACGTGCGGGCATTGGCCAGGCAGTACTGTGCCACCGGCAACAACTCGATCAAGTATCACCAGTACGACGCGCTCAGCCACTTCGGCGCGACCGTCCCGTGGTACCCGGTCGCGCTGGCCTGGCTCAACGACCGGTTCGCGGGCAAGGCGGCTCCGTCCAGCTGCGGGCGGATCCCGGCGGGCAACTCGCTGGCTCCGGAGCAGCCCGCGTCCTGAACTTCGGCTGTATCAGTTCGGGGCTGGGACCGCCTTCTCCGCGGCGCGGCTCACGTCTTCCCACTCGGCCCAGGTGTCCATGCGCCGCCGGGAGACGTCGAAGGCGAGGTCGTAGACCATGCTGCCCAGCAGGAGCCGGGGCGGAGGGTTGTCGCTGTTGGCCAGCGCCATGACCGCTTCGGCGGCCAGACGCGGCTCGCTGTCGATCGAGCCCTCCGCCCACTGCTTCTCCAGTTCCGCGCGCAGCTCGTCGTAGTCGGGGTTCGGGGTGGTCGCCGTGGTGCTGGTATAGAGGTCGGTCCAGTAGCCGCCCGGCTGGACGATCGTGACCTTGACACCGAACCCGGCGGCCTCGGCGGCCAGCGCCTCGCTCATGCCCTCCAACGCGAACTTGCTCGCGCTGTACAGCCCCGTGCTGGGGAATCCACCGAGCGCCGCGATGCTCGAGATCTGCACGATGTGCCCGCCGCCCTGGGCCCGCAACCGCGGCAGGACGGCTTGGCTGATCCACAGCGCGCCGAAGAAGTTGACGTCCAGCTGCGCGCGGGCCTCGGCTTCGGTGAACTCCTCCACCATCCCGGCGAACAGCGCCCCGGCGTTGTTCACAACGATGTCGAGCCTGTCGAAACGCGCGACCGCCTGCTCGACCGCGTCGAACACCGCCGAACGGTCGGTGACGTCCAGCGGCAGCGTCAGGAGACGACCCGGGTGCCGGGCAGCGACGTCGTCAAGGGGCGAGACATCGCGGGCGGCACCGACAACCCGATCACCAGCGGCCAGCGCGGCCTCGGTGAAGGCGCGGCCCAGCCCACGGCTGGCGCCGGTGACGAACCAGACTCGACTGCCTGAGGTTTCCATATAGTTCCCTTCAGATAACGAGACGGACCGTCTCGTCTTGTTGGCATGAGTTTGCCGCAATCGACGTCAGCTGTCAAGACGGATCGTCTCGTCTCTTGCTAAAGTGGACTCGTGCCCCAGAAAGTCGCCCCCGACGCCAGCCGTCGCAGCGAGACGTCACGACGGGCGATCCTCGCCGCAGCGCTCGACCTAGTCGGCGAGGTGGGCTACGCGAAGCTCAGCATCGAGGGCATCGCCGCCGCCGCGGGCGTCGGGAAGCAGACGATCTACCGCTGGTGGCCGTCAAAGGGCGCCCTACTCTTCGACGCCTTCCTCACCCTCGCAGGCGAGGGCGAGGCCGCGGCCCTTCCCGACACCGGCGACCTGGCCGCCGATCTGACGCTCGTCCTGCGGGCCACGATCGCCGAACTGAACCAACCGCGCTACGACCTGCCCATGCGCGCCCTGCTGACCGAGATAGTCCACGACCGCGCTTTGGCCGCCGACTACTTGGACCGGCTGGACAAACCTATGCGGGAGCTGAAGAAACAGCGCCTTCGCGCTGCCCAGCGGGTGGGGCAACTGGCCGAGGACATCGACCTGGACGTGGCTGTCGACCTGCTGTTCGGCCCCGTCCTCAACCGGTGGCTGCAACGCACCGGGCCCCTTACTCCCGAGTACGCCGACCAGGTGGTCGAAACGGCACTACGCGGTCTCCAGCCGCGCCAGGGCCATGCCTCCTCCGGCCCGGGCCGGATCTCGTAGTCACACAGCCGTTCGATGCCGTGCGTTCATGCCACTCGACGACCGCTTCACTCGTCCGTGGGGAGCACCGTTGAGGTATCAAACAGCTCGCCGCCCTGACGTGAGGTCTTCTTCTGCCGCTGTCAACGTCATCCAATGCCGCTGCGGAGCAACGCGGTGAACCTAGTGGCGTGACACTGAGCGCAGAAAACGGCGCAGTTCGCGGGATACATCGTCCGGGGCCTCCACCGCGCTGACGTGGCCGGGCCCGGTGAGTACAACGAATTCCGACGCGGGCACCAGCCGATGCATCGCCTCGCCAATTGAGGCGGGCGCTCTGACATCGTGGTCGGCATAAAGCAGAAGCGTCGGTACGTCCACCTCCGCCAGCACATGCCACTGATCCTCGTAGCTCGCGCGCGCCATCGCCCGAAAGCCGCACGGGCGGAAATCCCGGACACTGTCAAGGAAGCCCGCCACGAGGTCACCACCGGCCGCGGCCGAGAACATCGACGGCGCCATCGCGGCGACAAACTCATCAGGTCCGATCCGCGATGCCGCCAACGACCGCGCCAGCCGCTGATCCGCCTCGTCCACGCCAAGTGAGCCCACCCAGCCCGCGTACCCGCTCACAAGCGTGAGCGACGACGCAAGGCCAGGGTGCCGGTGGAAGGCGGCAAGCACCAAAGCTCCGCCAAAGGAGAGCCCAACAAGGTGGGCCTGCTCGACTCCTATGGCCCGAAGGAACCCCGCGAAGCAGTCGGCATACCCGTCCATGCCGAAGTCGTCCGGGGGATCCGCCGACCCCCCGGCTCCGGGCGCCTCCCACGCGATCACAGTGAACTCGTCGGCCAAAGCCTCGATCTGCGCGCCCCAAGTCGAGCGGGCATCGCCGACAAACCCGTGAGCGAGCGCCACGATCGGCCCACTACCCGCACGTTCGTAGGCGATGCTCAGCCCACCGACATCGATGTGCATCCCCCGAGCGTAGATCCCACACGCCGCGCCGGGTGCCGAGACGATCGCTTGCTCATCTCCAAATGGCAAACGAACCGGGCCAAATGGGCCACCTGGGTCGAGACATGACGCGCCGTGGGGCCTGGGGCTCGGCCCCAGAAGAAACGCGGAACGACCCGGTTCGCGCTTTCCGCGAACACGGGTCGTCCAGAGTGGACCTTGCTACCGCTTACTCCAACCGGGCACGGCTGGGTCAAGCGACACCGCACCGTGGGGGTCTGGGGGGGGCGGCGCCCCCAGAAATGACGACGGGCGACTGCTCGGCCCATGGCGATGTGATGTTGCTGCCGACATGCGGACAGCGTTCTGGTTCAGTCACTCCACTCGTCGACGACGATCGGATCAATGGCGAACTCGATGAGCGACCTGGTGTCGTCACGGTTCTCATCCATCCTGCGCAGGGCGGACAGGTACTCGCGCCGCATGTCACCGGTGTTCGCATCAAGCTGACGTCCCCAGGAGAACGCGTCGGGCCCGAGCCCGAGCGAATCCGCGAGTTCGTCGGCGATGAGCCGCGCATGCCTGCCGTTGCCGTTGACGAACGGGTGGATCTGCACAGTGCGGTGATGCGCCCGCAGAACTGTCTCCGCCGGGCTCCACGTACGATTCTCCACGTGCCACTTGGTGTCATCGAGGATCATCTTCCACTGCTCCTGGATCTGGTCCGGTGCGATTCCAATGGTCATTTCCCGAGCCCGAATCGCACCCGCCCAGGTCCACACATCGCCAAACATGCGACGGTGCACGTCTCGCAGCGTGTATTGATCAAGCAGATCGGCCGTGGAAGGCGACTCCAGGCGCAGCCATAGCAATCCCCGAGCAATGTTCGCGGCTTCCAGCGCGTTCAACTCAGCGAGCGTCTCGATGCCGTGGTGCACCGACCGAAGTTGCTCACGCGACTCTTCGTCGACCGGTGTCGCGCCATACGGCTGGTTGAGCGGGTCGAACAGATCTGGTTTCGGTGTCATTGGAACTCGGACCCAGGGGCCGACAGCCCGACGGCTCGCGCTCGCGTCCTTGTGTCGCCCTGCAATGAGTCCCGTAGCTCACCCAAGATCCGCAACCAGCTTGGCCGTCGTCTCTCGAACCATCTCGTCAACAGCCGACTGCGGAACGTGCTGGGCCTCCAGATCCATCGAGTGCGTCACGCGAGCCACGATCTTGCGGGCAGCGTCTTCGGCGACGACCTCTACCTCTGCTTTCGACAACAGGCCCCGGTGTAGGGCACCTCGCAGGTTCATCCACTCTGAGTCAGGCTTCTTGACGTAGCCGATCTTCAGTGTGCGCAACTCTTGAACCATCTTCGACCGGGTGATCTCTTTGACCGTGGCACGGTTGACGATCTCTTTCACCGACGGCCGCGTAACCCTTGGATCTTGGGCGATCCGCTTGACGATCCTCGAGATTGTGGCCTGGGACGCGCCGATGACTTCGGCGATGTCGTCCTGCGAGAGTCCGTGAGCCACGGCCTCCATGACGAACCGCATCTCCTCGACCTCATCGAGTTCGCGGCGGGCACGAAGCGCAGCCGCGCGCTGCGCCAACACTGGCGGGACAGGCGTCTTCACACGAGGCATGACCACTCCGTTCTCATTCAACGTGAATGATAACAGACCCGGAGTGGCGTTCACTGCGGCGAACAAACCAGACGGCCTGTGTTCGCGCTTCCGCGAACACAGGCCGTCTGCCGTGGAGCTGCGGGGAATCGAACCCCGGACCTTCTCGATGCGAACGAGACGCGCTACCAACTGCGCTACAGCCCCGTAATGGTGCGCGCAGAGCGTATCAGGCGCTGCGGACCACCTTGGACAAGGGGGTCACTCCCCGACCGCCCGACGGTACGGCAAGTCGTCGGGGTGGCCGAGGTGGTCGAACCACGGGTCCTCGTCGTCGATGTCGATGACGACCGCGCCGGGGTGGGTGACGCGGGCGTACTGGCGGAAGGGCGGTTCCTCGTCGTACTCGTCCTCGTACTCGTCCTCGATCGGGCGCGCGTGGGAGCGGTGGACCGCCGTCATCCGGGCGTACCGGCGCTGGCGGATCTCCTCCTCGATGCGCACCTGGCGGCGCAGGTAGGTCAGGTAGCCGACGAGGGCGACGTCGATTGCGCCGTGGGCCCACCACATCGTGGCGGTGACGGCCAGCGCGGTGACGGCGCTGATGATCGCCAGGACGATCATCAGCAGCACGACGCGCTGGCGGAAGCCGTACTTCGCGCGGGCGGAGCGGGCGGCGGCCTCGGGGTCGTAGCCGCCGCGGCCGGGGCGGTAGCGGCGCGCGGGCTGGGGGGCGTCGAGTTCGTCGGCGTCGAGCTCGTCGAGCTCGGTGTCCACCTCGTCGGCGTCGCTCATCGCGAAGTCCTCTCGGGTGTCCTCGGCCTCATCGTGGTCGTGGGCTTCGTCGGAGTCGTCGAGGTCGTGGCTCACGCCGCTGCGCACGACCCTGGCCGCGAGCGCGGAGTCCGCCGTGCGGGCGATCTCCTGCCGCTTGCGCACGACCATCGGGACGAGGACGACGAGCCATGCCACTACGAGCGCGACCACGATCAACGAGCTCGGCATGTCCCGGCACCTCCCCCTTGCTCACTCCGACACTTCGCCACGTTAGTCACAACAGTCACACCCATGACGGAGGCGCGCCGACTATGTTCACCCGTTTGGCTACTTCGCTTGTGGACCTTCCCCCGTAACGGGGATGATCAAACTAATTCGGCGTGAACGTCGCACGCTCTTACGGCGAAGTCGCCGAACCGCGCGCGATCAGGCCCGCCACCAGGCCGTTCGGAATGTCCTCTGTGGTCAGTGCGAAGACCAGGTGATCACGCCAGTCGCCCGCGACGTCGAGGTAGCGGCGGAACAGCCCCTCCTCGCGGAAGCCGAGTTTGGCCAGCACGCGCAGGCTCGCGGCGTTCTCCGGGCGCACCGTGGCCTCGATCCGGTGCAGCCCGGCCGAAGCGAAGCAGTGATCGACGACGAGGGCCACCGCGGCGGTCGCGACACCGCCGCCGACGGCGTGGCTGGCCACCCAGTAGCCGACCCACGCCGAACACAGCGACCCGCGGATCACATTGCCCACGGTGATCTGCCCGGCGAGCCTGCCGTCGACGGTGATCACGAACGGCAGCGCCATCCCGCGCCGGGCCAGCGCGCGCAGGGCCGACCACTGGCCGGGCCAGGCCAGGCCCGCGTTGCGGTCGGCCCAGGTGCCCGGCACCGACGGTTCCCAGTTCTCCAGGTGGCGCTGGTCGCGGCGGCGGATCTGGCTCCACGCCGAGCCGTCCCACAGCCGCGGCCCACGGACCTCGACCACGCCCGCGGGGACCCGCAGCGGGCCGAGTCGGGCGGGCCAGCCGGGGTGGCGGCCCAGGGGCTCAGCCACGCTGGGCGAGGAAGCTGACCTGCACCTGCTCGCCCACCGCCACCTCGGTGACATCCTCGGCCACCAGGACCAGACAGTTGGCCTCGGCCAACGAGGCCAGCAGGTGCGACCCGGACAGCCCCAGCGGCTGCACCAGGTACTCCCCGTTCGCCTCGTCGCGCAGCAGCTGGCCGCGCAGGAAGCCGCGCCGGTCCTTGGTCGAGGTGATCGGCGAGAGCAAGCGCGCGGTGACCACGCGGCGGTGCGGGTTGCGCTTGCCCTGGGCGGCGCGGATGAGCGGGCGGACCATCACCTCGAACACGACCAGGGCGCTCATCGGGTTGCCGGGCAGCAGGAACGTGGGCACGGCGTCCGGCCCGAGCCTGCCGAACCCCTGCACGGACCCGGGATGCATGGCGACCCTGGTCAGGTCGACATCGCCCAACTCGCTGATGGCGGAGCGGACCTCGGCGGCCAACTCGCCGCCGACGCCGCCCGCGATCACCACGATCTCGGAGAGCAGCAGCCTGCTCTCCACCACCTCGCGCAGCCGCTTGGCGTCGCTCTCGACGATCCCGACCCGGTTGACCTCGGCACCCGCGTCCCGCGCCGCCGCGGCCAGGGCGTAGGAGTTGACGTCGTAGACCTGGCCCTGGCCGGGCGTGCGGTCGATGTCGACCAGTTCGTCGCCGACGGAGATGATCGAGACGCGCGGACGCGGGTAGACCAGCACCTTCGACCGGCCCACCGCGGCCAGCAGGCCGACCTGGGCCGGGCCGATGACCGCGCCGCGGCGCACCGCGACGTCACCGGTCTGGACGTCCTCGCCGGTGCGGCGGACGTACGCGGCCGAAGGGACCGGCTGATGCACGGTGACCCTGGCGTGGTGGCCGTCGGTGAAGCCGGTGGGCAGCACGGCGTCGGCCAGGGTGGGCAGCGGGGCTCCGGTGGCGATGCGCACGGCCTGGCCGGGCTGGAGTCTGCGCGGCTGCCGTGAGCCCGCCGGGATCTCCCCGACGACGGGCAGTTGGACCGGTTCGTCGCCCGCCGTCTGGGTGTCGACACTGCGCACCGCGTAGCCGTCGACCGCGGCCTGGTCGAATCCGGGCAGCGCCCGCTCGGCCACGACCTCCTCGGCGCAGAGCAGGCCCTGCGCCTCGGAGATGGCGACCCGCACGGGGGCGGGCCGGACCGCGGCCGCCAGCGCCCTGGCGAGTTGCTCGTCGACTGACCTCATCCGGTAACCCTGTCACCTATCGCCGTGATTCTGCGGCAACTACACGCCGCCGACCCGATCCCGCAGCCATTCCCGCAGGTCCGGCCCATACTCCGGGTGCTCGAGGGCAAAGTCCACGGCGGCACGCAGGAAACCCCCAGGATTGCCCAGGTCGTGCCTTCCGCCGCGGTGCACGACCACGTGCACGGGGTGGTCCTCGGCGATGAGCAGCGCGATCGCGTCGGTCAGCTGCAGTTCGCCGCCCGCGCCGGGGGTGATCCGCTTGAGCGCGTCGAAGATCGCCCGGTCGAGCAAATATCGGCCTGCCGCCGCGAAGGTCGACGGGGCCTCGTCGGCCGGGGGCTTCTCCACCATGCCGTGGACCTGCTTGACGTCCGGGTCCTCGGTGTCGGCCACATCGAACACGCCGTAGGCGGAGATCTGCTCACGCGGGATGTCGAACGCGCATAGCACCGACCCGCCGAACTGGGCGCGCACGGCGGCCATCCTGGTCAGCACGCCGGTCGGCAGAACCAGGTCGTCGGGCAGCAGCACGGCCACCGCCTCGTCGTCGCCGCGCAGGTTGCCCTCCGCGCAGCCGACGGCGTGGCCGAGGCCCAGCGCCTGGTCCTGGATGGCGGTCTCCACCTCCAGCAAGCCGGGCGCGCGCCGGACCTTCTCCAGCAGTGCGCTCTTGCCGCGCTCCTCGAGGGTCTTCTCCAACTCGGGCTGCGGGCGGAAGTACTCCGCGACCGCGTCCTTGCCCGGTGAGGTGACGATGATCAGACGGGTGGCCCCGGCCTCGGCGGCCTCGGCGGCCACGTACTCGATGCCTGGGGTGTCCACCACAGGAAGCAATTCCTTGGGGACGGCTTTGGTGGTGGGCAGGAACCTGGTGCCCAGGCCCGCGGCGGGGACGATGGCGGTGGTGAATGCGGTCGACGCGCTCATGGACAGTCAGCCTAACCTCGTGGTGTGGCCGGGCCTGGGAGTGATCTCGATGCGACTCACGAGTGGACCAAGGACCAGTGGCGCGCGGCGCTGCTGCAGCGGCGGCGGCGGGTGCCCGCCAGTGTGCGCTTCGCCGAGGCGATGCAGCTGACAGCCCTGCTGACCAGCGGGAACGTGCTTCGCAGAGGCCAGACCCTGTGCGCGTATGTGCCCATCGGGTCCGAGCCGGGGTCGGTGCAGATGCTCGACGACGTCGCCGATCACGGGGTGCGCATCCTGCTGCCGATCGTGATGGGCCCCGGTCCGCTCGACTGGGCCTGGTACTACGGGCGGGACTCGCTGCGGCCGGGGCCGTACGGGCTGCAGCAACCGATCGGCGAGCTGCTTGGCCAGGCGGCGCTGCGCATCGCCGACGCGGTCCTGGTGCCCGCGCTGGGGGTCGACCGCGGCGGGGTGCGGCTGGGGCGCGGCGCCGGGTTCTACGACCGGTCGCTGTCGATCGCCGCGCCGGACACGCCGTTGATCGCCGTGGTGCGCGACCAGGAGATCGTCGACCGGCTGCCTGCCGAATCGCATGACGTCCGGATGACCGCGGCGCTTACCCCTGGTCGCGGGCTCGTGGCTCTTCGGTGATGTGAGATCGGACCAGGGTGTTTGCGCTCCGCACGCGCCGTGTCGCAGAATTGGGGTTAGCACTCCGGCGGTCCGAGTGCCAGTTGTGTCGAGAGGGAGCCACCGTGCCCACGTACCAGTACGCCTGTACGGCATGCGAGCACCGCTTCGAGGCGGTTCAGGCGTTCACCGACGCCGCGATGTCCGAGTGCCCGGAGTGCGACGGTCGCCTGCGCAAGCTGTACGGCTCGGTCGGCGTGGTGTTCAAGGGCAGCGGCTTCTACCGCAACGACAGCCGCTCTGGCACCAAGGACACGGCGAGCACCCCGGCGAAGACCGAGTCGGCGCCCGCCGCCAAGACCGAGACGTCGTCATCGTCGACCACCACCACGACTTCTACCACGACGTCGACGGCCACCCCCGCCGCGAAGGCCTCCTGAGCCCGAGTTGTCCACATGCCGTCAGCCATCCACAGCTGACGCGCACCGGGTGCCCAGGCGACGGCTCCGCTCCTAACGTCGAGATCGACACCGATCCCGACCCCTGGAGCCGACATGCGGAACCTGCTCACCCTGCGACGGATCGCCGCCGCCGTCCTCGTCCTGCTCTCGACGGCCCTGCTGCTCAGGCCGCGAGCCGAGGACTCGGTCCCGATGCTCGTCGCCGCCCGAGCCCTGACCGCGGGCGCCGACCTGTCCGCCGCCGACGTCCGGGTGGTCCGGGCGCCGCCCGAATTGCGGCCCGAATCCGCATTCACCGATCCCGCGTCGGCGGCAGGCCGAATATTGGCGCTGGCCGCCGCCGAAGGTGAGCCGATAACCGAGGCGCGACTTGTCGGGCCCGCCGCGATCGATGCGTCCCAAGCCGTCGTGGCCGTCCGGTTAACAGATCCCGACCTGGTGGGTGCGATCCGCCCCGGCGCCAGGGTCGACGTCGTTTCCGCAGCTCAGGAAGGCTCTGGCGGCTCGGTCTTAGCCCACGACGCGACCGTGGTGACAGTTCGGGCCAACGGGCGGGTGTATGGAAGGGAACGAGGAACTTCAGTTCTTATCGCCCTCCCGAGGGATTCCGCGACACGGGTAGCTTCCATCTCACTCGAAAGGCCGGTGACGGTTACGCTCCGATAGTCGCAACCGCTCCGACGGCTCCCCCTGCCGTCCCGCCGAGATTGGAGTGCCCACGTGTTGAAGGGCTTCAAGGACTTCCTGATGCGCGGGAACGTCATCGACCTGGCGGTCGCCGTCATCATCGGCGTCGCGTTCACCGCAATTGTCACGGCCTTCACCGATGGCCTGATCAAGCCGCTCATCAACGCACTCGGCGGGTCGGATGCGGGCCAGGGCCTTGGGTTCGAGATCCTCGGCGGGAACCAGTCGACGTTCATGAACTTCGGGTTGGTCATCAACGCGGCGATCAACTTCCTCATCGTGGCCGCCATCGTCTACTTCGTGATCGTCCTGCCGGTCAAGCACGTCCAGGAACGCCGCAAGCGCGGCGAGGAAGCAGGGCCTGCCGAACCGACCGACGTCGAGCTGCTGGCCGAGATCCGCGACCTGCTGCGCGCCCAGCAGCAGAACCGCTGATCTCGTCCCGTGGGTTCGGGGGGCCACCTTGGGTGGTCTCCCCGGACCGTGGATCAGGGATGATGGGGGGATGAGCGAGCCGACCGACGACGAACGCACCCGCCGACGCGACCTAGATCGCATCTTCGGCGACGTGCTTCCGGACACGACGTCGGACGAACGAGACCCAGGCCGAGCCGAGGATCCCGACCGGGACGAGTGGTACCGGCAGAACCGGCCGCCGCACCACGGGGGCTGAGGCTCTCAAGGCCACCGACAGCAACACACGCTCAACCCGGCTGTTTGGTTTTGAGGTCGCTAGACCTTCCCCGTCCCTTCGCCCATGCCATCCCTAACTCGAGTCCGACGGGGTCAAGGGTCGGCTTGCCGATCGCGCAGCGACGCCGCAGGCGCCCTTGAGGCCGTCGGACTCGAGTTAGACCCTTGATGGCGGAGGGGCCCCGCCGTTACCCGCGTTCCGGTCCACGGCGCGGGGTCAACTCCATGAGTACAAGGACGGGTCGCTCCCCTAGCCCGAGCGTTTAACATCCGGCCGACGGCCTCAAGGGCGCCTGCGGCGTCGCTGCGCGATCGGCAAGCCGACCCTGGACACCGCCGTCCGGATGTTAAAGATGGCCAGGACGGGGTGCTAGGGGGCACTGCGAAGGACCAAGAACCCCTGCCTCGCTGCGCATCGGCGGGGTGGCCACTGCGCGACCACCGGCTTGGACCGTTCGGGCGCCTAGTCCCGTCAACCAGTTGTGGGCGGCTTCGGGGGCTTGGGTGGTGTTAGTTGCCGTCCAGGCCCGAGAGTTCGCCGATGACGTAGGGCACCAGGGCGGACAGGGTCGCCATGCCGTCGCGGACGGCGCTGCGGGAGCCAGCGAGGTTCACCACGAGGGTGCTACCGGAGACGCCCACCAGGCCGCGGGAGACGCCCGCGTCCACGGCGCCCGCGGCGAGGCCGGAAGAGCGCAGGGCCTCAGCGATGCCGGGGATCGGGCGGTCGAGCACGCCCTGGGTGGCGTCGGGGGTGACGTCGCGAGGGGAGACCCCGGTGCCGCCTACGGTGACCACGAGGTCGGCGCCACCGATGACCGCGGTGTTGAGCGCGTTGCGGATGGCGACGGTCTCGCCCTCGACGGGGACGATGCCGTCGACGATGAAGCCTGCCTCTTCGAGGAGCTCGGTCACCAGCGGTCCGACCGTGTCCTCGTGCTCCTTGTGGGCCACGCGGTCATCCACGATCACGACGAGGGCCCGGCCGAGCCGTTGTGCGCTGCGTTCCATGGCTCCAACCGTAGTCGTCCCGTCGAGACCAGGCCGCCGAAGGTGACGCGTGTCGTGCCCTGCCAGTTCTGACGATTCTGTGACGGCGGGCCGCCAACAGCGCCAGGGCGGGCGGGAGGCCCTAACGTCGAGCCCATGCGAGTGTTGATCACCGGCGGTGCCGGTTTCGTCGGCTCCCATGTCGCCGACCGGGTGGGCGCGCGCGGGCACGAGGTCGTCCTGCTCGACAATCTGCTGCCCCAGGCCCACGGCACCGGCTACCAGCCCACCGACCACCGCCTGGTCCGCGGCGACGTGCGGGACGAGACCGTCGTCGCCGAGGTTTTGCGTGGTGTCGACGTGGTGTGCCACCAGGCCGCGGTCGTCGGCCATGGCGTCGATCCGGCGGACGCGCCCGAGTACGCGTCGCACAACGACTTCGGGACGGCGGTGCTGTTGGCTCAGATGTATCGCGCTGGGGTGTCGCGGCTGGTCCTGGCCTCCTCGATGGTCATCTACGGCGAAGGCCGCTACACCTGCGCCGACCACGGCACAGTCCGTCCGCCCCGGCGCCGGATGAGCGACATCGACGCGGGCCGCTTCGAGCCCGTTTGTCCGGTCTGTGCGGCACCGCTGCGGTCGGCGCTGGTTCCGGAAGACGCCCCCATGGACCCGCGCAGCACTTACGCCGCGACGAAGGCCGCGCAGGAGTACCTGGCCTCGGCCTGGGCCCGGCAGACCGACGGCGATGTGTGGGCCTTGCGCTACCACAACATCTACGGCGCCCGGATGCCTCGCGACACCCCGTACGCGGGAGTCGCCTCCCTGTTCCGATCCGCCCTGGAACGCGGTGACGCTCCAACGGTCCTCGAAGACGGCGCCCAGCGCCGGGACTTCGTGCACGTCACCGACGTGGCCATCGCCAACGCCATGGCCATCGAGACCCCCGGCGACCCGGGCACGCTCACCCCGCTCAACATCTGTTCCGGCGAACCCCACTCGGTTGGCGACCTGGCCCGCGAACTGGCCCGCGCGTACGGCGGCCCGGTCCCCCGCGTCGTGGGCGGCGCCCGGCCTGCCGACGTCCGCCACATCGTCGCCGACCCCGCCGAGGCCAAGTCCCGCCTGGGTTTTCACGCCATGGTCGCGTTCGCCGACGGTGTCAAGGCGTTCGCCTCCGACCCCCTGCGCGCTCCCGTCTCCTGACCCACGGCGCCCGCCTACGTGGCCAGGGGCAAGCGGACCTCGAATCGGCAGCCCGGCCCGTGGTTGCGGGCGTCGATCCGCCCGTGGTGGGCCTCCACCAGCCCCTTGGCGATGGCCAGGCCGAGGCCGCCGCCGACATGCTCCGTGCTCGGTGTCCGGGCCGCGCTCCCGCGGAACGCGACGTCGAAGACCCTGGTCAGTTCCGAGTCCGGGATGCCACCACACGCGTCGTCCACCAGCAGGACCGCGTCGGGGCCCTCGACGGCGATCTGCACGGCGACCGTGCCGTCCGGCGGTGTGTGCCGGATCGCGTTGGACACCAGGTTGACCACCACCCTGGCCAGTTCCGGATCGCTGCCGAGCACCACCGGCCAGGCCTTGGCCTCGGCGAGTACCCGAACGTGCTTGCGTTCGGCCACCGGTAGCTGCGCCGACAGTGCGTCGCTCACGATGTCCTGGAGTGGGACCGCCGACATCGTCAGCCGCAGCGCGCCCGCGGTGATGCGGGACAGTTCGAACAGGTCGTCCACCATCGAGGACAGCCGCCGGGTCTCGCCGCCGATGCGGTTCGCGTAGCCGGACACCTCGGACGGGGAGCTGACCACGCCGTCGGCGAGGGCCTCGGCCATCGCGCGGATGCCCGCCAGCGGGGTGCGCAGGTCGTGGCTGATCCACGCCACCAGCTCCCGCCGGGACGCCTCGGCCGCACGCTCGCGCTCGCGCGCCTCCCGCTCCCACACGCTCCGGCGGGCGATGCGGCGGCCGAGGAACACCGCGACCGGGACCACGACCAGGCTGACCAGCAGGCACACGAGCAGCATCGTGGTCAGGGTCGTGGTGAACATGAACCCGCTGATCCCCAGCACCCCGACCAGCAGCGCGGCGACGGGGATGAGCACCAGCACGGTCATCGTGGTCGCCAGCGACCCGTTGCGCAGCAGGTGCAGCAGCAGCGCGCCGACCAGCACGACGGGCAGCACCGTCAGCAGCGCGTACGGCAGGATGTGCCACAGGTGCAGCAGCATCTGGTCGAGCGCCTCGCCGGAATCGACCATCACGCGCTCCCGTCGAACCGGTAGCCAACGCCCCACACGGTGACGATCCTGGTCGGCTTCGCGGGCACGCTCTCGATCTTCTCCCGCAACCGTCGCACGTGGACGGTCACCGTCGACTGGTCACCGAAGTTCCATCCCCACACCCGGTCGAGGAGCTGCTCACGGGTGAACGCCTCACCCTTGTGCCCCAACAGGAACTCCAGCAGGTCGAACTCGCGCGTCGTCAGCGCCAGTTCGGCACCGTCCACTGTGGCCTTTCGGGCGGTCGCGTCGAGGATGAGGTCGCCGTCGACGAGGTCGGCCGCGCGGGGGGTGGGTGTGGCGCGGGACCGGCGCAGCACCGAGGTCACGCGCAGCGCGAGTTCCTTGGGGCTGAACGGCTTGGTCACGTAGTCGTCGGCGCCGAGTTGGAGCCCGGCGATGCGGTTCTCCTCCTCGCCGAGCGCGGTCAGCATGACTACCGGGATCGCGCTGCGCTGCCGCAGCCTGCGGCACACCTCCAGCCCGTCGATGCCGGGCAGCATGAGGTCGAGCACCACCAGGTCGGGCTCGTTCTCGGCGATCCACCGCAGCGCGTCCTCGCCGTTGTCGGCCAGCGAGACCTGGTGCCCGTCGCGCTCGAGGTAGCGGCGCACGACGTCGGAGACGGTGTGGTCGTCGTCGACGACGAGCACCCGGCCGGTCTCGTCCATGGGGTCCGCCTCTCACCAGTTGGTCAGGAGTACATGGTTCACCAGCAGCGCGGTCGCGGCCTGCCCGGCGAGCCACCAGCGGTGCGACCGCGCGGGCAGCAGCGCCGCGGCGGCCACCAGCCACACCGCGAACGGCAGCCAGATCCGCTCGACCTCGGACTTCGACAGGCCGGACACCGTCGCCATGAGCACCGCCAGCACCGCGGCACGGACCGCCGGCGGCACCTCGCGGAACCGGCGCAGGCCCGCCACCGCCGCGGGCCCGATGACCACGACCAGACAGGCCAGGTTCGCCCACACCCAGTACGCGTACGGCCGGTCACCGGCGATGCCCTGGTAATACCGTTCCACGACGAGACCGTAGCCGTCGAACCACCAGAAGCCGGACAGCGCGAAGGCCGCCGTCACCGCCAGCGCGCCGACGACCCCGAGCCCCAGCGTCCGCCAACTCCGGGCCGCGAACGCGACAGCCAGGGCGATCGAGCCCATCAACACCAAGCCGTAGGACAGGAACACACCGAACCCCAGCAGGACCCCGCCCGCGACCGCCGCGGCGGGCCGACGGGCACCCAGCGCCAGCAGCGCCACCCCGACCGCCGTGACACCGGCGAACAGCCCGTCCGCCGAGACACCCAGCCACACCGCGCCGGGGAACAAGGCCACGAACGGCAGCGCCGCGCGGGCCATGGCCGGGTCGCCGAGCACCCGCAGTGTCACCGGGACCGCAACGGCCACCAGGGCGCCGACCAGCACGCACACGATCGCTGACCACGTCCCGCCGAGGCCGACACGGTCGAGCCAGACGAACACCAGGGTCGCGCCCGGCGGGTGGCCCGCGACGTGGGTGATCCAAGAGTCGGGTTGGAAGTCGAGGATCCGATCGGTGAAAGTGCGCAGCATCGCGGGGATGTCGGTGATCCCTGGCACCGCGCTCAGGTACTCGTCGCGGGTGGTGAGCCTGCCCGCGACGCCGTGGTCCCAGCCGTCGACCGCGGCCAGGGCGAACGTCCACGCGACAGAGAACGCGTACGCCGAGCCCAACGCGGCCCGCCACCGCAGCCGGGCGGCCAGTTCCGGACCCCAAACAACCGCACCGAAGGCCAGTAGGACGGCGAAGGGCGTGCCGGGACCGACGTGCGGCTTGACCTCACCGAGGATCGGCCACTCGCCGAAGGCCGCGGGTGCGCCGGGAAAGTGGGCGTCGCCCGCGAGCCTCAGGTCGAACGCCCAGCCGACACCCAGCGCGAACGCGAAGAGCAGCGCCCCGGCCGCCGCGGCGAGAAGGTCCGATCGGTGCGGGGACAGGCGGGGGCGTGGCGGCGAGAGCACAGGCACGGATCAACCGTAGGACACCGGCGGGCCGCCCATCGGCCGCGGACGCGATCCGTCAGCAGTCTGTAAGGTCTGGCCAGGTGTCATGATTTGGTAAGCACCACAACGGTTTCCGACTGTCCAACGCGGACCTAATGTGCTTGGCATGGACCCAGTCGATGTCGTGTTGCCTTGCCTCGACGAAGCCGCCGCACTTCCCGCCGTGCTCGCCGCGCTGCCGGCAGGATACCGCGCGATCGTGGTTGACAACGGATCTTCCGACGGGTCGCCCGAGGTCGCCGCCCGGCTCGGCGCGACCGTCGTCCACGAGCCGCGCAAGGGCTACGGCGCGGCCGTGCACACCGGCCTGGAACACGCCACCGCCGACATCGTCTGCTTCCTTGACGCTGACGGCTCGCTCGACCCGGGCGACCTGCCGAGACTCGTCGCGGCCCTCGACGGCGCCCGACTGGCTGTCGGCAAACGGATCCCCACGGGCCGCGGCGTCTGGCCATGGCATGCCCGCGCGGGCAACGCGGTCCTGGCCGCCCTGATGCGTGGACGCGGGCTGCCGGTGTCCGACATCGCGCCCGCGCGCGCGGTCCGCCGGGCTGACCTGCTGGCGCTGGGCGTGCGCGACCGGGCGTTCGGCTACCCGCTGGAACTGCTGATCCGGGCCGCCGACGCGCGCTGGCCGGTCATCGAACTCGACGTGGCCTACCGTGCGCGGGCCGCCGGGACGAAGTCGAAGGTGTCCGGCTCGGTGCGGGGCACTCTGCGCGCCGTGCGCGACATGACGCGGGTGCTGCGATGAGCCGCGTGCTCGTGGTCGCCAAGGCCCCGGTGCCGGGCCAGGCCAAGACCCGGCTGAGCCCGGCCGCCAGCCCCGCGCAGGCCGCCGACATCGCGGCCGCCGCCCTGCTCGACACTCTCGACGCGGCGCTCGCCTGCGCGTGCGCGGGGGTGGTGGTGGCGTTCACCGGCTCGTTGACGGAAGCCGCACGCGGCCGGGAGCTGGCCGCGTCACTGCGGCGGTGCACGGTGATCCCGCAGCAAGGAGCGAACTTCCCCGAGCGACTCGCCGCCGCCCACGCCGACACCGCGGCGCGGTTCCCCGGCGAGGCCGTGGCGCAGATCGGTACGGACACCCCGCAGGTGACGCCCGGCGATCTCGCCGACGCGTTCGACCGGCTGGCCGACGCCGACGCCGCGCTCGGCTTCGCCAGCGACGGTGGCTGGTGGGCGCTGGCCCTGCGCGACCCCCGCGCCGCCGAAGTCCTGCGGCACGTGCCCACCTCACGGGCGGACACGGGCCAACGGACCTGGGAAGCGTTGCGAGACCTCGGATCACGGATCGCGCTCTTACCCGTCCTGTCCGATGTAGACACCATGGTGGACGCGGTGGCTGTGGCGGCCAAGGCACCGGGAGGCCGCTTCGCCCAAGCCGTGGCCAGGGTGGAGCTGGTCCGGCCATGAGCGGGTTCACCGCGGGCCTGCTCGGCGTGGCCTGCTGTATTGAACTGGCCTCCGGCGAACGGATCGAGCTGCCGGTCGACCGGTGGCACGCCGACGCGGACCGGTCCGACGCGCTACTGCTCGACCGGTGCGCCGGCCCGACCCTGGACGTCGGGTGCGGGCCCGGCAGGCTCACCGCGGCACTGGGAATCGGCCTCGGCGTGGACGTCTCCCCGGTCGCCGTGGCGCTGACCAGGGCCAGGGGCGCGGCGGCGCTGCGCCGCGACGTCTACGAGCGGCTGCCCGCCGAGGGCCGGTGGCGGCACGCGCTGCTGGCCGACGGCAACATCGGCATCGGCGGCGACCCCGTGCGCCTGCTGCGGCGGGTCTCCGCGCTGCTGGCCCGCGGCGGGAGCGTGCTGGTGGAGGCCGACCGGCCGGGCACCGGACTGCGCCCGACCCTGGCCAGGGTGGACGGCGGCGCCTGGTTCGACTGGGCACTGGTCGGCGCGGACTCGGTGCCGCCCGCCGCGGCCGAGGCGGGGTACGACGTGCGTTGGATGAGCGAGCACAGGGGCCGCTGGTTCGCCGAGTTGGTACGCCCTTGACGCGCGCCCCGCTGTTCCGCTTCCCCGCCTGACGAGCGGGCGATCGCCCGGAGCGGCTCTACCGCGTCACCCAGGAGGCCAGCCGGGATATGAGCGAAACCGGCAATGAGCTTCCAAAGTTGCTGGTCGGGGCAGATGCACTCCGGCCTCGGGGATCAATGGAACCGTGATTGGCGCTGAGATTGATCATGGTCTCGGCTCCGATATCCCGGAAGGGATCTTCCGCGCAGGGGTTCGAGTGAAGCCAAACTGATCCGGCGTCAGCCCGGCTACCCTCCGGCCCGTGCCGGTTGAGCTCTTACTGATGAGCAGGAGGCGTACTGACGGTTCGTATCGGGGCGAGGAAAGAAGCGCGTGGTCGGCGCGATCAGGGATTGAGTATGCCGGTCAGGCCAGTGCGGTCATGTGGTCAGGGTGGTGGGTGGCGACGTCGTGGGCGGCTTGGACGAAGGTGGCGACGGCTGTGGATCGCGAGGTCTCCGGCCAGGCGACCATGACCGCGCTGGGGCTGAGGCCGGTGACCGGCCGGTATGCGATGTCCGGGCGCTGGTGCCGCTCGGTGGTGGAGCGTGACAGGAACGCCACCGCCTGCCCGAGCGCGACCACCTCCAGGAGTTGCTCGACGCTGGACACGAGCGGCCCCTCAGGAGTGTCAGCCGGCGCCAAGCCTGTGTGGCCATCGCCGGCTTCTGCGCCGTCGTATCCGGTGTGGTAGGCGGTACTGGAGGGGGCGGCCCCCTTCCAGCGCGGGATCGGTTCGCCGTTGAGGTCGGTCAGCCGCAGTCGCCTGCGTCCGGCCAGGCGGTGCGCGGCGGGGAGGACGGCCAGTCGCGGCTCGACCACAAGTGTCTGGAAATCCAGCCCTTGACCGTCGAACGGGCTGCGCAGCAGCGCTACGTCGGCACGGCCGTCCCGCAGCATGGCGATCGGCTCTCCGCTGCCGCCGACGACGACTTCAGGCGGCGGCAGGTGCGGACTCGTTCCCCGGTAGGCGGCGAGGATCTCCCGCAGCAGCCCGGCATCGCCTCCCGGTTTGACCGCCACGACGAGCTGGGGTGTCGGCTGACCGGCCCGGCGTGCTCGCCGGGCCGCCGCGTGCACCGCGTCGACCGCGACCCGGGCCTGGTCGAGCAGCACCCGACCGGCGTTGGTCAGCTTCACCTGCCGGGTGGTGCGCTCCAGCAGGCGTACCCCGAGCCGGGACTCCATCTGAGCGATCGCCTTCGACAGCGGGGGCTGTGCCATCCCCAGGCGTTGCGCGGCCCGGCTGAAGTTCAGTTCCTCGGCGACCGCGATGAAGTACCTCAGCTCCCGCACCTCTAGCTCACTCATATCTGTGGACTATAGATCCAGAGTCTTCTGGTCTTTCCCTGCCGCCCGTGGGTAAGGGGAGGCTGGGCGCCATGACGACTTCGCAGAAGCTTGCTCTGATCACCGGCGCGAACAAGGGCATCGGCAAGGAAACGGCGCGCAGGCTCGCAGCCCTCGGCATCACCGTCCTGATCGGCGCCCGCAACGCCGAGCGTGGCGAGGCGGCGACCGAGGAGCTTCGCGCGGGCGGCGCCGACGTACGGTTCGTTCCGCTGGACGTCACCGACGAGACCTCGGTACAGGCCGCCGCCCAGCACATCGACGCCACGTTCGGCCGCCTCGACATCCTCATCAACAACGCCGCGATCGCCGCCGAACCGCAAAAGCCGAGTGAAACCCCAGCCGCTACCGTTCGGCAGGTCTACGAGACCAACGTGTTCGGCGTCATAGCGGTGACCCACGCCATGCTCCCCCTGCTCCGCCGCTCCGCCGCCGCACGCATCGTCAACATGTCCAGCGAACTCGGCTCCCTCACCCACCTGGCCGACCCGAGCAGCCCGTGGTCCGCCTACTCCTCGATCCTCCTCCCTTACTGCACCTCGAAGAGCGCGCTGAACTCGATCACCGCGCTCTACGCCAATGAACTGCGCGCCGAAGGGATCCTGGTCAACGCGGTGAGTCCCGGCTACTGCGCGACCGACCTCAACCGCCACACCGGGATACGCACGGCGGAGGAGGGCGCGGCCGTGGCGGTTGACCTGGCGACGGCGGGCGAGGACGGCCCGGCGGGCGCCTTTTTGGCCGAGGACGGGCCGATTCCCTGGTGAGACCATGCCGCGCCGTCTCCGCCCAAGCCTGCCGGGTGTCTTCAACCCCCGCCGTGACGATCACTCGGATGACGGTGGCGGGTGAGGGGTGCTGGCCCTTCTTCGCGCCGGTGGTGATGACGAGGCGTTTGGCGACGTCGCGCAGGCTTATCTCCTGCTCGCGCAGGTGGAGTGCGATGGACAGCATCGACTCGTCGGTGACGCCCGGGCCACCTTTCGTCTTGCCACGCTTGCGGGCGGACTCGTGGCCCTCCAAGGTGCGGTCGTGGATGTACTCGCGCTCCATGCCCGACATCGCGGCCAGCACCGTGAACACAATCCCGGACGGGTCGTGCGAGCCCTTGAGTGCGCCTGTGAGGAACTCCAGCCCGATATCGCTCGCCTGCGACTCTGCGGCGAGCATGGCGAGTTCGATGCCTCGGCCGAGTCGCTTGTGCTCGTGGACGACGGCGACGTCGGAGGAACGGATCTCCCCGGCGTGCATGACGGCGGCCTCCAACTCGGGGCGCCGGGTGGCGCGTGGGACCTTCTCCGAGAATGCGACGTGACAAGGAGCCGCAGCGGGCGGGCGAGGGTTGCTATCCGTCCGCTTGCGACTCCTGTGCCCGGCTCCCCTGCGAGGAGCCCCAGTCCGGTTCGGGGGCAGCGAACCGGAGTGTCTATTTGGGCTCGACGGCCTGTCCCGCGAGCGTTGCTTCGACTGTACGCGCCCCGTCGCCGATTACCAGCTTGACTTTGTCGCCAGGGGCCTTCGAGCGGACGGCGGCGACCAGGGCGTCGGATGTCTCGATCCGGCGCTCGTCGAGCATGGTGATCACGTCGCCGGATTTCAGGCCCGCGCGCTCGCCCGCGCCGCCGGAGACGACCTCGGAGATCAGGGCGCCGCCGTCGGGACTGTCGCGGACGCTGACGCCGAGGACGGTCTGGGTGGCCTTGCCGGTCTTGACGATCTCGTCGGCGGTGCGGCGGGCCTGGTCGATCGGAATGGCGAAGCCGATGCCGACCGAGCCACCCGCGCCCGAGCCGGATCGCGGGCTGTAGATGGCGGAGTTGATACCGACGACCTGGCCCTGCATGTCGACCAGCGGACCGCCCGAGTTGCCGGGGTTGATGGCGGCGTCGGTCTGGATGGCGTCCATGACGGTGGCCTGGCTGCCGTTCTCGCCGCCCGCGCGCGTCGGCCTGCGCAATGAGCTGACGATTCCGGACGTCACCGTGCCCGAGAGTTCGAACGGCGAGCCGATCGCGACGACGCTCTGGCCGACTTTCAGGTCGTCGGAGCGGCCGAGTTCGACCACCGTGAGCCCCGATACGCCCTCGGCCCGCACGACGGCGAGGTCGGACGACGGGTCGCGGCCGACGATCTCGGCCTTGGCCTTGCGGCCGTCCTGGAAGACGGCCACGATCTCCCCGCCGTCGGCGGCGGCTTCGACGACGTGGTTGTTCGTGACGATCAGGCCGTCGCCGCTGATGACGAAGCCGGACCCCTCCCCCGCGGAGGACCGACCCCGGACCTGGAGTTGCACGACGCTGGGCAGCACCTTCTGCGCCACGGCCTCCACCGACCCGGCGGGCGCCGGGGTCGAGGCCTGCTTCGCGGGCTTGGGCGCGTCGAGCGCGGTCGCCGACGAGCCGGGTGACCGGGAGTCGGCGACGAGGTATCCCCCGGCGGCCCCCGCCGCGCCGCCGACGATCAGCGCGAGGACGGTCATCCCCGCCACCAGCCCACCGGCCCGCCTACGCGGCTCATCGGCGGGCCGCTGCGGCGGGAAGTGCTGAGGCGGCCGGTAGGTCGGCGCGGCCTGGGTGACGTGGGGCGGGGCGTACGGATTGGCCACGGGCTGCCCCGCATAGCTGTGGTGGCCGGTGAACGCGGTGCCGAACAACACCTGTTCGGAGCCCGTCGCGGTGCCGGCGGTGAACGACGCGGGCGCCGCATCGGCACCCGAACCCGCAGGCGCCGACCGCTCGGCGGCGATTAGCGAAGGCGCGGCCTCCGCTGGATGCGGCTGGGCCCCCGGCTGGTCGGCGGCGAACAGCGCAGGCGCCGCCTCCGCCGGATGCGATTCGGCGCCCGAGGGCTCGGCGGCGAACAGCGAAGCAGCCTCCGCCGGATGCGGCTCAGCGCCGGGCTGGTATGCGGCGGACGGCGCGGGCGCGGCTTGCGCGGGATCCGGTTCGGCGGGCGCGTCGTCTGGCTGAGATTCGACGACGGAGGAACCCGGCGCACCGATTTCTCGATCAGGCGTGTCGTTGGGCCATTCCGGCCCTCCACTACCAGTGGAAGCGACCGGGGCTGATGCCCCGGCGGAGTCCGGGTGGTCGGGGCCCTGCACCCCGACCACCCGTCCACCGGTTTCCGGAGCGGCGAGGCCCTGCACCTCACCGACACCGTGGTCCGGCCCCGGTCGCGTGGGGCCCTGCTCCCCGTGCGACCGAGGGTCGAACGCCTGGTGATCTGGGCCCTGCACCCGTCCCACCAAGTTCCCCGACTCCCAGGCGGCCTGAGCCGACCATGGGCTGACTGGAGTGGCCTCCTGGCCGAGTTCGCCAGGCCTGTCGTCCGTCATGTTCCCTACCTTGCGCCACTCTACTGAGAGGCGCCTGAGACCGTCCTGTGTGAAGGCCGAGAACTGGTCAACCTCACAGCGAGGTCCTCCGGCGTCACATCGTTGATCCACACGCCCATCGCGGACTCTGAACCGGCAAGATACTTCACTTTGTCCGCCGTTCGCAGCACCGAGAACACCTCCAAATGGAGCCAAGCCAGGTCTCGGTCGCGGTGGACCGGGGCTTGGTGCCACGCGGCGATGTAGGGAAGCTCACGCTCGTAAAGGCCGTCCAACATGCCCAACACAGTTCGGTAAACCTCGGCGAAGTCGTCCCGCTCGGCGGGCGTCAGCGCGGGCAGGTCCGGGACCTGGCGGTGCGGCACCAGGTGCACCTCGACCGGCCACCGCGCCGCCGCGGGGACGAACGCCGTCCAGTGCGCGGAGTCCACCAGTACCCGGGTGCCCTCGGACCGTTCCGCGGTCAGGACGTCGGCCATGACGTGCCTGCCGTGCTCGGCGCGGTGGTCGGCGGCCACGCGCAGCATCCGGTCGGTGCGCGGAGTGACGAAGGGGTAGCCGTAGATCTGGCCGTGCGGGTGGCTCAGCGTCACGCCGATCTCGTCGCCGCGGTTCTCGAACGGGAAGACCTGTTCGACACCGGGCAGCGCGCCCAGCGCGGTGGTGCGGTCGGCCCAGACGTCGACCACGGTGCGGATCCGGCTGACCGGCAGGTCCCCGAAGGACATCGAGTGGTCGTCGGTGAAGCAGACGACCTCGCAGCGGCCGATCCCCGGGGCCGCGGGCACCAGCCCCGACGCGGACGACGCCGCCGCGTTCTGCGCGAAAGAGGGGAACCGGTTCTCAAAAACCACCACGTCGTAGCCCGGCTCGGGGATCTCCGTCGGCGTGCCCGGAGTGGACGGACACAAGGGACACAGCCCGGCGGGCGGCTTGTAGGTGCGGGTCTGCCGGTGCGCGGCGATGGCCACCCACTCGCCGGTCAGCGGGTCGCGGCGAATCTGGGAGCGGTTCACCGCGGTCGGGAGGTCGCGCGAGTCGACCGCGGTGCGCTCGACGACCGATGTGTCATCGAAGTACCAGATCTTCCGACCGTCGGCGAGCCCGCGTTCGGTCCGCCTCACCCCTCACCACCGGCGGCGGCCGGGCTCGGCACGCTCGCGATGACCAGTTCGCCGACCTGCTCGGCCAGCACCTGATGTGCCTCCGGCGCGATGCCATCGTCGGTGACCAGGACGTCGGCCTCGGCGAGGTCGGCGATCGTGGAGATGCCGATGACGCCCCACTTGGTGTGGTCGGCCAGCACGACCAGCCGCCCGCCCGCCTCGACCAGGGCGCGGTCGGTCTCGCATTCGTCCAGGTTGGGTGTGGTGAACCCCGCGCGTTCGGACATGCCGTGGACGCCGAGGAACACCACGTCCAGGTGTAGCGACCGCAGCGCCTGCACCGCGACCGGGCCGACAAGGGCGTCCGACGGGGTGCGCACACCGCCGGTCAGCACGACGGTCCGGTCGGGCCTCCCGTCCTGGCGCAGCACGTCGGCGACCGGGATGGAGTTGGTGACCACGGTCAGGTCGGGCACGTCGGCGAGGAAGCGGGCGAAGGTCCAGGTGGTGGTGCCCGCCGAGATCCCGATGGCGGTCCCTGGCCGGATCAGCCCGGCCGCGCGCGCGGACACGGCTTCCTTCTCCGGCAGCGCGCGGACGGACTTGGCCTCGAAGCCCGGCTCGTCGGTGCTGCGGCCGACCACCGAGGTGGCGCCGCCGTGCACCTTCTCCAGCAGGCCGCGCTTGGCGAGCACGTCGAGATCCCGCCGGACGGTCATGTCGGACACGCCCAGCCGCGTGACCAGGGCGTGCACCTGAACCGCCCCGGTGCGGCGGATCTCGTCGAGGATCAGCTCCTGGCGCTGACGTGCGAGCACAACAGAATTCTACAAGGTCCAACGCTTGATTTTGTTAGAGGGCGTCTGAGAACTACTCGGAGCTGCCCGGCAGGCGCATCGCCATCAGCGCGCCGCCATCGGCCGAGCGGCTGGCGAACACCGACCCGCCGTGCCGTTCGGCGGCCTGCTTGACGATCGCCAGGCCCAGCCCGGAGCCGGGCAGCGTGCGCGCCTCCTGCGAGCGGTAGAACCGGTCGAAAACGTGCGGCAGGTCGGCGTCGCTGATGCCGGGCCCCGCGTCGGCGACCTGCAGGAACGCGTAGCCGTCGCCGGTGGGCCGCAGGTCGACCCGGACCGTGCCGCTGGGCGGGCTGAACTTCACCGCGTTGTCGAGCAGGTTGAGCACGGCCCGCTCCAGCGAGGCGGCGTGGCCGACCAGGTGCCAGGGGTGCAGCCGGACGTCGAAGACGATGTCGCCCGCGCGCCTGCGGGCCCGGTCGAGCGCGGCTTCCACGACCTCGACCAGTTCGACGTGGTCCTGCACCAGCGGCGCGGCGTCCTCGCGGGCGAGTTCGACCAGGTCGCCGATGAGCTGGGTCAACTCGTCGAGCTGGGCGCGCAGGTCGTCGTGGATCTCCACCCGGTCGCGCGCGGACAGCGTTGGCGCGCCGGGGGCCTCGGAGGCCAGCATGAGTTCGAGGTTGGTGCGCAGCGAGGTCAGCGGGGTGCGCAACTCGTGACCCGCGTCCGCGACGAGTCTTCGCTGTCGCTCCTGAGACTCGGCGACGGCGCCGAGCATGGCGTTGAAGCTCTGCGTGAGGCGGGACAGCTCGTCGTCGCCCGCGACCGGGATCGGCCGAAGATCACCCGTGTAGGTGACCCGCTCGGCCGCGGCGGTGAGCCGCTGGACCGGTCTGAGACTGCCCCGCGCGACCGCCGTCCCGGCGATGGCGGCCACGATGATCCCGGAGCCGCCGATCACGATGAGCACGACGGCGAGCTTGGCCAGCGTGCTCTTGGTCGACTCCAGCGGCTGGGCCAGCACCAGCGCGGTCGGCTTGCTGAAGAACGGGTACTTCACCGCGAGGACGCGGGTGTCGCTGGCCTCGTCGGTGCGGAAGGAGGTGGTCCGCGCGCCCGAGGCGACCTTGAGCTCGTCGTCGCCGATCGGGGGCCGCTCGACCGGGCGGTCGAACGCCGAGGCGCCGCTGTCGTCAATGACGTCGAACTTGATGTCCGAGAGCTCCAGGAAGAAGCTCGGGATCTCGGTGCGACCCTGGCTGACGACCTGGGTGTTGTCGACCAGCGCGTCCGCACGCGCGAGCAGGCTGTCGTCGACCTGCTGGTAGAGCCCGCGATAGACCGTGATGTACGCGCCGAGGGAGACGAGCGCCACCGCTCCGCCGACACACATCGCCGCCAGCAAGGTGATTCGGGTGCGCAAAGAGACGCGCTGGGGTGTCGCCTGCGGTTCGGCCGTGGTGCCGTAGGTCATCAGGGAGGCGTCTCCCGCATGACGTAGCCGACCCCGCGCACGGTGTGGATCAGCCGGGTCTCACCCTCGGCCTCGGTCTTGCGCCGCAGGTAGCCGACGTAGACCTCCAGCGCGTTGCCCGAGGTCGGGAAGTCGTAGCCCCAGACCTCTTCGAGGATGCGGCCGCGGGTGAGCACCTGCTTGGGGTGCGACAGCAGCAGCTCCAGCAGGGCGAACTCGGTGCGGGTGAGGCTGATCGCGCGCTCGCCCCGGCGCACGTCGCGGGTGCCGAGGTCCATCTCCAGGTCGGCGAAGCGCAGCGCGGCGACGTCGCCCGCGCCGGGGACCTCCGGGGTGGCGCGGCGCAGCAGCGCGCGCAGCCTGGCCAGCAGCTCCTCCAGCGCGAACGGCTTGGGCAGGTAGTCGTCGGCGCCCGCGTCGAGCCCGGCGACCCGGTCGGAGACCAGGTCGCGCGCGGTGAGCACGAGGATCGGCAGGTCGTCGCCGACGCCGCGCAGGCGCCTGCACACCTCCAGGCCGTCGAGCCTGGGCATCATGACGTCCAAGACCATCGCGTCCGGGCGGGCGCCGCCACTCTCGGTGCCGAGCACCGACTCCAGTGCCTGCTGGCCGTCGCTGGCGAGGTCTACCTGGTAGCCGTTGAACTGCAGCGACCGCCGGAGGGACTCGCGCACGGCCCGATCGTCGTCGACTACGAGAATGCGCATGTCGTCAGTGTTCCCTGCCCTGCTGAGATCCGCCTGAGAGTTCGTCGGACACGCCGCGGGCGACCGGCGCGTTCCACCGCCGCCACAGCGCCAGCACCCGGATCGTCACCACAAGCGTTGCCCCCACCGCGGTGACCAGCACCGACGGCAGGTCCAGCCGGGTGCCCACGACCACGACCACCCCGCCGGACAGCGCGGCGATGGCGTAGATCTCCCGGCGCAGCACCAGCGGGATCTCCCGCAGCAGCAAGTCGCGCAGGGCGCCGCCGCCGATGCCCGCGGTCATCCCGATCAGGCACGCGGTGTAGGCGGGCACGCCGGTGGCGAGCGCGGTCGCCGTGCCGGAGACGGTGAACAGGCCCAGCCCCACCGCGTCGGCGAGCAGCACGGCCTTGCGCAGCCGCGCGACCTGCGGGTGGAAACCGAACACCGCCAGCGCGGTGGCGATCGGGACCACCAGGTACGGCCAGTCGCGCAGGGTCGTGGGCGGGGTGATGCCCAGCAGCACGTCGCGGATGATGCCGCCGCCGAGCGCGGTGGTCATGCCGAGCACGACCACCCCGAACACGTCGAGCCGCGCCCGGACGGCGGCCAGCGCGCCGGAGGCGGCGAACACCGCCAAGCCCATCAGCTCCAACACGACGATCAGCACGAGTGTGCAGGTTACGCGGGCCGCGTCGCGCCTGCCGCTGGTCGGCTACCCCCTTCCGCTCAGCAGGGGAAGGCGATGTCCGCGGCCGGGTCCTGGTCGCCGATGGCAGCCCAGTCGGCGAAGTAGACCTCGCGCGGGGAGCCGGACGGGGTCAGCGACCGGGTGCCCAGCCAGGCCTCGACGGCGGCGTACACCTCGATGATCTTCGGGTACACCACCTGTCCCTTGGTGATCGTCACGTACGCCTCCCGGTGAGCCGGTTCCTCCCGGACCACCAGGTCGCCGACCGGCGCCACGTCGCCGGTGAACGGGACGGCGACCTCCATCGGGCCGTCGGAGTCCATCGACACCTCGCCGTGGTAGATCGCCAGCGGGGGCCCGGAGACGGTCGCGCCGGACTCATCAAGGTGAGCGAACAGGCGGTTCATGCCATCCTGGATGTGGCCGGGCAACGCGTCGGCCAGGGTGTCGCGGGTGACCGCGAGCACGCGCTGCGCGGGCACCTCACGGGTCTTGACCTCGTACATGTCGGACTCTCCTCCGGTCAGTGTGGTCAGCAACAACCGCACGAGACCGCGCCGACTGTCGTGTTCGGCTTCGCTCCTGGCCCAGTCCGCCTCGACCTCGGCGGCGGCGTCGGCCGCGTTGAGGTCGAGCACGTCGCGGATGCGGGCCAGCGACATCCCGATCCCCCGCATCATCACGATGCGGCGGGCCCGGCCGAACTGGTCGGGCCGGTAGTAGCGGTAGCCGGTGAACGGGTCGACGTCGCTGGGACTGAGCAGGCCCATCGAGTCGTACAGCCGCAGCGCCTTGGGTGAGAGCCGCGACCGCCGGGCGAAGTCGCCGATCATCATGCGGTCTTCGTGCATACCCTCACCGTGTCGCCTGCCCTTGGGGAAAGGTCAATACGAGTCCGCGATGGACAGCCGCCGGGGCGCCCGGCTCGCGAGGTCGAGCAGCGGGGCGTCGCCGTCGAGCAGGCCCGCGCGACGCAGGTCGCCGACCGTGACCGCGCCCGCGTACCAGGCCGCCAGGCCGCGCGCGGTCACCCGCACGGCACCACTGCCGCCGGGTTCGACGTGGGCCTTGCCCGACTCGAACACCAGCCGGTGCCGCCCCGCGTTCCACGGCGCGTGCTCGTCGGTGACGTCGAGGTCGACGGCGAAGTCGGGCAACCCGACCGGCCAGCCGCGCGCGGCGACCGCGGCGGCGAGGTCGACGATCCGCAGCATGATCGGCTCGACGGTGGTCGTGTGGTGGCCGGGCAGGCTCAGCAACAGATCCCACACCAGCGGGTCGCACCGGCGCAGCTGGATCCGGTCGACCTGCCCGGACCAGCTCGCCAGGGCGGCCAGCATGGCCCGGCCCGCGTCGGCGTCGCGGGCGACGAGGTCGTGGACGTCGAGCGTGTCGGTGCGCGGACGCCTGTTGGTCGAGTAGAAGCCGCGCGGACCGCCGTCGCCGTCGACCACGTTGACGGTGTCGAGGGTGAGCAGCTTGGCGGTGTCGAACAGCGGGCCGGTGCGGTCGAGCATCCCGTCCACTGTGGACGCGATGTCGAGGTAGAGCTGGTGGATGCCGGTCAGGTCGGCTGCCCCGGCGTGCCGCAGCGGTGTCGGCTCGGCGGGCTTGGCGACCCAGCCGAACGCGGCGGGCGGCAGGGTCACGTGCTCCAGCGCGCCGACCCGCTCCCAGCCGTAGGCCCGGTAGAGCGGCGGGGTGGCGGCGAAGAGCGTCGAGACGACCTGGCCTTCCTCCCGCATCCGCGCCAGCGACGTGACCAGCAGCGCGCCGCCCACGCCCCGGCCGCGCGCGTGCGGGTCGACCGTCACGCTGGCCACGCCCGCCATCGGCACGGCGACGCCGCCGAAGAACTGGTGGTAGTCCCAGGCCCGCAGCGATCCACACAGCCCGGCGTCGTCCTCGGCGACCACGCCCCACCAGGTCGCCGACTGGACGCCCCAGTCCGGGCTCTCGTTGCCGAAGGCGACCTTGCGCATCCGGACGATCTCGGCTTCGTCCTCGGGGTGGAACGGGCGGACGGTCACCACGTGAAGAAACCCCGCCCGGTTTTGCGGCCCAGTTCACCCCTGGCGACCATGTCGCGCATCAGCTGCGGCGGGGTGAAGCGGTCGCCGAGTTCGCGGGCCAGGTGCTCGGCGATGGACAGGCGCACGTCGAGTCCGACCAGGTCGGTCAGCCGCAGCGGACCCATCGGCCAGCCGTAGCCCAGTCGCATCCCGGTGTCGATGTCCTCCGGGGAGGCGACACCCTCCTCGACCATCCGGATCGCCTCCAGTCCCACCGCGACCCCGAGCCGCGAGGTGGCGAACCCGGGGGCGTCGCGGACCTCGATCACCGTCTTGCCCAGCGCCTCGGCCCACGCCCGCACCCGCGCGGCCACGTCGGTGGACACGCCCGCGTGGTGGACCAGCTCGACCAGGGCCTGGACGGGGACGGGGTTGAAGAAGTGCATCCCGATCACCCGGTCGCCGGGCAGCCCGGCGGCCAACTCGGTGATCGACAGCGACGAGGTGTTCGACGCGAGGACGGCCTCGGGGCAGGTGTCGGCGATCTGGCCGAGCACGGCCCGCTTGAGGTCCAGGTTCTCCGGCACCGCCTCCACGGCCAGCGCGGTGTCCGGCGGCAGGTCGGTCAACTTGTCCACAGTGGACAGGTTGGCCAGCAGCGCGTCGGCGGACTGGGCCAGTTTGCCGCGCTCCTCGGCCTTGCGCAGCGACGCCTCGACATTGCGCACGCCCGTCGCGGCCCGCTCGGCGTCGGCCTCGGCGAGTACGACCCGACTGCCCGCGTTGAGGAAGATGTGCACGATGCCCGCGCCCATCGTGCCGCCCCCGACGACGGCGACAATCCTCGGGACGGCGGGCTGCGTCGATGGTTCGCTCGCGAGCTCGCTCACGCTGTCTCCTCGATCCCGGTCTCCTCGATCTCGGCGGAGAACATCGCCACCAGGTCCATCCCGCCGATCTCGCCCAGGTTGGCCCCCGACGCCTGCCATTCGGGTGATTTGAAGGCCGCCTTCATGGCCGCCTCGGACTCGAAGTACAGCTCGGCCACCAGGTACGGCTCGGTGTCGCCGAGGAAGCCCGGCACGTAGACCCGTTTGACCTTGGCGATCTCCTGCCGCACCAGTCCAGGGGTTTTGTCGACCAGCGGCAGGTGGCTGCCGAAGTACTTGTCATCGAAATCCGCCGCGTCGTCGGGCTGCCGATAGACGGCGATGTACTTGATCACTTGTGACACTCCAGTCGAGTAGGCCCTCGCACTGTATTGGGTCGGGCACCATAGGCGCGTGCGGATCATCCTGCTGCGGCACGCCGAGAGCCTCGGCAACATCGACGAGTTGGCCTATTGCCGCATCCCCGACCACGCCCTCCCTTTGACCCCACGCGGCGAGGAGCAGGCCAGAGCCGAGGGCACCCGGCTGCGCGCTCTGCTCACCGAGCCGGTGGCGGCCTACGTGAGCCCGTACGTGCGGACTTCTCGAACGTTCCAGCTGCTCGGGCTGGACGGGGTCGTCGAGCGGCACGTGCCGGAGCCCCGCCTGCGGGAGCAGGACTGGGGGAACCTGCAGGACCCGGTCGACCAGGAGATCCAGAAACAGAAGCGCCACGAGTTCGGCCACTTCTTCTACCGCCTGGCCCACGGCGAGTCCGGCGCGGACGTCGACGACAGGGTGGCGAGCTTCCTCAACGAACTGGAACAGCGCGTCGAGAACGACCCGACCCACCCGGACACGGCCCTGGTGGTCACCCATGGCCTGACCATGCGGCTGCTGTGCAGGCGAATGTTCTCGTGGAGCATCGACCTCTTCGAGTCACTGTCAAACCCCGAGCACTGCGCCCACCGAATCCTCACTTACAACGGAAAGTGGTCGCTCGACCGCCCCTTCACCCAATGGCGAGACTCCCCGGACAAAACAACACAGGCCCCCTGACCGCGAACGGTGGGATCAGCGCGGTCGGATTCATCTGACCGCGTCGGGCGTTGTCCGGGATCGCGGCGAGCAGGGGCAGCGGCTCCACGCCGCCAAGCACGACCCGCGCCGCGCCTGGGGCGAGGCGGTCGAGGACGGCGTTCACCTGGGCGGCAGGCCACGTCTCGGCCGCCGTGGTCAGCACGACCGCGTCGGCGAACCCGACCTGGCCGACCACGACCTGCGCCAGCGTCGGGCCGTCGCCCATCACGCCGTACCCGCACTCGCTGATCGGCACGTCGCTGGTGGCGTCCTCCAGCCACGTGGCCGGGTCCACCGCGGCGATCACGGCCTCGATGTCGGCGACGTCCAGGATCGTGGCCGCGCCGACCAGCACGTTCCCCAGCGCCCAGCACACCGGCGCCGGCTCCACGATCGGGTCGAGGTGCAGCACGATCCGCTCTACCCGCGGGTCGGCGCACAGCGCGCGCAGCAACGGAAGCAGGTCCTCGCGGAGGGCGCGGGCCACGCAGCCGTGGGCGAGTTCGATGGTCGTCGTGGTGTCCGCGCGGCCGAGCCGCAACCGCCTGCGGACCACGCCGTCGGCGACGCGGCGCAGGTCGTGGTGGACGACGACGGTAGCGGGCAGGCCGGTCATCAGCTGGGTGGAGAGCATCCGGGTGGACTCGTGGCGCGGCCCGCAGACAAGCACCAGCCGAGTGGTCGACACAGGACCTCCTATCGACAACGGTTTCCACCTTGACCCGGCCGAGGCTACCCTGGCGAGCACCGTAATGAAAACGGATCCCATTGCAAGTCCGCGATCAGGCGGGCCACCTGGGCTGCCCCCAGAAACGACCGTCCAAGCCTGACCAATACTCCGAACGGGTCACCCCGGCCGGGCCTTGTAGCCTGCGGCGGCAGTGTCGTGGGCCATGATCAAGGACGATCCGGGAACGGTGTGGACGGCGTAGAGCTGGATGGGGTCGGGGCGACCGAGGCGCTCAGCGCGGACCGCGAGGTGCGGCTGCTGCTCGACGCGGGCCGCAACGACGAGGCGAACACGCTGTTCGACCAACTGCTGTCCAAGGTCCCGCCGGGTCTGGACCCGTGGACGCGCGCGGCCATCCTGACCCGGCGGGCGGTGGCCGCGTGGCGGCTGCGGCGCATCCCGCTGGCACTGGAGCTGGCCGCCGAGGGCTGGAGCGACATCGACGCCGAGCAGCCACGCGGGTCCTTCGCCGCCGACACCCTGGGCAGGCTCGGCTACCTGCTCGAAGGGATCGGCCACCGGCGCGCGTCGCTGGAGATCAGCCGGATCGCGGTCGAGGTCGCCCGGACGGGTGACGACGTGGAGATCCTGGCCCACTGTCTGCAAGGGCTCGCGGGCACGCTCAACTTCCGCGCGTGCGAACAGCCACCCGCCCAGGCCGAGGCGACCTTCCGCTCGGCGATCCCGCTGCTCGAGGAAGGCCTCGCCCTGGTCAAGGAGGGCCGCATCCACCTCGCTCTCCTGTCCGCCTACGGCGCGTCGCTGGCGGGCATCGGCGAACTGGAGCGCGCCGAGGCGACCGCGCGCACCGCCCTCGCGGTCGCCGAGCCGATGGGCAACCGCTGGGTGAACTCGGTGGGCAACTGGGTGATCGCGCTTGTCCGGCGCAAACAGCACCAGCTCGACGACGCCACCCACCACGCGCGGATCGCGGTCAAGGAAGCGGAGTGGATCAACGACATCGCGCTGCTCCAGCGCTACTCCCAGGACCTCGCCGACATCTGTCGCGACAACGGTGACGCGCAGGGTGAGGCCGAGGCCCTGCGGCGCAACATCACCGCCCGCCAGACCGCGCTGGAGACCGTCCAGGAGGGCC
Source organism: Alloactinosynnema sp. L-07 (assembly GCF_900070365.1). Lineage (NCBI taxonomy): Bacteria > Bacillati > Actinomycetota > Actinomycetes > Pseudonocardiales > Pseudonocardiaceae > Alloactinosynnema > Alloactinosynnema sp. L-07. The sequence goes on along the minus strand of NZ_LN850107.1, from coordinate 6,535,088 downwards.
TTGGCCAGGCGTTGGAGCAGCGCAGGCTCGCCGTGCGCGCCCGCCACCAGGCGCTGGCCGCCCGCGAGGCCGCCGAACGCGACCCGCTGACCGGACTGGCCAACCGCCTCGGTCTGGAGCGCATCGCCCCGGAGACCCTCGACCGCGCCGCCGCCAATGGCCGGGTGCCCTGGCTCGTGCTGATCGACGTCGACTGGTTCAAGGGCGTCAACGACGCCGCGGGCCACGCCGCGGGCGACGCGGCCCTGCGCGAGATCGCCCAACTCCTGCGCGCCGAGTGCCGTGTCGGCGACGTGGTGGCGCGCTGGGCGGGCGACGAGTTCGTCGTGCTGTTGACCGAGGCGCCGCTGGACCACTCCACGGGGATGACCTCACCGGTCGGCGTCGCGGTGGCCGAGCGCATCCGCATCTCGGTCGACCGACACGACTGGTCGGCGGTGCTCGGCAACACCCGCCGCCCGACGGTCAGCGTGGGGGTGGCGTCGGGCTCCGACACGCTGGAGAAGCTGTTCGCCCACGCCGACGTGGCGCTCTACCGGGCGAAGCGGCACGGCCGCAACCGGGTCGAAGTGCACGCCCCCGGACCCGGCGCATAGCCGGCGGTCCTCACCGGGTCAGTATTCGAACTAGTGCACTAGCCGATGAGGCCACCGCGATAGGCGACCAGTGCCGCCTGGACCCGGTTGCTGGCGCCGATCTTGCCCAGCACCGCCGACACGTAGCCCTTCACCGTCGCCTCCGACAGGTGCAGCGTCGCGCCGATCTCGGCGTTGGACATGCCCTTGCCGATCAGGGTGACGACCTCGATCTCACGCGCGGACAGCGCCGCGAGCAGCTTGCGCGCGGGCTCGGCGGCGCGCTGCCCGTCGGCCAGGGCCGCGATGACCCTGGCGGCGACGTTGGGGTCGAGCACGGCGCCGCCGCGCGCCAGGTCGCGCACGGCGGCCACCAGCTGCGTGGGCTCGGTGTCCTTGAGCAGGAAGCCGTTGGCGCCGATCCGCAGCGCCTCCCGCACGTACTCGTCGACGTCGAAGGTGGTCAGCATCGCCACGGCGGGCGGGTCGGGCAGCTGGATCACCCGGCGCAGCGCCTCGATGCCGGTGGTCTGGTGCATGCGGACGTCGAGCAGCACGACGTGCGGGCGGTGCAGGCGGACCAGGTCGACGACGTACCCGCCGTCGTCGCACTCGGCGACCACCTCGATGTCGCCCGCGCTGGCCAGGATCGCCCGCAGACCCGAACGGACGAGATCCTCGTCGTCCGCGACCAGTACCTTGATCACAATGCCTCCCCGATTCGGCATCGCGTGACTCTACCGGGTGACGTGCGCACCCTCGGTGCTCACGACCGCAGAGCCTCCCTCAGCTTCACCTTCCCGCCGCTGCGCATCACCGCGTTGCGGTAGACCCGGCCCGACAGCCAGACCAGCGCCGGGATCAGCGCCACCACGAGCGCGACCGACAACGCCGCCTCCCACGCGGGAACACCGCCCATGGCCAGGCGCATCGGCATCAGCGTCGGGGCGAACAGCGGGGTGATCGACAGGATCTCGATCAGCTTGTTGCCCGGGTCGTATGGCAGCACCGAGATGCCCATCACATAGCCAAGGATGACGAACATCAGCGGCGGCGTGATGACCCCGGCGACGTCCTCCTGCCGCGACACCAGCGCCGCGAGCGCGGCGAAGACCAGCGAGTACGCGATGAAGCCGAGCAGGAACCACACCACCAGCCACACGACCGTGCCGACGGCGGCGCCGACGGAGATCGTCAGCACGCCCAACGCGAGCGCCGCGGCGACGCCGACCCCGCCGATGGCGATCATCTGGATCAGGCCGACCACACCGATGCCGAGCACCTTGCCCGCCATGAGCTGCCACGGCCGGATGGTCGCGAGCAGCAGTTCGACGACCCGGCTGGACTTCTCCTCCACGACGCCCTGGGCCACGGACTGCCCGTTGATCAACAGCGACATGTAGATCAGCACGCCCGCGATCATGCCGATCACGAGCTGCTGGCCGTTGTAGTCGAACGGCGGCTCCATCGGCCGCACCTCGGCCTTGGCCGCCGCGACGGTCTCGGCCACCCTGGCCGGGTCGCCGCCGAGGTCCACGATCTGCTGGTTGAGGGCCAACTGGCCGGCCAGCACGTTGACCACGTTGCGCAGCGAATCGTCGATGTCCTTCTTGACCACCACGACGATCTTCGACCCGTCCCCGACAATCAGCGCGTCGAGCGACTGGTCCTCGACCTGCTTGCGCGCCGCCGCCTCGTCGGGCACGGACCTGGTGTCGATGTTCTGCCCGATGCTCTCCGCGGTCGCCTTGAGCGGCGCCTCCAGCTGGGTGGCGCCCCCGGTGAACCCGACCGTGGCGTCCGCGCCACCGCCCACCAGCTTCATGACCAGCGCGAACCCCACGAGTAGGACCAGCGTGGCCACCGTCGTGATGATGAACGCCTTGGACCGCAGCCGGGTGCGGACCTCCCGCTCGGCGACCAGCCCCACCGCGGCCCAGTTGCCAAGGTGCACGTCCTCGGTCACGCCGCCACCCCCTCGGACACGACACTGCGGAACAGCTCGGCCAACGACGGCCGCCGCCTGCTGAACTCAGCCACCGGCCCCGTGGCCAACGCGGCCCGCAACACGGCCTGATCGTCGGCGCCATCGGCGAGTTCGAGGACGGTCTTGGTCCCCGCCCGTTCCTTGACCGTCACCCCGGCGAGCCCATCGGCCCACCCATTGCGCGCCTGCGGCACGTCGACCACCAGGCGAACAGCCCCGGTGTCGCGCAACGCGTCGACCCGGTCGCACGCCACCATCTGTCCACTGCGGACGATCCCGACCCGGTCGCACAACCGCTCGACCAGGTCGAGCTGGTGGCTGGAGAACACCACCGGCACCCCGTCGGAAGCCTTGTCCTTCAACACCTTGCTCATGACGTCCACCGCCACCGGGTCAAGCCCGGAGAACGGCTCGTCGAGCACCAGAATGGTCGGGTTGTGCACAAGGGCGGCGGCCAGCTGGACCCGCTGCTGGTTGCCAAGGCTCAGCTTCTGCACCTCATCCCCCACCCGCCCACCCACCCCAAGGCGCTCGGTCCACTCCCCCATCGCCCGCTCGGCGGCCACGGCCGACAGCCCGTGCAGCCGAGCCAGGTAGATCAGCTGCTCGCCCACCTTCATCTTCGGATAGAGCCCCCGCTCCTCCGGCATGTACCCGATATGCCGCCGCGTCCGCAGGGTCACCGGCCGCCCATCCCACCGAACCTCCCCCGCGTCCGCCGCCAAAACCCCCAGCGCGATCCGCATAGTGGTCGTCTTGCCCGCGCCGTTGCTCCCGACGAACCCGAACAACTCCCCCGCCCGCACGTCGAACGTCATCTCCCGCAGCGCCACGACGTCCCCATACCGCTTGGAGATGCGGTCGATCTCCAGCCTCCGGTCAGCCACTGACCTCTCCCCTCCGTCTGGCGCCATCCTGCCGCCCAGCCTTGATCGGGACATCCGGGACCACCCCTAGGTGGCGGAGAGGACGGTGAGCGGCACCGGGTATCGTGTCCGGCGCACGCCCTCGTAGCTCAGGGGATAGAGCATCGGTTTCCTAAACCGTGTGTCGCAGGTTCGAATCCTGCCGGGGGCACCACCTTTCGCCGGGTGAAATCAAGCCCTGACCAGCGTAAAGCCGGTCAGGGCTTGATCTTGTCTTGTCCGGCTGCGTCCGGCCATGTCGGGCCGTCTACGGGTGTTCGTGGCGAATACGTGGTGACGTCGCGCGCGGCGTTCTCCCTGCCGTGCAAGGACTTCGCGTAAACCTGACGCAGCACCTCAAGTGAGTGTCCGGCCCACTTCGCCACCTGGGCCGGGTCCACTCCCCGGCTAGCCACGTCGACACAGCGGCGTGCCGCAGTGAGTACGGCGTGGCCGTCAACGGCGTCTTGCGCACCTCCTCGGTGAACGACGAGGCACCAGCTTCGCGACCGACGTGGCCAGGAGGCGCTGCCAAACGTCGGCTACTGACTTTCAGCGGGAGTGGGGCCCGGCGAACTCACCGCCGGGCCCCGCGCTCCCACCGGTTCTCCTACTCGATCGCCACCACGCTGGTCACCACGGTGGTGCCGGGCAGACCCGCCCCGGTCATCTCGGTGGTCACCCTCCCGGCACCGGGCTCGGTGCCCACGACGGTCACCGTGTAGGACACCGACGCCCCCGGAACCGGCACGGTGCTGGTCACCCGCAGGTCGTCGGTGGGCAGCACCGCGGCGATGTCGCCGCCGCCGAACTCGTTCTCGGCGCCGACCAGGAACGGCTGGCCCGGGTCGGCGGGCAGGGCGGCCGGGTTGTAGGCGAACGTGATGTCCTGCGTGCCGTTCACGCCGATCCACACCTGGAACGTCCGCCCGGACGTGGTGCCGAAGACGTTCACCCGGTACTCGAACACCAGCCAGCTGTTCACCCCGTCGGTGAGCACGGCCGCATAGACGCCGGGGGCGCCCGTGCCGTCGAGGTCGGTCCAGAACGGCGCGAGGATGTTGTTCGGCCGCGCGGGGCTCGGACCCGTGGGCAGCGAGCAGCAGTTGTTGTCGTCGGCCGTCCCACCGCCCACGACGAGGTACCCGTTGGAGTCGACGCCGACCCGGCTGTAGGTCACCCCGTTGTAGACGAACGCCGGAACGTTGAAGTTGATGATCTCCTCGTCGCCGATCGGGACCGGTGTGACGCCGAAGGCGGTCAGCGGGATGTAGCCGAACAGCTCACCCGCGTCGACCGACGGGACACCCGGCAAGGCGCCCGCGACCGTCACCCCGGTCTTGTGCACCGTGCGCTTGTCGACCACCGTGGCGTTGCTGGCGCTCACGACCTTGAGCTGGTTGGACAGCCTCGTCGTCAGGTCAACGGTCGTGTCGGTGAACGAGGTGTTCGTCGCGGTCACCGTGCACGTGCTTGTCGCGTTGACCGCGATCTGCGTGGGAGCGCACTCGCTGGCCAGCGTCACGTGGGACTGGCCGGTCTTGAACGCCACCGGCAGGTGCAGCGCTGGGAACTGCGGGCTATCCGGCACCAGCCGGATCTGCCCGAAGAACTGCGCGGCGGGCGCCTGTGACTCGATGGTGATCGACAACTGCGCCGACTGGCCCGGGTCGAGGCTGAACTTCTTCGGCAGCACCGTGATCTTCGCTCCCGCCGGGGCGGTGGTCGAGACGGTGTATTTCTGCTTGAGCCCGCTGACGTTCTTCGCCGTGCGGACTGTGGTCAGCCTGCCCGGCATGACGTTCGTGTTGACCGACGGCACGTTCAGGTGCACTGCGTTGACCGGGTCATTGGCCAGCAGCGCCATGTTGGCCGCGGTCTCGTCGAAGGTGATACCGGGCGCCCACGCCTGCCGCAGGTCGATACGGCCCGAACCCATGTCGAACGGGTCGGCTGGGGTCGACCGGTCCTCCTTGACCACCGCTGTGGTCGCCGTGGACATCAGGCCCGACTTGATCTGCCCCGGGGTCCAGCCGGGGTTGATCGCCTTGAGCAGGATCGCCGCGCCCGCGGTGTGCGGGCTGGACATCGACGTGCCTGCAATGGCCTGGAAGAGCTCACCGCCCGGGCCGCTGGCAACCGATTCCACGATCGGGGTGTCGCCCGCGAGGATCTGCACGCCGGGCGCGGTCACGTCGGGCTTGATGAAGTTCCCGCCGGGGCCGCGCGAGGAGAAGGCGGCCATGACGTCGCCCTGGCCCGAGCGCGACTGGCCCGCGGTGAACCGGGCGGTCTCGCCCGTGTGCGAGCCGAGGAACGCCAGCATCGAGGTGCCGTCGGGGAGGTGCACCGCAGGCAGCCAGTGCGTGTCGGTCAGGGCATCGGCCCGGCTCGGGTTGAAGAGGACCATGCCTGCCGCGCCGCCCTGCAGGACGTTGAAGCCCTTGGCCACCCGGCCGGGGCCGCGCTGGCACGCGACGATCTTGCCCGTGAAGAGGCCCGCGGGCGCGGGCGTGGTGCACAGAGCGTTGGAGTACGGCGCCGCGGAGGCGAGCACGATCTGGGCCGGGCCCGCACCGGGGGTGATGCTCGCGCCGTCGGCGGTGAAGGTGTCGCCGTTGTCCGCGGTGATGGTCAGCGTGCTCGCGAACTCGCGCCGCTGGGTCGACGCCGCGACCGTGGTCACCCACGGCGACAGGTGGTTGGACGTGCCCGCGGCGGGTCCGGAGTTGCCCGCCGACGCGGCGACGAACAGGCCCGCGGCGTAGGCGTCGAGGAAGGCCAGTTCGGTGGGGTCGGTGAACGGGTCCTCGCCGCCGGAGATCGAGTAGTTGATCACGTCGACGCCGTCCAAGATGGCCTGGCCGACCGCGGCGGTGGTGTCGGACGGGAAGCAGCCCTGGGGGCCGCAGACCTTGTACTCCATCACCCACGCGCCGGGCGCGATACCGTGGATCGGGGCTTGCGCCCGCCCGAGGACGGACACATTGTTGACGATGTTGCCCGCCGACGTCGACGCGGTGTGCGTGCCGTGGCCGTTGCTGTCGCGGGCGGTGCCCGCGAACACGTCGTCGCCCAGGACCAGGTCGTAGGTCTGGGTGAAGGCGGCGCCGCCGACCAGCTTGCGCTGGCAAGCGAACGGGTCGTTGGCCGGGGTCAACGGGTTGTCGCCGTAGTCGCACACCCGCGCGGGCCCCGGCGGCGCGGCGAGATTGCCCAGGTCGGCGAAGGACGGGTGTTCGGGCCAGACGCCCGAGTCCAGATTGCCGTAGAGGACGCCCGTGCCCGCACCCGCCGTCGTACCAAGCCGGTTGTAGCTGGAGGGGGCGCCGATGAAGTCCGGGCTGGAGTCGGTGAGGAGGTGGTTGGGGTCGTCGGCTTGCACGGCGACGACGTTCGGGATCGCGAGGATGTCGCTGATCTTGTTCGCGGGCACCCGGGCGGACACGCCGCCGTACACCACCCGCAGCGAGGTCCCGACCGCGGCCTGCGGCGCCCGCGTGGCCAGTTCGGCCTTGAACGCCTGCTCCTGGCCCGCGGCGAACGCCTCGTACTTCTGCTGCGCCGCGGTCTTGTCCTTCAGCTTCTTGCCGGTCACCGAGGGGCTGGTGGCCTCGAGGCCGCGGCGCCCACCCGCGTAGGTTGCCAGCGAGTCGTAGTCGAGTTTGATGACTACGGGGATGAGCATGGCATCGGTCCGCCCGAGCAGCGAGGCGTCGGTCTTGGCGAGCCTGCTGGTCGGGGATTTGTCCGCTGTCACCCGGTCCGCCGGGGTCAGCGGTTCGGCCCCCAAGGTGGGCGCGGCGACCGCCTCACCACCGGAGGTGACCAGCGAGATGGGTAGGACCATCGCCAGGACCGCGGCCCTGGCACACCGGCTACGCCTCATGGGACTGCCTCCTGCTTGGTGCGGGGACATCTGAGTCCGTCGCCCAGCGGAGGACATTGTTACTACTTTCGTGTGGAAGTACCCCCGGATTGGGTGTTATCCGGCTACGGCAAACGCGAGGGAGTCATCCAGTCCAGCGTCCTGGTGGATGGGACTGCTGCACGAACGGGTGACAGGTCAGGCCGCCTGTGTGGCGGGTGTGGTCAAGGTGGTCAGTCCCGACGTGGGAACGGCGACGGTCGGGGCACCCCCGGAAGGTCACGGTCGAGGCGACCGGGACGCTGCCCACGACCTTCGGCGCCGCGTCGATCTCTGGCAACGACGCGGCGGCGTTCGAGATCACGGGGAACACCTGCTCGGGCCAGACGCTGCCCCCACTGCCAGACGTGCGACCTCACAATCCGGCCGAGGGCCACGGCGAGCAGCTCGCATCGCTGAACCTTGTCGATGACTCCTTCGCGGGCCGGGTCACCCGCCAACGCCGTGCAGACGTCAGCGCATTCGGCGGACGACGCGCGCGAACTGGTGCCCCCGAAGGTCCGTCTCAACCGCAGCCGACGCACTACGCCGGAGAACGCCGCGTACGCAGCACGTGTATGCGGGGTTCTCGCGTTACAGCCGTTGATCCACGTCGTCGGGCCCCTGCTTGGTCACTCGTCCGTGCCGAGCCCGTCGGCGCGGACGAGGGTCAGGTCAGGCGCGTGGACCTCGTCGCCGCAGGACGCGCAGACGGTTCGTGGAGTCAGCTCTGCACCGCAGGAGTGGCGCCAGACCGTGGGTGGTTCGCCTTGGGTGACATGGTGATCGCCCCATGACATGAGGGTCAGCAGGACCGTGTGCAGGGCCATGCCCACGTCGGTGAGGACGTACTCATACCGGGGCGGATGGGCGTTGTACCGCTGCTTCTCCAGCAGACCCGCCTCGACCAGGGTGCGCAGGCGGGTGGCGAGGATGTCGCGGCTGGCGCCGGTGTTGGTGGCGATCTGGTCGAAGCGGCGGACGCCGAAGAAGATCTCGCGTAGGGCGAGCAGGCTCCAGCGTTCGCCGATGACCTGCAGGGCATTGGCGATCGAGCAGGCTCTTGGTGGCACAACCGACATCCTACCTGCTGGGTCTTGATTTCCAACCTACTCCGCTGACACGATGAGTTGGAGAATCCAACTGACTGCTGGAGGAGCCGTGGCTTTGCCGGACAAGGTGTCGCGCCACCCGAGCGTGCGGGCCGTGCTGGACCGCCCGCGCGTCGAACCACCTGGCCCGATCGACGCAGCGTGGTTGCGTGAGCTGTGCCTCGCGGCTGGGGCCGACGATGTGGCCGCGGTCAGCCTCGACCACCCCGACCTCGCGGGCGAGCGTCCGCATGTCCTGGCCGCGCTCCCCAGCACGAAGACGCTGGTCTCGCTGGTCGTGCGAATGAACCGCGAGAACGTCCGCACGCCCGCGCGCAGTGTGGCGAATCAGGAGTTCCATCGCAGCGGGGAGATCGCCAACGAGATCGGGCACGACGTGGTGCGCGGGCTCCAGGACGCGGGGTATCGCGCGCTGAATCCGTCCGCCACGTTTCCGATGGAGATGGACAACTACCCGGGCCGGATCTGGGTGGTGGCGCACAAGACCGTCGCCGTCGCCGCCGGGCTGGGCGCGATGGGCGTGCACCGCAACGTGATCCACCCGCGCTTCGGCAACTTCGTCCTGCTGGCGACGCTGCTGGTCGACGCCGAGGTGACCGAGTATGGGGCGCCGCTGGACTACAACCCCTGCTTCGAGTGCAAGCTGTGCGTGGCGGCGTGCCCGGTCGGCGCGATCAAGAAGACCGGCGAGTTCGACTTCCTCGCCTGCTCGACGCACAACTATCGGGAGTTCATGAGCGGGTTCACCGACTGGGCGCAGACCGTGGCCGACAGCACCGACGCCGACGACTTCCGCGACCGGGTGACCGACGCGGAGAACGCGTCGATGTGGCAGAGCCTGGCGTTCAAGCCGAATTACAAGGCGGCGTACTGCATGGCCGTCTGCCCGGCGGGCGAGGACGTGCTCGGCCCCTATCTGGACGATCGCAAGGCGTTCATGGACACGGTGCTGAAACCCTTGCAGGACAAGGTGGAACCGGTTTACGTGATGCCCGGCACCCCTGCCAAGGACTACGTCGAGCGCCGGTTCCCACACAAGCGCGTGCGCGAGGTCGACGGCGGCTACGGGTTCACCCGGGGCTCCTGATCCTCCGGGACCGGGTCCCCGTGTCGGTGCACGATCCGCCACTCACCGTCCTCGCGGCGGTAGACGTGGGTCGCGCGCAGCGTGTAGGTCGTCATCTCGCCGTTGACGCGGACGGTGTTGTGTTCGAACCCGATCGTGTAGGCCAGATCGCCGCTGGCCCCGGCCGCCACGACCTCGAACCGGTAGTCGACCGACTCGGAGAAGCGGGAGGCGACCCAGTGGAAGGTCCGGCTCACCTCCGGCCAGCCGGACCGCACGGGAACCGCCGCCCCGAACAGCGTCACCGGGTCGTTCCGGGACCAGATCGCCAGGCGCGGCTCGACATCGCCTTCGTGGATCGCGCGCTCCGCCGCGACCTGCTTGGACAGCATCTCGTCGAGGAAGTCGTCGACTTCGGACATGGCGGGCTCCGGTTCGGTCGGCATGGACCCTCAGGATGTGGGGTCTTTCGCGAACCGGCAACTCACCGGTGCGACCCGCGCAGGAACGCCTGCGCGGCCAGGACCCGCACGTTCACGCCGCGCCGCTGGGGCGGGTCGATCGAGGAGGGGCCGAGCTTCGACGTGATCGCGCTCAGGTGCTTCTCCACGGTTCCCACCTGGCACGTCATCTGTTCGGCGATGCCCAGGTTGAACCGTCCCTCGGCGACCAGGGCCAGGATCCTGCGCTCGTGCGGGCTCAGCGCGTCGAGCGGGTGGTCGGTGCGGCATCAGGGCGCTGATCAGGTGCGGATCGATCACCACTTCGCCCGCCGCCACCGGCGCAGGGAACCGACCAGTTCGTCGAGGTTGCCGACGCGTTCCTTGAGCAGATAGCCGACCGCGTGGGCCGGGTCCTGCAGGCCGACTCCCGGGTGACGCGCCCGGGTCATGGATGTGTTGTGCGGCACTGGAGGGGGCAGTTCGGCGGTCGCCGACTGTTACACCGAGACACTCACAGGGTCATCGCCAGCCGGGTTCCCTGATCGATGGCGCGCTTGGCGTCGAGTTCGGCCGCGACGTCGGCGCCGCCGATGAGGTGGATCGGGACGCCCGCCGCGCGCAGGTCGTCGGCCAGGTCGCGGACGGGTTCCTGGCCCGCGCAGATGACGACGTTGTCCACGTCGAGCACCCGGGCGCGCTCGCGGTTCTTGCCGAAGGTGATGTGCAGGCCAGCGTCGTCGATGCGCTCGTAGTTCACGCCGGGGATCTGCTCCACCCGCTTGGACTTCAGGGCCGCGCGGTGGACCCAGCCGGTCGTCTTGCCCAGGCCTGCGCCGATGCGGCCTTCCTTGCGCTGCAAGAGGAAGACCTGTCGAGGCGACGCCTCCGGCTGGGGCTTGGTCAGCCCGTTCTCCGCGTCGACGCCCCACTCCGCTCGCCAGGCGGTGAGGTCGAGGGCGGGCGACTCGGTGTGGGTCAGGAACTCGCTGACGTCGACGCCGATACCGCCCGCGCCGATGACCGCCACCTTCGCACCCACCGGCTTGCCGTGCCGCACGACGTCCACATAGGACAAAACCTTCGCGTGGTCGATACCCGGGATCGACGGCAGGCGCGGCGCGACCCCGGTGGCGAGCACGACCTCGTCATACCCGGACAGCTCGGCGGCGCCGACCCGTGCTCCCAAGTGGACAGTCACACCGGTTACCGCGAGCTGCCGCGAGTAGTAGCGGATCGTCTCGTCGAACTCCTCCTTGCCCGGGATCCTCCTGGCGATGTCGAACTGCCCGCCGATCTCGGAACGCGCCTCGAACAACTCGACGGCGTGCCCGCGCTGGGCCAGCGTCACCGCCGCGGACAGGCCTGCCGGACCGGCACCGACCACCGCGACCCGCTTGGCCTTGCGGGTCGGCAGCAGCACCAGTTCGGTCTCCCGCGCCGCCCGCGGGTTGACCATGCACGAGGCCTTGCGGTTCTGGAACACGTGGTCCAGGCACGCCTGGTTGCAGGCGATGCACGTGTTGATCTCGTCGGCCCGGCCCTGCTCGGCCTTGACCACCCAGTCCGGGTCGGCCAGCATCGGCCGGGCCATCGACACCAGGTCCGCGTCGCCGCGGCTGAGGACCTCCTCGGCCACCTGCGGCATGTTGATCCGGTTCGACGTCACCACCGGGATCGACACATGCGGCCTGAACCGCGCGGTGACCGAGGTGAACGCCGCGCGCGGCACGGAGGTGACGATGGTGGGCACCCGGGCCTCGTGCCAGCCGATGCCGGTGTTGATGATCGTGGCGCCCGCCGCCTCGATCTCCTTGCCCAGGGTGACGATCTCGTCCCAGGTCTGGCCGTCCTCGACGAACTCGGCCATCGACAGCCGGTAGACGATGATGAAGTCGGTCCCGACCGCCTCCCGCGTGCGCCGCACGATCTCGACCGCGAGCCTGCGCCGGTTCTCCCGCGACCCACCCCACTGGTCAGTGCGCTTGTTCGTGCGCGGCGCGAGGAACTGGTTGATGAAGTACCCCTCGGACCCCATGATCTCGACACCGTCATAGCCCGCCGCCTTGGCCAGCACCGCACACCGCACGAAGGCACTGATCTGCGCGCGCACCCCGCGGTCGGACAGCGCCCGCGGCCGAAACGGGTTGATCGGCGCCTTGATGGCCGACGCGGACGCGCTGAACGGGTGATATGCATAGCGTCCGGCGTGCAGGATCTGCAACGCGATCTTGCCCCCGGCGGCGTGCACGGCGTCGGTGACCTCGCGGTGCGCGCGCGCCTCAGCGTCGGTGGTCAGCTTGGAGGCGAACGGCTTGAGCCACCCGGTCCGGTTGGGCGCGTAGCCGCCGGTGATGATCAGGCCGACCCCACCCCGCGCCCGCTCGGCGAAGTACTCGGCCAGCTTGGGGATGTCGGCGGCCCGGTCCTCAAGGCCGGTGTGCATCGAGCCCATCACGACCCGGTTGCGCAGCGTGGTGAACCCGAGGTCCAGCGGGGACAACAAGGTGGGGTACTCGCTCATCAGGAATCGCCTTTCTCTCGCCGCAGGGCCGCCGAGACCTCGTCGCACCACGCGACGAACCCCCGCTCGGCACTCACGCCGCCACGCAGGACAAGGAACTGGTGCAGGGCAGGGCCGGTCAGCACGTCCGGGTCGGGAAAGTCGCGTCTCTCCAACGCCTCATACAGCGCGAGCCGCTCGGCGTGGTGGTCCCGATGCCGCTCAACCTCGGCGATCATCGCCCCAAGGTCCCCGTGCGCCGCCGCCCGCAGCTTGACCGCGAGCTCATCGCGCAGTTCCAGGGGCGCGCTCGGCTCGGCGACCCAGCGCTCGATCTCGGCGGCACCCTCTTCGGTGACGGTGTAGACCTTCTTGTCGGGCTTGCCGTCCTGTGGGACGTGCTCGACATGGACCCACCCGGCCTCATCCATCCGCTTGAGGACGCGGTAGATCTGCTGATGGGTGGCCCGCCAGAAGAACCCGATCGACTTGTCGAACCGCCGGGTCAGCTCATAGCCGGACCCGGCCCGCTCAGTCAGCGAGACCAGGATCGCGTGCTCCAACGCCATGCCGACCACTCTAGATATGCACCTAGTTGCATTGCAACGCGACGCATATCTCAGGACAGGTCTTCAGCATTGCCTGGTTCGACCAGCACACCGAACCAGCGGAACCTCAGCTCGCGCATGTGGTGGCGGGTATGGGTGAGGATGGCAAGCAACGCATCGACTTGTTCGACGGTGAGGTCTTCGCGCACGATCGCCGCCGAGACCTGCGGCGCCTTGGCGGCGAGCATGGCCAGCGCCGTGGCGACGTCGGTGTCTTCAAGGCCGATCACGTGTCGCCGCCGTGGAGTGAATATCGGTGCCGCTCAAGAATGCTCGACGCGGCAGCAGCGCTCACACCGAAACAGAACGCGCCGCACGTCGGGCAGCTCACGTGCGCCCGCACTGGGTCGGGCACGGGATGGGGAGGCGGGGTGCACGCCCATCGCTTGGTCATGTCGCGGTGGCTCAACGGCCCGCCGCCGCTTCGGCCACAACGGCGGCGACGGCGATTAGGACGGTGGCACCCAGGATCGCGAGCACGGTCATGCAGTTGAGCGTCGGTGCGCGGGGCGGTGCACGGGAGCGCGGACCACGGGGCATCCGGGGGCATTGCGGAGCAGATCGGCGCGCTGACGCTCCGAGCTTGCCCGGCTACTCTTGGCAGGTGCCCGAGGCCAACGAGCAACTGCGCGCCGCACGAGAACGCACCCCGTCGCGGCGCGTGCCCGGCGCGCATATGGGGCGGGCTGAACTAGCCGAGGCAGTCAACGCACTGCTGTGGGACACCACCGGCCAGCGGTTCGAGCTCGACGCCCGCGCGGTCGCGCGGTGGGAGCGTGGCGCGGTGCGGTGGCCTGGAGCGCATTACCGATCGGCGCTGCGGCACGTGCTCGGCGCCGCAGGCGACGCGGCACTCGGATTCCGGCCCACCAGCACACCGGCCGCACCGCAGGCGATCGCCGCATACGCCGAGCCCAGTCCGCAGCCGTGGGCACTCGCGGCCACGCTCGCCCGGTCCAGCGCTGACGTCGTCGCCCTCGACCACCTAGAGAACGCCGTCCACGGGCTCGCCGAGGGTTATCCACACACCGCGCCCGCTCATATGTGGCCGTCCGTGAGCGCGCTGATCAGCCACGTCAATGCCCTGCTGGCCGATCCAATGCCTCTACGGCTACGTCGTCGGGCGACCGTCGTCATGGGTGTGCTCACGGGCCTGGCAGGTTCGCTGTGGACCGATCTCGACCGACCTCACGACGCGGCCAGTTACTTCGACGTCGCCGAGTTGGCCGCACGCGAAGCGGACACCCCTGACCTGGCCGCCTGGGCGCTGGCGACCCGGTCGATAGCCACCCACCACACGGGCGACCACGGCCAGACACGGACACTGCTGGCGCGGGCCGGACAGCGCGCCGCGGCCGAGTCCAGTCCACGGCGCCAAGCCTGGATCGCCGCGCTCACAGCTCGCGCGGCAGCGGCGACCGGTGACGCACAGCAGGCTCATCGTGCCCTCGACGTGGCACACCGCTGCCTCGGCCTGGCCACCGAACCCGGCGTGGGGACGGACTTCTTCGATGCCGCACGGCTGAACGGCTTGGTGGGCAGCGTCTACCTGGCGCTGCGCGACACCACCCGCCCGGCTCCCGCCATACGAGACGCACTCACCCGGCGTGCTCCCCACGATGCCAAGGGACGTGCCCTGCTCTCGCTCGACATGGCGACGTGCCTGGTGCACGACGGCGAGGCCAGGGAGGCGACCCGTGTCGCGGTCGGCGCCCTTGAGTCGGCCCGCGGCGCGACGGTGGCACCGATCGTTGCCCGCGCCCGCGCGCTGCGCGCCGACCTGGTCCGGTTGTCCGGCCCGTCAGGGGCACGGGAACTGGACGCCTGTCTGAGGGAGGTCGTCGGTGGCTGACGACCCTGCACAGTGGACAGTGCACGGCACCCGCCGCGTCTTCGCGTCCGAGTGGGTCACCATCGACCTCGACGACGTGGAGATCCCCGGCGGCCCCCGTTTCGAGCACCACGTGATCAGATTTCCCCGGGCCTCGGTCGGGGCTGTCGTGGTGGACGGCGACCGTGTGTTGCTGCTGTGGCGGCACCGGTTCACGACCGACCGTTGGGGCTGGGAGATCCCGGCGGGCTGGGCCGACGACGGGGAAGACCCGGCCGCGGCCGCGCGTCGCGAGGTGCTGGAGGAGACCGGATACCGCGTCGAAACGATCACGCCGCTGGTTGTCTACAGCCCGATGACCGGGATCAGTGACCAGCTCTACCGGACGTTCCTCGCCACCAAGGTGCACTTGGAAGCCGACCACGACGACGCCGAGGCCAGCCGGGTCGAATGGGTGCCCGTCGCTGACCTTCCTGCGCTCATCGCGGGTGGCCAGGTCACTGATGGGCCGTCGCTGACGGCCCTGGCGAGCTACCTGACCCTGCGCGGGTAGATGCACGCGACGGGTGAGCCAGAGTCAGGTCTACAAGTAGTCGCGCACGTGTGTCGCGAGCGCGTGTGCCAGCCGCACCGGCACCGCGTTCCCGATCTGGCGGGCTATCTCGATCTTGCTGCCGCACCATTCGAACGTGTCCGGGAACGTCTGCAGCCGGGCCGCCTCCAAATGCGTGATCGGCCGGTCCCAGCGCGGATGCAGGTACTGCCCCTTCTCCGGCTTGTAGAACTCCGTCCGAATGGTCAGCGACGGCTGGTCCCAGCGCATCCGGCCCATCACGTCCGTCGTCCCCGTCTTCTTCTCCCGCCAACACCGCGGCAGCAGGTGGTCCGGCAGGTCGAACCGCCCGCCCCCCGGCGGAATGTGCCGATACCGCTCCAGCGACAGAGCCGTCGGGTTGCGCCCAAGGTGCAGGTCCAGGCTCTTGAAGCGCCCAGGCACCCGCGTGCCGAAGACCTCTACCGTCGACAGCGGCAGGCGAGTCGTCGGGGGACGTTCCGGCAGGTCGCCGAAAGCGTCTCCGACGCCAACCCAGGGCACCGACCCGACCGGCAGCGGGATCGGGCCGATCCGAGAGCCGATGACGAACGCGCGCTTGCGCCGTTGGGGTACGCCGAAGTCGGCGGCCAGGAGGGTTCCGCTGCTCAACGTGTAACCCAGTCGGTCCGCTTCCGCGACCAGTAGCGCGAACTCAGACGAGGCCAGGAACCGGTCGACGTTCTCGACCACGAACACCGCTGGCCGCGCGGCGCACACGACCCGCAGATACTGCTTCCACAATTGATTCCGCGGGTCGTCGACGTCGCGGGAGCCCAGGTTCGAGAAGCCCTGACACGGCGGTCCGCCGATGACCACGTCGGCAGACGGGACGTCGGACACAGTCGCGATGTCCGCGCACACCGTGTGGCTCAAGCCGAAGTTCGCGGCGTAGGTGGCCGCGGCGTGGAGGTTGTGCTCGACGGCGAGGACCGGGCGGAAGCCCGCGGCGGTGAAACCGGCCGTCATGCCCCCGCAGCCCGAGAACAGGTCGATCACGGTGTGCGCCACGCCGGTCAGGTTAGCCGGCCCAGCCGCCCGGCCACCGTGTCCGACACGCGGGTGGCCGCGGTGGTCGGATCCTCGTGTTCCCAGACCCGCACCACCGCCCAGCCCGCGGCGGCGAACACGAAGTCGGTGTCACGGTCGCGCGAACGGTTGTTCTCGATCTTCGTCCGCCAGAACTCGGCGTTGCGGGCGGGCCAGGTGGCGTGGTCCGGGCAGCCGTGCCAGAAGCAGCCGTCGATGAACACCGCGACCCTGGCGCGGACGAAGACCACGTCGACCTCGCGGCGGACGCCGGGCAGGGGCCTGCGGTGGACCCGATAACGCAGGCCGAGCGCGTGCAATGCCCGCCGCAGCGCCAATTCGGTGTCCGTGTCGCGGGAGCGCTGCCTGCTCATCCGGGCACTGGTCGCGGGCGTGGTGTCCATCGGTCCGGCCACGCCGACAGCATAGTTATCCGTCGCCGTCGCGGGCTGGATCATAAAGTCCAGTACCCCTACGGATACCGACCCTGATTGTTCCTCACCGGGCGTCACTCGAAAGTGGCGAAGAGCGAATGGCCGTCATCCCTGCCCTGAGACGAGCGTTCGCCAGATCCGGAAAGGAACCATCGTGAAACGAACAGCACGGTCCTGGGGTGTGGCCGCACTGGCCGCGGCCGCGGTGCTGGTGCCGCTGGGCACCACCATCGCGTCCGCGGCCGAGACGGGTGCCGCGGCAAACCTGCCGTCGGCGAATTTCGAGGGCGCAACAGTTCCGACCGACCTGCCGGACGCGAGCACACAGCACTATGGCGGCACCCCGGCCAAGGTCACCGAGTTCCCGGGCATCATCCCCGGCATCCGCGCGGGTGGCCCCCGTCCCGAGGGCCAGACCTGCACCGGCACCCTGGTCGCCCCCACAAAGGTCCTGATCGCCGCCCACTGCGCCGACGCGGCGGGCGAGAAGACCTTCGTCTACGGGCTCGACGACCTCAAGCTGTACAACGGCGGCAACGGCTCGGGCTTCCAGGCCTCCAAGGTCGTCACCTATAAGAAGCACCCGAAGTACGTCAACTTCGACCAGGGCTACGACGTCGCCGTCGTCACCCTGGAGAAGGCGATCACCCTGGTCGGCGGCGCGGCGTTCCCGACCTACGCCACCTCGGCCGACGCGAGCGACGTCCTCATCGGCAAGACCGGCCTGAGCTTCGGCTACGGCAAGAAGGACTTCAACGACACCACCAAGGACGTCACGCTCACCAAGGCGAACATGCCGATCGTGGACGGCGACAGCGTGTGCCAGGGCGTCGGCGCGGGCTTCAAGTCGGCCACGATGATCTGCGCGGGTGACCCCAACGGCAACCCGACCATCCTGCCCGGCGACAGCGGCGGCCCGCTGATCGTCAACAACAAGATCTACGGCGTCGCGTCGTGGAGCCGCGCGGACTTCAAGTGGTACGGGGTCTGGGGTCGGCTCAACAACGACATGGGCGACTGGGTGAAGCAGGAGGTCGGCACCACGGTCCCCGCCGACCACACAGTCTCCGTCAGCCCGGCCAGTGGTTCGGTCAAGGCGGGCAACTACGTCTCCTCGACCATCACCACGGTCGCGGGCAGCGGCGGCGCGGAGAACCTGAAGCTCACCGCGTCCGGGCTGCCCTCTGGTGTGCAGGCGGTGTTCCAGCCGACCGACGTCGCCGCGGGCTCCACTGCGAAGGTCACCTTCGACGCGTCGACCAGCGCCGCCAACGGCACGCACAACATCACGCTCACCGCGACCAACGCGGCGGGCAAGGCGGCGAACACGCAGTACAGCCTGACCGTCACCGACGGCGGGCAGCCGGGGCCGGACTTCAAGGTCACCATCGACCCGTCCAGCCTGACCGTCGACGCGGGCACGTCCGACCGGGTCGCGCTGAGCACGGTCGCGGGCAGCGGTGGCGCCGAGCAGGTCACCCTGACCGCCTCCGGCGCGCCGAGCGGTGTGACCGTCACCTTCCTTCCCGCGACCGTCAACACGGGCGAGGGCTCGAAGGTGATCGTCGAGACGGCTGCGTCGACCACCTCCGGCACGTACTCGATCGACCTGAACGCCACGAACTCCGGCGGCAAGGTCGCCAAGGCCACGCTGACGCTGACCGTCAAGGGCGTCACCAACCCCGGTGACCACAAGGTGTCGGTGAACCCGTCCAGCCTGACGGTCAACCAGGGCGCGGGCGCGTCCGCGGGCGTCACCACCACCGCGGGCAGCGGCGGCGCCGAGGAGCTGACCCTGTCGGCGACCGGCCTGCCGTCCGGTGCCACCGCGACGTTCCAGCCGACCAAGGTTCCGGCAGGCGAGGGCGCCAAGGTAACCATCCAGACGGCGTCGTCGACCCCGGCAGGCACCTACAACGTCGAGGTCGTCGCCACCAACGCGGCGGGCAAGACGGCGAGCGGCACCGTGTCCCTGACGGTCAACG
This sequence comes from Alloactinosynnema sp. L-07, assembly GCF_900070365.1. Lineage (NCBI taxonomy): Bacteria > Bacillati > Actinomycetota > Actinomycetes > Pseudonocardiales > Pseudonocardiaceae > Alloactinosynnema > Alloactinosynnema sp. L-07. The sequence goes on along the minus strand of NZ_LN850107.1, from coordinate 6,516,114 downwards.
GCCAGAACCAGACGCCGTTCGCCCTGGGGTCGGCGCCGAGCTCGGTGACGGTCAAGCAGGGCGCCAGTGGCAGCTCGACGATCAGCAGCAAGCAGGGCTCGAACGGGGCCGAGCAGATCAGCCTGACCACCTCGGGCGCGCCCAGCGGCGTGACCGCGTCGGTCTCGCCGTCGTCGATCCAGACCGGGGCGTCGGCCACGCTGAACCTGTCGGTGTCCGGCTCCGCCGCGGCGGGCACGTACACGATCACGGTCACCGGCACCAACAGCGCGGGCAAGACCGCCACGACCACCGTGTCGCTGACGGTCGAGACCGTCACCCCGCCCAGCGGCGTCACGGTGACCCTGTCGCCGAGCTCCGGCACCGTGCAGCAGGGCCAGCTCGCGCAGTTCAGCGCGCGCGCGATCGGCGGCACCGGCCAGCTCACGCTGAGCTCGTCGGGTGCCCCGGCCGGGGCGTTCGTCTCGTTCAACCCGCCTTGGCTGAGCCAGGGTGGCACCAGCAACGTCTGGATCCAGCCGAACTTCTCCACGCCGCCGGGCACCTACCCGGTGACCATCAAGGCCACCTCGGCCGACGGCAAGACAGGCACGGCGACCTACACCCTCACCGTCACCGCGTGGGGCTACGCGTTTGGCAGCGCCGGGCGTCACTGATCCAGTTCATCACCATTGAGTGAAGGGCGGCGGGTCCGGGGAATCCCCGGGCCTGCCGCTCTTTCGTTTCCGGAAGCGAGAAGGCCATTGCACCCACTGCAAGCGCACCGTGACCCGGTCGCCTCCCCAGGCGTCCGGGAGTCCTTCCCGATGGCGCTGTCGCGCGCCATCGACCGCAGCGGGATGAGTCTGGAACTGCTGCAGCGGCGGCTGTCCGCGCACGACGTGCGGGTCAGCCTGTCGACCCTGAGCTACTGGCGCCGCGGGCGGACCAGGCCGGAGCGGCCGGAGTCGCTGCGCGCGGTCTCGATCATCGAGCAGGTGCTCGGGATGCCCAACGGCTACCTGATCTCGCTGCTCGGCCCGCGCAAGCCGCGCGGCAGGTGGGCGTCGCGCTCGTCGGCGAAGCCCCACGAGCTCCTGTGGGACGGTGCTTCGGCGCTCGCCCCGCTGCTGGCCGAACTCGATCAGCCCGCCCCCGGTGACCTGACCTTCCTGAGCGTGCGCGAACAGCACTTCGTCGACCGCGACGGCTTGGACGAGCGCACCCTCGTGCACGTCGTCGTCCGCTCCGAGGTGGACTGGCGGCGTACCTGCGTCGTACTCCACCGCGCCGAGCCGAACGACGCGGCCCTGCCGAGGATCACCGCGGCCAACGGGTGCGCGATGGGCAAGGCGCGGGTCCACCAGCCGGGCGGGTTCGTGCTGTCGGAGATCCTGCTCGACCGGGTGCTGCGCGTCGGCGACACCGCCGCGTTCTCCTATGAGGTCAAGTGGTTCGGCACCGAACGCTCGTCCAACTTCACCAGGGCGATGCGCCAGTGCGCCAGGGAGTACCTGCTGGAGGTGGTGTTTCACCCCGACGCGGTGCCCTCGGCGTGCCACCAGTTCCGCCGCGAGTCCGTCCGCCAGCCCGAGATCGACCATGGCGAGTTGCGGCTGGGCGCCTTCCACAGCGTGCACCTGCTGACCCACGACGAGAAGTCCGCCATCGTCGGCATCCGCTGGACCTGGTGACGAACGCGCGCCGACGGGAGGTGTCCGATGTGGACACCTCCCGGCGGCGGAACTATTCGGTTGTCACACCAGGACTCTTAGAAGGTCAGGGTCCAGGTGTCGATGTTGCCCGCGTCGTAGCGGTAGACGTCGGTCACCCGCAGCTTCCATGAGCCGTTCTTGGCCGTCTCCGAGCCGGTGTTCACCGTGTAGGTGGTGTGGATGCCGTCCGCGGAGCTGGCCCCACCGGGCTGCTTGAGGACGAACGCCGCGCCGCTCGGGCCGACCAGCTCGACCTTGAGGTCACCGGTGTAGGTGTGGTTGATGTCGACCTTGACCGAGGTGGCCGTGGTGCCGCCACCGGAGCAGCCCGTGACCGTCACCGACGAGGTGACCGCGGTGTTGTTGTCCGGAATGGACACGTCGTCGCCGTTGGTCGCCGCCGAGCACGGCGGGTCGATCGGTCCGTTGAGGAACCCGCTGTACAGCAGCACGTTCGGCGACCCGGTGTTGATGCCGGTCAGCTTGTCCTTGGTGCCGTTGGTGACCAGCGCGTCGCGCACCTGCTGCGGGGTGGCCGAGGTGTTCTGGCCGAGGTAGACCGCCGCCACGCCCGCGACGTGCGGGGAGGCCATGGACGTGCCAGTCATCGTGGCGGTGCCGGAGTTGCTGGAGTGCGACGCGGAGATGACACCGGTGCCGGGCGCCCAGATGTCCAGGCAGGAGCCGTAGCTGCTCGACCCGGTGCCGGTGTAGCGGGCGTCCTGCTGGTTGCTGTTGCCGACGGTGACGGCCGCGGGCAGCCTCTGCGGGCTGTAGTAGCAGGCGTCGTCGTTGGCGTTGCCCGCCGCCTGCACCCACTGCACGCCGCTGTCGATCACCGCCTTGACGCCGTCGTCCCAGCTCTGCACGGTGCAGCGCTGCCCGCAGCCGACGCTGAAGTTCACCACCGCGGGCTTGATCGCGTTGTTCTTGACCCAGTTCATGCCGCCGAGGATCGCGTCGCTGCTGCCGTTGCCCGAGCAGTCGAGCACGCGCACCGCGTGCAGCGTCGCCTTCTTGGCCACGCCATAGGTGGTACCGACGGCCGTGCCCGCGACGTGCGTGCCGTGGCCGTGGCAGTCCTGCGGGGTGGCGTCGTTCTCGACGAGGTCGCGGCCCGCCGCGACGCGGCCGGTGAAGTCCTGGTGGGCGGCGTTGAGGCCGGAGTCGACCACGTAGACGTGCACGCCCTGGCCGGGGTTGGCCGGGTAGTTGAACGTCTGGTTCAGCGGCAGGTCACGCTGGTCGATTCGGTCCAGGCCCCAGGTCGGGTTCTGCTGGGTGTCGGCGACCGTGGCGTACACCGCCTGCTCGACGTACTTCACCATCGGGTTCTTCGCCAGCGCGAGCGCCTGGCTCTCCTTCATGGACACGGAGAAGCCGCGCAGGATGGAGTCGTAGGTGTACTTGACGTCGCCGCCGTGCTTGCGGGCCAAGTCCTTGGCGTTCCCGTTCACCGAGGCGGCGCTCATGCCCGCGTCCTTGAACACGACGATGTAGCGGTCCGGCACGGTGCCCGCGGCGCCCGCGTTCAGGATCGCGGCGGTGGGCTGCGCGGACTCGGCGGCGAACGCGGGGACCGCGAGCGCGACGAGGCCGCCCACGGCGGAACCCACGAGCAGCGCTTTCAGTGGGGTCTTGAGTTTCTTCATCGCTTGGCTGTCCTTACTCTGCAGGGTTCGAGCGCGGTGAGACACCGCGACAGCGACAAGTCATGGCTGTCGAACAGGGCAGGTAGCCGACAGCCACACTCGGATCACCTTCAGCCGGACACGCGCGGCGATCAATCCGGGTATCTGTACGTAGGGATACCCGTCTTTCACGACGGGCCCCCGTGAAGATCAATCTCGCGTCGGGGCGGGCAAGTGAGTTCCGGATCACTCCCGCACGGCCTAGGCTCCGAGGTCCGCCGGTTTCCTTAGGACCGGGTGACCCCTAGATCCAGGAGGATGTGGATGGCGCCGAACGCGAGGCAGTCCACGGCGAGCCTGGTGCGCACCACGTCCCCGGTCCTCGTCGGCCGCGGCGACGAACTCGACGCCCTGCGGGAGACCGTGGCCAGGCAGCCCGCCGTGGTGATGGTCGACGGCGAGGCCGGGGTGGGCAAGAGCAGGCTGGTCCGGGAGTTGCTCAGGACCGCCGATCTGGGCCCCCTGCGGGTGCTTCTTGGTCACTGTCAGCCGCTGCGCGAGCCTTTCCCCTACGGCGCGGTGCTGGAGGCTCTGCGGGGCTGTGGGGACCGCCTGGCGCACCGCCCCGCGCTGAACCGGGTGACCGGCGCGCTCGCCCCGCTGCTGCCGGAACTGGCCGACCTGCTGCCCGAGCCCCCGGCCCCGTCCGGTGACCCGCGGTCGGACCGCCACCGCCTGTTCCGGGCCGTCCGCGAGCTGCTCGCCGCCACCGGCCCGGTGCTGATGGTCGTGGAGGACCTGCACTGGGCCGACGACGGCTCGCGGCAGCTGCTGCGATTCCTCATGGCCGACCCGCCGCCCACGCTGTCCATCCTGGTCACCTACCGGCGCGAGGACGTGCCCGGCGGGATGCCGCTGGGCACCGCCTACCGCCCGCCCGCGGGCATCACCAGCCTGCTGATGCGGCTGGCCCCGCTCGACGCCGACGGCGTGCGGTCGCTGGCCTCGGCGATCCTCGACGAGGACAGCGTGTCCGCCGAGTTCGCCGCCAAGCTGCACGAGCGCACCGCAGGCATCCCGTTCGTGGTCGAGGAGACCCTGCGGGCGCTGCGCAACCCGGCGGGCGCGGTGCACGCCGACGGCGCCACCGCGCGGCGGCTGCTGGAGAACGCCGAGGTCCCGGTGCTGCTGCGCGACGCCATGGCCGAGCGGCTGGCCGGGCTGCCGATCGCGGCCACCCGACTCGCCCAGGCCGCCGCCGTTCTGGGTGTCGCGGCGCCCGCCGAGGTGCTCGGCGAGGTCGCGGGCATCGGCGAGCAGCGGGTCCGCGCCGCGCTGGGCCACGCGCTGGCCGCGCACGTGCTGCATGAGACCGACAGCGGGCGCTACACCTTCCGGCACCAGATGGCCCAGGACGCCGTCTACGACACGCTCAGCGGCCCCGACCGCCAGCAGCTGCATCTGCGCGCAATCGCCGCGCTCGACCGGACCAGCCCGCGCCCGCTGCTGCAGCTGGCCGAGCACAGCAGGCGGGCCGACCGCCTCGCCGACTGGCTGCGCTATGGCGAGGCCGCCGCCGACCGGGCCACCGAGGTGGGCGACGCGGCCACCGCGACGTCACTGCTGCAGCGGCTGCTCACCGAGCCGTCACTGTCCTCCGAGGACGTCGACCGGCTGGCGATCAAGCTGGGCCAGGTCGCGCACACCGGCCTCGATCAGATCAACCCGACGATGACCCTGCGCAGGCTGCTGAACGACCGCAGGCTGTCGACGTCGGCGCGCGGCGAGGTCCGGCTGTTCCTGGGCATGCTGTTGATCCGTCAGGCGGGCGAGTTGGAGGTCGCGCGCACGGAGATCGCGCTGGCCATCGGCGATCTCGGCGAGCGGCCCGACCTGGCCGCGCGCGGCACCGCCATACTGGGCCAGCCGTTCATCGGCGATACCCCGCGCGGGGAGTTCGAGCCGTGGCTGCGCCGGACCGACCGGCTGATCGAGACCACCGACGACCTCGAACTGCGGGTCGCGCTGCTGGCCAACAATCTCGGCTCGCGCATGCACATCGGCGACGCCGAGCTGGCCGCCGACCTGGAGCGGGTGCCCAGCACCGCGCAGACGCACACCGCCCTGCGCCAACTCGCGCGGACGAACTGCAACATCGCCGACGCGTGTGTCTGCGTCGGCCACTTCGGCAGAGCCGAGGACTACCTGCGCACCGGGCTGCGGCTGGCCGACGACTGCGGCGCTCCGTTCGTGGTGAGCACCGCGCGGGCGACCAAGGTCCGGCTCGACTGGTTCACCGGCGAGTGGGCCGGGCTGGCCGAGCGAGCGGGCAGGCTGCTGGAGGAGTACCGCGACCTGCTGCCGGTGGCCACCGAGCTGTGCCTGGTGCTCGGCGGCCTGGCCGCGGCACGCGGGGAGTGGGCCGAGGCGCTGAGCTACTTCACCGAGACCGGCGCGTACGCCCCGCAGGAGTCGATCGCCCAGATCGCCCTCGGCGGCTGCGCGGGCTTGGCCCGCACGTGGCTGGCGCAGGACGAGCTTGTCAAGGCGGGCGCGGACGTCGACCGCGGGATGGCGCTGCTGCGCCGCAAGGACGTGTGGACGTGGGCCGGTGAGCTCGTCCCGGTGGCGGTGTCGGTGTACCTGCGGCTGGGCCGCGACGACGACGCGGCCAGGGTGGTCGCGGAGACCGCGGCGGGGGTGTCGGGAATGGACGCGCCGATGGGCGCCGCGGCGGTGGACGCGTGCCGGGGTGAGCTGGCCGAGGCCGCGGGCGACCGCACCGCCGCGATCGATTATTACCAGCTGGCCCAAGCGAACTACGAGAAGCTCAACGCGCCGTACTACGCGGCGATGGTGGCCGAGCGGCAGGCGTTGTGCCTGCTGCCCGCCGACGGTGCGACCGCGGCCGCTCAACTGTCCACTTTGATCGATGCCTACGACAAGCTGGGCGCGACCAGGGACGCGGCGCGGTGCAGACACCTGCTGCGCGGGGTCGGCGGGGTCAAGCCGTCGCGGCGCGGCAGACGCGGGTACGGCAACGAGTTGTCCCCGCGCGAGCATGAGGTGGCCCGGATGCTCGCGAGCGGGCACACCAACCGCGAGATCGCCGACGTGCTGTTCCTGTCGCCGCGCACGGTCGAGCAGCACGCGGCCAGGGTGCTGCGCAAGCTCGGCGTCACGTCGCGGGCCGAGTTGCAGGCCGAGGACTTCGGCTGACGCCCCTGCCCTCCCGTCGAGAATCCGACGGGAGGGCAGGGATTCAGGGGTCGTCAGGCGATGTTCAGGTTCCACGAGTTGATGTAGCCCGAGTCGAACGAGTACGCGTCGCGCACGCGCAGCTTGTACTCACCCGAGCTGGTCTCCGGGGACAGGTTGACCGTGTAGGTCTCGTTGACGTTGGCCGCGGCGTCGTTGGCCTTGGCCGCCTTGAGCGGGTACACGGTGCCGTCCGGCGCCACCAGCTCGATCACCAGGTCGCCCCGGTAGGTGTGGACGATGTTGACGGTGACCTTGGAGGTCGCCGACGGGGTCACGGTGCCGTTGGCGCTCACCGACGAGGTGACCGCGACGTTGTTGTCGGTGATCTGCACGTCGTTGTCGTTGGTCCACGAGGTGCCGCCGGACGGGGCGCCCTCGACACACTTGGTCGCGTCGGGCAGACCGGCGCCGTAGTACTTCGGGTCGGTGTAGGTGCCCGAGCACTCCTTCATCTTCTTCTCGATGTCCTTGCCCTTGAGGCTCGGGAACGCCGACTTGATCAGCGCCGCGATGCCCGCCGCGTGCGGGGAGGCCATCGAGGTGCCGGTCATCTGCTGGTAGCCGCCGCTGACCGAGGTCGAGTTGACGTTCACCCCGGCCGCGGTCACGTCGAGCGTGCCGTTGGTGTCCCAGTTGGACTGGTTGTAGCGCGAGCCCTGCTGGTCGATGCCGCCGACGACGGTCGAGCCCTCGGCCTCCTGCGGCATCAGCGGGCAGCCGGTGTTGACGTTGCGGTTCTTCGGCGTCGAGTCGTTGGGGCTCAGGCTCGACGATCCCTTGGCCGAGTAGTCCTTGTTCTCGTTGCCCGCGGCGACCAGGTTGATGAGGCCCTGGTTGCTCGCGTAGTTCACCGCGCGGCGGACGCCGACCTCGATGGCCTTGAGGTCGCCGTCGTTCTCGTTGGCGCACAGGCCGTACCACGGGTCGGTCCAGTAGCTGTTGTTCGTGACGTCCACGCCGACCTCGACGGCGTACATGAACGCGCACACCGTGTTCTCCGGGAAGAACAGCTCGGCGGCGGGCTCGGCGACGCGGATCGAGGAGATCTTGGCCCCGGGCGCGACACCGACGATGCCGCCGTTGTCCTTCGCCGCGGCGACCGAACCGGCGACGTGGGTGCCGTGGCCGCTGGAGCCGACACTGCGCCAGGCGCCGGTTCGCTTGTCCACCTTGCCGTACGCGCAGGACGCGGACTTCGAGGCGTCGAAGTTCGGCGCGAGGTCCTTGTGCTGGTCGTTGACACCGGTGTCGAGGATGGCCACGGTCACGCCGCTGCCGTTGGCCTTGGCCCAGGCCTGGTCGGCCTTGAGCTGCTTGATGTCCCAGCCAACGGCCTCGGTGCCCAGGTTCTGGCCCGCGCTGTTGCTCGGGATCGGCGGGTTGTCGGCGTTGGTCGGGACGTCGGTGGTGCGGGTGGCGCCGACGTACTGCACGCCGGACACCCCGCGCACCTTGGACTTGAAGTCCGCGGCCGTCGAGTGGGCGACGATGACACCGATCGCGTCCCACGAGTTCCACACGGTGCCGCCGTTGGTGGTGACGGCTGTCTTGCCCGCCTGGATGTTGGCGGGGTCGGTGATGACGAAGTACGCGCGGGTGCCGGTCGGGATGGCCGCCCCCGACGCGGTGGCGCCGGGGACCGTCGCGGTCGCGGGGCTCGCCAGCGCCAGACCCGCGGGCGTCACCACCAGTCCGCACGCGATGGCCGCGGCCGCGGCGGATCGCCGCAGTCGGCTCTTGGAGCGCAGGAACACGGATTCCTCCGAACAACTCGGGGGGCTTCCGCGCCGGACGGCGCGGTACAGGGCAGCCCCAGGTGCACTTCCGATAATGCGCATTCCCGGCCGCCGAAACCATGCCTTGACAGCAGGTAGCGGGCAAATTACGCCGACCGGTCCATAAATACTGAAATACGGCTGTCCAGCCATTGTGTTTGTGAAACGAAAAAAAACGGGGAGGCCGCCCCCTGCGAGGTAGCGGCCTCCCCGTTGTAACAATCGCGGCGGCACTGACCCATCCCCCGCATCCGGGCAGGTCAGCGCAGTCCGGTGCCGTATCGGACACTTCGCCGCGATGGAATGCCGCCAGCATGAGGACCGGGCGGCAAGGTTTTTCCAGTGGTGCTTGAATAGTGCCCCAGCGGGGAGAGAGACGAGGGCGTGGGCGTCTCTCTCCCCGCTCTACTGACGGAATCAGCGATTGATCACCGCCGACGCCGCCACACCTTTCACATCCGAATTGACTTCGGACGGGCGGTTCGCGTTTGGCAGGGTGTGCGATCCGCTGGGGCAACCATGCTGCGCGCGGACACCGGGAACAACCCAGGGTGCACTACGTAGCCCTACCTATCTTTTGCGACAGCCTTGTTCCCACCCGATCACCCATGGATATTCGTCTCGCACCACCCGGACGAAGCGCAGGTCGTGAGGGCGCCCAGCAAGGGTTCGACCGCCGCCCGGGCACCTCCAGTGCCGGAAGTACCGGCACTCCTTGCAGGAGGCACGCGTGAATCGCAGAATCATGTCCATGACGACGGCGGCCGTGGCCGCGGTCGCCTTGGTCGTCACGATGAGCGGGAATCCCGCGACGGGCGACTTCGCCGCCCAGAGCGCCCGCGCGTCCGCGGAATATCTGGTCAGCGGGGCCAGGACGGCCCAGGATCGCAGCGCGATCGCGGGCACCGGCGCCGCGATCAACGGTCCCGACGACAGCAGGCTACAGGTCAGCGCGACCCCGAATGAGGTCGCCAAGATCCGCGCGCTGGGCTTCCGCGTCGACCCCGCCGCCGCACCGGCACGAACCCAGGGCGCCATGGCCCCGGCCGACTTCCCGAGCCAGGACTCCAACTACCACAACTACTCGGAGATGGTCGCCGAGATCGACAAGGCGGTGGCGGACCACCCCGGCATCATCTCCAAGCAGGTCTACGGCAAGTCCCACCTGAACCGCGACCTCATCGCTATCAAGATCTCGGACAACGTCGCCACCGACGAGAACGAGCCAGAGGCGATGTTCAACGCCCACCAGCACGCCCGTGAGCACCTCACGGTCGAGATGGCGCTCTACCTGATCAGCATGCTCACCGACGGGTACAGCGGCGACAGCCGGATCAAGGGCATCGTGGACTCGCGCGAGATCTGGATCCTGCCCAACGTCAACCCCGACGGCGGCGAGTTCGACATCTCCACCGGCTCGTACCAGATGTGGCGCAAGAACCGGCAGCCGAACGCGGGCAGCTCCAACGTCGGCACCGACCTCAATCGCAACTGGTCCTACAAGTGGGGCTGCTGCGGGGGTTCCTCCGGCGACACCAGCTCGGAGACCTACCGCGGCCCGGCCGCGGAGTCGGCCCCCGAGGTCAAGGCCATGGTCAACTTCATCAACGGCCGCGTGGTCGGCGGCGTGCAGCAGATCACCGTCGGCATCGACTTCCACACCTACGGCGAGCTGATCCTCTGGCCGTACGGCTACACCTACAACGACACCGACCCCGGTCTCAGCGTGGACGATCAGAAGATCTTCTCCACGATCGGCAGCGCGATGGGGCAAAAGAACAACTACCGGCCGCAGCAGTCGTCGGACCTCTACATCACCGATGGCTCGATCCTCGACTGGCTGTGGAGCAAGCACCGGATCTACGCCTACACCTTCGAGATGTACGGCAACGGCTCGTTCTACCCCGGCGACGAGATCATCCCGGCGCAGACCTCGCGCAACAAGGAGGCCGTGCTCCACCTGCTCGACTACGCCGACTGTCCCAAGCGCTCCATCGGGCTGACCTGCACGGAAGTTCCCGGCAAGGTCTTCGAGAACACCAACAACGTCAACATCCCCGACGCGGGCGCGGGCGTCACGAGCGACGTCGCGGTGAGCGGGCTGACCGGCAACGCCGGGTCGCTCAAGGTCGACGTCGACATCAAGCACACCTGGCGCGGCGACCTCGTCATCGACCTGGTGGCGCCGGACGGCTCCACCTACCGGCTGAAGAACGCCGCGGGGAACGACTCCGCCGACAACGTGATCGCCACGTACACGGTGGACGCCTCCAGCGAGGCGACCGGCGGGACCTGGAAGCTGCGGGTCCAGGACGTCGCCCGGCTCGACACCGGCTATATCGACAATTTCAAACTCACCTTCCCGTAACCACCGGCGAGCACTGGACGTCCCGAGTCGACACCTGTCGACCCGGGACGTCCGGTGTTAGGTAAGTGTGAAATAAACGGTAATGAAGCCCGTCATTCGACGCCTTGTGACGACCGTCTCCGCCAGTGGATATTCGACAGAAGCCAGAACCGGACAGACGGTCGTGAGGGCACCTCAGTTGGGGGTTCGACCGCCTGCCGGACAAGTCAACACACCCTCCAGTGCCGGACCCACCGGCACCCCTTGCAGGAGGTACGCGTGAATCGCAAACGCCTGTCCGTCACGGTGGGGGCGCTAGCCGCCTTCGCCATGGTCATCTCGATGAACGGCGGTTCGGCCGCTGGAGACAAGGCCGCACAGACCGCCAGGGCATCGGCCGAATACCACGTCACCGGGGTCAAGACCGTCCAGCAGCGCAGCGCCATCGCGGCGACCGGCGCGGCGATCAACGGCACCGAGGACTCCCGACTGCTCATCACGGCCACGCCTGGTGAGGTCGCCAAGATCCGGGCCCAGGGCTTCACCGTCGAGGCCGAGGCCGCGCCCGCGGTCACCCAGGGCACTCAGGGTGCCAACGGGGTCAACGACTTCCCCAGCGCCGACGCCGGATACCACAACTACGCGGAGATGAACTCCGTGCTCAACACCGCGGTGGCGAACTACCCGAGCATCATCTCCAAGCAGGTGATCGGCAAGTCCTACGAGAACCGCGACATCCTCGCGTTCAAGATCTCGGACAACGTCGCCACCGACGAGAACGAGCCCGAGGTGCTGTTCACCCACCACCAGCACGCCCGTGAGCACCTGACCGTCGAGATGGCGCTGTACCTGGTCAAGACCTTCACCCAGGGCTACGCCACCGACGCCCGGATCAAGGGCCTGGTCGACTCCCGCGAGATCTGGATCCTGCCCGACGTCAACCCCGACGGCGGCGAGTTCGACATCGCCACCGGCTCCTACCGCAGCTGGCGCAAGAACCGCCAGCCCAACGCGGGTTCCTCCAACGTCGGCACCGACATGAACCGCAACTGGGACTACAAGTGGGGCTGCTGCAACGGCTCCTCGGGCAGCACCGGCTCGGAGACCTACCGCGGCACGGCTCCCGAGTCGGCCAAGGAGGTCAAGGTCCTCTCCGACTTCGTGCGCAGCCGCGTCGTCGGCGGCACCCAGCAGATCAGCGTCGCGATCGACTTCCACACCTACAGCGAGTTGGTGCTCTGGCCGTTCGGCTGGACCTACAACGACACCGCCCCCGGCCTCAACGCCGAGGAGCACAACATCTTCTCGACCATGGGCCGCGCGATGGCGCAGACCAACGGCTACACCCCGGAGCAGGCATCGGACCTGTACATCACCGACGGGACGATCGACGACTACCTGTGGGGCGTGCACCGGATCTGGGGCTACACCTTCGAGATGTTCCCCAGCGGCGCGGGCGGCGGCGGCTTCTACCCCGGTGACGAGATCATCGACCGCGAGACCGCGCGCAACAAGGCGGCCGTGCTCTACCTGCTCGACTACGCCGACTGCCCCAAGCGCTCCATCGGCCTGACCTGCGACGGCACCCCGCCGCCCCCCGGCAAGGTCTTCGAGAACGCCAACAACGTCAACATCCCCGACTCCCCCGCCGCCGCGGTCTTCAGCGACGTCGTGGTCTCGGGTGTCACGGGCAACGCCCCGGCGACGCTGAAGGTGGACGTGGACATCAAGCACACCTGGCGCGGTGACCTGGTCATCGACCTGGTGGCCCCGGACGGCTCGCTCTACCGGCTGAAGAACTCCAGCGGCAACGACTCGGCGGACAACGTGATCGCGACCTACACGGTCAACGCGTCCACCGAGGTCGCCAACGGCACCTGGCGCCTGAAGGTCCAGGACGTCGCCCGCTACGACACCGGATACATCGACAACTTCAAGCTCACCTTCTGATCGAACGGACAGTCCCCGCAGCACCGTGACGTGCCCCGGGTCGATGCACCACTTCGGCCCGGGGCACCTCCATACCGGGACTCCGTTCCCCATTGACGACCACCAGTCCCAGGTGGTTGGCAAGTAAACAACAAACGCGGCCCGTCCACCCCTGCGTCCTTTGTGGACGGGCCACGGAAGGAACATCGTGCGAAAGATCCTCACCACGGCGAGCCTCTTGGCAGCGGGCCTCGCCACCGCTCTGGCGGCAACGGCGGGCCACGCGTCCGCCGCACCGCCCCCGTCGCAGCCCGGCGACCTGTCCCCGCAGGTCGTCGGCGGCACCCTGGCCGCCAAGGGCGACTTCCCCTGGCTGGTCCACCTGTCCATGGGCTGCGGCGGCGCCATGTACACCGAGCAGCTCGTGCTCACCGCCGCGCACTGCCTCGACGGCACCGGCCCGGACACCAGCATCGGCGTGATCTACGGCGTCGTCGACCGCCAGGACCCGGCCAAGGTCACCCGCACCTCGACCTACGTGCACTCCGCGCCCGGCTTCACCGGCGTGACCACCGGCAAGGACTGGGCGCTGGTCAAGCTGAACAGCCCGATCGTCGGGGCCGCGACCCTGCCGATCGCCACGACGGCGGCCTACAACACCGGCACGTTCGACATCATGGGCTGGGGCGGCACGTCCGAGGGCGGCAACTCCATGAACCGCTACGCCAGCAAGGCGAAGGTGCCGTTCGTCGATGACGTGACCTGCGGTGCGCAGGGCTCGTACCCGAACCTGGTCAAGTCCGACAGCGTCTGCGCGGGCTACCAGGACGGCGGCGTCGACACCTGCCAGGGCGACTCCGGCGGCCCGATGGTCCGCCGCGACGCCAACGACAACTGGATCCAGGTCGGCATCGTCTCCTGGGGCGACGGCTGCGCCCGGCCGAACAAGTACGGCATCTACACCGAGGTCAGCACCTTCGCCGCGGCCATCGCGGCGGCGGCGGCCGACCTCGGCGGCGGCACCCCGCCGCCGCCAGGCGGCAAGGTCTTCGAGAACGCCGACAACGTCACCATCGCCGACTCCCCCGGCGCCGCGGTCACCAGCGGCATCGCAGTCACCGGCGTGACCGGCAACGCGCCCTCGACCCTCAAGGTCGATGTCGACATCAAGCACAGCTGGCGCGGTGACCTCGTCATCGACCTGCTGGCCCCCGACGGCACCGCCTACCGGCTGAAGGGATCGAGCAGCAACGACTCGGCCGACAACGTGATCGCCACCTACACGGTGAACGCGTCGACCGAGGTCGCCAACGGCACCTGGAAGCTCAAGGTCCAGGACGTCGCCCGCTACGACACCGGACACATCGACAGCTGGAAGCTGACCTTCTGAGCGTCCCGCTGAGTCACCGACGTGTCTGATCCGCCCCCGGGGCGGGGCCGCATCCCCGCCCCGGGGCGCCACGAACGAACCGGGCCCCCTGACGACCCGGTTTGGCACCACAACCCGCACCAAGTGGTCGTGTGAAAGGACTCCACCGTGATCGAGCGCAACTGGGTGAGGAAGTTACGCAAGACACTGCTGGTCGCCGTCGGCACGGCGGCCATGATCGGCGCCGCCACCGGACAGGCACTGGCGACCCCGCCGCCGTCGCAGCCGGGCGACGTCAGCCCGCAGGTCGTCGGCGGCACCCCCGCCGCGCAAGGCCAGTACCCGTGGATGGTCCGCCTCTCCATGGGCTGCGGCGGCGCGATGTACTCCGAACAGCTCGTGCTGACCGCCGCGCACTGCGTCAGCGGCACCGGCAACAACACCTCGATCACCGCCACCTACGGTGTGGTCGACCTGCAGAGCCCGAGCCGGGTCACCCGGACGTCGTCCTACGTCTACAAGAACCCGGGCTACTCGACCTCCGCGGGCGGCGACTGGGCGCTGATCAAGCTGTCCAGCCCGATCACCGGCGCGGCCACCCTGCCGATCGCCACCACCGCCGCCTACGACAACGGCACCTTCGACATCATGGGCTGGGGCTCGGCCACCGAGGGCGGCGCGCAGCAGCGCTACCTGCTCCGGGCCGAGGTCCCGTTCGTCTCCGACGCCACCTGCCGGGCCTCCGGCGGCAGCTACGCCAACCTGATCGACGCCGTCGAGATCTGCGCGGGCCTGCCCCAGGGCGGCATCGACACCTGCCAGGGCGACTCCGGCGGCCCGATGGTCCGCCGCGACGCCAACAACAACTGGATCCAGGTCGGCATCGTCTCCTGGGGTGAAGGCTGCGCCCGCCCGAACAAGTACGGCGTGTACGCCCAGGTCAGCGCCCTGTCCGCGGCGATCAAGGCCAAGGCGGACGAACTCGGCGGCACCCCGCCGCCGCCCCCGCCGCCGGGCAAGTACTTCGAGAACCTGAACAACGTCAACATCCCCGACTCCCCCGGCGCCGCGGTCTTCAGCAACCTGGCCGTCACCGGCGTCACCGGCAACGCACCCGCGACGCTGAAGGTCGGCGTCGACATCAAGCACACCTGGCGCGGTGACCTGGTCATCGACCTGGTGGCCCCGGACGGCTCGACCTACCGGCTGAAGAACTCCAGCGGCAACGACTCGGCCGACAACGTGATCGCCACCTACACGGTGAACGCATCGACCGAGGTCGCGAACGGCACGTGGAAGCTGCAGGTCCGCGACGTCGCCCGGTACGACACCGGCTATATCGACGCCTTCAACCTGACCTTCTGATCCACACCCAGACCCTGCTCCACGCGTGACCCGAAGGCCCCGTTCCCCCGGACGGGGCCTTCGGCCTGCCTAACGGGACGCCCGCACTAGGCGCGCATCAGCCCATTGCTTTGCGGCGTAAGCCATCCGCTGTTTCCACGGTTGAGGGTCGGCGTCGGCGATGTCAGCCCACATGTCGACATTCGCGCGAGCGAAAACGTCCAGCGCTGGTCGCGTGCCGCTCGCCCACGCGCGGACTCGGCCTTCTACGATCGTCCGCCTCACACCGAGGTCTATACACTTGCGTTTAACCGAGCACAGCGAGCGGCCCTGAAGCCGACCGACTCCGCGACGATGCTCGATCGCATCTCGGATGACATTCAGAACCTGGAGTGACCATGATCCGTGCCTCGGAACTGCGCGCCACGTGGCGCAAGAGCAGCCGCAGCCAGAACGGGTCAGCGAACTGCGTTGAGATCGCCGACCTTCACAGGCTGCGGGCCGTGCGCGACTCGAAGAACGCAACCGGTCCCACGCTCATTTTCGATGTCGCCGTGTTCGGGAGCTTCCTCGAAGGCATCCGCGACGACCGCTGAGTCCGCCAACGACGGCGTTCACGTCGGGAACGGGTCGAGGTCGACCAGGTAGCCCTCGAACTCGCCGTCTCCCGGCTCGTGGCCGTTGGCGTAGCGGACGGGGATGAGCCTGCCGGTTCCGGGGACCCGTTCAGCCCATCGGGTCTTCGGGTCGGTGGTGTGCTCGCAGACCAGCAGATGGATCCCGATCACCCGCGCCCTCGTGGCCGCGACACCATCGCCATCCCCGTGGTGTTCCTCCGTCCACCGCGGTTCCTCGACCTCGGCACCGACGAGTTCGCGCAGATTGAACGGCAGATCAGGGGCGACAATCGTCCAGGAGACCTCGTCGCCCACCTGGAACGGGTCTCCGCAGCACTCCATCTGCCACGCCTCGTAGTACACCCTGATCGTCACAGCGCGAGTATCGTCGCGACGTGAGGCGGGACATACCGATTTGTCATCATCCTCTAGCCGTCGGAAGGTGTGACAGGCAAGATACCGACAAAGTTACCGATAGGTAGCCGTCCCGGTCGGAACCGGTGGCCAGGACGTGCCCCTCGGTGTGTGCCCGGAGGAGTAGCTCATGCGCGAGTTCGCCGTCCCTGCTGTCGCTTGGCGAGAAGAGGCGGGCGGCCTGGCCGACCTGATCTACACCAACGCCAAGGAGGCCCCCAACGGCGTCGCGTTCCGGCGCAAGGTCGGCGGGCAGTGGCGTGATGTGACCTGGACCACCTTCGTCGCCGAGGTCGATGAGGTGGCAAAGGGGCTGGTCGGGGCTGGTATCGGCGCGGGTGACCGGGTCGCGATCCTGGCCGCGACCCGCTACGAATGGACGCTGCTCGACTTCGCCGTCTGGGCCGCGGGTGCGGTGTCGGTGCCGATCTACGTGACGTCGTCGGCCGAGCAGATCCAGTGGATCCTGTCCGACTCGGGCGCCGTCGCCGCGATCGTGGAGACCGACGAGCACCTGGGCCGCTTGGAGAGCGTGCGCGCGAACCTGCCCGCCCTGAAGAACGTGTGGCAGATCGAGAAGGGCGCGATCGACACGATCGTCGCCGCGGGCGCCGAGACCGACGTCGCCGCGATCGGGGCCCGCCGGGCCGCGGTCCAGAAGGCCGACGTCGCCACGATCATCTACACCTCGGGGACCACCGGCCAGCCCAAGGGCTGCGTGCTGACCCACGAGAACTTCTTCACCGAGTGCGCGGGCGCCACCGACGTGCTGGGCCCGCTGTTCCACGGACACGGCAGCACCGAGGACGCCACTACGCTGCTGTTCCTGCCGATCGCGCACGTGTTCGGCCGCATGGTCGAGGTCGGCTGCGTGTACGCGCGCGCCACCATGGGCCACGGGCCCGACGTCAAGAAGCTGCTCGAGGACCTCGGGACCTTCCAGCCGACGTTCATCCTGTCGGTGCCCTACGTCCTGGAGAAGGTCTACAACGGCGCCCGGCAGAAGGCGCACGCCGCGGGCAAGGGCAAGATCTTCGACGCCGCCGCGGCCACCGCGATCGCCTACAGCGAGGCCGAGGGCAAGGCCGGGCTGGGTCTGAAGATCAAGCACGCGGTGTTCGACAAGCTGGTCTACAGCAAGCTGCGCGCCGCGATGGGCGGCAAGGCGAAGTACGCCATCTCCGGCGGCGCCGCGCTGGGGCTGCGGCTCACGCACTTCTTCCGCGGCATCGGCCTGGTGGTGCTGGAGGGCTACGGCCTGACCGAGACCACCGCGGCCTCCACGGTGAACGCGCCGACGAACTTCAAGGCGGGCACCGTCGGGCTGCCGCTGCCGGGCACCACGGTCAAGATCGCCGAGGACGGCGAGATCCTGGTCAAGGGCGGGGTGGTGTTCCACGGCTACTGGAACAACGACGCCGCGACCAGGGACGCGGTGTCCGATGACGGCTGGTTCGCCACCGGCGACCTCGGCTCGATCGACGCCGACGGCTTCCTGTCGATCACCGGCCGCAAGAAGGAGATCCTGGTGACCAGCGGCGGCAAGAACGTCGCCCCCGCCGTCATCGAGGACCGGATCGCCTCGCACCCGCTGGTCGGGCAGGCCATGGTGGTCGGGGACGGGCAGAAGTACATCGCCGCGCTGATCACCGTCGACCCGGACTACTTCACCTACTGGAAGACGACGGTCAACAAGCCCGCCAGCGCCACCGTCGCCGACCTCATCGACGACCCGGAGCTGGTCGCGGAGGTGCAGAAGGCGGTCGACGAGGGCAACGCCGCGGTGTCGACGGCCGAGTCGGTGCGCAAGTTCCGCATCCTGGCCGCCGAGTTCTCCCCCGAGACCGGCCACCTCACCCCGTCGCTCAAGCTCAAGCGCCGGGTGATCATGAAGGACTTCGGCGCAGAGGTGGACAGCCTGTACTCGTAGGTCACCCGTTCGGCCTAGGCTCAGAGGGACTGACCAGCACCGACGGGAAGGCGCATCGCCATGGGACGGCATTCGTCATCGGCGAAGGCCAGATTGGGCCTGCGCTCTCCCGTCGTGCTGCTGGCGGGCCTGCTCGTGCTCGCCCTGCTCGGCTGGTTCGGCTTCGGGTTCGTCAAGGACAGGCTCGGCGGCACCGACTGCGCCCAGACGACCGTCCTGCAGGTAACCGCCGCCCCGGACGTGGCGGGCATCGTCGACTCGGCGGCCAAGCGCACGGCCGAGTCGGACGCGGCGGAGTGCTTCCGGGTCGCGGTGACCAACCGCGACTCGGCGGCCACCGCCGAGTCCCTCGTCCTGTCCGACGGCACCGAACTGCCCGACGTCTGGGTGCCGGAGTCGACCCTGTGGTTGCAGCGCGCCCAGGACAAGGGCGCGTGGAACACCCCGGTGCAGGGCACGTCGATCGCGTCGTCGCCGGTCGTGCTCGCGCTGACCGATGACACGGCCTCCGCGCTGGGCTGGCCGGGCAGGCAGCCGACGTGGGCAAACGTGCTGGGCCCGGACGCGAGCAAGGTGCAGATCGGCCTGCCCGACCCGGCCCGCGACCCGGTCGGGGTGTCGCTGCTCTACGGCGTGCGCGCGCTGACCGCGACCGCCGCCGACCAGGCCGCCGCGCTGACGGGCCTGCTGCGCAGGCTCTCGGCCAACACCCTGCCCGCCGCGGCCGACCTGTTCACCCGGCTGCCCGGCGGCACCAGCCCGGCCGAGCCGCTCGGGGCCTTCCCGACCTCGGAGAACACGCTGCTGCGGCACAACGTCAAGGGCTCCGAGGCGCCGCTGGTCGCCGCCTACGCCGATCCCTCGGTGCCATCGCTGGACTACCCGTACACGGTGCTGCCGAAAGCGACCGACGCCAAGCGGGGCATCGCCCAGAAGTTCCTCGGCAGGCTGCTGGAGTCGGCCTCGGTCGCCTCCTTCGCCGACGCGGGCTTCCGCGCCCCGGACGGCAAGGCGCTGCGCGACCGCTCACAGGACAAGCGCACCAGCGCCGCCCCGGTCGACCAGATCGCCCTGCCCGCGGCCGCCGAGATCGACCAGCTGCTCAACCAGTGGGCCGGGGTCAACCTGAACTCGCGCATGCAGGTGCTGCTCGACGTGTCCGGCTCGATGAACCAGCCGGTTCCCGGCACCGGCCTGAACCGGATGGCGGTCACCCTCAAGGCCGCCGAGCTGGGCATCGGCCTGTTCCGGCCGACGTCGAAGTTCGGCATGTGGCTGTTCTCCACCAACCTCGACGGCGACAAGGACTACACCGAGCTGATGCCCGTCGCCACGGTCACCGACCAGCTCGCGGGCGGCGCCCTGGACAAGCTGCGCGGCGTGAAGGCGATCCCGGGCGGCGCGACCGGCCTCTACGACAGCGTGCTCGCCGCCTACCAGAACGCCAGGGCGAACTGGGAGCCCGGCCGGATCAACCTGGTCATCGTGCTGACCGACGGCAAGAACGAGGACCCCAACGGCATCAGCCGGGAACAGCTGCTCGCCGAGCTGGCCAAGCTGCAGGACCCGCGCAGGCCGCTGGCCGTCGTCGGCATCGGCATCGGCCCCGACATCGACGTCGCCGAGCTGGACGCGATCTCCAAGGCCACCGGCGGACAGGCGTTCACCACCCCGGACCCGACCAAGATCGGCGACATCTTCTACGCCGCGCTGAGCAAGCTGCTGTGCCAGCCGCCGGGGTGCAAGCCCGGTTCGTGACCTCGGCGGGTGATACTTGCCCGCACAAGTCGGGGGGCGAAAGAACTGGGGGTTCCCTTGACCGTTGTCGACCGGCCGTCCGGCAGGCACAAGAACACCGCGCAGCGGGCGGTGACGATCCGGCTGCCGTCGCGGCTGGGGTGGACCGCGCTGGTGCTCGGGGCGATCCCGTTCGGGTTCCACCTGTGGTTCCTGGCAGGCGGGTACTTCGCCCACGACGACTTCCTGATGACCTACCTGGCCGACCGCGCGAGCCCGCTGGACCCCGGCTACCTGTTCCAGAACTACAACGGCCACATCGTGCCCGGCCTGTTCGTGCTGGTCTGGGTGGTCACCGCGCTCGCCCCGCTGAACTTCGCGGTGGCGATGGTCCCGCTGGTGCTGGTGCACATCGCCGCGCTGGTGGTGTTCTGGCGGCTGCTCGTGCGCTGCTTCGGTCCGCGCCGGGCGCTGCTGCTGCCGTTCGGCGTGGTGGCGGCCTCGCCGCTGATCCTTTCCTCCACCCTCTGGTGGGCCTACGCCGCGCAGCTGCTGCCGCTGCTGCTGGCGATGTTCGCCGCGCTGTACCACCAGGTCGGCCACCTGCGCACCGGACGGCGCCGCGACGCGGTGCTCACCCTGGTGTGGACCGCGGTGGGCTTGGCGTTCTTCGAGAAGGCCGCACTGTTCGTCGGGCTCCTCTTCGGACTGACCGTGCTGCTGTCCGCCGAATCGGGGATGCGCGCGCTGGCCGCGGCCTGGCGGGAGCACGTCAAGCTCTGGGCCGCCCACTTCGCGCTGCTGACCGGCTACGCGATCCTCTACTTCGGACTCGCCAGTCCGCCGGTGCACGAGACCGAGATCAGCGGCGACAGCGTGCTCACCCTGGCCAGGCTGATGGTCGTGGACACCCTGTTCACCCCGATGCTGGGCTTCCCGGTGGTCGCCTCCGGGGGCGACGGCTCCCCCGCGCTGAACGAGCCGGTGACCGCCGTGCGGATCCTGGGCTCGCTGCTCACCGTGGCCGTGGTCGTCGGCGGCCTCCTGATCGGCCGGTCGCGCGCGGGCTGGGCGTGGACGCTGCTGGCCGGGTACCTCACGGTAGTCGTCACGCTGGTGGCGCTGGCCCGGATGCCGCTGATCGGCCCGCTCGTCGGCCTCGATATCCGCTACATCGCCGACGCGGTCCCGGTACTGGCCCTGTGCGCGGCGTTCGCGTACCTGACCCCGGTCACCGCCGACGGCGTGCGGCCACCTCCCCTGCCGAGCAGGCCGCTGCGGCTGGGCCTGGTCGCGCTGACCGCGGTGATGTTGGCGGGCGGGACCGTCAGCGCCGCCCGGATCTCGCCGAACCTGCAGTTCAAGGGCGCCAAAGCCTACGTGGCCACCGCCGAGGCCGCGCTGCGCCGCGATCCGGACATGGTCGTCTACGACTCGATCGTGCCCAGCAACGTGATGGTCTACTGGTTCGGCGACCAGGGGCGGGTGTCCAGGGTGATCGGGCTGCTGCCGGGGCCGCCGAGGTTCGACGAGCCCACCGCCAAGATCTACATGCTCGACGGCAAGGGCACCCCGCGCGAGGTGACCGGGGTGGTCAACACCGTGACCGGCAAGCCGGGACCGGTGCCGGGCTGCGGGTTCCCGGTGACCGACCAGACCACGTTGATCCCGCTTTCGGGGCCGGTGAAGGGCAAGCGGCTGATCCGGCTGGAGTACTACACAAACGCCGCCGGGCCGGTCACGATCAACGCGGGCAACCGCTCGTTCACCCTTCCGCTACAGGAGGGTGTGCACTTGTTGCAATTGGTCACCGACACCGAATTTGACCGAATCGACATGAAACGCGCACCGGGAGCGACGGCGGCCTGCTTCGTCGGCATCGTCATCGGCGAACCACTCGTATAAATGCGTTGTCGCAGCGAACAGTGACGATTGTTCGCCCCGACAAAGGCTCGGCCGGTCCATCGAATTCGCCGGACCGGCCGAGCCTGTGAACGGGGGAGCCTACGGCGCGTTCTGACCCGCCGGGATGGCCGCCACGGTGGCCGCGCCGGGGGTGAAGGTCAGGTCCATCTTGTTGCCGGGACCGGACATCATCGACGTGATCATCGGGGTCAGCAGGCCGCACTTGGCGAAGGCGGGGATGGTGAACTCGCCCGCGAGGCCCATCGGCTTGAACAGGTCGATCGGGGTGGTGTTGGTCAGCGTGACGACCGAGTCCTCCGAGGTCGTGCAGCCCGCGGGCACCAGGTTCAGGTTCGGCAGGAAGTCGACGCTCAGCTTGACGATCTGCATCCGGAAGTAGCGGTTGACCTGCACCTTCCCGTCCACGATGCCACCGTCGAGCGGCTTGGTCGCCACCTGGCGGACGATGGCGGTGTAGGGCACGGCATTGAGCAGCTTGCCCTTGGAGACCAGGTCGGGGATGGTCGTCTCGCCGGTCAGCTTCCAGTCCGCGAGGTCGATCTGGCCGACGAACTTGGCCCCCGGCGGGATGGGCACGCTGAGCCCGGACTTGGCGACCGTGGTGGTCCCGGTGATCGACCAGGTGAGCGGGATGATCGGGTCGGCGGAGGCTGCGGGGGCGAGCGCCACACCGACGGCCGCGGCCAGTGGCAGCGCGAGGGAACGGATCAGTGCACGCATGCGGGATGACCTCATTCAGGGTTCGTGACAGGGATCCGGCCACCGGATTTCCGGTGTACCTACTTGCCGGTAGTCAACGACATTACCGACGGGTCACATAAAGTCAACAATAGATTTCACAACCCTCGCGAGGATTACTACGTATGGCCTACGCTCTCGATTACGCGGCTACGAGCGGGTATCTTTCGACAAAGCCGTGACGATGGAGGAGCAAGGATGGGGCGACACTCGCCCACCGATGGGCGGGCCGCGCACCGCTCGCCGGTGCTGATCTTGAGCCTGCTCCTCGTCGTGGCGCTCGTCGGCTGGCTGAGCTTCGACCTGCTGCGCGACAAGCTCGGCGCGTCCGACTGCGACTCGGTCACCTCCCTGTCCGTCGCCGCCGCCCCCGACATCGCCCCGGTGCTCACCCAGGTCGGCAAGGACGCCTTGGAGAGCGGCGAAGAGTGCTATGACGTGCGCGTCATCGCCCGCGAGTCGGCCGCGGTGGCCGAGTCGGTCGCGGTGTCCGACGGCACCGACCCGCCGGACGTGTGGGTGCCCGAGTCGGCGATGTGGCTGCAGCGGGCCCAGTCCAACGGCGCGTGGCAGACCCCGGTGAAGGGCACGCCGATCGCGTCGTCCCCGGTCGTCATGGCCGTCACCGATGACGTGGCGGGCCAGTTCGGCTGGCCCGCGGCACGGCCGTCGTGGACCCAGCTGTTCGAGACCCCGGCGGTCACGGAGGCGATGGGCTTCCCGGACCCGGCCCGCGACCCGGTCGGCACTGCGACCCTGTTCGCGATCACCGAGTCCGCGGGCACCGACTCCGTCGCGCTGACCGCCACCATGCGCAAGCTCTCGGCCAACACCGTCACCGAGGCCGCCGAGCTGTTCCTGCGACTGCCCGGCTCGACCAGCAGCCTGCCGCCACTGTCGGCGTTCCCGGCCACGGAGACCGCGGTGCTGCGGCACAACGTCAAGCAGAGCCCGACCAAACTGGTCGCCGTCTACGCCGACACCGCGCCGCCGTCGCTGGACTACCCGTTCGTCGTGCTGCCCGGCACCGCCGACGCCAAGCGCGCGGTCGCCGAGCGCTTCCTGACCAGGCTGCTCAGCTCTAGCGCGGCCGAACTGCTCGGCGCGGCCGGATTCCGCGGCGCGAACGGGGCCATGCTGCGCGACCGCTCCCAGGACAAACGGGTCATCGGCGAGACGCTGCCCCCGGTGCCGCTGCCCGACAGCGGCGAGGTCGACAAGGTGCTCAATGAGTGGGCCGGGGTCAACCTCAGCGCCCGCATCCAGGTGCTGCTCGACGTGTCCGGGTCGATGGCCGAGCGGGTCCCTGGCACCGACAAGACCAGGATGAGCGTCACCCTCGACGCCGCCGAACTGGGCATCCGGCTGTTCAAGCCGAGCACCAAGATCGGCCTGTGGATCTTCTCCACGAACCTCGCGGGCGACCAGGACTACCGGGAGTTGCTGCCGGTCCGGCCGGTCGCCGAGCATCTGGCCAACAACGGCATCGCCACGGTGCGCAGCATCGAGAAGCAGACCAAGGGCGCCACCGGGCTCTACGACAGCACCCTGGCGGCCTACCGCTCCGCGCGGCAGAATTGGGAACCCGGTCGGATCAATCTCGTGCTCGTCATGACCGACGGCAAGAACGAGGACCCCAAGGGCATCAGCCGCGACCAGCTGCTGGCCGACCTGGCCGGGCTCGTCGACGCCAAGCGGCCGATCCCGATCATCGGCATCGGCGTCGGCCCCGACATCGACGTCGCCGAGCTCAAGGCGATCACCGACGCCACCGGCGGCGAGACGTTCTCCACGCCCGATCCGACCAAGATCATCGACATCTTCTACCGCGCGTTGAGCAAACTCCTCTGCCAGCCACCGGCATGCAAGCCCGCCCCCGGAAATTGATAGGACCGCATATGAGTTTCGAGCAGGTCAAGCGGGACTGGACCGAGTTGGGCGCCCAGGATCCGCTGTGGGCGGTGCACGTGGCCACCGACAAGCGTGGCGGCCGCTGGGATGTCGACGACTTCCTCGACCTGGGCGCGCGCGACGTGGCCAAGGCCCGCAAGTGGCTGGCCGACCTCGGCCTGCCGACCGAGTGGGCGCGCGTGCTCGACTTCGGCTGCGGCGCGGGCAGGCTCTCTCAGGCGCTGGCCGAGCACGCCGACGAGGTCGTCGGCGTCGACGTGTCCGAGCCGATGCTGGAGACCGCGCGGGCCCTGGACCGCACCGACGGGCGGTGCGAGTTCGTCCTCAACGAGGTGCCCGACCTGCACGTGTTCACCAGCAACAGCTTCGACCTGGTCTATTCGGAGCTGGTGTTGCAGCACCTGCCCGCCAAGGCCATCAAGGGCTATCTCGCCGAGTTCGTCCGGGTACTGCGCCCGGGCGGGGTCGCGGTGCTGCAGTGCACCACCCGGCCGCTGTGGACGCTCAAAGGGACGATCTGGCGCGTGGCGCCCTACCGGCTGGTGCGCCTGGGCCAGAAACACGTGCTCGGCTACCCCGCGCCGATGCGCATGACCGCGCTGTCGCCCGCCAGGGTGCGGTCGGTCGTGGGCGCGCACGGCGCCGAGGTCGTCGCCGCGGTCAGCACCGACGAGCCCGAGACGCACTGGCAGTCGACCAGATACGTCATTCGCAAGGGCGGGGCGGCCTGAACCCGAGCCCAACGGGGGTCTCACGGCCCCCCACTAGTATTCAGTCGATGGTGAGCACAAAGGATCCGGCGTCCACGCGCGCCCTGGGCCGGGTCCGCGCGTGGCTGGCAGGCCTGCCGCGCAACCTCACCGCGTGGGTGATGGCCGGGCTGATGGTGCTGTCGTTCCTGCAGCGGCCGGGCCGGACCACCTTCGACACCAAGCTGGACCTCGCGGTCGACCCGATCGCCTTCCTCGGCCGCGCGCTGCACCTGTGGAACCCGGCGGCGACCGGCGGCGAGCTGCAGAACCAGGCCTACGGGTACCTGTTCCCGATGGGGCCGTACTTCGGCATGTGCCAGCTGCTGGGCCTGCCGCCGTGGGTGGCGCAGCGACTGTGGTGCGGGCTGCTGCTGTGCCTGGCCTTCGGCGGTGTGCTCGCCGTGGCCCGCGCGCTGCGGATCGGCACCGAACCCGCGCGCTACGCCGCCGCGCTCGCCTACGCGCTGGCGCCGCGGATGCTCACCGAGATCGGTCCCCTGTCCGCGGAGATGCTGGCCGCGGTCATGCTGCCGTGGGTGCTGCTGCCGTTGATCCGGGCCGACCGGATCGGCTCGCCGCGCCGGGCCGCGGCGCTGTCGGCGCTCGCGATCGTCTGCATGGGCGGGGTCAACGGCGCCGTGGTCGTCCTGGCCCTGGTGCTGCCCGGACTGTGGCTGCTGACGCGGCGGTGGACGCGCGCGCACGTCCGGCTGGTGCTGTGGTGGTTCGGCGGCGCGCTGATGGCGGTGCTGTGGTGGTTCCTGCCGCTGGCCCTGCTTGGCGAGTACAGCCTGCCGTTCGTGGACTATGTCGA
The DNA here is from genome assembly GCF_900070365.1 of Alloactinosynnema sp. L-07. Taxonomy (NCBI): domain Bacteria; kingdom Bacillati; phylum Actinomycetota; class Actinomycetes; order Pseudonocardiales; family Pseudonocardiaceae; genus Alloactinosynnema; species Alloactinosynnema sp. L-07. Next base: position 6,489,925 of record NZ_LN850107.1, on the reverse strand, counting down.
GTCGGCGACCAACACGACCACGCCGACGTCGCTGTTCCAGGTGCTGCGCGGCACCAACCAGTGGGTCGCCTATGTCGTGCAGGGCACGCCGTGGTGGCCGTCGGGCTTCATGCTGATCGACAACCCGACGCTGATGCTGGCCACCGGCCTGCTCGCCGCGATCGGGCTGGTCGGGCTGGTGCGGTCGCGGCTGCCCGAGCGGCTGTTCCTGACGCTCGGCGTGGTCGCCGGGGTCGCCTTCCTGACCATCGGCTACGTCGGCACCCTCGACAGCCCGTTCTCCGAGACGGTCCGCGCGCTGCTCGACGGGCCGCTGGCGCCGCTGCGCAACGTACACAAGTTCGAGCCGGGGCTACGGCTTCCGCTGGTGCTCGCCTTCGCCCACGCGATCTCCGGGCGGCTGCCCGGCCTGGCCCGCAAGGCGTCGGGGCTGTGGGCCACCCGGGCCCGGCTGGCGGTGGGGTTCCTGCTGGTCGTGGTCACCGCGGCGCCCGCGTGGCTGTTCACCCTGCGGCCCGGCCCCGGATGGGACGAGGTGCCCGACTACTGGCGCTCGGCGATGACCTGGGTGGCCGACGCCGACGCCGACGCGCGCACCCTGCTCATCCCCGGTACCGGCTTCGGCGAGTACACCTGGGGCAAGACGATCGACGAGCCCGCGCAGTCGCTGGCCCGGTCGCCGTGGGCGCTGCGCAGCCAGATCCCGCTTGGCTCGGAGGGCAACACCCGCCTGATGGACGCCGTCGAGGACGCCCTGGCCGACGGCCGCGGCGCCCCGGGACTGGCGGACTTCCTGGCCCGCTCCGGCCACCGCTTCCTGCTGCTGCGCAACGACATCGACCGCGCGACCACCGGCGCCCCGCCGCTGACCATGCTGCGCGCGGCGCTGGCCCGGTCGCCGGGGATCGAGCCGGTGGCCGGGTTCGGCCCGGAGATCGACGCAGGCGACTCCGGCATCGATGAGCACGCCCCGAAGGCGCGCGCGGTCGAGATCTACGAGGTGAAGCGGCCGGTCTCGCGGGCGATCGCCGTGCCCAGCGCCGACGTGGCCACGGTCAGCGGCGGCCCCGAGTCATTGCTGCCGCTGCTCGACTCCGGCCTGCTCGACCCCGCCCGCCCGACGATCATGGCGGGCGACGGCGGTGCGACCGACGCGCGGGACTGGCTGGTCACCGATGGCCTGCGCTACCGCGAGCGCAACGTGGGCCGGGTCCGCGACAACCTGAGCCAGACGCTGACCGCGGAGGAGAAGGCCAGGCAGAACCGGCCTGCGATCGACGTGGTGCCGTTCGAGGGCATCGAGCACCGGACCCTGGCCACCTACCGCGGCATCCGCGCGGTCACCGCGTCCTCGGCGGCCAGCTTCGCCGACGCGATCCGCGGCTCCGACCCGTCCACGATGCCCTTCGCCGCCATCGACGGCGACCCGTACACCGCCTGGCAGTCCTCCAGCCTGCGCGGACCGTCCGGCCAGTGGATCGAGGTCGAACTCGACACCCCGCGGATGGTCGACCAGGTCTCGATGCGCGTCGTCGACGACTCCCGTCTGGGCTGGCCGGTGACCCGCGTGCGGATCACCACGGACAAGGGCTCGGTCGACCGCGACATCGAACGCGGCCAAGACGCGCAGCTGTTCACCGTGCCACCCGGCCTCACCAGCACCGTCCGCGTGACCTTCCTCAGCGTCGCCGCCGATCGCGACACCGGCAACGTCGGACTCGCCGAACTCGCCATCCCCGGCGTCGACGCCCAACGGGCACTGCGCGTCCCGGCCGACGTCAAACCCGCGGGCGACCAGCGCACGTCGTTCGCCTTCACCCGGGGGGCGCTGCCCAGCTACTCGTGTGTGCGGGAGGACGACCTGACCCGCTGCGACTCCGGCCTCACCCGCTTCGGCGAGGAACCCGACGGCGTCCACCGCCTGTTCCGTACGTCCGCTGACCAGAACTACACGGTCGCGGGCACGGTCCTGCCGGTGGCGGGTGCCCGCGCCCCGATCCAGGTCCCCGGCCTGGAGGTCTCCTCCTCGTCCCAACTCGCGGGCGACCCGGCGGCGGGTCCGCTGGCCGCCATCGACGCCGACCCGGGCACCACCTGGATCGCCGACTACACCGACCAGCGGCCGGTCCTCAAACTGCGCTGGGGCAAGCCGTCGGACATCACGGGCCTGAAACTGCTGACCGACAAGAACTCCGGCGCGGGCGAGCCCGCCGAGGTGGAGATCGAGTCGTTCGCGGGAAAGGTCCGGCTGCCGGTGTTCACCGACGGCACGGTCGACTACCACGGCACCACCGACTGGATGAACATCACCATCGCCCGCACCCGCGTGGTCGATGGTGAACCGGTCCTGTCCCCAGGCATCAGCGCGGTGACCCTGGTCGGCGCGCCCGACGCCCTGCCCCGCGTCGACGGATCGACCCGCTTCACCGTGCCTTGCGGCTCCGGCCCGAACGTGCGCGTCGACCAGTTCGACTACGCCACCACCGTCACCGGCACCCTCGACGACCTCAACAACCACCGCGCGCTGCCGCTGGGCACCTGCCCAGACCTGGCCGAGGGCCTCGACCTGCCATCGGGCGACCACGAGATCCGCACGGACCGGTCGGACAGCTTCCTGGTCCAGGACCTGTGGCTGCGGCCGTCGGACAGCAGTGTCCTGCGGCCCGGATCCCGCGCGGTCGAGGTCCGCGACTGGGACGTCTCGTCCCGCGAACTGACCGTCGCCGCGGGTCCTCGCGCGATCCTGTCGGTGCCGGAGAACGCCAACGACGGCTGGGTGGCCACTGTGGAGGGTCAGGCCCTGGAGCGGACCAGGGTCGACGGCTGGCAGCAGGCCTGGGTGCTGCCCGCGGGCGGCGAGCTCAGGGTGTCGCTGGAGTTCGTCCCGGACTCGTCCTACCGATTCCGGCTGTTGATCGGCCTGGTCGCGGTCCTCGGCTTGGTGGCACTGGCCTTCGCCCCCGCCCGCCGGGTCGAGATCTCGACCGAGCCGGGCGCGCAGAAGTGGGTCCCGATCGCCCTGATCGTCCTGCTCGGGGCCATGGGCGGGATGCTCGCCCTGGTCCTGCTCATCGCCTGCCTGCTCGTCCGCAGCGCGCTGCCCCGCTACCGGCGAGCGATCTCGATGACGTTGGCGGCGCTGGGAATGACGGTCGCGACCGCGACGGCGGTGATCGGGCGCGTGCTCGACCACGGCCAGGACTGGGCCTACGGCGCGACGGCGCAGTGCGCGATCATCATCGCCCTGGCCGCGGTCGTGGCGGCCCGGATCCCTTGGTTCGACAAGGATCCGGACACCGAGCTCACCGCGCCAGCCGCTCCAACACCTCCCGCACGGCCGCCACGATGAGGTCGACCTTGTAGCCGGTCTCCGGAAGCGGGCTCGCGCCTTCGGCACAGGCTCGGCTGACCCGGTCGATCGTGGCCTCGTCCAGCCGCGCGCCGCGCAGCAAGTCCTCGGCGGCGCGCGGGCGCAGCGGGACGGTGGCGACGCTAGTCTGCGACCGGCAGGGGCTTGCGGTGATCGCGGATCTCGATCGCCGCACCCGCCATCGCCAGCAAGCCGGTGGCGATCACCGCGGCCATCACCACGGTCGTCAAGGATCCACTCAGGACGGTCAGGACCAGGACGATCTCGATGGCCACCGCGATCCAGGTGAGGATGGTCGACCTGCGGTCGGCGCTGGCGATCCGGGAGAACAGCAGGATCTGGACCAGCGACAGCAACGACCCGACCAGGGCGAACGGCCACAGCGGGATCACGCTGTCGCCGTACTTCGCGCCGCCGATGAGGCCGACGCCGAGTTCGCCGAACAGGGCCGCCCCCAGGACGACCAAGCCGTCCAGCGCCGCGCACAGTCCCAACGCCAGCGGCATGACCTTGCGTCTGCCCGCGTCGCTGGACATCCTCGGCAGCACGACGATGGCGATGGCGTAGGGCAGCCAGTAGGCCATCTTGGTGACGACCGCCCCGACGGCGTACTCGCCCGCGGTGGCCTCGGGGAGAGTGTGGCGGGCCAGGACCAGGTCCAGGTTCACCAGCAGCACCAGCGCGAGCAGCGCCTGGGCCGCGTGCAGGACGTCGCGGACGTGGGCCAGGTCGAGGCGGGCCGGGCGGGGTCGGCCGCAGATGAACCAGCCCGCGGTGGCGACCAGGGTGGCGCCGATCGCGGTCCCCGCGAGGGCGCCGGTGGGCGTGCCGGTGACCACCAGGCCGATCAGCGTGCCGCCGATGCGGCCGACGCCCTCGGTGACCAGCAGTTTCGACATCGTGCCGAAGCGCTCGCCGCCCTGGAGGGTGCCGTAGAACAGGCCGTTGAGGGTGATCGGGCCCAGCGCCCACGCCAGGAACAGGATCGCGCCAGGGCCGTCGAGGTGCAGCAGCCAGACGAACAGCGGAGTGCTGAGCAGGGCGACGACCGTGATCGTCAGGGCGGTGCCGAAGCCGAGGGCGACCAGCGGGCCAGGGGGCCGGTTCGTCGAGTGGTCCTCTTTGGCCACCCGCAGCGCCACGACGGTTTGCAGGCCGAGCGCGGGCACGGCGCCGATGACCAGGACCGCCAGCAGCGAGCCCAGTTCGCCGAACGCCGCGGGCACGAGAAGCCTGGCCGCGACAAGGATGAGCAGGTAGGCGGCGATGTTGTTGACCGCGAGCGCGCCCGCGACCATGACAGCGCCTAACCCGCCACGCCGAGTAGCCTCTTCGGAACCGCTGACAGTCAAGGGCGCCCCTCTGGTTACCTGCCGGTAACTGTAGCGGCGAGACCATTCGGAGAACAGGTTTGAGCGAAAGGCTCTCCGCCGCACGCCGGGCGGCCCTGCCCGCGGTGAGCGCGCTGGTGGCGCTGGCGGTGACCGCGTCCCTGCTCGGCCGCGGGTTCGTCCTCTCCTACGACATGGTCTTCGCCCCGACCCAGCCGCTGGTGCCCGACAGCCTCGGCCTGGGGTCGGCGCCCGCGCGCTCGGTCCCCGCCGACGCGGTCATCGCGCTGCTGACACACGTGCTGCCCGGCGACATCGTGCAGAAGCTGGTCCTCCTCCTCGCGTTCTTCCTCGGGCCGCTGGGCGCGGGCAGGCTGGTGCCGACCGGGTCGACGGCGGTGCGGCTGGTCGCGGCGGTCGGCTACGGCTGGACGCCCTACCTGGCGGAGCGGCTGTTCATGGGCCACTGGCCGTACCTGCTCGCCTACGCGTGCCTGCCCTGGATCGCCGCGGCGGGCCTGGCCCTGCGCGACGGGGAGCCGAAGGCGTGGGCCCGGCTCGTGCTCTGGTCGGCCCCCGCCGTGCTCACCCCGACCGGCGGGCTCCTGGCGGCCGGTACCGCGCTGGCGGCGGCCGGGTGGCGGCGGTCCGTGCCGACGCTGGGGATCGCGCTGGCCCTCAACGCGCCATGGCTGGTGCCGTCGATCCTGCTGCCCGGCGGGGCGCTGTCGGCGCCGGGCGCGGTCGACCAGTTCGGCGCGCACGGGGAGAACTGGGGCGGCGCGCTGACCGCCGTGCTGGGCCTTGGGGGCTACTGGAACAGCGAAGTGGTCCCGGACAGCCGCGCGCTCCCCCTGGTCCCGGTCATCACCCTCGCCGTGACCGCCGCGGCGCTGGTCGGCTGCCGCGACCTCGTCCGCCGCTGGGGTCCCGCGCTGCCTGCGCTCGGCGGACTCGGCGTTGTCCTCGCACTGCTGACCACGGTCCCCTGGGGAGCGGACCTGCTCCGCTGGGCCGTGACGACCGTGCCCGGCGCGGGACTGCTGCGCGACAGCCAGAAGTGGGTGGCCTGGTGGGCGCTGCCGCTGGCGCTGGGCTTCGCGCTGGCCGTCGAGCGCGCGGTGCGCCATCTGGACCGGGGCAGGCTCGCCGCGCTGGGCGCTGCCGCGCTGCTGCCCGTGCTGACCATGCCGGACCTGGCACTCGGCGGCTTCGGCAGGCTCGCCCCCGTGGACTACCCGGCAGACTGGACCGCCGTCCGCGCCACGCTCCTTGCCGACGACCGGCCGGGCGACGTGCTCACCCTGCCCCTGTCGACGTTCCGCCGCTTCGCCTGGAACGACGAGCGCACCCAACTGGACCCGGCGCCTCGAATCCTGCCGCGCACCACCGTCATCGACGACACGGTCTACGTCAACGGCCGCCCGATCCCCGGCGAGGACCCCCGCGTCCCCGGCGTCCGCGACACCCTGGCCGCCCGCGGCGGCCTCGGCGCGCTCGGATTCGGCTGGGTGCTGGTGGAACACGGCACGCCGGGAGCGGTCGACCCGGCCGTCCTAGCCCCGCTCACCGAGACCTTCCGCGGCCCCTGGCTGACGCTTTACCGCGTGCCAGGGGCCATCGCCGCCCCACCCGCGCTCGGCCCACCGCGCGCGCCGGTACTGGTCGCCGACTCCATCGCGTTGCTGATCGTGACTTTAGGGTTGTTGTGGCTGGCGTTACCGGCCGGTAGATTGAGCGAAATCAGTCGGCGCGAGGAGTAATCAGGTGGGCAAGATCGTTGCGGCTCTGGTGGCCGTCCTGGCCGGTCTCGGCCTCGCCACGGGAGTCACCTTCGGTGTCACCAGCGCCGCCAGCCCGGACAGCGAGTCCAAGCTGGACTTGACCGAGCGCCCCGCGGGCAACGGCGCCAACGGAGTCGTCAACTACGGCGTCACCGCGCCCTGACCCGGCACCGTGGCCGCGTCCGGCTTCGGGGATCCGACTGTCAGCTGGAGCATCCTGCTGCGGGCTGACCTGCGCACGGCACCTGACGCCGTCGCGGTCGGCCGTGGCCTGGCGGACGCCTGCGCGCGCTATCCGCACTTAGGCCCACCACCCGATGTCGAGCGCGCCGACGAGTTGTCCGACCCGCGCGCCCGCTTCGCCGAACTCCCCTACGCCGACCGTGCCCCGCGCGTGCGCGTCGCGGTCGGCACGGACCCCCCGGCCCTGCTGATCGCCGCCCACCACGGCGCCTGCGACGGACTCGGCCTGCTCGCCCTGCTCAGCGCCGCCCTCGGCGTTCCGGTGACCTCCGCCGCGGTCGGCGTGGGTGACCGCCCATCGGGCGAGTCGTTCGTCCGGTCGGCCGCCCGCCGGGTCAACGAGGCGCTGTTCCACCCGCCCGCCCGCGTCGAGCCCACCGCGACCGAACCCGCCGCGGGCGAACTGCTGCTCACCCACCAGGAACCCCGGGCCCGCTGGGGAACCGGCGCCCTGACCGCCGCGGCGGCCGCGACCGTCGCCACCTGGAACCGCCGCCACCACGGCCACCCGACCCCCCTCGTGGCCGCCGTCGGTGTCTCCCGCCGCGGCGGCGACGACATCGCCCCCCGCGACGACAGCGCCTTCCTGCGCCTGCCCATCCCCCGCGACGCGAGTCCCTCCGACATCCGCGCCCGGCTCGCCGAACAGGCGCCGGAACCTCAGTTCCCCAGCTCACCTGGGCCATTGACGACGCTGGGAACCCGACTGCTGGCGGGCCGCCTTGGATCGAGTTTCCTGGTGTCCAACCTCGGCCCGGTGTCCACATCGGACGAAGTGCGCGCGCTGGCGTTCCACCCGGCGGCGTCCGGCCGGTCCGCGGTCGCCTTCGGCGCTGTCACCGTCGCCGACACGACCACTCTGACCCTGCGTGTCCGCGCCCGCGACTTCACCTACGAGAGCGCGGCGGAACTCTTGTCGAGCCTCGTCACCGAACTGCGCGAACCCGATTCCGGCGCTGCGGGATCGGCGTCCATTTCACCCTGACCGGCTATTGATCATAGCCTTTCCGACTACCGGCCGGTAATATCGGACCATGAATTTCCGGACCCGGGGGTAGCTGATTTCGATGTCGACCGCAGAAACGCCGTTCGCCGCGACCCTGGACCGGTCGGTACGCCTGTTCAAGGCTTTCCGGAACGAGCAGACCGATCGCGACACCTTCTACCAGACGCTCGCCGAGGACTCGGCCCGGCAGGTCAACGCCTATGCCCCGCTCGACGGCAAGATCATTCTCGACGTCGGCGGCGGCCCCGGCTATTTCTCCGACGCCTTTCGCGCGGCGGGGGCCCACTATCTCGGCCTGGACCCCGACGTCGGCGAACTCTCCGCGCGCGGAGAGCACGGCGAGAACATGATCCGGGCCAGTGGCACCGAACTTCCCGTGCGCACCGGCAGTGTCGACATCTGCTATTCGTCGAATGTTCTCGAACACGTGCCGACCCCGCACGTCATGCTCGACGAAATGGTCCGCGTGACGAAGTCCGGCGGCACCGTCTTCATGTCGTTCACCCCGTGGTATTCACCGTGGGGCGGCCACGAGACCTCGCCGTGGCATTTCCTCGGCGGGCACTACGCGCGCCGCCGGTTCACCGAGAAGACCGGGGCCGAGCCGAAGAACAAGTTCGGCGAGAGCCTGTTCGCCTTCTCCATCGGCGCGGCGATCAAGTGGGCCAAGCAGTGCGAGGAAGCGACGCTGGTCCGGGCCTTCCCGCGCTACCACCCGGGCTGGGCGACGTGGATCGTGCGGGTTCCCGGCCTGCGCGAGGTCGCCTCCTGGAACCTGGTCCTGGTACTGCGCAAGAAGTGACGAAAGGGGGGACGCCGCGAACGGCGTCCCCCTCTTCGTCGAGCCTCAGACTCCGGCGCCGACACCCTGCCGCCGCGGCGGCGAGCGTCGGGCGGGACGCTGGTCCCCGCCACCGAAGACCAGCAGTGCGACGGCGATCAGGATGATCACTCCGCCCGCGCTCCACAGGATGATCGGGAGCGTGGTGATGGCGAACAGCTTGGAGATGTTCTTCTTCGCCTCTTCGGAGTTCTTGCTGACCGTCTCGTCGTTCAGCTGGAGCGTCCCGTTGAAGACGTAGGTACCCTCACCCGCGGCCTGACTGGGCTCGCGCAGCTCCTGCTTGCCGTCCTGACGGCCCGCGAGGATCGCGCCGGTGGTGGGCTCGACCCACAGCGTCCGGGTGACCTCGTAGTACAGGTCCGCCTTGATCGTCGGCACGTCCGGCTTGCCGATCAGCTTGCCGGGCACGTCCCGCGTGTCGATCTTGGTCGGCGGGATGGTGATCACGTAGCGGTTGGTGTCGATGCCCTTGACCTGCTCCTCGCCGTCGAAGCGCGCGTCGACGGCCTGCTTGATCTCGGTGTCGAACCACTTGTAGGTGCGCTGCTCGGCGCCGAACGGGAACTTGAAGTTCAACCCGGGCTGGAGCAGCTGGTTGCGGCTGGCCCGCTTGCGGTCGCCCTTGTTGTCCTCATAGAACTGGCCTTCACAGGGCACCACGGCCTCGCCGGTGTGCCGGTCCATGCACAGCCCGCGCAGGCCCGCGGTGACGACCAGGTCGTCCTCGTCGTCCTTCACGATCGACGCCTCGGTCCACGCGGTCACATCGCTGTCGCGGTCGACCTCCGGCTGGCTGAGGTCGCCGGTGACGTGCGTGGTCGAGGTCAGACTCAGGTTCTCCCGGATCTCCGGGCTCGACGACGACCCGTTGGGCACGTAGACCAGCGCGGTGATCCCGCTGCCCTGGGCCACCGACTTGGTGTCGATGTTGTGCGGGACCTTGGCGAGCCGGGGGTAGGCGTAAAGCTGCAGCAACAAGCCGGTGGCCACCGCGAACACCCCCAACCCGAGCAGGACGAAGGTGATGACGCGACGCAAGGGTCCTCCTGTGACTCAAAGACCGTTGGGACGGTCGACAACGGATGCTTACTCGACGGTAATACCAGCGAAAGATACGTCCGATATAGGGCTGGGCAACACTGCTGAACGGCTGATTAAGTCAATCCGTTACGTTCCGCGCGGAGTTCGTAAGGATCCACCCAACAATCGCTCCGCATCGGTGGCGGCTCGCACCGCGTCGGCGGGCTGACCTGCGTTTTCCACCGCCGCCTTGAGCCGCCCCACCGAACATTGCTCAACCAGGACCCACTGCCCGATTCCGTCGGTCCCCGACCGCGATCCGACCAGGGCCGGACGGTCGGTAACACCTGAAAGGTTGAATTCGGCGATGATCGCCTCCGGCATTCGGGGCAACCACTCACCCATTTCCAGACCGGCTCGAAGATCGGCGACGAGCGCGGTGAACCGCTCGCCCGTGACCGTCCAGTCGAACCGGCTCGCCCAGTCCTGACACGCCTTGGCGACCGCCTCGGCCCTGGCCGGGTCGCGCAGGTCGGTCAGCACGTGGTCGATCATCGCGGTGACGTCGCCGTCGACGAGCCAGCCGGTGTCGCCGTGGCGGACCGAGTCGCGCAGGCCGTCGACGTCGCGGCACAGCGTCGGCACGCCGTGCGCGGCGGCCTCGACCACCGCCAGGCCCCAGCCCTCGCCGTCGGAGAGCGTGACGTTGACCCAGGATCGGGCCAGCAGCGCGGACTTCGTCTCGTCGTCGACGTAGCCGTGCACCTCGACGCCCTCGCCCGCCATGTCCCGCAGCGCCGATTCCTCCGGGCCGCCGCCGACCACGTGCAGCCGCAGCGTCGGCCAGCGCTCGCGCAGCGTGTGGACTGTCTCGATGAGACGGTCGACGCGCTTGTGCGCCACCAGCCTGCCCAGGCACACCAGCGTCGGCTCGGGGTCGCGGGCCACCCGCTCGCCCGAGGGCTGGTCCATCCCGTTGGGAACGACGTAGACCGGCCCGGTCCAGTTCAACCGGGCCCGCATCGCGTGAACCGTCGACGGTGAGACAGAGACCGTGACCGCGTGCCGGTACGCCAGCCGCGCCACCGGACCCTCCAGCCATCGGCCGACCGCGGCCAGCCACGGCGGGAAGTGGACGGCGAACTGGGCGTCGTGCACGTGGTGCATGAGCAGGACGACCTTGGTCCGGCGCCGCAGCACCAGCGGGCTGAAGAACGGGATGCCGTTCTGGCAGTCGACGACCACGTCGACCTGGCCGCGGTTGCGCAGCAGCCAGAACAGCGCCCAGAGGTAGACCGTCCACCGGCCACCGCGGCGCACGTACGTCAGGGTCGCGGTCTCGCCCGGGGACTGGCCTTCATCGCGCGCGGTCAGGAACGTGACCCTGGCCCCGGCGTGCGCCATCGCCTCGCCGACGCGCACGGCGTACTCCTCCGCGCCGCCCGCGAGCCGGTGGCCCCGGTCCCGCCAGTTGACGATGACGACCCGGGCGCCGCGCAAGGGCTTGGGCCCACCCACCTACGCGACCTCCGCGATCACCGTGTCGGAGCTGAGAACCGGCGCGGACACCGTCTCCCGGTCGAGCAGCTCCCTGATCTCCCGCAGCGCGGCGAAGCTGCGGAAGCCGTCGCGCATCGGGCTGAACGTGGAACCGGGCACGTCGGTCCAGCGGACCGGCAGCTCGGCGATGACCGCGCCGTTCTGCTGCGCCCTGGCCAGCAGTTCGACGTCGAAGGCGAACCCGGTCGTGCGCAGCGGGGTGAACACCGCCGTCGCGGTCGCGCGGTCGAAGAACTTGAAGCCGCACTGGGTGTCGGCCACCCCGGGCACCAGCGACCCCACCGCGCGCCGGAACGCCCACGCACCCGCCTGGCGCAGCACGCTGTGCCGCGCGCGGACATCGGACATCGGGTGCGCCCGCGAACCGATGACGACGTTGACGCCGTCGAAGAGGTGGGCGAGCGTGGGCGTGAGAGCGTCCATGTTGGTCGCGAGGTCGGCGTCGCAGAACCCGACGAAGGCACTGTCGGTGTCCAGCACACCCGCGCGCACCGCCGCGCCCTTGCCCCGCTCGGCGCACTCGATCATCCGGATCGGCACCGGGCCTGCCCGGTGCGCCCGCACGACCTCGGCGCTGCGGTCGGTGCTGCCGTTGTCCACCACGACGATCTCGGTCCGGCGGGACACCCCACGAAGCGCGTAGGCGAGCCCGACCAGGGTCGCGGGCAGGCGGCGCTCCTCGTTGAGGACAGGCACGACTACCGACAGCAGCGTCCTCAATGGGTCCTCCTAGAGTGAGACCGGGGTCACATTCACCGCGAAGTTACCCAACGGTAGTACCGAGGCCGCGCGGCTCCGAATGTGACGGACACCACACTGGTACATGAACTTCGATTCAGGTTAGTTGAGAGAGGCCGTTCGGCCTAGTTTCTTTACGCCGAATAGTCCAGCACGCCAACCAAGACTGTTTCCCGGCACAAAATCGGGTATCGCCGCTGGTCCGGATTCGTTGACCCGCACACGGGACAACCGGCCGTCATGGCTGGAGAACAGCGACAGCGCGAAACCAAATGGTCGCGCTAGGTCACCGCGCCAGGATCAGGCCTCGGTGGTCGCGCCGAGGCTTGGGTCCAGGCGGGCGGTCTCCACGGCGGCGAACAGTTCCGCGACGTTGCGAGGGTCGGCCAGGTCGCGTTTGGTCAGGTCCTGGATCCGCCGAATGCGGTAGCGGACCGTGTTCGGGTGGACGAACAGCCGCGCCGCCGTCGCCTTGGCCGAGCCGCCCTCGGCATACCAGGCGTGCAGGGTGCGCAGCAGGACCTCCTGCTCGGCCTTGGGCAGTTCCAGCACCCCGGACAGCACGTCGCGGGCCAGCTCCCTGGCCAGCTCCAGACTGCCCGCCACCAGCGTGGTCAGCGGCTGGTCGCCGAAGCCCGCCACCCCGGTCTCGCCGGGGGCCAGGCAGCGCCGCGCGATGCGGGCGCGGCGCAGGGCGGCCGGGACGCGGCGCAGCCCCGAGACCGGGGGGCTCATGCCGATGCCGTGCCCGGCGGTGTCGAGGGCCTCGCGCAGCAGGCGCAGATCGGTCGCGCGCTCCACGGCCACGATGCCGACCTCGGCGTTGGGCAGGCTGCGCCAGACCAGCCGCCAGCGGCGGGAGTCCACGACCGCGCCCATGGGCATCCGGTCGGTGGGGCGGTCGGCGTAGAGCACCACGAACGGGCCGGCGGGGGGCAGCCGCAGCGCCTTGGCCGCGTCGTCCAACTCGGCCTGCTTGGTGAACCGGCCGTCGAGGAGCCCGTCGATGAGCGCGATCCGGGCCTTCTCGTCGTAGCGGGCCGAGTCGGCCTCGAACTCGGTGTAGGCCGTGGCGATGACATTGGAATAGTTGTCGATGATGCGCCAGACGGTGTTGCTGATCGGCAGCATCTGCTCGGCGGTGAGGATCCCGCTCGGGATGGCCCGCTCCATGAGCACCTCGTAGGTGTAGGTGCCCGCCATCCGGAAGGCACGCAGCACCGCCGAGAGCGGAATACCCGCCTTGGCCTGGGCCAGCGCGGTCTTGTGCGCCGACTCGACGCTGACGTCGCGGCCCTCGATGAACGCGCTGAAGGCGTTGCGCAGGTTGACCTCGCACACCTTGCGCAGTTCCTCCGGCGCGGTGAGGTTCACGCGCCGGTAGAACTCTTCGTTGTCGCTGAGGAGCTTCGCCAGTTCCGAGGCGAACTCCGGCAGCCTCTCCAGGAGCTGACGAACAAGGTCGGCCAACTCGGGAGGCAGCGGCGACGCCAACGTCGGGGCTCCCACGGCACGACTGTAACCCCTCGTTCGCGTTCCTTGATAGCGAATGGGGTTCGTATTTGTGATGTTCGGCTAACCGCGGTTCAGTCTGTCACCAGATCCAACGACCCGCGCCACCTGCGGTGACGCCTCAGTTGAGCCGCATGCCGAGGGCCGCGAGGAGGGTGTGGAATTTCGCCGTGGTCTCGGCGAGCTCCGATTCCGGGACCGAGTCGGGCATGATCCCGGCGCCCGCGAACAGCCGCATCCGCCGGTCGTCGACCTCCGCGCAGCGGATCGCCACGATCCACTCGCCGTCGCCCGCCGCGTCGCACCAGCCAACCACGCCGCTGTAGAAGCCGCGGTCGAACGGCTCGTGGTGGGCGATGGCCGCGCGGGCCGCCGCCGCGGGCGTGCCGCACACCGCGGGCGTCGGGTGCAGCGCGGCGGCCAGGCGCAGCGCGGAGACGTCCGGGTCGATCAGCTCGCCGGTGATCCGGGTCGACAGGTGCCACACCGACGGGGTCTCGACCAGCGAGGGCGTCGGCGGCACGGTCAGGTTCCGGCAGAACGGCCGCAGCGTCTCGACCACGGCCTCCACCACGACCCGGTGCTCGCCCTGGTCCTTGGCCGAGGCCAGCAGCGCCTCGCCGACGGCGCGGTCGGCGGCCGGGTCGGCCACGCGCGGCACCGAGCCCGCCAGCGGGTTGGACAGCACCGTGGTCCCGGTCCGCCGCAGCAGCAGCTCGGGGCTGGCCCCCAGCAGGGTCCGGCCCGCGTCGAGGTCGGCGGCGTAGGTGTAGCCGAGCGGGTTGGCCTCGATCAGGCCGGGAAGCAGGGCGGCGATGTCGACCGGGTCGGCGAAGCCGAGGTCCACCGCCCGCGCGAGCACCACTTTGCGCAGGTCAGGGTCGGTGCGCAGGTCGGCGACGGTGGCGGCGACCGCGCGGGCGTAGGCGGCGGGTTCGGGCACCGGGGTCACGCTGGCGGCGACGGTGTGCGGCACGGCGGCCGGGACCAGCCCGTGCGCGGGACCGGCGGACAGCACCTCCGCCGGGATCACCAGCCGGGGGTCGAGGGTGTCGTCGAACGGCAGCACGCCCACGGCGACGGGCACCCCGGAGTCAAGGATCAGCTTGCCGACGCGGGCGGCGAGTTCCTCGGCGTGGGATTCGGTGACGACGGCCTGGCACCCGGTGGCGAGCAGCGTGGACGCGGGCCCGGCGAGCAGGAAATCACCCGGTCGATACCGCTCGACCAGTGTTCGCGGTCCCGCATCGTCACCTGCCACACCACCATCATGCCCAGCGGCGCGCACGCCCGCGTTATGGCCTTGCTTACCCGGGCGGCGGAAAAAAGACGGCCGGGGGTAGGCGACGGTGTCCGTCGCCTACCCCCGGCCGGGGTTCACCGGGTCAGTTGAGCGCGTCGATCAGCGCGGAGCGCTGCCGGTCGCCCAGGCCCGCGGCCCGACGATCCGGGTCGATGCCTGCCTGCTCGAGCAGGGCGGCGACCTTCACCGCACCCAGCCCGGGCACGGCCTTGAGCAGGGCAGCGACCTTCGTCTTGCCGATGGTCTTGTCGTCCTTGGCCTTGCCGAGCACCGACGCGATGGTCCGCTCACCGGACTTGATCGACGCCAGCAGCTCGGAACGCGCCTTGCGCGCCTCGGCGGCCTTGGCGAGCGCGTCAGCGCGCTGCTCGGGAGTCAACGTGGGCAGAGCCAACGTGGTAGTCCTTTCCTTCTTCACCCACCGCGGCAGCGGAGGGTCAGACAAAAGTTGTCTGGCGATCAATTGGCTACCGACGGTCACCAGAGCGCTAGCGGTATCCCGCCCTCGACCCACGGTGCGACCACCGTCGCCAGTTGCCTTTCGCCAGTAAACGACACCTCGACCGGCAACATACCCCCGACACGCGCAAACCTCCTGCTGAGCGTGCCCAACCGAGTGTCGCGACACAGCGTGACAGCATGATCAACAAGGCCGCGTGGCCGATTTCCACCATGTCGCGGACGCGTTTCGCGCACTATCGTCTCTGGTTACCAGTCGGTAGTCGGGGTGACCCCAGGGAGCTTGATCGACGATGTTGAGCACCATGCAGGACGGCCAGCTGTCCATCGCCACGCTGCTGCGCCACGGCTCGGCCGTGCACGCGGGCAGCGAGGTCGTGACCTGGACCGGAACCGAGGGCCGGATCACCACGTTCGCCCAGGTCGGGACCCAGTCGGCCCAGCTGGCCAACGCGCTGCGCGGACTCGGTGTCACCGGCGACCAGCGGGTCGCGACGTTCATGTGGAACAACGCCGAGCACCTCACCGCCTACCTCGCGGTGCCCGCGATGGGGGCGGTGCTGCACACGCTCAACATCAGGCTGTTCCCTGAGCAGCTGACCTACATCGCCAACCACGCCGAGGACCACGTCGTCATCGTCGACGGCACCCTGGTCCCGCTGCTGGCCCAGCACCTGCCCACGTTCAAGACGGTCAAGCACGTCATCGTGGCCAATGGCGACGCCGCGGCCCTCCAGGCGCCCGAGGGCGTCCAGGTGCACGCCTACGCCGACCTGCTCGCCGCCCAGTCCACCGAGTTCGACTGGCCCGAGATCGACGAACGCGCCGCGGCGGCGATGTGCTACACCTCGGGCACCACCGGCAACCCCAAGGGCGTGGTCTACTCCCACCGCTCGATCTGGCTGCACTCGATGCAGATCTGCATGGCCGACGGCATGGGCCTGTCCTCAGCGGACCGCTCGCTGGTGATCGTCCCGCAGTTCCACGCGATGTCGTGGGGCCTGCCATACGCGGCGTTCATGTCCGGCGCGTCGCTGATCATGCCCGACCGGTTCCTGCAGCCGGAGCCGCTGGTCAAGCTCATCGAGGCGACCAGGCCGACCCAGTCGGCCGCGGTGCCGACCATCTGGCAGGGCGTGCTGGCCCACCTCGACGCGCACCCGGCCGACCTGAGTTCGCTGCGCGAGGTCGTCGTCGGCGGCTCGGCTTGCCCGCCGTCGATGATGCACACCTTCGCCGAGAAGTACGGCGTCCACATCGTCCACGCCTGGGGCATGACCGAGACCTCGCCGCTGGGCACCCTGTGCCGCCCGCCCGCCGGGCTGTCGGAGAAGCAGACCTGGGCCTACCGCTACACCCAGGGCCGCCTGCCCGCGGGCGTCAGCGCGCGTCTGGTCGGCGACGGCGGCGAGGAACTGCCGTGGGATGGCGAGAGCGTCGGTGAGCTGGAGGTCCGCGGCCCGTGGATCACGGGTTCCTACTACCGGTTGGATGAAGACGGGGAGGGCACGGAGAAGTTCGACGGCGGCTGGCTGCGCACCGGCGACGTCGGCACGCTCACCCCGGACGGCTTCCTGACCCTGACCGACCGCTCCAAGGACATCATCAAGTCCGGCGGCGAGTGGATCTCCTCGGTCGAGCTGGAGAACGCCGTCATGGCCCACCCGGCGGTCGCCGAGGCCGCGGTCATCGGCATCCCCGACCCGAAGTGGGACGAGCGCCCGCTGGTCACGGTGGTCCTGCGCGAGGGCGTCGAGGCCCAGCCGGAGGAGCTGCGCGGCTTCCTGACCGACAAGGTCGCCAAGTGGCAGCTGCCCGAGAACTGGGCGTTCATCGCCGAGGTGCCCAAGACCAGCGTCGGCAAGTTCGACAAGAAGGTTCTGCGCGCCCAGCACGCCGAGGGCAAGCTCGACGTGCGACACCTGGACTGACACCGTCGGTGGGGGCGGCCGCCCGGCCGCCCCCACGGGTACCGCTGAACGGGCGCGGCTGTTCAACCGACTAGGTAGGGTCATGCAGTCCCATCTGCCAGGAGGTGACCCGCCCTGCCCGCATCGACCCCGCGCGACCGCAAGCTGAACGCGACGTCGTACGTAGTGCTCGGGATGCTCGCCCACGGCCCGGCCACCAGCTACGACCTCAAACAGCGCGTCGGCTACACGATCGGCAACTTCTGGGCCTTCGCCCACTCTCAGCTCTACGACGAGCCCGCGCGGTTGGCCGAGGACGGACTGGTGACCGCCGCGGTCGAGGAGAGCGGCAGACGCCGCCGCACGTACTCGATCACCGACGAGGGCCGCGCGGCGCTGGCGGTGTGGCTCGCGTCGCCCACCCCGGAGCAGACCGAGGTGCGCGACCTCGGGCTGCTCAAGCTGTTCTTCGCCACCTTCGGCGACGAGTCCACCCTGCTCGACCTGGCCCGCGCCCGCCACGCCTCGCACAAGGCCCGCGGCGACGGGTACATCGCCCAGCGCGAACAGATCATCGACTTCGCCGACCGCTGGCAGGTCAAGGCACTGGAGCTGGGCATCCGCTTCGAACGCACCGTCGAGGAGTTCTGGGCCGAGTTCATGGCCGAACTTGAGGCCGAGGGCGACAGGTAGCCGCCGCCCGATGTTCGCCGACGCCGACTATCCCGCGCTCCCCTACCCCGGCACCTGCCCGGCGTTCTCCTACGTCCACGACGACGGGACGGGGTGGCCGCTGGCCGACGGCCGGGTCGACGGCGTCGAACTGGACGCGTGGCTGCGCGGCCGGGGTGCGCCGGTCACCGCCGAGCGGGTGCCGGTGCTGGCCTACGGCTCCAACGCGTGCCCGTCGAAGCTGACCTGGCTGCGCACCGAGCTGGGGATGTCCGGCCCGGTCGTGGTCCTGCGTGCCCGCTGCGACGGCCTGGCCGCGGTCTGGGCGGCGGGCCAGCGCGTGGTGGACGACGCGCGCCCGGTGGTCCTGGCCGCGCTGCCGGGTACCGAGGAGCACGCCGTGCTGATGGTGACCCCCGCTCAGGTCCGCGCCCTCGACGCCTGCGAGGGCCGCGGCACGCGCCACCACCTGGCCCACGTCCACACCGGACGGGTGACACTGGTCGACGGCGGACGGCTCGACGGGGTGCTGGCCTACGTCGGCGCGAGCGAGTCCCGCCGCCCCCTGCTGGTCGACGGCGCCATGGTGCGGCGCACCGACCCGGCGGGCGCGGGCGTTCCTGGCACGACCGACGGGCTCGACTACAACGTCCTGACGGGTGATCCCGTCCCCGACGCCTACCCACGGTCCCTCTTCGTCTACGGCACCCTCCAGCCCGGCGCCTCGGCCTGGCACATCCTCGCCCCGGGCACCGTCGGCGCCCCCCGCCGCGCGCGGGTCGCGGGCACCCTGTTCGACACCGGCCGCGGCTACCCCGCGCTCACCATCGGCGCAGGTCCCGGCGTCGACGGCTGGGTGGTCGACCTGGCCGGACCCGACGTCCTCGCCGCCGCCGACGCCTACGAGGGCAGCCAGTACAACCGGATTCGAGTGGTCCTCGACGACGGCGCGCTGTGTTGGACCTATGTCTGGACCGGACCGCGCGCCAGCCTCGTGCCGATGCCCGCGGCCTGGCCGTCCCAGTCCCCGATGGGGTGAACCACGGGTGAGGCCGGGCCGTTCGCGGTTGCGGGTGGAGCCGGACGGAGTGACCGTGGTCTGCATGAGACCGCAGGACCTGATCGGCCATGACGTGTACGACCCGGACGGCCGCAAGATCGGCCGAGTCGGCACGGTGTACCTCGATGGGGCGACCCGCGAACCCGGATGGGTGACGGTGCGCACCGGGCTGTTCGGTCACCGGGAGAGCTTCGTCCCGCTGGCCGGCGCCCACCCCGGCGCCGAAGGCGTCCAAGTGGAGGTCGCCTTGGACGTCGTCAAGGACGCCCCCCAAGCCGAGGGGGCGCTGTCCGCCGAGACCGCCACGGAGCTCTACCGCTACTACGGCCTCCCGGACGCGCCCCCGCCCATCCCCCTCCAACGGATCCCCAAACCGTCGGACATGCCCCGCAAGGCCCCCACCTCCCCCGCCACCCCCTAGATCCCCGGTGGGCGGCGCCGCGACCCGACGCCGCCCACCGGACTCCCCCGCCTCCCCGGAATTTTTACGTTGGGTCGCCTGCCGACGAAATCGTGCGGTTTGGCGGTCACCGTGGTCAGCCGCCGTCTCGGTCCCCTTAGGCGCGTTCTGTGGGTTCAGTTTGTCGGTAGGGCGATCCGGGCGATGCTGTGGGCTGCGATGGTGGCGGCGGTGCGGGTGAGCAGGCCGTGGAAGGTGTGAGCGCCGTGTCGGGCGAGTTCCATGGTGTCGGTGAGTTCTCTGAAGGTGGTTTCCACGCGGTTGCGCCACTCGGCGATGATCTTCTGCAGGGTGGCTGGCATGGTCGCGCGGTCGGCCTTGGTTGGCGGCACCAGGTTTGTGATCCCTTGTGCGGCAAGGGATTTGGTGAAGGCTCGGCCGTTGAAGCCTTTATCGTTGAGCAGGCCGACGAGTTGCTCGGCGCCGGCGATCAGGTCGGGGACCAGTGCGCGTTCGCTCACTGTCGCGGGCACGATCGCCCAGGCTCGGACCAGCCGCGAACCCAGGTCGGTGCGCACAGCGAGGCGGAAACCGTAGAACCACTCGCCGTGTGCGGCGTCGCGGCCGAAACGGGCGCACAGCTCGTTGGGCCCGGTCCAGGAGTCCGGGCCGCGGACCCGGCTGGGGTGTTTGACCGGCAGCGCGGAGGTGTCGATCTGACCCCAGGTGTCGGCAGGGACCGTGGCGAGCACGGCCTGGCGGATCTGTTCGTAGGCGCCATAGAGCCAGCGGGCGCGGCGGTTCACCTCGCTGATGTGAGGCAGCGACGGGAACAGTCGTGGCCACTCGCGGCGGATCTCGGCGACGAATCCGGACTCGCTGCGCCGACCCATCAGGTGTCTGACCAGCCCAATCGTGATGATCTCGGCGTCAGTGCAGGCCGGTGCCGGACCAGGACGCGGCGGGATGACCACCACTCCATCCTTGATCAGGTCATCGACGAGGACGTAGCAGTGGACGAACAGATCCTCAGCAGGCAACATGACAGTGCCCCTCGCAGGTCGGCGATCTTCAGCAATCACCAGCCTGCGCAGGGGCACCCTCATATCCAGCACCAACACGCCGACCAACCCACAAAACGCGCCTTAGGTGACGGTCTGGTGACCCGCTAGTCCTTTATAGACATTTGTGGCCGCGGCCTTGCCGCCCGAAGCCGCCGTCGCGGGTGGGCGTCGCGGGTCGGGCTGTGGATAGATTCCGGCATCGGGCCGCGAACTTTGCCAGGATCTATGTCATGAGTACCGAACCCGAAGACCCGCTGGACCGCGTCACCCTCAGCCCGGCCCGCTTCGCCGCCACCCTGGCCGTGATCGCACTGCTGCTCGGGCTGATCCTCGCGCTGATACCGGTCCGGGTGGCGAGTCCGAACGCGGCCGCCCCGGGCAAGGTGTCCTGCGGCAACACGATCGGCGGGGTGGAGACGCGGTCGGTCGTCGAGGGTTTGGGCGCCAACGACCGGCCGGTCACCGTGGCCTACATCGACATGTGCGAGCGAGCCATCAGCGGGCGGACAACAGTGTCGTGGCTGCTGTTCTTCGCGGGCTTAGTCGGCGGGATCGGATTGGGGGTGGTGCGCAAGCGGCGATAGCGACAGGCGAGTGGTCAGCGGGCGACCCGACCGCTAGAGTGTGACATATGACGTCAAAACGTCACACCTCTCCGACCCGCGTCGACGACGACGTGCTGCTCGACGCCGCCCGCGCCTGCGTCCTGGACCAAGGCGTCGGCCGAACCACCCTGACCGACGTGGCCCGCCGCGCCGAGGTCAGCCGGATGACGCTGTACCGCCGCTTCCCGGACGTGCGATCGCTGCTGGCCGCCCTGATGACCAGGGAGTTCTCCGCGATTCTCACCGACGTCGGGTCCATGGCGGTCGACCATCCGACTGCCAGAGACCGCCTGGTCGTCGGCGCGGTCGCCGCCGTCCGCGCGCTGACGGCCGACCCCCTCATGCGCACGATCCTCGACCGCGACGGCGCCCTCGTGCTGCCGTACATCGTGGAACGGCTGGGGACCACACAGCACCTCGCCGAAGGCTTCCTGCGCGCGCAGATCGCCCTGGGCCACGAGGACGGCTCGGTCCGCCGGGCGGACGCGGCCGCACAGGCCAGGGCGACCCTGCTCGTCGTGCAGTCCTTCGCCCTGTCGTTCACCCCCGCTACGGCGACGCTAGACCCCGAGCGGCTGTTCGCCGAACTCACGCACGTCCTCGACGCGAGCCTGCGCCCGACCACCCCGACACGCCCATGACCACCGCACGCGGGCCGCACCACCAGCCAAACACCGCCCACGGCGCGCGACACCCACGGATCCTCGCACTTGATGCTCAACCCTGCCGCTGACACCACCCGCCACCCGCAGTTCGTTCGCCCGCACACCACTTCGGAGCTCCCATGACCGCCACTCATCTCAACGCCGAGCGGCGTGCCGCCGAGCTCGCCGACCTGGCCGCCGGTGAGGTGGTCGACCTGCTCGTCGTCGGTGGTGGGGTGACCGGTGCCGGAGTCGCGCTCGACGCCGCGTCGCGAGGGCTGTCGGTGGCGTTGGTGGAGGCCGAGGACCTGGCCTTCGGTACGTCGCGGTGGTCGAGCAAGCTGGTCCACGGCGGCCTGCGCTACCTGGCCAAGGGCGACGTCGGCCTGGCCCACGAGTCCGCCGTGGAGCGCGGCATCCTGATGACCCGCACCGCCCCGCACCTCACCCGCGCCCTGCCGCAGCTCATCCCCCTCCACCCCGGCGTGTCCACAGTGGACGCGACGGTAACCTTCACTGGGCTCGCCGCGGGGGACGTGCTGCGCCGGGTCGCCCGCACCCCGTCGCGCCTGCTTCCCCGGCCGCGCAGGGTTTCCGAGCCGGAGGCGCTCGCCCTGGCGCCGGGGCTGCGGCGCCCTGGCCTGCGTGGCGGCCTGCTTTCCTTCGACGGCCAGCTGATCGATGACGCCCGGCTCGTCGTGGCGCTGGCCCGCACGGCGGCGGGGTTCGGGGCCCGGGTGCTCACCAAGGCCCGCGTGACCACCCTGACCGGCTCCGGCGCCGACGTCGTCGACGGACTCACCGGCGACACCGTGCAGATCCAGGCCCGCGCGACCGTCAACGCCACCGGCGTCTGGGCGGGCACGCTGGTCGACTCGGTGACGCTGCGCCCCTCGCGCGGGTCGCACCTGGTCCTCGACGGCGCGGCCATGGGCATCCGGAACGCCGCGCTCACCATCCCCGTCCCCGGTCACTTCGGCCGCTATGCGCTGCTGCTGCCGCAGGCCGACGGCAGGCTCTACCTCGGCCTGACCGACGAGCCGGTGGACGGCCCGATCCCGGACGTGCCCGCCGTGCCGGAGTCCGATGTGGACTTCCTGCTCGACATCGCGGGCACCGTCCTGGCCACCCCGCCGACCCGCGCCCACATCCTCGGCCGCTTCGCGGGCCTGCGCCCGCTGCTCGACCTGCCCGGCCGCGGCACCAGCGGTCGCAGCGCCGACCTGTCCCGCCACCACGCGGTGCTCACCGCGCCCGACGGCGTGATCACCGTCGTGGGCGGCAAGCTCACCACCTACCGCAAGATGGCCGCCGACACCGTCGACCGCGCGGTGGAGTCCGCGGGCTTGGCCGCGGGCCCCAGCCGCACCAAGGCACTGCCCCTGGTCGGCGCCGCACCGCGCGCCCAACTCTCCACTGTGGACGCACCGGAGCCGCTGATCCGGCGCTACGGCACCGATGCCGCGAAGATCCACGCGATCGGCCTGCTCGACCCCGCCCTCGCCGAACCCGTCGCGCCGGGCGTCACCGCCGCCGAGGTCGTCTGGGCCGTCCGCCACGAGGGCGCCCTCGACGCCGAGGACGTGCTGCACCGGCGCACCCGGATCGGCCTGGTCGAAGCCGAGGCGCTGGCTGCCAGGCCCGCCGTCACCGACCTGGTCGCCCGCGCCCTGCGAGGCCTCGGCCAGCGGGCTTGACCGCCGCCAACGAGCACATCGCCGATCGGCTTGGTCACGCCGTCCCGGACCTAGTGCTTTGTCCATGGACGTTGTCGGGCTATCGGCGGATCCAGGTTTCCGCTGGGTGTGCCGCCGGAATGCCGCTCGTACTGGGTGTACTTGGGCGTTTGGCGGTACGGCCGGCGGGAAGCTGGGCCGTCGAGAGCCCGGCAACGTCCATGGACACAGCACTAGCGGTCTCGGCCGACGTGGGCACAGCGCTTCCCTGCTACGCGGCGGGTGGGAGCACTGGCCACCGCGGGCGGCGTTGACGGTGGTGGTGGTGGTCGGATTCGTTCCGACACAAGCGAAAGCGGCCCCGCTCCAGGAGAGCGAGGCCGCTTTCGGCGAAAACTACCGCTGCGGGCCGAAATCCGGTGCCGTGGCGGTGAAGGCGTCCAGCAGGGTGTCCCACTGGGCCAGGAAGTACATGACCCCGGCCAGCATGTTGTCCACCGGAGCCCAGATGTTGCCGTAGCCCTGGACCTGGTGCTGCTGGAACATCTGGTCGGTGATCTGCATCATGCCCTTGGGCGGGTAGCCCTCCGAGACGCTCGGCGCCTGCAGGTTCATCGCGTGCGGGTTGCCGCCGGAGTTGCGGTCGACGATCTGGGCGATCTGCTCGGCGTTGATCCGCGACGGGTCGACCCCGTGGTTGATCAGGATCTCCACCGCCGAGCCGATCCAGCGGGCCCGGTCGACCCGGGAGGCCGGGGCACCCGCGTCCGGCGGGGGACCGCTGGGGCCATAGCCCGCGGGCGGCTCGACGCGTGAGATCTGGCCAGGGCCGCCGGTGGCCGGGTAACCCGGCATCGTCGTCCCCGGACCGCCGGTCGGCGGACGGTAGGTCGACGGCGCCGGGACCGCGCCGTGCGAGTAGTCCGGCCTGCCCCCGCCCCCGCCGCCGGTCGGCTGCTCGTAGGTGCGCGGCCTGGACTGCGTGCCCTGCGTGTAGTTCGGCAGGGTCGCGCCCGTGCCCGGCTGGTACTGGTCGTAGCGGTAGTCCTGGTGCGTCGGCCTGCGGTAGTCGGCGCCGGAAGGGTCCCCGTCGCGGCTGTACCGGGCGTTGGCCGCGGTGTCGATGCCTCTGGTGTCGATCGGCGCGGTCTGCCGGGTCGAGGGACCCTGCGAGCCGCCCGCCCGCCCGCCGATGGTCTCCAGCAACTGCTTGACGGCCTTGGCGAGCTGCACGATCTTCTGGATCGTCTGCATGATCTTCTGCAGCGACGAGACGAACTTCTGGATCTTGCCGACGACCTTCTGCGCGGTCTGCACCGCCTCGGCCACCGACTGCACGATGCCCTTGGCGATGCTGGCACCGAAGCTCGCCCACGCCTCGGCCAGCGCCTGGATGATGATCTGGATGACCTTCTGGACGCACTTGTTGATGAAGTCCAGCACGGTCTTGCGCACCTCGGCGAGCAGCTGCCCCGCCTGCTGGATCGCCTGGCCGATGCCCTGGCTGACCTGGGCTAGCGCGTCGAGGCCCTGGGCCTGGGTGGCGCTGGCGCGGCGGTAGCCGTCGGCGGCGGCGCCGTGCCAGTTGCAGGTCTCGGTGCGCGCGGCCTCGCGGTAGCGCTCGGCGGTGGCGGTGATCTGCTCGCCGGTCTTCATCCAGCCGTTGGCGCTGCCCGTGATCGAGTTGGCGTCGCCGAGCAGCGCGTCGAACGGCTCTCGCAGGAACGAGATGTGCTCGATGATCCAGCCGAACCCGGCGCCCGCCGCGGCGCCGAGCGGGTCGCCCGCGATGCCGATGACGTCCATCGCCACGTTGGTGATCGACAGGCCCGCGTCGAGCCAGTCGCCGCGCTCGATGGCGTCCTTGGCGCTGCGCACGTCGTTGGTCAGGTTCGCCGCACCCTGTTCCGCGGTGGTCGTGGTGGTCGTGGTGGCCATTGCCCTATGCCCTCCGGCCGCTGAGCGTGGACGCGTTGGCGTTGTCGATGTTCTCGTAGTCCGCGGCGACCGCTTCCAGTCCTTGGCGGACCTCCTCGATCGAGCCCGCGACCTTGGCGATGCCCTGCACGACGTCGCCGCACGCGCTCAGGATCGCCGAGGCGAAGAACTGGCCGATGACGCCGTAGGCGCCGTCGGTCACCGATTGCGCGGAGCCGGTGGCCGACTGGACCTGGGTGGAGCAGGTCTGCACGGTCCGGGTGTGCACCCGGACCTCGGCCACGTTGACGTTGAAACCGCTGCCCATGTTCGCCTGCTCCCTAGTTCACGACTTCGGGTGGGTTGTCGAAGTAGTCGTCGTCGGCTCTGGTGTCGCGCCGCAGCTCCAGGTTCGCCGGGTCTTCCTCGCCGTCGCCCGCGTAGCCCTCCGGCAGGTGCTCCTTGACCACGTCGAGCGCGGGCCCGTCGCCCATGAACTCCTGCATGGTGGCCACCACCTGGGCGCTGGCCTCGCGCTGCGCCTGCCGGGTCAGGTCCATGATCTGCCGGGCGAGTTGCTCGGGCTCCAGGTCGCGCACCCCCGGGCGCAGCACCAGCCCGGTCGTGGCGCCACTGGCGCTGACCCGGACGGTGATCTCCCCGTCCTGCGACGTCGCCGTTCCGCCGACCTCCCGCAGGGCCTTGTCCGCCTTCTGCGCACTGGCCGCGGCCTGCTTCAGTTTCTCGTCGTACTGCGCGAGCCACTGCTCAGGGTTCATCCTCGCCCCTCCAATGGTCCTACCAGGATCATTCGCCTCTTTGACGGAGCATCCTCCGATCGGTTCCGTCGCAGACCCGAAACGGTCAACTCGTTTGCAGCCGCACCCGACCGGGCGGCCACGCGCGACCCGGACACGGAATACTGGCGGTGACCGGAACCGGGGAAGGGGTCAGCGTGCCTGCTGCGGCGATGCTGGAGATCGACAAGGTCTCCAAGCGCTACGGCGAGGTCTTGGCGTGCGACCACCTCA
The DNA here is from genome assembly GCF_900070365.1 of Alloactinosynnema sp. L-07. Lineage (NCBI taxonomy): Bacteria > Bacillati > Actinomycetota > Actinomycetes > Pseudonocardiales > Pseudonocardiaceae > Alloactinosynnema > Alloactinosynnema sp. L-07. Next base: position 6,463,776 of record NZ_LN850107.1, on the reverse strand, counting down.
GCTTCCAGGTCCGCGCGGGCGAGCTGTTCGGCTTCGTCGGCGGCAACGGCGCGGGCAAGACCACCACCATGCGGATCATCCTCGGCGTCGTGCGGCCCGACGGCGGCCAGGCCCGCTGGGCGGGTGCCCCGATCGACCACGACGCCCGCCGCGCCTTCGGCTACCTGCCGGAGGAGCGCGGGCTGTACCCGCGGATGAAGGTGCTCGACCAGTTGGTCTATCTGGCCGAACTGCACGGTTTCGGCGTCAACGAGGCCCACCGCAACGCCGAGTCCTGGATCGCCCGCCTCGGCCTACGCGAGCACCGCGGCGACGAGGTGCAGAAGCTGAGCCTGGGCAACCAGCAGCGAGTGCAGCTGGCCGCGGCGCTGGTGCACGACCCCGAGGTGCTGGTGTTGGACGAGCCGTTCTCCGGCCTCGACCCGATCGCCGTCGACGTGCTCGCGGGGGTGCTGCGCGAACAGGCCGACACCGGGGTGCCGGTGCTGTTCTCCAGCCACCAGCTCGACCTCGTCGAGCGGCTGTGCGACCGGGTCGGGATCATCCGAAGTGGACACATGGTGGCCTGCGGCACGGTCGACGAACTACGCGAAGGCAGCGGGACGACGCTGATGGTGCACGCGCCCGGCGCCGCTCCCGGGTGGGCCGACGGCGTCCCGGGTGCCACGGTCCTCGACGCCGGAAACGGCCACACCCGCCTGCGCCTGGCCGAGGGCGCCGACGACCAACCCGTCCTGGCCGCCGCGCTGGCCACCGGCCCGGTACACGAGTTCAGCAGGCACCGCCCCTCGCTGACCGAGCTGTTCCGCGACGTTGTCGGAGCCGACCGGTGACCGCGTTCGCCGCCGCGCCACTGGACCCAGCGCGGGCGCGCCGCAAGCCGGTGAGCCTGCGGCGGACGGTGTGGCTGATCGCCCGGCGGGAACTCAACGCCCGGCTGCGCACCAAGTCGTTCCTCATCGGCACGGCGGTGTCCCTGGCCGTCCTCACCGCGTTCGTCCTCATGCAGAGCGCCCTGTTCGCCGGGGAGCCCACCAGCCGGGTCGGGCTGTCCGGCCAGGCCACCGCGATCACGGGCCAGTTGCAGGACCAGGCCAACTCCCGCGGCGTCGCGGTGCGCACCGTCTTGATCGACGACCTCGGCGCGGGCGAGACCATGGTGGCCGACGGCGAACTCGATGTGCTGGTCAGCGGCGCCCCCGCGGCGCTTCGGGTGCTGGTCCGCGAGACGCTCGACGAGGACCTGCGCAAGGCGCTCAACGCCATCGTCCAGGAACAGGTCCTGCGCGCCCAGCTCGCCGCGGTGGAGGACCTCGACCCCGACCAGGTCCTCGACACCGTGGCCGACGCCACCGCCGACGTGCACGCGCTCGGCCCGCCCGATCCCAGCCACGACCAGCGGCTCGCGGTGGCGCTGGTGATCGTCGCGATGCTCTATATGGCGTTGCTGCTCTACGGCACGATGGTCGCCCACGGCGTCGTGGAGGAGAAGTCCAGCCGGGTCGTGGAGGTCCTGCTGGCCACGGTCCGCCCGTGGCAGCTGCTGCTGGGCAAGGTCGTCGGCCTCGGCCTGGTCGGCCTGGCCCAGTTCACCGTGATCGGCGCGGTCGGCCTGATCCTGGCCACCGCCACCGACGTCCTCACCATCACCGGCGCCGCGACGAGCACGCTGGTCTGGGGAATCGTGTGGTACCTGCTCGGATACCTGTTCTACGCCACGGTCTTCGCCTCGGCGGGCTCGCTGGTGTCGCGGCAGGAGGAGACCCAGTCGGTCCTGCTGCCGATCACGATGGTGCTGGTCCTGGCCTTCGTCCTGGGTTTCGGCCTGCTCTCCCGCGCCCCGTCGGGCACGGCGACGACCGTGTTGTCACTGATCCCGCCGTTCTCCCCCATCCTGATCCCCGGCCGCATCGCACTCGACGCGGTCCAAGGCTGGGAGATCGCCCTGGCGGCCGTGCTCACCCTGCTGTCGGTGGCCGGACTGGCCTGGCTGGGCGGCCGGGTCTACGCGGGCGCCGCGCTGCGCACCGGCGCCCGCCTCAAGCTCCGGGAAGCCCTCCAGAGTTAGCGCACTATCCACTTCAGACAGAACACGGGCCATCCCCGAACCTGCCCCGGCAAGCAAACGGGGCCGCCCGACTTGAGACGGCCCCGCGCGAAGAATCTGTCGCCCCAACAGACCGCACCCAAGGGGCACCGTGACGGCAGCCGACCACGGTGACCGCCTACCGGCACGTTTCCAGCACTGGCAACCAAACGTAGAAATTCCGGGGAGGCGGCTACCGTTCGCTGACGGGCTTGTAGTCGCGCTCGGTTGGTCCGATGTAGACCTGGCGCGGGCGGCCGATCTTGGTGGCCGGGTCGTTCATCATCTCGCGCCAGTGGGCGATCCAGCCGGGCAGGCGGCCAAGGGCGAACAGCACGGTGAAGAACTTCGTCGGGAAGCCCATGGCCCGGTAGATCAGGCCGGTGTAGAAGTCGACGTTCGGGTAGAGCTTGCGCTCGACGAAATAGTCGTCGTTGAGCGCGTGCTCCTCCAGCCGCTGGGCGATCTCCAGCAGCGAGTCGTCGCCGCCGAGCTTGCCGAGGATCTCGTCGGCGGTCTTCTTGATGATCGCCGCGCGCGGGTCGTAGTTCTTGTAGACCCGGTGGCCGAAGCCCATGAGCTTGACGCCGTCTTGCTTGTTCTTCACCTTGTTGATGAAGGTCTCGACGCTGTCGCCGCCGTCGCGGATGCCTTCCAGCATCTCCAGCACCGCGCTGTTCGCGCCGCCGTGCAGCGGGCCGAACAGGGCGTTGATGCCCGCGGACACGCTGGCGAAGAGGTTGGCCTCCGACGAGCCGACCAGGCGCACCGTGGAGGTCGAGCAGTTCTGCTCGTGGTCGGCGTGCAGCACGAACAGCAGGTCGAGCGCGCGAACCAGGTCCGGGTCGACCTCGTAGTTCTCCGCGGGCAGCCCGAAGGTCATGCGCAGGAAGTTCTGCACCAGGCCAAGGGAGTTGTCCGGGTAGAGGAACGGCTGGCCGACGGACTTCTTGTAGGCGTAGGCCGCGATCGTCGGCAGCTTGGCGAGCAGTCGGATCGTGGAGATCTCGACGTGCCTGGGGTCGAACGGGTTGAGGCTGTCCTGGTAGAAGGTCGACAGCGCCGACACCGCCGAGGACAGCACCGGCATCGGGTGCGCGTCGCGCGGGAAGCCGTCGAAGAAGCGCTTGAGGTCCTCGTGCAGCAGGGTGTGCCTGCTGATCTTGTGGGTGAACTCCTCCAGCTCGGCGGCCCCCGGCAGCTCACCGAAGATCAGCAGGTAGCTGACCTCCAGGAAGGTCGACTTCTCGGCCAGCTGCTCGATCGGATAGCCGCGATAGCGCAGGATCCCCGCGTCGCCGTCGATGTAGGTGATCGCCGACGAGCACGCCGCTGTGTTGACGAAACCGGGGTCCAGGGTGACCAGCCCGGTCTTGGCCAGCAACTTGCCTAGGTCGACACCGGATGTGCCCTCGGTGGCGGGCACGACCGCCATCTCATGCGCGCCGCCCGGGTAGGCGATGGTGGCGGTCTGCTCGGTGCCGGTGGGCGCTACGGTCCCGTCGGGCATGGACTTACCTCTCACACTCGGTCGCGAGGCGGCGGTCCGAGCCGAGCCGGTGTGGCCCGTGGTCGGGTGCGAGGCGCGGCTGGGTGACCGCCGCGGCACAGCACCGCCCCGTTGGGGTCCTGAACCCCCTACGCTAGTGGTCCGAGCGCATATCGGACAGCCGTACGCCGGCCGGATGGGTTGCGTTGGGACACGTATCACACACCCGATCGTCCTGGGTCCAGGCCGCGCAGCAGTAGATCCGCCAGCCCGGCGAACGCCTCGGCGTCGGATACCTCGGCCCTGGCGCCGAGCACGCCGGTCTGGATGCCCTCGATGATCCAGCCGACCATCTCCCCGACCAGCCGGGCGTGCACGTCCCGGAACAGCCCGTCGGCGACGCCCTCCTGGATGAAGGCGCGGATGCGGGCGGCGGCGGCCAGCGCGTTGCGCTCGTAGACCCGCCTGGTCGAGGGGAACGCGGCGACGTCGGCGACGAACGCGGCGGTGGCCCGGCTCATCTCCTCGCCCGCGCCCGCCAGGTAGCGCACGATCCGGTCCCTGGCGTCGCGCGCGGCGGCGACGTCCTTCTCGATCCGCTCGGTCGCGCCGCGGAAGAAGTGGCCGACGACCTTGCGGGCCAACTGTTCCTTGCTCGGCGCCAGCGCGTAGAGCGTGGACTTGGAGCAGTGCAGGCGGGCGGCGAAGTCGTCCAGCGTCGACTCGGCGAACCCGTCGCGCAGGAACAGCGCGAGCAGCTCCTCCAGCAGGGCCGCCTGACGGGCCGTCGGGGCGCGGCGGGCGGTGGTCATGCGGACCAGCGTATCGACAACCGCGCGGCGAAAACAGTACGCTGAGGCGTCCCTCAGTACTGTTTCTCGTACACTCGCCCGTACCGCTTCCCGTATCCCGGAGGACGACCATGCCCGCCGAGCGCCTGCTGCCGACCACCGAGGCGGAGGACCTGCTCAAGCTCACCCGCGAGATCGCGCGCGACGAACTCGCGCCGCTCGCCGCGGCGTACGAGGAGCAGGAGCGCTTCCCACGCGAGCAGTTCAAGCTGCTCGGCCGCAGCGGCCTGCTCGGCCTGCCCTACGCGGAGAAGTGGGGCGGCTCGGCCCTGTCGTACGAGGTCTACCTGCAGGTCCTCGAAGAGATCGCCGCGGCGTGGATGTCGGTCGGCGTCGGCCTGTCGGTGCACACCATGTCCTGCTTCGCGCTCTCCGAGCACGGCACCGACGAGCAGCGCGACCGGTTCCTGCCCGACATGCTCGGCGGCGAACTGCTCGGCGCGTACGCGCTTTCGGAGACCCACGCGGGCTCGGACGCGGCGGCGCTGTCGACCAGGGCGACCCGCGACGGCGACCAGTATGTAGTGAACGGCACCAAGGCGTGGATCACCCACGCGGGGCACGCGGACTTCTACACCACCATGGTCCGCACGTCAGATAACGGCGGCAAGGGCATCAGCTGCCTGCTCGTCGATGGGGAAACTCCGGGTCTCTCGGCCGCGGCACCCGAGCGCAAGATGGGCCTCACCGGCTCCACCACCGCCCAGATGATCTTCGACAACGCCAGGGTCGACGCCGACCGGCTCCTCGGCGTCGAAGGCCAGGGGCTCAAGATCGCCCTGGTGGCGCTGAACTCCGGCAGGCTCGGCATCGCCGCGTGCGCGGTCGGCCTGGCGCAGGCCGCGCTCGACGAGGCGGTCGCCTACGCCAAGCAGCGCACCCAGTTCGGCTCGGCCATCATCGAGTTCCAAGGTGTCGAGTTCCTGCTCGCCGACATGGCCGCCGCGGTCGAGTCGGCCCGCGCGACCTACCTGGAGGCCGCCCGCAGGCGCGACCGCGGACTGCCGTTCGTGCGCCAGGCGTCCATCGCGAAACTGGTGGCCACCGACGCCGCCATGAAGGTCACCACCGACGCGGTGCAGGTGCTCGGCGGCGCCGGTTACACCCGCGATTTCCCGGTCGAGCGGTACATGCGAGAGGCGAAGGTCCCTCAGATATTTGAGGGTACGAACCAGATCCAGCGTATGGTGATCGCCCGTCAGCTCCGCAACGGGTGATCGGCGGCAATTAGACACCGCCCCCGACTTACGTTGCCGGGCTTCCCGACGATCAACCCGGTACACCGAAGTCTGTCCCGAGACTGTGGGGGTTCCCTTGAGTTTCCCGACGCTGGCCGAGCACGTGGTCGAGGTCCTCGCCCAACTGGTGGCGAGGACGATCACGGGCCAGCGGCAACGCGCCGCGGACACGCTCTACGACGCGGTGATCGGCAGGCTTCGCCGCACGGGCACCGCGGGCACGTTCGACCTGTTCGCCGCCGACCCGGCCGCGCCCGCCCGGCGCAGGCCGCTGGTCGACGCGCTCAACCGGCAGTTCAAGGACGATCCGGGATTCCGCGACCTGATCGCCGGAATGGTGCGGGCGACCGACATCGGCGCACCCGAGCCCGTCGATGTCGCCGCCCGGTTCCCGGCCCGCAAGGTCGCCATCGCCGTGGTGGGAACGCTGGCCGCGGTGGGACTGGCGATCGGCGGCCGCGCGGTGTACCTGAACCTCACCGACGTGCCACTGCCCGACGGCACCACCAGCTGCCGCACGTTCTTCGCCATGTCCACCGCCGACCAGCGGTCGCTGCTGGAGCGGATCTACCGCGCCCGCAACGAACCGCTCCGTGAACAAGACCCGTACATCGTCTCCGCGGTCCTCTACGGCTGCGGCCAGAACCCCGAGCGGACCGTCGACGACGTGATCAGCTCTTAGTTTCCCTCGCGGTAGAACGGGTTCTCGGTGACGCCGACGCCGGTGGTCTCGTCGAAGCGGTAGACCTCGCGGCCGTCGATGAACACCCGCATCGCGCGGCTCATCACGTCCAGCGGATCGCCGGACCAGATGACGAGGTCGGCGTCGAGGCCGGGCTTGAGGGCGCCGACCCGGTCGTCCAGGTCGAGCATCTCGGCCGGGTTGACCGTGATCGAGCGCAGCGCGGTCTCGGCGTCCAGGCCTTCCTTGACCGCGAAAGTGGCCTGGTGGACCAAAAAGTTGATCGGCACGACCGGCGCGTCGGTGGTGATCGCGATGCGCACGCCCGCGCGCGCCAGGATGCCCGGGTTGCGGAAGTCGCGGCGGCGGACCTCGACCTTGGAGCGGCTGACGATCAGCGGGCCGATGACCACCGGGATGTCGCGCTCGGCGATCAGGTCGGCCAGCAGGTGCGCCTCGGTGCCGTGATTGATCACCAGCCGGTAGCCGAACTCGTCGGCCAGCCGGATGGCGGTGGCGATGTCGTCGGCGCGGTGGGCGTGCTGGCACCATGGCAGGTCGCCGTCGAGCACCGCGACCAGCGCCTCGTTGGTCAGGTCGCGGTCGAACGGCTTGCCCTCCTCGGCCGCGTTCTCCTTGCGCGCCTTGTAGTCCTGGGCCTTGGTCAGCGCCTCGCGGATGACCGCGGCGACGCCGAGACGGGTCGACGGCATGGTCTTCTTCTCGCCGTAGACGCGCTTGGGGTTCTCGCCGAGGGCGCTCTTCATGCTGACCGGGTCGCGCAGCAGCATCTCGTCCACGGTCCGGCCCCACGCCTTCACCGCGACGGTGTGCCCGCCGATCACGTTGCCCGAGCCGGGTTTGACCACCACAGTGGTGACCCCGCCCGCGAGCGCGTCGCGGAAGCCCTCGTCGTCGGGGTTGATGCCGTCGATGGCGCGGACCTTCGCGGTGACCGGGTCGGTCATCTCGTTGGTGTCCTGCCCGGCCCAGCCCTCGCCCTCCTCGTTCACGCCGACGTGCGCGTGCGCCTCGACGAACCCGGGCAGCACCCACGACCCGGACGCGTCGATGATCTCCGCGTCGTCGGGCACCTCGACGTCGGCCGCCGCGCCGACCGCGACGATCTTGCCGTCCGCGATCAGCACTGTCCCGTCCTCGATGGGCGTGCCGTGTATGGGAACTACGTATCCGCCAGTCACCGCGATAGTCACAACGCCAACCCTAGCGGCGTGATGCCCCAGGATGCGGACCATGATCCGCCGGGGGCGACCCGCAGCAGGTCCGTGCCGGAGTTGAGCGCGTCGGGCGGGCAGGTCATCGGCTCGATCGCGACCGCCCGGCCCGGCCTGCCGGGGAACTCGGCCGGGGTGAACACCTGGACCCACCGGAACACCGGGTCCGCCCACACCTCGACGCCGCCGTCCGGTCCGGCCAGGGTGTGCCGGACCAGGCCGTCCTGACCTGGGGCGCAGTCGCCGAAGGCGTCGTCGAGGACGAGGTCGCGCAAAGGTTTGCGGTGCAGCTTCGCCGGGGCGGCGGGACCGGCCGGGGTCATCTTGTCGGGGTCGAGCGGGAGGTGGCTGGTGGCGGCCAGGGTCAGCTCGCAGGTCTCCAGGTCCGCGCGGCCGGGGCGGGGATACGGGTGGGCTCCGACGCCGAAGGGCATGGTCCGCTCGCCCAGGTTCTCGACGCCGTGGGTGACCACGAGGCCGCGGTGGTCCAGCGCGTAGGTGATCGTCGCGCGGAAGCGGAAGGGCCAGCCGGGCTCGTCGATGATCTCGACGGCCAGCGCGACCGTCGCCTCGGCGACCTCGACCGGCGCCCACGCCGCGTGCCGGACCAGCCCGTGACTGGCGTTGCCCCGGGCGGGCTCGGTGACCTCAAGGCGCTGCTTCTCGCCGTGGAAGTCCCACTGGGCACCCGCTGTCCGGTTCGGCCAGGGCAGCAGGACCGCGCCGGAGCCCAGCGGCGCCCGGGCGCCCGCGGCGAAGGTCTCCAGGTAGGGCACGCCGTCGACCTCGAAGGCCCGCAGCGTCGCGCCGGTCCCCGCGATCGACGCGCGGGCGCCGCCGTATTGGATCTCGTAGTCCATGTCCGACAACCCTACTGGACGGAAATAGACCGGTCTGTATAGTACGTCCCATGGGCCGTCGAAACGACACACGGGAACGAACGCTGCGGACCGCGGCGACGCTGTTCCGCACCCAGGGCTACCACGGCACGGGCCTCAACCAGGTCCTCGCCGAAGGCGGGCTCCCCAAGGGCTCGCTGTACTTCCACTTCCCCGGCGGCAAGGAGCAGCTCGCCGCCGAGGCCGTCACGATGGCCGCGGCCGAGCTGTGCGACTGGGTGCGCACGACCCTCGCCGCCGCGCCCGACCCGGCCGCCGGACTCGACGCGGTGGTCGACGGGCTGGCCGAACACCTCGCCGCGTCGAACTTCCAGCGTGGCTGTCCTATTGGAACGGTCGCTCCGGACGGCGGTGACGTCGTGCGCGCCGCGTGCGTCACGGCGTTCGCCTCCTGGCACACCGTCACCCGCGATTTCCTTGTCCAGCACGGCGTCCCCCACCCCGACGCGCTGGCCACGACCGTGCTGGCCGCGCTGGAAGGCGCTCAACTGCTGGCCAGAACCAACCGAGACACCGCGCCGCTGTACGACGTCGGCGCGACACTGCGAACCCTGGTGAGAGGACTCTGACGTGCGTGTGCACCACCTGAACTGCGGCTCGATGCACCCTATGGGCGCCAAGCTGCTCGACGGCGAGCCCGGCTACTTCCGCTTCGCCCACATGGTCTGCCATGTGCTTCTCGTGGAGACCGCCGAGGGGCTGGTGCTGATCGACACCGGCTTCGGTGAGGCCGACCTGGCGTCGCTGCCCGGTACCCTGCCGCGCGAGTTCGTCCACTTGGTGCGGCCGGTCGCCGACCCGTCGATGTCGGCCATCCGACAGGTGGAGGCATTGGGACACAAGGCTTCCGACGTCCGGCACATCCTGCTGACGCACATGGACCTCGACCACGCGGGCGGCCTGCGCGACTTCCCGGACGCGACGGTGCACGTCTACGGCCCGGAACACCAGGTCGCGACCGCCCAGGCGACCTACCGTGACCGCCAGCGCTTCCGCGCCGCGCAGTGGGCGCACGAGCCCAAGTGGGAGATCTACCCCGACGCCGACGGCGAACCCTGGTTCGGCTTCGAGTCCGTGCGCGGGCTGGTCGGGCTGTCCGACGACTTCCTGCTGGTGCCGCTGACGGGCCACACCCGCGGGCACGTCGGCATCGCGGTCAACGCCCCCGACGGCTGGCTCCTGCACGCGGGCGACGCCTTCTTCCACCGCGGTGAGGTCGACCCGGCCGAGTTGCCGGTGCCGCCGCTGCTATCGATGTTCGAGACGATCATGCAGGCGGACAAGAAGTCTCGACTGGCCAACCAGGCCCGGCTGCGGGAGCTGGTCCGCGACCACGGCGCCGAGGTGACGGCCTTCTCCGCTCACGACGCGGTGTCCCTGCGCCGGATGACCAAGACACCGGCCTGACCCACAGACGACGAAGCGCCCGGCCGGTTGCGACGGTCGGGCGCTTCGTCTCGCGAAGACTCAGAGGTGGGCGATCTCGTTCCAGCCCTCGACCTCTTCCGGCCCACGCGGGGCCGGGCCGATGTACTTGGCGGCCGGTCGGACCAGTCTGCCGGTGCGCTTCTGCTCCATGATGTGCGCGCACCAGCCCGCCGTCCTGGCGCAGGTGAACATCGCGGGCATCATGTGCGGCGGGACCTCGGCGAAGTCGAGGATCACCGCGGCCCAGAACTCGACGTTGGTCTCGATCGCGCGGTCCGGGCGGCGCTCGCGCAGCTCGGCCAGTGCGGCCTGCTCCAGCGCGACCGCGACGTCGTAGCGCTCGGCACCGAGTTCCTGGCAGGTGCGGCGCAGCACGCGGGCGCGCGGGTCCTCGGCGCGGTAGACGCGGTGGCCGAAGCCCATCAGGCGCTCGCCGCGGTCGAGGATGCCCTTGACGAAGCCGCGGGCGTCGCCGGACTTCTCCACGGCCTCGATCATCGGCAGCACGCGGGCGGGGGCGCCGCCGTGCAGCGGGCCGGACATCGCGCCGATGGCGCCCGACAGCGAGGCCGCCACGTCGGCGCCGGTGGAGGCGATGACGCGGGCGGTGAAGGTGGAGGCGTTGAGGCCGTGCTCGGCGCCGGAGACCCAGTAGGCGTCGACCGCCTGGACGTGCTTGGGGTCGGGCTCGCCGCGCCAGCGGGTCATGAAGCGCTCGGTGATCGAGGTGCACTCGTCGATGCGCTTCTGCGGCACGGCGGGCTGGTGGATGCCGCGCGCGGACTGGGCGACGTAGGACAGCGCCATGACCGACGCGCGGGCCAGCTGGTCGCGGGCCTCGTCGTCGCTGATGTCGAGCAGGGGCTGGTAGCCCCAGATCGGGGCGAGCATCGCCAGGCCCGCCTGGACGTCGACCCGGACGTCACCGGAGTGCACCGGCAGCGGGAACGGCTCGGCGGGCGGCAGGCCGGGGCCGAAACGGCCGTCGACCAGCAGCGCCCAGACGTTGCCGAAGGTCACCTTGCCGACGAGGTCCTCGATGTCCACGCCGCGGTAGCGCAGCGCGCCGCCGTCGCGATCGGGCTCGGCGATCTCGGTGCGGAAAGCGACGACGCCTTCCAGACCGGGGCGGAACCCGTCATCCGGTTGGTCCGGTACCTGCTCTTTTTCCTGCACCGCGTTGTGCATTTGCCTCGCCTTTCGCGCCATGTCCCCGACGGATTCGCGCAGCGGCAGCGGGAGGCCGAGATGTGCAGGCCACCGACGCCGGGCACCACTGCACGGCTGGCCAAACCATGCTCCTCGCGAGCGCGGTTAGCAATCGTTCACGGCGGTGTCTTCGGTCACGATCCAGTGGATCGATTCAGTTTGTCGATCAGCACTAACTCGTAACCCGCCGGCCGCCGCTCGTTCCACGTTCGTGGTCGCTGTCACCGCACGGGCGGTTTCCGTTCATCTGGATACCCCGTAACGTCGGTTGTCGAAACCTTCACGGAGGAGCGGCGGATGGCGGACGGCGACATCACCCTGGAACTGCCCACCATGCGGGTCTCCTACGACCAGGGCGAACTCACCGAGGCCGAGCTGGCGGCGACCTGGCACGAGCAGCTCCAGTCCTGGCTCGACGCGGCCAGGCAGGCCGGGGTGGCCGAGCCCAACGCGATGGTGCTGGCCACCGCCGACTCCGACGGCAGGCCGTCCTCGCGCACCGTGCTGGCCAAGGGTCTCGACGAGCGCGGGCTGGTGTTCTTCACCAACTACACCTCCGCCAAGAGCCACGACCTGCTCGCCACCCGCTACGCCTCGGCGACCTTCCCCTGGTACGCGATGCACCGGCAGGCCACCGTGCGCGGCACCGTGGAGAAGGTGTCGGCCGCCGAGACCGCCGAGTACTGGGCCAAGCGCCCGCGCGGCTCGCAGCTGGGCGCGTGGGCGTCGCCGCAGTCGATCGTGGTGAGCGGCCGGGCGACCCTGGAGGCCGCGCTGGCCAACGTCGAGCGCCGCTTCGCCGACTCCGAGACCGTGCCGGTGCCGCCACACTGGGGCGGCTGGCGGATCCAGCCGGAGGTCGTCGAGTTCTGGCAGGGCAGGCAGGACCGGATGCACGACCGCCTGCGCTTCCAGCAGAACCGCGACGGCGTGTGGCGAGTACAGCGGCTCGGCCCGTGAGGAAATCACAGGAAGTCCGTTAGTTAGCTGAGCTAAGCTCATCGGCGTGACCCTTGAAGCCGAGCCGAAGACCGCAAAACGTGGACGGCTCAGCCGGGTCCTCATCGACGTTCGCCCGCTCCGGGTGCGCGACTACCGCAGACTGTGGATGTCGACGGCGGTCACCGCCGTCGGCAGCCAGCTCACCGCCGTTGCCGTGCCCAAGCAGGTCTACGACCTGACCGGCTCGTCGGGCTGGGTCGGCGTGACCGGCGCGGTCGGCCTGCTCCCCCTGCTCGTCTTCGGGCTGTGGGGCGGCGCGATCGCCGACGCGCACGACCGCCGCAAGGTCATGATCGTCAGCAACATCGGCGTCGCGGTGACGTCCGGGCTGCTCTGGCTGCAAGCGTTCGTGTCGCTGGGTTCGGTGTCGACGGTCCTGGTGCTGCTCGGCCTGCAACAGGCGTTCGTCGCGGTCAACATGCCCACGCGCAGCGCGGCGGTGGCCCGGCTGGTGCCCGCCGAACTGCTGCCGCAGGCCAACGCCCTGAACTTCACCACGTCGACCTTCGGCATGGTCTTCGGCCCGTTGGCGGCGGGCGCGCTGATCCCGGCGCTCGGACTGTCCACTTTGTACCTGATCGACACGGTCGCGCTGACGCTGTGCCTGTGGCTGGTGTTCCGCCTGCCGCCGATCCCGCCGGGCGCGGGCTCCTCGCGCAAGGCAGGCCTTGGCGACATCGCGGCCGGGTTCAGCTACCTGCGGGGCCGCAACATCCTGCTGGTCTCGTTCCTGGTCGACATCATCGCCATGGTCGCGGGCATGCCCCGCGCGCTGTTCCCGGAGATGGCCGAGCGGACCTTCGGCGACCCGCCCGGCGGCGGCATCGCGCTGGGCTGGCTCTACGCGGCGATCCCGATCGGCTCGGCGCTGTTCGGCGTGTTCTCCGGCTGGTTCTCCCGCATGACCAGGCAGGGCGCGGTGGTCACCGTGTCGGTGGTCGTCTGGGGCGTGGCGATGGTCGGCTTCGGCCTGTCGAACGCGCTGTGGCTGGCCGTCATATTCCTCGCCATCGGCGGCGGCGCCGACCTGGTCAGCGCCGTACACCGTAGTTCGATGCTGCAGACCGAGGCCACCGACGAAATGCGCGGCCGCATGCAGGGCGTGTTCATCGTGGTCGTCGCGGGCGGCCCCAGAATCGCCGACCTGGCCCACGGCTGGGGCGGCGCCGCCCTGGGAACGGCGGCAGCGGCCACCCTCGGCGGGATCGCCGTGGTCGCGCTGACCGTCGTCACGGTCGTGGCGGTGCCGTCCTTCTGGCGCTACCGCTTCCACTCAGACCCGAACAGCCAAGGCTGATCACGATGCCGATGACGGCCGGCGCGGCGAGGAAGCCCGCCAGCCGCCAGGCCTGCGCCTGGATCGTGATCTTGGCACGCCGGACGACGGACCTGGAGTGTCAACCGATCGGATGACACGCGAGTCGATGACTCAGGCGTCCCTTGGCACCCGGGTTCCGAGAAACCATGAATCCATGAACGCGATCGAAGTGCGCGGATTGCGCAAGAGGTACGGCGACACCCACGCCGTACAAGGAATCGACCTGACCGTCGAGCGTGGCGAGGTCTTCGCCCTCCTCGGCCCCAACGGCGCGGGCAAGACGACAACCGTCGAGATCCTTGAGGGTCACCGGGACCGCGACGAGGGCTTCGTGAAGGTCCTCGGCACCGACCCTGGGGAAGCGGGCCGCGCCTGGCGGGCTCGTATCGGCATCGTCCTGCAGACCGCGACCGACGCGGCCGAGTTGACCGTCCGGGAGACCGTCAGGCACTTCGCGGGCTACTACCCGCGGCCCCGCCGGGTCGACGACGTGATCGAGGTCTGCGGGCTCGCCGAGAAGGCAGACGCCCGGATCCGGTCGCTGTCGGGCGGCCAGCGCAGGCGGGTCGACGTGGCGCTGGGCATCGTCGGCGATCCCGAACTGCTCTTCCTGGACGAACCGACCACCGGCTTCGACCCGCAGGCCCGCCGCCAGTTCTGGGCGCTGGTCCAGACGCTGGCCGCCGAGGGCACGACCATCGTGCTCACCACCCACTACCTCGACGAGGCCGAGGCGCTGGCCGACCGGCTGGCGGTGATCGCGGGCGGGCGGATCGTCGCCGAGGGGACGCCCGCGACGCTCGGCGGGCGGGCGACCGCGGCGGCCACGGTGAGCTGGACCGACGCGGACGGCCATCACGAGATCAGCACCGACGACCCGGCAGGCGTGGTCGCGCGCCTGGCCGGTCAGGCGGTCAGCGGGCTCAAGGTGCACCAGCCCAGCCTCGAGGACGTGTACCTGGACCTGATCGGAGCCACGCGGTGACCACTCTTTCCACCAGCCTGCCCAGCAGCGCGGCGATCGGCCTGTCGAGGGGGCAGGCCGAGCTCCGCATGTTCTTCCGGGCCAAGGACGCGGTGATCTTCACCTTCTCGTTCCCCGCGTTCCTGCTGATCCTGCTCGGCTCGATCTTCACCGGCACCGATCCCGGCAACACCGTGCCGATGAGCCAGGTCTTCGCGGCGAGCATGATCGCCTACGGGATCCTGTCGACGGCGTTCCTCACCACCGGGATCGGCATCGCGGTCGACCGGGAGGACGGCACGCTCAAGCGGCTGCGCGGCACGCCGGTCAGCGCGGTGGCGTACTTCATCGGCAAGATCGTGCTGGTGGCGGTGGCCACGGTCGCCGAGGTGGTCCTGCTGCTCGCCGTCGGCGTGCTGGCCTTCGACCTGCCGCTGCCCAGCGACCCCGGCCGCTGGCTGACGCTGGCCTGGGTGCTCGCGCTGTCGGTGCTGGCCTGCACACTGCTGGGCATCGCGGCGAGTTCGCTGGCGAAGTCGGCCAAGAGCGCGCCCGCGGTGCTGAACCTGCCGGTGATCGCGCTGCAGTTCCTGTCTGGCATCTTCGTGCACATCTCGGTGCTGCCGAACTCGATGGTGACCGTGGCGTCGTTCTTCCCGGTCAAGTGGATGGGCCAGGGCTTCCGTTCGGTGTTCCTGCCGGACAGCATGAAGGCCGCGGAGGTGGCTGGGTCATGGGAGCACGGGATGACGGCGCTGGTGCTGGGGGCGTGGTGCGTGATCGGTCTGGTGCTGTGCCTGGCGACGTTCCGCTGGAGCGAGAAGCGGTGACCACGGCGGGCCGACGGGATCCGATCTGGATGTGGGACGTCTACTTCGCCGTCGGCCTCGCCGGGGTCCTGGTCTTCGTCATGGTCGCCAAGGCCCCGCCCGCCGAGCGGATCGCGGCCATGGCCGCGTTGGTCGCCCTCGGTGCGTGGCACGTGCTCTACGGCAGGCCCATGGCGATCGTCACCGGCGACCGCCGCCGGGGGAACATCTTCATCGTCGGCCTGCTGGTCCTGTTCTTCACCGCCGTCGGCTTCGTCCAGATGAGCACCTACGCGCTGTTCATCGTCTGCCCGATGGTCTTCATGAGCACGAGCTTCGCCATGGCCGCGCCGATCGTGGGCGCCCTCAACATCATCCCGCCGTTCCTCGGGGCGTGGCGGTCGGGGGCGATGGGCGAGATCCACGGCCTGCTCCCCGCGTCCTTCCTCGGCCTGGCGTTCTCCATCCTGATCGGCTTCTACATCAACCGAATCACCGACGAGAGCGACGAGCGGGCCGCGCTCATCACCGAGCTGGAGCGCAGCCGGGCCGAGGTGGCCCGGCTGTCCCACGAGGCCGGGGTCAGCGCCGAGCGCACGCGGCTGGCGGGCGAGATCCACGACACCCTGGCCCAGGGCTTCACCAGCATCGTCACCCTGGTCCAGGCCGCCGAGTCCGCCGTGGACCGCGACAGCGGCCAGGTCCGGCGCAACCTGGACCTGGCCGCCCGCACGGCCAGGGAGAATCTGGCCGAGGCCCGCGCCCTGGTCGCCGCGCTCGCTCCGACCGCGCTGGCCGATGGCACCCTGGCCGACGCGCTGCGCAGGCAGGTCGACCGGCTGGCCGAAACCGGGGTGCGTGCGGCGTTCCAAGTGGACGGTGCGGGCGAGATCCCCACCGGGGTCGAGGTGCTGCTGCTGCGCGCGGCACAGGAGGCCATCGCCAACGTCCGCAAGCACGCGCGCGCGGACTCGGTCACGGTCCACCTGGGCCACACCGACGAAGGAGTCACCTTGCGGATCAGCGACAACGGCGTCGGCTTCGACCCGGGCGCGGCCACCGACGGCTACGGCCTGCGCGGCATGCGCGCCAGGGCCGCGCAGTTCTCCGCCGTGGCCGAGGTCGTGAGCGCGCCGGGCGCGGGCACCACGGTCACCCTGGCGGTGCCCCGATGATCACCGTGCTGTTGGTGGACGACCATCCCGTCGTCCGCGCGGGCCTGCGCGGGATGCTGGAGGCCGAACCGGACCTGACCGTCGTCGGCGAGGCGGGGAATGGCGACGAGGCGGTCACCGTGGCCCGCGCGCTGCGCCCACAGGTCATCCTGATGGACCTGCGAATGCCCGGATTGGACGGTGTCGGCGCCACCGAGCGCATTGTCGCCGAGTCGATCTCCGCCGTGGTGGTGCTGACCACATACGAGACCGACTCGGATATCTTGCGGGCGGTCGAGGCGGGCGCATCTGGTTATATGTTGAAAGATGCCTCAAGGTCCGAATTGGCCGGTGCCGTGCGCGCGGCCAGCCGGGGTGAGACGGTGCTGGCGCCGTCGGTGGCGGGCAAGCTCATGCGCAGCGTCCGCACCCCCGCCAAGCTGGGACTTTCCGCTCGCGAGACCGACGTGCTGCGGCTGGTGGCCCAAGGCAGGACTAACGCCGAGATCGGCCGGGCGTTACACATCAGTGAGGCGACTGTAAAGACCCATTTGGTCCGTTCTTTCGATAAGCTCGGAGTGTCCGATCGGACCGCGGCGGTCACGACGGCCATGGCCAAAGGGTTATTGGGTTGATTTATGACCCACAATTCATTTCATGCTGCAGACCACCGAGTTCGCACTGCTCCGCCGGATCGCGGCGGTGCAGGCCGACAGCCGCGCCCCATCCCTGGTCGCGGCCGTCGTCCGCGACGGAGCCATCGCCTGGACCGGCGCCCGGGGCAAGGTCGATGGCCTGCCCCCGACGACCGACATCCAGTACCGGATCGGCTCGATCACCAAGACGTTCATCGCGGTGCTGGTCATGCGGCTGCGCGACGAGGGCAGACTCGACCTCAACGACCCGCTGGACATGCACGTGCCGGGCACGTCCTTCGGCGAGGTCACCGTCGCCCAGCTGCTCTCCCACACCGGCGGCCTGACCTCGGAGTCCCCCGGCGCGTGGTGGGAGCGCGCCGAGGGTGACGACTGGACGGCCCTGGAGTGCAGCCTGACCACCGACGCCGTGCGCCACCGCCCCGGCGCCCGCTTCCACTACACCAACGTCGGCTACGGCGTCCTCGGCGAACTCGTCGCCCGCACCCGCGGCGCGAGCTGGCTCGACGTGCTCACCTCCGAGATCCTCAAACCGCTGGAGATGACCCGCACCACCCCCGCCCCGCAGGCCCCGGCCGCGCTGGGCTGGGCGGTCCACCCGTTCGCCGACGTCCTGCTCAACGAACCCACCCCCGACTCCGGCGCGATGGCGCCGGCGGGTCAGCTGTGGTCCACGGTCGCCGACCTGGCCCGCTGGGCCCGCTTCATCCTCGGCGACACCGGCGACGTCCTGCACCCAGACACCGTCGCGGAGATGCGCACCCCGATCCACGTCGACGACAACGACGCCTGGACCATGGGCTACGGCCTCGGCTTCGAGGCGATCCGCCTCGGCGGGCGGCGGCTGTCCGGCCACAGCGGCTCGATGCCCGGCTTCCTGGCCAGCGTCCTGGTCGACTGGCGAACCGGAACCGGCGCCCTGGCCATGGCCAACACCACCTCAGGCGTCCCGATCGTGACGATGGCCAGCGAGCTGATCAACATCGTCGAGGAACACGAACCCACCCTGCCCGCCGAGTGGGAGCCGATGACCGAGGCCGACCCGGCGCTGCTGGCGCTGACCGGCCTGTGGCACTGGGGACCGACCCCGTACCTCCTGCGGCTGATGCCCGAAGGCTGGTTGCGGCTGACACCGGTCAACGGGATGGGCAGGCAGTCCCGATTCCGCCCCGCAGGAAAGGACAGCTGGACCGGCCTAGACGGCTACTACGCAGGCGAGACGCTGACGCTGCGCAGGCACCCCGACGGCTCCCCCAGCCACCTGGACCTGGCCACCTTCGTATTCACCCGCGAGCCGTACGGCACCCCAGAGGCAATCCCAGGTGGCGTAGACGAGCACGGCTGGCGCACCCGCGACAAGTGATTCGGCTGATCGCTGATCGGTTGATCGCTGATCGCTGGATTGTCCGATCGTAGAATTGTCGGATTGTCCGATCGTTCAATAATCCCTAGACAGCAACAGGACAGCGGCACCAAAGCCCCACCCGACCGCTTTCCACCAGCACCCCGTCCTGGCCATCTTTAACATCCGGACGGCGGTGTCCAGGGTCGGCTTGCCGATCGCGCAGCGACGCCGCAGGCGCCCTGGACACCGTCGTCCGGATGTTAAACGCTCGGGCTAGGGGAGCGACCCCGTCGTACGCACGACGAGTCCACTCATTCGTTGCACAAGGGCCGGAGCACAACGGCTGGCGACGACCAAACCCCCGATCCCCAAACTGTTGAACATTAGGATTGTTGAACGAGCCAGCGTGACGGCAGTGGTGGACGGGTCGAGCCGCGGTGACGACCGAGGTCAGCGCGTTTGTCGCCCCCATCACCCCTCGTGGGAGACTGGGCGCGCCCGTCAGTGTCGCCGGGGCCCCAGTCTCGTACCCCGCGAAAGGCGCCGAGCATGACCCAGACCGCCGACCCGAGCACCCTCGTGCTGCCCGCCGACCTGCAGCCCTCCGACGGCCGCTTCGGCTGCGGACCGTCCAAGGTCCGTCCGGAGCAGGTCGCGGCGCTCGCGTCCGAGGGGGCCAAGCTGCTGGGCACCTCCCACCGCCAGAAGCCGGTCAAGTCGCTCGTCGGCCGGGTCCGCACCGGCCTGCGCGACCTGTTCTCCATCCCCGACGACTACGAGGTCGTGCTGGGCAACGGCGGCGCGACCGCGTTCTGGGACATCGCCGCGTTCGGGCTGGTCCGAGAGCGGTCGCAGCACTTCACCAACGGCGAGTTCTCCGCCAAGTTCGCCGCCGCCACCAAGGGCGCGCCGTTCCTGGCCGACCCGATCGTGGTCAAGGCCGAGCCGGGCACCGCGCCCGAGATCGTCTACGCCGAGGGCGCCGACCTGGTCGGCTGGGCGCAGAACGAGACGTCCACCGGCGTGCAGATGCCGGTCGCGCGGCCCGCCGGTTCCGGCGACGCGCTGATCGCCGTCGACGCGACCTCCGGCGCGGGTGGCCTGCCGGTCAACGCCGCCGACGCCGACGTGTACTACTTCGGCCCGCAGAAGTGCTTCGCCGCCGACGGCGGGCTCTGGCTGGCGCTGATGAGCCCGGCGGCGCTGGCCCGCGCGGCCGAGATCGGCGCGTCGGACCGCTGGATCCCCGAGTTCCTGTCGCTCACCACCGCGATCGACAACTCGGCCAAGGACCAGACCTACAACACCCCGGCGATCTCGACGCTGTTCCTGCTGGCCGAGCAGATCGACTGGATGCTGGCCAACGGCGGCCTCGACTGGACCGTCGCGCGCACCAAGGACTCGTCGAGCAGGCTCTACTCGTGGGCCGAGGAGCGCGACTTCACCTCCCCGTACGTCGCCGAGCCCGCGCACCGCTCGCAGGTCGTCGGCACGATCGACTTCGCCGACTCGATCGACGCCGCCACGGTGGCCAAGGTGTTGCGCGCCAACGGGATCGTCGACGTCGAGCCGTACCGCAAGCTGGGCCGCAACCAGCTGCGAGTGGCGATGTTCCCGGCCATCGAGCCCGATGACATCACCACGCTGACCGGCGCGATCGATTGGGTCGTCGAGCAGCTCGGCTGAGCAACTGAACGGGTGAACGCGCCGAACCCGCGTGCGGATCTCCTTCCGGATACGGCAAGATCACGAGGGATATCCCCCGTGGGTCCGGCGCGCCTCGCTCGTCAAGGCGACTCGCCGATCTACCGTGGGACGCTGGCGAGTGAAGTCTGCTCAGATCGTATGGAGGTGCACGATGCGCGCGCTGCGGGTCGTCGGGCTCGGGGATGACGGCAAGACCGTCATCTGCGAGGACCTGGCGCGTGGCGAGCGTTTCACCCTTCCCGCGGACGAACGGCTGCGTGCGGCCGCTCGAGGAGACGTCACCCGACTCGGCCAGATCGAAATCGAGCTGGAGAGCCAGATGCGTCCTCGTGAGATCCAGACCCGTATCCGCGCCGGAGAGTCCGTGGAGCAAGTCGCCGAGGCGGCGGGCATCCCGGCCCACAAGGTCGAGCGCTTCGCCTACCCCGTGTTACTGGAGCGCTCCCGCACCGCCGATCTCGCCCAGCGCGCTCACCCGCTGCGCGAGGACGGGCCGGACCTGCAGACCCTCGGCGAGGTGGTCGCCCACGCCTTCGGCCTGCGCGGCCAGGACTACGCCGCCGCCAACTGGGATTCCTGGCGCGGCGAGGACGGCAAGTGGGTGGTCGAGCTGGCCTGGACCGCGGGCCGCTCGCTGAACCGCGCCCACTGGTCGTTCCACCCCGGCGCCCACGGCGGCACCGTCGGCGCGCTGGACGATCACGCCCGCGATCTCCTGGACCCCCAGCCCAACCGCCCCCTGCGCACGGTGCGCCCGGTGACGGAGCTGGCCCAGGCGGCGCTCAACCTGGACACCACCGCGATCGAGGCGATCGAGGTGGTGGACACCGTCGAGCCCGCGATCACGCCCCCTCCGGCTCCGGCCACGCCCGCACCTCCGGTCGTCCCGGCGGCACAGGCGGCCGCACCGGCGCCGGACCGGGACTTCGTGGAGGACTTCGAGCTCGCGCCGGAGCCCACCGCCCCGGCCGAGGCGGTGGCCGATGTCATCGACGAGCCCGAGCAGCCCGCCGCGGTCGTCGAGTTCCCCGACGAGGAACCCGACCCACGCGAACGGGACGAACCGGACGCGCTGATCGACGAACCGGCTCGCAAGGCCGAACCGCCTCGACGCCCGAAGCCAAGCAAGAAGGGCAGGCCGATCGTCCCGTCGTGGGAAGACGTCCTCCTGGGCACCCGGTCAAACCGGGGATAACGCACACGGAACCTCCCGGCGGCGCTGACGAGCGCTGACCGGGAGGTTTTCTAGCGGGTGGTGGTCGGGACCTGGTCGAGCAGGTGCAGGTCCCAGCCCTCCCGCTCACACCAGTCCTCCGCCGCCTCCCGGCTCAGCCACACCGCCGAGGACGGCCGCTCCCGCCCCAGCCGGGTCCACCCGTCCGGCGCCAGCACGTGCACGACGCCGTCGCGCAGCGCCAGCAGGCGGCCCTCGGTGAACGCCATGCTCGCCTCCGTGCGAAGGAAGCGGACCGGTTCCGGTCGAGTCATGCGCCCATCAAAGCACCCGTCGGGAAATTCGGATGACCGAGTCACCCGCCCTGGCTACCGTCGACAAGTGGGTACGACCGGAAGTTCGTCGGGGGTATCGGCGGATCCAGGTTTCCGCTGGGCGTGCGGACGGAAGGTCCTCGTACTGGTTGTCCGTGGGCCTTTCGGCCGTGCGGCCAGCGGGAAGCTGGGCCGTCGAGACCCTCGGCGAACTTCCGGCCGTGCCCACCAGACGACAGGGGGCGAGCATGGACGACGCACCGGGCACCCGGATCACAATCCTGCGCAGGCTCGCCCCATACCTCAAGCCGGTCCGCGCGCGGATAATCGGCTCCGGCTCGGCCGTGCTCGGCTCGATGGCGTGCGGCCTGGCCATCCCGCTGATCATCCAGCAGATCCTCGACGGCCCGGTCGCCGCGAAGGACACCGGCCCGCTGCCCTGGCTGGTCCTGGCCATCGCCGCGCTCGGCGCCACCGAGGCGATCTTGTTCTACGTGCGGCGCAGGCTCATCTCGCGGCCCAGCACCCAGGTCGAGGCGGCCATGCGCGCCGACCTGTACCAGCATCTGCAGCGGCTGCCGATCGCCTTCCACGACCGGTGGCAGTCCGGTCAGCTGCTCTCCCGCGCGGTGTCGGACCTGTCGACGCTGCGGCGGTTCATCGCCTTCGCCGGGATCTTCCTGATCGTCAACACCCTGACGCTCGTCGGCGGGCTCGTCGTGCTGTTCATCCTCTCGCCGACACTGGGTCTGATCACCTTGATCTGCACCGCTCCGTTGGTGCTGATCTCGACGCTCTACGAATCGAAGTACTCAGGGCTCTCGCGGCGGTCACAGGACCAGGCGGGCGACCTGGCGACCAGGGTCGAGGAGTCCGTGCTCGGCATCCGCGTGCTCAAGGCCTTCGGGCGCGGTCCGCACCTGGCCAAGCGGTTCGCCGCCGAGGCCGCCGAGCTGCGCACCACCGAGCTGCGCAAGATCCGCGTGCTGGCGCTGCTGTGGGGCGCGATCATCCTGCTGCCCGAGCTGGGCATCGCCGCGCAGCTGCTGTTCGGCGCACGCGGCCTGGTCGACGGATCGATGACCGTCGGCACGCTCGTCGCCGGGATCACCGTGGCCACCTACCTGCGCTGGCCGACGGACTCGATCGGCTGGCTGCTCGCCGAGACCAACCACGCCGCGACCGCGTGCGAGCGCTACTGGGAGGTCCGCGACGCCGAGGTCACCATCACCGACCCGCCGGACCCGCGCCCGCTGCCCGCCGACGGCGTCGGCAGGCTGCGGTTCGACGGCGTGCACTTCCGCTACCCCGGCGCCGACCACGCGGTGCTGCGCGGGGTCGACCTCGACGTGGCGCCGGGTGAGACGGTGGCGCTGGTCGGCCCGACCGGCTCGGGCAAGACCACGCTGACCGCGCTGGTCCCCCGGCTGGCCGACGTCACCGAGGGCCGGGTGACCGTCGACGGCGTCGACGTGCGGGAGGTCGCGCTGGCCGAGCTGCGGACCGTGGTGGCGATGGCGTTCGAGGAGCCGGTGCTGTTCTCCGCCAGCGTTCGGGAGAACGTGGCGCTGGGCGCCGACGACGTCACCGACGAGGACGTCCGGGTGGCGCTGCGGATCGCGCAGGCCGAGGACTTCGTCGACAAGCTCCCGTGGGGCCTCGACACCCGCATCGGCGAGCAGGGCCTGTCGCTGTCCGGCGGCCAGCGACAGCGGCTCGCGCTGGCCCGCGCGGTCGTGGGCAGGCCGCAGGTTCTGGTGCTCGACGACCCGCTGTCCGCGCTCGACGTGCACACCGAGGCCGAGGTCGAACACGCGCTGCGCAGCGTCCTGTCCGGGGTGACCGCGCTGGTCGTGGCCCACCGGCCGAGCACCGTGCAGCTCGCCGACCGGGTCGCGCTGCTCGACGGCGGCCGGATCGTCGCGGTCGGCACGCACACCGAGCTGTTGGCCACCAACCCCGACTACCGCGCTTTGCTGTCCACAATGGACCGCGAGGAGGTGAGAACGTGAGTACCGTCCAGGACGCTTCCGACCATTCGAAGGACCGCGTGGAGAACCCGCGCGAGGCCGAGGCGTGGCGCGGGGTGGCCGCCGAGGACACCGAGGAGGTCGCGCACGCGGTCGGACTCAAACTCAAAGCGCGCTCCCGCAAGCTGCTCGGCTCGCTGATCCGCCCGCACTTGTGGCCCGCGCTGCTCGCGCTGCTGTTCGTGGTGGCCGACAACGCCGCCACGCTGGCGGGCCCGCTGATCATCGCCATCGCGATCGACTCGGGCATCCCGGCCGCGATCGCAGGCGACGCGTCGATCATCACCTGGTGCGTCACGGGCTACATCGGCACGGCGGTCGGCTCGTCGGGGCTGCGGTACCTGTTCCTGCGCCTGTCCGGCCGGATCGGCCAGGACGTGCTGCTCGACCTGCGGCTGCGGATCTTCCGGCACGCGCAGAAGCTGTCGCTGGGCTTCCACGAGTCGTACACCTCCGGCAAGGTCATCTCCCGGATGACCAGCGACGTCGACTCGCTCGACGACCTGCTGGAGGACGGCCTGGACAACCTGCTGTCTGCGGTGCTGTCGGTCACCGGGATCGCGGTCCTGCTGCTCGTGCTCGACCTGCCGATGGCACTGTTCGTGCTGGTCGGGTTCGTGCCGCTGCTGCTGGTGACGAGGTGGTTCTACCGGACGTCCGGCCAGGCCTACCGCAACACCCGCGGCGCCATCGCCAAGATCATCGTCCAGTTCATCGAGTCGATGAACGGCATCCGCGCGGTCCAGACCTTCCGCCGCGAGACCCGCAACGAGTCCATTATGGACGAACTGAACGACAGCTTCCGCGAGGCCAACCGCCAGGCCCTCAACGTCGTCGCCCGCTTCACCATGACCGTCCGCCTGGTCGGCAACCTGTCCCTGGCCGTCATCCTCTTCATCGGCGCGTGGCGGGTGGCTGACGGCGGGTTGGAACTGGGCGTGCTGACCGCGTTCACGTTGTACCTGCGCCGCTTCTATGACCCTCTCGATGATCTCGCGATGGTGGCCAACTCGTACACGTCGGCGACGGCCGCGTTGGAGAAGATTTCCGGCCTGCTGGAAGAGGAACCGGACGTCGTCGACCCTACCCAGCCCCGCCCGCTGCCCCCGCACGTCGCAGGCCGCGCCATCGACTTCACCGGCGTCGAGTTCCGGTACTCGGCCGACGGACCGGTCGTGCTGCCCGCGTTCGACCTGTCCATCCCGGCGGGTCAGACGGTCGCCCTGGTCGGCGCGACCGGCGCGGGCAAGTCCACGATCGCCAAACTCGTCGCCCGGTTCTACGATCCGAGCGCGGGAGCAGTGACACTGGACGGCGTCGACATTCGCTCGGTGTCCGATGTGGACTTGCGGCGGTCGGTGGTGATGGTGACCCAGGAGAACTTCCTGTTCGCGGGGTCGGTCGCCGACAACATCGCACTCGGGCGCCCGGACGCTTCTCGCGCTGAGGTCGAGGCCGCTGCGACTGCCGTCGGGGCGAATTCGTTCATTACGGCGCTGCCGGAGGGGTATGACACGGACGTCCGTAAGCGGGGCGGTCGACTGTCCGCCGGGCAACGGCAGTTGGTCGCTTTCGCGCGGGCGTTTCTGGCGGATCCGGCGGTGTTGGTGTTGGACGAGGCGACGTCGAGTTTGGACGTGCCGACGGAGCGTGCTGTTCAGTCGGCGCTGGTTTCGGTGTTGGCCGATCGGACTGCGTTGATCATCGCGCATCGGCTGTCGACTGTGTTGATCGCTGATCGGGTTTTGGTGGTTGATGATGGGTGCGTCGTTGAGGATGGGACGCCTGTGGAGTTGATCGCGGGTTCTGGTCGGTTTGCGGACCTTCATACTGCTTGGCGGGACTCGTTGGCCTGATGGGCCTTCTTGGTTGGTGGGTGCCTGTTTGGGTGGTTCGCCTTGATTTGGGGACCCCTAGAAATGGGCCTGTGCGGGTCAAAAGGCGAGCTCAAGGAACCTCACCCGCACCGCGATTTTAGGCCCATTTCCCCCAAATCAAGGCGAACCACCCAAACAGGCCGCTGCGTTCTTGACGTCCGGTTGCATAGGAGGGCTGCTGAGTCCCGCCCGTCCCGCCCCTGCCCTTGTCAGGTTCGGTGGGCGTCGATCAGCCAGGCGGCGGAGTCGAAGTAGACGCCGTCTGGTGTCTCGTGGTTGGTCATCGCGGCCTGGAGGTTCTCGTGTGCTTGGGCGCGGGTTTCTTCGTCGAGTTTGTTCAGGTGCCAGGCGAATTGGCCGGAGATGAAGTCGAAGGCGTCCTTGGCGTCTTCGCCGAAGTACATCGGTTTGGTCAGGGCGGCTATGTGCACGTTGGTGAAACCGGCCGACGTCAACAATGTGCGCACCTGGTCCGGGTCCTTCAGCGAGCCAGGCGTCGCGGGTGTGGGCTTGGGTAGGGAGCCGAAGACCGCCTTGACGAACGTGCTGCTCCACTCGTTGCGTTCGAGGGCCTGCCAGGACAGCATGACCAGCCTGCCGCCGGGGCGCAGTGCGCGGGCGATGTTGGCGAACGCGGCGTCGGGGTCGCCGAAGAACATGGTGCCGTGGCGGCTGATGGCGGTGTCGAAGTGGGCTTCCGGGAAGGGGTGGACCTGGGCGTCGGCCTGCTGGAAGGTCGCGTTCGGGACGTCGGTCGACAAAGCGCGGGCGTGGGCGAGCATGGCCGAGGACAGATCCACGCCTAGGGCCGAGCCTGCTGAGGCGCGGTGGGCGGCGGCGCGGGTGGTTTGGCCCGAGCCGCAGCCGATGTCGAGGACGGTGTCGGTCGGGGTGATCGCGGCGGCGTCGAGGAAGTGGGGCTGGTAGGCGGCGACGCCGTCGTCGAAGCGGTCGGAGCGGGCGGTCCAGAACGCACCTTGGTCGCCGTCCCAGGCGTCGAGTTGGGCGGCGTTGGCCGGGTCGACCAGCATCAGGAGCGGGCCGTGATCTGCTGGACCGCCCAGCTGTTGCCGTCTGGGTCGTCGAAGAAGCAAAAGCCCTGGTTGTTGAGCTCGTCGTCCTCGGTGGCGAGGCGGAAGCCCTCAGGGCCCGCGACCTTGATCTCGCTCACCTCGACGCCGCGCGAGACCAGCTGCGCGTGGCCCGCGCGCAGGTCGCGCACCACCAGTTGGAGGCCCTTGATCGAACCGGGGGCCATGTCCCCCACGCCCTTGCCGATCACGATCGAGCAGCCCGACCCTGGCGGGGTGAGCTGCACGATGCGCATCTCCTCGCCGAAGCGGGAGTCGTGGTCGACGTCGAAACCGAGGCCGTCGACGTAGAACTGTTTGGCCCGGTCGACATCGGTGACCGGGACGACGACCACTTCCAGAGTCCAGTCCATCGACGTTCCTTACGCGAAGAGGATGAAGGGCAGGCTCACCCATCCAACCGCAATGCCCGCAGCGGTGCCGTACGCGAGCCAGCGCAGGGTCGGGGTGCCCCTGGCCAGCCACACCGACGGCAGCAGACCGGCGGTGATGACCACGTTCGACGCCACCCCCAGCAGCGGGCTCGTCTCCATCAGGGTCGCGGCCAGCGCGTTGATCGCCACCACGACGAAGACGAAGACAAACGCCGAGACGGCCAGCCCGGTGGACCAAGGCGTCGGCTCGGCGCGCTTGGGCGGCGGGGGTGGGGCCGGGCGTTCGATCTCGGGCGGCTCGATCAGCGAGACCTCGCCGGAGAGCGGGTCGATGTAGTTGATCGGCTGACCCATCGCGTCGGCGACGCGGGTCGCGAGCTGTCTGCCGCGCTGGGAGACCACGATCCCGGCCGACTCGTCCGCGGTGTCGCTGCGGCGCACGGCGCCCACGACCTTGGCCCACTCGTGCAGTGCGTCGGACAGGTCGGCGCCCAGCGCGAGGCTGTGCGGGTCGACCTCCCGCTCCGCGGCGCCGTCGTGCCCCACGAGCACCGCGCGCTCATCCCTGGCGTGCAGTTCCACCGGTGTCCCCTTCGCCTAATGCGTAAAAGGCGACCGCCCCCGCGGTGGCCACGTTGAGCGAGTCGACCCCGCCCGCCATCGGGATGCGCACCGCCGCGTCCGCCGCCGCGATGGCCTCCTCGGTCAGTCCCGGGCCCTCCGAGCCCAGCAGCACCGCCACCCGTTCGCCGGGTCGGACGGCCTCGGACAGCGGTACCGATCCGGGCGCCGGAGTGAGTGCGATGACCCGAAAACCACTGTCGCGCAACCATTTCAGCCCGTCCGGCCACGGTTCGATCGGCGCGAACGGCACCGCGAGCACGTGCCCCATCGACACCCGGACACTGCGCCGGTAGAGCGGATCGCTGCACCCCGGACCGAGCAGCACACCGCCGACGCCGAGCGCGGCCGCGTTGCGGAAAAGCGCACCCAGGTTCTCGTGGTCGCCGACGCCCTCCAGGACCGCCAGGGTCCGCGCGTTCGCGGTCAGTTCGGCGAGATCCGGCGGGGCCGCGCGGTCGGCGACGGCGAGCACGCCGCGGTTGAGGTGGAAGCCCACCGCCTCGGCCATGACCTCTGCGGTTGCGACGTAGGCGGGCGCGTCGAGCCCGTCGAGTTCGGGCCCAAGCGACTCGATCCGACGACGCACCCCGAGCAGCGCGCGCACCGGGTAGCGGGAGGCGAGCAGGCGCCGCACCACGACCACGCCCTCGGCGATCACCAGCCCGCGTCCGCCGGGCCGGTCCGGGCGGCGGTCGGCGGTCGTCAGGTCGCGGAAATCGTCGAGCCGGGGGTCCGACGGATCCGTCACCTCAATCACCTGCGCCACACCGCGCAGTTTCGCACGCTGCGGCGGCGCGTGAGCACCGACCGACACTGTTCGCTCAGCGTTACCTTGACATAACTCACGGCACCAATTTGGCCGCTAGCAAGGGAGTCGACGCTGTGAAACCGTTGTCCTCCCGCACGGTTGCCGGACGCCGATCCGGCCGGACGGGAGGGCGGCATGGGGCACAACGTGACTAGCGAGGCATTCAGCCGCGAGGACCGACAGCGATATCGCCAGAAGGTGCAGCGCTGCCTCGACGCACTGGAGCGCATGCTCACCGAGGGCGGTTTCGCGAAGTCCCCGCCGTGGATGGGCCTGGAGATCGAATTATGCCTGGTCGACGACAAGCTGCAGCCCGCGATGCTCAACGACACGGTGCTGGAGAAGATCGATGACCCCTGCTACACCACCGAACTTGGTCAGCAGAACCTGGAGCTAAACGTGCGTCCCCGGCCCCTGCGCGGCCGCCAGTCGGCCGACCTGGAGACCGAACTGCGCGAGTCGCTGACCGCGGCCGGGCACGCCGCCCAGGCCGCGGGGGCCACCCTGGTCATGATCGGCACCCTGCCGACGCTGCGCACGGAGCACTTCGAGTCGAGATGGCTCACGCACAACCCACGCTACCGCAAGCTCAACGACCAGATCTTCGCCGCGCGCGGCGAGGAGATGCTGCTCAACATGGAGGGCGCCCCCTTGCCGGGCCAGCGCCCGGAACGCCTGCGCAGCCTGCAGGACTCGATCCTCTCGGAGTCGGCGGGCACGTCGGCGCAACTGCACTTGCAGGTCCCCCCGGAGAACTTCGCCGCCAATTGGAACGCGGCACAGTGCCTGGCGGGCGTGCAGGTCGCGCTCGCGGCGAACTCGCCGTTCCTGCTGCGCAAGGCGTTGTGGCACGAGACCCGGATCCCCTTGTTCGAGCAGTCGACGGACACGAGGCCGCAGGAGCTGAAGAACCAGGGCGTGCGCCCAAGGGTGTGGTTCGGCGAGCGGTGGATCACGTCGATCTTCGACTTGTTCGAGGAGAATGTGCGCTACTTCCCCGGCCTGCTACCAGAAGTGGACGACGAGGACCCGTTCGAGGCCCTGGACTCCGGCCGGGCGCCGAAACTGGCCGAACTGCGGCTGCACAACGGCACGATCTGGCGCTGGAACCGCCCGGTCTACGACATCATGGACGATATTCCCCATCTGCGGGTGGAGAACCGGGTGCTCCCCACTGGTCCGACGATCATCGACCTGATGGCCAACGCGGCGTTCTTCTATGGCGCACAACGGGCCCTCACCAAGGAAGACCGTCCCGTGTGGACACAGATGTCGTTCCAGGCGGCGGAGGAGAACCTGTACTCGGGCGCCAGGCACGCTTTCGACGCACAGCTGTACTGGCCGGGCATCGGCTGGGTGCCGCCGGACGAGCTCGTCCTGCGCAGGCTGCTGCCCATGGCCCACGAGGGCCTGATCGACTGCGGCGTCTCCGACCAGTCCCGCGAGAAGTACCTCGGCGTGATCGAGCAGCGATGCCTGGCAAAGCGCACCGGCTCCACGTGGCAGCGGGCGACCGTGGCCCGACTGGAGGCCCGCGGCGTGGACCGCGACGCGGCCCTGGTGGCGATGCTGCGGGGCTATATAGAGCTGAGTGAGGCCGGGGAGCCGGTCCACACCTGGCCTGATTACTGAGACGTGGCCCGATTGGTGGGATGCCCGCGCGCCCTCGCACTGTTGCCAGTAAGTTGCAGTTAGAACTGACTGGCAACAAGCGAGGAGCCATGGCGCCCTACACCCTCCCCGATCTGGACTACGACTACGCCCAGCTGGAACCAGTGATCAGCGGCGAGATCAACGAGCTGCACCACAGCAAGCACCACGCCGCCTACGTCAAAGGCACCAACGACACCCTCGACAAGATCGCCGACGCCCGCGCCAAAGGCGACTTCGGCTTCATCGCGGGCCTGGAAGCCGCACTGGCGTTCAACCTGGCGGGCCACGCCCTGCACACCCAGTGGTGGAAGAACCTGAGCCCCGACGGTGGCGACAAACCGATCGGCGAGCTCGCCGCGGCCGTCGATGAGCACTTCGGGTCCTTCGACGGCCTGCGGGCCCAGCTCAACGCCGCGTCGGCGACCATCCAGGGCTCCGGCTGGGGCGTGCTGGCGTGGGACCCGCTGGGCGAGCGGCTGATCACCCAGCAGCTCAAGGACCATCACTCGAACCTGTCGATCTCCACCACGCCGCTGCTGGTGATCGACGTCTGGGAGCACGCGTACTACCTGCAGTACCGCAACCTGAAGACCGACTACATCGAGCGGCTGTGGGACATCGTGAACTGGGCTGACGTCAGCGCCCGGTTCGACGCCGCCCGCGCGGGTGTCAACGGCCTGCGCGCGCCCATGGCGTAACCCCCCAGGACTCGGCGGGGGCGCTCCGACAAGCTCGTCCGCCGAAAACAGCGAGGCCCCGCTCCGGACGCTTGGAGCGGGGCCTCGCCTGTTCCCGAACTGACTGCCACTCCCACCACGAAGCGACGTGACTTAGGTTAGCCTAACTTCACTTCACCGGCAAGCCTCGTCGGTCTCGACGCAGGATGTGTGACCGGCCCCACTTCGTGACCGGCAGTTTCACCCCGCCGCGCCGGATCAGGACCACTCCGCAGACCACCGCCGTCAGCGCGGCGACCGCCCCGCCGACATAGATCGGCGACCTCGGCCCCCACTCGGCCGCCATCCAGCCGACCATCGGCGCCCCGATCGGGTTTCCGCCAAGGAAGACCAGCATGTAGAGGCCCATCACCCGGCCGCGCATCTCCGGCGCGACGGCCAGCTGCACGGTCGAGTTCGCGGTGGTCATGAAGGTCATCAGGGCCACACCGACCGGCACCAGCGCGATGGCGAACGCGGTGTACGTCGGCATCAGCCCCACGGTGATCTCCAGCACGCCGAACGAGAAGGCCGCGCCGAGCAGCACCCGCGTTCGCGGCCTGCCGTTGCGGCTGCGCCGGGCCGCGAGGAGCGCGCCGCCCAGGGTCCCGATGGCCAGCGCGGTCGAGAGCAGCCCGTACCCGTCGGCGTCGCGCCCGAAGACCTTGGACGCGACCACCGCCAGCGTGACGAAGAACGTCATCCCGAACGTGCTGACGAAGAACACCAGGACCAGCACGACGATGATGTCGGGCCGTTTGCGCACGTAGCGAAGGCCCTCGACGAGCTGCCCCTTGCGCCGGGGGATCTTCGGCGACGGGTGCAGCTCGCCCGCCCGCATCAGCAGCAGCCCGACGACCACGGCCAGGGTCATCACCCCGTTGGCGATGAACAGCCAGCCCGTGCCGATCAGCACGATCATGATGCCCGCGACGGCGGGCCCGATCACCCGCGCCAGGTTGAAGCCGGTGGCGTTGAGCGCGACGGCGTTGGTGACCTGCGACCGACCGACGATCTCGGCGACGAACGACTGCCGGACCGGTACCTCGACGGCGAAGAACACCCCGACCGCGACACACAGCACATACACATGCCACAACTCGACCTGGCCGGTGATGTCGAGCACGCCCAGCGCCAGCGCGCACGACGCGAGGCCGATCTGCACGGCGATCAAGAGCTTGCGCTTGTCGAGCCGGTCGGCGAGCACCCCAGCCCACAGCGACAGCAGGATCGTCGGCGCGAACTGCAGAGCGGCGGCGATGCCCAGGGCGACGGGGTTGTGGTCGGTGAGGACCAGCACCAGCCAGTCCTGGGCGATGCGCTGCATCCACGTGCCCAGGTTGGACACCAGGTTGCCCGCCGCGTACGTCCGGTAGTTGCGCACACGCAGGGACGAGAACATGCCACCCTGGACCGGAGTGTCCGAAGTGGACTCACGGGACGGGGCGTGGTCAGGCCGCGAAGGCGGCGCGGGTAGTCGGTCGGACCGGTGTTCTCGGGTGCCACCCGCTTGCGCCTGCACTAGTTCGCGTTCCCTGCCATTCTGTCGATGATCTCGACGGCGCGAGCGAGGATCTCCCGCTCACGGTCGTCCAGTTCGGCCAGCCGCCGGTCCAGCCATGCCTCGCGGGCGGTGATGTCGGCGTCGATGTAAGTCCGACCGGCATCGGTGAGCGCCACGATCGCCTGCCTGCCGTCGCTGGGGTGCGGGCTACGGCTGAGGTAACCCAGCTCTTCCAGCGCGGCGATCACCCGCGTCATCGAGGGTGGCTGCACACCTTCCCTGGCGGCGAGCTCTCCGGGGGACAGCGGGCCGCTCTTGTAGAGACACGACAGTGCCGATAGCTGCGTCAACGTGATCGACGCGTTCGAACGCTGCGCGCGCAGCCTGCGGTTCAGCCGCACCACAGCCAGCCGCAACCGGCTGGTCAGCGCCCGTTCGGTCGATTCCGAACCCTCCGACGACACATTGTTAGCATACCTCACTAATCATCTTCACGCAGCTGTGATCTTGCGTCCCTGAACTAGTGGCGGTCTCGAAGCCCGCTCCACTCCGGCCGACGAGTAACCTCCGGACCGTGCCCGTACCCGACCAGCCCCTGCGTCCCCCGCCGCCGCTTCCCGCGCGGCTGCTGGCGCTGGCGCCCATCGTCTACGTCGGCACCGGGGTGTGGGTCCTGGCCGGAGTCGTCCTGCTGGTGGCGGACACGATTCCCCGGGTCTGGCTCTGGACGTCGGTGTCGGGAGCCACGCTGGGCATCCTCGGCATCCTGCTCATCCTCTGGCAACGCCGAGCCGCGCGGCGCGGGTCCAAGGGCGCCCAGAAGGTCAGCTAGGCGACACGGGGCCGACCTGAAGGCGCACAGGCGTTCGAACGCCGTAAGGTGTCAAGGTGCCGCAGATCCAAGCTCAGCAGTCGCCCCGGGTCACCCACGGTGAGGTATTCACTCGACGCTGGATCGTGGAAGCGATCTTGGATCTGGTCGGGTACACCCCTGACCGCGACCTGTCGTCACTCAGGCTGATTGAGCCGTCCTGCGGAACTGGCGCATTCATCACACCCGTCGTGGACAGATTGATAGAGAGCTGGTCGGCACGGCATTCGGACGTCGGCGTGCTCACACACGCCATATCCGCGTATGACCTGCTCGAACACAACGTCAAGCACACTCGCGATCTTGTCGTCACTCGACTTATCGATGCGGGTATCGAGCCAGAGTCATCACATCGACTCGCGACCACATGGATCCAGCGAGGCGACTACCTCCTTGACGGGCCACGCGCCACCCTATTCGATCACGCCGATCAGGATCCAAGCGCAGACTTCATCGTCGGCAATCCTCCATATATTCGTCTCGAAGACATGCCAACAAAACTGTCGGCCGCGTATCGCGAGCGGTGGCCGACAATGTCAGGGCGAGCCGACGTCTATATAGGATTCTATGAGCGCGCCTTGCGATCACTGGCCCCAGAAGGTCGGCTCGCATTCATCTGTGCCGACAGGTGGATGCGCAATCAGTACGGCGGCGCTTTGAGGTCGCTCGTCGCGGCAGAGTTCAGCGTCGATGCCGTGTGGACGATGCACGACGTCGATGCATTTGAAACCACCGTATCGGCTTATCCAGCGATTACCATGATAAGCAGGCGACGCCAGGGCTGCGCAATCGTGGCCGACGCAGACTCCACATTTAATGCCAAGTCCGCAAGCCAGTTGACGAGGTGGATATTCGACGAAGATGTCGAATCCACCACAGGGCCGGGATTCCAAGCCCACCGACTCCCGCATTGGTTTGCCGGAGACGAGATGTGGCCTGCCGGATCACCCGAGCGAATCGCTTTGGTCGAGTATCTGAATGACAACTTCGAACCGCTCCACGATCCACGGCTGGGCACAAGGGTCAGCATCGGGATCGCCACCGGAGCCGACTCGGTCTACGTGACCGACGACCCCGAGATTGTCGAGAGGGACCGGCTGCTTCCGATAGCAATGGCCGGCGACACCAAATCTGGCCGGTTTACCTGGGGTGAGAACTATCTGGTAAACCCTTGGGAGGAAGACGGCACACTCGTTGACCTCAGCCGATACCCCAAGCTTCGCTCGTACTTTTTGCTCCATCGGGAAAAGCTGACCAGCAGGCACATCGCGAAGAAGAACCCACGTTCCTGGCACAAGACGATCGACAAAGTCAACCACGCACTGACCGCACGGCCGAAAATTCTCATCCAGGACATGCGAAACTCGATTAATCCCGTCCTGGATCTCGGCGGACACTATCCGCATCACAATCTCTATTACGTGGTGTCAGACGAGTGGGACATCGAAGTGCTCGGCGGGCTTCTTCTTTCGCGGGTAGCTCAGGCCTTCATCGAGGCCTACAGCGTCAGAATGCGCGGGAACACCCTGAGATTCCAGGCACAATACCTAAAGAAGATTCGCGTTCCGCACCCTGACTCCATCTCGCCTGAGACGAAAGACGCGCTCAGGTGTGCTTTCCTGGACCGCGATGCGGAGGCGGCCACCCAAGCAGCTCGGGTGGCGTATAAGATCGACTCAAGCGTACGACTGTGACGACTTGCGGGGGTACCGTTGTCCGTTACTCGGGCCGAGTTTGAGACGGCCATCGAGGCCTACTGGGGCGCCAAAGGTGCCCAACTCGAAATATCGAGAATCAAAGCCGCCGTCGGGGCCGGAACGGCAGGCTCGGTACGCGGCGGGAAACACTTCGACCCGATTGCCCTGCTGCTCGCCAAGTTTTTCCTCGATGCCGGCTATCCGACAGAGTCGATCAGGATCGAGGCAGGCCACGGACTTGAGCTCCCTGGATATTTTCGACCATCCAAAAGGTGGGATCTGGTCGTTGCCCATAAGGGAACCCTGGTCGCGGCGTTCGAGCTCAAAGCACTGGGCGGACCATCTTTTGGGAACAACTACAACAACCGGATGGA
Organism: Alloactinosynnema sp. L-07; assembly: GCF_900070365.1. Taxonomy (NCBI): domain Bacteria; kingdom Bacillati; phylum Actinomycetota; class Actinomycetes; order Pseudonocardiales; family Pseudonocardiaceae; genus Alloactinosynnema; species Alloactinosynnema sp. L-07. The sequence continues at coordinate 6,428,597 of NZ_LN850107.1, read as the reverse complement.
AGAGGCGCTCGGCACCGCGACTGACGCGCGTCACGCGATCATGGCGGATCTTTTCCCAGGCGAGGTTCCATGGCTTGGCTTCTTCCTCATCGTCGAGGACGACTTCCGCTCACGCCGACCGGTGAGTCTTGCAACCAAGGGCGCATTTCCCATGGATCCAGCGTGGGTTGGCCTTTCATACATGGAGCGCTCAGCATTGTCGTGCGATAGATTCGTCCGCGAGAAACTCTATGACGCGGTCTGCTGCATCGCCTCCTCGCCGGACGAGCCGATACCCGTGGAGTTCGATCAACGTCACAACTGGCTTCGGTTCCAGTCCGCGATCGAGGCTCGGATTACATACCTGAGCAAGCTTGGTCTGCCGTAGCCAGGACTGATCTCACTAGTTAGATCAGGTGGTTGGCCGGGTCCTCGATGAGTTCGGCCAGCGTGTGCCGGTCTTCCCAGCGGTCGGTCGTCCACGCCAGCGCACGCGCCATGGCCTGCGGGGTGTCCTCACAGTGCGCCACGTCGGCCTGGACCCACCACGGGGCCGGGCGGTCGCCGTCGGCGCAGCGGATGATCAGTTTGTCGTGGACCATCGGCCCGCCGTCTGGCACCGCGACGCCGAGTAGTTCGCAGGCCGCCGCGACCGCGCCGAGGTCGGACCACGGGACGAACTCGCCTGCCGAGGAGGGCTCGCCTGCCACTTCCTCCGACGCCAGCGGCAGGTCGAGCAGGTCGGCCAGAGACTCGGCCAGCGCGAAGTCCGGTCCGGCCGACACCACCGCGTCCTCGGCGACCACGGCCAGCAGCCACGGCGCGTCGAGGACTGAGCAGTCGTGGGCGACGGTGTCCGCCAGCGTGCGCACCCCGGCGGGCGGGCGGACGTCGGACGGGTCGAACACCTCGTCGATGACGGCCTCGGCCAAGGCGGCGTGGGCGCGCAGGACCGCGCCGGTGCCGATGCCGCGGTCGAGGTCGCCGAGGCGGCCGAGCAGTTCCTCGGCGTCGTCGGGGGTGTCGAGCACGAGCGCGGCGCGCACGCCAATGGCGGTGAGGACGCGCGGATCCAAGCCCAGGTCGGGCACGACGTCGTAGAGCCCGGCCAGTTCCGACGCGTCGGGCATCCGCCACTCGGTGGGCGCGGCGCCGCCGATGACGCCGTGCCGGGCGATCCACCAGCCGGTGTAGCCGCGGGGCTCCTGCAGCGCGCGCCAGGTCTCGGGCTCGGCGGCGAGCAGCCGCAGCGCGCGCGGCCAGGCGTCGGGGGTGACCAGGTCGAGGTCGCGCACGGCGAGCAGCCGGTGCGGCGGCTCGGGCGCCTCGTCCCACCACCGCGTCTCGTCGGCGAGATCGTGGTCGGGCCCGGTCGGCGCGTCGTCCACGACCAGCGCGAACGCGTCCAGGACGCCCAAGGAGATGAGCACCGACTCCGGCCAATCGATGGTCGAGGAGAGCACGCCGATGGGCGAGTCCTCATCGAGCACGTCGAGCAGCGGCGAGCCGGGCAGCGCCAGTTCGTCGGCCCGGCGCCAGTCGCCGACGGAGTCCGGCAGCGCGAGCGCGCCCAGCCACGGCCGCTCCCCCACCCGCACCCCGGCGTCGCGTACGAGCCGCAGCACGACCTGCACCAGATTGTCGATGTCCACACCGGACTCGACGTCGTCCAGGCTGCGTTCGACCGCCTCCTGGAGCCCGTCGAGCACGTCGAGCGCCCCGCCGGGCTGGGCGCCGAGACGTTCCAGCATCGGGTGCGCGGCCTCGGGGTGCACCACCCGTAGCGAGCCGACCTCGGTGTGCGCCAACAGGTCCAGCAGGTCGGCGTCGCCGTCCATCAGCACGGTGCCGCGCGGGCCGGGCAGGGTGCGCCCGTCGGCCAGCGGCACCGGGAGGCCGCCCAGCTCGGTGCGGGCGGTCGGGTCGGTGTCGACGGCCGGGGCGAGCGCGGCGTACAGCTCGCGCCACCACGACGGCGGCCGGGTGATGCCGGTGATCGACTCGACCACGTCGGCCAGCCCGATCCGCTCGACGTCGAGCGCGGCCAGGGCGGCGGCGTGGCGCTGGTCGGACAGGTCGGCGAGGTCGGGCAGGACCTGGGAGAGCAGCCCGGCCAGACCGTCGGCGTCGAGGACCCTGGCGCGGGCCGGGGCGATCAGCTTGGCCGAACCCGCCTGCGGCAGCCACTTCGCCTGCCGCAATTCGGCGAGGACGAGTTCGCGCAGCCGGTCGTCCACTTCGGACAGTGGGAAACCCGCCTTGGGCACCAGCAGCGTCCGATGCTCGACCGCGATCTCGGTCAGCAGCACCGGATAGGCCCGCGCGGCCTCGGCCAGCACGGCGTCGGCCGCGGGGCCGGGACGCAGGCGCCGCCGGGACGGCTCGATCGGCAGACTCGCGATCAGTCGCGCGGGCAGCGAGAGCCGGTCGTCGGTCGGGGTCGGCGCGTGCAGCACATCCGGGCCGAGTGGCTGGGGGATGTTGTGCCCGTCCACCGGCAGCGCCCAGCAGACCGTCCACTGTGGCCGCGCCTCGACGCCGAGGGTGTCGGCCACTTCCTGGGCGAACTCGCCGGAGGTGCGGTGGACCAGCCAGGTGGACACGCCGTCCGGGCCCTGAACCCGGACGCGGTCGCCGTCGGTGCGCTCCCAGACCTGGTCGGCGATCTCGATCCGGCGCAGGCCGGGCAGCGCGAGCAGCAGGTCGACGGCCTGGGCGGCGAAGTTCTCCAGCAGCCGCGCACCGTCCACATCGGACCGCAAGGGCAGCCGGACCTCGGTGGCGAACCCGGCGGGCGGCGCTTCCCCGGCAGGCCAGGCCAGTCGGAGCACCGGCACCCGGCCCGCCCGCTCGGCCACGCGCGCACTGAGATCCGGGTGTCCGGCGACCGCCGCCCGGGTGTCCTCCGCCGAGAAGCGAACGCCACCGTTGGCCGACAGGACAACGGGATCGTCGGTCACCGCTAGCACGGCGGCGAACCCGATACCGAACTGGCCGACCCCGCCGCCGCGCTTGGCCGAGGCACGCAGCGACGTCAGCGCCGCGACCCCGGCCGCGTCGAGCGGGTGGCCGGTGTTGGCCGCCCGGAGTTCGTTGTCCACAAGGGACACTCGGAGCGTGCCTGGCTCGTCGGCGGCGTCAGCGGCGTTCTGGGCGAGTTCGACGAGAAGCCGGTCGCGATAGCCGCCGAGGTAGAGGTCCTCCTCGGCGTTGGCGTCCTCACGGAACCGCGTGGGCGAGGATTCCCACGCCCCCACGATCGCCGCCCGCAGCGCGGCGGTGTCGAACGGATCGGTCGCGCTCACCCGTCGCTACCGGCCACGGGGCCGGCTAACGGGCGATCCGCATGATCCACCGGATCAGTGCTCTCACCAGCGTCAGCGCCGCCAGCCAGAGCGCCACCGTCCGCCACCTCGTCAACATCGGCCGAAGATTGACCTACCGGCAGATCATCGACGGGTGCCTCCGCTTCGTCCGGGACCTCGGCCTTGGCGGGCCGGGGCTCGTAGTCCAGCGTGGCGTCGTCATAGATGAGGTCGGCGACCAGCACCGGGGAGATCTGCTCGACCTCGGCCTCCGAGTGCGCGCCGCAGCCGTACTCGACGTGCACGACCCGACCGTCGGCGGGCGCGAGCTCGTTGGCGCACACCCCGAAGGCGGCGCCGAACGATCCCGCGACCTTGGCATAGAAACCGCAGGTGCCGCAGTGCGCGGGCGCGCTGCGCGCCATGTCCGCGCCGGGGCCGAAGTCGCCTGCGAACCAGCGGTCGGCGGCCTCCAGGCGGCCGACGCGCGAGAGCACCCGGAGCCTGCCGAGGCCCAGCTCCAGCGCCGCTTCCTCGATGTCCGGGTCGTCACTGCCCAGGTATCCGGGGACCAGCCGGTCGTCGTCCGGGGCGGTCGGCAGCAGATCGCCGACGCCAAGGTCGCCCGCCTGCACGCGCCGCTCCCACGGCACCCAGGCCGGGGCGGTGAGCGCGTCGGGGCCAGGCAGCAGCACGACCTCGCTGACCGTCACCGGCGTGTCGGGGCCCGCGTGGGACACCGTCACCGCCCAGCGCCAGCCGCGGTAGCCGGGTTTGTCGGCGTCGAAGAGGTGGGTGACGGCCGCGGCGTCCTCCGGCTGGGCCGCTACGTGCCTGCCGACCTCGGCCCCCGCCTGGGTCTCGGCGGCGGCGCGCGCGAAGTCGACCGCCGACAGCAGGTCGGGGTCGGTGGCGGCTTCTGGTGCGGGCGTCGGGCTCATCACCGCAGATTGTGCCCCACGCCGATCAGAGGTCCGACAGCCGTGCCACGCTTGCCGGGTGTTACTCCGCCGCACCGCCGCCGCGGCCGCGCTGGCCTGCCTGGCCACCGCCTGCTCCGGCCCCGCCCAGCCCGCCCCCACCAGCCCGTCGAGCGCCGCGCCCGCCGTGGTCACCGAGCTGACCGCCAAGGTGCTCGAGGAGCGCCCGCACGACCGCGCCGCCTTCACCCAGGGCCTGGAGCTTGTCGACGGTGTCCTCTATGAAGGCACCGGCCTGGTCGGCCAGTCGGAGATCCGGGCGACTGACCCCACCACCGGCGCGGTCAGTCAGCGCACCCCCCTGTCGGGTGACCTCTTCGGTGAGGGCATCACCGTCGTGGGTGACCGCATCTGGCAGATCACCTGGCAGGACGGCGTGGCCATCGAGCGGGACAAGGCCACCCTCACCGAGCGCCGCCGGGTCGAGTACCAGGGCGAGGGCTGGGGCCTGTGCCACGACACGAAGAACCGCAGGCTGGTGATGAGCGACGGCTCCGACGTGCTCACCTTCCGCGACCCCGACACCTTCGAGCCGACCGGCAAGGTCACGGTCAACGCCGACACCGGGCCCGTGACCAGGCTCAACGAGCTCGAATGCGTCGACGGGACGGTCTACGCGAACGTCTGGCAGACCGACCTGATCATGCGGATCGACGGGTCGTCCGGAACGGTCACCGGCCGCGCCGACCTGGCCGGGCTGCTCCAGCCGCAGGAGCGCGCCGGGGTCGACGTGCTCAACGGCATCGCCAGCGTGCCCGGAACGGATGAGTTCCTGGTGACCGGCAAGCTCTGGCCGAAGCTGTTCCGGATTCGGTTCGAGGGCCATCCCTGAGCGACCTCGCACGTCTTGATACTTGGAAGTACCTCAGTACGGCAGGATGGAACATGTGATGCGCTCCGGGTCCGACCAGCCACCGTCCGGCCGCCGCCGCGACGGCGGGGGCCGCAAGCGCTGGGGCTATCAGGCCGATCCGAACCGCGGCGCCGCCGAGCCACCCCGTCAGCCGATGGACCCGCACCGCCAGCCCGCCGACCCGCGGCGCAGGCACGTGGACCCGAGGCCGCAGTCGTCATCGAGGTCCGAGCCGCCCCCGTGGCGCCGCGACTCCGAGCCGCCGCCGTGGCGCCGGGAGGAACCGCCGACCGACGCGATCCCGGCCGCGCGCCCGCCCGCGCCGCACCGCCCGCCGACGCGCAGGCTGGAGCCCGGCGCCTACGAGACCTACGGCGACGTCGGCGACTACCCGCCGCCCCGCGACGACCGGCCGCGGCCGCCCCACGACCAGCCGACGCACTACCCCAAGAAGCTGACCGTCACCCGGGTCGCCGCGCTGCGCAGCAGACAGCTCACCCAGCAGGCGGTGACGGCGTTCAAGCGCGCGGCCAACGCCGACGGCGCCGACAAGTCCGGCCTGTCCTCGCTCACCTACGCCACGATGCTCAACTACGCGGGCGACGCGGCGCTGGCCGTGGCGCTGGCGAACACCCTGTTCTTCTCGGCGGCCAGCGGCGAGAGCAAAGGCAAGGTCGCCCTCTACCTGCTGATCACAGTGGCCCCGTTCGCCATCCTCGCGCCGGTCATCGGCCCCCTGCTCGACCGCCTGCAGCGGGGCCGCCGGTTCGCGATGTGCGCGGCGTCGGCGGGCCAGGCGCTCATGTGCGTGATCATGGCGATGCACTTCGACGACTGGGGCCTGTACCCGGCCGCGCTCGGCAAGATGGTGCTGTCCAAATCGTTCACCGTGCTCAAGGCCGCGATCACGCCGAGAGTGCTGCCACCTGAGATAACCCTGGCCAAGACCAACGCCCGCCTGACGGTGTTCGGGCTGGCCGCGGGCGGTGTCTTCGGCGCGATAGCCGCGCTGTTCGCGCATATCTTCGGCTCCCCCGGCGCCCTGTGGTTCACCGTGGTGATCTGCCTGGCCGGTGCCGTTCAGGCCCTGCGGATCCCGGCCTGGGTCGAGGTCACCGAGGGCGAGGTGCCCGCGTCGATCAGCGCCAAGCTGCCAACGCAGGCCAAACGGCAGCCGATGGGCAGGCACGTGCTGGTCTCGCTGTGGGGCAACGGCACGATCCGGGTGCTCACCGGCTTCCTGATGATGTTCGCCGCCTTCGCCGTGCGCGCCCAGAACGAGACCGACCCGGTCCAGCAGCTGCTGCTGCTCGGCCTGATCGCGGGCGCGGCCGGGCTGGGCAGCTTCGCGGGCAACGCCGTCGGCGCGCGCATCCACGTCGGCCACCCCGAGCAGGTGGTGATCGGCTGCGTCATCGGCGCGCTGACGGCCACGATCGTGGCATCGTTCGCCGCGGGCATCGTCACCGCGGCCATGGTCGGCCTGGTCGGCGCGGTGGCCAGCGCGCTGGCGAAGAACAGCCTCGACGCGGTCATCCAGGACGACCTGCCGGAGGAGTCGCGCGCGTCGGCGTTCGGCCGGTCCGAGACGGTCCTGCAGCTCGGCTGGGTCTTCGGCGGCGCGATCGGGGTGCTGCTGCCGCCGATCTGGTGGCTCGGCTTCCTGATCGTGTCGGTGCTGCTGGCCGCCGGTCTGGCGCAGACGCTGCTGACCAAGCGCGGCCAGTCCCTCATCCCGGGTTTCGGCGGCGACCGGCCGCTGCGCTTCAGCATGCCGGGACTGCGGCCCGCGTCACTGCACGAGGGCCCGCCGCCGCCGGCGGGCCCCGCCGGGCCGTAGGGTCTGGCCTGTGCGTCGTCTTCTGATCGCTGTCGCGGCCGGTGCCCTGCTGGCCGGGTGCTCGGCCACCCCGCCGCGGCCGGACGTGACCTTCTACTCCGACGGCGAGAGCGTGCGGGCCACCCCGTTCGTGCTGTTCGACATCGAGACCAGCACCCAGGAGCAGGACCGCGACGCGATCGTGCGGCTCGACATGCGGCCGGGTCAGCCGGTGCAGGTGTCGGTGTCCAACGAGATCGCCGAACAGCCCTGGGGCGTGGCCTTCTCGTACATCAACCGCGACGGGCAGCGGGTGGACGCCAGCAGCAAGGTGTTCCTGCCCAAGGACAAGCAGCACGCGTGGACCCTGGAACTGCCGAACCCGGACGACCGCCTGGTGCTCGCCGCCGTGCAGCGCATGGCCATCGTCAACGGCGACAGGCTGGTGCAGACCGGGTATTGGGTGCTGGCGGCCCAGGACTCCTGAGCCGCCAGCGCGTTCCGGTTAGGGATCGAGCTCCCGCGCCACCGCGCGCATGACCTCGGCGATGCGTTTGGACAGCTTCTTCTCCGGGTAGCGGCTGCGCGCCAAGTCGGGTTGGACGGCCGATTCCAGCATCTTGATCATGTCCTCGACCAGGCCGTGCAGCTCCTCAGCGGGCCTGCGCCGCGCCTCCACCACCGATGGCGGCGCGTCGACGAGGCGGACCGACAGCGCTTGCGGCCCGCGGCGGCCGTCGGCCACCCCGAACTCGATGCGCTGGCCCGCCTTGAGCCCCTCCACGCCCGCAGGCAGCGCGGAAGCGCGGACGTAGACGTCCTCGCCACCGTCCTGCGTGACGAACCCGAAGCCCTTCTCCGAGTCGTACCACTTGACCTTGCCGGTCGGCACTGATCTCACCGTTCCCTTGTCGATTGTTTCGCCCGCGCGCACGGACCCCGGTCGCACGCAAGACGAACGCGCCCTGGGCGTGCCCGGGGCGCGTCCCACCAGAGTAGGCCACCCCGGGACGCTCGGGTTAGTTCGTATCCACCCCCGCCCGGTGTTACGGGTGGGCTTCGCTGACGGCGAACTATCCTTGCCGCATGACCGAACCCGCCCGCGGCGACCGAATGCTCACCGCCGCGTTCGCCCTGTTCGCCCTTGGTCTGCTGGCGGTGATCGCGATTTTCGTGCTCGCGGCGACTGACCGGCACGCGCCGTGGCTGTGGATTCTGACCATGGGGCTGCCGTTGGGGCTGCTGCTGGGTGTCGGGCATGTGGTGCGGGGGCGGCGTTCCTAGTGCTGGATCAGGCCCTCCACGTGCGGGCCGAAGATGTCTGCCACGGCGTCCGCCGTCTCAATCACTGCCTTCGCCGGTGAGGCCGCGTAGCTGACTGCTAGTCGGACCAGCAGTTCCGCGACTGTGCGCAGTGCGTCGGGGTTCGCGGCAGGCCAGGTCTCGGCCAGGAACGCCGAGAGTCGCTCGGTGGCCATCGCGAGTACTGGGCCCGCGTGGTTGGTGACCAACTCCAGTAGGCCGTCGCTGTCGTCGCCCGCGACGATGGCCTTGATCAGGGGTTCCTCGGCGGCGGCGGTGAGGAAGACCTGGAAGGCGGCGGCGATGGCCGCGCGCGGGTTTTCGACGTTTGTGGTGATCGCGGCCTCTACGTCGCGCAGGAAGTGGTCGGTCTCGCGCAGGATGTACACCTGTGCGAAGCCTTGGCGGGAGCCGAACTCCTTGTAGAGGGTCTGTCGGCTGACGCCCGCGGCCTTGGCGACGTCGGCCATCGTCAATTCCGGCCAGGGGCGCTCGCGCAGGAGGTCGCCCGCCGCGGTCAGCAAGGTGTCCCGCAGCAGCGCTTTGGCCGCCTCGGCGTACGGCACGCGCACGGTCATTTCCACCACATTACCCCTGGTGGCGTCCACAAAGTGGACACCAACCAGCTGCCCGCATCCGACTCGGGTTTTCACAGTTAACTTGGCAAGATGGTTGACACGTTAACCATTTGTGTCAAGCTCGACCGACGAGCGGAAGGGAGTCGCGTGGCCATCAGCGTTCCCCGCGCGCGCAGCGGTGTCCCGCTGCTGGGCCCGGGATTCGTCGCGGCCATCGCCTACGTCGACCCCGGCAACGTGGCGACCAGCACGGCGGCTGGTGCGCGGTACGGCTCCACGCTGCTGTGGGTGGTCATCGCCACGACCGGGATGGCCGGGCTGGTGCAGTACCTGGCCGCCAAGCTGGGCCTGGTCACCGGCAAGTCGCTCACCGAGGTCATGCGCGACCGGCTGAGCACGCGCGCCCGGCTCGCGTACTGGGCGCAGGCCGAGGTCGTGGCGATCACCACCGGCCTGGCCGAGGTGCTCGGCGGCGCGATCGCGCTCAACCTGCTGTTCGGGCTGCCGGTGATGGTGGGCGGGCTGATCACCGGGGTCGTGTCCACGGTCTTGCTGATCCTGCGCGACCAGGCGGGCCAGCGGATCTTCGAGCACGTCGTGATCGCCCTGCTGGTCATCATCGGCGTCGGCTTCGTCGCGGGCCTGGTCGCCGCGCCGCCGACCGACGCCGACATCCTGTCCGGGGTCACCCCGGGCTTCGCGGGCGCCGACAGCCTGTGGCTGGTCGTGGGCATGTTCGGCGCCACGGTCATGCCGCACGCGGTCTACCTGCACTCGTCGCTGGCCAAGGACCGCGGGCCGCGCACCAGCCCAGACGGACTGGCCAGGATGCTGCGGACGACCCGGGCCGACGTCACCATCGCGATGACGATCGCGGGCGCGGTCAACATCGCCCTGCTGCTGCTCGCGGCCGGAGCCCTGTCCGGTTCATCCGATCTGGACTCGCTGGGCGGGACCCACGACGCCATCGCGGGCCGACTCGGCGACGACTTCGCCCTGCTGTTCGCCATCGGCCTGCTCGCCTCCGGCCTGGCCGCGACCGCCGTCGGCACCCACGCGGGCGCCGAGGTGATGGCGAGCCTGCTGGTCCGCACGGTCCCGATGGCCGCGCGCAGGCTGATCACGCTGGTGCCCGCGATCGCCTTGCTGTCACTGGCGGGCGACCCGACGCGGACGCTGGTGGGCAGCCAGGTGGTGTTGGCCTTCGGTCTGCCGTTCGCCCTGATCCCCCTGATCCTGCTGACCTCCCGCCGCGACGTGATGGGCGCGCGCGTCAACCACCGGGCGACCACGGCGGCGGCCTGGGGCGTGGCCGCCGTGGCACTCGGCCTCGACGCGGTACTGCTGTGGACGACGCTTAGCTAGCCGTGTTTGTCCCGGGGTTCAGGCCCAGCAGGCGGACCGCCTCGGCGCGCATCTCGACCTTGCGGATCTTGCCGGTGACGGTCATGGGGAACTCGGTGACGACGTGGACGTAGCGGGGGATCTTGTAGTGGGCAAGTTTGCCCGCGCAGAACTCGCGCACGGACTCCGCGGTGAGGGGATCCTGGCCTTCCTTCATGCGGATCCACGCCATCAGCTCCTCCCCGTACTTGTCGTCGGGGACGCCGATGACCTGGGCGTCGAGCACGGCCGGATGCGTGTAGAGGAATTCCTCGATCTCACGCGGATAGATGTTCTCGCCGCCGCGGATGACCATGTCCTTGATCCGGCCGGTGATGCTGAGGTAGCCCTCGTCGTCCATCACCGCCAGGTCGCCGGTGTGCATCCAGCGGGCGGCGTCGATGGACTCGGCGGTTTTGTCCGGTTGTTCCCAGTAGCCGAGCATCACCGAGTAGCCGCGGGTGCAGAACTCCCCCGGCTCGCCGCGGGGCACGGTGTGGCCGGTGACCGGGTCGACGATCTTGACTTCCAGGTGCGGGTGGACCCGGCCCACGGTCGACACCCGTCGGTCGACCGAGTCGTCGGCGCGGGTCTGGGTGGAGACCGGTGAGGTCTCGGTCATGCCGTAGCAGATGGTCACCTCGGCCATCCCCATCCGCTCGATGACCTGCTTCATCACCTCGACCGGACACGGTGACCCGGCCATGATCCCGGTCCGCAGCGCACTCAGGTCGACATCGTCGACGTCGGGTTCGGCGAGGACGGCGATGAACATGGTGGGCACGCCGTAGAGCGAGGTGCACTTCTCCTCGGCGACCGCGGCGAGGGTCGCCTTCGGGTCGAAGGCGGGCGCGGGGATGACCACGCACGCGCCGTGGGTGGTGGCGGCGAGGTTGCCCATGACCATGCCGAAGCAGTGATAGAACGGGACGGGGACGCAGATCCGGTCCTGTTCGGTGTAGCCGCAGAGCTCCCCGACGAAGAATCCGTTGTTGAGGATGTTGTGGTGCGACAGGGTCGCGCCCTTGGGGAAACCCGTGGTGCCCGAGGTGTACTGGATGTTGATCGGATCGTCGGCCGACAGCTCGATCCCGTCGAGGTCCTGCCCGGCGCCGCCTTCGACCAGTTCGTCCCAAGATTCCTGGCCGATCAGCACCACGTCGACCAGGCCCGCGCACTTCGGCTTGACCTCCTCGATCATCGCCGAGTAGTCCGAGGTCTTGAACGCGGGCGCGGCGATCAGGGTGCGCACGCCCGCCTGGTTGAGCACGTACTCCAGTTCGTGCACCCGGTAGGCCGGGTTGATGTTGACCAGGATCGCGCCGAGTTTCGCGGTGGCGTACTGGACGAACACCCACTCCGCGCAGTTCGGCGACCAGATCCCCACCCGGTCCCCCTTGCCGACGCCCTTCGCTTTCAGGCCGCGCGCGACTTTGTCGACCTCCTCGGCGAGCTGCCCGTAGGTCCAGCGGCGGTTCGTGGCCCGGTCGACCAGGGCCTCGCGGTCGCCGTGGGCGGCGACGGTGCGGTCGAGGTTCCCGCCGATGGTGTCGCCCAGCAGGGGGACGGTGGACGTGCCGGAGGTGTAGCTGGGCAGCATGGACGACTCCTTTGCTCGCTCCCATCCTGCTCGGGACCAGCCGTTGTGGCGAGTCTCAGGGTGACGTGGGAACAATGGGACAGGTGCGACTGCTGCTGAACCTCATCTGGCTCGTGCTCTGTGGCTTCTGGATGGCCGTCGGCTACATCCTGGCCGGGATCATCTGCTGCGTCCTGATCATCACGATCCCCTTCGGCCTCGCGTCGTTCCGGATCGCCAACTACGCCTTCTGGCCCTTCGGCCGCACCATCGAGCCACGCGGCGACGCGGGCGTGCCGTCGCTGATCGGCAACATCATCTGGATCATCGTCGCAGGCTGGTGGCTGGCGATCGGCCACCTCGTCAGCGGTGTCCTGTTGTGCGTGACGATCATCGGAATCCCGTTGGGAATCGCGAATTTCAAGATGATCCCGGTGTCTTTGGTGCCGCTGGGCGCACGGATCGTTCCGGTGCGGTAGACCGGTTTCACTGTTCGAAACGACTCGCGCGATGGGGTGGATTCGGGGCTCATGGCACGCGGCCGGGCACCGGATCTCCCTACCGTGTGGGGAATGGGAGCAACGAACAGCGCGGGCGGGCGCGAACTGGGTGACCTGCTCAAGGCCCACCGGGTCGCGGCGGGTCTGACCCTGATCCAACTCAGCGAACGGGTCGGCCAGTCACCGCCGACCCTCAACCGCCTGGAACTTGGGAAGCGCGGGGCGACATCCGAGATCGAGGTCGTCCACTTCCTGGCCGCTTGTGGGGCGAGCTATCAGGACGTGCAACGCGTGACGGCCTTCTGCCGCGAGGTGAACACCGACCGGGGACATTGGCTGTGCCCCAGCGGCCAATGGATGTCGGACTCCATGCGCTCCCTGATCTTCCACGAGGCGTCGGCGACCCGGATCGCGAACTACCAGCCAGAGGTGATCCCCGGCCTGCTGCAAACCGAGCCGTACATCCAGGCCCTGTTCACCCGCAAGGACCTCACCGACGACTTCCGCGCGGCACGTGTCGAAGCTCGGCTCCAGCGGCAGAAGATCCTTTTCCGCAACCGTCCCGCCAGGTTCACCTTCTTCATCCATGAACGTGCGCTGCGGCTGGAGGTCGGCGACTACCGGGTCATGGCCGAGCAGTTGCTCGCGATGCTCTTCTTTGCCGATCGGTGGAACATCGGGATCCGAATCGTGCCGTCGGCCGCCCGCCACGAAAGCTTGTTTGGCGGCTCATTCCTGTATTTCGGCTACGAGCGACACCGCCCACTGGTCTTCCTCGACGGCGCCGTCACCGGGGTGTTCTTGGAGGATCCCGAGTATGTGGAGCTCCACCGCTCACTCATCCGCCAGATAGCCGGCGTCGCGCTGGATGCGGAAGAATCCCGGGTACTCATCGCCACTTTGGCGGACGAGTACGACCGGTCGGAAGGCAAGTGGGATGACGCGTGGCGGGTGGCGCAAGAGCAGCTTTAGCTCCGGCACGGACAACGACTGTGTCGAAGTGGCCCTCACCCCAGACCACGCAGGCATCCGAGACTCCAAGAACACCCACGGCCCATCCCTGGCCATCGCGCCACTTGCATGGTCGACCTTCATCAGCAAGGTCGCAGGACAGCAAGCCGCATGACGCGCGGCGGGTGGCGCAAGAGCAGCTTTAGCTCCGGCCTGGAGAACAACTGCGTCGAAGTCGCCCTCACCCCGGACCACGCGGGCATCCGAGACTCCAAGAACACCCACGGCCCGTCCCTGGCCGTCACACCCACCACATGGTCAATGTTCGTAAGGTCGGTGACCAGCGCCTAACCAGGAGGCCCGTGTCAGCGCGTCGACCGTGACCTACAGCTACGCGGACAACGCGAGCGAGATCGCGGGCCCCACAGAGATCCCGCATCACCCGGCACGCCCACCGGCCTAGTCCGCCGACCAGGGTAGTTCGACAACCAGAGACTTCTCCGTCGGCGGATCGTTCACGGCCCGAACTACCGCAAGACGTTCACCGGAGGACAGGCTCGATGGTCACGCTAGAAATTTGGTACGACCAAGCCGACGGCGAAGCGACCATCGTGCGCACCAGCGCCGAGTTGGACGCTCTTGTCGAGCGGGTGCGCCGAGAAACCGACCTCCCCGAAGGCGGCGCGGCCATCCAGGTCGCCATCGATGGTGACGAAGACTCCCCAGTACTCGAAGTGGGCCTCGGCCGATCCAAGTGATTCATCGCCTATCACGCCGAGGACGGTGGGCGAACAAAGGCGACGGCGCCCCGGACTGGATCGTGGAATACGTCTATATGGGCCACGTAACAGACATGACCGCTGACGCCGAGATCCCCATCGAAGCGGTGATCGACGGCCTACGGGAGTTCATGGAGACCGGCGGCAAGCCGAGCATCATCCCGGCACGCCCATCGGCCTAGATACGCCTGCGGGAGTTCATCCGGACCGGAAGCAAACCCAGCATCATCTCGCAGGGCTGTGGCGGCCCTTCCCGCACCACCGGTGCGCGGGGTCGAGATAGAGGTCGACGTGCGCCCGTCCTGACGCACCCGCATCATGGGTCGGAGCGAGGGAGAGATCATGGAGCGCGCCGAGGTCCGAGTTCTGGTTTTCAGTGGGTCGCTGCGGGCCGGGTCGTTGAACACCCGGCTGGCCGACTTGGCGGCGAAGATTCTTCGGGACAACGGCGCCCACGTCGACGTCGCGACCATGGGGGACTTCGCGGCACCCAGCTACGACGGCGATCTCGAAAAGGTGCAGGGGATTCCCGAGGAAGCCGCTGAACTGCGCAGGCGACTGGAAGCCAGTGACGCGTTCGTGATCGCCTCGCCGGAGTACAACGCGTCGATGTCCGGGGTGCTCAAGAACGCGATCGACTGGACGTCGCGGTTTCGGCCGCAGCCGTGGGCCGGGCGCAACGGGCTGCTGATGTCGGCGTCACCCTCGATGGTCGGGGGCAATCGGGGGCTCTGGGCATTGCGGGTGCCGCTGGAACACCTTGGCGCGAGCATCCACCCCGACATGTTCAGCCTCGCACAGGCCCACACGGCTTTCACCGAGGAAGGCGGTCTGGCCGACGCGACGCTGGCCGAGCGGCTGACCGGAACCCTGGTCGCCTTCCTCGACATCGCCGAGGCGGGCAAGCACTACTTCTGCGCCCGCCGGGCCTGGGTGGAGTTCCTCGGCGAACGGGCCGACCCGACGATCGACCGCGTCGAACGCGTGCAGGCGCCCTAACGTGGCGGGTCACATCGGGCTTCGGGAGTTCAGGCGGACTGGCCGCGAACCCACCGTCATCTCGGCCGATTCATCGGCCTAGTCCGCCGACCATGGCGGTTCGGCCCCGAACACGGCGTCCGCTCCCACCGACTAATAAGGGTCGACCTGCCAGGCAACGCAGGTCGGCCGCGCACCAGTCCGCAGATATTCCTCTAGTGCCCGTTCGATTTTGTCAGTCGGCAGTTCGCTGTGGTCAGGGAAGTCGACTTCGGCGTAGACGGGACCCTCGTCGTCGGGGGTTGGTCCTTCGGTGTACCAAGAACCGGTCTCATCGGTGAAGTAGATCGCCCCAAGGTCGCCGCGGATCCCCACGATGAGTTCGTTGACGAACTCAGCCCCGACAGGTCGCATTGCGACCCCGAAAGGCGCTGCGGCAAGCACTTCGACCAGCCGGTCGACACCATCCGCGGCGAGGTGGAGGACTTCCTCGCCTACCTGGCCACCATCGAGAGTGCGATAGCGGGCCTCGATCGTCATGCGTCCTCAGTTCCCCGGTAGGTGTAGCGGTTGCCGTCCCGGTCGATCACGGTCAGTTTGGCACCCGGTGGCAGCCAATCATCGAGGGTGGCATCGCAGGTCCACTCGCCCGGCGCGGCGACACCGCAAGGCGGCCGATCTATCACGATCGTCTCGTCGATCGGCGAATCGTCTGGTTGACGCTCAGCGTGACGAGCGCGCAGACGCATGGCGAACTTGACCTCTACATGTCTGGCCAAGGACCGCACTGCCTTTCACCCAGCCGCGCTCGCGCGCGTAGGCAGCGGCCGCAGCGAACCATTCGTCCCGATTGCCGCTGACCAGGTCGTGCTCATCGCCTGCCGCGTCGATCCACTTCCCATTGGTTCGGGCGCCTGGCGCCGGTGGCGCCAACCGGGCCCGGACATCCGCGTATCGATCCTCGCGAGCCCGCTCGGCCTGCCTCGGCGCGACCGCCGTGATGGGTCCACCCGTGAGTTCGACACGATAGGACTCAAGTCTGTTCGTTGCCGCATCGATCAGCAGCAACGCCCTGTCGATCGCCTCGCGCGCCACACCAAGGCAACGACCGCTCGCGTGAGTTCGGGACGAGCAGATTCCAGCGCGAGCCTGTGCAGCGGTGGCGCGGCTTGATCATCGATCCAGGTACCCAGGTGTCGAAGTTCCTCCACCGGTAACAAGGCACATCTGCTGATGGCGACGACAAGGCGTTCGACCGACACCTCGCTAACTTCCCGTCGCCCAGGCTCGACACAACTGCGCCGCGGTGTCGAGTGCGACCCCCGCCTCACGAACCAGATCCGCGGCCAACGCGAGTTCCGCGACCGCGGTCCGCGCATCCTGGCTGGTCGAAGTCTGCAAGAGGTTGTCGAGCGACGAGACATTCGCTCGAATCTCGTCGGCCACCGTCGCCGCACGAGCGATCGGCGCCGAGTCTGCGATCGAGCCGACCAACGCCCGAACCGCGCCCGCTGACATCCGGGGTCTAGTCCGCCGACCAGGGCAGTTCGACCACCAGGCACGGCCCGCCGACGAACACCCCAGCGTCCACCCCCAACGCCTTCCCGCCCGCATACAGATGAGGCCCGTCGATCTCCACCGGCAGCCGCCCGACCTGGTCCGCGATCACCGAGTGGCCATGGACGACCTGAGAACCGCCCAAAGCGGACAGAACATCGTCGGCGACCTCTTCCCCCTGTGGCCCCCGAAACGCGTACCGCGTCGTCATCCGCCGCCAGACTTCCCACCATTCGACGATGTCGTCGGAGCGCAGGATCTTGCTGACCGACTCGTTGATCGTGGCGATGTCGGCGCCCCAGTGCAGGTATTCCAAGGTGTCGGAGTGCATCAGCAGGTGGTCGCCGACCAACGCGAGGACGGGGCGCTCGATCAGCCAGTCCAGGTGGTCCTCGGTCAGCGCCTCCTGGTCGCTGACCATGCCGCCGTTCATCTCCCAGCTGCGGGCGAAGCTGCGGGGGCCGAAGTCCGACGGGACCTCCGTGTCCCCGAACTTGTGCATACCCAGCAGAAGCACCTCATGGTTGCCCAGCAGCGTCTCCACGTGCCCACCCGCGTCGGCGGCGGAGTCGGCCAGGGCACGCACCAGGTCGATCACGCCGATGCCGTCGGGGCCGCGGTCGACGAAGTCGCCGAGGAACCACACGTGGGCGTCGTCGCCGGACCAGGTTCCGTCCGGGTCGACGAGGCCCGCGCGGTGCAGGGCGTCGACGAGTTCGTCGCGGTGGCCGTGGACGTCGCCGACCACGAAGGTGCGCGTCACGGCTCTGTCTTCCTCCACGGATCCGACGATAGGCGAGCGCACCCCCAGTCGCGCAGTGATCGGGGCGATCATTCCGGAAACGGATTCCCAGTGTGTCCCACGAGGTCGGCGATGGAGTCGATCACGCGGGTCGGGCGGTAGGGGAACAGCTCGGCGGTGTCGCGGCCGGAGATCCCGGTGAGCACCAGGATCGTGCGCAGCCCGGCCTCCAGGCCGCTGCGGACGTCGGTGTCCATCCGGTCGCCGATCATCAGGGTGTTCTCCGAGTGCGCGCCGAGCGAGCGCAGACCCGAGCGCATCATCAGCGGGTTCGGCTTGCCCACGTAGTACGGCGCGCGGCCGGTCGCGCGCTCGATCAGGGCGGCCACCGAGCCGGTCGCGGGTAGCGAGCCCTCGCGGCTGGGGCCGGTGGCGTCGGGGTTGGTGGCGATGAACCGCGCGCCCTGCTCGACCAGGCGGATCGCGCGGGTGATCGCGGTGAAGCTGTAGGTGCGGGTCTCGCCGAGGACGACGTAGTCCGGGTCGCGGTCGGTCAGCACGTAGCCGATCTCGTGCAGCGCGGTGGTCAGCCCGGCCTCGCCGATGACGTAGGCCGAGCCGCCGGGGCGCTGGGTGTCGAGGAACCGGGCGGTGGCCAGCGCGGAGGTCCAGATGGCTTTCTCCGGCACGTCGAGGCCGGTGCGCAGCAGGCGGGCCCGCAGGTCGCGCGGGGTGTAGATCGAGTTGTTGGTCAGCACCAGGAAAGGTGTGTCCGCCGACGTTAGTTCGGCGATCACCGCGTCCGCGCCCGGGATCAGGTGCTCCTCATGCACCAGCACCCCGTCCATGTCCATCAGGTACGTCCACCGCATGGCCCGGAGGCTACCCAGTGACCTCGGCGGAGCCGCCACGGAGCAAGCCTCTTTCGCCCATCCGGAAGTACGGCGCACGGTGGCCGCTCTCGCCGCATCCACGTTCCTGTCATCCTGAAACGGACGCAGCCACGGAGATCCGTCGACTCCGCTGATGTGCTGACGTGCGCCGCGCGTAAGCCCAATCGAAGAAAACACGACTACGCTTGATCGGGTGACAGCGGTTGATCTCGGACTCCCCGCGGTGCCCAGGGCCTCCTCGGGCACTCGGCCGGACACGCCCGCGCTCATCGACACCTTCGGCCGGGTGGCCGCCGACCTGCGGGTTTCCCTCACCGACCGCTGCAACCTGCGCTGCACCTACTGCATGCCCGCCGAGGGCCTGGACTGGATGCCCGGCGGCCAGATGCTCAGCGCGGACGAACTCGTCCGGCTGATCCGGATCGCGGTCGAGTCGCTGGGCGTGACCAACGTCCGCTTCACTGGCGGTGAGCCCACGCTGCGACGCGAACTCGAAGGCATCATCGCCGCGACCGCCGCCCTCGACCCGCGGCCGCGGATCTCGATGACCACCAACGGCATCGGCCTGGTGCGCCGCGCCCGCGCGCTTGTGGAGGCCGGGCTCGACCGGATCAACGTCTCCCTCGACACGCTGCGGCCGGAGCGGTTCGCCGAGATCACCCGGCGCGACCGGCTCGGCGACGTGCTCGACGGCTTGGCCGCGGCCCGCGCCGCCGGGCTCAGTCCGGTGAAGGTCAACGCGGTGCTGCTGCCCGGGGTCAACGACGACGAAGCGCCCGACCTGCTGCGCTACTGCGTCGACAACGGCTACCACCTCCGGTTCATCGAGCAGATGCCGCTGGACCCCCAGCACGGCTGGAACCGCGCGGAAATGCTTACCGCGGAACGGATCCTGGAACTGCTGGGCGCCGAGTTCGAGCTGACCCCCAGCGCGAGCCCGCGCGGCGCGGCGCCCGCGGAGCGGTGGCTGGTCGACGGCGGACCCGCCGACGTCGGCGTGATCGCCTCGGTCACCAGGCCCTTCTGCGGCGACTGCGACCGCACCCGGCTCACCGCCGACGGCGCGCTGCGCTCATGCCTGTTCAGCCAGACCGAGACCGACCTGCGCGCCCCCCTGCGCGCGGGCGCGGGCGACGACGAGATCGCCGAGCTGTGGCGGGCCACCATGTGGGCCAAACTGGCCGGACACCAGATCAACGAGGCCGGGTTCGCCCAGCCGCTGCGGCCGATGAGCGCGATCGGGGGCTGAGCATGGCACTCGCCGTCACAGTGCGGTATTTCGCCGGAGCACGCGTCGCCGCGGGCGTCCAGGAGGAGAGCATCTCCCTGCCCGCGGACGCGACGGTGGCCGACGCGCTCACGGCGCTCGTGGACCGCCACGGCGACGCGCTGTCGCGGGTGCTGCGGGCGTCGAGCTTCCTGCTCGACGGCGTCGCGGTGCGCGATCGGTCGCTGCCGCTGGGCGACCGCGCCGGGCTGGACGTGCTGCCGCCGTTCGCGGGCGGCTGAGCCTTCCGCCAACTCTCAGGCGGCCCAGTGGACGTGAGTCATGCCTCACCGAGCGTTAATTATCTCGACACGGACACGGAATCATAACAGCGAAACACAACTCGCTGACCTGCGGAAATACGGTGATCGCGAGCCGTTCGCTCACCGTTACTGTGACGACGGTCACTATCGGATAGATTTCCGATTCCCCTCCCGGTTACGTACCGTCGCTATTCGGCTGGCCCCGACCAGCCGCGCACGACCCGGGAGTCCGTAGTGCCGAACCCTGTCCGGCGGGCCTCCGGGAACCAACCCCGAGCGAAAGCGAACTTCCGGGCAGGGACGAGGGACCACGACGAGCGCGCAGCGACGCGTCAGGCGTGGCAGCCGGGTGAGAGCCCCGGCCGGGCCGTTCGGTCCGCCCGCAGCGACGAGCTCGCAGGCACGGGAGGAGAGACCCCAATGTCGTACCGAGGCAAGCACCGCAAGCCGTCCGCCGCCAAGCGCACCATCGCCCGCGTCGTCGTCGCGGGTGTCGCGGTCGGAGCCCCGATGGCGTTCGCCGCCGCCCCCGCGTCGGCGGACACCGTCAACTGGGACGCCATCGCCCAGTGCGAGAGTGGTGGCAACTGGAGCATCAACACCGGAAACGGCTACTACGGCGGTCTGCAGTTCAGCCCGAGCACCTGGCGTGCGTACGGCGGCACGGGCAGCGCCCACACCGCCTCCAAGGCCGAGCAGATCCGCGTCGCGGAGAACACCCTGCGCGGCCAGGGCATCGGCGCCTGGCCGGTCTGTGGCAAGCGCGCCGGTTCGGCCACGCCCGCCAAGGCGAAGGCCGCCGCCCCCAAGGCGACCACCAAGAAGGCCACCGCGCCCAAGGCCGCCGCGCCCAAGCCGGTCGTGAGCCCGGTCGTGAAGAAGGCCGCCCCGGCCGCTCCGGCCGCGCCCACCGGCGTGACCAAGTCGAACCCGGCGGGCAACTACACCGTTGTCGCGGGTGACACGCTGTCTGGCATCGCCCAGCAGCTCAACGTCGAGGGCGGCTGGAAGGCCCTGCACGCGCTGAACAAGGACTACATCTCGAACGCTGACCTGATCCTCGTGGGCCAGAAGATCGCGACCAAGTAGTTCGACGTCCCGTTACCGGGATCCCAACTCCGATCCCCTCACCGCGTACCCCCGGCGGTGAGGGGATCGGCCCCATTTCCGGCCAGGGCGTCGCCGAGGATGCGGCGGAACGTCGGACACTCCAGATGACTGGGCGCCGGGCAGGCCGCGGCGTGCCGCAGGCCCTCGCGCATGACCTCCAGCTCGCGGATCCTCCGGTCCAACTCGTCAGCCTTGGCGGTGAGCAGGTCGCGGTCGATGCGCGGCCGCCCGTCGGGCGCGAACATGAGCGCGATCTCATCGAGCGCGAAGCCCGCCGAGCGGCCCAGCGCGATCAGGGCGAGCCGCTCCAGCACACCGGGGTCGAACTGGCGCCGCAGGCCCCTGCGGCCGGTCGAGGCGATCAGGCCCTTCTCCTCATAGAACCGCAGCGTCGACGCGGTCAGACCCGCAGCCCGCGCCACCTCGGCGATGTCCACTGCCTCACCCACTTGACTTCAAGTCGACTTGAAGTAGGACAGTGGCAGCTCCGGTTCGTGGAGGCAAGGAGACGATCGTGACCGACGAAGACCAGACGGCGCGCTGGAACGGCCGCGCGGGCAACGCCTGGGTCGATTCGCAAGAGCTGCTCGACAAGCTGTTGAAGCCCGTGGAAGACGTCCTTGTCGACGCCGTCGCCGGACCCGCCGTGCTCGACGTCGGCTGCGGCACGGGCGGCACGACGGTGGCCGTGGCGCGCAAGGTCGGTACGTGCGTCGGCGTCGACATCTCCGGCTCGATGATCGCCGCCGCCGAGAAGCGCGCCGAACTGGCGGGTGTGCGGGCCACCTTCATCCGCGCCGACGCGCAAGATCACGACTTCGAGCCGGGCACGTTCGACACGGTGATCTCCCGCTTCGGGGTCATGTTCTTCGCGGACCCCGTCCGGGCCTTCACCAACCTGCGCCGCGCCACGCGGGGCGGGCTTTGCGTGGTCGTGTGGCGAGGGATGGACGAGAACCCATTCATGACGACCGCCGAACGCGCCGCGGCCCCGCTGCTGACCCTCCCCGTCCGCCTACCGGACACCCCAGGTCAGTTCGGCATGGCGAGCCCGGACCTGGTCCGCGGGATCCTGACCGAAAGCGGCTGGGCCGACGTCGACCTAGAGCCGCTCGACGTGGACTTCGCCCTACCGGAGTCGGAGCTGGTCGGCTACTTCACCCGGCTCGGCCCGCTCGGCCTGGCCCTGCCCGAGGTGGACGAGACGACCCGCGAGCGAGTCGTGGAGACTGTCCGGCCCGCGTTCGACCCTTACGTGCACGGCGCGGAAGTCCGATTCAACGGTGCGTGCTGGATCGTCCGCGCTACTAAGGGCAGTTGACCCACTCGTCGGTGCCGTCGGTGAACTTCTGGTGCTTCCAGATCGGCAGCCGCGCCTTCACCTCGTCCACCAAGTCCGCACATGCCGTGAAGGCTTCCCTGCGGTGCTCGGCGGCCACCGCGCAGGCCAGGGCGACGTCCCCGACGGCCAGATCGCCGATCCGGTGGGTCACCGCCAGGGCACGCACGCCCCGGTGGCGGGCGGCGACCTCGGTGGCGACCTCGGCGACGATGTCCTTGGCGGTCGGGTGGCCCTCGTAGGTCAGCGCCGTGACGCCGCGCCCGTGGTCGTGGTCGCGGACGACACCCGCGAAGGTGACCACCGCGCCCGCCGCGTCGTCCTCGACCAGGGCGGCGTGCTCCTCGACGGTGATCGGGGACTCGCTGACGTCGGCGCGCAGGACCCGGGCCCGGGTGGGCTTGGCGGCGGGGTGGTCGCCGCCTTTGAGCTGGTCGACGGCGTGGGCGAGCACTGGCTCCAGCACCGCGAGTCCGTCGCGGACGCCGCCGGAGGACCCCGGCAGGTTCACCACCAGGGTCCGGCCCGCCACGCCCGCCAGGCCGCGCGACAGCACGGCGGTGGGGACCTTGGGCAGGCCCGCGGCGCGGATAGCGTCGGCCAGGCCGGGGATTTCGTAATCCAGCACGGCCCGCGTCGCCTCGGGGGTGCCGTCGGTCGGGGTGATGCCGGTGCCGCCCGTGGTGACCACGACGTCGACCTTGTCGGCCACCGCGGCCCGCAACGCCGCCTCGACCGGGGCGCCGTCGCGCACGACCACCGGGTCGGGCGTGGCGCAGCCCTGGGCCCGCAGCCAGGCCACGACGACCGGGCCGGTCTTGTCCTCGTAGACGCCGTCCGCGGCGCGGTTCGACGCCGTGATGACTCGCGCGGTGGTCACAGGTGGCTCCCCTCGGCCTGGCCGGCACTCGACCCGGACAAACGCCGTGATACTGCGCCCGATTCGGTGGTCACAGGTGGCTCCCCTCGGCCTGCCCGCCACTCGACCCGGACAAACGCCGTGATACTGCGCCCGATTCGGTGGTCACAGGTGGCTCCCCTCGGCCTGCCCGCCACTCGACCCGGACAAACGCCGTGATACTGCGCCCGATTCGGTGGTCACAGGTGGCTCCCCTCGGCCTGCCCGCCACTCGACCCGGACAAACGCCGTGATACTGCGCCCGATTCGGTGGTCACAGGTGCCTCCCCTCGGCCTGCCCGCCACTCGACCCGGACAAACGCCGTGATACCGCACCCGATTCAGTCGTCACAGGTGGTCCTTCCGGGTCCACGTGCCGCTCTTGCCGCCGTCCTTGCGTTCCACCTGGACGGCGTCGAGCACGGCGGCCGGGTCGACGGCCTTGATCATGTCGTGCAGGGTCAGGCCGCAGACCGCCACCGCGGTGAGCGCCTCCATCTCCACGCCCGTGCGGTCGTTGGTGCGCACGGTCGCGGTGATCCGCACCTCGGAGCCGTCGAGATCAAGGTCGAGCCGCACGCCCGAGATCGAGATCGGGTGGCACAGCGGGACCAACTCGGGGGTCTTCTTGGCGGCCATGATCCCGGCGATGCGGGCGGTGGCGAGCGCGTCACCTTTGGGCAGGCCGTCGCGGCTCAGTAAGCCGATGACCTCTCTGGTCGTGCGGACGATCCCAGTCGCCACAGCCGTTCTGGCCGTGACCTCCTTCTCGGAGACATCGACCATCCTGGCCGCGCCATTGGCGTCCACATGACTCAGTTCGCCGTCCACGCCACCGATGCTATTCCTATCGCGCCAGTCGGCCGCTACCCGGAGTGCGAGGTCCCCGCCGCCTTGCGCACGGCGTCCGCGACCGCGTGCGACACGGCCGGGTCGAACACGCTCGGGACGATGAAGGAGGCGTTGAGCTTGTCGCCGTCGACCACGTCGGCGATGGCGTCGGCGGCGGCCAGCAGCATCTTGTCGGTGATGCCGCGAGCCTGGGCGTCGAGCAGGCCACGGAAGACGCCGGGGAAGGCCAGCACGTTGTTGATCTGGTTCGGATAGTCCGACCGGCCGGTCGCGACGACCGCGGCGTGCTTCTGCGCCTCCAGCGGGTCGATCTCCGGATCAGGGTTGGCCAGCGCGAACACCACCGCGTCCTTGGCCATGGTGGCGACCTGGTCGGCGCCGAACAGGTTGGGCGCCGAGACTCCGATGAACACGTCGGCGTCGACCAGCGCGTCGTGCAGCCTGCCGCTCACCCCGTGGCGGTTGGTGTTCTCCGCGACCCAGCGCAGGTTCGCGTCGCCGTCGCCGCGGCCCTCGTGGACG
Organism: Alloactinosynnema sp. L-07; assembly: GCF_900070365.1. NCBI lineage: Bacteria > Bacillati > Actinomycetota > Actinomycetes > Pseudonocardiales > Pseudonocardiaceae > Alloactinosynnema > Alloactinosynnema sp. L-07. The sequence continues at coordinate 6,404,168 of NZ_LN850107.1, read as the reverse complement.
ATGCCGTCGACATCCACGGCGATGATGTCGCCGGGGCCGCGGTGCAGCAGCAGGCGGATGATCGCCGACCCGGCCGCGCCGACGCCGCAGACCACGATCTTGCAGTCGGCGATGTCTTTGCCGACCACCCGAAGCGCGTTGCGCAGCGCGGCGACCACGCAGATGGCGGTGCCGTGCTGGTCGTCGTGGAACACCGGGATGTCGAGCAGGTCACGCAGCCGGGCCTCGATCTCGAAGCAGCGGGGCGCGGCGATGTCCTCCAGGTTGATGCCGCCGTAGACCGGCGCGATCAGCTGGACAGTACGGATGATCTCCTCGGTGTCCTGAGTGTCCAAACACACCGGCCACGCGTCGACGCCCGCGAACTTCTTGAACAGCGCGGCCTTGCCCTCCATCACCGGCAGCGCCGCGGCCGGGCCGAGGTTGCCAAGGCCGAGCACGGCCGAGCCGTCGGTCACCACGGCCACGGTGTTGCGCTTGATCGTCAGGCGGCGCGCGTCGTCGGGGTTCTCCGCGATCGCCTGGCAGATCCGGGCCACACCAGGGGTGTAGGCGCGGGAGAGGTCGTCGCGGTTGCGCAGCGCGACCTTGGCGTTGACCTCGATCTTGCCGCCGAGGTGCATGAGGAACGTCCGGTCGGACACCTTGCGCACCACGACCCCGGGCAGCAGGTCGAGCACGTCGGTGATGTCGCGGGCGTGGTTGACCGACACCGCGTTGCAGGTGATGTCGACGACGACCCGGTCGGTGTGCGACTCGACCACGTCGAAGGCGGTGATGACCCCGCCGACCCGCCCGATCGCCCCGGCGAGATCCCCCGCCGCGCTCGCCGACGGCGGCGCCTCGACGCGGATGGTGATCGAGTAACCGGGACCGGGAACTGGCATGCGGGGCTCCTGGGACAGCGCTGTCTACTCTGGAATACGCCGAGCCTAGCTGGAATCAAACGATCACAGCGCGTATACCGATCGGTAGCAATCGGCGTCCCATGAGGCGCTCAACACACGCCAAGTCCGGGCTATCGGGTTTTGTTGATCTCCGTGACCGGGTGGATGTACGGCACGCCCTCCAGCGGGAAGGTGACGTCGCCGTACGGCGAGAGCGCGCCCTGGCGGTCCGAGGTCAGCTCGGAGACCGGGTGCGAACCATGGTCGTCGTCACCCGCCCAGGTGGGGTCGACACGGTGGCTCTTGGCGGCCTTCGCCACGGGTCCTCCTCGGGTCAGGCGCGAACGGCTTTCGCGAGTACGGAGATTACCGGAACAGGTGGCCGTATACCGTGGTCAGGGTGTCCAGCACCACGCTCACCGATTGGCTGCGCGCCCGGGACGACGAGGCGCTGGTCGCGATGCTGCGGGCCCGGCCGGACCTGGCCACGCCCCGGCCATCGGACACCGCCGTGCTCGCCACCAGGGCCGCGACCAGGGCGTCGGTCGCGCGGGCGGCCGAGGGGCTCGACACCTTCACCCTGGCCGTCCTCGACGCGCTGCTGACCGCCGGGGCCGACCGCGCCCCCGTGCCGCTGGGCGTGGTGGATCTCGACGGGCGCGTGGACCAGGCCGTCGACACGCTGCGCGGGCTGCTGCTGGCCTGGGGCGACGACGACGCGATCAGCCTGGTGCCCGCCGCCCGGGAGGCAGGCGGGCTGTTCCCGGCGGGGCTGGGCCGGTCCGCGCCCGGCCTGGTCGACGCCGACGTGCCCGCCCTGCTCGCCGAGATCGGCGACGACGAGCGCAAGGTGCTGACCACCCTGGCCCACGGCCAGCCGGTCGGCCGGACCAAGGACGCCGCGCAGGTGCTGCCGCTGGAGCAGGCCCGCACCCCGGTCCAGCGCCTGCTCGCGCGCGGCCTGCTGCTGCGGGTCGACGCGGACACCGTCGAGTTGCCGCGCGAGATCGGCCTGGCCCTGCGGCCCGGCCTGGTCGAGCCGTCCATGCGCACGACCGTCCACAAAGTGTCTACTGTGGACGCGACGGCGGCGGGCGAGACGCTGGAAGTGCTGCGGCACATGGAGACCCTGCTGCGCCTGTGGTCCGACGACCCGCCGCCGACGCTGAAGTCCGGCGGCTTGGGCGTGCGTGACCTGCGCAAGATCGCCAAGGCCGCCGACATCACCGACCGCCAGGCCACCGTGCTCGTCGAACTGGCTTTCGGCGCGAGTCTGGTCGCCGAGAGCGACGCGGGCGAGTGGGTGCCGACCAACCACGCCGACGTCTGGTTGTCGGCGTCCCCGGCCAACCGCTGGGCCACCCTGGCCGCGGCCTGGCTCGACCTGCCCCGGCTGCCCGGTCTCGCGGGCCTGCGCGACGCCAAGGACAAGCTGCTCGCCCCGCTGTCGGACGACCTGCGCCGCCCGGTCGCGCCGCTGGAGCGGGCCAGGGTCCTCGCGGTGCCTGCCGACCTCAAGCCAGGGACCGCGGTCGCCTCGGCCGACGAACTGGCCGCCCTGCTGGCCTGGCGGGCGCCCCGCCGCGGCGGGCGGCTGCGCGACGAGATCGTCCGCTGGGCCATGGCGGAGGCGACGTCGCTGGGCATCCTCGCCCTCGGCGCGCTCAGCGGACCGGGCCGGGCCCTGCTGGACGAGGGGGCCGCCGCGGCCGCCAAGCGGATGGCCGAGGCGATGCCCGACCCGGTCGACCACGTGCTGGTCCAGGCCGACCTGACGGTGGTCGCGCCGGGCCCGCTGGAGCCGCACCTTGCCGGTCAGATCGCCGAGGTCGCCGACGTGGAGTCCGCGGGCAGCGCGACGGTCTACCGGGTGTCGGAGACCTCGATCCGCCGCGCCCTCGACGTCGGACGCACCGCCGGTGACCTGCACGAACTGTTCCGCGTGCGGTCCCGCACGCCGATCCCCCAGTCCCTCACGTACCTGATCGACGACGTCGCCCGCCGCCACGGCAGGCTCCGCGGCGGGTCGACCACCTCGTTCCTGCGCTGCGACGATCCCGCGCTGATCGCCGAGGTGGCCGCGCACCCGGCCGCCGCGTCACTGCGCCTGCGCAAGATCGCCCCGACGGTGCTGATCAGCCCGCTGCCGCTGCTGGAAGTGCTGGACGAACTCCGCGCGGCGGGCTTCGCCCCGGCGGCGGAGGGAACCGACGGCCAGGTGGTCGACCTGCGCCCGTCCGGCCGTCGCGTCGAGACCCCGACGCGGGCCGCTCGCAGGCCGATCGGCGTGCGGGCCGCCGATCCGGATCAACTCGCCGACATCGTCCACACCATGCGCGCGGGCGACCGCGCCGCCGAGTCGCGCCGGTCCCGACCGGTCTCACCGACCGGGGCGAACCTGGCCGAGGTGATGGACCTGCTCAAGGAGGCCATCGAGACGGGCCGGTCGGTGTGGGTGGGCCTGGTGGACGCGCACGGCGTCGCCACTCAGCGAGTGCTCAAGCCGCTGCGGATGGGCGGCGGCGTCGTGGAGGGCCACGACCCGACGGGCACCGACCTGCACCGCCTCCCGATCCACCGCATCAACACCGCGGCATTGGTCGAGGATTAGGGCCTGAAACAGGCCCAAGGTCGGTGACACCGAGTGCGTCGCGCACAGCGGCGCTGACCCACTCGGTGTGCTCCACCGTGTTCGCTCAGGAGCAGCCAGAACAACAGCCGCAGCCGCTTCCGGTGCACTTCGAGCAGCACCCGCAAGCCATCGCGCGCAACTTCCGCAGCACCCTCAACATGGTTCCGCCTCCATTTCGTGTGCTGAGCACTCAATGTTGGCAGGTAGTCGCGCTGTGTGCTGACCCCCAAAGGGGTGACAACAGAACTAACGCCGCCAAGCGTCAGACGGCCCGGGACATCCGCTGCTGCATGGCGTGCTGCACCAGTGTGATCAGCGTCTCCTTGGTGGAGTCGCGATCGCGCGCGTCGGTGGTCACGATCGGCACCGACGGCTCGACCGTCAGCGCGTCGCGAACGTCGTCGATGCGGTGGTGGAGCACCCGGTCGAAGCAGTTCAGCGCGATGACATACGGCAGGCCGCGGTCCTCGAAGAAGTCGATCGAGGCGAACGCGTCGGCCAGCCTGCGGGTGTCGACCAGCACGATCGCGCCGATGGCGCCGCGGACCAGGTCGTCCCACATGAACCAGAAACGGTGCTGACCCGGCGTGCCGAACAGGTACAGGATCAGGTCGGAGTCCAGGGACACGCGGCCGAAGTCCATGGCCACGGTCGTGGTGGTCTTGTTGGGGGTCGCCGAGACGTCGTCGACGTCGACGCTGGCCTCGGTCATGACGGCCTCGGTGGTCAGCGGCACGATCTCCGAGACCGAGCCGACCAGGGTCGTCTTACCCACCCCGAAGCCGCCCGCGACCACGATCTTGGCCGAGGTGGTCGGCTGCGGAGCCGCGCCACGCGCGCTGAGAGGACTAGAGCCTGCGGAGCCCACTGAGCACCCTTTCCATGAATTCGATCGACGGCCGGTCGCCCACGACCATGCCGCTCTGGTGGATCGAGACCAGGCCCATTCCTGCCATGTCACCGATCAGGACCCTGGCGACGCCCAGCGGCAGCCGCAAGTGCGCGGCCACCTCGGCCACGGAGCGGGTGTCGAGGCACAGGCCGCAGATGGACCGGTGCTCCGGCCGCACAGCGGCGTCGGGGACCCGACCGCGGTCGCTGGTCGAGACCAGGGCCTCGATCGCTAGATCGTAGTCGGAGCGGGTGCGGCCGCCTGTCTTGGTGTACGGGCGGACCAGCGACCCGGTCTCCTGGACCGGTTCCGGCTCCGGCTCTGGGTCGAATTCCGGGACGGCGGGGATCTCCTTGCTGTCCCAGTCGGACTGGGCCGGGATCCCCGAGTCGCCGTAGAGCGTCGCGCTCGGCCCACCGAACAGCCGGGCCCGGAACCCATCGATGTCGAACCGGTTCGGCGCGTCGCCGATGGCGTGCTCGGGAAGATCCTCCCAACCGCGCTCAGACATCTCCGTCCGCCTCCGCTCGGGCTTGTCCACTGATTGTTCGTGGGGCTCGTCGAGACCAGGCTCGCCGAAGGAGGCGTCCGAGTCGAACAAATCCCGATAGGAGAAGTCGTCCTCGGTTCGCCTGCCCGTGGCTCGACGACCTGTGCTCATCTCGCGCTCACCCCGCCGTCTCGACTACCTGCGTTGAGTGCCCTGAAGCTGCGCGCGCAGCTCGGGCGTCATCTGCTGGCCGACTCGCTCGACCAGGAGGGTCATCTCGTAGGCGACGAGACCGATGTCACAGTTCGGGGCGGCCAGGACCGCCAGGCACGAGCCGTCCGAGATCGACATCAGGAACAGGTAGCCCCGGTCCATCTCGACCACGGTCTGGTTGACCGTGCCCGCCTCGAAGCACCGGGCGGCACCCGCGGTGAGACTGACGAGGCCGGAGGCCACGGCAGAGAGCTGCTCGGCGCGGTCGCGGGGAAGCCCCTGCGACCCGGCGAGCAGCAGCCCGTCGGCGGAGACCACCACGGCGTGGGCGACGCCGGGGACCTGGCGGACGAAATCGGTGATGAGCCACCCGAAGCTGCCGGGCTGCTGTACTGACGCGGTCGTCACTCCTGCTCCTCGTCTTGGCGGCTCTGGTCTGAACCGGTCTGGTCACCAGGGTAGGCGTCAACCAAGGCATGTCTGCCCCGGCGGACCCCTTGCTGGAAGCTGGACATGCGGCCGCGGATCGCGTCCGCCGTGCGGGGAGGCAGCGGAGGCACCGCGGGCTGCTCGCCCGTGGTCTCCTCCCTGGGGGCCGCCGAACCGGGGACCAGGTGGGCCTTGGGGACCCGCTTGGGCAGTCCGGCGGTGGTCATCGTGTCAGCCGTGTGATCAAGCAGTGCACGCGCCCGCTGCCACCCGTCGTCACCCGGGGAGACCCAGGGGTCGGCCACGGGCTGTGGCTCGGGCTCGACGGCCGCTGGCGGCTCGTCGGCCTCGGCTGACTCCTCGTGAACCTCCTGTGGTTCAGGAAGGTCCACTTCGGCACCGTTGACGGTGCCGTTAGCCGCCGGTGTGGAGCCGGTGTCGCCAGCCTCGAACCACTGGGAGAGCACCGCCTCGTAGATCGGCAGCCGTTCGGTGGGGGCGTCGCCGCCGGAGGTCCGCTCGGCCGCGGTGGGCGGCGAGACCTGGCTGGCGCCGTTGTTGTAGTCGTGGGTGTATTCCTCGTACGACCGCTCCGGCAGCGGGGCGCCGAACAGCGCGACGGTCTCGTCGCTGAGGTGCCCGTTGAGCGCGGAGTCGATCTCCTCCCGGGAGGCGGGGGGACCCCAGCCGCCGGTGTCGTCGATCTCCGCGTGGGCCTGGAACGCCGGGTAGCCGCTGACCTGCTCGGCCGAGCGCTCCACCGGCGACTCCGACACCACGCCGCCGTCGGTGCGCAGCCGCGGCATGCTGCCGGTGAAGGCGCCCGCGATGCCGCTGGCCTTGGCCGCGGTGTCGCCGACGGCGGGACCGAGGCCTAGGGACGGGGTGCTGTTGATCGGCGTGAGGATGTTGTTGGTCTGCGCGGGCGCTCCCGAGCCGTGGACCAGCCCGGCGGGGACGGTGATCCGGGCGATGAGGCCGCCCTCGATGTCCTCGTTGTCGCGCAGCCGCACGATGATGTCGTGCCGCTTGGCCAGCCGGGCGACCACGTACAGACCCATTCGCCTGGTCACCGCGACGTCGAGGTCCGGCGGGTCGGCGAGGCGGGCGTTGGCGCTCTCGATCTCGTCCTCGTTCATACCGACACCGGCGTCGGTGATCTGGATCGCCAGTTCCTTCTTCCTGGTCACGGCCATGCGGACGTAGACCTTCTTCTCCGGCTCGGAGAACGAGGTCGCGTTGTCCAGCAGTTCCGCGATCAGGTGGACCAGGTCGGAGACCGCCCGGCCCTGCACGGCGATGTCGGGCGCGGAGAGCACCTCGATGCGCGCGTACTGCTCGACCTCGGACACCGCGGCGCCGACGACCTCGGCGGCGGGCACCGGGCGGCTGAGCTGGCGGCTCAGGCCGGAGCCGGAGAGCACCAGCAGCGACTCGGAGTTGCGCCGCATCCGGGTGGCGAGGTGGTCGAGCTCGAAGAGGCTGGCGAGCTGGTCGGGGTCCTGCTCGTCCTGCTCCAGCCGGTCGATCAGCGACAGCTGGCGCTCGACCAGGGTCTGGGACCGGCGGGAGAGGTTGACGAAGATCGAGTTGATGTTGTCGCGCAGCAGCGCCTGCTCGGTGGCCATCCGGACCGCCTGGTCGTGCACCGCGTCGAAGGAGCGGGCCAGCTGGCCGGTCTCCTCGCGGGTGAACACGGGCACCGGCTCCACGGCGTTCTTCGACGCCTCGACCGGGTCCGGGTCGGCGAGGATGCGCTGGACGGTCTCCGGCAGGCGCCGGTTGGCCACGTCGAGAGCGTCGCGGCGCAGCACGCGCAGCGGGACCAGCAGCGACCGGGCCACGACCAGGGTGATGACCAGGGCCAGCAGGACCGCGGCCAGGATGATCGCCGCGTCGCGCCAGGCGTCCTTCTTGGCCGCGTCGGCCGCGGCGAGTGCCTTGGACCGCAGCTTGTTCAGCAGCGAGGTCTCGACCTTGCGCAGCGCCTCGGAGGTCGCTCGGGCGTCCTCCCGCAGCGCGTCGATCGAGATGCCAAGCGGGGCACCGGTCATGGCGTGGAAGAACGCGAGCTGCTTGATGCTCTCGCGGTGGTCGACCTCGGCACCGGAGAAGGTGTCGGAGTAGAACTGCGCCTCGCTGGGCTGGGCGTTGGCGCGGAAGTTCGCCACGGTCGACAGGTAGGCGGCCTCGGCACCGCGCGCCTGCTCCAGCATCCCGGACGGGAAGTTGCCCCTGGTCGCGGCGATCATCAGGATCGCGTTCTGGCGGCCGAGGAACTCCTTGCCCTCCACGACGCTGAGCGTGGCGCTGGCCAGGCGGTTGATCTCCGGGTCGCCGAGGGTGGCGGTGAACTCGGCGCCCGCGCCGAGCACGGCCTCCAGCAGCGAGGTGTAGGCGCCGTAGACACCGACGTCGGGGTACTCCGAGCTCATCGCCGCGGTGCGGATCGCCTCCACCGCGGCGAGGCGGTTGGCCAGCGGGGCGAGCAGGTCTGCGTCGGGGTCGCCGACCTCGACGGCCTTGACCGCCTGGGAGAGCCGGGTCAGGCCCGCGTTGGTCTTCTGGAACTGGCCCTGGATGGCGCTCACGGCGTTCGAGTCGGAGCGCTTGCTCGCGACGTAGGACACGACCAGGTTGCGCTCGTTCTGCAGCTCGTGGACCAGCGCGACCACGTCGAGGGTGGCGCTGACGTCGTTGGCGGCCTCGTCGAACCCGTTGGCGCGGTCGAGTTCGTTCTGCGCGCGCAGGGCGCCGAGGGCGACGGCGGTGATGACGGGGACGGTGAGGACGGCGATCAGCTTGGTGCGCAGGCGCCAGTTGCGCAGGCGCCAGCGGGATCCGCCCTCGACGATCTTACGGCTGGTCTGACGGGAGGCGAATGGCCGCGCCGAGTCGCGCCCGGACACGGCGCCACCGACTTTCCCGGGATCGAGGTCGACCCCCGCGGTGTGATCGGGCACTGCCTGCACACTCCTTGCATCTGAGCCAGTAGCCCGTTACTCGGCTAGCTCGAACGGACAACTACCCCAGTGAAGGACGTCCCGGAAGCAGCCGCGCTTGCCGCAAGATGTCGGACCCACCGGGTCCGGCGTTACTCACGAACACATCACGCCTGCCTTCGTCGCCGCTCGGATGAGCGTACGCCTCACTGTTGGACACAGAAGGTAGCGAACTCTCAGTCCCGACGTAACCCTTCCAGGGCATCATCACATGCCATACCAGGTACTTAGCAAGCGCAACAGTCCGTCAGCGTGATGATGTGGTGCATTTTCCTACCCCTCTCTTCACCCTTGTGGGGGAAATAGGGGCTAATCAACGCGGCGCTGGCTACAGACCGTTAACCCCTGGTCAGGGGGTGTGGGCAATTCGTCCACTTGGGTCAACAGCTTCACGCCATTCAGTGAGAGAGTTCACCCCGCGACATCTGGCGCGCACTCATTGTGACCCGCTCGATCGGTCTCTAGAGTGCCCTGGTGTCCGAGGGGGGCAACACCTCGACCAAATCCGACCTCCTACGAGGAGAGGCTCCAATGCTCCGAAGCGTGACCACCAGGCGGATCGCCCGCCTGCGGCCCGCCGCCGCCGCCATCGCGGTGGCGCTGCTCGCCAGCTCTTGCTCCCTGCTGGGTGGCGACGAGGGATCCAACTCCGCAGGCGGTTCCGGCACCGGCGGGGTGGAGAAGGCCAAGATCAAGGTCGGCGTGCTCCCCGTCGTCGACGTCGCGCCGTTCTACCGCGCCATCGAGCAGGGCTACTTCAAGGAGCAGGGCCTCGACGTCGAGGCGGTCGTCATGGCCTCCGGCCCGGCCAGCATCAACGGCGTCATCAACGGCGACGTCGACATCGCCTTCGCCTCCTACCCGGCCCCGCTGCTGGCCCAGAGCAAGAAGGTCGCCGAGTTCAAGATCGTCGCCGACGCGCTGTCGGCCAAGCCGGGTCACCTCGTGGTCGTGGCGCCGAAGGGCTCCACCAAGTTCACCAAGCCCTCTGACGCGCCCGGCAAGAAGATCGCCATCACCGCGCGCAACAGCTTCACCGACCTCGCGCCGATGTCGGTGATGAAGAACCAGGGCGTCGACTACTCCCAGGTCCAGTGGGTCGAGATGCCCTTCCCGGACATGATGGGCGCCCTGGAGCGCGGTGACGTCGACGGCGCGGTGATGGTCGAGCCGTGGGTCACCAACTCGATGAAGAAGCTGGGCGCGGTCCCGGTCTTCGACGGCGCCTCCGGCCCGACCGCCGAGATCCCGATGTCGGGCTACGTCGCCATCGGCGGCAACGGCAAGTTCGCCACCACCAGCCCGAACACCATCGCCGCCTTCCAGCGCGCGCTGGCCAAGGCGCACTCCGAGGCCGCGGACCGCTCCAAGATGGAGCCGATGTTCGTCAAGTACGCCAAGATCGACCAGCAGACCGCCCAGCTGGTCACCATCTCCACGTACTCGACCTCGCTGGAGCCCAACCGCATCCAGCGGGTGGCGAACCTGATGGAGGAGTTCGGGGTCATCAAGGGACACCTGGACGTCAAGACGATGATCCCCAACGGGGCAGCCAAATAGCTGGTAGGGGGTGGGTGTCCGGTCCGCTCCGACGGGCCGGGCACCGAAAGCAGTGAGCGGAACTCCACGAGTTCCCGCGGGCCTCATCGGTCTGGCAGGCTTCTTCGCCGTCTGGGAAGTGGCCAGCCAGACCGGTGTCGTTCCGGGGATATATCTCCGTCCGCCGAGTGTCGTGCTGCCCACCCTGGTGGGTCTCCTCGGCGATGAGACCTTTCTCCGCGCGGTCGTCGCGACCGTGCTGACCACCGTCATCGCGCTGGTGATCGCCATCGCCGTCGCCGTACCCGCCGGCCTGCTGCTGGGCAGCATCCCGCTGGTCCGCCGGGCCTTCATGGCCTTGATCGAGTTCCTGCGGCCGATCCCGGCGGTGGCGCTGATCCCGCTGGCGCTGCTGATCACCGGCACCAGCCCGGAGACCAAGATCTGGCTGGGCGTGTTCGGCGCGCTGTGGCCGATCCTGTTCAACACCATGTACGCGCTCGACGAGCTGGACCCGCTGCACGTGGAGACCGCCCGCGCCTTCGGCGTCGGCCGCGTGGGCGTGCTGACCAGGGTGGCGCTGCCCAGCGCGGCGCCGTTCGTGCTCACCGGGATCCGGCTCTCGTTCGCCATCGCCTTGGCCGTGGTGGTCAGCACCGAGCTGTTCGCGGGCGCCACCAAGGGCCTCGGGCAGTTCATCTCGGACGCGGCCAGCGGCGGGGCGTACATGGACCAGGTGCTCGCGGGCACGATCATGGCCGGGATCGTCGGCTACGCGGCCAACTCCGGGCTGGAGCGGCTGCACGCGCGGCTGTTCACCTGGACCGCGCCGCGGGGCGGGGCCGAATGAGGACGCTGAGCACGTTCCTCCAGCGCTGGATCGTCTTCGTCATCGCCGTCGGGATCTGGGAAGCGGTGACGCGCGCGAAGGCCGACCCGTTCTTCCCCCCGCCGTCCGTGATCACGAAGACAGCCTGGGACGTCTGGTTCTCCCCGGCCTTCGGCGACCACATCGTGCCCGGCGTCGGCCGGATGCTGGTGGGCTGGGCGCTCGCCGGGGTGATCGGCGTCGCGCTCGGCCTGCTGCTGGGCCGCTCACGCACCGCGATGGGCTACCTCGGCCCGCTGTTCAACTTCCTACGCTCGATCCCGCCGCCGCTGCTGGTGCCGTTCTTCATCGCCACCTTCGGCGTGATGAGCATGCAGCTGCCCACGATCGTCTTCGGCGCGATCTGGCCCGTGCTGCTCAACACCGTCGACGGCGCCCGGAGCGTGGACGCGACCAAGGTCGAGACCGCGCGCGCGTTCCGGCTGTCGAAGGCGCAATGGATCTTGGGTGTGGTGCTGCCGTCGGCCGCCCCGAAAGTGTTCGCTGGCCTGCGGCTGAGCCTGTCGATCTCGCTGATCCTGATGGTCATCTCCGAGTTGGTCGGGTCGATCAACGGCATCGGCAACCAGCTCGTCCGCGCCCAGCGCGACTACGACCTGCCGCAGATGTGGTCGTGGATCGTGCTGCTCGGCGTGCTCGGCTACCTGTTCAACACCCTGCTGCTGATGGTCGAGCGCCGGGCCCTGGCCTGGCAGCCCCGGCACTCGGCGCAGGCCAAGTCGCTGGCGACCGGAGGATGAGTCCCGTGACAACGATGCTGTCAGTCAGTGATTTGGGTCACACGTATCAGGCGAAGGACGGCGCGCACGACGCCATCGACGCGCTGTCGTTCACCGTCGACGCGGGCGAGTTGGTGTGCGTGGTCGGGCCGTCGGGCTGCGGCAAGTCGACCCTGCTGCGGTCCATCGCGGGCCTCATCCGGCCCACCAGGGGCGCGGTCAGCCTGCACGGCACCCCGGTCGACGGGGTGCCCGCCGACCTCGCGGTGGTCTTCCAGGACTACAGCCGCTCGCTGTTCCCGTGGCTGTCCGTGCAGCGCAACATCGAGTTCCCGCTGCGCGCGCTGTCGAAGTCGGAGCGGGTTTCCCGCGCGGCCGAGGCCCTGGTGGCGGTCGGCTTGGCGAACGCGGGCCGCAAGTATCCGTGGCAGCTCTCCGGCGGCATGCAGCAGCGGGTCGCCATCGCGCGCGCCCTGGCCTACCGGCCCGCGCTGCTGCTGATGGACGAGCCGTTCGCCTCGGTCGACGCGCAGACCCGGTTCGAGCTGGAGGACCTGCTGCTGAAGATCCGACGCGAGCAGGACACCACGGTCCTGCTGGTCACCCACGACATCGACGAGAGCGTCTACCTGGCCGACCGGGTGCTGGTGCTGTCCAAGTCCCCCGCGACGGTCGTGGCGGCACTCGACGTCCCGCTGGGGACCGAGCGCGACCAGATCGCGACCAGGTCGTCGGACGAGTTCGTGGAACTACGGGCCAAAGTCGCGGGTCTGCTGCACGTCGCGCCTAGCTCCGCTTCCCACAGATGACGGTGGGCGGCTCGGTGTAGAGATAGCCGTCGACCACGCCGCCGAAGGGCGGGCACAGGGACATGTCGGTGGCGCCGTCGAGGACCTGGAGCACCTCGAAGTCGGCCTGCCCGCACGGCACCCGGCGGGCCAGGTCGATCAGGTCCAGGCCCGCGAAACAGTCGCCGACGCGGCCGTTGAGCATCAGGCAGAGCGAATAGCCGTCGCCGCCCGCGGACCACTCGTACTCGGCGTAGTCGCTGGACGAGCCGCAGTCGTCCTGGATCGAGTCGAGCCGCTTGGCGACCTTGAACACCGCGTCCGGGTCGGCGCAGTCGGCGGCGTTGACCGCCGTGCCGCGCTCGACCACGGTGAACCTCACGCAGTCGCCCGCGTCGGCGGCGGCCGGGCTGCGCTTGATCGAGTAGAACAGGCTGAGCCCGACGGCGACGAGGAGGACAAGGCCGAACGCGACCTTGAACTTCCTGGTGTTGCCGCCGGGCGACAGCACGGCTATCCCTTGGTCTTCCCGCAGATCACCATCTTGGGCTCGTTGTAGATGAAGCCGTCGTCGACACCCTCGGCGGTGCACGCCTCCGGCTCGCTCTTGCCCTCGACGATCTCCAGCACCTCGAACTTGGCGCTCGCGTCGCCGCAGGCGACCTTCTTGGCCTTGTCGGCGTCCTTGAGGTCGGTGAAGCACTCGCCCTTCTTGGCGTTGACCATCAGGCACAGCGAGAAGCCGGACTTCGAGCCGCGCCCGGAGGACTGCTCGTACTCCAGGTAGTCGCTGTCGCTCGGGCAGGTGGCACTGCTGCTGTCGAGCTTCTTGGCGACCTTGAAGACGGCCTCCGGCTTGCCACAGTCGATCTTCTCGACGTCGGCGCTCTTCGCGCTGTCGTCCTTGACCTTGATGCAGTCACCGACGTTCGCCGAGGCGGCCGAGGTGTTGTAGAAGTAGAACGCGACGCCACCGATCACCAGCAGGATGACGATACCCGCGATGATCTTGATCAGCTTGCCCTTGCCGCTCTTGGGCGGCACCGGGGCGCCGGGCGCCGGGGGAAAGCCCGGCTGCTGCGGCTGCTGACCGAACGGCGGGGGCTGCTGGCCGGGGAACGGCTGACCCTGCGGCGGCTGCTGGCCCGGGAACGGCTGACCCTGCGGCGGCTGCTGGCCCGGGTACGGCTGGCCCGGCGGGGGCTGCTGGCCGAACGGCTGGCCCTGCGGGGGCTGCTGGCCGAACGGCGGCGGCTGCTGACCCCCGGGCGGCGTGCCAGGGCCCTGGTTGAAGGGCTGCTGCGGGTCGCCGCCGTGGGGTGGCTGCGGGTTCGACATCGTGCACCTCGTGGAGTTCCAACAACGGAGTCTGCGAAACCGCGAGTGCTTGACCCAGCGGCGCGCCAATCTAACGCGTAGCGGCGGCACCCGTTACGGGAACCAGACAAACGCCGCGACAATTCACGGAACGTGACTGTCCGGACGCGACAGTCAGGACGCGCCGGGGGTGTCGATACAGAAGGCGATCGGCGGCTCCGGGTAGCCGATGCCGTTGCCGCCGGGGCACTGCTCGGGCTCGTCGGAGCCCTCGATGACCTTGCCGATCTTGATCGTCTCCGGGTCATCGCAGGCCGCGACTCGGAACGCCTGGTTCTTGTCGTCGGCGGCGTAGCACTTGCCCTCGACGAAGTTGGGCATCAGACACAGCAGGTTCTTGGCGTCGCGCAGCTCGCGGTAGGCGCCGTCGGGGCAGCCACTCTCGCTGAGCTCCTTCTTGGAGGCGATCTTGAAGGTGGCGGTGTCGCCGCCGCAGCCGACCACGGAGAGCTTGGACGCGTCGTCGGCGCCCTCGACGGCGGCGCACTCGCCCGCCGCGGCGGTGCCCTTGGCGAATAGCAGCTGGTAGCCGCCGAAGCCCGCGCCCGCCAGGACCACGGCGACGACCAGGACGATCACCCACATCGGCGGGCGCTTGCGCCCGGTCGGCACGGGGGTCGGCTCCAGGTCAACGGACTCGCTCATGATCGCCTCTGTTACTGGGGGTGGGCGGGGCAGCGTGGACGGTAGTGGTGGGGACCCCGGCGAGGGCAACCGCGGTTACCGAACTGTGGCCTGCCCGCCGGAGTTTGCGACACTGGTCTGGTGACCGACGGCCCGCTGATCGTGCAGTCCGACAAGACCCTGCTCCTGGAGATCGACCACCCCAGCTCGCAGGCCGCCAGGATGGCCATCGCGCCGTTCGCCGAACTCGAGCGCGCGCCCGAACACATCCACACCTACCGGGTCACCCCGCTGGCACTGTGGAACGCCCGCGCGGCGGGCCACGACGCCGAGCAGGTCGTCGATGCCTTGTCGACCTACTCGCGCTATCCCGTGCCGCAGCCGCTGCTGATCGACATCGTCGACACCATGGGCCGGTTCGGCAGGCTCACGCTGCAGAACAGCCCCGTGCACGGGCTGGTGATGACCTCCATCGACCGCGCCGTGCTCGAAGAGGTGCTGCGCAACAAGAAGATCGCCCCGATGCTCGGCGCGCGCATCGACACCGACACGGTGGTCGTGCACCCCAGCGAGCGCGGCAGGCTCAAGCAGCTGCTGCTCAAGGTCGGCTGGCCCGCCGAGGACGAAGCGGGCTACGTCGACGGCGAGGCGCACCCGATCGACCTGGTCGAGGACGGCTGGCACCTACGCGACTACCAGCGGATGGCGGCCGAGGCGTTCTGGGCGGGCGGCTCCGGCGTGGTCGTGCTCCCCTGCGGCGCGGGCAAGACCCTGGTCGGCGCGGCCGCGATGGCCCACGCGCAGGCCACGACCCTGATCCTGGTGACGAACACGGTGGCCGGACGGCAGTGGAAGCGTGAGCTGATCGCCCGCACGACGCTGACCGAGGAGGAGATCGGCGAGTACTCCGGCGAACGCAAGGAGATCCGCCCGGTCACCATCGCCACCTACCAGGTCATCACCCGCAAGTCCAAGGGCGAGTACCGCCACCTGGAACTCTTCGACTCCCGCGACTGGGGCCTGGTCGTCTACGACGAGGTGCACCTGCTGCCCGCGCCGGTCTTCCGGATGACCGCCGACCTGCAGTCCCGGCGCAGGCTCGGCCTGACCGCGACCCTGGTCCGCGAGGACGGCCAGGAAGGCGACGTGTTCTCCCTCATCGGCCCCAAGCGCTATGACGTGCCGTGGAAGGACATCGAGGAGCAGGGCTGGATCGCGCCCGCCGAGTGCACCGAGGTCCGGGTGACCCTGACGGAGACCGAGCGGCTGGAGTACGCCACCGCCGAACCGGACACCCGCTACAAGCTGTGCTCGACGGCTCGCACGAAGCTGCCGGTGGTGAAGTCCATTTTGGAGCGTCACCCCGACGAACCCGCCCTGGTGATCGGCGCGTACCTCGACCAGCTGGAAGAACTGGGCGAGGCGCTGAACGCCCCGATCATCCAAGGCTCCACGAAGAACAAGGAACGCGAAGTCCTCTTCGACGCCTTCCGCCGCGGTGAACTGCCGACACTCGTGGTGTCGAAGGTCGCCAACTTCTCCATCGACCTCCCGGAGGCGTCGGTCGCGGTGCAGGTGTCAGGCACCTTCGGCTCCCGCCAGGAAGAAGCCCAACGCCTCGGAAGACTGCTGCGCCCCAAGGCCGACGGCCGCCAAGCCCACTTCTACTCGGTCGTCGCCCGCGACACCCTCGACACCGACTACGCCGCCCACCGCCAGCGCTTCCTCGCCGAACAGGGCTACGCCTACCGAATCTGCGACGCTGACGACCTACTGGGTCCCCCGATCCCAGAGATCGGCTGACACCACCCCTGCCGCACCGACAGATCGCACGCACAGCACCTCAGGCGCAGCCGCAGGAACAGCCGCCGGGCCAGCACCTTCTGGTCATCGTCGAGACGGTCGAAGACGGCGTCGGCGGACTTGGCGATGGCCCCGCGTCGTGCGCGCCGCCCTGACCCGCAGGGCGAGCTCGGACTCGACCAACCGCACCGGGCCAGGTTCGAGGTCCAGGCCCGCGGGTTCGGCGATCACCGCCGCAGCCCGGCGGCGTCGAGGCACCAGGCACCCAGGCACGCAACTGGCAGAACCCAACCGCCTGTTTGGGTGGTTCGCCTTGATTTGGGGGAAATGGGCCTAAACTCGCGGTGCGGGTGAGTCTTCTGACCTCGCCTTTCGACCCGCACAGGCCCATTTCTAGGGGTCCCCAAATCAAGGCGAACCACCCAAACAGGCGCCATCAACCCAACTCGGCCAACACCGCATCCGTAAACGGCGTCCACGCGTCAATCGCCCACGGCCCAAAGTCCCGATCCGTCAACACGACGCACGCGACCCCGACGGCAGGATCGACCCACAAGAACGTCCCCGACTGCCCAAAATGCCCAAACGTCCGACCAGAACTCCCCAACCCAGTCCAATGTGGACTCTTACCGCCCCGAATCTCGAACCCAAGACCCCAGTCGTTCGGCTTCTGCATCCCATACCCCGGCAGCACCCCGTTCAGCCCGGGAAACGCCACCGAAGTCGCCTCCGCCAACGAAGACACCAAAGTGGGCGCCTGGAGTTCGGCCGCGAAACGGGCCAGGTCGGCCGCCGACGACACCGCGCCTGCCCCCGCCGAACCCTCCAGCCTCGTCGAAGTCATACCCAGCGGCGCGAACACACCTTCCGCCAGGTAATCAGCGAACGGAATCCCGGTGGCGGTATGAACAAACTCCGCCAACACCTCGAACCCGGCATTCGAATAGATCCGCCGCACACCAGGCTCAGCCTGCACAACAGCGGAATCGAACGCGAGCCCCGACGTGTGCGCGATCAGGTGCCGAACCGTCGCGGGACCAGCCGCCTGGTCCCACTCGATCGCCCCCTCCTCGACCGCGACAAGCACGCCATAGGCCGAAAGCAGCTTGGTCACCGACGCCAGCCGGAACACCCGCTCCTGGTCGCCGTGAGTGGCCAGCACCCGCCCATCGGCGGCGACGACCGCCACCGCGACGTTGTCCACCGGCCACCGCTCGACCAACCGCACGCTCTCCATGCGCATAACCCTAGGACGGCACCGCGCACCCGTCCGGACCGCATGCCTCACCCTGAGCCAGCAGCGAGATCGGATTCGACTCCGACCACGCGCGCTCCAGCAGCTGCGTGAAGACCTCGGCGGGCTGAGCCCCCGAGACCCCGAACTTCCGGTCCACCACGAAGAACGGCACCCCGGTCGCCCCGAACGCACGCGCCTGGTCGATGTCCTCCCGAACCGCGCCCGCGTACTCGTCGCCCGCCAAGACCTCGTCGACCCGGCCCTGGTCGAGTCCCGCCGAGACCGCGGCCTTGCGCAGCACGTCGTGGTCGCCCATGGACTCGCCGCGGGTGAAGTACGCGGCTAGGAGGGCTTCCTTGAGCTCGTGCTGCCTGCCCTCCTCCAGAGCCAGGTGCAGCAGCCGGTGCGCGTCGACCGTCTTGGTGTGGGTCGCCTCGTCGTAGGCGAATGTCAGGCCGTCGGCCGTGGCGACCTCGGCGACCCGCGCCATCATCTGGCGGCCCGCGGCGGCCCCGCCGCCGTACTTGCGGCCCAACGCCTCGGCGATCGACTCGTGGCCGACCTGAGGTGCCGACGGGTCGAGCTCGAACGACCGGTAGACGATCTCCACCTGGTCGCGGTGCGGGAACTCGGCCAACGCGGTCTCCAGCCTGCGCTTGCCGATATAGCACCAGGGACAGACGACGTCGGACCAGATCTCGATACGCATACTCAGCACAACAGCGCAGCCGCCGGACGGCTTCCGGGGTGTGACCAAGACGTCAGTCGGCGATGTCCGCGAGGGCGATGACCTTGGTGATCGTGCCGAAGACCAGCAGCTCCCCCGGCACCGCGTTGCGCCTGCCGAACGCCTCCGCCTTGTCCTCACCCATGTATCGCGCGCCGAGGCGGGTGGCCCAGTGCAGGCTCAGGTCGAGGTCCTCGGAGATCTCCGCCTCGGCCTGGAACTGCACATACGAGTACGGCGGCTCGGCCAGGTCGACACACAGCGCGAACCGGGGATCACGGCGCAGCGCCTTGCCTTTTACCGTGTTCGCGCCGGTGTTGAACACGATCCGGTCGCGCTCATCGATCAGAAACCAGACCGGCGCGACGTGGGCCATGCCGTCGGCGCGGACGGTGGCGAGCTTGCCGGTGCGGGTGCCCGCCAGCGCGAAGGCCAGCCACTCGTCTCGATCCATCTTTCGCATGCCGCCGAGGGTTCCCTACCGAAGCCGGGCGCGCACCTCCATCAGGGCCTCCCCCAGCAGGTTCAACCCCGGCCACCGCGCGGGTGCTTCGGCTGGCCGTACCCCTAGCGCACAGCCCCCACCCAACCCAGGGGGGCGTCCCCTGGTCCAGTCTATCGGTGGTGGGGTTTGGGGCTTAGGAAATGGCGCTGCCTGTGGATGGTTGCCGGGATGTGGATACCCCTGCGCGATCCGCTTGGCGTCGTCGGAGCCACGCACCTCGCGGCCCAGGTCCTTGGCGGCGCGCGGGCTCTCGGCGCCGATGATCCGCTCGGCGGTGGCGTGGTCGCCGAACAGGCGGGCCTTGCCCGCCATCATGAAATGCTCGGCTGTGGCGTAGCGGATCCCGTCCACCACGAACTCCGCGGGCCACCACTGGCTCAGGCGGCTTGCCGATCTCGCCGTCGGGGAGCGGTCGATGGCCCCAGAACAGCAAGTACTCAGGCATCCGGTTCACCGGGGTCGGCGGCGCCGTCGCGGTCGTCGCGGTCGGCCCACTCGATGAGCTGGTCGATCTCGAAGACCGCCGCATCGATGCCTTCGTGCAGGTCGCCCAGCTCGGCGAAGCGGGCGGGCATGGTGGCGATGGTGAAGTCGTCCGGCCGCGCGTCGTCGATCTCCGACCACCGCAGCGGCGCCGACACCCGCCCCTCGGGCACGCCCCGCACCGAATACGCGGAGGCGATGGTGTGGTCGCGGGCGTTCTGGTTGTAGTCCACGAACAGCTGGGCCGGGTCACGGTCCTTGCGCCACCAGGTGGTCGTCACGTCGTCCGGCGCGCGCCGCTCGACCTCGCGGGCGAAGGCCAGGGCGGCGCGGCGGACGTCCTGGAAGCCCCAGCGGGGTTCGATTCGGACGTAGATGTGCAGGCCGGAGCCACCCGACGTCTTCGGCCAGCCGACCGCGCCGAGGTCGTCGAGGACCTCGTGGGCGACATGGGCGACCCGCTGGACCGTGGCGAAGTCGCAGGCCGGGCCGGGGTCGAGGTCGATGCGCCACTCGTCGGGCTTCTCGGTGTCGGCGCGGCGGGAGTTCCACGGGTGGAACTCGACGGTCGACATCTGCACCGCCCAGATCACACTCGCCAACTCGGTGACACACAGCTCGTAGGCGTGCCTGCCATAGCGCGGGAAGTCGACCCGGACCGTCTCCAGCCACGGCGGCGCACCATGCGGCACGCGCTTCTGGTGGACCTTCTCCCCCGCCACGCCCTCGGGGAACCGGTGCAGCATGCAGGGCCGCTCCCGCAGGGCGCGGACGATGCCGTCGCCGACCGACAGGTAGTAGTTGGCCAGGTCGAGCTTGGTCTCCCCGCGCGCGGGGAAGTACACCCGGTCGGGGTTGCTGATCCGGACCGTACGGTGGCCGACGTCGATCTCGACCGCGGGCGGCTTGGCTGCCATGTCTGCCAAGGTAGTGCCCGTGGCTGACGTTCGCGTGTACTCGATCCCGATGCGCACCCGCTTCCGCGGCATCACCGTCCGCGAGGGCATCCTCCTGCGCGGCGACGCAGGCTGGGGCGAGTTCTGCCCGTTCTGGGACTACGACGACGCCGAGTCCGCCCCTTGGCTGGCCAGCGCGCGCGAGGCCGCCGACCTGGGCTGGCCCTCGCCGGTGCGCGATCGAATCCCGGTGAACTGCACCGTTCCGGTGGTCTCGCCGGAACTCGCGTTCGAGATCGTCAAGGCGTCGGGGTGCGGCACCGCGAAGGTGAAGGTGGCCGAGTCGACCTTGACGGAGGACTGCGAACGGGTCGCCGCCGTCCGCGATGCCTTGGGCCAAGGCGCCATCCGCGTCGACGCGAACGGCGCCTGGGACATCGACACCGCCATCACCTCGATCCGCGAACTCGACCGCGCGGCGGACGGGTTGGAGTACGTCGAGCAGCCTTGCCGCACGATCGAGGAACTGGCCGCGGTCCGAAAGCGGGTCGACGTCCCCATCGCCGCCGACGAGTCCATCCGCCGCGCCGAGGACCCGCTCCGGGTGGCGCTGGCGGGAGCGGCGGACATCGCGGTACTCAAGGTCGCCCCACTTGGCGGCGTGCGCCGCGCGTTGGCGGTGGCGGAGGCGTGCGGCCTGCCGATCGTGGTCTCATCGGCCTTGGAAACCAGCGTCGGCCTAGCCGCTGGAATAGCCCTGGCCGCCGCGCTGCCCGAACTGAATCACGCGTGCGGCCTGGCCACGCTGTCGTTGCTGCTCGGAGACGTGACGTCGGCACCGTTGCGCCCGACGGACGGCTGGCTCCCCGTCCCTGCGAGTGCGCCCGAACCCAACGCCCACATCGCCGCCGATCCCGAGACCAACGCCCGCTGGCTCGCCCGTTTGGACGCCGTGGCCGGAATCAGGAGAGGTCGGCCAGGTCCAGCTTGACCGGGACCGGCGCGGCCGTGATCGTCCCGACCGGCTTGACGACGTTCTCTTCGATGTACTGGCCCTTGTCCCACCGGTATGCGGTCAGTACCGGACAACGAAACTCATCGCCCAGATCAAGCGTCCACAAGAACGGCACCTCGGCCGCCGCGTACGCGGCGAACTTGGTCTCGCGCTCCACGCGCCGGTTGGCGGGCGACCAGATCTCGACCACGAGCGCCACCTCGTCAGCACCGAAGCTGACTCCGATCGGCTTCTTGGTCAACACGACCACGTCGGGAATCAACGCGGTTCGCCATGCGGTAGAGATCCGCACAGCGACCGCCGGAACCACGCACAGGCCATGCCTGCCAGGAGCAGCTAGCGCATCGTCGACCATGCGCGCGATCCTGTAGGCGGCGGTCTGATGTTCGCCAGACCGAGCCGGGGTCACATGCAGATGCCCCACGATCAACTCAAGACGCGACCCGTCAATCGGCGGATCCGCCGCCAACCAGTCGTCAACGGTGAGCGGACCGATAGTCGCGTGTTTGCCCGCAGATGTCACGAACCCATTATCCATTACCGCACGCGCCCACGCGATCACGCTATGAACAGCCGAAAGGCCCGGTTCCGAGGAACCGGGCCTTTCGAGTACACCAGGCGTGGACTAGAAGTCCATGCCACCGGTCGGGTCGCCCGCGGGGGCGGATCCGGCCTTCTCCGGCTTGTCGGCGACGACAGCCTCGGTGGTGAGGAACAGCGCGGCGATCGACGCGGCGTTCTGCAGTGCCGAGCGGGTCACCTTGGTCGGGTCCGGCACGCCGGCGGCGAGCAGGTCCTCGTAGACGCCGGTCGCGGCGTTGAGGCCGTGGCCCTGCGGGAGGCCCTTGACCTTCTCCACGACGACGCCACCCTCGAGACCGGCGTTGATCGCGATCTGCTTGAGCGGGGCCTCGACGGCCACGCGGACGATGTTGGCGCCAGTGGCCTCGTCGCCCTCAAGCTTCAGACCGGCGAACGCGGCCTCAGCGGCCTGCAGCAGAGCCACGCCACCACCGGGGACGATGCCCTCCTCGACAGCGGCCTTGGCGTTGCGGACCGCGTCCTCGATGCGGTGCTTGCGCTCCTTGAGCTCGACCTCGGTGGCGGCACCGGCCTTGATGACCGCGACACCACCCGCGAGCTTGGCCAGACGCTCCTGGAGCTTCTCGCGGTCGTAGTCCGAGTCCGACTTCTCGATCTCGGCGCGGATCTGGTTGACGCGGCCCTGGATCTGCTCGGCGTCACCCGCACCCTCGACGACGGTGGTCTCGTCCTTGGTGACGACGACCTTGCGGGCCTTGCCCAGCAGCGCGATGTCGGCGTTCTCCAGCTTGAGGCCCACGTCCTCGGAGATGACCTGGCCACCGGTCAGGATCGCGATGTCCTGCAGGATCGCCTTGCGGCGGTCGCCGAAGCCCGGGGCCTTGACGGCGACGGACTTGAAGGTGCCGCGGATCTTGTTGACGACCAGCGTGGCAAGGGCCTCGCCCTCGACGTCCTCGGAGATGATCAGCAGCGGCTTGCCGGACTGCATGACCTTCTCCAGCAGCGGGAGCAGGTCCTTGACCGAGGAGATCTTGGAGCCGAACAGCAGGATGTACGGGTCCTCGAGGACCGCTTCCTGACGCTCGGGGTCGGTCACGAAGTAACCGGAGATGTAGCCCTTGTCGAAGCGCATACCCTCGGTGAGCTCAAGCTCCATACCGAGAGCGTTGCTCTCCTCGACGGTGATGACGCCTTCCTTGCCGACCTTGTCGAGCGCCTCGGCGATCAGCTCGCCGATGGTGGTGTCGCCCGCGGAGATGGACGCCGTGGCGGCGATCTGCTCCTTGGTCTCGACCTCCTTGGCGTTCTTGTGCAGCTGCTCGATGACCGCCTCGACGGCGATCTCGATGCCACGCTTCAGCGACAGCGGGTCAGCGCCTGCGGCGACGTTGCGCAGACCCTCGCGCACAAGCGCCTGGGCGAGCACGGTGGCGGTCGTGGTGCCGTCACCCGCGACGTCGTCGGTCTTCTTGGCGACCTCTTTGACGAGCTCGGCCCCGATCTTCTCCCACGGGTCTTCGAGCTCGATCTCCTTGGCGATCGACACACCATCGTTGGTGATGGTGGGCGCGCCCCACTTCTTCTCGAGCACGACGTTGCGACCCCTGGGGCCCAGCGTCACCTTGACGGTGTCGGCGAGGATGTTCAGGCCGCGCTCGAGGCCGCGGCGCGCGTCCTCGTCAAACGCGATCAACTTGGCCATTGCGGTGTGGTCCTCCGTTGGTGGAAGCACGTAGCTTGGCCAGGCTCGGTGCCCGCGACGGACGACCGGCTTCATTCGCCGGCCTCACCGTCCCGACCTTTGGCACTCGGAGAGGCCGAGTGCTAACTCGGTTTTAGCACTCTGGGCCGTCGAGTGCAAGAAATGCCGCCTAGTTGGAGGGCGGCGCCACAAGCGAGATGGACGGCAGCGTCTTGCGGGTGCTGGGCTTCCCCTCCGACGACGGCTCGCCGCCGGTGCCCGGCCCGACCGGGATCGAGGGCCCAGTGGTCTGCGGGTTCTGCGGGGTCTGGCCGTCGTCGGGCTCGGACAGGAAGAAGATCGCCCCGACGATCAGGCCGACCGCCACCAGACCGACCAGCACGGGCGCCAGCCAGCGGTTTCCGCCGCGCTCCTTGCCGAACGCCGTGCTGCCCGCGGGCACCGGTGGGCGCAGGCGGACCGGGTCGCCGTGCGCGGGCTGCGGGACCGGCCGGGGCGCGACCCGGGTGGCGGGCGGCGCCTGCTGCTGGGGGACGGGAACTGCTGGAACGTCTGCTGCGGCCGCGGCGGCGCGACCGGCCGCGGCGGGGCGGTCAGCGCCTGGCGGGCCGCGGCGATCAGCTCGCGGCAGCTGGCGTAGCGCTGGCCGGGCTGCTTGGACATGCCGCGCCGGATCACGTCGTCGATGGCGGGCGGCAGGGACACGAACTCGGTCAGCGCGGGTGGCTCCCGGTTCAGGTGGCCCTGGATGACCTCGGGCACCTGACCCTGGAACGGCGGGCGGCCGGACAGGCAGGCGAACAGCACGCAGGCCAGCGAGTACGCGTCGGTGCGGCCGTCGACCGGCTCGCCGCGCAGGTGCTCGGGGGCGGCGTAGGTGGGCGAGCCGAGGAAGTCGCCGCCGCGGGTGCGGTGGCCGGTGGCACCGCGCCGGGTCAGGCCGAAGTCGGCGACGTAGATGTGCTCGGTGGCCGACTCGCGCGAGGTGACCAGCACGTTGGCGGGCTTGACGTCGAGGTGGACCAGCCCGCGCTCGTGCAAGTTGTCCAGCGCCTCGGCCACCTGGCTGAGCAGGCTGATCGCCCGCTGCGGGGCCAGCGGCTCGCCCTTGATCAGCGAGGCCATGTCAGAGCCCTCGACCAGCCGCATGGCGATGTAGAGCAGCCCGTCGACCTCGCCGAAGTCGTAGAGCGGCACGACGTTGGCGTGGTCGATGGCGGAGGTGTTGCGGGCCTCGTCGACGAAGCGCTCGCGGAACTCGGGGTCCTCGGTGAGGTGTTCGGCGATCACCTTCAGCGCGACCTTGCGGCCGAGTCTGATGTCGGTCGCCCGGTACATCACACTCATTCCGCCCTTACCGAGCACTCCGTCGATGCGGTAATGCCCTAGGCGACGCCCGGTGAGGTCCTCCGACACGCCTGGAGCCTAACGCCCTGGATATGACGCTCGCGTTCGGTTCCGCGAGATCACTCAGCGGGCTAGCCACGCGGCCATCGCTCGGGGGGTGCGGGTTTGGGTGAGCAGGCGGCCGGGGCCGGCGAAATCGAGCATCAGACCCTCCCCGGTGCGCACCGACTGCGGCGCGGACTGGCTCACCGCGCGGAGCCTGCACTGGGTGCCGTCGGTGAACGCGAGCAGGCTCGCCGGGTCGACGGTGATCGCCTCGCCGGGCTCCAGCACGACCACATCGAGCGCGCCACAGCAGGCCAGTACCACGGTGCCGACGCCGCTGACGTGCTCCAGGAATCCGTGCTCGGCGCCGAACAGCGCGTGGAAGCCGGGCCAACCCGGGTCGACGCGCAGGGTGCTGGTGACCGCGAGACAGCCGCCGCGGGCCACGCACCAGCCCGCCGTGCCGTCCAGCTCCAGTGAGTAGACCTCGCCGGGGAGCCCGGGCGCGACGTCGACCCAGCCGCCCTCGGCTGGAGCGGTGAACACCGTGGGCCGAACCTTGGACCGACCGCCACCGCCGCGCGGGTCGACGTGCACGCCGTAGCTGGTGGCCAGCAGCGCGGTGTAGTCGGCTTGGACGGCCTCGCCCGGCGCGAGCAGCAGTCGCGCCACGCCGAACGCAGGCGTGTGCCGAGTGCGGACCTGCAAGGGTCCCCCTCTCCCGCGAGACGACGCGCCCCGCCGCGGCCGTCCGGTAGCGGCAGTCTGGCATGCGCGGGCGGCGGACACGGCAGGATGGCCTAGTGCCCAAACGCGTTTACACCGCTGAGGAATACCGCGCCGAGGTCGCCGCGCTCCTGCCGCCGCTGCCCGTGACCGCGCTGCCGCTGTCCGACTGCCTCGGGCTCGTGCTGGCCGAGGACGTGGTCGCCGGGGTCTCCCTGCCGCCGTTCGACAACTCCGCGATGGACGGCTACGCCGTGCGCGCCGCCGACGTGGCCGCCGTGCCGGTGACGCTGCCGGTGGCCGACGACATCCCGGCCGGCCGCGTCGACGTGCGGCCGATGGCGGCGGGCACCGTGCACCGGATCATGACCGGGGCGCCGATGCCACCGGGCGCCGACGCGGTCGTCCAGGTCGAGCTGACCGACGCCGGGACCGAGAACGTGCTGGTCAACGCGGCCGTGCCCGCGGGCAGGCACGTGCGGCGGGCGGGTGAGGACGTGGTCGCGGGCGACACCGTGCTGCGCGCGGGGACCGTGCTCGGGCCGCCGCAGCTGGGGCTGGCCGCCGCGGTCGGGCTGGGCACGCTGCCGGTGCGCAGGCCGCCGCGGGTGCTGGTGCTGTCGACCGGCTCGGAGCTGGTCGCGGCGGGCGAGCCGCTGCCGCCGGGACACATCTACGAGTCCAACAGCGTGCTGATCGCCGCCGCCGTCCGGGAGATCGGCGGCGTGGCGACGGTGCTGCGGTTCGTGCCGGACGACGTCGAGAAGTTCCGGGCGGTCATCGCCGAGCACGCCGCGGGCGCGGACCTGCTGGTGACCTCGGGCGGGGTGAGCGCGGGGGCGTACGAGGTGGTCAAGGACGCGCTGAGCGGGAATGGGGTGGAGTTCGTCAGGGTGGCGATCCAGCCGGGCGGGCCGCAGGGCTTCGGCGTGGTCGACGGACTGCCGGTGCTCACCCTGCCCGGCAACCCGGTGAGCGCGGCGCTGTCGTTCGAGCTGTTCGTCCGGCCCGCGCTGCTGGGCGCGCTCGGCCACCGGGTCGTGGACCGGCCGCGGGCCAAGGCGCGCAGCACGGCGGCGATGTCCTCGCCGGAGGGCCGCACGCAGTACCGGCGGGGCCGCCACGACGACGGGATGGTCGAGGTGGTGCCGGTCGGCGGGCCGGGGTCGCACCTGCTGTCGTCGTTCGCCGCGTCCAACTGCCTGATCGAGATCCCGGTCGGGGTCGCCGAGGTGGCCCTGGGCGCCGAGGTCGACCTGATCCTGCTCGACTGAAATCGTTGAAATGTAGGAATGTTGAACAGTTCTACAAGCCTACGATCGACATCCGCTGTATTCGAGAACGGTGGGTAACCGACCACTCACCGACCTCGTTGATCGGATGGGACGCGAGCGAGTAGTATCGAGGTGCTCCACAACGGGGCATCCGACCGGCCTGTGCGCCGTCGGG
Organism: Alloactinosynnema sp. L-07; assembly: GCF_900070365.1. Lineage (NCBI taxonomy): Bacteria > Bacillati > Actinomycetota > Actinomycetes > Pseudonocardiales > Pseudonocardiaceae > Alloactinosynnema > Alloactinosynnema sp. L-07. The sequence continues at coordinate 6,377,206 of NZ_LN850107.1, read as the reverse complement.
GGGCGTACAGACTGGTCGGATGCCCCGTGTTCACGCTCATGGTCAGGCCGGTTCGCGACTGGCGTAGCGTGTGGGCAAATCCGGCCCACTCGCGAGGACCAGCCACCTGATGAGCGACCCGTCGCAGCCTTCCTCTTCCCCCGTGCAGCACGCGATCGAGCTGACGAAGAGCATCGTCCCGCCGATCCACCCCGGCGGCCGCCCGTTCGTCTTCGGCGCGGTCGGCGCGACGCTGGTCGTGCGCCTGCTCTCGCGTCGCGCGGGCGTGCTCGTCGCGGTGTTCACCGCCTGGCTGGCGTGGTTCTTCCGCGAGCCCAAGCGGGTCACCCCGCAGCGCCCCGGCATCGCCGTGGCCCCGGCCGACGGCACGGTGTCGCACGTCATCGAGGCCGTCCCGCCAGCCGAGCTGGGCCTTGGCGACACCCCGATGCTGCGGATCAGCACGTTCCTGTCGGTCTTCGACGTGCACGTCCAGCGCGCCCCCGCCACCGGCCAGATCGTGCGCGCCCTGCACAAGGAAGGCGAGTTCCTTTCCGCCGACCTCGACAAGGCCAGCGAGGTCAACGAGCGCAACAGCCTGCACCTGCGCACCGCCGACGGCCACGACCTCGCCGTCGTGCAGATCGCGGGCCTGGTGGCGCGCCGGATCATCTGCCAGGTCGCCGACGGCGACAAGGTCACCGCGGGTGCGACGTACGGCCTGATCCGCTTCGGCTCCCGGGTCGACCTGTACGTGCCCGCGGGCAGCCGCGTGCTGGTCGAGGCCGGTCAGCGCACAATCGGCGGCGAGACCGTGCTGGCCGAGCTCGCCTCATCCTCGGAGAACTGATGGCACCCGCGTCACCCGGCGTCCGCCTGCTCCCGAACGCGCTGACCGTCCTGGCGATGTGCGCCGGACTCTCGGCGGTCCAGTTCGCGCTGCGCGGACAACTGGCGGCGACCATCGCCGCCATCGGCGTCGCGGCGATCCTCGACAGCCTCGACGGCCGCATCGCCCGCCTGCTCGACGCCACCTCCAAGATGGGCGCCGAGCTGGACTCGCTGGCCGACGCGATCTCCTTCGGCGTGGCGCCCGCGCTGGTCCTCTATGTGTGGAAGTTCCCGAACAACCGCTTCGGCTGGATCATCGCGCTGATCTTCGCGGTGTGCATGATCCTGCGCCTGGCCCGCTTCAACACCCTGCTCGACGACACCGAGCAGCCGCCGTACGCCAAGGAGTTCTTCGTCGGCGTGCCCGCCCCCGCCGGTGGCCTGCTCGCGCTGCTGCCGCTGATCCTCACCATCGAGTACGGCGACCACGGTGCTTGGTGGCAGTCCCGTTGGGCTGTCGCTATCTGGGCCGTAGCCGTCGCTGCGCTGCTGATCAGCCGGATCCCGACACTGTCGGTGAAGTCGGTCCGGGTCCCCCCGCGCGCCATCGCCCCGCTGCTGGTCGGCGTCGGCCTGCTGGCCGCGGCGGTGATCACGTATCCGATGATCGCTCTGGCGACCGCGCTGGTCATCTATCTGCTCCACATCCCGTATGCGGCGCGGCGCAAGCACTGGCTGGCCAACCACCCGGAAGCCTGGGACATCCCGCCGAGCGAACGCCGGGCGATCAAGCGCGAACACGGGTCCCGTCGCCTCGGCCTGCGTCCGGTCCCGCTCTACAAGGTCGCGGGCGCGGCCCGTCGCGCGGTGCGTCTCCCCAACCGCAACGGCGACCGCGACCACCCGGTGACGCCTGAGCCGCGGGTCGCCGGACCCGTCCGGCGACGATCGTGGCGCCGGACCGGACTTCGCCGCGAGAACCGGCCCTAGTGGTGTGTCCATGAGCGTTGTCGGGCTATCGGCGGATCCAGGTTTCCGGTGGGCGTGCCGCCGGAATGCCGCTCGTACTGGGTGTACTTGGGCGTTTCGGCGGTGCGGCCAGCGGGAAGCTGGGCCGTCGAGAGCCCGGCAACGCTCATGGACACACCACTAGCCCATAAGGTGTCAGCGTGGGATCACAGATCACGTTGACTGCCCGATTGACGCCCTCCGCGCTGGACACTCGTCGGGGGGTTGTTCGGTTGCATCGGGAGGTGCTCGATGCTCTTGGGCTGCGGCAGTGGGACGCTGTCCAGCTCACTGGGGCGCGGGTCAGTGCGGCGCTCGCGGCTGAGGCCGGTGGGCCGACCGGGGTGATCCTTCTTGATGACGTCACCATGTCCAATATCGGTGTCACCGAGGGCTCTGAGGTTGTGGTGTCCCCTGTGGAGGTCGCGCCCGCCCGCTCGGTGACCGTCGCGGGGTCCCGGCTGGCCACCACCTCCCTTACCCCCGAGACCGTCCGGCTGGCCCTGGTCGGCAAGGTCCTGACCGTGGGCGACGCGGTCTCGCTGTTGCCGCAGGATCTCTCCCCGCCGCCCGGATCCGACGTTTCGGCTGTGCGCGGCAAGTTGTCTCGCGCGATCGGGACGACATGGACCAACGAACTTCTCACGGTGACCGCCACCGATCCCGCAGGCGCGGCCACCGTCCACCCGTCCACTGTGGTCGGTTGGCGCGACGGGCCGCGCACTGGTGATAGGCCCGTCCGCGCGACCGGGCAGGCCGCCCAGGCCGCCCCATCGGGTCAGGGCGTCCAGGTCACGGCCCAGTCGACGCGGGCGGGCGTGGAGTCGGTGGGCGTGGCGGAGCCCGAGCAGGCGCCGGTTCCGATCGCGGATCTCGTCGGTGCTGGTGAGGTCGCGCGCACGCTGGGCGAATGGTTCGAGCTGGCGTTCACCCGGCCGGAGCTGCTGGCCAAGCTCGGTGCCGCGCCCCGGCTCGGGGTGTTGGTGACCGGGCCGGAAGGTGTCGGCAAGTCCACGCTGGTCCGTGCGGTGGCCCACACGCAGAAGGCCGCCGTGGTCGAACTCGTCGGCCCCACGGTCGCGGTCCTGGAAGCCAACACGACGGCGGCCAGGGTCGAGGAGGCCATCGCGGCGGTTCGTGCGCATGCCGACGCGGGGACCCCGGTGGTCCTGCTGATCGCCGACCTCGACGCACTGCTCCCCGCGACCGCGCCGCCGCCGGTGGCGACCGTGGTGCTCGACTCGCTGCGTGCGGCGGTCAAGATTCCCCGCGTCGCCCTGGTCGCGACCACCGCGCACCCGGAGGCGGTCGACCCGCGGGTGCGCGGTGTCGAGTTGATCGACCGGGAACTCAGCCTGCCCCTGCCCGACGGCAAGACCCGCACCGAGTTGCTGCGGGTGCTGTTCCGCGACGTACCCGTGGTGTCCGATGTGGACTTCGGTGCGGTGGCGGAGCGCACTCCCGGCTTCGTCGCCGCCGACCTCATCGCGCTGCGCCGTGAGTCGGCCATCCGTGCGGCGCTGCGGCACCAGGATGGCGACCCGCGCATCGAGTCCGAGGACCTGTTCGGCGCCTTGGACACGGTGCGGCCGACGTCGATGTCGACTTCGGACACCCTGCGGACCGGCGGCATCAGCCTCGATGATGTCGGCGACATGGCCGAGACCAAGCAGGCGCTCACCGAGGCGGTCCTGTGGCCGCTGCGCTACCCGGACTCCTTCGCCCGCCTCGGCGTCGCCCCGCCGCGCGGCGTGCTGCTGTACGGCCCGCCCGGCGGCGGCAAGACGTTCCTGGTCCGCGCGATGGCGGGCACCGGCCAGCTCAACGTGCTGTCGGTCAAGGGCGCCGAACTGATGGACAAGTGGGTCGGCGAGTCCGAACGCGCCGTGCGCGACCTGTTCCGCCGCGCCGCCGAGGCAGCCCCCGCCTTGATCTTCCTCGACGAGATCGACGCGCTCGCACCCCGCCGCGGCCAGTCGTCGGACTCCGGCGTCTCCGACCGCGTCGTCGCCGCCCTGCTCACCGAGTTGGACGGCGTGGAACCACTGCGCGACGTGGTGGTGATCGGCGCGACGAACCGCCCGGAACTGGTCGACCCGGCCCTGCTGCGCCCCGGCAGGCTGGAGCGGCTGATCTACGTCCCACCACCGGACGCCGATGCCCGCGCCGCCATCCTCAAGGCCACCGCCCGCAACACCCCGCTGGCCCCGGACGTGGACCTGGACGAGTACGCCAAGGAACTCGACGGCTACTCCGCGGCCGACTGCACTGCCCTGATCCGCGAAGCGGCCCTCACCGCCATGCGCGAGAGCATGGACGCGGCCGAGGTGACCGCGGCGCACCTGGCCGCGGCCCGGGCGGCGGTCGGTCCCTCACTCGACCCGGCGCAGGTCGCCGCGTTGGCGGCCTACGCCGAGACACGAGGATCCTGAACCGGGCGGAGGGCCGGGGTCTCCGGCCCTCCGCCGTGGTACTAGCTCAGATCGCGAACACCGAGCCAGTCGTGTTGGCGAACACGCACGGGTTGCCGTAGGTCCGGCTGAAGGACTTGTAGCGACCGTTCCAGTAGCCGCGCGCGGTCACCGTCACCGGGTCGTACTGCATGCTGCACATGCGGTCGGGGTTGACGTTGAGCGCGGCGAAGTCGCCGCCGACCGCCGAAAGCTGGCCGCACGCGGTGGCCGCGCTGCGGTGGTCACCCGTGGCGGGGTTGCACTTCAGGGTGCCGTAGTCGGTCGCCTGGCCGTTGTACTGGACGGTCATCCGGAACGAGGCGGTGTCAGCGGTGGTCGCCGCCGACGCCGCGGGGGCCGTCGCGGCCATTGCCGCACCCGCGACAAACACGCCAACGAGAATCTTGCGCAACATGGTAAAGCCTTTCTTCGCCCTTTCGGCCGTGATCGACGGCCGATATTTCGAAGGCTAGAACATGCCGCATGCGCGGGAATTCGCGGGTTTACCACTTCTTTTAACACATAACAATTGTCGGGTCGCCGTGGGCCGAATGGATCAACAGTAGAAACGGCGGGCGAACGGCGCTGAACTGCGAAGACCGCTGATCGACCGCGCTTCCTTTAGGCGTGGCAAGGCGTATCGCGACAGCACTGAAAGGAAGTGCTGTTCTTTGCCCAACTGACCCGTCGGCCTTTATAACGAATCAGAATCAGACTTGGCCGAGCCGCTGACCTATTTGTCGACCGACGGCGAGCGGTAGTCCCTGGTGACGATGAGGATCAGCCCGGGACTGGCGTCCTTGAGCCCTTCAAACCGCTCCTCGGCGCGGATTCCGAACACCTTGGCCAGTTCCTTCGCCGCGGCTTCCTCTTCGGTGCCGGGCCGGTAGTAGACCGTCGTGGTCGGGATCTTGCCCTGCGGATAGTTCGACGCCTCGGCGACCTGCCAGCCGTGCGCGGCCAAGTCCTCGGCGGCCTTGGCCGCGAGCCCGGTCTCGAGGCTGTTGTTGTAGACCCGCACCGGCTGGTCCCGAGTGGACGGACGCGTCTCGGGCGGCGCGGCCGTCGCCGTGGTCGCGACGGGCGCGGTGGTCGTGGTGGTGGCCGTCGTCGGCGCGGCGCTCGTGGCGGACGTGGGCGCCGAGGTCTCCGAGGACCCCGCGGTCCCGGTTGCCGGGGCGACGGTGGTCGTCACCGGCGGGGCCGACGACGGGTTCTGGTTCGCCGCGCTGTCGCCGTTGCCGCCGAGCAGCGTGATGACGCCGATCACCGTCGCGACCGCGGCCACGCCGATCAGGGCGAGACCCGCGACCTTGCCTGGGCGGACGGCGGAAGGATCTGTGGTCATCGCTGTTCCATTCCCAACCTGCTCCTGGAGCGGGCATTCAGCCGAGTGCCCCGCATCCGGCGCAGTCGCTTCACCAGCATCGGTTCCACGGCCAGCGCTTCCGGCTTCTCGATCAGCTCGTTGAGGATCTGGTAGTACCGGGTGCTCGACAGGTCGAAGATCTCGCGGATCGCCTGCTCCTTGGAGCCCGCCGCCTTCCACCACTGCTTCTCGAAGGCGAGCATCGTGTGATCCCGCTCACTGAGTCCGCCCGAGGGCTTCGGTTGCGTCGGCTGCGCGTCGGGCAGCTTGGGCATCTCAGCGGCGTTCATCTGGCTCCTTCGCCTCGTCTTGGCTGGCGAATCCGTGCTCCCGCACCGGAATCACACAGGTGTGATCCTCAAGCGCCATTACACCACGTCACCACCGGATGTGATCGTCATGTCCACGGCGCGTCCGACAACCCGCGTATAACTACCCTGCCCATATGACAGTTCACCCGATCCGGATCGTCGGCGACCCGGTCCTGCACAACCCGACCACGCCGGTCGACCGCTTCGACGGCGAACTCAAGACCCTGGTCGAAGACATGTTCGACACGATGGCCGCGGCCAACGGCGTTGGTCTCGCCGCCAACCAGATCGGCGTGGCCCTGCGGGTCTTCGTCTACGACTGCCCCGACGACGAAGGCGTGCGCCACCGCGGCACCGTCGTCAACCCGGTCCTGGAGACCTCCGGCATCCCCGAGGGCATGCCCGATCCCGACGACGACTTCGAGGGCTGCCTCTCAGTCCCGGGCGAGTCGTTCCCCACCGGCCGCGCCACGTGGGCCAAGGTCACCGGCCAGGACGTCGACGGCGCTCCGATCGAGGTCGATGGCACGGGCTTCTTCGCGCGCTGCCTGCAGCACGAGACCGACCACCTCGACGGCCTGCTCTACCTCAACCGCCTTGTCGGCCGCAACGCCCGCGAGTCCAAGCGGATGCTCAAGGCCAACCAGTGGGGCAAGCCCGGCCTGTCCTGGGACCCGAGCACCACCGAGGACCCCTTCGCCGACGACTAGGGCGTGTCCTGTGGATCATGGTGGGTGGGATTCGTGATCCGCTTGGTTCCTGGGCGTGCCGCGGGGACGGTCGCGTACTGGTTGTCCGTGGCCGTTCCCGCGGTGCGCCCAGGGGCCAAGCGGGCGCGGATACCGCCCGCCATGATCCGCAGGACATGCCCTAATCCTCCCCGGATAACCGGTGGCGATCAGCGTGACCGCTGTCGCACCATTCGGCGGTGACCTGGTCCAGCTTCCTCGCCTTCCTGCTCGCCTCGTTCGTCCTGGCCATGGTGCCGGGCGTGGGTACCGCGATGCTGCTCAAGCAGTCGATCCGCGGCGGCCGCCGGGGCGCGCTGGCGACGGTGGCGGGCATGGAGGTCGGCGTCGCGGTTTGGGCGGTGGCGGCAGGGCTGGGTCTCTCGGTCCTGCTGGTCGCCTCCGAGATCGCCTATCAGGTGCTGCGGATCATCGGGGTCGCCGTGCTGGTCTGGTTCGGGGCCAAGGCTCTGTTCGGCAAGCCCGACCACGCCGTCGACGACGTCCCGACCAGCGGTTCCGGGTTCCGCGCGGGGCTGCTGGTCAACCTGGCCAACCCCAAGCTGGCCGTGTTCGCCATCTCGTTCCTGCCGCAGTTCGTCTCCCCCGGCGCGGCGCGGTGGGTGTTGCTCGCGCTCGCCGGGTTGTGGGTGGTGATCGACACCGTCTGGTACCTGATGGTGGTCGCGCTGCTCGGGCGGGTCATGCGGTGGCTCAAGCGCACCGAGGTCCGCACGCGGCTGGAGCGGTTCTCCGGGGCCGTGCTGATCGCGCTCGGCATCCGGTTGGCGCTGGAGTCCTAAGCCGGCGCGCGCCAAGGTAAGTCGGGGAGCGCGGCCATGTCGGCGAAGGACTGGCTCGTCGACAGCTCCTCGGTCCGCCCGGCCAGCAGGTAGGTCCGCACGCGCTGGGCCTGGGCCTGCGACACGGGTTCGCCGGTCATCAGGAACGGCAGGGACAGCCGCCAGTAGGCCACCTGGTTGTCGCGCCTGCGGTGGGCGGCGCGCAAACCCGCCACGGTGACGCGCAGGGCGTGTTCGTTGTGGGTCATCGAGGTGGGCATCGCCGCGTAGTCCCAGGCCCAGCGGGACTGGTCGGCGCCCGCGCACCGCAGGCAGCCGGTGTCGCCGGTGCCCAGTTCGGCCCGGCAGGTCGGGCACACGGTCAGCCGCATGGCCCAGTCGGTGCAGGTCCACGGGTAGGCGCCCGGTTCGGCGCTGAACACCCGCGCCACCAGGTCACGTTCCTCCGGCTCGCCCGAGACCACGCCCTCGGCGTCGAGCAGGGCGGCCCAGTCGGCCAGCCAGTAGGCGTCGACGCGGTCGGCGCAGGACGTGCACGTCGGGTAGCCCCGGCCGACCAGCTCGGCGCACGCCGGGCAGGGAACGGCCGCGTGGGGACGGCCCAGGCGGCGGGCGCCCGGCGGGTACGGCTGCACCATGGTCAACAGGTTAGTGCTCGGTTGGCTTTGGCGCGTCCGCCGGCTAGGGTGCGAAGGACAACTGCACACCGCACCGCGGGAGCTCGCGCCATGGCGGGCTGAGAGGGCGGCTGGTGTCCATTCCTGGGACCCGGCGCCGCCGACCGATGAACCTGACCGGGTAATGCCGGCGTAGGGAGGATTTTCGTGACCGCTCTTGACGACCGCTCCGTGCGGCCCACCGTGACCACCGGTCCCATCATCGGGTCGCACAAGGTCTACCGCGAGACCGCCGACGGTCTGCGCATCCCCATCCGGCGGGTCGACCTCACCAACGGTGAGCACGTCGACCTGTACGACACCTCGGGCCCGTACACCGACGACACCGCCGCCATCGATGTCCACACTGGACTGCCGAGGCTGCGGGAGAGCTGGATCGCCGAGCGTGAGCCGGTGAACGGCGCGGTGACCCAGCTGGCCTACGCCAAGGCCGGGATCATCACCAAGGAGATGCGGTTCTGCGCCGAGCGTGAGGGCCTGAGCGCGGAGTTCGTGCGCGACGAGGTCGCCATCGGCCGCGCGGTCATCCCGGTCAACCGGTGCCACCCGGAGTCCGAGCCCGCGATCATCGGCAAGAAATTCCTTGTCAAGATCAACGCGAACATCGGCAACTCGGCGGTGTCGTCGTCGATCGAGGACGAGGTCGACAAGATGGTGTGGGCCTCCCGCTGGGGCGCCGACACGATCATGGACCTGTCCACCGGCAAGCGCATCCACGAGACCCGCGAGTGGATCATGCGCAACTCGCCGGTCCCGATCGGCACCGTGCCGATCTACCAGGCGCTGGAGAAGGTCGACGGCGACCCGACGAAGCTGTCGTGGGAGGTCTACCGCGACACCGTGCTCGAACAGTGCGAGCAGGGCGTCGACTACATGACCGTGCACGCGGGCGTGCTGCTGCGCTACGTGCCGCTCACCGCCAAGCGCGTCACCGGCATCGTCTCGCGCGGCGGGTCGATCATGGCAGCGTGGTGCCTGGCCCACCACAAGGAAAGCTTCCTCTACACGCACTTCGAGGAACTCTGCGACATCCTGCGCGCCTACGACGTCACCTTCTCCCTCGGTGACGGCCTGCGGCCGGGCTCGATCGCCGACGCCAACGACGAGGCCCAGTTCGCCGAGCTGCGCACCCTCGGGGAACTGACCCACATCGCCCGCGCCAAGGACGTGCAGGTGATGATCGAGGGCCCCGGCCACGTGCCGATGCACAAGATCGCCGAGAACGTGCGACTCGAAGAGGAACTGTGCGGCGAGGCGCCGTTCTACACCCTCGGTCCACTCGCGACGGACATCGCGCCCGGCTACGACCACATCACCTCGGCCATCGGCGCCGCGCAGATCGGCTGGCTGGGCACCGCGATGCTCTGCTACGTCACCCCCAAGGAACACCTGGGCCTGCCCAACCGCGACGACGTCAAGGTCGGCGTGATCACCTACAAGATCGCCGCGCACTCGGCCGACCTGGCCAAGGGCCACCCCCGGGCCCAGGAACGCGACGACGCGCTGTCCCAGGCGCGCTTCGAGTTCCGCTGGGAGGACCAGTTCAACCTCTCGCTCGACCCGGACACCGCGCGCTCGTTCCACGACGAGACACTGCCCGCGAGCCCAGCCAAGACCGCGCACTTCTGCTCGATGTGCGGGCCGAAGTTCTGCTCGATGAAGATCACCCAGGATGTGCGGAAGTACGCCGAGGAGCACGGCCTGTCCTCTGTGGAGGCTATCGAGGCGGGCATGTCGGAGATGTCGACGGAATTCGTCGAACAGGGCAAGAAGGTCTATCTCCCGGTCGTCGACAAGTCTTGAGAAGGATGCCGCTGTGCTAACTCCAGCAAGGACGCTGACCATCGCCGGATCGGATTCCGGTGGTGGCGCGGGTATCCAGGCCGACCTGCGGACGTTCTTCGCCTGCGGGGTGCATGGGATGACCGCGTTGACGGCGGTGACTGTGCAGAACTCCCTTGGGGTTACGGGGGTGCACACGGTGCCGCCGGAGGTGGTGGCCGCGCAGATCGAGGCGGTCGCGACCGATATCGGCGTTCAGGCGGCCAAGACTGGGATGCTGGCCACCGCGGCGATTATCGCCGCGGTGGCTGGGGCCTGTGACAGGGTCCATATCGGACAGACGATTCCGCTGGTGGTGGATCCGGTGGCGGCTTCGATGCACGGGGATCCGTTGCTGGCCGCCGAAGCTCTCGATGCGATCCGCACTCTGTTGTTTCCGCGGGCGACGTTGGTGACGCCGAATCTTGATGAGGTTCGGTTGATCACTGGTATTGACGTGCGGACGCGTTCTCAGCAGCGTGATGCGGCGAAGGCGCTGTTCGACCTCGGGCCCCTGTGGGTCCTGGTCAAGGGCGGGCATATGCGCGATGACGCGGAGTGCCTGGACTTGCTCTACGACGGCTCCGAATTCATCGAGTTGGTCGGGCCTCGGTATGACGTCACCGATACCCATGGCAGTGGTGACACGCTTGCTTCGAGTATTACGGCGGCGTTGGCTAAGGGGAATGACGTGGTGAGTGCTGTGCGGCTCGGTAAGGACTTCATTACTCGGAGCGTGCGCGCCGCATATCCCCTGGGCTCGGGAGTCGGACCGGTCTCTCCGCTGTGGCGGCTTCCCGATGCGGGGTCGTTCTTTGCGCCCTGAGCCGGGCGGGTGCCTCTTTTTTTACTTAGCTCTTCTGTTCCTCTGCTAGCAGTGCCTCTAGGACCGGGATCGCGTTGATTAGGCGCTTGTGGTCCTCTGCTGAGAGTCGTTCCAATCTGCGTCCTAGTTCGTGCACACGTGTCGAGCGGACGCCGGAAACTACCCGTTCGCCTTCCTCGGTCGCCCGTACCAGCCAGGCTCGGCGGTCGGCGGGGTCGGGTTCGCGCAGGGCCAGGCCGGTCTCTACCAGGCTTGCCACGATGCGTGACATGGTCGGGGCGGCGACGCCCTCCTTGCCTGCCAGGTCACCTAATCGTAGTTCGCCGCAGTTGACCAATGTGGACAGTGCGGAGATCGAGCCGTGGCCGAGGCCGGGGCTGCCGGAGCGGCGTAGCGACCGGGACAGTCTGCCGATCGCCAGGTAGAGGCGGGCCGGGATGTCGCCGGTGGCGGGGTCGCCCTCCGAAGTCGTCATACCTCATTGTGCCGCGCGCCACCAAGGCTTCATCGCGGAGGGCTGGATGCCTGGGCCCAGAACCGCTGCGGTATGCGGCCTGCCTGCCTGGCGAGTCTGCCCGCGACCACCGCCGAGCGCATCGCGGTGGCCATCTTCTCGGGGTCGGCGGCGCGGGTGACGGCGGTGGCCAGCAGCACCGCTGAGCAGCCCAGTTCCATGGCCAGCGCGGCGTCGGAGGCGGTGCCGATGCCCGCGTCGAGGATCACGGGGACGCCCGCGCGGGCGACGATCAGTTCGATGTTGTGCGGGTTGCGGATGCCCAGGCCGGTGCCGATCGGCGAGCCAAGGGGCATGACCGCCGCGCAGCCCGCCTCCTCCAGCCGCAGCGCCAGCACCGGGTCGTCGTTGGTGTAGGGCAACACCACGAAACCGTCGTCGACCAGGGTGGCGGCGGCGTCGAGCAACTCGATCGGGTCGGGGAGCAGGGTCTTGTCGTCGGCGACGACTTCCAGCTTGATCCAGTTCGTGCTGAGCGCCTCCCGAGCGAGCCGCGCCGTCAGTACCGCCTCGGCGGCGGTGCGGCAGCCCGCGGTGTTCGGCAGCGGGTCGATCTTCAGCCGCCGCAGGACTTCCAGCACCCCGGACCCACCGGCCGCGTCGACCCGGCGCAGCGACACCGTGGTCAACTCGGTCCCGGAGGCGACCAGGGCGCGTTCGAGTACGGCCAGGTTGGCGGCGCCGCCGGTGCCGGTGATCAGGCGGGAGGAGTACTCCCGGTCGGCGATGACGAAGGGGTCGTCCATGTCAGCCTCCCTGCACAGCGGTCAGGATCTCGACGGCGGCCCCGTCGGTCACCGTGGTCCGCGCGTGGTCGGCACGGGGCACGACCTCGCCGTCGACGGCGACCGCGATCCCGTTGGCGGGCAGGCCGAGCGCGGCGAGCACGTCGGCGACCGTCGTTCCGTCGGCGACCTCGCGGGGCTCGCCGTTGACCTCGATCCTCATCGCGTCCTTTCCAACTAGTGTTCTGCGCCGGAATCCGGCGTCTATATCGGTGGTCCAGGTTTCCGCTGGGTGTGCGGACGGAAGGTCCTCGTACTGGGTGTCCGTGGGCCTTTCGTCCGTGCGGCCAGCGGGAAGCTGGGCCGCCGAGATAGATGTCGGATTCCGGCGCAGGACACTAGCGGAACCGGGCGGGGTCCGCGGCCGGTTCTGGGGCGGCGCCGTCGCGCAGCATGGCCACGACCGAGGCCGCGGTGCCGGGCGCGAGCAGGAGCCCGTTGCGGTGGTGGCCGGTGGCGGCGAGCACCCCGGGTTCGAGCCAGCCGACCAGCGGCAGGTTGTCCCGGCTGCCCGCCCGCAGCCCGGCGGCGCACTCGGTCAGCGCGTACTCGGCGATGCCCGGCAGCACCTGCTCGGCGTCGGCCAGCAGGTCCCGCACGCCGCCGACGGTGACCTCGGTGTCGTAGCCCGCCTCGTACTGGGTCGCGCCGAGAACGAGTTCGCCGTCGGCCCTGGGCACCAGGTAGACCGGCCGCGACTCGACGTGCGCACGGATCGTCCGCACCGGGACCGGCAGCGCGCCCGGCCGGGCCCGCAGCCGCAGGATCTCCCCCTTGACCGGCCTGGTCACCGACTCCAGCGCGGGGTGCAGCGTCCGGCTCCACGCCCCGGCCGCGATGACCGCCACCTCACAGTCCACAGTGGAGCTGCCGAGGTCGACCGCGCCCGGCCGGACTCCGGTCGCCGCCGCCGGGAAGAACTCCACCCCCGCCGATTCGCAGGCGGACCGGAGCGCGATCAGCAGGCTTCGGTTGTCCACGGCCAGATCCCCCGGCACATTCAGTCCACTTCGGACCCGAGGCCCCAGCGCGGGCTCCAGCGCCCGCAGTTCGCGCCCGGTCAGCCGCTCGACGGCACGCCCCTGGCCGCGCAGATAGTCGGCGAGGACATTCAGCGTGCCGACATCGGCGGAGTCAAGCGCCAGCGCCAGAGTTCCGTGCGTGCTTAGCCCAGGATCGCCACCTCGCTGCCGCAACCGCTCCGCAAACGCGGGCCACAGATCCAGCGACGCGGCCCCCAGCGCGAGCACATCGTCCTCACCCGGCCACGACTCGGTGACCGGGGCGAGCATTCCGCCCGCCACCCACGAAGCACCGTGACCTGGGTCGGGATCGACCAAGACGACGCGGAACCCGGCCTCAGCCAGCGCCCACGCCACGGACAGCCCGATCACGCCACCGCCCACGACGGCGACGCGCTTGACGTCATTCACCACACACCACGCTCCCTGCGCCGGCATGACCCGGATCAGGTTCGACGGTCGGAGCGATCCCAGCTCCCTCTCAGCCCGTTTCTCGGACTCCCGTGCGACCAGGTTCCACCGTAGCGCACTACCGTGCGGTTCCATGCCAGGACTCAACGGTGACCAGATCCGCGCCAAGCTCCATACCGCGCGCCTCTACCTGTGCACGGACATCCGGCCCGACCTCGCCGAGTTCGCCGACGCGGCGCTCGCGGGTGGGGTCGACATCGTGCAGCTGCGGGCCAAGAGCCTGGAGGCAGGCCCCGAACTCAGGGCGTTGGCGACGCTGGCCGAGGTCTGTGCGGCCCGGGGCGCGCTGCTATCCGTCAACGACCGGGCCGACATCGCGCTGGCCGCCGGGGCGGACGTGCTTCACCTAGGGCAGGACGATCTCCCCGTCTCCCAGGCCCGCCGGATTCTGGGCGAGGACATCGTGATCGGCCGCTCCACCCACGACTTCGCCCAAGCCGACGCCGCCGCGCGCGAGCCGGGTGTCGACTACTTCTGCACCGGCCCGTGCTGGCCGACCCCCACCAAGCCCGGCAGGCCCGCCCCCGGACTCGACCTCGTCCGCGCGACCAGGTCGGAACGGCCTTGGTTCGCCATCGGTGGGATCGATCTGGCGCGGGTGCCGGAGGTGCTGGCGGCGGGCGCGACGCGGATCGTCGTCGTGCGGGCGATCACGGAGGCCGCCGACCCGGAGGCCGCGGCGAAGGCGCTGGTCACCGCGCTCGGCCACTGACCGGCGTGGGCGAGCCGCGCAGGGTTACGGCTCGCCCACTGTGCCCTCACGTGTCGCTCGGGGGGCGATAACCCGACGGTATGACGCGACTGCGCACCGTGATAGGCCCATCTGGACGCACGGGCCCGCAAGATATTCACATTCCCGTTCAGGTGGTGTATCGGCAGACTGGGTGCCGTGAACCTCGTGACTCTGGACGACATCCGCGGCCCTTGGCCGCGCTCGACGCATTGCCATTGGCGCAAACACCGGTCATCGCCCGGGCAGGTCGACCGCGACCACAGCCGAATCACCACCCGCACCATCCAGGTCCTGCCCGCACCCACGAACCTGCCATTCCCCCGCTTGCAGCAAATCCGGCTCAAACTCACATGACAATCTTGAACTGGCCATGGGTTGTCGCTACCGTTGGCTGCGCAAAGTAAACTCATCCATGGGGGATCCGAATGAACTTGCGAAGGTCCGTCACACGTGCGGCTGTCATGCTCGCCACTATCGTTTCCTCGGTGGTGATGGCAAACCCGGCGCAGGCGAGCGGCGGGGGGTGCAACGACATCACGCAGAACAATTGGCACATCGGTGTATGCAGTGGGGACGACGGCGTTCATATGTACCCGGACTATTACATCAACGCGGCCGCGCCATACTCCGGCACCTGCGTGTCGAGGAGCAGGGTCGACGTGTACCAGTACCAACGGCTGGTGGAATACACCGGCTGGGCTACTGCTGGATGCGCGAATGGACACTACACCCGACCATCCGTCAAGATCCAGGGTCGATCCTCTTCCCTTGAGTTCAGAACCCGAGTGCAGATCAGCGTCAATGGACGAACTGTCTACAACGCACTCGGCCCGGCCACCAAGTGCTGCTGATACTCAATGGATGAGCGAATGGGGACCTACGGACAGGCCCCCATTCGCCTGGCCTGTGGCATATCGAGGTGGACAGAGCAATCCTGACAGAGCTGTCAAAGCTGTTTCTTGTGTGCACGTCCACATGTGGACGTGCACACAAGCGTTTCGGGTCGGTCAGTTCTGCTCGAGCTCAGCCTTGATGACGGAGGCATTCACCAGGGCGGATCGCAGAATTGCGGCCGCGATCGCCTACGGAGAACTGCGAACGCGTCGCGCTCGAGGTCCTCGGCGAACGGTTCCGAACCCCAGGCGCTGGACGTCCCAGCCGCAGGTCCGGGCGTTGACGGTGCAACTGAGGAACCTCATTCCCGTTCAGGTGGTGTATCGGCAGACTGGTGCCGTGAACCTCGTGACTCTGGACGACATCCGCGCGGCCGCGGGCCGCATCGCCGGTGGTGCCACCCGCACGCCCCTGCTGACCTGCCTCTGGTCCGACCCCGATCGACCGCTGTGGCTCAAGCCCGAGAACTTGCAGCCCGTCGGCGCGTTCAAGATCCGCGGCGCCTACAACGCGCTGTCCCGGCTGACCGACGAGCAGCGCGCTCGTGGCGTCGTGGCCTACTCCAGCGGCAACCACGCCCAGGCCGTCGCGTACGCGGCCAAGGTGTTCGGCACCCCGGCGTGGATCGTGGTCCCCGAGGACACCCCGCAGGTCAAGATCGACGCGACCCGCTCGCACGGCGCCGAGGTCGTGCTCAGCGGGGTCGGGCAACGCGAGATCGTCGCCGACGCCATCGTCGTGGCGAAGGGCGCCACCCTGATCCCGCCGTTCGACCACCTCGACGTGATCGCTGGTCAGGGCACGATCGGCCTGGAGATCATCGAGGACCTCCCCGAGGTCGACCTGGTGCTCGTGCCGGTCAGCGGCGGCGGGCTGATCTCCGGCGTCGCCGCGGCGATCAAGGCACTGCGACCCGGCGCCCAGGTGTGGGCGGTCGAGCCGGAGCTGGCGGCCGACACGGCGGCCAGCCTCAAGGCCGGTGAGCTGGTGTCGTGGTCGGTGGCCGACCGCAACCGGACCATCGCCGACGGCCTGCGCTCGCAGCCCTCGCCGCTGACCTTCGCCCACCAGCAGGCGTTCGTGGACGGGATCGTCACGGTGTCCGAGGACGAGATCCGCGCGACCGTCGCCGATCTCGCGCACAAGTCGAACCTGGTCGCCGAGCCCAGCGGTGCCGTGGCGACCGCGGGCTACCTCTACCGCGCCGACGAACTTCCCCGAGGCCGCACGGTGGCCGTGGTGTCCGGCGGCAACGTCGACCAGACCCTGCTCGCGGAGTTGCTCAAGGCTTGACGTGCGTCGGTGGCGCGTCCACCGAGCAGTGCAGACAGTCGCCGGGGTGCGGGCAGTCCGGGGCGTGGTCCACCACGGCCAGGACATTGCCCCGCACCCCGAGCGCGAGCAGACCCCCGACGACGCACAGGCCCGCGCAGATCAGCAGGGCCGTGCGCCAGCTCGACGTGAGCGCGGTCGGGTCGGTGTAGGCCGCGCCGGTCAGGCCTGCGGCGGCGGGCAGGACCGCGACGGCGAGCAGGCCGCCGGTTCGGGCGACGGCGTTGTTGACCCCGGAGGCCACGCCCGCGTAACGGTCGGGCGCGGCGGCGAGCACGGTCGCGGTGACCGGCGCGACGACCACGGCTAGGCCGAGCCCGAACACGGTGACGGCGGGCAGGACCGAGCCGAGGTAGGTCGACCCAGGGCCGACCCGCATCAGCATCAGCATGGCCGCCGCGACGAGCAGCGGACCGCCGACGAGGAACCAGCGCGGCCCGTACTTCGAGGCCAGTGCGCCGAACCGGCTCGACAACAGCAGCATCACGATGGTGATCGGGACACTGGCGATGCCCGCCGCGGTCGGCGAGTAGCCCAGCGAGATCTGCAGCTGCAACCCCATGAGCATCATCACGCCACCCAGCGCGGCGTAGACCACGAAGGTCAGCGCGTTGGAGATGGCGAATGTCCGATCCCGGAACAGCGCGGGCGGTATCAGCGGGTGATCCCACTTCCACTGCCCCCTGATGAACTCAAGCATGAAGACCAGGCCGCCGATGAACACGGGGAACTCGACCCACTCCGGCGTGCCCGCGGGCAGGCCGATCAGTGCGACCGTGATACCCGCCAGCCCCACCGCGCCAATGGCCGAGCCCAGCCAGTCGACCCGGCCGTTGCCGTCCTCGTCACGGGTCTCCGGAACGAACTTCAGCGCGAGCCACACGCAGGCGACCGCGACCGGCACGTTGATCAGGAACGCCAGCCGCCACGACCACACCTGCACCAGCAGCCCGCCGACCAGTGGCCCGGCCGCCGCCGCGATCCCGCCAAGGGCCGACCACGAGCCGATCGCCCGCGCCCGGTCCTCTTTGTGGAACACCGACTGCAAGATCGACAGCGACCCCGGCGTCAGCAGGGCCCCGCCGATCCCTTGCAGCGCCCGGGCCGCGATCAGCGTTCCCGTGCTGCCCGCGAGTCCACACAAGACAGACGCGGCGCCGAACCAGACGACGCCGATCAGGAACACCTTGCGCCTGCCATAGCGGTCGCCCAAGGCGCCCGCGATCAGGATCAGCGAGGCCAAGGCCAGCAGGTACCCGTTGATGATCCACTGCAAACCCGCGACCGAGGCGCCCAGTTCGGCACCGATGCGCGGGAGGGCGACGTTGACCACCGTCCCGTCGAGCATGGCCATGCTCGACCCCAGAATCGTCGTGGCCAGCACCCCGCGCGCGGCGGTGGTGCCCCACCTGACGTCGGTGATCACGGACGGTTCAGCGTCGTCACGAACTTGTAGCGGTCGCCGCGGTAGAGCGAGCGCACCCACTCCACCGGCTTCTCCTCGGTGTCGAACGAGTGCCGCGACAGCAGCAGCATCGGCATCCCGATGTCGGCGCCGAGCAGGTCGGCCTCGTGCGGGGCGGCCAGCGCGGTCTCGATCGTCTCCTCCGCGTGGCCCATCTCGACGCCGAAGCGGTCGCGCAGCACCTGGTAGAGCGAGCCGCCGTCGGTGACGAAGCGGCGCAGGCCGCGGAAGCGGCCCAGCGGCAGGTGGGTCGACTCCAGCGCCATCGGCTCACCGTCGGCCAGCCGCAGCCGGTGCAGCCGCAGGACCTTGGCCCCCGGCCGCACGCCGAGCAGCCTGGCCAGCTCCACCTCAGCCGGGATCTCGGCGACCTCCAGCAGCTTCGACGACGGCTCGCGGCCCTGGGCGCGCATATCCTCGGTGTAGGAGGACAGCTGCAGCCGCTGGGCGACCTTGGGCTCGGCGGCGAAGGTGCCCTTGCCCTGCACCCGCAGCAGCCTGCCCTCGACGGTCAGCTCGGCGAGCGCCTGGCGGACCGTGGTGCGCGAGACGTCGAAGTCGGTGGCCAGCGACCGCTCGGTCGGGATGGGCGAGCCGGGCGGCAGCGAGCCGAGCAGGTCGAGCAGATGCCGCTTGAGCCCCCAGTACTTGGGTTCGCGTTGCGCCCGAAGCACCGTGTCCGGCCCATCGGCGTCGGACATCTCCAACATGGTGTCCTCCCTGCTCGTACACCTGCATACAGAATGCCTTGTCCGACCCGTCTCCCGCGTCACTACCCACGGGATTGCCCCGAGGAAGCCAGATCTCTACGATTGGTCTAGACCTTAACGGAGAGAGGGACCTGATGCCGCACACCCAGCCAGGCGAGTCCATGCGCGCCGAGATCGACCAGCAGCCCACGGTCCTCGCGAGCATCCTCGACCGCCGGTCCGACCTGGTCGGGGTGGCCGCGACGATCGCCGCCCACCGCCCGAGGTTCGTCCTGTTCGCCGCGCGCGGGTCCAGCGACCACGCCGCCATCTACGCCAAATACCTCACCGAGGTGCTGCTCGGCCTGCCCGCGGGCCTGGTCTCGGCCTCGACGACCACGCTCTACAAGGCCAAGCCCGACCTGACCGACGTCCTCTACATCGCCGTCAGCCAGAGCGGCGGCTCGCCCGACCTGGTCGAGGCCACCGCGGCGGCGCGGGCGCACGGCGCGCTGACCGTCGCGGTCACCAACACCCCCGGCTCGCCGCTGACCGAGTCCGCCGAACTCAACGTCGACATCGGCGCGGGCCCGGAGCTGGCGGTGGCCGCCACGAAGACCTACACCGCGACCCTGCTGACCCTGTACCTCCTGGTCGACGCCGTGCGCGGCGGCGACGCGGCCGCCGCGGCGGGGATCGGCGAGGTCGCGTCGGCCGCGCTGGCCGCCGAGGGTGTCGACGCCGCTGTGGCCCGGCTGCGCTTCGCCGAGCGGGTCGTGTGCACCGGCCGTGGCTACTCCTCGGCCACCGCGGCCGAGACCGCGCTCAAGCTCGCCGAGACCAGCTACCTGTCCGCCCGCGCCTACAGCGGCGCCGACCTGCTGCACGGCCCGATCGCCGCGCTCGACGCCACGACGTCGGTGCTCGCGGTGACCAGCGCGGGAGCGGGTGGCGCGGCGATGGCCGAGGTACTCGATGTCGTGCGGGCGAGCGGCGCGGATATCGTCGCGGTCGGCTCGGCCGCCGCCGCGGACCTGCCGCGGATCGTGCTGCCGACCACGGCCGAGGAGATCGCCCCGGTGCTGGAGATCCTGCCGCTGCAGCGGCTGGCGCTGGAGCTGTCGCTGGCCAGGGGCCGCAACCCCGACCAGCCGCGCGGCCTGTCCAAGCTGACCCGCACCCGCTGAGTGCGATGCTAGGGCTGCGTCCATGAACGGATCAGCCCTAGGAAAAGGGATGCCCGCTCCGTCGAGGGGGTTGAACGGAGCGGGCATTGAGAATGCTACGCCAAACGGAGTAACCGCACCGAAGGAGGGTCCCGTGGGCGAGGTCGCCGTGGGCATCGACGCAGGTGGGACGGCCACCCGCGCGATCGCTGTCACCGCGTCGGGTGACGTCGTCGGCCGGGGCGAGGCGGGCGGGGGCAACCCGAACTCGCACCCGCCCGCGGTCGCGGCGGCCAACATCGGCACCGCGGTCGCCGCGGCGCTGGGCACCCACACGGCACTGACCTGCGTGCTGGGCATGGCGGGCGCGTCGGCCATGAGCGACCCGGCGGTGGCCGAGGTGTTCCGCGCGGCGCTGGCCGACGCGGGCGTCGAGCGGGCCGACGTGATGACCGACGCGGAGGTCGCGTTCGCGGCGGGCACGCCGGAACCGGAGGGAACGGTGCTGATCGCGGGAACCGGTTCGATCGCCATGCGCATCGAGAACCACCGGCACGCCGCCACCGTGGGCGGATTCGGCTGGCTGCTCGGCGACGAGGGCTCGGCGTTCTGGCTGGGCCGCGAAGCCGTGCGCGCCACGGTGCGCGAGATCCAGGCCGCCGGACCGCTGGGCCCGCTCGCGTCGGCGGTGCTCGCACTGGCGGTCGGCCCGACGGACGCGCCGTTCAACCACCTGATCCGCTCGGTCAACGCCGACCCGCCGATCCACCTGGCCCGGTTCGCCCCGCTGGTCAGCGCGCACGCCAACGACCCGGCCGCCGCCGAGATCATCGACCACGCGGCCCGCGTCCTGGCCGACCAGGCCCTCGCGGCGTGGTCGAGCGGCCCGATCGTGTTGGTCGGCACGGTCGCGGGCGGGGACACCCCGGTCGGCGCGCGGCTGCGGGAGATGCTGGCCGACCACGAGGTCCGCACGGCCAAGGACGGCGTCGCGGGCGCGGCCTGGCTGGCCGCGCGCGAGGCGTTCGGCCCGATGGCGCCGCACCCGTCAAACGCGCGGGTGCCGTAGTCCGGGGTGGTCGGCGGGCAGGGAGCGGCGCAGAACGACGGCGCTGGCGGCGACGACGAGCGCCACCAGCGGCCACGACAGGGCGACCTGCGCCACCCCCAGCGCCACCACGTTGCCCGACAGCCAGAGCGCGCCGAAGACGAGCGTGCGGACGGTGTACTGGCCGAACACCCATACCCAGCTGGCCCGGCCGTAGGCCCGCAGCAGGTCGGGATCGCCGCGCCAGCGCGTCTTCTGGCCGAGCAGGGCGCCGACGACGACGCCGAGCAGCGGCCACCGGATCAGGATGCTCAGCGCCCAGGCCAGCCCGCTGGCGATGTTGACCAGCAGCCGAACCAGGAAGAAGTCCTCGGCCCGCCCGGTGTAGATGACGATCAACGCCGCGGCGATCACGGCGGCCAACCCGCCCAGCGCCGCGGTGACCCGAGCGCCGGTCGCCAGCCGGTATCCGCTCACCAAGGCCGCCGCGACGACCGCGGCGGCGGCACCCCAGCCGATCTCCCGCTCCGACACGAGCCACCCGACTAGGAACGCCAGCGGCGGCACCGTAGCGTCGACCGCACCCCGGCGACCGCCCAGCAGGTCGGCGAGGGTGTCGGAGGAAGCGGCCACTCGGACAGCCTGCCGTACCGCGATTCGGTTAGGTAGCCCTAACCTGGGATATCGGACAGGAAATGAGTGGTGACCAGGCGTCACGGTACTTACGATTCGGTCAACCGACGGTGGCGTAAGTCGGGAATGACACGGCATTCTGGGCGGTTAGTTGGGGTGGGCAACGGGTCGGCCATGGGGAGGGAGGCGACTGTGCACGGGTGGGCGAGCTGGGTCGCGATCGGAGACAGCTTCACCGAGGGGATGAGCGACGGAGGTCCGGAAGGCACCTACGTCGGCTGGGCGGACCGCCTGGCCTCGACGATGGCCGACCAGAATCCGGCCTTCCAGTACGCGAACCTGGCGCTGCGCGGGAAGATGCTGCAAGAGATCGTCGACGAACAGGTCGCCGTCGCCGTGGACACGGCCCCCGATCTGGTCAGCCTGTGCGGCGGCGGCAACGACATCATCACCCCCGGCCGGGACGTCGACGACGTGGCCGCGCTGCTGGAGGACGCGGTGGTCGCCCTGCGCTCGGCGGGCTCGGCGGTGTTGATGTTCACCGGACCTGACCCTCAGGTGCAGCCACTGTTGCGCCGGGTACGCGGAAAGGTCGCGATCTACAACGGCCACCTACACGCCATCGCCGAACGCCACGGCGCGATGCTCGTCGACCTGTGGTCCATGACTCCGCTACACGACCGCCGCTCCTGGTGTGACGACCGGCTGCACTTCTCGACTGAGGGGCATCGGCGGATCGCCTTGCGGGCGGCGGAAGCATTGAACGTGCGGACGGACGGGGATTGGCGGCAGTCGTTCCCGCCGGAGGTTCCACAGCCGTGGCTCCGCTCCAGGCAAGCCGACATCGCCTGGACCACAACCCACCTACTCCCCTGGGTCCGCCGCCAGATCATGGGCGAATCGATGGGCGATGGGTTGCATCCGAAGCATCAGGCGCTGCAGCCGTATCGCGGGGACGATCGAGCGGCGAACGTCTAGGCCGGCTTGGGGTGTGGGCGCCTGATTGGGTGGTTCGCCTTGATTTGGGGCCCCTCGAATGGGCCTGCGCGGGTCTAAAAGGTGGGCCAGGTGAAGCCCACCCGCGCCCAAAGTTTAGGCCCATTCACCCCAAATCAAGGCGAACCACCCAATCAGGCCGTTCTGTTGGGCCCCTTGCGTTTCGGAGGCTTGGCTGTACTACGGCCGACCAACCAACCCCGGACATACGTCCGGCCGGCACCCCCTCCCCAAGAGCCGCCGGCCGGACCGCGAGCAGTACCCCCACCACTGCTCGACTGAGCGCGCAAACGCGCCAGCGAGAACCCTGCCACTCACCCACACGGGGCAACTAAACCCCCGCTAAACGCCGGGCGGTAACGAAGCCAGGGCCGCTAGGGCCGCTTCCACCCCAGGAGACTGCGCCATCCGATACCGCGTCACCGCCTCAGTCAGCTCAGCCCGCGCCGCCGTGATGTCTCCGCTGTCACGCAGCACTCTGGCCAGGACTTCCCGTCCAAACGCTTCCGTCAGCGCCAAGCCGTTCACCTCAGCCAACGACACCGCTTCCCGCGCGTGCACCTCAGCGGAGTCGTAGTCCCCAAGCTCGTGTTCGATCTCCGCCAGATTCGCCAGCGCGAGCCCGACGAACCCAAGATCCCCGACCTCCCGGTACAGCGCGACCGCCGCCGTCTGCGGCTCCACCGCCTCATCGACCCGCCCCAAGTTCAGGTACGTCTGCGCGATGTTGTTGAGCAGGTTCGCCTCGCCCAGCCGGTATCCGGCCGACCTGGTGGCCGACAGCGCCCGCTCATAGCCGTCCAGCGCCGCCAAGTACTTCTTCTCCCCGTACCAGGCACTCGCCAGCGTGTTCAGTGCCATCGCCGCGAGTTTCGGGTCGCCGAGTGACGCCGCCAGTTCCACCGCCGCTGAGGCGTCGGCGACCGTCTCGTGTTCGCTGCCGAAGCGGGTCAGCAGGACGCAGCGGCTCAGCAGCAGCAACACCTCTCCCCGCGGATCACCGGCGGCGCGGGCCGAGGTCAGGCCGATGTCGAGGAGCCACTCCCAGTCGTCGCGGCGGGAGCGGACGCGGCGGAAGTCGCCCGCCATCCTGGCCAGGCGCCAGACCTCGGCGTGCAGGCCCGCGTCGGCGCCCGCGGCGGCGACGGCCAGCAGGTTGGGCCACTCACGTTCGAACCAGGTCAGGGCGCCGTCCCGGTCGGTGATCTCCGGGGTGGGCAGGTCCCACGGCGCGTCGAGGTCGTCGTCGACCGGACGCAGGTGGCGGCGGCAGAGGTCGGCGGCGAGCAGGTAGTACCGCAGCACCGCGCGCAGCGGCTCGGTGCCGTCCTCGGCCAGTTCCCTGGCGTAGAGCCGGACCAGGTCGTGCATCCCGTACATGTCCCGATCGAGCTCGGTGACCAGGAACGACCCCGCCAGCGCCCGCAGCCGCGCCCGCGCCGCCGTGAGCCCGATTCCGCACAGGGCCGCCACCGCGTACGGGCTCACCCACTGCCCGGGAAACGCGCCGAGCGCGCGCAAGGTGTCCGCGTGGGCCGGGTCCAGCGCCCGGTGGGTGACGTCGAAGGCCGCGCGCACGCTCGTGTCGGCGTCCTCCAGGTCCAGTGCGCCGAGCCTGGTCCGCTCGTCGGACATCTCCGCGACCAGGTCCCCGACCGACCACTGTGGACTCACCGCCAGCCGGGCCCCCGCGATGCGCAGCGCCAGCGGCAGGTAGCCGCACAGCCGGGCCAGGCGGGACCGGTGCGCGCGGTCGTCGGAATCGATCGGCGGACCGGCGGCGTGCTCGATCAGCCGGACCGCCGCGTCGGCGGCCAGCGTGTGCACGACCCGCAGCCGCGCGCCCTGGGTGACCAGGCCGTCGAGCCGTCGTCGGCTCGTGACCAGCACCAGCGACCGGCCCGCGCCGGGCAGCAGCGGCCGGACCTGGTCGGAGTCGCGGGCGTCGTCGAGGACCACCAGCACCTTCCGGTCGGCCAGCACCGACCGGTACAGCGCGGCCCGGTCGGCGAGGTCGGCCGGGATGTCGTGGGCGGCCACGCCGAGGACGAGCAGGAACCGGGCGAGCACGTCGGCGGGGGTCAGCGGCGGGTGCCGCGGGTCGAATCCGCGCAGCGACACGTAGAGCTGGCCGTGCACGAACTCCCGCGCGACCTGGCTGCCCCACAGCAGCGCCAGCGCGCTCTTGCCGATCCCGGCGGGCCCGGCCAGCACCGCGACACCTTCGCCGCGCACCCCGTCCAGCCAGGCGAGTTCGCCCTCGCGGCCGGTGAATCCCGACGGCGGCGCGGGCAGCTGCGCGGGGGTCAGCACCCCGATGCGCGGGGTCAGCACCGGTTCCGGCCGGGGCCGCAGCAGCGCGGTGTCGTCGCGCAGGACCCGGCTGTGCAGTTCCCGCAGGCCGGGACCTGGATCGAGGCCCAGCTCACCGGCGGCCCGATGGGCGAAGCGCTGGTACATCTCCAGCGCCGCGGCCCGGCGGCCGGAGCGGTACAGCGCGAGCACGAGCTGGCCGACCAGGTGTTCCCGGAACGGATGGGTGTCGACAAGCGCCGCCAGTTCGCCGATGACCTGGTCGTGCCCGCCTAGTTCGAGGTCGGCGTCGATGCGCGCCTCGATCACCGCCAGCCGCAGCTCGGCCAGTTCCGGCGCGCGGACCCGGCCGCCGACGTCGGACAGCTCCGGGCCCCGCCACAGCGCTTGTGCCCTGGTCAGCAGCGCAGCGCGCACCTCCGGCTCCTGGCCGTTCGACTCCGCGCGCAGGGCGCGGGCGATGGCGACGTCGACGCGGCGCTCGTCCACCACCAGCTGATAGCCCGACCCGCTGGTCTCGATCCACGTGCCGCCCGATTCGTCCACTTCGGACAGCCAGCGGCGCAGCCTGGACACGTAACCCTGCACGATCGTGCGGGCGGTGGCGGGCGGCTCGTGGTCCCACAGCAGGTCGACGATGCGCTCGACCGGCACCGCCTGGTTGGGTTCGAGCAGCAGGATCGCGAGCAGTGCGCGCAGTCCGGGTCCGCCCGGCGAGAGTGGTTGGTCGCCGATCACGACCCCGACCGGCCCGAGCACGCAGAAGCGCGGTCCGTCGTCGGCTGAAAGCAAGGCGCCACCCCCCGGTTCACGGTCCCGTCCCCACGGGCCGTCCTTGCGCTGCAAGACAACCTAGGGCCAATTCCGTACCTGGCCGGGGTTTAACCGGTGGTGTCACGCTAATGGCGTATAGATGGCCCCCGCGTCCGCCGATTCCCGAAGTCGGCGGCGCGGGGCCGAAACTCGCCTTGTTGGGTCGACAGCGCACCGGACCACAACCCGTGCGCGGCACGGCGGGCTCTCAACGGCTCGCACGATCCTCCTGCTCTGCTATCAAAGATGCCGTCGCCCGCACCGCGTCGGAGATCACCGCCATGCCCTCTTCCAACTCGGCTTCGGTGACGGTGAGCGGTGGCATGATCTTGGCGACCTCGCCGTCCGGGCCCGCGGTCTCCATCAGCAGCCCACGCTCGAACGCCTCCCGGCAGACCTGCCCGGCCAGCTCACCCGTCGCGAACCGCAGGCCTCTGGCCAAGCCGCGGCCCCTGGCCTGCAGTCCCGGATAGGTCTGAGCCAGCTCCACCAGCGCCCGGCCGACCTGCTCACCCAACGCGAGTGTGGATTTCTCCAGCGTGTCGTCGACCCAATAGGTCCGCAGCGCCTCGGTGGCCGCGACGAACGCCGGATTGACCCCGCGGAACGTGCCGTTGTGCTCACCCGGCTCCCACACGTCCAGTTCCGGCCGCAGCAGCGTCAGCCCCAGCGGCAGGCCGAACCCGCCGATCGACTTCGACAGGCAGACGATGTCGGGCTTGATCCCGGCGACCTCGAAGCTGAAGAACGGCCCGGTGCGCCCGCAGCCCATCTGCACGTCGTCGACGATCAGCAGGATGCCGTGGCGCTGACACAGCTCCGACAGCGCGCGCAGCCACTCGGCGCGGGCCACGTTGATCCCGCCCTCGCCCTGCACGGTCTCCACGATCACCGCGGCGGGCTCGTTGAGGCCGCTGCCGCTGTCCTGGAGCAGCCGCTCGAACAGCAGGAAGTCCGGGGTCCGGCCGTCGAGGTAATTGTCGAACGGAATCGGCGTGGCGTGCACCAGCGGGATGCCCGCGCCGCCGCGTTTGAGGGAGTTGCCGGTGACCGACAGCGCACCCAGCGTCATGCCGTGGAAGGCGTTGGTGAAGTTGATGATCGACTGGCGGCCGGTCACCTTGCGGGCCAGCTTCAGCGCCGCCTCGACGGCGTTGGCGCCCGCAGGGCCGGGGAACATGACCTTGTAGTCCAGCTCGCGCGGGCCAAGCACCACCTCGGCGAAGGTCTCCAGGAAATCGCGCTTGGCCACGGTGTGCATATCCAGCGAGTGGGTCACGCCGTCGCGCATGAGGTAGTCGATCACGGCGGTCTTGAGAACCGGGTTGTTGTGCCCGTAATTCAGCGCGCCCGCGCCCGCGAAGAAGTCGAGGTAGGACCGGCCATCGGTGTCCTCGATACGACTGCCGACCGCGCGGTCGAACACCACCGGCCAACTCCGGCAATAGCTGCGGACCTCGGACTCGATCTTGTCGAAAACGCTCACAGCACTCCATCCTGTGCGGGAAGTCGGTACAGATCCTCGGCGTCGTGCTCGTCGGGAAACTGATCGGCTGGGAACAGTTCGCTGCGCGACAACCGCGCCTGGTGGCGCGCGGCCAACGCGGTGAACGGGCCGATCGACGGGGCATTGCCCGCCGTGATGGTGGTCTCCAGATGCCGAACCCGCTGGTCGGCGTGCCACTCCAGCAGGTGATCAAGAGCCTACCGACGATCCCGGCCCCGCGCGGATAAGCGCAGGACGATTTCAGGTCGAGCGCGGCGGAATCGGGTTAACCCGCGCTGCGGGAGGCTTCCCAGAGGTCGATGCCCGCGTCAACGGCGTACTTGTCGATCTCGGCCAGCTCGTCGTCGGTGAACGGCGGGCCGTCGACGGCGCGCAGCGTGCTCTCCAGCTGCTCGACCGAGCTGGCGCCGACCAGTGCCGAGGTCACCCGCTCGTCGCGCACCACCCACGCCACCGCGAGCTGCGCCAGCGTCTGGCCGCGGCGCCGGGCGATGTCGTTGAGGCCGCGCACCCTGGACAGGTTGGCCTCGGACAGCATGTCCTGGCTCAGCGACGACGACCGGCTGCCGCGCGAGCCCGCCGGCACGCCGTCGAGGTACCGGTCGGTGAGCAGGCCCTGGCCCAGCGGCGAGAACGCGATGCAGCCCACGCCCAGCTCACCGAGGGTGTCGAGCAGTTCGCCCTCGATCCAGCGGTTGAGCAGCGAGTACGACGGCTGGTGGATCAGCAACGGCACCCCCTCGGCGCGCAGCAGCTCCGCGGCCTGGCGGGTCGCGATCGGCGAGTACGACGAGACGCCGACGTAGAGCGCCTTGCCTTGGCGCACGGCGGTGGCCAGCGCGCCGACGGTCTCCTCCAGCGGCGTGTCCGGGTCGAACCGGTGGGAGTAGAAGATGTCGACGTAGTCCAGACCCATCCTGCCCAGCGACTGGTCCA
This sequence comes from Alloactinosynnema sp. L-07, assembly GCF_900070365.1. Taxonomy (NCBI): domain Bacteria; kingdom Bacillati; phylum Actinomycetota; class Actinomycetes; order Pseudonocardiales; family Pseudonocardiaceae; genus Alloactinosynnema; species Alloactinosynnema sp. L-07. Next base: position 6,349,083 of record NZ_LN850107.1, on the reverse strand, counting down.
AAGAGGACAGCAGGTACTTGCGCGAGCCCCACTCGCCGTAGGGGCCCGGCCACATGTCGTACCCGGCCTTGGTGGAGATGACGATCTCGTCGCGGTAGGCGCCAAGGTCGCGCTCCAGCGCGCGGCCGAAGTTGCGCTCGGCCGAGCCGTAGGGCGGTCCGTAGTTGTTGGCGAGATCGAAGTGCGTCACACCCAGGTCGAACGCGCGGCGCAGGATGGTCCGGCCGATCTCGTGCGGCTGGTCGTCGCCGAAGTTGTGCCACAGGCCCAGGGAGACGGCGGGCAGTTTGAGCCCACTGCGCCCGCAGCGCCGGTAGGGGATCTGCTCGTAACGGTCTTCCGCGGCGACGTAGGACATGGTCCCGACCGTAGACCTAGTGAGCCAGCGTCTCCACCAGGATGACCTGCAGCTCGCCGACCGCGAAGCCGAGGACGGCGCCGGTGGCGATCAGGATCCACTCGTCCTGCTCGAACGCCGGCCGGATCAGCCCCTCGAACTCGTCCTCGGTCATCTCCTGCATCTTGGTGACCAGGGTGTTGCGGATGTCCATCGCGTCGCCCGCGTAGTCCTCGATGTACGCCATCGTCTCGGGCAGCCGGTCGATGACCTTCGTGGCGATGCTGCGCTTGATCTGCTGGTAGCGGCCGCTGCCCACGGCCAGCACCACCAGCGGCCGGGCCACCCCGGACTGCCGGTCCAGCGCCTCCTGCACCTCGGCGGCCACCAGCGCGAACAGCCGGTCCGACAGCGGGCCGTGCAGCACCGCCTCGATGACGTTCTTCGGGGTGATGATCTCCTTGGCGATCAGCGCGCCGTAGTCGGCGGCGACCTCTTGGCGGCGCTTGAGGAACAGCCCCTGCCACTCGAAGACGCCGAGGTACTTCGTCGGGCGCTTCGGCCGGAAGATCATCTTCAGGGCCAGCCAGTCGCTGAACCAGCCGGTGATCCCGCCGAAGATCGGCATGATCCACGGGTTCTTCAGCGCCGCCCACGCGAACATCTGCACCAGGCCGATGGCGAAGCCGAAGACGATCCCGGAGCGGGCGATGAACCGGAACTCCTTGTGCCCTGACTCGCGGAAAATGCGGTTGAGCAGCGCCTTGTCCTTGACCAGGTTGCTGACGACCATGTCCTTGAGGTCGAACACCGCGTCCACGTCGTGCTTGATCGTCTCCAGCAGCGACCGCACGATCCTGGGCGCCTCGCCCTGCACGTGCCGGATGATCCGCCGCCGGACCGCCTCCGGGGTCGACTCCCACAGCCCCGGCTGGTACTCCATCGCGATCTCGGCGGCGATCTCCTCGACCCCGTCGAACAGCGGCTGCTCGATCTCCTTGACGATGCGTTCCGGGTCGAGCCTGCCCATCACCTCGCCCGCGGAGATCAGCCGGTCGGTCATCGTGTCGCAGGCGATGCTCGCCATCCGCGCCGCGCGGCGCGGCACAATTCCCTGCCAGCCGAAGAAGGGCTTCTTGCCGACGAACTCCAGCGGCTCGAACATCATCTTGATGGCGACGAGCTTGGTGACGTAGCCGATCAGGGCGGCGATGACCGGCATCGAGGCGTAGACGAGCCAGTTGGTCTGGAAGTCCTGGAGGAAAGCGTTCATGGGCGCTCGCCGGGTGCCACGGCGCGCGCGCTCGGGTCGCAGACCGCCCAGAACTGGGCACCCAGTTCCGAGATCCGCAAGGTCAGCCGGATGACCCGGGGTCCGAACCGGCCGCCCGCCTTGATCCGGGTCTCCGCGTCGCGGACCCGGTCGTCGGTCATCGCCATCTCGTAGGCCACGCCTAGCGAGGTGTCCTCCTCGCCGACCTCGGCCAGGCCGAACCGCAGGATCCGACCCACATACACCGGCGTCAGCCCGGGCTGGATGACCCCGGCCGCCTTCCCGACCGTGGAGGCGTTCTCCAGCACCAGCCGCTGCCCGCCGGCCACCGACGTCCGCGCGGCCAGGTGGACCAGCGGGAAGACCGTGCCGTCGGACAGCGCGGAGACGATGCGGGCCTCATCAGGCAGCAGCTGGCGGAGGATGGACTCGAAGTAGTGGTCGCGGGCGGCGTCCTTGCTGTCGGTGACGGAGCGTTCCAACAGTTCGGCCATCGCCAGCCGCATCGGCTCCGCGGCCCGCTTGGGCGTCTCGATCAGCGCCGTCGACGGCTCCGGCGCCTCCAGGTGCTTGCGCACCTCCGTGGCGAAGGCCGCCTCGACCTTCTGCACCTGCCGCTCGGCGAGTTCGCCGCCCGGCAGCCTGCGCGCCACCTGCCACCCGCTGCGGTACAGCCAGCCCAGCGTCCGACCGGCCCGGTCCACGAAGTCGGGTTCCTCACCGTTCCCGGAGGGGAGGGCACGCCGATCGTCGACCATGACGGCCCTCCTGCCTCGCGTGGGATCTCTGGTGTACCACAACGAGCGGCGAAGGCGCAGGTCACTCAGGCTGTTGTCGGCAGCAGGTCGGTCTCGGTGATGCCGGGGCCCTCGCCTTGGCGGATGAACCATTCGGTGCCGAACGCCATGGCGAAGATCTCATCCGGCATCGCCAGGAAGAAGGACTCCTCGGATATCTGGCTCGCGTGCGCCCGCATCGCCGCCCGCTTGTGCGAGAGATACGCGGTCACGTCGACCGCGGCGGTGATCTCGGCCTCGGGCTTGCCGAGCTCCAAGTCCTCCGGCGGCCCGAAGTCGGCCTCGCCGCCCTGGTCGATCGCCTCCTGCTGCTGGCGGCGGATCTGGTCGCGGTTCATCGTCGCCTGATAGACACGCTCCGTGCCCGCCAGCTCGGCGGCCCGCATGCCGACCCGGTGGACCTGGATGTGGTCGGGGTGGCCGTAGCCGCCGTTGTCGTCGTAGATGGTGAGCACGTCGGCCTGCTCGTCGGCCAGGATCTTCGCAAGCCGGTCGGCGGCCTCGTCGACACTCGCGGTCCAGAAGGACCCGGGGGCGTCGTTGGACGGCTCGCCCATCATCCCGGAGTCGACGTAGCCGAGAAACTCGACGCGCGAGACGCCGAGCAGTTCGGCGGCGGCCCTGGTCTCCTCGACCCGCCGCTGCCAGAGGTGTTCACCCTCGTCGAGGAAGCCGTCGGCCACCTCACCCATCTCCCCGCGGGTCGCCACCACCAACACGACCCGGTGCCCGTCGTCCGCGGCCTTGCGCATGACACCCCCGGTCGCGATGCACTCGTCGTCGGGGTGGGCGTGGAACGTCACCAATGTAGCCATGACATCGAAGGTAGACGATCTCACCGTCGGTGCGTCGGGATTTAGTTGACGAGCAGGTCACAAGGTGTCCACACAGGACGTGACAAGATTTCCTGAACCCAAGTGAAACGAACGGCGACGCCTGGCGATTCAGTGGGAGAACGGCCCCGGCGGACCCCCAGCTCCGGGGCCGTTCCCTATTGGTCGGTCAGAACGGCCAGCCCGCGTTCCGCCCCGCCTCCAGCAGCGGGATCAGCCCGAAGGCCGCGTCGCTCAACCCACCGAACGTATGCCGCGCCCCAAGCCCGCTCGGCGCGTGGCCGTGCTCGTACCCGGCCAGGTTCCAGGTGTAGAACGGCAGCTCGGCGGGCACCGCGGCGCCGACGTCACCACGCGACTGCTCGTCGGTGATGATCACGAGCCGATCGTGCCCCCGCAGATGCGCGCGGATCGCGCCGGTGGTGTCGGTGCCCCCGTTGAGGAAGTAGCCACCGCTCTTCCACCGCTCGACCGCCCGCAACAGCGACTCCTTGCGCCGCAGCGGGAACACCTTGGTCGGCGCACCGAAGTACGCGTCGGAGAACGACACCACGTCCGCCCGCTCGCACCGAGTCCCCAGCGCGATGCCGAACACCGCCGCCGCGTCCCACCGGCGCAAGGTTCCGTCCCGCGAGAAGCCGCTGTCCATCGAGCCGGAGGTGTCGACCAGTATCAACGTCCGCCCGGCGAGCCGGGGCACGTTGTCCAGTGACGCGGCCAACGCCAGATCCAGCGCGTGCCCCCACCGCAGCGACGGCGCCGCCCGGTAGGCCGAGAGGAACCGCATGGGCAGTTGCCGCGACCGCGCGACCTGAGCAGGGTCGGACAGCCGCGCGGCCACCTGGGCGGCGACCTCGTCGGACACACCGGCCTCGTCGAAGTTGCGCAGGTTCCGCAGCAAGGCCATGTACCCCATGCTGGGAATCACCGCCTCCCACGCCCCCGCGTCGAGCGGCCCCTGCAGCCAACCCGCGAGCGCCTCCCACGTCATCCCAGCCGCCCGCATCGCGTTCGGGTCGAGCGCCGCCCGCCGCTCCCCGACCGGCATCGCAGTCAGCCGAGCGCGCGCGGTCAGCACGGTCAGCTCCGCCGGAATCGGGTTGTCCCGCTTGTGCCGCCGATCCAACGCGTGCCGGAACAACTCCCCCTGCCAAGGCGCGGACGGAGTCGGGTGCACCAGGTCGATGACGTCACCCATGCGGAACCCGCGGGCGTCGCTGTCCCACTTGAGCAGCGCCCGCTCGTCGTACAGGCGCGTGACCGCGTCGGCGATGCCACGCTTGACGGGCTTGGGCACGTTGCGACCGTGGACGCCGGTCCAGTAGGCGAGCATCTCGCCGGGCTCGTCGGCCCGCTGGAGAACGCTGCCGATCACCGCCCGATTGCTGTGCGTCGCCTCACCCGCGGCACCCAACCGCGCGCGGACGTACTCAGCAGCGCCCACGAGAGCCGCGGTCCGCATGTTGGCCTCGCTACGCAGCCAGACAAGGAACCGGGCAGTCCAGTCGGGATCTTCGACGGCGGTCTCGGCGACCAACTCGGCGTACCGCAGGTCGCGCTTGGCGGCGGACTCGTAGAAGGTGTGCTCGCCGACCATGTTGGTGACAGCCAGCAGGAAGAGTTGGGACTTGGCGTCACGGGCGTACCCGGCACCGCCCTCGTGGGTGGTGCCAGTGGGCACCTTGCCGGTCGTGACCGCCGACCGCACGGCCGCGCGCACGGTGGTGAGGTTGAACTTGCTCATTTCGATTTCCCCAGAGAGGGGGAACCACGAACTTCGGAGGCGCCCGAGATCAAAGTCGGCCACGGTGACGTAGCTGCTCTGCCAGTTGAGCTACCCCGACTTTCGTCGGAGGTGGGACTCGAACCCACAACCTGCCCATTAGGAGTGGAAGTAACCGTTGCCTGCGCACCGGGCACCGCCGAAGTTCGCGACTCCCGAGATCAAGTCGCCCGCGGTTTCAATTTACAGTCGAAGTAACCGCGGGCTGCGCACCAGGAGTGCGGTCGAACCGTAACAACGACCCACCCCTTTGTCAGCCGATTTCCGACGCGGCCAGCCGAGTTATTCAAGTTGTCCAAGAGCGCGCCTGCGGTGTACCCCTGTGCATATGCAGACCCGAAAGGCCAATGCCGCGTAGACGGCCCGGCGCGGTACGCGCTCTTCTTCCCATCGCCGAGCTTCCGAACCGCGGGTTCAGCCACATCGACGGCCTGAGCGCTCGCACTCAGGCGGAACTGATCCGCTGGGAGTCACGGACCCGCAACCCCGGTGAGGTGGCTCGCGCCCTGCGCATCTACCGGGCATTCCTCAGCGACGGCTGACGATGGCTCTACGTCAGCCGGTACGACTACTACGTCGGAGACGTGATCGATGCCCGCGACCTAGTCGAACGCGCGGTCAACGGCACCGCTCGCGGACCTGGCAACGAACTGCGCCGCATGATCGCCTGCCTCGACGAGGACTTCCTGCGCCGAACTCTGCGCGACCCGAACGCACGGCACGTCAGCGCATGGCATTCGCGAGCGCGGTGGAGACAGCGGATCGATCGCTGACCTCGCGCCAATCCGACTCGGCCTCGACGCCGGGTCCGACAGCAGGCGAGCGGTCAACCGCGGAGCGAGCCCGGGTAGAGGAAGTCGTCGGCCGGGATCCGATCGGAGCGGAACCACGCGTCGAAGAACGCCCGCAGGTCCTGGCCGGACACCGAGATCGCCATCTCCTCGAACTCCGGCCAGGACGCGTTCCCGTCCTTGTGCTTCATCACCCACTCCTTGAGCAGCCGATCGAACGCCGGGTCGCCGATCTGGCGCCGAAACGCGTGCACGGCGAGCTGACCCTTGTCGTAGACCGCGCCGAACTCGTTGCCCGCGCCCATGTCGTACAGCGTGCGGCCCCAGAACCGCTCCGCGTCGTCGATGTCCGCGATCTCGGTGCGGTAACGCTCGTCGAGGTCGGCCCCGTCCTTCGCCTCGTCCCAAAGCCACTCCGCGTAGGACGCGAAGCACTCGTTCAGGCAGATGTCCGCCCAGTTCTTGATCGACACCGAGTTGCCGAACCACTGGTGCGCGTATTCGTGCACCACGAGGCCCAACTCAGTCCGCCTCGCGTAGATCGGCCTGCCCTGGGTCTCCAGCGCGAAGCTGTTGTTCTCGTAGAGGTAGATCCCACCGGCCGAGCTGAACGGGTATGGCCCGAGTTTCGCGGACAGGAACTCGATCACCTCGGGCATCCGCGCCTGCATGGCCCGCTTGTCCTCGACGCCGGGCGCGTAGGCGTTCACCACCGGGACGCCACCGGGCAGCGTGGACCGCTCGAACGTCCACTTGTCGATACCGACCGTCGCCAGGTAGCTGGCCATCGGGTTCGACTCCACCCAGTGAAAGGTCGTCCAGCCGTCGGCGGTCACTGATGGTTCCTCGCGGCCGTTGGACACCACGCTCCACCCGTCCGGAACGCGCGCGGCCAGCTTGAAGGTCGCCTTGTCGCGGGGGTGATCGTTGACCGGGAACCAATGCGCGGCGGAGTGCGGCTGACCCGCGGCGAACGCGCCGCCGGACTTCGAGATCTTCCAGCCTTCCGGGCCGAGCGTGTCGTCCCCGTCGGAGGTCGGCTCACCGCCGTAGCGGACCCGGGTGGCGAACGCGGCTCCCTTGACGATCGGCGTCTTCGGGGTGATCACCAGCTCATGGTCGCCTTTGGAGCTGAACTCGGCGGCCTGCCCGTCGACCTCGACGGCCGCCACCTTCAGACCGGCCAGATCGAGGTTGAACGTGGTCAATGCTTCGGTGGCGGTGGCTTTCACGACGGTGTCGCCGTCGAGGTTCTTCGTCTTCGGGTCGTAGCTGATCGACACCTCGTACCCGGAGGCGTCGTAGCCGCCGTTGCCGTCGGTCGGGTAGTACGGGTCACCCATGCCGTCCGCGCCGTGTCCCGCCGGGACGGCACCTCCGCTGGAGGTCGGGGAGGTCGGGATCGGGCTGTCAGCCGGACTAGAGCAGGCAGTGAAGCCGATCGCGGCGATGAGTGCCGCGACGGTGCGCACGGGGGTACCCCAGGACATGATCAGTCAACTCCGTGGATTCAGCGTTGATCCCATCATCCCTGGAATTCGATGACGCGCGCGTGGGGCAACCGAAGTCGAGTCCTCGCCGATGGCCCGGGAACTCGGCGATTGCCCACCGTCAACGCGTGACCCGCGCCGCGGCGTCGTATGCGACGGGGATCAGGGCGGCCACCTGGTCGATGAGATGACCCACCTCGTCGACAGTGGGGGCCAGTTCGTAGGAATGGTGGTGACAAGCGCGACTCAGACCGCGCCACGCGAGCGCCGCGTCGGCGGCGACAACGGCGGTGCGGTCATCGACGCGCAGGCCGATCAGCCGCACCCGCATACTCGCCTCGCGCATCGCTCCAATCCCGACCGCCTCGACGGCTTCTTCCAGCGCCTGCCGCGCCAGAGCCGCCGCCAAGCGGGCCACGTGGCGCGCGGGCACGGCGTGGTCACCGTCGAGTACCGCGCGAGCGTGTCCCAACGCGATGACGGCTGCGGCCACGTCGCTCATCGGACCGCCTTCAAGTCTCGGACCAGTCCCCGCACGCGGCGAACGAGTTCGACAGGGTCGCCGGTCAAGCACTCGTGTGCGGACTTCCCCAAGGCGTGAAACGCCCACTTGTGTCCCCTGTCATCGAGCCAGCGCTCGACGTTGGGTCCATTGAGCGCCAGCTCCATCCGGCCGCGAGTTTTGGGCACCGCGTCCCACCCGGATTCGATCTCGGTGCGAGCGTCGCCCGACCGAAAGCGGCGGCCCATGTACACATCGCGACCAGCGGCCTCCACCGCCATGCGGCAGAGCATCCCGGCGGTCTTGTTCCTGATCTCGTTAGGTACTCGGTCGTCCTTGGCGACCGCGAAAGCGTCGTCCAAGTAGCGCCACGCCAAGTCTTTGCCGTCCTGAACGTCGACCTCCGAGCAGACCCCACGTAAAACATCGACAATCCGCGCGTCGATTCCCAGGTCGCGCACGGCCTGCGGCAGGCGGTCGTCGTGGGTGAAGACGACAACCTGGCGTGTCTTGGCGAGCTCGTGAAGAACCCCGGCAAAGCCGTCCACTTTAGACGGATCCATGGCCTGCACCGGGTCGTCCAGCACAATGAACCGGAACGGGCTGCCCTCAACTGTCGCGCGCGGGAGGAACAGCGCCAGTGTCAGTGCGTGCAGTTCGCCCTGGCTCATCACCCCGAGTGCCTGCGCGTCGGCGCCGTCGACGTCGGCTCGCAATTCGACCCGGCGCCTGGTGGCCTGGCCTTTGAGTTCGACAGCGCCGAGGTCGACGTTGCTTTCCTGGCGCAGGGCGGCCCAGATGGCGCGCGCCTTGTCCCCAAGCGCTCGCATCCGGGTGTCGCGAAGTTCGACGATGCTCGCCTTGAGGAAGTCCGCCGCCGCGGTGACCTCGCTCAGCCGAGCCTGCTCCGCGCGGGCCCGAGTCGCGAGCGAGCACCAACCCGCGAGCCGCACGGCGATCGGAGCCCACGTGTCCTCATACTGGGACAGCGCGGTCTCGGCCTCGGCGCGGAGACCGGCCAATGCGGAGTCAAGCTCGGGTCGAAGGTTCTCCAGGTGGTCGGCGATCGCGGAATCGTCATCGGGAAGTCGCCGCCACCGCGCTGCCGCCGCCAGTGCGGGTGGTGCCGCTGACAGGGAAAACCGTTGTGGGGCAACAGGATCCACGAACGATCTCACGAGACTCCACGAAGCGTCACGCGCCGCGTCCCGATGGTGCACCGCACGGCGATGTCGGGAGGTTCCCTCGTCTTCGTCGGCGAGTTCGCCTGCGACGCGGGTTCGCCAGGTGTCATCGAGTGTGCCGACCCCGCAGACCGGGCACAGGCTGTCGCCGTGGTCCTTGTGGAAGTCCAATGCCTGTCGAAGCAGAGCGGTCCGGCGCACAAGATGTTCGGTTGCCGCAACGCTCGCGGTGACGAGTTCGGCGGTGGCCGCACGCAGGTCGGCAACCGCCTCTGCGACCCGCCGCTCGTCGGGCGCACGCAGCCGCGTGAGTTCGCGCAGCCTCGCGATGTCCGCCATGGGCTGGCTGTCGGTGCCGGTCGCCACGGCACGCACTGCGTCGATGTCCGGGACGCGCTTCTTGAGTTGCCCGAGCGCCACCGTCGCGCGTTCATCAGCCGACTCGGCGAGCACCGCCTTGAGCGAGCGGGCCTCTGCCTTGGCCGCCTTGTCGGTCTCGGCGAGCTGTTTGGCGGCGGCGGCGAGCCGCGCGTGCGCGTCCGTGGCCTGGTCGATGCCGAGGATGGCGTCGAGCTTGTCGAACAGCGCGGCGGGACCGTCGTGCAGCATCCCGCCGAGCTCGTCGTAGGACAGGATCGGTCGGTGCAGGTCGACGGCACGATCCCACCCCAGCGCCGAGATCCCTGACTCCCGTGGCTTGGAATGCCGCTGCACCCACGTGGTGTGCTCATGCACGTCGGTCGCGTCGGCCCAGTCCACTCCGATCCGCGTGGTGCCGACGCCTTCCTCGGCCAGGTCGACCGCGACTGAGCACCGCGCGGATTGGTGGAGGTTGCGCCAGTGCTCCCGCCATATGACGGTCTTCTTGTTGCGCCAACGATAGGTGTCGCCGGTTAGCGCGACTTCGAGCGCATCGGCGAAGGTGGATTTGCCGGACCCGTTGCGGCCGGCGACGATCGTCAACCCAGGTCCAGGCTGGATGTCGAGCTTCGAGGTCGGTCCGATGCCGCGAAAGCCGGTGACTTCGATGCCGGTCAGGTAGGCGCCCACGGGCTCCCGGCTCGCCTCGGTCACTGGCTGCCTGGCCTGAACCACGTAGTCGCCTTCGAGTGCGGCCGCGAGTTCGTCGTCGCCGTCGAGGGCCGCGAACACGAACAGTTTCGCGTCGTCGGAGATCGTGGGGTCCTGGTCGGCCCGATCGGCGAGGGTCGCCACCAGGTCCGCGCTGTGCTCGGAATTCGACATCGCTCAGACTCTTTCCACTGTGGCGGAACACAACACGGCGATGGGGCTGGACTGTTCAGCCACCTTCTCGCCGTCGACGGCGATGGAGCAAGTCACGGGGCTGGTGAAGTCGTCGGAGCCGACCGCGTCCGCGGAGAGAGACAGGTGGTGACCTCCGCCGCCGACAGTGACGGTCTGCGTCCACCCGGGTGTGGGCTCCACGACGGCGGACCGCTGGTCGCCGAGGTCGCCGTAGCGCACGTTGACGGCCTTCCCCGACGAGATGGTGAAGACGACGGTGCGGCGTCCCGCCGCGGGCGGCTCGGACGGAACGGCGAGGGCGATCCCGTCGTTCGCGGCCTCGTTGACCGCGTTGGCGAACGCGACCGCCCAGATCACGCAGACGACCAGACCGATGGCCGAGACCACCACGCCCGCGATGGCCATGCCTCGATTTGTCGCCTGTCTCTTGCCCGCGAGTACGACACCCACGATCGACAGGATGAGCCCAACGATGACCATCGGCCACGCGATCACGCCGACGATCGGCACGAACGCGAACAGCATCCCGATCAGACCGACGACGAACCCGGCGGTGCCAAGACCGTTGCGCGGCGGGGCCACGGGATGGGGATACATGTGCGTCCTTTCGACCGGCGCCACCTGGCGGCGCAGTGATCGAAAGCTACGGTTGGGTTGGCCAATTGCCGCGTTCAACGGCCGATAACCCCGGTTATCAGCGTCGCATCGCCGTCATCGCATGATGTTCGAGCTGGCGAAGACGCGTGCGACGGTCTCGTGCTTCCGCATACCGGCCGGGATCTGGTGGCCTCGCTCTAACGCCCGTGCCACGATGGACTCTCTGACTGGGCGGGCCTGGGGGCACGAGTGGCGGGAGCCGGTGACGTTGCGGCGGCGGTGAGCGTGGCTGTCAGTGGCCTACCGACTGAGCAAGTGACGCTGGCCCGACATCTCCTTGAAGAAGCCCACCTCTACCTGACCCAACTTGCCGCGACCAGTACGCACGCTGAGATGCACCAGGCTGCCGCTGGCCTCCTTGACGCTGTTACGGGACTTGCGGAAGTCGAGGCGGCCCTGTCGTCCACTCGATCGGTCATGCAGCTGTTTGTCGCCACGCTCATCGGCGACGGGAGTAAGAGTGCGTCATTGCTCAGCAGGCGGCCACGAGCCACCGGCGAATCATCCAAGCCAATAGCCGATGTCCCCGCAGCTTCCGAATCCGACAAGCGAGCAGCCAAGTTGCTGGAGCGCTTGCCGGTACGCGGCCCCAAGGAGCGCAAGACGTCAGGCTACTGGGTGGACGACGATGGCGCGGAACATGGTCCGCTGGTGAGCGGCCACCAGGACGGATACCAGGAAGCGGTGGAACTCCTGCGTGCACTCAGCATCGCTCCCGCCCGGGGTGAGCTGTGGGCAGCCGCCCATGTCGAAGTGAAGCTCGCGGCGCGACTGCGGTCTATGACAGCCAAGAACGTCACTCTGGCCATTAATAATCAGCCCTGCGACACCGGGCCGTGGTCATGTGACCAACTCTTGCCCCAAGTTCTCAGACCCGGCCAGCGGGTTACGATCTACTGGCCAAGCGGCAAACAAACCTACCGAGGACGAGAGGCATAAGGCGTGGGGTTCGTACTCGAAGTTTCGTATAAGCACGGAGTGCCGCTGCGCCGGCTTCGCGGCGCCCAAGACATTGACGCGTTTATTGCCGACTTGCTCGAAGCTGGCTGGGAGTACACCTCGGCCGCTGTCTACGCCGTCGAGGACGACTCTACCGGAAACCCTGACCACGAGATGATTGTCGGGGCAGACAAAGAAACTGGCCTCGGGGCTGTGCGCTACTCCGGGGGCGAAGAGATCCCCGGTGACGATGCCACCGAGTGGTTTAGCGTCGGTGACCGGGTGAACCCGGACGGAGTGGAGTTCGCCTACTTCGGGACTGGCCACGACTTCCCGGCCAATTCTGAGGTGTCGCTTGATTTGGTGAAGCAAGCCATGCGGGAATTGCTGGCCAGCGGGGGCAAGCGGCCAAGTGGGGTGGACTGGCAGGCGCGGGGGTAACTTCGGCTGCGAGGTTGACAATGGACACGCGACTCCCGAGGTTGGCGCGGCCGGGCACGCCGCCTCCGTGGAGGTTCACAGGGACGCCGCCTCCTTCCAGGCCACGCAGGTTGGTCGGCTACCAGTCTGGAGGAATTCATTCAGAGCGGCATAGACGGTGGCGACTGGAACTGTGGAGAACGGCGGCATTGGGGTGTCATACATCCCGCCGAGATAGTGAGTCGACCACTCCGGATTGACCCCATCGACGGGAACAAACGTGTGGTGCCCGGTCAGCCATTGCAGCGCTCCATCGCCATTGTGAACACCGAACATGAGAGTAACCTGGTCAAGGGACATCGGGTCCTCCGGACCCGCGGAAAGTCCCCACAGCCAAGGGATCTCCACACCCGCATCGTTGAGTCGGCGTACCTCTCCAACCAGACCGATGCCATCAGGGAGGTCATTCAGATGCTGTATCGACATCTCGAGAACTCGGGGAATCAGCACGACGCCTTCCCTTCGTATATGCGCTGAACGGGTTCCCTCGCGCATCGGTGCCGAGCACGGTCAGGATGCTACATTTCGGGATCACGGCCGCCAAGAACTGTTCGCAACCTATACCGGCGGCCGGTTCGGAAGCCACAAGGCGCGTGGTTGATGATGGTCCTGCCGCTTCGGGCGCCGGATTTGACCATCATCGCGACCACCTTCATCTCGACGTGGTGAGCGAGCAAGACCGCGCGGGCAGGCAGTTGAAGTGCCCTCATCCGTTCGCGCATCTCGGTCGCCCAGATATCCCCGTGGTCGGCCCCAATCGACCCGTAGTCCCGCCCGCCCACCTCCACAAGGCCAGTCATCGGGGAGTTCCGCTGCCCGCGCCTGACTCGCGGCGGCAGGTCATCCGAGTACGGCAACGCGGCGTCGGGGTAGCGATCGTCGTGCCTGTTCTTCGTCCCGCTGAACGATTCGGCGGGTGGCCGAGTTCGAGGCGTTGGGTCGAGCGGCGCGGTTTCCCCGGGGAAGCCCCGATGTCGACGAGGTAGGACGTGACGATCTGGGCGCTCTGGGAAAGGGCTCCAGCCAGCCCGTCGACGTCCTCCCGCGCTCGGGAAAGGTGGAGCACCGATTGGGCCAAATCCGCGTCACCGGAGCCGCGAACAGCGGCGGCGAGAGCGTGGGCCGCGTCACCGAGCAGGTCGCCTGCATTGGCGATGGTCTGACGGGCTTGGTCAAGTTGAGCAAGCACCGCGCGCAGGCGTGCGGCCAGTTGATCGACGGACAACAGCCCTCCAGGCCATCGAGTCGTCGTGAGACGGCACGCCGCGGCGGGTCATGTCAGGCGTGTTTGGTGGTGTGCAGCAAGGCGGACCAGGCTGTGGGGGTGAGGGTGAGGACCGGGCCTGTCGGGTTCTTGCTGTCGCGGATGGCGCTGATGGCCGGGGCTAGATTCAACTCAACGCAGTTGTTGTTGTCTCCGCCCGAGAAGCTGCTCTTACGCCACCTGTCGTGGATCATGGGTTCTCCAGTGCCTTGATGCGTTTGCGGACCAGGTCAGTCGACTTCGCGGGCGATAGCGCCAGCTTGGCGACCTCGTCGAACATGGTGGTGAAGCGCTGTACGTCGTCCTCATTGTCCACCCATGCCCCGCCCGCCGGATACTCGACGTAGACACCTGGCGTCTCATCGAACGGATAGTCGAGGACCACGCACGAACCGGCCATCGAGCCGTAAGCGCCGGCACCGAACGGGATGATCTGCAAGACGATGTTGGGCCGCGCAGCCGCGACCAGCAGAAATGCCAACTGCTCGCGCAGAACATCAACTCCGCCGACCTCACGAACTACGGCCGCCTCATCGAGCAGCACATGCAGCGAGAGTGGGTCAGCCCCGATCAGGCGCTGTTGCCTGGCCAGCCGGTTTGTGATCACGGTGTCGACCTTCAGGTCCGGCAGTTGGATCGAACGGCCCGATGCCATCAACGCCCGAGCGTAGCTCTCGGTTTGTAGCAGGCCGGGAATAATCGACGTCTCGATGTGCCGTGCGGCAGGAGCTTCACGTTCGGCGTTGACGAGGCGGCGGAACGCTTTCGGAGTGCCACCGGGGAGGCGGATCGACGGTGGTTCGTCGTGGGCGCTGTCCCACAGGTCCGACGCGATCTTGCGATCCTTGGCGCTGACCTCGTAGAGGTTCAGCAAGGTCAGCACGGTCGCCCAGACGGGAAGGACATGGCCGGACTCATACCGGCTGATCGTGCCGTCCGACGTCTTCAGCTGTTGCGCCGCCATCACCAGCGTTATGCCGGTGCGGTTGCGCAGCTCCGCCAGGTACTTGCCGAGCCGTACTTTCGCGCGCGTGGGAGTCGCCATGCCCGAAATCTAGCCACACTCTCCGCAACGGCGGAACTACACGATCGGGTACTCGCGACATACAGTTGCACGGGTTACGTTGCACCTGTCGATCAGTGCTGTGGATTGGGAAGCTGAGCGTGGTGGTGAAGCGCCTGGTCACGGGTGGTCGACAAGCGGGTGCGGTGGCCCCCTCCGCCGCACCCGCCCTCCCTACTCTCGCGAAGGCGGTGTCAGCGATGCCCATCTGTCCCGGTCCGGCCCGAGAGCCGTTCCTCCTGCGCGCGCTACGCAAGGTCGAGCGCGGCGAGATCGTCGCCGCGACCCGCACCAGTCCGTTCCGGCACCGGACCGAGGAGCTGCCTGCCCGCCTGTGCAGCGCTCTGTTCATCCTGCGCCGCGACGGCGTGATCGCCCTGGCGCCCGACCGCGACCCGCTCGACGGGTGGCTTTCGGTGGAGCTCACCGAGTTCGGTCGAGCGATGCTGCGGAAGTGGGTGCCGGCGTGATGGGCGGCGACTTCACTTGGGGCATCAGCGAATACCACGTCGGCCGCGCGCACCTGGTCCCGACCGGCATGGCGGGCGGCCTGTGCGGCATCCCGGTCCACGCCCGCTACGCCGACCGTCCCGGGACACCGACCGTCTGCCCGGAGTGCGCCCTCGCGTTCGTGCGGCTCGTGTTTCCCGTGCCAGTGGGGTGGCCATGACCGACGTCGTGGTCACCGCCGAGGTCATCGCCTGCCTCACCCGGCTACGGCAGGCGTGCGTCCTGATCCAGACCGCCGCCGCGACCGAACAGCTCACCGAACAAGCGGTCGCCGGGTTCACCGCGGCCTGCGACACGGCCGCCCGGTCCGTCAGCCAGCTCTACGACCAGCCCGAACCCGCCGTCAACCCGGACTTCATGGCCGCGGCCCAACGAGCCGCGCGCCGCGCGTTCTAGCGGGCAACTCGGTCAGGCCGCATAGCGGGGGGCCATGGCCTCCATCTGCTCGATGACCAGCTTGATCGCGGCAGGCTGCTTGTCCGGCGGGTACCGGTATCTGACCAGCAGCCGCTTGATGGAGGACCGGAGTTTGGCCCGAACGTCGTCGCGGACGGTCCAGTCGGTTTTCACGTCGCGGCGCATGACCGCCAGGAGTTCGCGGGCGATCTTGGCGAGCACGTCCTCACCCTGCACGGTGACGGCTGACTCGTTGTCGGAGACCGCGTCGTAGAAGGCGAGTTCGTCCTCGGACAGCGGCGGGTCGAACTTCTTGCCGCGGTCACGTTCGTCGGCGATCTCCTTGGCGAGCGCCACGAGTTCGGCGATCACTTCGGCGGAGGTGAGTTGCTGGTTGGTGTAGCGACGCATCAGCTCGGCGATTCGTTCGGAGAACGCGCGCTGCCGGACCAAGTTGTGGCGGCTGACCTTCGCCGACTCCTCGGTCAGCAGTGCCCGCAGCGCCTCGATAGCCAAGTGCGGGTGCGTGGCGGCCTGCGCCTTGGCGAGGTACTCGGGACCGATGTCGGTCAGCGACGGCTTGGGCATCCCGGCCGCCGCGTAGATGTCGATCACTTCGCCGGTCGCGGTCGCGGAGGCGACCAGGGCGGACAGCAGCCGCTGGATCTCCTCGGGCACCGGCTTACCCTCGGCCTGCCGCTGCGCGGCGTCGAACTTGCCCATGTAGATGAGGACTTGCTCGTAGAACTTCGCCGGTGCGCGCAGGTGCTCGACAGCATCCTTTTTGGAGCATAGCGACCAGGCGCGGCCAAGCTGGCTGGCGTACTCACGAAAGCTCTCCCGCAATGGCTTCTCCCCCTCGGCCGCCTTGTTGCCGGGGGTGTCGGGGGATCGCAAATGGTTGGTCAGGCCGATGGCCGCATTGACGTATGACCGGGGGCCGCCGTCGAGCTTCTTGCGCCAGTGGTAGCCCTCGGACAGTTTGTCGAGGCGGGTGATCAGGGCGTTGACGATCGCGACTTCCTCGTCGGTGTCGCGGCCGACCGGCTTGTTCACCTGGTCGGTGTCGGTGTATTCGGCGAGGGCGGCGCTCAGGTTCTCGGCGAGGGGGGCGTAGGCGACCAGTAGGCCGTTGGGCTTGCCCCGGAAGGTCCGGTTCACCCGGGCAAGCGTCTGCATCAGCAGTGCGCCCTTGAGCGGGCGGTCGAGGTAGAGGGTGTGCAGGGGCGGAGCGTCGAAGCCGGTGAGCATCATGTCTTTGACGATCACCAGTTCCAGCGGGTCGTCGCCGGTCTCCTTCCGGATGCGCGCCTGGATGGACTTGTTCAGTCCTTCGCGGCGGACGTGATCGGACACCGGTGGTTCGTCGGTCCGGTCACCGGAGTAGACGACCTTGATCTTGCCCTTGTCGATGGCTTCGTCGTGCCAGTCGGGACGGAGCGCAATGATCTCTTTGTAGAGCTTGGCGCAGATTTCCCTGGTGCCGCAGACGATGAACGCGCGGCCGGGCATCTCCAGGTACTTGACCATCTCGTCGCGGCGGGACTCCCAGTGGGCGACGATGTCGGCCGCGAGGGTCCGCAGACGTTCGGGGGCGCCGTAGACGGCGTTGATCACGGCGACGGACTTCTCGATGCGGGCGCGCTCGGACTCGTCGAGGCCGAGGGTGGCTTCGTCGGCGGCCTGGTCGAGGTCTTCGTCGCTGATCGTGCTCGTGACCTCGATCAGGCGCGGCTCGAAGTAGACCCGAACGGTTGCTTCGTCGTTGACCGCGCGGGTCAGGTCGTAGATGTCGATGTAGTCGCCAAAGACCTCGCGGGTGTTGCGCTCGGCCAGCGAGACCGGGGTGCCGGTGAAGGCGATGAGCGTCGCGTGCGGGAGCGCGTCTTTGAGGTGGCGGGCGTAGCCGTTGAGGTCGTCGTAGTGCGAGCGGTGCGCCTCATCGACCACGACGATGATGTTGCGGCGGTCGGACAGCAGCGGGTGGTCACGGCCCGCTTCCTTTTCCTGCTTGGTGAGGCTGAACTTTTGCAACGTGGTGAACAGGATGCCGCCGGTGTTGCGCTCGGACAGCTTGGCGCGCAGATCGGCACGAGTGATGATCTTCTCGGGCGTTTCGGGCAGCAGCAGCGACCGCTGGAAGCCGTTGAACAGCTGGTCGTCGAGTTCCTTGCGGTCGGTGACGACGATGATCGTCGGGTTCCTGAGCTTGGGTTCCTTGCCGACGCGGTGGGCGTAGAGCTCCATCTCCATCGACTTGCCGGACCCTTGGGTGTGCCAGACGACCCCGGCTTTGCCGTGGCTCTCCACGGCCTGAACCGTGCATTCCAGCGCTTTGCTGACGGCGAAATACTGATGCGGCTTGGCGATGCGTTTGGTGTAGCCGCCTTCGTCCTGGTCGAATGCGGTGTAGTTGCGCTGGAGTTGAAGGAAGCGCTGACGGTTGAACACACCCTCGATCAGGTATTCCAGGGGGGTGTGGAGGTGATCGTCGCCCTCGGGTTCGCGCAGTTCGACCGGTTTGCCGTCGTCGTCGATGTTCCAGGGCGAGAAGTGGTTGAACGGGGTGAAAGGCGTGCCATATCGGGCGAGGATGCCGTCGGAGATCACTGTCAGCAGCGCGAACCGGAACGCCATGGGGAACTCGCGCAGGTAGGTGGCGAGCTGGGCGTGAGCGGCGGCGATGCCCGCTTTCGCGCTGGCCTTCTTCAACTCCATGATCGCCATGGGCAGGCCGTTGACGTAGAGGACGACGTCGAACCGCCGCTCGACCTCACGGGTGCGGACCGTGACCTGACGAACGGCGAGGAACTCGTTGTCCGGTTCGCGGGGGCTGACTAAGCGGATCGTCGGGTTCTGCTCGATGCCGTCGCCGTCGACGTAGGTGACGCCCTGGTAGCCGTTGACCAGGATGGCGTGCAGCCGATAGTTCTCGGCCACCGGGTCCTGGGATCTGGGGGCGAGGATCTCGGCGCGGGCCTGGTCGAGGTACTCGGGTGGAACAAGCGGGTTGAGTTCGCGCATCTTGGCCTGGAGGCGGGCGGGAAGGACAAGGTCCTGCCACGATTCGCGGCCGTTCGGAGCGCCGGGGGCGATATCCGGCCCCCGCAACGGCTCCCAATCCAATTCGGACAGTGCTTCCAGGGCGATGGTCTCCCACTCGTCCTCGCTCACATCAACCCGCTCCCCCATCACACAACCCCCTCCACAAGTCTTTCCGCGTCCCTGACCCGAACCTTCCCCGACATCAACAACGGCAACAACTCATCCCGCGCCGCCGCCAACCGCGCCGACTCCAAGCGGTGCTGGTGACATACCGCCCCAAGGTGCGTGACAATGGAACGCGCACGTCCACCAAGACTCGCAGGATCGCCCACTTGGATTCGCAACATCTCGGCAGGCCTTACACGCTGATGACTACCAGATGTCCCAGCGACAAGGCCTTGCAACGTCACCTCGAAGGACGACTGTCGGAGCAGCGCCCACAGTACAGACGTGCTGAAATTGCGCGGTTCCAGAACAACAAACTCTGTAGATGCCAGCGACATGACGTGGTTGACATCAACCACATCCCACACCCGCGGAATACGTGGATTCAACTTGGACAATAGAACACACGGCCGACTGAGTCGAAATTTGTTACTCTTAATGAGTGCGCCATCAATCACTTCCGGCAGGCCGTTGTCGTCAAACGCAGGCAAGCTGAAATGCGCCACAATGGACGGAAAGACCTCAGGCTTGAGCGAAGCCGTCGACTGTGCTGCGATATCACCCAACGCAACGACACGGGTTGTGGACTCCGCGAGGGTGATCATCGATACCTCGGCGGCAGAAATAAGGCGATCGTTGGCGACGATCTTGTCGTCGAGCGCCCCCAACACCTCCGCAATCGCCCGCTGCGCCACTAGGCCCGGGAAGGTGATTTGAATCCCTCTGAGCGATTGGAGCGGCTGCCCGATACCGGGAGTTCCAACAGTCGAGGCTCGCGCCAATAGTTCATTCTTACCGGGACCACGGAAGTAATAGAAGACATACAGGGGGTCAACAATTCCCGCATCGCATGTCACCTTCATCATGCTAGACGACAGGAGGTAATTCTCGTCGCCGATAATCCCAACCCTGCCGATCGCGCCACGATGAGGGAACACGAGGTCTCCACAACGGACAATACACGCAGGAAATCGAGCCGCAACAGACTCGGGGACATACACTCGATCTGCGGCGCCGACTAGTTTACCGTCACCAATGTCTTGCCCTCGAATAATCGGAACTCCTGACACGGAGTACATGTCGGACTTCAGGGATGACCCGAAGGGCCCGATCGAAATCGCTCGCTTATCAGGTGCGGCGATCTGAGCAATGGTCGATACCGTCCAGCCGTCCACAGTTCCCTCAGCCATCGATGCGCTCCAACTGTTCGCGGACGACCTTTTCCAGCCTGGCCGACTCGTCGAAAGCAGACAGCAGTTCCTTGGTGAGGCGTTCGATCTTCTGGCCGATCGGCTCTCCGTCGTCCTCGACCTCGGCGGCGCCGACGTAGCGGCCCGGGGTCAGGGCGTAATCGGCGGCCTTGATGTCTTCTAGGCCGACCGACTTGCAGTAGCCCGGAACGTCCTCATACGTCAGGCCCTTGGTCGCTGCCGACCTTGTTCCCCGCCACGCATGGAAAGTGTCGGCGATCCTCGCGATGTCCTCATCGGACAGTGCGCGTTCCGCGCGGTCGACCATGTAGCCGAGTTCGCGAGCGTCGATGAACAGCACCTCACCGGACCGGTCCACCGCCCCCTGCTTCCCCGCCTTCTTGTCCTTGGCGAAGAACCACAGGCACACCGGAATCCCGGTACTCCTGAACAACTGCGTCGGCAGCGCCACCATGCACGACACCAGGTCCGCCTCCACGATCCGACCCCGGATGTCCCCCTCGCCGTTCGAGTTCGAGGACATCGAACCGTTGGCCATCACCACACCCGCACTACCGCCAGGCAGCAGCTTCGACAGGATGTGCTGGATCCACGCATAGTTCGCGTTGTTGACCGGCGGCACACCATAGATCCACCGCTTGTCCTCGGTGTTGCGGGCCCAGTCCTTGATGTTGAACGGAGGGTTCGCCATCACGAAGTCCATCTTCACGTCCGGGTGCTGGTCCCGCGCGAACGTGTCACCCCAGGTGGCACCCACGTTGTCGTTGCCGATGCCGTGGATCGCCAGGTTCATCTTCGCGATCCGCCAGGTCTCCTCGTTGAGTTCCTGGCCGTAGACGGCGACGTCCGTCGGATCGCCGTCGTGCGCGTAGATGAACTTCTCCGTCTGCACGAACATGCCGCCCGACCCACAGCACGGGTCGTATACCCGCCCACTCGACGGCTCCAGCACCTCCACGATCACCCGGACCACACTCGGCGGCGTGAAGAACTCCCCGCCCCGCTTTCCTTCCGCGCGCGCGAAGTTGCCCAGGAAGTACTCGTAGACCTCCCCCATGAGGTCGCGCGCCTTATGCTCACCCTGCCTGCTGAACTTGGCGCTGTTGAACAAGTCCAGCAGCTCACCAAGCCTGCGCTTGTCAACGCCTTCCCTGTTGTAGAGGCGGGGCAGAGCACCTTTGAGAGCGGGGTTCACCTCCGCGAGCGCGACCATCGCCTCGTTGATGAGCTCGCCGATGTTCTTGAACCTGCCGTCCTCCTCCAGCCCCTTCGCGTTCGCGGCGAGGAAGGACCAATGCGCCCTGTCCGGCACCAGGAACACCCCGGCACCCTGGTACTCGTCCGGGTCGTTGATCAGCTCGGCGATTTGCTCGTCGTCCATGCCCTCGGCGGCCAGGTCGTCGCGAAGCTGCTCCTGGCGCTCATCGAAGGCGTCCGAGACGTACTTGAGGAACACCAGGCCGAGGATCACGTCCTTGTACTGGCCCGCCGAGAGGGACCCGCGCAGCTTGTCGGCGGCCTTCCACAACGTGTCCTTCAGTTCCTTCATCGTCGACGGCGCCGACGAATCCTGCCTCTTGCGAGGTGGCATTCCCGTTGTCCTTCCTACAGTCCCACAACGTCCGCTCGAACATTCCCCTGCGCCGTCACCGACACCGCCCCAGCCGCGACCCCCTCGATCAGCGCCGCCATCAGCTCCCCCGCCGCTTCCCGCCGCGACCGCAGCCGCTCGTCGTACTCCGCCGCGGCGGCGATCACCGCCTCCAGTTCCTCGGCGTGCGCCTTGTCGAGAACCGGCAGCGTCCATGTCTGCCACTCCCCGGCGTCGGCTGGCAGGTTGTTGATGATCGCAGCCACCGTGCGTGGGCCGATCCCCGCGTTCGCGTCCAACCGAAGGATCTTCGACGGCGACGCCACCAGCGAACCACCGACCAGGTCCACCCGCGCGGCGGGACGCGGCGTGTCCCGGAAGACGACGTCGCCTGCCTCGGTGCGTTGGGCGCGCGAGTAGTGATCCATCGCGTCGAACGGGTCCAGCACCAGCATCGGGTCAACCGCATCGGCTGCCAGCACGGGCACGGTTCCCCTCGCATAGGCGTGGGCTGGGTCGATTCGGCTGCCGCGAACGACACGCGCCCTGCCCGCGTCCTTCAACTCGGCCAGCGACCGGCGGCTCAGCACCACCAAGCCCGGACCTGCCGTGGCCAGCACATCGAACCCGGAGAGTGGCTCGCTGGTGATCACGGTCGCCGCGTGAATCCGCTCCAGGTGCGGGGCCGCGTCCGGCATAACCCACCGCACGGCCCGCACCCCGCGCGGCACGACCGGTTTGCCGCTGAGGATCGCGGTCAGGTCGTGTGGCCTGGCGTAGCGGTAGGACCGGGCATCGTCGGCGGTCAACGCCGCCACGACATCGCCGGTCAAGTCGTCCAAGTCCAGCTCGCCCCGAGGCACGGCGCCGAGATCAGCCACGCGGGGCCTGCCGATCGACACTCCGCCCACGCACACCCACAGTCCCAGTGCCATGCGGTGGGCATCGCGCCACAGACCGCGCGGCAAGCGAGCCGCCAGCGCCAGCCCGCCAGGCCGCAACGTGGTGGCTCTGGCCCGCTCTTCGTCCCGGCGAAGGTCGTCACACAACACGGCTGCCGGACCCAGGATCACCGCGATCTCGCCAGGCGCGAGTTCCAACACCGTGTTGTCTAGTTCGTCCAACACGGCGCCGCGCTCACGTCCGAGCAACGACAGCAGCCGAACCGACCGTCCAGGGTTCCACGTCGTCGTGGCGATGCCGTGGATCGCGGCTCTACGCCGCAGTGCACGCGCCGCCGCGCCGTCACTCGGCACCACCAACTCTGAGAACTCGGCGGCGATCGAGACCGCCAGCGCCGCATCCTCCCCGGCGCTGACCAGGGGCACGCCCTCCGGATCGAGGTGGGCACCGCAGGCGGCAACCACCGTGCGTATCAGGTTCACGGCCTCGGCGTTGAGGTCGCGGTCCGCCGCAGCTCGGCCGATCTCGCCACCTTCCAGCCTGCCCAACGCGTCGTCCAAGCTGAAGGCGGCTTCGACCAAGTCGTCGACGAACCGCAGGTCCGCCTGGTCCACGGTGAGCGCGGTGACCTCGCTCAACAGGAACCTGTCCTCGCTGTCGACCTGCTCCGCGAGGCTGACCCGATGGTCGTGATCGGTGTCGGCCATGTCCTCCTCGGTAAGCGCGCGCAAGCACAGCAAAGTCGTGAGCGCGTCGAGGCCCGCCGTCGCCAAGCCGCCGAGGGCGGGCGCGTCCAGCCTGGCCTCGTCGTTGTTGCCGCGACCCGAGCGCTCCAGCCAGTCGAGGACCGCGTCGCGGCTGAACCGCTCCACGCCGCCCTCCGTGCTCACGGGGAGAGGGAACGGGACGAGCTTTCCCCTGGCCATGGGACGCTTGCGCCACATGCTGACCACCGGCCTGCGCACCCCGGCCAGGGCGGCGATGTCGCGTAACGTCACAGTCACCACCGGCCCTGATCACCCCCTCGCTCGTGGTCCCATGACCATATCGACGACTGGTCGTCGATATCACGTCGGCGCCGATAAGCGGGGTTATCAGTGTTTCGCATTCCGCAGTTGGAGTAATGAGGCCACGCTTGCGGCACGGTCGATCAAGGAGGTCAACGTGCCCACCACCAGCGCAGCCCGGTTCAGCCAAGACGTGACGGCGATCGTCATCGACACGGTCCTCGATGAGGCGGACATCGTTCGCGAGGCCCGCCGGTGGACCACCGGCGAACGCGGTCCGATCGTCGACGACAGCGACGCCCTCCGCCGCGCGGACCTGCGGCCGTTCGTCACCGAGGCGATGCGGATGGGCGCGCACGCCCTGTCCGTGCTCGGCCAGGCGCACGAGGCGCAGGCGGTCGGGCGGCTGCTCGACTCCGTCGGCGACAAGACCACCGAATCGGTGGCGCGGGCGGCCGAACTCACCGACCACGCTATCCGTGCGGCATCGGACACCGTCAGCAAGGCCGCCACAGACGCCAGGACCGCGATCCTGGAAGCCGACGCGACCAGCCGCAAGGAGTTCACCACGGCTGTCGCGCAGGCCAAAGCCGACCTCACGGGCGAACTGCGCAGGCTGTTCGGCGGCGAGCGCCCCGAACTGGTCGACCGCATCCAGCCGCTGCTGGACAAGTTCGGCAGCGACCTGGACGCCAAGGTCGGGTCGAGCGCACGGGAGCTGCTGGACCAGGCGGTCAAGCAGCTCGATCCGGGCGACCCGTCCTCGCCGATGGCCAAATACACCGCGCACCTCACGGCCAACCAGACCGAACTGGCCGATCGGCTCACGAAGAGCCAGGGCGAGCTGACGGCCAAGATCGACGAGCTCGCGACCGTTGTGCGGGTCCGGGAGGCGACCTCGGCGCTGGCGCAGGTCACACCGCTCAAGGGCGAATCGTTCGCCGCGCGGGTCAACCTGGTGATGGCAGGCATCGCGGCCGG
Organism: Alloactinosynnema sp. L-07; assembly: GCF_900070365.1. NCBI lineage: Bacteria > Bacillati > Actinomycetota > Actinomycetes > Pseudonocardiales > Pseudonocardiaceae > Alloactinosynnema > Alloactinosynnema sp. L-07. The sequence goes on along the minus strand of NZ_LN850107.1, from coordinate 6,324,615 downwards.
GCTCGGCGGCGAATACCTCGACACCAGCACGACCGTGGGCGCTCTGCCCCGCTGCCGCAAAGGCGACGGCCTGCTGAGCACCGACGACGGCGCGGCTCGCGTCGTCATCGAGACCAGCGACTCCACCCGCCGAGACTGGGGCGGCTACCTCGACGAAGCCGAACGCAACCGCGGCGCGGCGACGTCCCTCGGGATCGTCCGCACCCCGGAGCAGAACGGCGGCGCGACCGTGCGCCTCATCGGCAGCCGCCGGGTGGTCTTGGCGTTCGACCCGGACACCGACGACCCCGACCTACTGCGCACCGTGGTCCAACTCCTGCGGATCGCCGCGCTGTCGGTCACCGCGCGCACCGGCGACCAGGAGATCGCCACGGCCGAGGAGAAGATCGGCGAGGCCATGGACCAGTTGGAGCGGATCGACACGATCAAGCGGGCGGCGGGCACCATCAAAGCCGGCGCCGAGAAGATCGACCGCGAGTGCGCGGGCGTGACCTCCGCGATCAGGCGGACCCTGGGCGAAGCACTCAACGCGCTCGCGGGCACCAGCGCCCCGGCCACCGACAGTGCGGCGTGACCGCACAGCAACGCCCATTCGAGTGAATGTTGAAACATCTAGCACCGCGCCCACGACATGAAGGGCGCATCGTGCCTGGCAAACGAGTCTGGGGTAGACGTGCAGGAACAGCGGGGCGTATCCGCCGACATCATCCAGAAGGCCAGGAGCCTGTTCCAGTTCCTCGCCCAAGCACAGGCCCAACGCACGAAGCCGGTGCGGATGGTCGAGAACTACGAATCGGCCCTGTGGTGGCACAGCACCCCAGAACACCCGGCGATCGAGATCGCGGGCCGCCGGGACGCGCCACGGCAGGACGATCCGATCCTCCTGGTACGGCGAGTGCCCCGCGAGCACGCCCCGGAGCCCAACCCCGAGCTGCGGGTGTGGCTGGTCGGCGACCTGGACAAGCCGACCGAACCACCGCGACTGCGCACAACCATCACCGAGCCCGACCCCGACCAGCCCGCCGACGAGGAAGCAGGCCAACCGCTGCGCCGGATCGACCTGGCTGATCGCCCGGACATCCAGGACGCACACCGGGCTTGGTCACGGCGCTGGGAATCGTGGGCCGAGCGAGAACTCATCGACCGACCCGCGCGGGAGTTCTATCAGGCACTGTTCGGCCTGTACATGAAGGCCACCGGGCATCCCGAGGAGCTCGAGCTCGTTCTCGGTGTCGGTCTGCTCTCCTGGCTTCCCGAGAACCACAGCGAGGTCCAACGGCATCTGTTCACCACGCCGGTCGCAGTCCAGTTCGACGACGACACCGCCACTTTGACCGTCGAGCGGGTCGACGCGCCTGACGGTGCGCGGCTGGAAACCGACATGCTCGATCCCGCGTTGACGACCTCACCCCTGCTCGCAGGCGTGCGCGAGGACGCCAGCGCCTACCGCGACCACCCGCTCGACCATGAGTCGGTCGGTGCTCTGGTTCAGCGGGCCGTGCACATCCTCGATCGCGCAGGCGGCTACGCCGACGATCTCACGGTGCCCGCTCCTGATCAGGACGCGGTCGCCGTATTCGCTCCCGCCTTGGTGCTGCGTCGGCGTTCCCAGCAGGGCCTGATCGACATCTACAATACGATCGTCGCGCAAATCACCGAATCCGGTCAGGTGCCCGGCGGGGTGATCCCGCTCGTCGACCCCAATCACGAACCAACGGTGCCCGCGGCGAGCGGGGACGGCGCCTTGGTCATGGTGGAGGACGAGCCGTTCCTCCCGCTGCCTGTCAACGACAAGCAACTTCAGATCCTGCGCAAGGTCGACGCCAGTGCGCACACGCTGGTGCAAGGCCCTCCTGGCACCGGCAAAACCCACACGGCGGCAGCACTGCTGTCGCACCTGCTCGCCCAGGGCAAGCGGGTCCTGGTCACCGCCCAGACCGACCGGGCGCTCAAGGAGGTCCGCGACAAACTCCCGGAGGAGATCAAGCCGCTGGCGGTCTCCGTGGTCGGCTCGTCCCGGGAGGACATGGCGGACCTCAAAGTCGCGGTCAACAAGATCAGCGACGCCGCGGCCAACCATGACGCTGATCGCAACCAGGCGGACATCCGCCAGGCACTCGAGGAGGTCGACCGCCTCGAACGCCTCCGAGCACAGTTGCGCAATGACCTCCTCACCGCACGCACCGCCGAACTCGACGCGCACGAGCGGGCCGGCTACAGCGGGACGCTCGCCGCCATCGCCCAGCAGCATCAGGCCCAGGCGAGCAGCTACGGGTGGGTCACCGAGATGTTCCAGGGCGGGCCGGACACCCCAGCCCCACTCGACGGCGACGAGATCCGGGAGCTGCGAGCGCACCTCACCGACACCCAGTTCCTCGCGGACAAGGGCGAAGCCCAGCTCCGACTCGTCAAGCTCGACAACATCCCCGAACCCGCGGTGTTCGCCCGCCAACTCGAAGCCGAACGCGCCGCCCACGCCCACAGCGCGGGGTATGCGAGCGCTCGTGCCGACGCGCGCTACGCGGGCCTGCGGGCGCTGTCGCCGCGGCAGCGCCGCGACATCCGCGCTTGGGTCAACGAGATCGGCGGGCGTGTCGCCGCGCTCGCCCGCAGGCCGGAGCCGTGGCTGCCCACAGCGCTGCACGAGGCGATCACCGGCCATGGCGCGCGGTGGGTCAGCCGTGATCGACAGATCAGCGAGCTGATCGGCCGATGCCGGCCGCTGGTCGCCTTACTTGGCCCGATGGACCGAGTCGCGGTCGCCGGCAACATCGACCAGTTCCGCCACATGGCCGAGACGCTGCGCGCTCATGTCGCCAAGGCCGGACCGCTCAAAGTGGACGCTGGTGGCCATCCCAAGATCGGCCTGACGACCAGCAAGGTGGTCAAGCAGTCCGCGTCGTTCTTCACCGGGGTCGCCGTGAACGGACTGCCCGCGACCACCGAAGCACAGCTCACCCTGTTCATCGCCTGGGCCCAGGCCAGCGCCGCGCTCGACGCACTGGACCGCGCCTGGCCGGAGAACACGGTGATCCCGGCGGAGGACACGGTTCAGGAACGGCTCACCTGGCACGTGACCGAGTCCGAACAACTGCGTGCGGTGCTGGTGTTGGGCCACGACATCGACCAGCGACGGAAGTTCATCTCGACCATGCCTGGGGTCGCGATGCCCGCCTGGGAAAACCCCCACGACCTCGCGGCGTTCAGTGCGATGATCGAAGCCGCGGACGCCGAGGACGCCGCCGAGCTCGCGGCCAAACCGGTCACCCTCGCGATCGACACCCTGGCCGCGGAATCGAGGTGGGACTCCGCCAGCCCAGCGGTCAAGGCGTTGAGCCAGGCCGCCGCCGACCGCGACCAGAACAGCTACGCGACCGCCTACGAGCGAGTCCGCCGCCTGCTTGACGTGCGCGCGATCGAGCTCCGGACGACTCAGCTGAACCGCAAGCTGATCGCCGGGGCGCCCGCGCTCGCCCGTTCCGTGACGGAGAACCCCGCTGACGCCGTGTGGGATGCCCGGCTTCGAGAGTTTGACCAAGCGTGGCGGTGGGCGGCCGTAGCTCGCTGGATCACCGATCGGACCACTGTGGATGTCAACGCGATCCAGGCCGAGATCAACCAGATCGAAGACCGGCTGCGCCGAGCGGTGGAACACATGGCGGCCACCCGAGCATGGGGGCACGCCGTGTCGAAGGAGCGCCTCAGCCGGGAAGCACGCGCCGATCTGGTGGCCTATAGCCAGGCGGTGAAAAGGGTCGGTCGTGGAGGCGGGAAGTACGCGGCCCAGAAGCGTGCTGAAGTCCGCGAGGCGATGGATCGGTGCCGAGGGTCGGTGCCGGTGTGGATCATGCCGATCTACCGGATCGCCGACCAGGTTCGTATCAGTCCCGACATGTTCGACGTGGTCGTTGTCGATGAGGCATCGCAGGCAGGCATGGAGGCGATGTTCCTCCAGTACCTCGCGCCCAAGATGGCGATCATCGGCGATGACAAGCAGGTCTCGCCCGCCGCGGTCGGCGTCGACCAGCAGATGTTGCGCGATCTGGCCAACACGTGGATTCCCCACGACAAGTACAAGGCCAACTGGCAGGATCCGAAGCGCAGCCTGTTCGAGGAAGCCAGGATGCGCTACGGCGAGGTCATCACCCTGACCGAGCACCGACGGTGCATGCCGGAGATCATCGGGTTCTCCAACAAGATCGCCTACGCGCCTGACGGCATCTCCCTTGTCCCGGTCAGGCAGTACGGCCTCGACCGACTTGACCCGGTGAAACCGGTCTTCGTACCCGATGGGTACACGCGCGGGGACACCAATCCCGCTGAAGTGGACGCGATCGTCGACCAGATCGAGAAGTGCCTCGGCGACCCCGCCTACGACGGCAAGACTTTCGGTGTCATCTCGCTGCGCAGCGGCAGGCAGGTAGCGGCACTGGAGAAGGCGCTGTTGGACCGGATTCCGGAGAACGAGCTGATCGCCCGCGACCTGCGCTGCGGCGAGTCGGCGGACTTCCAGGGCTCCGAGCGTGACGTGATGTTCCTGTCGATGGTCAACGCCCCGGACCCGGACAAGCGCCTCATGCCGTTGACAACGGAGATGTACGCGCAGCGGTACAACGTCGCGGCGTCGCGGGCCAAGGATCAGATGTGGGTCTTCCACTCGATACCGCTCGGGGAACTCCGCAACACCCAGGATCTGCGATTCCGCCTGCTCGACTACTGCTACGGCGTCAGTGCCCGCACCCGCGATGAGGACCTGACCCATCCGAACCGGGTCTCCGACGACATCCGTACGGCGCCGTTCGACTCGTTGTTCGAGCAGCGCGTTTTCAACAAGCTGATCGACCAGGGTTACATCGTCCATCCGCAGTACGAGGTGATGGGCTTCCGCATCGACATGGTCGTGCTCGGCGCCAGCGGACGACTGGCCATCGAATGCGACGGCGACCATTGGCACGGGCCTGAGCAGTACGCCTACGACACGGCTCGGCAACGTGAGCTGGAACGGTTGGGGTGGACTTTCTTCCGGATCCGCGAATCGGACTTCTACATCGACCAGGCAGCGGTGCTCGACGAACTGTGGTCGGCACTGCACGAGCACGAGATCCACCCGTCCGGCTGGATGCCTCCGGAGCCGGAAATCGTCCCGACTCCGGCGCCGGAACCCGCCCCTGTCGCGACACTGCCCACCCCCGAGGTGCAAACGGTCGATGATGAACCCCAGCCCGAAGAGGATGAGCACGTCGTCGAGGACTTTGTTGCCCGCGCGGTGGTCGCCGAGATTCTTGTACCCGCGGCGCCTGCGGCGCGCGCTCGGTTACCCCGGCCGGTCGTGCGGCCCTATACGCCGTTCCTCGGGTCGAATCCACCCGTCTCAGACTCCCGGCCGCTTGGATTGGCCGAGGGCCTCGTCGCCATCGTGGCCGTGGAGGGCCCGATGCTCATCGGAAGGCTGCATTCGGTGTACGTGCAATCTTCCGGCGGGCAACGGGTGGGCCACAACATCGCCGCGACGTTGAACCAGGCGATCGAGAACGCCCTACGCCGTGGTCTTCTGGTGTCAGACAACCCGCTTTACGAACGCGAGATGAGGTCCATGACTGTTCGTCTGCCCGATCAGCCCAAGGCGATCATCAGGAAGGCCGGCCCCCGCGACTTCGACTTGATACCGCCTGCGGAGTTGTCCGAACTGATCACCGGCTTGGCCCACGCGACTGGGCGCGATCACGGCGACGCCCTCCATGGCGAGACACTGCGCGAACTCGGACTGGTTCGACTCACTCAGTCCGTCCGCGCCAGGTTCGATGCTGTGGTCAAGGCGATCGGCCGGTCGCTATGACCTGTGCTCAACGGCTCGTTGCCAGGTATTGACACTGGTCAGAGCTTGATCGACTAGGACCCACGTTTCCACTGGTAGAACGTGGAGCTGGTGAGGGGACTTGAACCCCTAACCTTTCGCTTACAAGGCGAGTGCTCTGCCAATTGAGCTACACCAGCACGACGCCGCGAGGCGCCGGGGTAATCCTAAGCCGACAGTCGACCCGCTTGCGGTCGGCCCCTTGCTCCACCACCGTGGGCCCCCAGGAGGTCGATCACTGTGTGGTTCACGCACCGGGGCAAGCGGCAGGTACCCGGCAGGCTCACCGAGCAAGAGCGAAGCCCGAAGCAAGGCCCGGCCCTGCCCGACGAGCGCACCGTGCACTTCGTGCTCGACCTGGCCCTCAGGATCGGCGAGGTCCAGATGTCCTCGGGCGCGGGCGCCGCCGACGTCACCGCCACGATCATCGCCGTCGCGAACGCCTACGGGCTTCCGCACTGTGAGGTCGACGTCATCTTCACGTCCATCACCGTGGCGTGTCACCGGGGCACCGAGCTCTCCCCCGTGACATCCCTGCGCGTGGTCCAGTCCCGCAGCCTCGACTACACGCGGCTGGCCGCCGTCGAGACGCTGGTCGGGCGCATCACCAGCGGGAAAGCCGAGGTCGAGCAGGCCCACCTTGACCTCACCCGCATCACCGAGGCCGACCATCCCTATCCGCGCTGGCTCGCGACCCTGTCCTACGCCGCCCTGGCCGCCGCCGTGACGGTCTTCATCGGTGGCAACGCGTTGAGTGCGCTGTTCGCGGCGGTCATCACCGCGGTGATCGACCGGGTGGGGCGGATCCTCAACCGGCGGGCGCTTCCGTTCTTCTTCCAGCAGGTGGTCGGCGGCGCGCTGGCCACCGGGGCCGCTCTCGCGCTGCTGGCCAGCGGCCTGCTTCCCGACGTCAAACCGACTGTCCTGGTCGCCGCGGCGATCACCGTCCTTCTCTCGGGACTCACCGTCGTCTCGACAGTGCAAGACGCGATCACCGGGTTCAACGTCACCGCCGCGGGTCGCACCATGGAGGTCTCGCTGATGACCGCGGGCCTCATCGCGGGTGTGGTGGGCGCCCTCAACATCGCCGTCGCGCGGGATGGCTGACACGCCGCTGGCCGACCCGCTGCCGCCGAACGCGCTCAGACTGCCCGTGCAGACCCTCGCGGGTGCGGCGGCCTCGGCGTGTTTCGCGCTCGCCTCCTACGCCACCCCGCGCGCCGTTCTCATCGCGGGTGTCGCCGGGGGTGTGGGGACCGCGGGGTACGGCGCGCTTGTCCTCGGGGGCGCCGGGCCGATCGTGGCCTCGGCGGGCGCGGCGGTGGTGGTCGGGTTCGCCGGTGGGCTCATCTCACGCAGGCTGCGGATGCCGCCGCTGGTGGTCGCGGTGTCCGGCATGGTTCCGCTGCTGCCCGGTCTCACGACCTACCGCGCGCTCTACGAACTCGCGATCGTGCGGACCACCGGTGGCCTCTCGACGCTCATGATCGCCGCCGCTGTCGCGTTGGCGCTGGCAGCGGGGGTGGTGCTCGGCGAATACCTCGCCCACCCGGTCCGCACCGGGCTTGGCAGACTCGAACGGCGCTTCCAAGGTCCCCGGTTGGCCGGGCCGTTGCGCCCCAATGAACATCACACAGAACCGTAGACATTCGCATCACGCGGGACTCGCGCGGAGTGACTAGCCTCAGATCCACCGCATCAGTTCCGAGGAGGCATGCCCCGCGTGAGCGAGCTTGCGAGCGAACCAATGTCACAGTGCGCAGGCGAATTCCACCGAGCGTGCGAGGTGGTCTCATGAGCAGCAACAATGGCTCCGACTTCATTGTCGCGGCCAACCGATTGCCGGTCGACCTCGAACGTCTGCCCGACGGCACCCAACGCTGGAAGCACAGCCCCGGCGGGCTGGTCACCGCGCTCGCACCCTTCCTGCGCAGCCACACCGGTGCCTGGGTCGGCTGGCCCGGGGTCGCCGACGTCGAGGTCGACGAGTTCACCGAGGACGGGCTCCGGCTGCACCCGGTCACCCTGACCGCCGACGAGGTCCGCGACTACTACGAGGGCTTCTCCAACGCGACCCTCTGGCCGCTCTACCACGACGTCGTCGCCCCGCCCGAGTTCGACCGCGGCTGGTGGGACAGCTACGTCAAGGTCAACCACCGCTTCGCCGACGCGTGCGCCAAGGTCGCCGCCCCGAACGCGACGGTGTGGATCCAGGACTACCAGCTCCAGCTCGCCCCAGCCATACTCCGCGAACAGCGCCCTGACCTGCGGATCGGCTTCTTCCTGCACATCCCGTTCCCACCGACCGAGCTGTTCATGCAGCTGCCGTGGCGCGCGGAGATCGTGCGCGGCCTGCTGGGCGCCGACCTGGTCGGCTTCCACCGGCCCGGCGGCGCGCAGAACTTCCTCTGGCTGGCCCGGCGGCTCCTCGGGCTCGAACCGACCCGCGGCGCGGTCGGCGTGCGGACGCGGCCCGGTGTCATCCAGGTCGGCGACCGCGCGGTCCGGGTCGGCGCGTTCCCCATCTCGATCGACTCCAACGGCCTCGACGCGCTGGCCCGCAAGCGCGAGACGGTCGCGCGGACCGCCCAGATCCGCTCCGACCTGGGCAACCCGAAGAAGATCCTGCTCGGCGTAGACCGCCTCGACTACACCAAGGGCATCGACCTGCGGCTCTACGCGCTGCAGGAGCTGCTGTCCGAGGGCCGGATCGACCCGTCCGAGGTCGCCATGATCCAGCTCGCCACCCCCAGCCGGGAGCGCGTCGAGCACTACCAGCGCATGCGCAACGACATCGAGCAGGTGGTCAGCCGGATCAATGGCGAGTTCGCCAAGGTCGGCCGACCAGTCGTGCACTACCTGCACCAGTCGGTCGACCGCGCGGAGCTGGCCGCGTTCTTCTCCGCCGCCGACGTCATGCTCGTGACGCCGGTCCGCGACGGGATGAACCTCGTCGCCAAGGAGTACGTCGCCTGCCGCCACGACCTCGGCGGCGCGCTGGTGCTGTCTGAATTCGCGGGGGCCGCCGCGGAGCTGACGAGCGCCTTCCTGGTGAATCCTCATGATCTTGACGGTGTCAAGAACGCCATGCATGCGGCCCTCACGATCGATCCAGCAGAAGGCCGCCGTAGGATGCGCGCTTTGAGACGTCAGGTGCTGACCCACGACGTCGACCGGTGGGCGCGATCGTTCCTAGACGCGCTGAACCCTGAGCACAGTCCCTAGGAGGTGTTGGAGAGGTGGCGCACGCGATATCCGCGCCGAGGCGGCCCCTGACGGCACGGCCGGATCGCCCGAATACGCCCGGTATGAGGACGATCCGGCCGCACCGCCAGGAACCACCTCGATCACGGATCTCACGCACGCCACCTCTCCAACACCCCTCAGCCCCTCAGGCCACAAGGAGAAGGCGTTGACCGCCGAGTCCCTTCCCGCCGACCTGCGCAGAGCCATCGTGCAGGTCGCCAGGACCCCACGTCTGTTGGTCGCCTGCGATTACGACGGCACCCTGGCCCCCATCGTCGAGGATCCCGAGCAAGCCAGGCCGCACTCCGAGTCGGTGGGCGCGCTGCGGTCGCTGGCCGGGCTGCACGAGACCACCACCGCGGTCATCTCCGGCCGCGCGCTGCGGGATCTGGCGACCCTGTCGCGGCTGCCGTCGGAGGTGCACCTCGTCGGCAGCCACGGCTCGGAGTTCGACGTGGGGTTCGTCCACGCGCTCGACGAGCAGGCGCGCTCGCTGCACCTGCTCATCGAGACCGAGCTGGAGCAACTGATCGAGGGCGCGCCCGGCGTGCACCTGGAGGTCAAGCCCGCCAGCATCGCGGTGCACGTGCGCCGCGCGGACGCCGAGGTCGGCGAGCGGGTGCTCGCCGCGGTCCGCTCCGGGCCGTGCACCTGGGAGGGTGTGCAGGTCACCGAGGGCAAGGCCGTGGTCGAGCTGGCGGTGATCCACACCGACAAGGGCCACGCCCTCGACGTGCTCCGCCACCAGGTCGGCGCGACGGCGGCGGTCTTCGTCGGCGACGACGTCACCGATGAGAAGGCCTTCGCGCGGCTACACGGCCCGGACGTGGGGATCAAGGTCGGCGACGGCGAAAGCCTTGCGGTGTACCGGATCAACGATCCGGTGGAGGTCGCGACCGTGCTCGCGTTCATGCTGGAGGAGCGCCAGAACTGGCTCTACGGCGAGCAGGCGCCGCCGATCGAGCGGCTGTCGATGCTGTCCAGCGAGCGCTCGGTCGCGCTGGTCACCCCGGACGCGCGGCTCACCTGGATGTGCCACCCCGAGCCGGACTCGGCGGCGGTGTTCGCCGACCTGCTCGGCGGCCCGTCGGCCGGGCACTTCTCCATCTCGCCGGAACGCGGTGGCCTGCCGCTGGGCCAGCGCTACCTCCCCGGCACGATGACCGTGGAGACCCGCTGGGCCGGGCTCCTGGTCACCGACTACCTCGACCACGCCGCGCTCTCCCACCGCACCGACCTGACCCGCGTGGTGTCCGGCACGTCGCCCGCGGTCGTGGAGTTCGCGCCGCGGCCGGAGTTCGGGCAGGTGCAGGTCCGGCTCGTGGAGTCCGGTGAGGGCCTGCTGGTGCGCGGGGTGTCCGACCCGATCGCGCTGCTAGCGCCCGGGGTGACGTGGGAGATCACGTCGGACGGGATGCACGACTCCGCACGCGCGGTGATCCACCCGGAGCACGGCCCGGTCGTGTTCGAACTACGGTGCGGCACCAACGATCTGACGCCGCACTCGACCGTCGAGGCCGACCGCAAGGCGATCGCCGGTGCCTACTGGTCGGAATGGCTGGACACCCTGGTCCTGCCGCCCGTCGAGAAGGACCTGGTGGCCCGTTCGGCGCTGACCCTGCGCGGCCTGTGCCACAGCGAGACCGGCGCGATCATGGCCGCCGCGACGACGTCGCTGCCGGAGGAGATCGGCGGTATCCGCAACTGGGATTACCGCTACTGCTGGCTGCGCGACGCGTCGATGACGGCGAAAGCGTTGGTGTCACTGGGTTCCACGGCCGAGGCGGAGGCGTTCCTCGGCTGGGTGCACGGCGTGCTCGCCACTCTGCCCGGCCCCGAGCGGCTGCACCCGCTCTACACAATCGCGGGCACCACCCTCGGCCCCGAAGCCGTGATCGACACCCTGCCCGGCTACGCGGGTTCACGCCCGGTGCGCGTCGGAAACCTCGCCAACCAGCAGGTCCAGCTCGACGTGTTCGGCCCCGTGGTCGACCTGGTCGTCGCGCTGTCCCAGGCGCGCGGCACCCTCACCGACGACGACTGGCGCATGGTCCGCGCGATGGCCGAGGCCGTCACGCGCCGCTGGCACGAGCCCGACCACGGCATCTGGGAAGAGCGGCACCGCCCGCGCCACCACGTGTACTCGAAGGTCATGTGCTGGCTGACGATCGACCGCGCGCTGACCCTGGCCGCGACCTACGGCCGCGAACCGGAGCCCGAGTGGGCCGCCCTGCGCGAGCAGATCTCCACCGACGTGCTCACCAACGGCTGGAACGACGAGGTCAAGTCCTTCACCACGGCCTACGACGGCACGGATCTGGACGCGGCGACCCTGCTGATCGGGATGGTCGGCCTGATCGACCCGACCGACGACCGCTTCCACGCCACGGTCACGGCGGTCGAAGCGGAACTGCGGTCAGGCTCAACGGTCTACCGCTACCACCGCGACGACGGCCTCCCCGGCGACGAGGGCGGTTTCCACCTGTGCGCGGCGTGGATGATCGAGGCGTATCTGCTGACGGGTCGACGCCCGGAGGCGGAGGACCTGTTCGCTCAGATCGTGGACGCGGCCGGTCCGACGGGTCTGCTGCCGGAGGAGTACGACCCGATCGCCGAGCGGTCACTGGGCAACCACCCGCAGGCGTACTCCCACCTGGGCCTGATCCGCTGCGCGCAGTTGCTCAGCGTTTGACGGTTGTGAGGAACGCGGACCATCCGGGGGTGTCGACGGCCAGTCGGGGGCCGTCGACATTCTTGGAGTCCCGGATACCCGCGTGATCATCCTTAAGAGAGATCTCGACGCAGTCGGTCTGCGAGTCGTTGCTAAAGCTGCTCTTCCGCCACCCGCCATGGGTCATCCCAAGTGCCTTCCGCCCGGTCGTACTCATCCGCCAGCGCGGCGATGAGCAACCGGGATTCTTCCTCATCGAGGGCGACACTGACCATCTGCCGAAGGAGTGCGCGCTGCTTGTCCAGGAAGTTGGCGTCTTCGACAAAGAATCCGCCACAGACCCCTGGACATACGTCAGCGGCAAGGACTTCTCGTAGTCGTAGTAGACGAAGGGACCGCCGAAGATGCCGCGATGGCGTGCGACAGCGGGGATCACGCGGATGCTGATGTTCCATCGGTCGGCGAAGAACAGCATCGCGAGTAGCTGCTCTGCCATCACCTTGTTGTCACCTACCTCCAGCCGCAACCCGCGCTCGTGGATGATGAAGGTGAACTTCGCGGGGCGGTTGCGGAAGAGGACCTTCTGTCGTTCAAGGCGGGCGTTCACCCGCTCCTGGCGCTGATCGCTCGGGATGTCCTCGCGGGAAAACAGCGCTTGGATGTAAGGCTCAGTCTGCAGCAGGCCGGGGATCATCTCCGGCTGATAGTTGACGATCCGGGTGGCCCTCGCCTCATGGAAGACGAGCGAACGCAGCGAATCACACATCCATGGACCGGTTGTGGCGAGCCAATATCCCCGGTTGACGTTGACCTCTTTGCAGAACCGAACCAGATCCTCGACCTCCCGGTGGCTCACGCGGCAGGAGGCGAGGTAGTGCACTACCTCGATTTCCGAGGTCTCAGTGCGCTCCCCAGTCTCCAGGCGGTGAAGGAGGGTGGCGGATCGTCCGACCAGCTCCCCCAGGTCTCGAAGGGTCAGTCCGGCCTTCTCACGATGGGCTTTCAGCAGACCGCCGAGTTCACGAGCCTGTCACGATTTCTGTGTAAGCCAGAGGTGAAATGCTTACATCTGTAGGTTATCAGAAAAGTATGCGACCTGGGAAGAGGTTGATCAAGGTGTTGAGCGCCACTTTCCAGCCGTGCGTCCCGGTTCCTGAATCGCCTCCTCGTTGGCTGGAGATGTTACGGAGTCCGAGGTAGAGCAGCTTCATCGCGGCTTCTTTGTCGGGGAAGTGGCCGCGATTCTTGGTGATTTTGCGGAGTTGGAAGTTGATGGACTCGATCGCATTCGTGGTGTACACGATCTTCCGGAGCTCGGGCGGGTAGTCGAGGAATGGAATGAACTCGGCCCAGGCGTTCCGCCACACGTCGACCGCGCCCGGGTACTGCGCGCCGAACTGTGTGTCGAATGCGGCCAGGCCGAGTTCGGCGGCCTCCAGGGTGGGCGCGGTGTAGATCTCCTTCATCGCCTTGACGATCTTCTTTCGGTCGCCGTAGGACACGAACCGCATCGCGTTGCGGATGACGTGGACCACGCACGTTTGCACCACGGTGTCGGGGAAGATCGCGTGAATCGCATCGGGCAGCCCGGTCAAACCATCGCAGCAGACGATGAGGATGTCCTTGACGCCGCGATTCCGCAGGTCCGCGAGGACCTTCTGCCAGAACTTCGCGCCCTCGGTGTCCTGGATCCAGCAGCCCAGGGCGTGCTTGCGGCCGTCCACGTCGACGCCGATCGCCAGGTAGGCGACCTTGGTCGTCACCACGCCGTTGTCCTTGACCCGGATCCGGATACCGTCGACATAGAGAATCGGATACACCTCGTCCAGCGGGCGCGATTGCCATGCCTTGATCTCGTCGACCACCACATCGGTGATGTTCGAGATCAATTCCCGGGACGCGTTCACCCCGTACACTTCCCGCAGGTGTGCCTCGATATCGCGGGTCGTCATGCCCCGCGAATACAACGACAGGATCATGTCGTCGATGTTGCCGATCCGCCGCGCCCGTTTCGGCACGATCGTCGGCTCGAACGAACCATTCCGGTCCCGCGGTACCTCGATATCGACCGGGCCGTTCCGGGTCGACACCGTCTTGGTCGACCGGCCATTGCGCGAATTACCGGTCCCACGACCGGCCGGATCGCCAGCGTCATACCCCAGATGGTCGGTCATCTCCGCCTGCAAGGCACGCTCCAGCACGGCCTTCGTCATCTGATTCAGCAAGCCATCCACACCATCGATCGGCGTTCCCGACGATTTCGCGTCTTTCAACAATGCGTCGATAGCATCGGACGAGAATGCCTCGGCAAGTCGCCGTGCCGCCGCCGTGTCATCCTGACGCGACGATGTGTCCTGAGTCACTCGGTGTCCCTTCCGACCGCCAAACTGGCGAGTCGATCTTGGTACACCTCCGGCTTACACGGTTGTCATGACACGCCCGAGTTCCGTCCGCCCGCCCGACTTTTCGCGTGCATTCCTCACACGGTAGGGAATTCCCGTCTCGCCGCGCGACCGGTGGGCGTCGAATCCACCTGATCGCGGCACGCTGTTTCCACACCTAAAAACGTACGGCGGACAGACAAACGTCGCACGCGACATGCCCTCGGGTGATGTCCGCTACCAACAAAGCACCACAGAGAGCGAACTCCGACTCGCCATCCCGAATGTGCGCACGACGGACATCAAGGACAGAAACTCCCCACGCTGATAGTCGTGCTTCTTCTTCTGAGCGACTCATCAACCTCACCAATCCTGGGCCCCGAGGATGATGTTCAAGCCGCCCACATCCGAATCTCCAGTGCCCGATCGGGCGACACTCGTTCGGCGGCACGGCTCGTGAAACCCAGAACCCCCGACCGACGTCGAACCTGTTGCACAGAACGCAACACACCGGCTCCATAGAGTCGGTAAACTCCGTCGCGGTAGCCAGCAAGGGGGAGCGATGCCAGAGGGAGCCACCGGACCCGGCACGACCGAGCAACAGCTCAACGCCGAAGTCACCGTCGGCCGTGTCATCAACACCGTCAACGACCTGATCCCGTGGGGCACCGGCGGCCACGTCCAAGCAGGCGGCGGCGGCTCAGGCGGCCACTTCAAACTCAGCATCGCCGAACTCGACGCCCTCGTAGCCCAATGGACCGTGGTTCGACAGAAGATCACCGTCAGCAGCCGCAAGCTCGATGATGCCTTCGACCTTGTCGAGGCACCTGCCGACGACGAGATGAGCGACCTCGAAGCCAAGGCCACCCGCGACAGCCTGCAGAAGGCGATCGAGCACAATCGCGCGATGCGCGCCTACGCGCAGGGCTACATCGACAAGCTGACCGATGCCCGCAACCGCTACGAGAACACCGAAGGCCACAACACCTCGACGGTGCGCGCCTCGGATGGAGCCTGAACACCATGCGA
Source organism: Alloactinosynnema sp. L-07 (assembly GCF_900070365.1). Lineage (NCBI taxonomy): Bacteria > Bacillati > Actinomycetota > Actinomycetes > Pseudonocardiales > Pseudonocardiaceae > Alloactinosynnema > Alloactinosynnema sp. L-07. The sequence goes on along the minus strand of NZ_LN850107.1, from coordinate 6,309,434 downwards.
ACCCGCATCAATCTGGCAATCATCGGTGCCGTTCTCGCTACCTCCGCGCTCAGCGGGTGCACTGAGAAGGGAACCCCGGTCGCGAGAGACACGGGGACACCGACGACCTCGGCCACCAGCCCATCCAAGGACGACGACCCCAAATCAGCGCCCAAGGTCACAAAGCCGCTCGACGCTGCCGGGTTCATCGGCAAACCCTGCACCCTGCTCGCCTCCACCCAATCCACCGGATTGGGCCTGGAAGCCGAGGGTGCGCAAGACCAGGGTGTCGGCGATCCGTTCTGCTCGTGGTCGGACAAGGAAAGGCGGGCGGACTACACGGTCGGGTTCATTTCGCCCAATCGAAACGGGCTGTCCGACACCTACCGGGCCATGCAGAAACCGGGGGAAGCTGCGTATTTCGAGCCCACCACCGTAGCCGGCTACCCCGGAGTGTTCGTGGATGGCCTCGATGACCGCGACCGAGGACATTGCAAGGTGATTGTCGGCGTTCGTGATGAACTGGCGTTCCATGTGTTTTCGCAAGGTGGGCCGGGGCGGGCGGCTTGTGACAAGGTCAAGGACATCGCTGGTGAAGTGATCACCACCCTGAAGGCGGGGGCATGACATGGCATTCATGTCCGGCCAGCAGATCTACGAGAACTTCCACAACGGCCGAGGCGGCGAACGCCTGAACCGGGCCGCCTCAGTCATCAAGCAGGTCGAGACCGAGTACGGCGAGTGGGCTGCCGACATTCGCGCTCTGACCGTCAAGATGGAATCCGCCTGGCAGGGCGACGCGGGTGGGGCGGCCAGGCGTGGGGCCGGTCCTCTTGTCGTGGAACATGAACTCGCCAAGCCTGAGTTGAATACCGCTCAGGATCTCACCAACCGCCAAGTCGGCTCCTACGACCAGGCGCGCAATTCTGTGCAGCCGGTCCCCAATGAGCCCACCAAGCCCGGTTTCTGGGACAACGTCACCTCCCTCGGCGGCGCCAGCACGACTTACGAACAGAAGACGCAGCAATACAACGACGCCAACGACAACAACGCCAACGCGATGCGCGTCTACGAGGACGCGTCGAACTACAACGCCAGCGGGATGCCGAGTTCCTACGGCAACCTCACCCCCGACCAGTCCGCGATCGTCATCACCCAGCCCACCAGCAAGCCGGACGACGGCGACAGCGGCGATGACGGCAACGGGGACGACGGCAACGGCAGCCGCCGGGTTCCGAACGTCGGTGGCCCTGGAAACGTCGACCCCGGCGGCAACACCGGTCAGCAGGGCACAGTCGGTCCGGGGAAGACCTCACCGAACTGGGCGCAGCCGCCGATCGTGGAGCCGGTGCCAAGTCGGCCGGTCCCGCCCGGTCCCGTGCAGCCCCCGATCGGCGGCACGCCGCTGCCGCCCCCACCGATCGGTGGGCTCCCGCCCAACCGGCCCGGCACGCTGCCGCCCGGCAGCCGTCCGCCCGGCGGCACTCCCCCGGGCACGCGCCCGCCCGGAACCCCAGGTACCCGACCGCCCGGCGCTGGCGGTGGGCCTGGTGGTGGGCCGCGAGGCGGTCCCGGTGGTGGGCCGCGCGGCGGATTCGGGCCAGGTGGGGGCACTCCTGGCGGTGGCGCGCACGGCGGGGCGGGCGGATCCGGGATGCGCGGCGGCGCGGGCGGATTCGGGCCCGGTGGCGGGTCGGCGGCGGGTGGCCGGGCAGGTGTGTTCGGCGGCGGTCTCGACCACGGACACGGCCAAAACCGTGGCGGCGCAGGCGGTACCGGTGGTCGCGGCGGGGCGGGCGCGGGCATGGGCGGCGGGATGGGTGGCGGCGGCGGTCAGGGCGAGGACGACTACGAACACCAGACGCCTGCCTACCTGCTCGAACAGGATCCGGAGAGCCTGTTCGGCACCGACGAGATCACCGCGCCCCCGGTCATCGGGGAGTAGCCGTGCTCGACAGACCACTCGTGCTCTCGGCGTCGGCGCTGGCCAGGACGATCGCCGCCGAGAACCTCGGTGAACTCCACATCACCCTGGCACCCACCAGAGGATGGCGGCCCCGCGCCGAAGAACACGCAGCCGACACGGCCGCGCGGGCCGAGATCGCCCGGCACGGCGGCATCGACCGCAGGGGCAGGCTCGACGCCGACCTGGCGGCCACCTTCCGCCTGCTGTGCTCGCCGCACATCGAGTACTACGGCTGGCTCAACGAAGGCGACCGCACCATCGGCGTACTGGTCGCCGCGATCGGGCGCGACACCATCCTCGCCATCCGCGACGGCGACACCGTGCACCTCGCCCAAGCCCAGCCCGATCGCCTGCCCGAGCTGCTGGTCGCCCAGGCCCCGGACATCCCGCCAGGCCGGGGCCACACGCTGACCGTCGCCCTCGCCGACCTGGCACCCGCGCCCAGCGCCCGGCTGTCCGTCGGGGTCCGGCCGCGCAGTGGGCCGCCCGAAGTCCAACAGGCACTGCGGCTGGCCGAGTTGCCGACCACCGGCGGCGGCGAGCTGTACGCGGCCGTCCGCGACAGTTCCGGGCGACGGCACTCGTCGCCGAATCCCGTGCGGTACGCCGACACCGTGCAGGGTCGGTGGCTCAACGTCACCCTCCCCGGCTCGGAGCCGCGTGTGGTCATCGCCCCCGCTGACCGACGCGCGCTGGTCAGCAGGCTCACCGATCTTCACGGAGCGCTCACGAGACGCTGATCGTTCACCCGATATTCACCACGGATCGGTGAATTCCCGCGTCCAACTCCTGGTGCGCCCGAGAAAATCAGGTCACTTGGAGGGGGTTGCATGAAGCGTCAGCTGAGCATTGGCTTGGCCGTGGTCCTGTTGGTCGCCATAGTGATCGTCATCGTGCGCGGATCGGGGGACGACGACCCCGCCGTCGCCGACGGCAAGACCACGGTCCGTGGCGTCATCGGCTCGGAGAAACTCGCGTTCTTCCAGGACAAGCGGGTGATCGACGCCTTCGCCAAGCACGGCCTCACCGTCCAGGTCGACGCGGCGGGCTCGCGGCAGATCGCCACGTCGGTCGACCTCGGCAAGTACGACTTCGCCTTCCCGGCCTCAGCCCCGGCGGCGCAGAAGATCCAGCAGGACAAGAAGATCACCACCGTCTATACCCCGTTCCACTCACCGATGGCGGTCGCGACGTTCACCCCGATCTCCGATCTGCTGACCAAGCAAGGTGTGGTCCGGCAGGGCCCCGGCGAATACGAGGTGCTCGACCTGGCCAAATACCTGGAGCTGACCGCGAACGGGACCCGCTGGGACCAGATCCCCGGCAACTCCGCCTACCCGGCCCGCAAGAACGTGCTGCTCACCACGACCGACCCGCGCAACTCGAACTCCGCGGCGATGTATCTCTCCGCGGTGTCGTTCGTGGCCAACGGCAACAATGTCGTCAGCACCCCGGCCGCCGAGTCCGCCGTGCTGCCCGCGATGAGCAAGCTGTTTCTCGACCAGGGCTACGCGCAGAACAGCAGTGAGGGCCCCTTCGAGGACTATCTGTCCGCGGGCATGGGCAAGTCGCCGATGGTGGTCATCTACGAGTCGCAGTTCCTCGACCGGCAGACCCGCGGCGACGGCTCGATCCAGGCGGGCATGCGCCTGCTCTACCCGTCGCCGACCGTGCTGTCCAAGCACACGCTGATCCCGCTCAAGGGCGCGGGTGACCAGGTCGGCAAGCTGCTGACCAGCGACCCCGAACTCGCCAAGCTGGCCGCCGAACTCGGGTTCCGCACCAACGACCCGAAGTACTTCCGCGAGGTCGTCGGCGACCGTGCCCCGGCCGACCTGATCGACGTGGTCGAGCCACCCTCGTTCGAGACGCTGGAGCGCATGCTCGACGCCATTGGGAAGCAGTACGGATGAGCGAGCTTGCTAGCGACCGCCGAGCGTGCGAGGTGGCCGGATGACCGACTTTGTCCTTACGCCGCCCGATCCTGTCGAGCCGGTGCCGGTGGAACGTGCCGCCGGGCTGATCCCCCTGGACGACAAGGTCCGGGCGGCCGCGGTCGTCCGCGCGGAGAAGTTCACCGCCGACCTCGCCGCGCTCGACCCGCGCTCCCCTGACTTCGCCGACCTGATCGACGGCCTGCTGGCCGTCGGCGAGGCCGACATGCGGGTGGCCGCGTCGATCGCGTCGACCCTGCTCGACCGGTCCCTCAAGACCCCACCCGGCGTCCAGGTCACCACGACGCTGACCGAGTTGCGCCGCACGGTCACCGACCTCGATCCGTCCGGTTTCCCCACCACGCAACGGAAACTGCTGGGTCTGATCCCGTTCGGCAACGACGCCAAGCGGCTCCTCGACCGCTACCGCGCCGCGAACACCCCGGTCAACCGGCTCGTGCTCGACCTACGCGCGCGCCAGGACCAGTTGCTCCGCGACAACGCCGCGATCAAGGGCGAACGGGCGCGGCTGTGGGAGAACATGACGAAGCTGTCCGAGTCCGTCGCGCTGGCCGAGGCCGTGGACACCGCCGTCGACCGGCAGGCGGGTGTGCTCGACTTCGCCGATCCGCTGCGCGCCAAGGCGTTGCGGTCCGACGCGCTGCATCCGATCCGCCAGCGCCACCAGGACATCCTGACCCAGCTGGCCGTGTGCGCGCAGGGCTATCTCGCGCTGGACCTGGTGCGGCGCAACAACGACGAGCTGATCCGTGGTGTCGAGCGGGCCGCGTCGACCACGGTTTCCGCGCTGCAGGTCGCGCTGGTCATCAGTGCCGCGCTGGCCAACCAGCGCGAGGTCCTGGACGAGATGAACGCCTTGCGCGGCACCACCGAAGGGCTGATCAAGGCCAACGGCCACCTGCTCTCGCTGCAGGGCGCGGAGATCCGCAAGATGAGCTCCGACCCCGCTGTCGGCGTCGCCGCGATCCGCGAGTCGTTCGACCAGATCTACCAGGCCATCGACGCCATCGACGACTACCGCGCGGGTGCCACCGCGAACATGGCCACGACCGTGTCGGCGCTGCAGGACGAACTGCGCCGCGCCGAGACCCGGCTCAGCCGGTCGCACGAGGGGGACTCATGAGGAAGCTCGCCACCATCGCGGCGCTCGCGCTGGCGCTGACCGCGTGTTCGGAGGACAGCGCCAAGCCGATCTCGCCGCCCGAGCCGGGCAAGCTCCGGATCCTGGCGGGCAGCGAACTCGCCGACCTCCAGCCTGTGCTCGACAAGGCGGCCCAGGCGACCGGCGTGCGGGTCGAGTTCACCTTCTCCGGGACGATCGAAGGTGCGCAAGCGCTTGCGGGCGGTTCGACCGACGGCCGTTACGACGCGGTCTGGTTCTCCAGCAACCGCTACCTCGAAGGGCTGCCCGACGCTGCCCGCAGGCTGGGCAATCAGACCAAGATCATGGCCTCGCCGGTCGTGCTCGGCTTGGCCGAGTCCAAGGCGAAGGCGCTGGGCTGGATCGACAAGCCCGTCACCTGGGCCGACATCGCCAACGCCGCGGGCGCGAAGTCGTTCAGCTACGGCATGACCGACCCGTCGTCGTCCAACTCGGGGTTCTCCGCGCTGGTCGGCGTCGCGTCGGCGCTGGCGGGCACCGGCCGGGCGATCACCGCCGAACAGGTCGCCGGGGTCACGCCCGCGTTGAAGAAGTTCTTCACCGCGCAGGCGATGAGCGCCGGGTCGTCGGGCTGGCTGTCGGAGGCCTACCAGCGTCGCGTGACCGGCGCCGATCCCGGCGAGAAGATCGACGGGATCATCAACTACGAGTCAGTCCTGTTGACGCTCAACAACCAGCTGCCCGAGAAGCTGAAGCTGATCTACCCGCTCGACGGCGTGGTCACCGCGGACTACCCGCTGACCCTGCTGACCTCGGCGGGCGACGCCGCTCGCGCCGACCATCAGAAGCTCGGCGACTACCTGCGCGGCGCGGAAACGCAGAAGTCCATCATGGACGTGACCAAGCGCAGGCCTGCCGTGCCCGGTGTGGCGCTGAACGGGGAGTTCGAGCAGAAGATCCTCGTGGAGCTGCCGTTCCCGGCCAAGCAGGAGTCGTTCGACGCGCTGCTGTCGGCCTACTTCGACCAGATCCGGCGCCCGTCGCGCACGCTCTACGTGCTGGACACGTCCGGCTCGATGAGCGGCGACCGGATCGAGGCGCTGCGCTCGGCGGTCGCCGGCCTGACCGGCGCCAGCGACGACCTGATCGGCCGCTACCGCAAGTTCCGCGGCCGCGAGGAGGTCACGTTGCTGCCGTTCAACTCCGGCCCGGAGCAGCCCGTGACGTTCGTGATCCCCGAGACCGGCCAGGACACCGAGCTGGAGCGCATCCGCGAGTTCGCCCGCGGCCTGAAGGCCAACGGCGGCACCGCGATCTACGACAGCCTCGACGCCGCGTACTCGGCTCTGGACCGGAACCTGTCGGCCGACAAGTTCACCTCGATCGTGCTGATGACCGACGGCGAGAACTCCAACGGGTCCGACATCGACGACTGGGAGCGCAACCACAAGTCCCGCAAGGCCGAACTCAAGCGCGTGCCGGTGTTCAGCGTGGTGTTCGGCGAGGGCGACAAGTCCGAATTGGAGCGAGTGGCCGCGCAGACCGGCGGCCGGGTCTTCGACGCGCGCGACGGCGCGCTGTCCGACGTATTCCGGGAGATCCGTGGCTATCAGTAGATATCTGGGTTCCACAAAGAACCTAGTTGGGTCGGCGCTCGGGCTCCTTGGCGTGCTGCTGCACGTGTTCGGCGTGGTCGGCGGGGTGTGGCCGGTCGTCGTGGTCGGCCTCTACCTGGTCGGCGCGCTCGCGGCGCCGCCGGAGAAGATCGTGCTGACCACCGATCTGGCCTCGCTGCGGGAGGAACTGGACTCGCTGGTCGCCAAGATCCGCGCGGCGCGGGTGCCCGCCGAAGCGACCCCGCACGTCGAGGCCCTCGCCGACGTGCTCGGGTCGCTGCTGGCTCGGCCGGACCTCGACGCGGACGCCACCTACGGCGTCACCCGGTTGGTGCGCACCGACATCCCGCTGGCGGTGCAGACGTACCTGAACCTGCCGTGGTGGTTCGCGGTGGCGAAGAAGGTCAACGGCACCAGCGCGGCCGACGAACTGGTCGCCCAGCTCGGGCTCCTGGAAGTCGACGCCAAGGCGGTCGCGGGCCAGTTCTTCGACACCGACGTGCGCAAGCAGGCCGACCACACCCGTTATCTGCGGGAGCGCACGCAAGAGGGATGATGCGGCGATCCGGCCACCCGGCAGGCTCTGGTGTGGGAGCCTTGGGCCCACTTGAGTCGGGGAGGACCTGGTGAAGACGCCGGAAGAGTGGATGCGCGATTTCGACGCGACGATCGCCGACGCACGGGCCAAAGCGGCTACCTTCCAGCAGAGTTTCGACCACGCGGGCGCGACGGCGGCCTCCGACGACGGTGCCGTCACGATCACGGTCAGCCCGACCGGCGCGCTGACCGACATCCGGCTCACGGCGGCGGCGATGGGCAAGTCGCACACGCAGCTGTCGAGCGAGCTGATGTCGATCGCCCGCAAGGCACAGCGGTCGGCGGCGGTGAACGTCGCCGAAGCGTTCGAGTCGGTCAACGGCGCGGACTCGCCGACGTACCAGATGATCACCGAGTACCTGCCGGAGCCGGAGCAGAAGGACGAGGCCGTCAACCTCGCGCCCCGCCACAAGTTCGGCCCCGAGGACGAACAGCCCGCGCCCCCGTCGCGCGCGCCCGCGCCCCGCCGGGACGACGACGGCGACTTCAGCGACGAGTCGATCTTCAAGCGCAAGTTCTGGGGGGAACTGTGTCCGAGGAAGCGAGTTCGACCACGTGGTCGTCCGGCGCGGGGGTCGTCGAGAGCGTCGACGGGTTCATCTCCGCGCTGACATCCGACGCGCAAGGCGAAGGAATCGACGTCATCGATGCCACCCTCGCGGGCGCCGGGATGGTCGTCGACGTGGTGTCCTCCGTCGGCGACCCGCTCGGCGCGATCCTGTCGGCCGGGATCGGCTGGCTGCTGGAACACGTCAGCTTCCTGCGCGAACCCCTCGACGCGCTGCTGGGCAACCCCGACGAGATCAATGGCAAAGTCGACCAACTCAAGTCCGCGGCGCTGGAGATGAAGATGATCGCCCGCGAACACCGCCAAGATGTGTCCTCAATGGATGATTGGACCGGCGGTGCGAGCGACGCATTCCGCGTCAACATGGACCAACTGGCAGCGGAGTACGGCGCGCTTGGGTCCACTATGGACGGAACGGCGGCCATCTACGCTCTGTCCGGCGCCCTGGTGTGCGAACTGCGCGCGCTGGTGTTCGAGACGATCGCCGACTTCATCTCGTCGCTGATCACCCCGGCATTGATCGCCGCCGCGTCCGCCATCGTCACGTGTGGCGCCTCGGTCGCCACCTTCGCGGGCTGGGCGGCGGGCGGCAGGCTCTACCTTCTCTCCGCGCCGATCGCGACCTTCCTGGAAACCGGCGACGTCGAGGAGATCGACCTACCCGAACTGCCGCCGGTCACCGACGCCCTGCGCGCCGAGGCCCGACGCAACCCGGGCGGCTGGGTGTGGTGCGCCGACCCGGATGTCGATCCACGTCATATCGAAGGACCGCCGAACTTCGCTCTGCTCGGCGCGTACCGGGCCGACGAGAACGGCGAGCTGACCGGAGAAACCTTCCGTAACGACCAGTACCTTCCCGGCCCGACAAGACGGGGATTCCCCGCGCCGCGAACGGACTTCGAGCTGGTACTGAACTTCGTCTCGGCGGGCTGGCTGCCGCAGGAACGCATCCTCTCCGCCTCGCTGGACGCCGACTTCATCCTCGACACCGACGGCGCGGGCGGCCTGCGTGTCGGTGTGGACGAGCAGGGCAGGCGGTTCCTCGTCGTGTATTCCAGCCCCGGCTACGTCCCGCCGACCGTGACCTTGCCGAAGCAGGCCACCGGCCGCGGTCTGCTTCCGGCGCTCGCGGGCGTCACGTTGATCGTCAACCCCGGCGGGACGATGGGCATCGAGCTGCCCGGCGACGACCTGATCGCCGCGGCGGGTTAGCCCGGAACGCTCGCCGGGGCGACGGGCAAGTACAGGTGTGACGATGGCGAGCACCACCTCGGGGGACCGGCCGGACCTGACCGGTCCACACGGCGCGGCCGCGCTCACCGACCTCTACGACGCCCACGCCCGCGACCTGCACCGCTACCTGGCCCGCAGACTCGACCCGGCGACCGCCGACGACCTGGTCGCCGAGACGTTCCTGATCGCCTGGGAACGCCGCGACGCCTACCGGCCGGACCTGGGCGAGGCCCGCGCGTGGCTGTTCGGCATCGCCACCAACCTGTGCCGCCGCCATGGCCGCCGCGAGGTCCGCCACCTGCGCGCCATGGCCCGCAGCGCGTCCGCCGAGACCCACGACCCCACCGACTCGACCGACGCCCGCGTCGACGCCCAAGCCCAGGTCAGCCGACTCGCGGGCGCCATCGCCGACCTGCGCGACGTCGAACGCGATGTCCTGCTGCTGGTCGCGTGGGCCGGGCTGGCGCCGGTTGAGGTGGCCACGGCGCTGGAGGTCAAGGTCGCCACCGTCCGCACCCGCCTGCACCGCGCCCGCACCACCCTGCGCGCCCACCTGGAGTCCCCCGATGCCTGACCTCGACGACCTCCTGACGAACCTCCGCGCCGCCGTGCCCTCGATGACCGACGAAGCGTTCGCCGATGGCCGCGCGCGGCTGCTGGCCGCCACCGAACCCCGGGAAGCGGTGGTGACCAGGCTGGTCGACGTCCCACCCGCCGAACCTGACCGCCGCGGCCGGGTGTTCGCGCTCGCGGCGGGCATCGTGCTTGTGGCCGTGGCGGCAACCGCCGTTGTGTTCCTGCGCGGCGGCGGCACAACCCACGATGTCGGCGCCCAGCCCTCGGTCATCCGCCCCGAAGGCGGTCTGCCGCCACTGCCGTCGCAACCGCTGAACAACGCCTGGGAACTCGCGGACAAGATCCTCGACCCGACGGTGCCGTCAGGCCAGTACATCTATTACCTGATCACCACCGATCTGCCCGATAACAGGTCGAGCAGCCCGCTGGGCACGGTCAACGAGATCTGGTGGCCCGCGCTGGACGGCCAGGAGTACCTGAGCCGCACCAGCGGCAACGGCACCACCCCGACGGAGATCCGCCAGGTTCGGGGCGCTGAGATCATGGAGTACACCCTGGCGGCCACGCCCGCCGCGCAGTACGAGGCCATGCGGATTCGCTACGGCGACGCCCCGGACGCCCAGTCAACCGCCGCGAACTACCTGCTACAGCGCCTCGGCTCGCCGCTGGCGAGCGCGCACGAGCGCAAGCTGATCTTGGAGACCGTCAGCTACCTGCCGGACGTCGAATTCCACCGGCTCGCGCACACCACGAAACAGGCCGACGCCACCGCGATCAGCATCGTCACCAAGAGTGGGGCCGTCCGCTCGACGTATTACTTCGATCCCGGCACCGGCAGGCTCGTCGAGGTCCAGTACTCGACCCAGGACAGGGCCACTGGCACGCCCATCCGGTCCGGCGCGATCTGGTACGCCGAGCCGGTGATCGTGCGGGACCTCGGCGTGACGCCTTAGGGCGTGTCCTGTGGATCATGGTGGGTGGGATCCGTGATCCGCTTGGTTCCTGGGCGTGCCGCGGGGACGGTCGCGTACTGGTTGTCCGTGGCCGTTCCCGCGGTGCGGCCAGGGGCCAAGCGGGCGCGGATACCGCCCGCCATGATCCGCAGGACATGCCCTAGGGGCGCAGGACCTGCAGGTTGCTCATCGCCGAGCCCAGGTCCGGCACAACGCGCACCTGCATGCCGTCGGGCACGTCGCCGCAGTCCGGCGGGATGAGGGCCTTGGTGAACCCCAGCCGCATCGCCTCGGCCAGGCGGGTGCGCACCCCGCTCACCCGGCGCACCTCGCCCGCCAGGCCCACCTCGCCCACAACCACCAAGTCGTTGGGCAGCGCGACGTCACGCGCCGCGGTGGCGACCGACAGGGCGATGGCAAGGTCGGCGGCGGGCTCGGTGATCTTCATGCCGCCGACCGTGGCCACGAACACGTCCGCGTCGCCCAGCTTCACGCCGCCGCGGCGCTCGAGGACGGCCAGGATCATCGCGATCCGGGACGAGTCGAGGCCGCTGACCGCGCGGCGGGGAGTGCCCAGGGCCGACTTCGACACTAGCGCCTGCACCTCGCCGACCATGGGCCGCTTGCCGTCGACCGCGACCGTGACCGCGGTGCCCGCCACCGCCGTCTCACGCTTGTTGAGGAACAGGCCGGACGGGTCGGTCACCCCGACGATGCCGCTCTCGACCAGCTCGAAGCAGCCGACCTCGTCGGCCGCGCCGAAGCGGTTCTTCACCCCGCGCAGCAGGCGCAGGGTCGAATGGCGGTCGCCCTCGAAGTGCAGGACCACGTCGACCAGGTGTTCCAGGACCCGCGGGCCCGCGATCGAGCCGTCCTTGGTGACGTGGCCGACCAGCAGCACCGGCAGCCCGCGCTCCTTGGCCACCGCCACGAGCGCGGCCGTCACGGCCCGAACCTGGGTGACGCCGCCGGGGGTGCCGTCGACCTCGGGCGAGCCCATGGTCTGCACCGAGTCGACCACCAGCAGGCCGGGTTTGACCGCGTCCACGTGGCCGAGCAGGGCCGAGACGTCGCTCTCGGCGGCCAGGTACATCGACGCGTGCACGTTGCCGGTGCGCTCGGCGCGCAGCCGGACCTGGCCCGCGGACTCCTCACCGGTCACATACAGCGTCGGCCCGTACTCGCCGTCGCGCGCCGCCCAGCGGTAGGCGACCTCCAGCAGCAAGGTCGACTTGCCCACGCCGGGCTCACCTGCCAGCAGGACCACCGCGCCGGGGACCAACCCGCCGCCGAGTACCCGGTCCAGCTCGGAGACTCCGGTGCGCCGCGCCTTGGCCGACTCGACGTCGACCTCGGCGATCGGGCGCGCGGGCGAGCTGGGCAACCCGGCGGTGATCTTGACTAGCGCCGCGCGGGGGACACCCACCTCGGCGAGCGTGCCCCACGCCTGACACTCGGGACAACGCCCGACCCACTTCGGGACGCCGTGGCCGCACTCGGAACAGCGGTAACTCGGCTTCGCAGGTTTGGCCACGAGATCAAGCTAGCGGCCCACCCCGACAGATCTAATGGTCCGCCGCGCCGCGAGGAGCGTTCGGGGAGCCGATGGGGAGTTCGACGGTGATCGAGCCCGCCTTGGCGAAGACGAAGGTGACCGGGATCAGGCGACCCGGGTACAGCTTCTCCTTGAGCCCGACGAGGATGATCTTGAGCTTGCCGACCTCGACCTTGGCCGCGGGCTTGGTCGTCGGGGCGGCGGAGGTGGCGTGCGCCTCGCTCGTCGGGTGGGCCGACGCGGAGCCGGACGGCGTGGCCGAGCCGGACGGGGTGGCGGTGGGGGTCGGCGTCGGGGCGGCTGACGAGTGCGCCTCCACCTTGGCCTCCTCGCCCGGGGTGCCGACCTTCAGCGCCGCGACGCCGGGCAGGTTCTTGTCACCGACCAGTTCGACCTCGTCCGCGAACGGCGTGCTGACCTCGACCAGCTGGTCGGCGGCGGCGGCGGAGTTCACGATGGTGAGGATGAGCGGGGCGTCGGCGTGCTCGGGGTAGAACCCACCGTGCGGGTAGGCGAGCACGGCGTCGCGCACGGCCAGGTTTCCGACCTGCGACATGGCGCCGTTGACAGCCGGCAATTGGGAATCGGTCTGGGTGATCTGCCCGGCACTGCAGCCGACGGCACTCAGGACGGCGGCCAGGCTGAGTCCCAGCGCGGCCGGGGCGAGGCGCAGCCGTCCGGTCGAGTTCTGCTGTGCACGACTCACGAGAGCTCCTGCGTCTGGTGCGGACAATCCAACTGTCGAGCGGAAGCGTAGCCGGGACAACGAATCGCGCTCACGTGTGGTCGGACACCCCGATCAACGCCCGGCCACAATCACGTCCACAGTGGATCTATTCGCGCCGGGATCACCATCACCCGAAATAAGGGTTGAGTACAGACACGCGCGACTTGTCAACCCCCGTCCATCGCATCATCTGCCCGCTGACCTGCGAAGACCCACACCGCTCCCCTCTCGTGAACAAGGGAGCACGTGTTAAGATGACCGTAGCGAAAGGGGCAGAGGACACATGGTTTTCAAGGTCGGAGAGACCGTCGTCTACCCGCACCACGGTGCCGCACTCATCGAAGCGATCGAGACCCGCGTGATCAAGGGCGAGGAAAAGCAGTACCTCGTCCTCAAGGTCGCGCAGGGTGACCTCACGGTTCGCGTCCCCGCAGACAACGCCGAGATCGTCGGCGTGCGGGATGTCGTGGGTCAAGAGGGCCTCAACCGCGTCTTCGATGTCCTGCGTGCTCCCCACACCGAGGAGCCGACCAACTGGTCGCGTCGGTACAAGGCCAACCTCGAGAAGCTCGCCTCCGGCGACGTGAACAAGGTGGCCGAAGTGGTGCGAGACCTCTGGCGGCGGGAGAAGGATCGAGGTCTGTCCGCTGGCGAGAAGCGGATGCTGGCCAAGGCTCGGCAGATACTGGTCAGCGAGCTAGCGCTGGCCGAAGGCACCGACGAAGACAAGGCTGAGGTCCTGCTCGACGAGGTCCTGGCAACCGCCACAGTCTGACCGCACGTCCGACCGGGCCACTCCCGGAAGCCCGATTGAGACCTGCATGACATCCCCAAGCGTGCCGAGGCGGCAGTTCGGCTCCGGCGCCCCGAGTGATGGCCGTGGCCGTCGCGCGGGGCTCGGTCATGGCTCCGAACTGTCGTCTCGATGTGCGTGCGTCTCGCGGTGCCCGGTATGAGTGTTGTCGCGCTCGTGCCCGCCGCCGGGCGCGGCGAACGTCTCGGCGCCGCTGTGCCCAAGGCGCTTGTCGAGGTGCGCGGGGAACCGCTGCTCATCCATGCCGTGCGTGGCCTGCTCGACGCGGGCCGGGTGCGCCATGTCGTCGTCGCGGCCCCGGCCAACCTGGTCGACGCCACCGCCAAGCTGCTGGCCGACGCGGGCCTGGCCGCCGACGTCGTCGCGGGCGGCGCGGACCGGACCGCCTCGGTCGGGCTGGCCCTGCGGCACGCGCTCGGCGTGATTCCCGACACGAGTGTGGTGCTGGTGCACGACGCCGCCCGCGCGTTCACTCCCCCTTCGGTCATCCGCGCCGTGGTCGACGCCGTCGAGGCGGGCGCCCGCGCGGTGATCCCGGTGCTGCCGATGGCCGACACGGTCAAGCAGGTCGACGCCGACGGCGTGGTGGTCGCCACGCCGGACCGGTCCGCGCTGCGGATTGTCCAGACGCCCCAAGGGTTCGACACCGCGACGCTGGTCGCCGCGCACGCGCTGGCGGACTCCGCGACCGACGACGCCGGACTGGTCGAGCGGCTTGGCGTTCCGGTCGCGACCGTGCCCGGCCACGCCTATGCGATGAAAATCACAACGCCATTCGATCTCGTCGTCGCCGAAGCGATCGTCCTACAAACCGAACGTTCACTTGTTGAACAATCCTACGATCGACCGGGCGCGGCGCGGCAAGCCGCAGAGGAGGGGTCGTGAGAGTCGGCATCGGCACCGATGTCCACCCGATCGAGGCTGGTCGCGACTGCTGGGTCGCCGGGCTCCGGTGGGACGGCGTCGACGGCTGCGCGGGCCACTCCGACGGCGACGTCGCCGCCCACGCCCTGTGCGACGCGCTGCTGTCGGCCGCGGGACTCGGCGACCTTGGCGCGGTGTTCGGCACCGGCGACCCGCGCTGGGCGGGCGCGTCCGGGGTGACCCTGCTGGCCGAGGTGCGCACTCGGCTGCGCGCCGAGGGCTGGCAGGTGGGCAACGCCGCGGTGCAGGTCATCGGCAACGAACCCAAGATCGGCAAGCGGCGCGCGGAGGCCCAGCGGGTGCTGTCCGACGCGGTCGGCGGCCCGGTATCGGTCTCTGGGACCACGACGGACGGCCTGGGCCTGACGGGTCGTGGTGAGGGCATCGCCGCCGTCGCCACCGCGCTGATCATCGAGATCCAGTAAAGTCGGTGCCGACCACGGCAACCAGGTCACCGAGCGGGCCCGGTCGCTGGACCAAGACCGTGCACCCAGGGGAGGCGGCCAAGTGCGTGGCGTCCTCCTGGACTTCTCCGGCACCCTCTTCCGCCTTGAGCTGGGTGCCGCCTGGGTTCGCGGGCTGACCAACGCCGACGGCACCCCGGTCACCGAGGCCCAGCAGGCCCAACTGCTCGCCGTGTTCACCGCGGGCCCGTCGAAGCACCTGCCCGCCGAGTTCCGCGCCGACTGGCACCGCCGCGACCTCGACGCCGACACCCATCGCACCGTCTACCTGGCCGCCATGCGCGCGGCGGGCATGGACATCGGCCCCGGCGTCGCCGAGACGCTCTACGACCGCGTGCAGCACCCCGACTCGTGGCAGCCCTACCCGGACACCGTCGCCGCCCTCACGGCGCTGAGAGCCGCGGGCATCCCGGTGGCGGTGGTCAGCAATATCGCGTGGGAGATCGAGCCGGTCTTCGCCCACCACGGTGCGGCCGATCTGGTCGACACCTATGTCCTGTCCTTCGTCGAGGGCGTCATGAAGCCCGACGCGAAGATCTTCCAGACCGCCTGCGAGCGCATCGGCGTCGCGCCGGAGCACGCCCTGATGATCGGCGACGACCTGTCGGCCGACGCGGGCGCGACCGCACTGGGTTGTCGGTTCGAGCGGGTGGAGCCGCAGGCGACGCAGGTGCGCCACGACGCGCTGCTGACCGCGCTGCGAACACACGGGCTCGCCGCCTGAGCAGCGGCCCGTACCATTTCCCGTAAGCTTTGACATTCCCCACAGGAGAACACCGTGTCCCTGCACATCTTCGACAGCGCCACCCGTGGCCTGCGTGAGTTCACCCCCCTGAAAGCCGGGGCGGCCTCGATCTATGTGTGCGGCGCGACAGTGCAGGGGATCCCCCACATCGGACACGTGCGCAGCGGCCTCAACTTCGACGTGCTGCGCCGCTGGCTCACCCACCAGGGCAGCGACGTCACGCTGGTGCGCAACGTCACCGACATCGAGGACAAGATCCTGAAGAAGGCCGCCGCCGCGGGCAGGCCGTGGTGGGAGTGGGCGGCCACCCACGAACGCGCCTTCGACGAGGCCTACGCCGTGCTGGGCTGCGAGCCGCCGACGATCCAGCCGCGCGCGACCGGGCACATCACCCAGATGGTCGAGCTGATGCAGCGACTGATCGACGCGGGTCACGCCTACGCGGCCAAGGGTGACGTGTACTTCTCGGTGCCGTCGTACCCCGCCTACGGCGAGCTGTCCGGGCAGAAGCTCGACGACTGGAACCAGGGCGAGTCGGTGGCCGACGGCAAGCGCGACCACCACGACTTCACGCTGTGGAAGGGCGCCAAGCCCGGTGAGCCTTCGTGGCCGTCGCCGTGGGGCGCGGGCAGGCCGGGCTGGCACCTGGAGTGCTCGGCCATGGCCTCGATGTACCTCGGGCCGCGGTTCGACATCCACGGCGGCGGTCTCGACCTGGTCTTCCCGCACCACGAGAACGAGCAGGCCCAGTCCCGCGCGGCCGGTGACGGCTTCACGAACTACTGGATGCACAACGCGTGGGTCACCATGAGCGGCGAGAAGATGTCGAAGTCGCTTGGCAACGTGGTGTCGATCCCGGAGATGATCAACCGGGTCCGGCCGCAGGAGCTGCGGTACTACCTGGTCGGCCCGCACTACCGGTCGATGATCGAGTACTCGGAGCCCGCGCTGGAGGAGTCGGTGCGCGCCTACCAGCGCGTCGAGTCCTTCCTTCGCAAGATCACCCAGCGCACCGGGACCGTTGAGGTCGGCGCGGCCAGCGATGAGTTCGTCGCCGCGATGGACGCCGACCTGGCCACCCCCACCGCGCTCGCCGCCGTGCACAACGCGGTACGCGTCGGCAACACCGCGCTGGACGACGGCGATGACGCCGCCGCCCGCGAGGCCGCCGCCGCCGTGCGCGGGATGACCGACATCCTCGGCCTGGACCCGTTGTCCGACAGGTGGTCCGACCGGTCCACTATGGACAACGGGCTGCGCGCGGCGGTCGCCGCGCTGGTCGAGGATCTGCTCGATGAGCGCCAGCGTGCGCGGGCGAACAAGGACTTCGCCCTCGCCGACGCCATTCGAGACCGCCTGCTCAACGCGGGCGTCGCCGTCGAGGACACCCCCGGCGGTCCGCTGTGGACAGTGAAGGACTGACGTGGCAGGCAATTCCAGGCGCCAAGGCGCGATGCGCAAGCCGGGCTCCAAGAAGGGTGCCGTCGTCGGCTCCGGCGGACAGCGACGCAAGGCGTTGGAGGGCAAGGGACCCACGCCCAAGGCCGAGGAGCGCCCCGGCCACCACGCGTATCGCAAGGCCAACGCCCAGACCCGGCGCGACCAGGGCAAGTCGAAGGACCGCCCGACCAACGAGATCGTCGCGGGCCGCAACCCCGTAGTGGAGTGCCTGCGCGCGCAGATCCCGGCCACCGCGCTGTACGTGGCGCTGGGAATCGACGCCGACGACCGGGTCGCCGACGCCGTGCGCATGGCCGCCGACCGGGGCATCTCGGTGCTGGAGGTCTCCCGCCCCGAACTCGACCGCCTCACCGGCGGCGCGATGCACCAGGGCCTCGGCCTGCAGGTGCCGCCGTTCGAGTACGCCCACCCGGACGACCTGCTGGAGACCGTCGGCGACGAGCCGCCGCTGATCGTGGCCCTCGACGGTGTCACCGACCCGCGCAACCTCGGTGCCGTCATCCGCTCCGCGGCCGCGTTCGGCGCCAACGGCGTCCTGCTCCCCCAGCGCCGCAGCGCGGGCATCACGGCCGTGGCGTGGCGCACGAGCGCGGGCACCGCGGCCAAGATTCCGGTGGCCATCGCGACCAACCTGACCCGCGAGCTGCGCGACCTGGCGAGCCAGGGCCTGATGATCATCGGCCTGGACGCCGACGGCACCATGGAACTCGACAACCTGACCCTGGCGACGTCGCCGCTGGTCGTGGTCGTGGGCTCCGAGGGCCGGGGCCTGTCCCGCCTGGTCCGCGAGGCTTGCGACGCCACGGTGTCCATCCCGATGTCCGCGGGCGTCGACTCCCTCAACGCCTCTGTCGCGGCCGGTGTGGTCCTGGCCGAGGTGGCCCGCCGCCGCCGAGCGGCGGGCCGCGTCTGACCTACGGCGCGACGGAGAAGTAAGTAGTACGTCTCCTCGGAACCACCCGGGCGCCGACCGGGGCGTCCGGGCCGGTCTTGGTCTCGTGGACGGCGCGGCTGTCGGTGTAGGACCAGGTCTTCGGCGTGACAGTCTCGCTCGCGGCGGTGGCCGCCGACGCGGTGGCCACCGCGTCGGCGACAGCGGACAGGATGACCAACCCCTTCAGGGCGCGTCTGAGCCCCGTGTTCGATTTCATCACCGGAAACCGACATTCGGGGCCGGTTGATACGAGGTCGGCTAAGGTCTTGGCGATTGCCGGTCGAGGGGGCAAGAAAGTGTCGTTCGCCAGTCCGTTGTTCCTGTGGTTCTTCACGCCGATCGTGCTGGCGGGCGTGCTGCTGGCGCCGAGACACTGGCGCAACGGGATCATCGCGGCGGCCAGCCTGCTGTTCTACGCCGCGGGTGCCGGACCGACGACCTTGCTGCTGCTGGTCTGCATGGCCGTGAACTTCCTCGTCGGCCCGTACCTGGAAGCCGACGAGTGGGACACGAACCGGCGGCGCCGGTGGCGGGTGCTGGTGGCGGTGGTCGCCTTCGACGTCGCGGTGCTGGTGGTGTGGAAGTACGCGGGGTTCGCCACCGAACAGTTGGCAGGCTTCGCCAGGCTGCTCGGCGGGGACTTCCCGGTGGTCCACCTGCTGCTGCCGATCGGCATCTCGTTCTACACGTTCCACCACATCTCATATGTGGTCGACATCTACCGCGGCGAACGCCCCGCGCTGCGCAAGCCGGTCGCGTTCATCACCTACATCGCGATGTTCCCGCAGTTGGTGGCGGGCCCGATCGTGCGCTACCGGGAGATCGCCGATCAACTCCCCCAGGTCCGCACCCACCGCCTCGACGACGTCGCGTCCGGCTTCCCGCGCTTCGCGCTGGGGCTGTGCAAGAAGGTCATCATCGCCGACTCGCTGAGCCCGCTGGTCCAGCAGTGCTTCGCCACCCCGGCCGACCAGATGACCTTCGCCGTGGCCTGGCTCGGCGCGATCGCGTACACATTGCAGCTGTACTTCGACTTCTCCGGCTACTCGGACATGGCCATCGGCCTTGGCCGCATGCTCGGGTTCCGGCTGCCGGAGAATTTCGCCCGCCCGTATTCCTCGGTCACCATCACCGAGTTCTGGCGCCGCTGGCACATGTCCCTGTCCCGCTGGTTCCGCGACTACGTCTACATCCCCCTCGGCGGCAACCGCGCGGGCGCGGCCAAGACCTACCGAAACCTCTGCGCTGTCTTCATCCTGACCGGCCTCTGGCACGGCGCCAACTGGACTTTCCTGGTGTGGGGCGCCTTCCACGGCGCGCTGCTGATCGTCGAACGCGGCTACGGCCTCGACCAGACCCCCACCGACCCGATCCGCCGCTACGCCCGCCGCGCGCTGACGATCGTCCTGGTCGTCGTCGGCTGGGTCCTCTTCCGCGCCGCCGACCTCGGCTCGGCCCTGGTCATGATCGGCCACATGCTCCTGCCCGATTTCCAAGGACTGACCGACCAGGTCGACGCGGCCCTGGGCAACCAGGTCCTCGTCGTGCTCCTGGTCGCCCTGGTGATCATGGTGATGCCCGCGAGCCCCGTCACCGGCCCGCTGCTGGAGTCCTCACGCGGCCGCATGGCCACGGCGCTGCGGGTGGCGGTCATGGGGCCGGGCCTGCTGTGGGCGACGATTCTGGTGGCTACCGGCACGTTCAGCCCGTTCTTGTATTACCAATTCTGAGAGCCAATCCAGGTGCTTTACTCACGGGCGAACCTGGGGAGAACACTTGTACCGCATCGTCGCCGGAATTGTCAGTGTGACCGCGGTGGCCGCGCTCGCGGTGGCCATGGCTGGGAACTCCGTCGCGGGGGTGGCGAACCCGATCGGCGACAGCGAACTCATGGCGGCGACCCTGGCGGTGTGCGACTTCCCCGGCACGAAGATCCGCCCGGGCGCGATGGTCCGGGACATCACAGGCGGGTTCTCCGTGGCCGCGACCGCCGCGGACGGCAGCCTGGGCTTCTGCACGAACAGCTTCAACGGGAACACCCTCCGCTCGATACAAACGGAACCGCCCGAACCGGCCGACGCCAAGATCGGCCGCACCCACGGGCACGGCTTGGGCCTACCCGACGCCCCAATCGGCTATACCGCGGTCGGATACGCGGCTCCGGATGTCGCGCGCGTGGAGATCCTGATGCCGGACGGCACGGTGGTGACCGCGGCGACGCGTGCGGGGACCTTCGCCTACACCGTCCGGGGATTCGACCTCGACACCGTGCGGACCACGAACGGCCGCGCGTTCGACACCGCGGGCGGCCTCGTCTACGAAGGCCCGATCTACCAAATGACGCCCTGACCGCCACGCCGGACCACCGCACCGTCGGAAGTCCGCCTGCGTGGTCCAGCGGTCTTCCGGGTCGTGGCCTACCGCGGCGGCGGGTACACGCTCGGCATCAGCTAACCCTGGCTGGGTTTCGCTGGTCACCCGTTCGGCGCGGTGGTCAGCGTGCGATGCTCAGCCTCGAGACGAGGAGGGGCACAGGTGGACTGGCACGCCATCGCGGAGGACTTCGTCGCGCACTGGCATGTCTACGTGTCCATGCCGTTCATCGCCGCGATCATCGGCTACATCACCAAGCGCGCGGCCATCGAGATGATGTACGAGCCGGTGGAGTTCGTCGGGGTCGGGTTCGTCGGATGGCAGGGGGTCATCCCGCGCAACGCGCACCGCATGGCGAGCGTGGCCATGGAGCTGATGACGACCAACCTGATCGACCCGAAGGAGATCTTCGCCCGGCTGGACCCGAAGAAGGTCGCCGCCGAGCTGCGCGAGCCGATCGAGCTGGCCGTCGACGAGATCACCAGGGAGCTGCTGGCCCAGTACCAGCCGAACCTGTGGGAGCTGATGCCCGACCGGGCCCAGCGGCTCGTGCTCGACCGCGTGCGCGCCGAGGCGCCGCGGATGGTCGAGAAGCTGATGGCGGAGCTGGCCGACAACATCGAGGACGTGCTCGACGTCAAGGACATGGCGGTGCGCAACCTGGTGCGCGACAAGGCCATGCTCAACCGGCTGATCCGCGACACCGCCAAGCCGGAGATGCGGTTCATCGCGCTGTCGGGCATCTACTTCGGCTTCGTCATCGGCCTGGTCCAACTCGTCACCTGGGCACTGACGAAGAACCCGTGGGTGATGCCGATCTTCGGCGGGCTCACCGGCTGGCTGACCGACTGGCTCGCGCTCAAGATGATCTTCTTCCCCCGGCAGGAGAGGAAGTTCCTCGGCGTCGGCTGGCAGGGCATGTTTCAGAAACGGCGGATGGAGGTCGCCCGCGACTACGGCGACCTCATCGCCAAGGAGATCCTGACCGTCCACAATGTCCTGGAGGCGATCCTCACCGGGCCCAAGTCCGACCGCCTCTACGCGATGATCCAGCGCGAGGTCCAGCGGTCGATCGACAGCCAGATCAGCGTGGTGAAGCCGTTCGTCGTGGCCGCCGTCGGCCCCCGCCGCTACCAGGAGATGAAGCACGCCGCGGCGCGCAAGGCCATCGAGCGGATGCCCGACACCGTGCGGCACGTGGAGGCCTACGCGACCGACGCGCTCGACATCCGCAACACGATCATCAAACAGATCCAGCAGCTCACCCCGCTGCAGTACGAGGGCCTGCTGCGACCCGCGTTCAAACAGGACGAGTGGAAGCTGATCGCCGTCGGCGCGATCATCGGCTTCCTGGTCGGCGAGCTGCAAGTCCTGCTGATCTTGCACTGAGCTAATCTACCTGCCAGTAGCCGAGGAGGGTCGCGTGATCCAGGACTTCGCGGCCCAATGGCCGGTCTACGTCTCGATGCCGTTCATCGCCGCCGCCATCGGCTACGTGACCAAGCGCGTCGCCATCGAGATGATGTTCCGACCGCTGACCTTCGTCGGCGTCTGGAAGCCCTACCTCGGCTGGCAGGGCGTGGTCCCACGCGGCTCGGCGCGGATGATCCGGATTTCGGCCCGGCTGATCACCACCCGCCTGATCGACCCGCGCGAGATCGCCGACCGCCTCGACGCCGACGAGGTCGCCCGGCGCATCCAGGGCCCGCTGCTGATGACGATCGAGGAGATCGCCCGCGACGTCATGGAGCGCTACCACCCGCAGCTTTGGGAGATGCTGCCGGTGCTGGCCCAGGACCTGATCATCAAACAGGTGCAGGCCGGGGCGCCGGTCATGGTCAAGAAGATCATGCACGAGATCCAGACCGACATCGGCGAGGTCCTCGACGTCGAACAGGTCGCCGTTGACGCCCTCCAGCGCGACTCTGAGCTTCTGGTCCGCCTGGTCCGCGACATCTCCCGCCCGGAAATGGCCTTCATCGCCCGCTGCGGCATCTACTTCGGCTTCGCCCTCGGCATAGTCCAGACAATCGTTTGGGGCCTGACCCAGGAACCGCTGATCCTCCCAATCTTCGGCGCGACTATCGGCTGGGTAACCGACTGGCTGGCCATCAAGCTGGTCTTCTTTCCCCGCGAACGCACCCGAATCCTCGGCATCTTCCCCTTCCAGGGCGTCTTCCAACGCCGCCGCAATGAGGTCGCCAAACAATACGGAGACTTGGTGGCGCGCGAGGTCATGACCGTCCCGAACATCATCGACGGCATCCTGCGCGGCCCCAAGTCCGACCGTTTGCTCACCATGATCCAGCGCATCGTCCAGAAGACCGTCGACGAACAGGCCAGCATCGCCAAACCCTTCGTCGCCATAGCCGTAGGCACCAAACGCTTCCAGGAAATGAAACACGCCGCCGCGGACAAAGCCATGACCTACCTGGGCGACACCGCCCTCCGCGCCGAGCCCTACGCCACCGAGGCACTGGACATCGGCAACACCATAGCCACCAAAATGAACCGCCTGACCCGCATCGAATACGAGGGCCTACTACGCCCCGCATTCCGCCAGGACGAGTGGAAACTGATAGCCGTCGGCGCATTCATCGGCGGCCTGGTAGGCGAACTACAGGTCCTGCTACTGCTGCACTAAGCGCGAACCAGCCGCCGCGACCGGCTGATCATCCAACAAACCACATAGATCAAAAACGAGATCGCCGTGACGAACGCGCTGACCGGCGCCCCCGGAGCCAGCGACAGCACGATCCCGCCCACCGCCGAGATCTCGGCGAACACCACCGCCAACACCGTCGCGCGCACAGGATTGGCGGTCACCCGGCAGGCAGCGGCGGCAGGCGTCACCATCAGGGCCAAGACCAGCAACGACCCCACCGTCCGCACACCCAGCGCCGTCGCGACCCCCACAAGCACCGCGAAGACCACCGCCAGCAGCGTGGTCGGCACCCCCCGGGCCCGAGCCACCTCAGGATCCACGCTCGCGAACAACAACGGCCGATAGATCACCGCGAGCACCACGAACACCCCGAGCGCGCAGCCGATCAGCAGGCTGAGGCTGGCGAAGTCCTGACCGACGATCTGCCCAGTGAGCAGCCCGAACTTGTTCGACGCGCGGCCCCGGTAGAGCCACAGCATGAGCACGCCCAGCCCCAGGCCGAAGGCGAGCACCACGCCGATCACCGAGTCGTAGTCGGAACTGCGCCGCGACAGCAGGCCCAGCACGACGGCGGCCACGATGGCACCCGCCAGCGCACCCCCGCCGATGTCCCAGCCCAGCAAAAGCGCCGCAGCGCCGCCGGTCAGAGCCAGTTCGCTCGTCCCATGCACAGAGAAAGCCATGTTCCGGCTGACGATCAGCGGCCCGAGCACACCCGCGAGCAGCCCAAGGACCGCCGCCGCGAGCAGCGCGGCGAGGACGAAGTCCAAACGCAGCAGCGTCGCGGTCAGCTCGAAGTCGAAGATATTGTCCACGTCAGTGTTCTCCGTGGTGGTGCGGGGTGTCCTCGCACAGGTCGCTGTGTGCCCCGATGACGTGGATCTGGCCGCGCACGCGCACGACCTCGACGGTGGTCCCGTACAGCGCGGTGAGCGTCGCCGAGGTCATGACCTCCTCGGGCGAGCCGACCCGGAAGCGGCCGTCGACCAGGTAGAGCACGCGGTCGACCAGCGGGAGGATCGGGTTGATCTCGTGGGTGACGAACAGGACCGCGGTGTCCGCCGCGCGCCTGCGGGCGTCGATCAGGGAGCTGACCGCGGCCTGGTTCGCCAGGTCGAGCGACAGCAGCGGCTCGTCGCACAGCAGCACCCGCGGGTCGTTGACCAGCGCTTGGGCCACCCGCAGCCGCTGTTGCTCACCGCCGGAGAGCAGGCCGACAGACCGGTCGGCGAACCCGGTCGCGCCGACTTCGGCGAGGACCTCATCGACCCTGGCCGCCCGCGCGCGCCTGCCCGCGATGCCCATGCCCCAGCGGTGGCCGTCGAATCCGAGCCCGACCAGGTCGCGCCCGCGCAGCGCCAGGCTCGGTTCGAGCGCGCGCTGTTGCGGGATGTAGCCGATGTGGCTGTTGCCCTTGCCGGGCGCCGCGCCCGCGACGGTGACCGTGCCCGCGCTGAGCTCCTGCAGGCCGAGCAGGACCCGCAGCAGGCTGGTCTTGCCCGACCCGTTGGGCCCGAGCACGGCGATGAACTCGCCGGGCCGCACGTCGAGGTCAAGCCCGTCCCACAGCCGACGGTCCCCATAGGACAGGCGCGCGCCGCGCAGGGAGATCGCCGGGGCCGCGACGTCGGCTGTGGGCGTCGCTTCCGTGCGCGAACCTCGGTCTACCGTCATGCCACCGCCAAGGCTCCCGAGAGCGATTCGACCTGCTTGGTCATCCAGTCAAGGTAGCTGGTCACACCGGGTGGCAGCGTCTCGGTCACGGTCACCACCGGGATGCCCGCGGCGACGGCCTTGTCCTTGATGGACTTGGTCACCGGGGTCTCGGCTTGCTCGTTGTAGATCAGCGCCGCCACCTGCTTCTCGGTGACCAGCGCCTCGGTCGCGGCGACGGCGGCGGCGGGCGGGTCGGTCTCCTCCTCGATGGCCTCCGCGAATTCCTCCGGCGTGGCGTCGGTCAACCCGGCGTGTTCGAGAAGCAGGCCCGCGACGGGCTCGCTGGCCACGATCTTCACGCCCGGCCTCGCCTTGCCGATCGCCTCGGCCTTGGCCGCCAACTCCTCGATCTTCTTGCCGAAGGCCTCTGCGTTGGCCGCGAACTCGGCCTTGTTGGCCGGGTCGACGGCCGAGAGCTCGTCGGCGATATGGCCCGCGACCACCTCGACGGTGTGGAAGTCGTACCAGACATGCTCGTTGGCGTGGTCGCGCCCGGAGCCGTCCGCCGCGATTTTCTCATTCGAGTCGACCGCGACGATCTTGCGCAGGTCGCCGCCCGCGGTGTTGGCGAGCCCGGCGAAGAAGTCGTCGTAGCCGCCACCGTTGGACACCGCGAGCTTGGCGCCCTGGAAGGCCGCCGAATCGGCAGGCTTGGCCTCATAGCCGTGTGGGTCGCCCGCCGGATCACTGATGATCGACCGCACCGCGACCCGCTCACCGCCGATCGCCCGCACGACGCTGCCCCACACGACCGTCGAGGTGACCACGACTGTCTTGCCTTGCTCCGAGGCCACCGTCGACGGCTCGCCGCACGCGGTCACGCCGAGCAGGGTCAGGACCGCGACGCCCGCCGCGACGGAACGTGATGGACGGATGGTCATGGGCACTCCTGGGGACGATCAGCGCAGGTGGTCGACAATGGAAACCGTTGTCGATTGGAAGCATACGTCACCAAAGCCGCCTGTGGGCACTCGACTGGGTGACCCCCGCCGGACCCGGAGAGCACGGGCCGGACTTCTGCAATTGGTTCTGAACCGTTACGGTCAGCTCCATGGCCCGGTCTATGCATGTGCGACGACCTGCGACGCTGGCATCGCTGGCGGCGGAACTCGGGGTGTCCCGCACCACGGTGTCCAACGCCTACAACCGCCCTGACCAGCTCTCACCCGAGCTGCGCAGGCGGGTGTTGGAGACCGCCCGGCGGCTGGGCTACCCCGGTCCCGACCCGGTCGCGCGGTCGCTGCGCACCCGCAAGGCGGGCGCGGTCGGCCTGCTGCTCACCGAGAATCTCTCCTACGCCTTCCGTGACCCGGCGGCCCTGGGCTTCCTCGAAGGACTGGCATTGGCCTGCGAGGGCGCGGGCCAGGGCCTGCACCTGGTGCCGGTCAACCCCGAACGCGAGGATGTCGCCGCGGTCCACCGGGCCGGTGTGGACGGCTTCGTCGTCTACTCGGTACCCGACGACGACCCCCACCTGGCCGCGGTCCTGTCGCGACCGGTCCCGACCGTGGTCGCCGACCAGCCCACCGTCGAGGGAGTCGACCGCGTCGGCATCGACGACCGCGGCGCGATCATGCGGCTGGCCAACGAGCTGATCACCTTGGGCCACCGCCGCGTCGGTGTGATCTGCATGCGCCTTGCCCGCGACCGCAACGACGGCTTCGCCGCGATCCAGCGTCAGCAGGAAGCCCACTTCCACGTCCAGCGCACCCGACTGGCTGGCCTCTCCGAGGCCTTCACCAGAGTCGGCGTCGACTGGGCCAGGATCCCCGTCGTCGAGCGGTTCGACCACACGACGGCGAGCGGGGCGTCGGCGGCGGCCCAGGTGCTCGACGCGGATCGCGACGTGACGGCGTTGATCTGCACGTCGGACATCCTGGCCCTGGGTGCGATGACGGAGGCCAAACGGCGTGGGCTGCGGGTGCCTCAGGACTTGACGATCACCGGGTTCGACGGCATCACCGAGGCCGAGCGGGTCGGTCTGACGACTGTGCGCCAGCCGGTGCTGGAGAAGGGGAAGGCCGCGGGCAAGCTGCTGCTCGCCAGTCCCGACCCGACTCGGCCGCGGGAGATCACGCTGGACACCGAGCTGATCATCGGGCAGACGTCGGCGCCGCCTAGGACGATCGAGGAGCGCTGGTTCGGCCCGTAGGCCGGTTTACCGCGCGGTGAGGGTCAGCGGGACCGCGGGGCCCACGAGGGTGCCCAAGTGCGGTGTCACGGCGTAGACGCCTGCCTGGACCGTCGTGCGCTTGCGTGGGCAGCCTGGCGCCGATGTTCGGCCTGCCCAGTTCACCGCGAACTCCAAACGCTCCCCGGCCTGCAAGATCCGCGGCTCGGGGCCCTTGGGCGAGTAGCAGTCGTTGCTGGACCAAACCCGCACCGAGCCGTCCGGGGACGTGATCACGAGCTGCCGAGCCTCGTCGCTCACGTCACGCGTGCACGGCACCGGCCCCGCGTTGGTCACGATCAGCTTCAGGGCGGGCCGCTGGCCCACCCGGTAGGCGGGCGCGCCCACTTCCGCCGTGACCCCGATCGCCGCGTCGGGACACGGCAGGTTCGGGTCGGGCGGCGGTGGCGGCGGAGTGGTCGGCGCGGCGGGCGGCGACGTCTCGCCAGAAGACGGAGGCGCGGTGCTCGACGACGCGGGCGGGCTCGACACCGTCGACGGCGGCACGCTCGACTGGATCGCCGCGAGGATGCCCTGCAGCTCCGGGTCGGCCTCACTGCCGATCAAGCCGCCGATCAGCCAGACGAGAGCGACCACGCCGAGCACAGAACCTCCGACGGCGTACGCGCGCCGTCGCAAGTACACACCCCGCGAGACTGGTCCGGATGGGTCGTTCACCCCGGAAACGGTAACGCCACGACCACCCACAGCGATGTTATTCGCCCCCCACGATCGGGCGGTGTCGCGTTCCCAGTTCGTCCACAATCAGTGAGATTCGTCTATTCAGCCTTGTCCGAACCTCGAGAGGGGCGTTCCAATCTCTGTCACATCGTCCCACGACCCGGAGGTGCCCATGGCCGCCACTGACGACCTGCTCCAGCGCCACCTCGACGGACCCGACCACGGTGCTCCGAACATCCTGACGCCGATGCCGAGCCTGCATCTGGCCGTGGTGACCTGCATGGACGCCCGCATCAAGGTGTTCGACGTCTTCGGTCTCAAGCACGGCGAGGTGCACATCCTGCGCAACGCGGGCGGCGTGGTCACCGACGACGTGATCCGCTCCCTGGCGATCAGCCAGCGGCGCCTCAAGACCACCGAGGTGATCGTCATGCAGCACACCCTGTGCGGCCTGGCGACGATCACCGAGGACGACTTCAAGGACGAACTCGAACGCGACACCGGCCTGCGCCCGCCGTGGGCCGTGGAGGCCTTCCGCGAGGTCAAGGACAGCGTCCGGCAGTCGATGGAGCGGGTGCGGCGCAGCCCGTTCCTGCTGCACAACGAGGTGCGCGGCTTCGTCTACGACGTGAACACCGCTCTGCTTACCGAAGTCGACTAACTTATCGAGGCGATGGACGTCATAGCCGTAGTCGACTGGTTCGACGCCAACGCCCGCGACCTGCCATGGCGGAAGCCCGCGACGACCGGCTGGGGTGTGCTGGTCAGCGAGATCATGCTGCAGCAGACCCCGGTCGCCAGGGTCGAGCCGATCTGGCAGGACTGGCTGGCCCGCTGGCCCGTGCCCTCCGCCCTGGCCGCCGAGAGCCAGGGCGAGGTCGTGCGGGCCTGGGGCAAGCTCGGCTACCCGCGCCGGGCGCTGCGGCTGCACGCCGCGGCGGGGGTGATCGCCGCCGACCACGGCGACGTCGTCCCCGCCGACGTCGACACGCTGCTCGCGCTGCCCGGCATCGGCGCCTACACCGCGCGGGCGGTGGCCGCGTTCGCCTACGGCAGGCGCGCGCCGGTGGTCGACACCAACGTCCGCCGGGTGGTCGCGCGGGCTGTCCATGGCGCAGGTGAGGCCGGTCCGCCGTCCACGACGCGCGACCTCGCCGACGTCGACGCGCTGCTGCCCGCTGCCGACGCCGAGGCCGCGCGGGTGTCGGCGGCGCTCATGGAACTGGGCGCTTTGGTGTGCACGGCGCGTTCACCCCGCTGTGTGGACTGTCCGGTGCTGTCCACGTGCGCATGGCAGCGCGCCGGGCGGCCCGCCTACACCGGTCCTTCCAAAGCGCCCCAACGGTTCGCGGGCACCGACCGGCAGGTCCGGGGGTTGCTTTTGGACGTTCTGCGCGGGTCGGCCGAGCCCGCCGCCAAGTCGCGCCTCGACCAGGTTTGGCCTGACCCTGGACAGCGCGACCGGTGCCTGGACTCGCTGTTGGTCGACGGCCTGGTCGAGCAGACGACCGACGGACTGTTCGCGCTGCCCGGCGAACACTGACCTTGGGAGGCCGCCTTGGCCCTCACTCGCCGCGACTTGCTCCGCACCGGTGTCACCCTGGGCATCGCCGCCACGGCCCTGCCCGCGGGCACCGCCGCCGCCGCCGACTTCACCGTCTGGGACACCACGTCCTGGGGTGCCCGCCTGCCCGCCGAGCCGATCGCGCTGCTGGACCACCCGCCGACGTTCATCGTCGTGCACCACACCGCCACGCCGAACACCACCGACTTCTCCCGGCCGCACGCGTTCAAGCTGTCCAGGGCCATCCAGAACTACCACATGGACCGCCGGGGCTGGATCGACACGGGCCAGCAGTTCACCAACAGCCGCGGCGGCCACATCACCGAGGGCAGGCACGGCAGCCTCGACGCGGTCCGCACCGGGACCAAGCATGTCCAGGGCGCCAACGTCGCCAACCGCAACAGCCAGGTCATCGGCATCGAGAACGAGGGTCTCTACACCGCGGCCACGATGCCCGACCAGCAGTGGGCGGCGCTGGTGGAGCTGGTGACGTTCATCGCCCGCGAGTACGGCATCAAGCCCACCCAGATCCGCGGCCACCGCGACTTCTCCAGCACCCAGTGCCCCGGCGACGTGCTCTACCGCCGTCTCCCGGAGCTGCGCGCCAAGGTCGGCGAGCGGCTGGCCGAGCCGGTGGTCGAGCCCGACAGCTGGCCGCTGCTGCGCCCCGGCGACACCGGCGCCCGCGTGCTCGCCGCCCAGCACCTGCTGCGCGACCGAGGCGAGGACCTGCCCACCGACGGCGTCTTCGGCGCGTCCACCTTCGCCGCGATGAGCCGCTACGCCGCGCGCGCGGGCGTGGCAGGCGAGACCTGCTACGGGACCGACACCGAGGACGAGAGCGGCCTCATCGGGTCCGCGGCGTGGCCGTCGCTGGTCCGCCGGGTCGACCCCGCCGACGGCAGCCACGCCGCCTGCGCCGCCCAGGCCCTCGGCGGCCGGACCATGGTCGAGTCGCGCGACTGGCGGGCGTTGCTCGACGGATAATCTAATGCGCATGGCTCAGGGTGTGGTGGTGTTGTTCGACGAGCAGGCCGACGCCGAGATCCGGGCGCTGTGGGCCCGGCTGGACGCCACGGGCCTGCCATCGGCGCGCAAGTTCCCGCCGCACCTGACCCTGGCGATGGCCACCGACATCCCGAAGAAGACCCGCTCGGCACTGCGGGCCGACCTCGGGCTGCTGTCCATCCCGAGCATCTGGCTGGCCGCCCTGTCGACCTTCTCGGCCAGCGAGAACGTGCTGATGCTCGCCGCCGTGACCGACGCCGAGCTGCTGGCGGTGCACTCGGCCGTCCACGACGTGCTCGCGGGCAAGGTCCGCAACCCGAACGCGTACTACCTGCCCGGGTCCTGGATGCCGCACTGCACGCTGGTCCAAGGCGTGTCCGAGGCCGAGGTCGTCACCGGGTTCGGCACGGTGTTCCCCGTCCCGGCGATCCGTGCCAGGGCCAGGCAGGTCGCGGTGATCGACACCGCGACCATGGAGATCGACCCGATAGTGGCGTGTCCATGAACGTTGTCGGGCTATCGGCGGATCCAGGTTTCCGCTGGGTGTGCCGCCGGAATGCCGCTCGTACTGGGTGTACTTGGGCTTTCCGGCGGTGCGCCCAGCCGGAAGCTGGGCCGTCGAGAGCCTGGCGACGTTCGTGGTCACGCCTCTAGCGGCCTAGGACGTCGGACAGGAACGCCTCGACGGCGCCCCGGTAGACCTGGGGCGCGTCGACGTGCACCACGTGGCCCGCGCCGGGGACCACCAGGTGCCGCCCGCCCGCGCGCTGGGCGATCTCGGCCTGCTGGCCGGGCGGCATGATCGAGTACCCGGCCTCGATCGACAGCAGCGGGCACTGGACCTTGTCGACACTGTCCCAATAGTCCTGAGTGCCCCATTCGCTCGCGATCTCGAACAGGTCGTCGATGTCGGAGAGCAGCTCGTAGCCGCGGTCCCCCTCGCGCACGCACTCGGCGAAGTAGGGGCCGAGCACCCCGAAGAAGTCCCGCACGTGCCGCAGCGACGGGAACGGCGTCGGCCACGCGTCGAACAGCGCGCGCCAGCCGTCGGCGGTGCGTCCGCGCAGGTCGACGGCCATGTCCTCGGCCACCACCGCGCGCACCAGGTCGGGGTGTTCGGCGGCGGCGACCACCGCGTGCAGCCCGCCCATCGAGTGTCCGATGAGCACGGTCGGGCCGAGTTCGGAAAGGATCTCGGCGATGTCGGCGACGAAGTCCGGCGTGCGCCACCGGCCGCCGCGGTGCAGGTTGCGGCCGTGGGACCGCGCGTCGAGGCCGACGACGCGGCCGTAGGCGGTGAGCCAGTCCGCGACCGGCCACCAGGTGCTCGCCCGGCCCATCAGACCGTGCAGCAGCAGGATGGGCTGTCCCTCGCCGCCGAACTCGACCCGCATGGCGCCGAGTCTGCCCGAAAGCAACCCTGACAACACAGCGTGCCCGCCATGATGGGGATTCCCCGACGAGTTGGAGTGTCCTAGATGTACCGGGTCGTGCGCGTGTCATGCGTCCTGCTGACCGCGGTGGCGTTCACCGCGTGCGGCACCCCCGCGCCCGACCCCGTCGCACCGCCGACCGCCCGCACAACGGTGGCGCCCGGCCCCGCGTCGGCCGACGGCATCGGCGACCCGTACTACCCGAAGGACGGCAACGGCGGCTACGACGTGGAGAACTACGCCGTGTCGGTCAGCTACGACCCACCCGCCAAGCAGCTCACCGGCGACACGGTGGTCACCGCCACCGCGACCAGCGCGCTGACCACGTTCAACCTCGACCTGATCGGCTTCGACGTGACCTCCGTCGAGGTCGACGGCAAGCCGGCCGAGGCCGCCCGCGAGGGCAAGCACGAATTGGTGATCACCCCGGCCACGCCGATCGCGGCGGGCGCCAAGTTCGCCACCAGGGTCCGCTACGCGGGGGTGCCGGAGCCCAGCGAGGACAAGGGCCTCGGCGCGGGCGGCTGGCAGATCGCCAAGTCCGGCGGCGCGTTCGCCGCGGGCGAGCCGCACGTGGCCAGCCACTGGTTCCCGGTGAACGACCACCCCAGCGACAAGGCCACGTTCCGGCTGGCCGCGCGCGTGCCCGACGGCTGGAGCGTGGTCTCCAACGGCCGCGAGGAGCCAGCGGTGGCCGAGGGCGGCTGGACGACGTACAACTGGGTCGAGCCGACCCGGATCGCGACGTACCTGACCACCATCGGCATCGACAAGTGGACCTTCGAGCGCTCGACGCTGGCCGACGGCACCCCAGTGGTCAACGCTTACGCGCCGGGGACCGAGGACAAGAAGGCGGTCCAGGCCCGGATGCCCGAGGTCTTGGACTTCCTCAGCACCAAGTTCGGCCCCTACCCGCAGAGCGCGGCGGGCGGCATCTACCTCAACGAGAACATCGGCTTCTCCCTGGAGACCCAGGGCAGGCCGATCTACGCCAAGTGGGCCGAGTTGGAGGTCGTCGTCCACGAACTGGCCCACCAGTGGTTCGGCGACACGGTGTCGGTCAAGACCTGGGCCGACATCTGCCTCAACGAATGCTTCGCCTCCTACGCGCAGTGGCTTTGGGCGGAGGCCAAGGAGGGCGTCAACCTCGATGAGCGCTATCGCACCGAGGTCGCGCGCAACCAGGACCGGTCGCGCTTCTGGAACCGCAAGCTCTACGACATGGGCGCGGGCAACGAGTTCACCGCCGTCTACGACAAGGGCCAGCTCGCCCTGCACGCCCTGCGCCGCCAGATCGGCGAGGACGCCTTCGGCAAGGTCCTCAAGGACTGGATCGCCGCCCACAAGGACGGCAACGCCAGTTGGCCGGACTTCGAGGACCTGGCGACGAACGTGTCCGGCCAGAACCTCCGCCCCTTCTTCGACGCCTGGTTCCGCGACGCGAAACAGCCCGCGGACGAGTTCCTCTATCCCGGCACACTGCGCTGACCTCACCGGCACGTTCTTCGGCTGTCTGGCCGGTCAGGAGTGCCACACGCGGCGGGTCTGATGCCGCGCGACAGCGCGGCTAAGCTGGGGGCATGGCCGTGGTGAAGATCAACGCGATTGAGGTCCCGGAAGGCGCGGGCGAGGAACTGGAGAAGCGCTTCGCCGCGCGGCTGGGTGCTGTCGAGGGTGAGCCCGGGTTCCTCGGGTTCGAACTGCTGCGCCCGACCGCCGGGGAGACCCGCTACTTCGTCTACACCCGCTGGGAAACCGAAGCGGACTTCCAGGCCTGGGCCACCGGCTCGGCCCGCGAGGCCCACGCCGGTCAGCGCGCGAAGCCGGTGGCGACCGGGTCGAGCCTGCTGGAGTTCGAGGTGGTGCAGAGCGCGGGTCCGCGCGCGGCCGAGTGAGGGCGGCGCTCGACCAGGCGGCTGATTTAGTCGGCGAGGCTGACGCCGTGCTGGTGTGCGCGGGCGCGGGGATGGGCGTGGACTCCGGTTTGCCCGACTTCCGTGGGGACGAGGGCTTCTGGCGGGCCTACCCGCCGTATGAGCGGCTGGGTCTGAGCTTCGTGGAGATCGCCGACCCGGTGCATTTCGGGAGTGATCCTGAGCTGGCTTGGGGCTTCTACGGGCATCGGCTGCGTCTGTACCGGTCGACGGTGCCGCATGTGGGGTTCGACATTTTGCGGCGGTGGGGCGCTCGGGCGTTTACGTCCAATGTGGATGGACAGTTCCAGAAGGCGGGGTTCGCGTCGGTCGCTGAGGTGCATGGGTCTATCCACCACTTGCAGTGCCTGCTGCCGTGCCGGTCCGCGATCTGGGATGCGCAGATGGACATCGAGATCGACCCGGAGACCATGCGTGCCACCGGCCCCTTACCGGAGTGTCCGTCGTGTGGTGCGCTGGCTCGGCCGAATATCTTGATGTTCGGGGATTACACGTGGGTGCCTGATCGGAGTCAGCGTGATCTGGACGCTCTCGCCACCTGGCGCCGGGCGCAACTCGGCAGAAAGCTTGTAGTCATCGAGATTGGAGCGGGCAACGCCATCCCCACTGTCCGTCGTCACGCTGAGCTTGCGAGTGCGGCTACTGGTGCGTTGATTCGGATCAATCCTCGTGAGCCGGAGGTTCGGCATGGGCGGGGTGTCTCGCTGCCGATGGGTGCGGTTGAGGCGTTGTCGGAGATCGACGCGCGGCTTCACTAGGCCGGCTCGGTCTTGGGTGCCATGTCAAAGCGATCTTGGGATGGCGATCTCTGCCAGTAGTGCGTTGTGGTCGCTGCCTGGGAGGTCGTAGACCTTTACCTCGGCGGCTCCCAGTCTGCGGTCGATCAGTACGTGGTCGATTGTCACCGGGGGTCCATAAGGGAACTGCGACCATGTTGGGCGCATGCCTTCCCCGATCAGCTCGGCGCTGTCGGAGTAGCCACGGTCCAGTACCGCGCTGAACTCGCGATGGTCCAATGTGGCGTTGAAGTCCCCCGACAGGATTCGTGGCCTGCCTTTGGAGTCCGGCGACGGCAGCTTCCGCAGGTCGGACTCCCAGCGGGCGCGGTCGTCTGCGTTCTCCACCGGTGGACACACGTGCACCGACATGATCTCGACGTCGGTCTGGCCGGACAGGTCCAGCACGGCGGCGGGCTGGTCGAACAGGGTTCCCTCGATCAAGATGATCTGGCGAAGCGGGACCTTGGCCAGGATCACGCTCCCCGAGGCGCCCGGCAGAGCGTTGCCGACCCGGTGTGGGAGGAGTTCGCGGATTCCAGCCAAGTCCAAAGCGGTCAAGGCTTGCGGGGTCACCTCCTGCAGGGTCAGCACGTCGACGCGGGCGTCGCGGATCAATCGCATCAGGGTGGTGGTGTCGGCGCCGCCGATGAGGAGGTTGGCGGACATGACGCGGAGTCGCTGTCCGGTGGGCAGGGATTCGCCGTCGGCCAGGTAGCGCGGGACGAGCATGAAGGCCAGGGCGACGGCCATCAGCAGAGCCGTGAAGGCCAACAGTCGCCTGCGCAGGGCCAGGGCCAGGA
The DNA here is from genome assembly GCF_900070365.1 of Alloactinosynnema sp. L-07. Lineage (NCBI taxonomy): Bacteria > Bacillati > Actinomycetota > Actinomycetes > Pseudonocardiales > Pseudonocardiaceae > Alloactinosynnema > Alloactinosynnema sp. L-07. Next base: position 6,274,142 of record NZ_LN850107.1, on the reverse strand, counting down.
AGGTGATGACCAAGCCGAAGGCCGCCAGGTACGGGGTCAGCGCGAGGATCGCCGTGGTGTACCGGTTGCGGTCGATCCCGCCGAGTCGCAGGACCGTCATTCCCAACAGGACGAGCACGAAGAAGCCCACCGCCACGGTCACCCAGCGACGCCGGGGTTTGGGGGGTTCCGGTTCGTGGAGTACCTCGTCGAGTCGCAACGTCACGGCCTCTCGTTTCCCCGCTTGTAGTTGCCCGTGGCGCGTGCCAGCAGCTGTTGCGCACCGTCCTCATCGGTCCGGGCGAGTTTGCCCAGCAGTGCCGCGGCCGCGGGTCCCCGCACGGTGGTGACCGTGCGGCCCCCACGTGAGATCAGTACTTGGCCGTCTTTCGTTTCCCGCCAGTCGAACGGGTCCTCCTGCAAGCCCATATGTCCAGGATGCCCCACGCGCCCGCCGTGGCCGCGCGACGCGTTCACCGTGTCCGGGGGTGTCGTTGGGCCGTCCGGCTGACAAACGCCGAGGGCGGCCTCCCCGAACCGGGGAGACCGCCCTCGAAGTGTCCGATCCTTACTCGCCGGAAGCGGCTTCCGGCTCGCCGCCCTGGTCGGCCGCGGCCGGAGCCGACAGCTCGACCGGGGGAACGTCGGGGACCTTGCTGGGCTTGGGCTCGCCGCGGAAGACGAAGGTCGCCTTGTCGTGGCTCTGCTCGTCGCTGCCGTCCCAACCCTCGACGTCGGTGATGATGATCTGGCCGGGCTGGATCTCCCCGAACAGGATCTTCTCCGACAGCTGGTCCTCGATCTCGCGCTGGATCGCGCGCCGCAGCGGGCGGGCGCCCAGCACGGGGTCGAACCCGCGCTTGGCCAGCAGGGACTTGGCCCTGTCGGTCAGCTCGATGGCCATGTCCTTGCTCTTCAGCTGCTTCTCCACGCGGGCGACCATCAGGTCCACCATCGTGATGATCTGCTCACGGGTGAGCTGGTGGAAGACGATGATGTCGTCGATGCGGTTGAGGAACTCCGGCCGGAAGTGCTTCTTGAGCTCGTCGTTGACCTTGTTCTTCATCCGTTCGTAGTTCGACCCCTGGTCGTTGCCGCCGGTGAAGCCAAGGCTGACGGCCTTCGAGATGTCCTGGGTGCCGAGGTTCGAGGTGAAGATGATCACGGTGTTCTTGAAGTCCACCGTGCGGCCCTGGCCGTCGGTCAGACGCCCGTCTTCCAGCACCTGCAGGAGGGTGTTGTAGACCTCCTGGTGCGCCTTCTCGATCTCGTCGAACAGCACCACCGAGAACGGCTTGCGCCGGACCTTCTCGGTCAGCTGGCCGCCCTCCTCGTAGCCCACGTACCCGGGAGGGGCACCGAAGAGCCGCGAGGCGGTGTAACGGTCGTGGAACTCGCCCATGTCGATCTGGATGAGGGCGTCGTCGTCGCCGAAGAGGAAGTTCGCCAGCGTCTTGGCCAACTCCGTCTTGCCGACGCCGGACGGGCCGGCGAAGATGAACGACCCGGACGGCCGCTTCGGGTCTTTCAGACCAGCCCGCGTGCGGCGGATCGCCTGGGAGACAGCCCTGACCGCGTCTTCCTGGCCGATGATCCGCTTGTGGATCTCGTCCTCCATGCGCAGCAGGCGGGAGGTCTCCTCCTCGGTCAGCTTGAACACCGGGATGCCGGTCCAGTTGGCCAGCACCTCCGCGATCTGCTCGTCGTCGACCTCGGCGACGACGTCGAGGTCGCCGTCCTTCCACTGCTTCTCCCGCTCGGACTTCTGGCCGAGCAGCTGCTTCTCGTTGTCGCGCAGCTTCGCGGCCCGTTCGAAGTCCTGTGCATCGATCGCGGACTCCTTGTCCCGGCGGACGTCGGCGATCTTCTCGTCGAACTCGCGCAGGTCCGGCGGCGCGGTCATCCGGCGGATGCGCATCCGCGCGCCCGCCTCGTCGATGAGGTCGATCGCCTTGTCCGGCAGGAAACGGTCGTTGATGTAGCGGTCGGCCAGGGTGGCCGCCGCGACCAGCGCCTTGTCGGTGATGGTGACGCGGTGGTGCGCCTCATACCGGTCGCGCAGGCCCTTGAGGATCTCGATGGTGTGCTCAAGGGAGGGCTCGCCGACCTGGATCGGCTGGAAGCGGCGCTCCAGCGCCGGGTCCTTCTCGACGTACTTGCGGTACTCGTCGAGCGTCGTGGCGCCGATCGTCTGCAGCTCGCCGCGGGCCAGCATCGGCTTGAGGATGGAGGCCGCGTCGATCGCGCCCTCGGCGGCACCCGCGCCGACGAGGGTGTGGATCTCGTCGATGAACAGGATGATGTCGCCGCGGGTCTTGATCTCCTTGAGGACCTTCTTCAAGCGCTCCTCGAAGTCACCGCGGTAGCGGGAACCGGCCACGAGCGAGCCGAGGTCGAGGGTGTAGAGCTGCTTGTCCTTGAGGGTCTCGGGCACCTCGCCCTTGACCACCATCTGCGCCAGGCCCTCGACGACGGCGGTCTTGCCGACGCCGGGCTCGCCGATGAGGACCGGGTTGTTCTTGGTGCGGCGAGACAGCACCTGCATGACCCGCTCGATCTCCTTGGTGCGGCCGATGACCGGGTCGAGCTTGCCCTCGCGGGCCGACGCGGTCAGGTTGCGGCCGAACTGGTCGAGCACCAGCGACGAGGACGGGGTGCCCTCGCCGCGGCCGCCGGACTCGGCGGCCTTCTCGCCGCCCTGGTAGCCCGAGAGCAGCTGCAGCACCTGCTGGCGCACCCGGTTCAGGTCGGCGCCCAGCTTCACCAGGACCTGGGCGGCCACGCCCTCGCCCTCGCGGATGAGCCCGAGCAGGATGTGTTCGGTGCCGATGTAGTTGTGGCCCAGCTGCAGCGCCTCACGCAGCGACAGCTCCAGGACCTTCTTCGCCCGCGGGGTGAAGGGGATGTGCCCGCTCGGCGCGTGCTGGCCCTGGCCGATGATCTCCTCGACCTGCTGCCGCACGCCTTCCAGCGCGATCCCCAACGACTCCAGCGCCTTCGCGGCGACACCTTCACCCTCGTGGATCAAGCCCAGGAGGATGTGCTCGGTGCCGATGTAGTTGTGGTTGAGCATCCGGGCCTCTTCTTGGGCCAGGACGACCACCCGCCTCGCGCGGTCGGTGAACCTCTCGAACATTCGCACTCCCTGACTGCTGCGCCGGCGGCCCTTCTCCACTTCCTTCTAGTGGATTCAGCACCGTGGGACCACTGTAGTAGGCCGGGCGTGAGCTCTCAGTGCCACTTCGTGCCCAACCGCCGTTTGGTGGTCCCTTCACCGTCCACAACGTGCGCTGGCCTGGTCGGATTCCGCGAAACGGGGGTTGTCCGCTGAGCGCGAACACGGCCTTCTTCCCATGAGCCGAGTCACAGGCGCGTTCGCGATCTTCGCGGTAAGGTTAGGCAAGCCTCACCAAAGAAGAGAGGGGCGCCGATGCGAACGGGACCGCATCCCACCCCCGGGGCGCGATGACGACCGCCGCCCGCCTGGGCCAGGCCTATCTCGCCGCCTCCGTGCACCGGATCAACAGCGTCCAGACCGACCGCGACGTGCTCCGGTTCGGCCTGCCCGCCGATCCCGCGGGCTGGATGAACTGCGAGGTCTTCCTGAACGATCCGGCTGGATTCTCCACCTGGCGTGCCGACCTCGCGGGCTGGCTGGACGAGTCCTACGGAGAATCACCCGATAGAACGGTCTCCGGGTATCTGATGACCTGGTACCTCTCGGTCCCCGCGTATGCAGCGGGCCTGCTCTTCCACCATGAGCGCCGGGTGCCGTCGATCCGCCCGTCCGACCTGGCCTTCCACCGCGACGCGGAGAAGACCGACCCCGACACCATCGCGCTGCTCTCGCCGTACTTCGTCTGTCTGCCCGACGACCCGGCCGCGGGCACCCCGCAGGCCGTCGTGGTCGCCGACGAACAGGCTCTGGCCGCGGTCCTGCGCGGCCGGTTCCGCACCCACGCCGCCCAGTTCATCGCCCGCTTCGGCCCGCAGGTCCGCTTCGGCAACCACACCCTGTGGGCCGCGGCGACCGACGCCTTGGAGGGCGCGCTGTGGCTGGCGGGCCGCACCAGCGGCGACGAGGGCGCTGGCGTACTCGACGCCGCACTCGCGCTGGGCGAGGGCCGTGCGCCGTTCACCTCCGCGTCGAACCTGCGGCCCGCCCCGAAATCGGATGGCCCGACCCAATGGACCCGGCGCCGGGAAAGCTGCTGCTTCCACTATCTGCTCGACTCCGGTGGCGGAGAGTGCTCAACCTGTCCACGCCTGAGCCGCAAGCTTTGAGCGCGGATTCGCCGAATATTCACCAATACGAGCAAGGGGCCATCCGTCGTCTGAACCGCTCCCCGGAAGTTGGACTGCGTAAGTAAAGGTTAGGGCGCGAGGGCCTGGGCTCGGTATTCGACCGGGCTCAGGCCCTTCAGCGTGGTGGAGATGCGGGTGTTGTTGTACCAGTCGAGGTACTCGTCCAGGGCTGTGGTGAACTCCTCGACGGTGCCGAACGTGTCATGGTTGAACATTTCCTCCTTGAGGTGGCCGAAGAAGTTCTCGGCGAGTGAGTTGTCCAGGCAGTTGGCTCGCCGGGACATCGACTGCGGCAGACCCGCGTCGGCCAGCAGCGCGCGCCAGGAGGCGTGTTGGTACTGGAAGCCCTGGTCGGAGTGCACCAGCGGTGTGGCCCCGGCGTTCAGGGTGGCGATGGCCTCGCGCAGCGAGGAGTTCGTCAGTTCCAGCGACGGGGACGGGCCGTGGGTGTAGGCGATGACGGATCGGTCGAACAGGTCGATCACCGGTGACAGGTAGATCTTGCGGTCCGCGATGCGGAACTCGGTGACGTCGGTGACCCACTTCGTGTCGGGGGCCTGGGCGCTGAACTGGCGGTTCAGCACGTTCTCGGCGACCGTGCCTGCCTGCCCGAGCCAGGACCGATACCGCCGCGGCCGCCGCACCTTGCAGACCAGGCCCAGGGTGTTCATCAGCTTGAGCACGGTCTTCTTGGCCACCCGCCGGCCCTGGCGGGCCAGCACGAGGTGAATCCGCCGATGCCCGTATCGGCCACGAGCCTGCTCGAACGCCTCGGTGATCGCGGCCTTGAGACCCGCGTGCGGATCGGGGCGCGACAGCCGGGCCTGCTGGTAGAAGAACGTCGACCGGGCCACACCGGCGACCTCCAGCAGCACCGGCAGCGGATAGTCGGCCTTGAGAGTGGCGATGACCTGGGTTTTCACCCTCGCCCCTGCTCCCTCAAGGCCCGCAATTTTTTTAGGTAGGCCACCTCCGCGGACAGCCGCAGGTTCTCCCGCCGCAACCGCTCCAGCTCGCTTGGCGCCGGCGCGGGCGATCGCGTGTCACCGGCGGGCGGCCGCCCTTTCGGCTTGGGCCGCAACGCTTCGGCGCCCTCACGCCGATACAGCCGCACCCAGTTCTCGACCAGCTTGGGCGAGGACAGGTCATGCTCGCGCGCGAGCTCGATCGCGGTCGCCTCACCGCTGACGAACCGCCGCACCACATCGAGCTTGAACTCGAACGTGAACGACCGCTTGCCCGGCACCATCACCAGCGCCCCCGCGCCTCGCAGCCTCCAACGATCATGCAAGCGTCCCACCGCGTCCGGGGACACACCCAGCCGGGTCGCGACCGCGCCTCTGCCATACCCGGCCTCGAACAACGCGACAGCAGCCTCCCGCTGCCGCTCCGACAACGAACTACCTGGATACACCAAACCGCTCCCCGGAAGACGGAACTGGATTACCAGTCCAACTTCCGGGGAGCAGTTCACGTCACGGATGGCCCCTTGTTCGTTGAGCTTGCCTGGTTACGCTTGTTCGTTGTACGCGTCGAGGACCTCGGAGGGGATTCGGCCGCGGTCGGAGACCTTCATGCCCTGCTTGCGGGCCCACTCACGAATTGCCTGGTTCTGCTCGCGATCGGCCGAAGCCGCCCGCGGCGCGCGGCCGACGGCCACCTTCACCGCGCGCTTGCGGCCACCGGAACGGCGCGCGCTGTCGACGAAGTCGGCAAGCGCTTCGCGCAACTTCTCGGCATTGTCGGAGGACAGATCGATCTGGTAAGAGGCGCCATCGAGACCGAACTCGACGGTCTCGGCGGCCTGCGAGCCGTCGAGGTCGTCGACCAGCGAAACCGTAACCTTCTGAGCCATTGCGTCTCCTCCGGGCGTGAATGTGGCCTGCCCAATGGGTGCACGGCCGTCACGGATATAAATACTCCTTGCCGGAGGTTAGCGCAAATCCTCGGCAATGCGTTAGTACCGGATACCCCTGCGTGTCATTCGGGGCGTACCAGGGGGAACAGGATGGTCTCCCGGATACCGAGGCCGGTCAGCGCCATCAGGAGCCGATCGACGCCCATTCCGACGCCGCCACTCGGTGGCATTCCGTACTCCAACGCGCGCAGAAAGTCCTCATCGAGGCGCATCGCCTCGTCATCTCCGGCCGCGCCGAGCCGGGCCTGATCCTCCAGCCGCTCCCGTTCCACGACCGGGTCGACGAGTTCGGAGTAACCCGTGGCCAGCTCGAATCCGCGCACGTAGAGGTCCCACTTCTCGGCCACCCCGGCGACACTGCGGTGCTGGCGGGTCAGCGGCGAGGTCTCCACCGGGAAATCGCGGACGAAGGTCGGCGCGAAGAGATGATCACCGACGAGGTGCTCCCAGAGTTCCTCGACGAGCTTGCCGTGGCCCAGCTTCGGATCCACCTTCAGCTCGTGCGTCGCCGCGTGCTTGCGCAGCAGGTCGGCGGGGGTCTGCGGGGTGATCTCCTCGCCGAGCGCCTCCGACAGCGACCCGTACATGGTCAGCGTCGTCCATTCGCCGGACAGGTCGTATTCGGTGTCGTCGTGCAGCGTCACCACGTGCGAGCCGCTGACCGCGAGCGCGGCCTCCTGGATGAGCGACCTGGTCAAGGCGGCCATCGAGTCGTAGGTGGCGTACGCCTCATAGAACTCGAGCATCGCGAACTCGGGCGAATGCGAGGAATCGCTGCCCTCATTGCGGAAGTTGCGGTTGATCTCGAAGACCCGCTCCAGCCCGCCCACCACGCACCGCTTGAGATACAACTCGGGGGCGATACGCAGGAACAGGTCCATGTCCATCGCGTTGGAGTGCGTCACGAACGGCCGCGCCGCGGCGCCGCCGTGCAGCGTCTGCAACATCGGCGTCTCGACCTCGAGGTAACCGCGTTCGTGGAAACTGTCCCGCAGCGAACGCACGACTCCGGCGCGCATGCGCACGGTCTCCCGAGCCTGGGGCCGCAGGATCAGGTCGACATAACGCTGCCGAATGCGAGTTTCCTCACTCAACGCCTTGTGCGCGACCGGCAGCGGGCGCAGCGACTTGGCCGCCATCCGCCACTCATTGGCCAGAACCGACAACTCACCGCGACGAGAGGTGATGACCTCACCGGAGACGAAAATGTAGTCACCAAGATCGACATCGGACTTCCACGCCGAAAGCGCTTCTTCACCGGTGTTGTTCAGGCTCACCATCGCCTGCAGTTCGGTTCCGTCACCTTCGCGCAGAGTGGCGAAGCAGAGCTTGCCGGTGTTGCGCAGGAACATGACCCGACCGGCCACTCCGACGATGTCGCCGGTGGCGGTGTCGGTCGGCAGTTCGGAATAGGCCGCGCGAATGTCGGCGAGACTGTGGGTGCGCGGGAGTTCGACCGGGTAAGGATCCACTCCGGCGGCGAGCAGCCGCTCCCGCTTCTCCCGACGGATCCGCATCTGCTCGGGAAGGTCGTCTGCGGTCACGGCGTCTGGAAGCTCTTCAGTCACGGCAGGAAGCCTACGACTCGTCCGCCTCCCCGGAATTCTAGGGTTGGTCACCCGTCGTGCGAAAAGTGGCGGATAGGCGGTGACCGTGGCGCGGTGCCGTCACGGTCCCCTTAGCTGACGATGTGTAGACGACACATTTTCGGCCACGAACTGAGCGACCCATACCCCGCCGCGCGGGCCCGGCACGGCACGGCCGAGCGGATCCCGCTGCCCGACGCGTCGGTGGACGCGGTGGTGGTCGGTCACGCGCGTTCCACTGGTTCGACGCCGAGCCCGCGCTCACCGAGATCACCCGCGTGCTGCGCCCCTGCGGTGTGCTGGGCGTCCTGTGGAACCACGACGACGTGTCGGCGCCCTGGGTGGCCGGCCTGGTCGAGCTGACCTTCGCCAGCCTCGGGCGGATCCTCAAGCCCGGCTAGGTCGTCCCGCAACACCTGCGACTCGGCCTGTCTCGCTCAAACTGCGCTCTTCGCTCTTGGGTAGGCGGCAACCGCGACCTAAGGGGACCGCGACGGCACGGCACCACGGTCGCCGCCTATCCGCCACCTTTCGCACGACGGGTGACCAAACCTAGAATTCCGGGGAGGCGGACTAGTTGTTGCGCTCGAAGACCAGGCGTAGGCCCAGCAGCGTCAGGTCCGGCCGGTGGTGCGAGATCGAGATCGACTCGTCCACCACCAGCGGGGCCAGGCCGCCGGTCGCGATGACCGTCACCGGTCCCCCGTGGCCGGTCCTGGACAGCTCACGGGTGATCCGGGCGACCAGGCCGTCGATCTGCCCGGCGAACCCGTACATGATCCCCGACTGGAGGCACTCCACGGTGTTCTTCCCGATCACCGACCGCGGCCGCACCATCTCGACCTTGCGCAGCGCCGCCGCGCGCGCGGCCAGGGCGTCCACGGAGATCTCGATGCCCGGCATGAACACCCCGCCGAGGAACTCGCCCTTGGCGGAGATGACGTCGATGTTGGTCGACGTGCCGAAGTCCACGACGATGCAGGCCGTGCTGAACAGGTGGTGGGCGGCCAGGGTGTTGATCACCCGGTCCGGCCCGACCTCCTTGGGGTTGTCCACCAGCAGTGGGACCCCGGTGCGCACGCCGGGCTCCACGATCACCCGCGGCACCTTGCCGTAGTACTGCGCGAGCATCACGCGCAGCTCGCGCAGCACGGCGGGGACGGTGGACAGCGCGGAGATGCCGGTGATCTCCTCGGCGTGCTCGCCGAGCAGGCCGCGCATGGTCAGCGCGAGTTCGTCGGCGGTGATCCTGGCGTCGGTGCGCATCCGCCAGTCCCGCAGCAGCTCACCATCGCCGGTGTGCAGCCCCAGCGCGATGTTGGTGTTGCCTACGTCGATGGTGAGCAGCACGGTCGTCGTCTCAGCTCTCGTGGGCCAGCAGGGCGTCGAGCCGGGCGGCGTCAACGGTCTCGGCGGGGGCTCGGCGGTCGCCGCGCCGCTGAACAGACCGGAGTCGGCCGGTGCGTGCGCGGCGTCGGCGCCCTCGTGCAGGATCTTGTTGTCGGCGTCGACGAAGATCACCTTGGGCTGGTAGGCGGCGGCCTCGGCCGACTCCATGAGCCCGTAGGCGATGAGGATGACGATGTCGCCGGGGTGCACCAGGTGCGCGGCGGCACCGTTGATGCCGATCACCCCGCTGCCCCGCTCACCCTCGATGACGTAGGTCTCCAGGCGCGCGCCGTTGGTCACGTCGACGATGGCGACCTGTTCGCCCGGCAGGAGGTCGGCGGCTTCCAACAGCAGCGGGTCGATCGTGACCGAACCGACGTAGTGCAGGTCGGCCTGGGTCACGGTGGCCCGGTGGATCTTGGACTTGAGCATGTTGCGGAGCATCATCAGGAGATCCCTTCCTACTGGTGCTGAGCGAGGTCAGGGGTGCCCAGGAGCACCGGAACGTTGTCGATGAGCCGGGTGCCGCCGATCTTGGCGGCCACCAGCAGCCGGGCGTCGCCGCGGTCGGGGGCGGGTCCGAGATCGAGACCGCGAAGCTCCAGATAGTCGACCTTGAGCTCCGGAGTGTCGTCAAGGACAGCGCGTGCAGCGTTGACGACAGCGTTTCCGCCGCCCTCGCTGACGTGCGCCCCGGCGGCCAGCGCGGCCGACAGCGCGACCGCCGCGGCGCGCTGGTCGGTGTCCAGATAGGCGTTGCGCGACGACATCGCCATCCCGTCGGACTCGCGCACCGTCTGCACACCGACGACGGCGACCTCCATGTCGAGGTCGCGCACCATCTTCTTGATCAGCGCGAGCTGCTGGTAGTCCTTCTCCCCGAACAGCGCGAAGTCCGGGCGGACGATGTTGAACAGCTTGGCCACCACGGTCAGCACCCCGGCGAAGTGGCCGGGGCGGACAGCGCCCTCCAACTCGTCGCCGAGCGGTCCAGGGTGGACAGTCACCTGCGCGCCCGGCGGGTAGAGCGCTTCCCGCTCCGGGGTGAACGCCAGCTCCACGCCCTCCTGCGCGCACACGTCGAGGTCGGCCTCCAGCGGACGCGGGTAGCGCTCGAAGTCCTCACCGGCGCCGAACTGCAGCGGGTTGACGAAGATCGACGCCACCAGCACCGTGTTCGGGATCCGGCGGGCCCGACGCATCAGCTCGCGGTGGCCGTCGTGCAGCGCGCCCATGGTCGGCACGAACGCGATCTTGCGGCCGGTGGCGCGCAGCGCCCGCGTGGTGCGGGCCAGGTCCTGCGGGCCGCTCAGGACGTTGAGCTTGCCGGGCAGGAAGCGCGGCGGGGCGGTCATGCGGACTCCTCGGTGATGGCGGCGCGGATCTCCGCGGCCAGGTCGGCGCGCAGCAGGCCGGACTCGGTGGCCCGGTCGGCGGTGCGGGCCGCCAGCGCCCGGTAGGCGGGCAGGGACTCGGGGGCGTGCTTGGCCAGCACCCCGACGTGCTTGCGGACGGTGCCCGCGTCGCCGCGGGCGACCGGGCCGGTGAGCGCGCGGTCGCCGTGGCGCAGCACGTTGTCCAGCGCGGCCGACAGCAGCGGGCCGAGCAGCCGCTCGGGGGTGGCGATGTCGGCGGCACGCAGCAGATCGGAGCACTCGGCGACCAGGGTGACCAGGTGATTCGCGCCGTGGGCCAGGGCGGTGTGATAGAGCGGGCGGGCGGCCTCGGTGACCCGGACGGGCTCGGCGCCCATCTCCACCACCAGCGCCTCGGCCACGCTCCACGCCGCGGCGTCGCCGTCTGCCGCGGTCACCCCGAAGCAGCAGGCGGCGATCCGGTCGAGGTCCTCGGCGCGGCCGGTGAAGGTCATCACCGGGTGCAGCGCGAGGGTCAGGGCGCCGTGCTCGGCGGCCGGGGCCAGCACGTCGACGCCGTGCGCGCCGCTGGTGTGGACCACGATCTGCCCCGGGCGCAGCGCGCCTGCGGCGGCCAAGCCGCGCACGGTGCCCGCCAGGACGTCGTCGGGGATGGCCAGCAGGACCAGGTCGGCGTCGCGCGCCACCTCGTCGGGCGGGCGGATCGACGCGCCGGGCAGCAGGGCCTCGGCGCGGGCGAGGGACGCGTCGGAAACGGCGGACGCGGAGGTGACGGTGTGCCCGGCGCGGCCCAGCGCGGCGCCGAGGACGGCACCCACGCGACCGGCCGAAACGACTCCGACCGCCAAGCGGGCGGGCCGGGTCACGGCTTGTATCCGTGCATAGGACTTGCTCCTAGTCTCGTTCCAGTCCCGCGACGATGCGGGTACCAGACGACGGCGGAAGAGTAGCCGCCGCGCGCGGACGTCACGTCGTGCAGGTGACCAGCTTCACCGGCCGGGCCGGTGTCGCCTGCGCCACGTCACCGGCCGGAGCCCGCGGCCTCGACAGCGGCGGCCCGGCGCAGCCGCACGGCCTCGATCAGGTGGCCCTCGCGCAGCTGCGGGTGCGGACCGCTGGTGCCGCGGTCGATGGCGTGACGAAAGAACGCCAGCTCGGTGACCGCGCTGTGGTACTCGCTGACCGCGCGCGCGGCGAGCTTGCCCGAGGTCGACCTGACCTGCCTGCGCCACTTGCGCCTGCCGGTGAGGCTGGACAGCAGCTCCACCTCGGACACCACCACGCAGTTGATCTCCACCATCGCGGGCAGCGCGGCGGCGACGATGCGCTGCTCCCGCTTGCGGTGCCAGTTGATGAAGACCAGCACGGCGGCGAAAAGCGGGACCATCACCAGGAAGTAGACGGTGAGGAAGGTCGTCGCGGTCCCCAGCGTGGCCGAGCCGTTCCACAGCGCGTGCAGCACCACGGCGGCGAGATACCCCCCGAGCGGGGCCAGGATCCACGTCCGCCGCGACGCCGAGTGCGCGGCGATCCCGATCCCGATGCCGATCATCGCGGTGAACAGCGGATGCGTGAACGGCGAGAGCACCCCACGCAGGATGAACGCGGCCACCACCCCCGGCGAGGTGCTGTCGCCGAACCCGTGCTCGGCGAACGCGCGGCCGAAGTAGTAGATGTTCTCGGTGAACGCGAACCCGGCCGCGACGAATCCCGAGTAGACGATCCCGTCGACCACGCCGTCGAACTCCGAACGCAGGAACAGGAAGATCCCCAGGACGAACGCTCCCTTGAGCGCCTCCTCGAACAGCGGCGCCGACACCACGGCGCTGACCTTGTCGCCGTTGCCCTTGCCGAGCAGCAGGTCGCCGACGGCCTCGGCGGTGTTGTTGATGAGCAGCGCGGCCACCGTCGCCACGCACGCGCCCCAGCCGAATGCCAGCCACAGCAGCCGGGCGGGCTCGGGCTCCCACCGGTCCATCCACAGGAACGCCGCCACCACCGGCCCCACCGGCAGCAGCGCGGCCCCGACCCCGACCACCTCGGCCACGATCCCGACCCGGGCGGTGCTCAGGCCCAACAGGACCAGACCGCACCCGGCGAGCACGACCAGCCCGGCCACGGGCAGCAGGACGGTCCATCGCCGAGCGGCGGGATGGGCGGCGTGAGGTTCAGACACGGAACGTGATCTTAGGCCGTGGTTCCGCCGGATCGCCCTCATACCGGGCGTAACCGGGCGAATCCGGCCATGCCGCCAGGGGACCACCTCGGCGCGGCTACCGCGCACACCAGATCGAAACCGCGGCCTAAATGCGCGTCTGAGAACGCGCGAGACTCGTGAACGAGATGGCCCCTGGCGGTGCGGCCGTCGTCCGCATACCGGAGTTGCCTGTAGGCGTACCCGGCCACACCGCCAGGGACCATTTCGGCGCGGCTACCGCGTGCGCCGGCTCTCAGGGACTGGTGGTCCCTCAATCCTCATCCCGCCGACGCCTGCGCCTCGTCGGCGCGGCGCCGTGGGCGGCGAGCAGATCCCGAACGGACTTGCCCTCGGTGTGCGATCCGGCGGGCTCGACCTGTGGAGTCTCCTCCGGCCTGCGCCTGCGGCCCCCGGTGTCCTCGTCCGCCTTGGCGCGGCGACCGGCCACCGGCTGCACCGGGGCGTGATATCCGGTCGGGGCCCGGTGGGCGGCCTGCGGGCGGGAACCGGCCGTCTCCGGCTCATGGTCCCGGCTCACCGGCACGCCGCGCCCGGTCGTCTCCGTGGGGGTGGGCCGCGCGACGGGCAGGTGGTAGCCACTGGCCTCGGCGTGCGCGGCGGCCGCGCGCCGACCCTCAGCCGCCGCGGCGGCGGCGACCGGCGGGAAGATCCCGGTCGGCGCCCTGCGGCGACCGCCCTCGGCCTGCCGCTCCGGTTCCTTGACCGGGGTGAGGTTCTGGCTGGTCTTCGGATCCACCGGCCGCCGCGGCGGCTCAGCGGGCTCGCGGCCCTGCTCGAAGCGGCTCGCCCCGTTGGGCTCGGACCGACCCGGCAGAACGGCCTGGGTGTCCGGCCTGACTTTCGGAGCGGGCTGCAAGGCGGCCTGGGTCTCCGGGCGGACCGGTGCGGGCACCTGGTCGGCGCCGCGGGTGGGGTCGTCCCTCTTGGCGCCGACAGGCAGCGAACGCTCGGGTTGTGCGCGGGTTCCATTCACGGGTGCCTGTCGCTCGCCGCCGCGGGTGGGCTCGGCCCTGGTGCCGGCAGGCAGCGAACGCTCGGGGTGCGCGCGGGTCCCGTTCACGGGTGCCTGCCGCTCGCCGCCGCGGGTGGGCTCGGCGGCCCTCGTGCCGGCAGGCAGCGAACGCTCGGGGTGCGCGCGGGTCCCGTTCACGGGCGCCTGCCGCTCGCCGCCGTTCACCTTCGGCTGCTGGCCGGGCTGGTCCGCGGGTTCGCGGCGGAGCACCTGCGGGGGCTTTCCCGCGCCGTTGGCCGGGCGCTTGGCGCTGGTGATGTCACGGATCGCGGGCTGTTGTCCGGTCTCCCACGACGGCGTCCAGTTCGGGTCGATGCGCTGGCCCGAGGTGCCCTCCAGGAACCACCGGTCCGACACCTCCGACGGGTGCGGTGTGAAGTCGGCCCGCCGGACCGGACCGGCCTCGGCGCGGATCCGCTCGATCAGGTCGGTGTCGGCCTCACCCGTCTTGGCCGCGGTGATGCGGCGCAGCGGGTTGTGCGGCAGGGCGCGCTTGTCGCCATCGGCCAGGGCACGCATACGCGTGGCCTCCGCGCGCAGGGCGACCCGCTCGACCAGCACCTCGCCGCCGCTCAGCAGCATCTCCAGGTGTTCGCGCATCGCGCGCAGTTCGGTGCGCAGCTCGGCGAGGTCGTCACGGGACTCGGCTTCGGCCTTCGCCTTGGCCTCCGCCTCGACCTCCAGTTCGAACTCGCGCCGGGCGGTGACCTCCCGCTCCAGTTCCAGCTCGTAGACCTTCTGCAGCGCGGCGGCGTCCTCGGCGCGGTCGGCGACCTGCTTGCGGTACCTGGCCGCCAGGAACGCCCCGGCTAAGGCGGCCCACAGCGCGGCGACCACACCAAGGCGCATCCACCGCACGGACTCGCTCAGCACCAGGACGGCGGTCGCGGTCATCGCCAGCCCCACCGCGGCGAGCAACAAGACCCGCGCGCCGAGGGACCCGGTCGTGGTGACGTCCGTCCTGCCCTTCATGCGCCACACCGTACCGGGTCGTTACCTCGGCGAGACCAAACGGACGTCATTTAGTTCGTTCTCGACCTGTCCCGACGATGATCGTCGGGGTCAGTCGGGGTTTTGCAGCAGTACTCCAGCCACAGTGCGGCGCCGATCAGCGCGGCGGCGCAGACCGCGCCGATGATCGCGCTGGGCAGGTCCGATTTGGCCGCTTGGAGCTGCGCGCTCTCCGGCAGAACGTACGCCAGCACCGCCAGCCACGCGCCAAGCATGATCGAGCCGAGCAGCGACGACGCCTTCGCCAGCGCGACCGCCCGCGCCGCGGTCAGCGGCTGCACCGGCTTGCCGGACGTCGCCCGGATCCGACCGCGCAGCGCGAACCCGAACACCACCTCGACGATGGCCAGGACCAGCAACGTGATCCCCGCCAGGGTGGGCAGCGGCGGCAGTTCGCCATAGAGCAGCCGGATCCCGAGATACGCCGCGACGGCGGTGACCGCGCCCGCCGGAACCAGGTCCCGCGCGTTGGTGAACCTCACCGCACCCCCAGTGCCAGATCGTCGCGCCTGCGCACACCCTCGGTGTCCAAAATGGACAGCAAGTCTCTGGCCGGGCCGTGGCCGGGCACCACCGCGTCCGGCTCGACGTCGAGCCAGGGCACCAGCACCGTCGCCCGATCCGGTGTGCCCGGATGGGGAAGCAGCAGGTCAGGGTCGTCGCTGCGGACGCCGTCGACGGTGACCACATCCACGTCGAGCGTGCGCGGCCCCCAGTGTTCGGTGCGCACGCGCCCCGCCTTGTTCTCCAGATCCTGTCCCCGGCGCAGCCAGCCCCACTCGTCGGTGCCCGCGTCCTCGACGATCAGCACCGCGTTGAGGAAGTCGGGCTGGTCGGTGACACCCCACGCGGCCGTCTCGTAGACCGGGGACACCGCGACCAGCACGTCGGCGAACCCGTCGACGGCCACCTTCAAGTGCGCGAGCCGATCACCCAGGTTGGACCCGATGGACAGCACCGCCCTGGTCATGCGCGGTTCCGCCGCGACCGGCGCACGGTGACCGCGACGTCGGCGAAGGTCAGCGGGATCGGCGCGCTCGGCTTGTGGACGGTCACCTCGACCGCGTGCACCCGCCCGTCAGTCATCTCGGCCTCGGCGATCTCGGCGGCCACGGTCTCGATGAGGTCGCGCGGCGGCCCGGCGACGACGGCGGCGGCGCGTTCGGCGAGTTCGCCGTAGTGGACGGTGTGCTGGAGGTCGTCGGTCGCGGCGGCCTTGTCCAGGTCGATCCACAGGGTGATGTCGACGACGAAGTCCTGCCCGTCGCGCTTCTCGTGCTCGAAGACGCCGTGGTGGCCGCGCACTCGCAGGCCGGTCAGCGTGATCCGGTCGGTCACCGGGCTCCCTTCATCGCCGCGACCACGGCGACCGCGTCGAGGGACCGGTCGACGTCGTGCACCCGCACGCCCCAGGCCCCCGCGACGGCGGCGATGGTCGAGATGGCGGTGGTGGCGTCCTCGCGGCCGTCCGGCGGACGCGGGGTGCCGTCGGCGTCGGCCAGCAGGCTGCCCAGGAACCGCTTGCGGGAAGCGCCGACCAGCACGGGGAACCCCTCCGCGACGAACAGGTCGAGCCTGCGCAGCAACGCCCAGTTGTGCGCGGCGTTCTTGGCGAAGCCGAGCCCTGGGTCGAGCACGATCATGTCCCCGTCGACCCCGGCCTCCAGCGCGTTGTCGGCCTGCTGCAGCAACTCGGCGTGCACCTCGGCGACGACGTCGCGGTAGTCGGCGAGGGTGTCCATCTCCCGGCTGTGCCCGCGCCAGTGCATCAAGATCCACGGACACTCCGCCGCGGCGGCCACCTTGCCCATGTCCGGGTCGGCCAGCCCACCGGACACATCGTTGATCACCGTGGCCCCCGCGGCCAGCGCCGCCTCCGCCACCTTCGCCCGCGTTGTGTCCACACTCACCACCACCCCCTCGGCTGCGAGTTGGGTGATCACCGGGATGACCCGCGCGATCTCCGTGGCCGCGTCCACCCGCGCCGCCCCCGGCCGCGTCGACTCACCGCCGACATCGACCAGGTTCGCCCCACGCCGCCACATCGCGATCCCATGCGCCACCGCGTCGTCGACGTCGAGATACCGCCCACCATCGGAGAAGGAATCGGGCGTCACATTCAGCACACCCATCACCGCGCAGCGACCGGGATATGGCAGCAAGCTCACCTGGTCCGCCCATTGATCAGCTCGATGGCCTCGGCCCGCGACGAGGCCGACGATTTCAGAATCCCCCGCAGCGCCGAGGTCGTCGTCCGCGCCCCCGGCTTGCGAATACCCCGCATAGCCATACAGAGATGCTCGGCTTCAATGACCACGATCACCCCGCGCGGCTCCAGCTTCTTCATCATCGCATCCGCGATCTGCGACGTCAGCCGCTCCTGCACCTGCGGACGCTTGGAGTACAGGTCGACCAGCCTGGCCAATTTGGACAGTCCGGTGACCCGCCCTTGTTCATTCGGGATATAGCCCACGTGCGCGACGCCATGGAATGGCACTAAATGGTGTTCACAGGTGGAAAACATCGGAATATCGGTCACGAGAACGAGTTCATCGTGACTTTCGTCAAAAGTTTTGTCCAGGACCGATTCCGGATTCGTATACAACCCGGCGAACAATTCGTGATACGCCCGCGCCACCCGTGCGGGCGTGTCGACCAGACCGTCGCGGTCGGGGTCCTCACCGCAGGCGAGGAGGAGTTCGCGGACGGCCTTCTCGGCGCGGTCCTGGTCGAACCCCGGGATCGGGACGTCGCGTGGCGTCCCGACCCCGTGGCTCAGGTTGTCGTTCATCGGTACCTCCGAGATGGGCGGGATGCCCGCCACCATCCCATTAGGAACCGTTCGGGCGCCCATCGGTGTCCTGATCCCGATCCTTGGACTCCGGGTGGCGGCCGTCGCCGCGTTCGTTCTGCTGCTCACCCCACGACGGCTGCCACGACTGGTGGGGACCGCCCTGCGGGGTGGTCGCCGGGGTCCAGCCGGGCGGGGCGCCGTAGTGCGGCGGGCCCGAGTGGCGGCCGCCCGCCGGCTCGACCGGGCGGCCGTACGGCGGCGGGGTGCCGTAGCCGGGCTGACCGTACGGGCCGGGCTGGCCGTAGGGACCGGGCTGGCCGTACGGCGGCGCCGCGCCGTTGCCGCTGGGGGGCAGCTCAGACAGAGTGCGCGTCGGGCCGTCGGCCGCGCCAGGGGCGACCGCGACCGGGGTCGGGACCTCCTCCGGCCACGGCTCGCCGCGTTCCTTCGCCAGTTCGCGCGGGGTCTTGATCGGCGGCTTGTCCGACGGGGTGCGCTCGCCGAAGTCGTTGAACGCGGTGATCCGGGGGCGCTTCTCCACGTTCGAGAAGATCCGCTCCAGGTCCTTGCGCGTCAGCGTCTCCTTCTCCAGCAGCTCGACCACCAGCTCGTCGAGCACGTCGCGGTAGGTGTTGAGCACGTCCCACGCCTCGGTGTGCGCGGCCTCGATGAGCTTGCGCACCTCCTCGTCGATCTCGTGCGCGACCTCCAGCGAGTAGTCCGGCGCGTGGCCCATCGAACGCCCGAGGAACGGGTCGCCCTGGTCCTGGCCGTACTTGACCGCGCCGAGCCGGGCGCTCATGCCGTACTCGGTCACCATCGCCTTGGCGATCTTGGTGGCCTGCTCGATGTCGCTGGACGCACCGGTGGTCGGCTCGTGGAACACCAGTTCCTCGGCCGAGCGGCCGCCGAGGGCGAACACCAGCCGCGCGATCATCTCCGAGCGGGTCATGAGCTGCTTGTCGTCCTCGGGGACCACCAGCGCGTGGCCACCGGTCCGGCCGCGCGGCAGGATCGTGAGCTTGTAGACCGGCTCCAGGTCGGGCATCGCCCACGCGGCGAGCGCGTGGCCGCCCTCGTGGTAGGCCGTGATCTTCTTCTCCTTGTCGGAGATGATCCGGCTCTTGCGCGCGGGACCGCCGATGACCCGGTCGACCGACTCCTCCAGCGCCACGCCGTTGATCAGCGTGCCGTTCTGGCGGGCGGTGAGCAGCGCGGCCTCGTTGAGGACGTTCGCCAGGTCGGCACCCGACATGCCCACGGTGCGCTTGGCCAGGCTGTGCAGGTCCGCGTCGGGCGCCATCGGCTTGCCCTTGGAGTGCACCTCCAGGATCTTCTTGCGGCCCATCAGGTCCGGTGCGGACACCGGGATCTGCCGGTCGAAGCGGCCGGGGCGCAGCAGCGCGGGGTCGAGGATGTCGGGGCGGTTCGTCGCGGCGATCAGGATGATGCCGCCGCGCGCGTCGAAGCCGTCCATCTCGACCAGCAGCTGGTTGAGGGTCTGCTCGCGCTCGTCGTGCCCGCCGCCGAGGCCCGCCCCGCGCTGGCGGCCGACCGCGTCGATCTCGTCGACGAAGATGATGCACGGGGAGTTCTGCTTGGCCTGCTCGAACAGGTCGCGCACGCGCGACGCGCCGACACCGACGAACATTTCCACGAAGTCCGAACCGGAGATCGAGTAGAACGGCACCCCGGCCTCACCGGCGACGGCCCTGGCCAGCAGGGTCTTGCCCGTTCCCGGCGGACCGTAGAGCAGCACGCCCTTGGGGATCTTGGCGCCGAGCGCCTGATACCGCGCCGGGTTCTGCAGGAAGTCCTTGATCTCGTAGAGCTCTTCGACCGCCTCGTCGGCGCCCGCGACGTCGGCGAACGTGGTCTTCGGCATGTCCTTGGGCAGTTGCTTGGCCTTGGACTTGCCGAAGTTGAGTACCCGGTTCCCGCCGCCCTGGACGTTGTTCATCATCCACATGAGCAGCAGCAGGAGGAGGCCCAGCGGGATGAGGAAGATCAGGATCTGGGTGAGGAACGAGTCCTGGGTGACGATCGTCTTGAACTCGGTCCCGGTCTTGCCGATGATCGATTCGAAGATCTGCGGCGTCGCGCCCGCCGGGTACTGCGAGATGATCTTGGTGACCGACTGCCCGTCCTGGTCGATCGGGGAGTTCAGCGTCAGCTTGAGCTGCTGCTCCTTGTCGCCGAGCTCCACGAGCTTGACGTTGCCGGATTGGATCTGTGCGACGGCCTTGGACGTGGGCACCGAGGTATAGCCCCGGGTGTCGTCGAACAGCATGCTGAACGCGAAGTAGATCAGCAACACCGCCAGGATCCAGATTAGCGGGTTGCGAAGCAGGCGCTTGCGGTCCATTAACTTACGGCCGCCGGGCGGCCTCCACCCTCCCTGACTTGCATGTGAGGGCAATGACGACCATTACCCGACCGGACGGGGCCTCCGGTCTCACCAGAGTACCGCCCGGGGCGTACCCCCAACCGCACGAAGTGCCGAGGAGGTGCCCTTCGTTGTCAACGCCGACCGGCGCGGAAGGGTTCCCGGGATGTCCGGATCGGGAATTTCCGAAGGTCTACGAGGTGTAGACCTTCGGGTCGAGGGTGCCGATGTAGGGCAGGTCGCGGTAGCGCTCGGCGAAGTCGAGCCCGTAGCCGACGACGAACTCGTTGGGGATCTCGAAGCCGACGTACTTGACCGGCACGTCGACCTTGACCGCGTCGGGCTTGCGCAGCAGCGTGCACACCTCCAGCGACTTCGGGTTGCGCGAGCGAAGGTTCTTGAGCAGCCACGACAGGGTCAGCCCGGAGTCGATGATGTCCTCGATGATCACCACGTCGCGGCCCGCGATGTCGCGGTCGAGGTCCTTGAGGATGCGCACCACGCCGGAGGACGAGGTGGCCGAGCCGTAGGAGCTGACAGCCATGAACTCCAGCTGCGTCGGCACCTGCAGCGCGCGGGCGAAGTCGGTCATGAACATGACCGCGCCCTTGAGCACGCCGACGAGCACCAGGTCGGTGCCGTTCTCCGGGTAGTCGTTGGCGACCTGCTTGGCCAGCTCCGAGATCTTCTCGCCGATCTGCTGTTCGGTGATCAACACGGAGGCGATGTCGCCGTCGTACACAGTGGTCCCTCTCAGGAGTCTGGCTTGTCGAAAATCAGCCTGCCATGCGCGCGGCGCGCTACCAAGCCGCCCGGCAGGGCGACTCCGCCTTGACCTCGCCATTGTCCGATGAGGTCGTCGGCGGCGCGCAGGTGGGCGTCGGTCAGTTCCTCGACGCCCGCCTGGATGAGCCAGGTCCGCAGCACCCGCCTGCGCAGCGCGGCCGGTGCCGACGTGAGGTCCGCCACGCGCAGGTCGGCACCGTCGGCGGCGGCGGTGCGCAGGTCGGCGGCGAGGGCGTCGAGGGCGGCCAAGTCCTCCCGCAGCTGCGCCGCGGTCCTGGCCAGCGCGGACCCGACGCCGCCGTTGAGAACCTCCTCCATGAGGGGGAGGACCTCGCGGCGCAGCCGGACCCTGGTGAAGCGGGGGTCGAGGTTGTGCGGGTCGTCCCACGGGGTCAGACCGAGCGCGGCGCACGCGGCCCGGGTGGTGGCGCGGGTGACGTCGAGCAGGGGCCGCGCCCACGGCGGGTCGAGCGGGCGCATCCCGGCGATGGACCGGGGGCCGGAGCCGCGGCCGAGTCCGAGCAGGACGGTCTCGGCCTGATCGTCGCGGGTGTGGCCGAGCAGCACGAGCCCGTCGGCCGCTTCCCTCAGCGCGGCGTACCGCGCGCGCCGGGCCGCCGCCTCCAGCCCGCCAGGGCCCTCGACGGTGACGGTGAGGACACGGGTGGTCAGGCCAAGGGCTTCGAGTTGGTCGGCGGTGCGGGCCGCGGTCGCCGCCGAGCCCGCCTGGAGGCCGTGGTCCACGGTCAGGCCGACGACCCGCAGGCCCATCCGGGGGCCGACGTGCTGCGCGGCTGCGGCCAGGGCCAGTGAGTCGGCGCCGCCGGACACGGCGACGGCGACGGCGTCGACAGGGCAGGCTTCGGTCAGCAGGCGGCGGACCGCGACCCTGACCTCGGCGACGGCGATGGGCGGCTTCACGCGACGCGGCGCAGCCAAGCGTCGGGGTCGGCGATCTCCGCGCGCAGCGGCAGCGTCTCCGGCGAGGTCCACACCCGGTTGAACCCGTCCATGCCGACCGCGTCGACCACGTGCCGGGTGAACCGGGCACCCTCCGCGTACTGCTTCATCTTGGCGTCGACGCCGAGCAGCGTCCGCAGGATCCGGTCGAGCACGCCGCCGCCGCGCCTGCGCTCGGTGAACCGCGCGCGGATGGTCTCCACGCTGGGCACCACGAGCGGGCCGACGGCGTCCATGACGTGGTCGGCGTGGCCTTCGAGCAGCGTGGACAGGGCGATGAGCCGGTCGAAGATCTCGCGCTGCGCGGGCGACTGGAGCAGTTCCATCACGCCGACCGGGTCAGGCCGGGAACGCACGGCGCGCAGAACCTCGGGCAGCCGCGAGACGGCGTTGTTGGCGCTGTCGTCGAGGCCCCTGATGAACCCGGCGACCTGGCCCTGGAAGTAGTCGCGCAGCCAGTCGACCGCGGTGAACTGCAGGCGGTGGGTGCACTCGTGCAGGCAGACCCACATCTGGAAGTCGTCGGCGGGCACGTCCAAGGCGCGCTGCGCGGCGACGATGTTGGGCGCGACCAGCAGCAGCCTGCCGCCGTCGGCGCCGAACGGGTCGTACTGGCCCAGGACGCGGCTGCCCAGGTAAGCCAACACGATCCCGGTCTGCAGGCCCGCGCTGCCCGCCATGACCCCGGCGACGACCTTGCCGGAGCGCTGCGGAAGCGCGCCGTCGGTCAGCGCGGCGATGCTGTGGATGGCGGCCTCGGCCCAGCCCTCACGGTCGACCACGTCGCCATCGCGCAGCGGCAGGTCGACACCGAGGCCGGTGAGGTCGCGGACGTGTCCCTCGGCCACGGCGGTGATGCCGCGCAGGTGGCTCACGGTGTGTTCGGCCTCGTCGCGGCTGACCACCGGGCCAGGCCGGATCAGCCGCTTGGCGGTGGCGATCGCCAGCTCCCAGTCGACCGGTGCCGTCCCGGTCACGTCCGTATCCGCCGCCGCGTTCACACCCGAAACGCTACCCTCACTGGCACCCGCATTGCCGCAAAGTCGCCGCCACCACGTCGAGCGCGGGCTGGGCCTGGCCGGGGTCGGAGCCGTTAGTGATCATCGCGAACACGAGCAGCCTGCCGTCCTTGCCGAGCACGACACCGGCCAGCGAGTTCACCCCCGACGCACCGAGTGTGCCGGTCTTGGCCCGCACCCAGCCGCGCCCGCCCGCGGCGGCGGGGTCTTGGTAGCGGGTGGCCAGGGTGCCGCTGCCGCCCGCGACGGGCAGACCGCCCAGCAGCGGCCGCAGCTTCGCCGTGCGTGGGTCGGCCCCGTCCGGCGCGGCTGCGACCTTGAGCACGTCAGCGAGCAGCGCGGCCGTTATTTTGTCCAGTGTGGACATTCCACTGCCGTCGCTCATCGCCACGCCCGCCACGTCGAAACCGTTGGAGCGCAACGTATCCAAGACAGCGTCCGTCCCGCCCGCGAAGGACGGCTCTTTGTTTGTCGCCTTCGCCACCTCACGCACCAAGATCTCGGCCAGGACGTTGTCGGACCGCTGCAGCACGGTGTCGACCAACTCCACCATCGGCGCGGACTTGACCTCCCCGAGCACCTTCGCGTCGGGCGTGGCCTTGGCCAGAGCGCTGGCGGGCACCTTCGCCCCGATGCGCTTGGCGAACGCCTCGGCCAGCGCGCGGGCGGGGTTGTCGGTGCGGGCGCTGACCGCCTTGGTCGGATCGGCCCGGCCGCCGTCCATCATCGCGGGCACGATCGGCGCGATGTGGCCCGCGGGGACGTCGCGCGGATCCCAGCCCTGGGCCATGAAGTCGCCCTCGTAGCGCTCCAGGTCGACCATGACCGTGTCCACCGGCCCGGCCGCCTTCACCTGCGCGACCAGCTCGTCGAGGCGCGCGGCCCCCGGGTACACCGACGCCTTGCCCGCGGGCAGCGATGACAGCGTGGCGTCGCCGCCGCCGACGATGATCACCGTGCCCGGCTTGTCCCCCGCGACCACCTTCGTCGACAACTGCTCGGCGTGCGGGATGGCCAACAGCGCGGCGGCTGAGGTGAGCAGCTTGATCGTCGACGCCGGGATCAGCGGCGTCGACGGGTTCTTCGCGAACAGCACCTGACCGGACGTCGGGTCGATGACCGTGCCGGTCAGGGTGCCCAGCGCGGGACTCGCCACCGGCCCCGACACCGCGGCCTGCACCCCGGCCGCGGACGGCGCGGGCACGTCTGGCCCAGGCCCCCGCAGGGTCGCGGTGAACTGCACGGGCGGCGCGGGCGGCGCGATCTTCACGTCCGGCTCGGCGGGTCCGAGCCCCAACTTGGCCGCCAACCCGGGAACGGCGACAACGGCCCCACCACCGAGCGCGACGACCGCCGCGATCACCCCGCCCACCAGCAGCCCTCTGCGCTTGCGCGGCTTGGCAGGCTCGGGTTCGGGCGCGGACGGAATCGACTCCGGCGGCGGGCCCTGCCGGGGGGAGTCAGCCATGACAGGGCCCGACCGCACCCCTTCAGGCGGCGAGGGTTCCTGCGGCCGAGGCGGCGCCTGCGGTCTCACGACCGGTGCGGGCGGCGGCGGGAGCGCGGGCCGGGAGAGGAACTGTGTCTTCTCCGCCGACCCTGGAATCCCACTCGGCGGCGGCCCCGCGGGCCGCGGCGGCGCCTGCCGCTTGGGCGCGGGCCGAGACGGCGGCGTGCGGATGACCGGCGGCGGCGGAACCGGCGGCCGACGGGTCGGGACGGTCTTGCTCTCCGGCACGGGCAGCCGAGTGGTCATCTCCCCCGGCCGCGGACCGACAGGCGAGAACCCAACGAGAGTGGGCGGCTCGGTGTCGACCGGGGTCGGCGCGGCGGCAGGCTCGGCGAGCCCGCCTTGCTGCTCATCGACACCAACCGGCGCAGGTTCCGGCTCGGGCTCCGGCGCCGGTTCCGGCTCGGGTTCCGGCTCGGGCTCAGGTTCCGGCTCAGGCTCGGGCTCGGGCTCGGGCACACGCACGCGCACGGGCTCAGGTACCGGCTCGGGCTCGGGCTCGGGCACACGCACGCGCACGGGCTCAGGTACCGGCTCGGGTTCCGGCTCGGGCTCGGGCTCAGGTTCCGGCTCAGGCTCGGGCTCGGGCTCGGGCACACGCACGCGCACGGGCTCAGGTACCGGCTCGGGTTCCGGCTCGGGCTCGGGTTCCGGCTCGGGCTCGGGCTCGGGTTCCGGCTCCAGCTCAGGTTCCGGCTCAGGCTCGGGTTCCGGCTCCAGCTCGGGTTCCGGCTCAGGCTCAGGTTCCGGCTCGGGCTCGGGCTCGGGCTCGGGTTCCGGCTCCAGCTCAGGTTCCGGCTCAGGCTCCGGTTCCGGTTCCGGCTCAGGTTCCGGTTCCGGCTCCGGTTCCGGTTCCGGCTCAGGTTCCGGTTCCGGCTCAGGCTCAGGCTCAGGCTCGGGTTCCGGCTCTGGCTCTGGCTCTGGCTCTGGCTGGGTGAGCTCGGCCGTCTCCTCGGCCGATGGCCACATCGATTCGTCACCCAAGGCGACCGCATCGGCGGTCGGCCACGTCACATCCTGCGGTTTTTCACTCGGTTGGGTGGTTGCCCGCCCGTTCGCATTCGGGGTGTTCTCGACGTGGGTCTCGTCACGTAACACCGGCTCCGCCGCGGCCCCACCGGCCACAGGAACCTCGTCGTCGTCCAGAGCGGGCCACAGATCGTCCTCGTCCGCGGGCCAAGCCGGAGCGCCCGCCGACGGCGCGGCCGGGCGTTCTCCCTGGTCAGACGGCCGCGCCAGGGGTCGGGCCTGCTTGTCGTCGGCCGACTGGTCGTGCTCCGGCACCCGCGTTCCTCCCCTGCCCCCGCGCTGAATCTCACACCCACGTCCACCCGGTTCGGTTCTGGCCATCGGGACGCCGTGGTCCACACTAGTGGCGTAACGAGGACAGCCGAGACGAGCGAGGGACGGCGTGGAGTTCGACGTCACCATCGAGATCCCCAAGGGAAATCGAAACAAGTACGAGATGGACCATGAGTCGGGGCGCATCAAGCTCGACCGCACCCTGTTCACCGCCACGCAGTACCCGGCCGACTACGGCTTCGTGGACAACACCCTCGGCGAGGACGGCGACCCCCTGGACGCACTGGTCCTGGTGCAGGAACCGACCTTCCCGGGCTGCCTCATCCGCGCCCGCGCCGTCGGCATGTTCCGCATGACCGACGAGAAGGGTGGCGACGACAAGGTCCTGTGCGTCCCGGCGCACGACCCGCGCACCGAGCACCTGCGCGACATCCACCACCTTGCCGAGTACCACCGCCTGGAGATCCAGCACTTCTTCGAGGTCTACAAGGACCTCGAGCCCGGCAAGAGCGTCGAGGGCGCCAGCTGGGTCGGTCGCGTCGAGGCCGAGGCCGAGATCCAGCGGTCCTACGACCGGCTCAAGGAAGCGGGCGGTCAGTACCACTGACCCCGGACACCCGAAAGCCCCGCGCCACGATGGTGCGGGGCTTTCGTCTGTCACAGGCTTCGCACAGCGCGCACCCAGGTTCGGGGCCGACCATCGACACCATGGACGACCACGACCGCGGACTCGCCTTCGACCTGGCCACCCTCGGCAGGCGGCGCATTCTGGCCCTGCTCGGCGGCGCGGGCCTCAGCGTCATCGCCGGGTGCGCGACACCATCACCCCAGCCCACCACTACAGCCACCGGGGCGACTTCAGCGGCCTGTGCCGACCCGATCCCGGAGGAGACCGCGGGCCCCTACCCCGGCGACGGCTCCAACGGGCCGAACGTGCTCACCGAGAGCGGCATCGTCCGCTCCGACATCCGCTCCAGCTTCGGCACCTCGACGACCACCGCCAATGGCGTCCCGCTCACCATCGAGCTGACGGTCGTCGAGAACTGCGTCCCCGCGGTCGGTGTCGCGGTCTACCTCTGGCAATGCGACATCGACGGCAGGTACTCGATGTACTCCCAGGGCGTGACCGGCGAGAACTACCTGCGCGGCGTCCAGGAGTCCGACGCCCAGGGCAAGGTGCGCTTCACCAGCGTCTTCCCGGCCGCCTACGCGGGCCGGTGGCCGCACATCCACTTCGAGGTCTACCCCAGCCTCGCCGAGGCCACCAAGGCGGGCGACCCGCTCGTCACCTCGCAGCTCGCCCTGCCAGAGGACGTCTGCGACAAGGTCTACGCCACCGACGGCTACAGCCAGAGCGTGCGCAACATGGGCCGGACGTCCCTGGAGTCCGACAACGTCTTCCGCGACGGCCACGACAGCCAACTCGCCGCCACGACCGGTGACGTGACCAGCGGCTACACCGCGACCTTGACCGTGGGCGTATGAAAAAGGGGCCCCGCGGGGCCCCTTTTCACAGCGCGATCAGGCGAGAGCGGGTTCGGCCTCGGCCATCCGCTGCAGACCGGACTTGTCCGACAGCGGTGCCTCCTTGAGGAACCAGATCAGCACGAACGCCACCAGCACCACGAAGCCGCCGACCAGGAACACCGTGTCCAGCGAGCTGGAGAAGCCGGTCAGGATCGGCCGGGCCAGCGTCGGGTGCAGGTCGTTGAGGAACGCCGTGTTGTTCAGGTCGATCCCGTTGCCGCCCTGCAGCTGACCAGCGAACTGCGGGTTCTCGCGCAGCGCGGCGAGGAAGGCAGGGTCGGTCCGGACGGAGGCGAACGCGTCGGAGATCCGGTCGCCGACCACGGTGAACAGGATCGACAGGAACACCGCGGTGCCGACCGTGCCGCCGATGGAGCGGAAGAACGTCGCCGACGAGGTCGCGACCCCGATGTCCTTGGGCTCGACGTCGTTCTGGATCGCCAGGATCAGCGGCTGCATGCACAGGCCAAGGCCCGCGCCGGCCAGCAGCATGATCAGCATGCTCGACGTCAGCGTGGTGTCGACGCCGATCTGGGCGAACAGGAACAGCGAGACCGCGGTGAGGCCCAGCCCGATGATCGGGAAGATCCGGTACCGGCCGGTCCGGCTGATGATCCGACCGCTGCCGATCGCGGCGAACAGGATGCCGAAGGTCAGCGGCAGCGTCATCAGGCCCGACTCGGTCGGCGAGGCGCCCTTGACGATCTGCAGGTACAGCGGCAGCGACATCATCATGCCGAACATGCCGACACCCATGATGAAGTTGACCACGTTGAGCAGCGAGAACGCCTGACTCTGGAACAGCCGCAGCGGCAGCAGCGCCGCGTCGCCCATCCGCCGCTCGTTCCACACGAACCAGATGAGCCCGACCACGCCGGTGGCGTACATGGCCACCGCCTGCCCGGAGCCCCAGCCCCACTCGCGGCCCTGTTCGGCCACGATCAGCAGCGGGACGAGTCCGACGGTCAGGGCGATGGCGCCCCAGTAGTCGACCTTCTGCGGGACCGGCTTGTGCGGCACGTTCAGGTACTTCGTGACGACGACCAGGGTCACGAGCGCGATCGGCACGTTGAGCAGGAACACCCAGCGCCAACCCTCCAGGCCCGCGAAGTCGTCGAGCCCGGCGAAGAATCCGCCGACCACCGGACCGGCCACAGAGGACAGTCCCCAGACGCCCATGAAGTAGCTCTGGTACTTGCTGCGCTCCCGAGGCGAGACCAGGTCGGCGATGATCGCCAGCGCCAGCGACATCAGGCCGCCCGCGCCGAGACCCTGCACCGCGCGGTAGGCGGCGAGTTCGTACATGGAGCCCGCGATGCCCGCGAGCACCGAGCCGAGCAGGAAGAACGAGATCGCCGTCAGGTACATCGGCTTGCGGCCGAAGATGTCGGACAGCTTGCCGTAGAGCGGGGTCGAGATGGTGGCCGTGATCAGGTACGCCGTGGTCGCCCACGCCTGGATCGTCTGGCCGTGCAGTTGGTCGGCGATGGTCTTCATCGCCGAAGCCATGATCGTCTGGTCCAGTGCGGCGAGCAGCATGCCGAGCATGAGTCCGGACAGAACCGTGAGGATCTGCCGGTGGCTCAGTACCCCTGGCGAGGCTTCTTCCGGTGCTGGGGCGGTCATGAATTACCCCCTTCGGAACGCACCGGGTTGGCGCATTCGCTGATCAGAGTCGGTAGGTAGTTGTCGTGGTCGTCGAGGAACCGCTCGAACAGCTCGATGAACCGGTCGAGGTCGGCGGGCTCCCAGTGCCGGACCATCCGGGCCAGCGACATGGCGAAGCGCGCGCGGTTGGCCTGCAGCAGCGCGACTCCCGCGTCGGTGGGCGCCAGCAGGCTGGCACGACCGTCCTCGGGATCGGCGCGGCGCTCGATGAGTCCCTCTTTGACCAACGCGGCGACCTGGCGACTCACCGTCGACGGGTCGGAGTGGATGGTCTCGGCGAGCGTGCTCGACCGGCACGGCCCCACCATCACCAGCGTCTTCAGCATGA
Organism: Alloactinosynnema sp. L-07; assembly: GCF_900070365.1. Classification (NCBI taxonomy): domain Bacteria; kingdom Bacillati; phylum Actinomycetota; class Actinomycetes; order Pseudonocardiales; family Pseudonocardiaceae; genus Alloactinosynnema; species Alloactinosynnema sp. L-07. Next base: position 6,245,068 of record NZ_LN850107.1, on the reverse strand, counting down.
TGATCGCGGTGCGGTCGACGCCGGCCTTGCTCATCCGGGCCGACACCGTCGCCTGCTGCTTGCCGAAGGCGAAGAGCACGCTGGCGAGCCGCTGCCCGTTATCGAGGTCGCGTTCGGTGAGTTCCACCGTCGTGACGTCCGGCGTGACCATGACGACCCCTTGTCGTTGCTTGCACCATCCAATTAGTTGGTCGATACAAGCATGCGCTTTTCAGTTGGTAACTGCAACTTATTTCTCGTGTGACCCGGGTCCCACGATCACGCCCAGCCGGGCATCGGGTAGTCCGCCAGCAGTTCGCGCACCTCAGCGGCCACGGCGGCCAGTTCAGCGTCGTCGGTCGCCTTGACCGCGCGATCCATCCAGGCGGCCAGCTGCGGCATCTGCTCGACGCCGAGACCACGCGTAGTGATCGCCGCGGTACCCAAACGGATGCCTGACGGGTCGAACGGCTTGCGCGGGTCGAACGGGACGGTGTTGTAGTTCAGCTCGATGCCCGCCTTGTCGAGCGCCTGCGCCGCTGGCTTGCCCGCGACGCCCTTGTTGGTCAGGTCGACCAGGATCAGGTGGTTGTCGGTGCCGCCGGACACCAGCTCGAAGCCGCGCTCGACCAGCGCATCGGCCAGCGCCCGCGCGTTGGCGACGATCGCGGCGGCGTAGTCACGGAAGTCGGGCTTGGCCGCTTCGGCCAAGGCGACCGCGATAGCCGCGGTCGTGTGGTTGTGCGGGCCGCCCTGCAGACCGGGGAACACGGCCTTGTCCAGCGCCTTCGCGTGCTTGGCGTCCGACATCAGCATCGCGCCGCGCGGGCCCCGCAGAGTCTTGTGCGTGGTGGTGGAGATGATCTCGGCGTGGCCGACCGGCGACGGGTGCGCCCCACCCGCGACCAGGCCCGCGATGTGGGCGATGTCGGCCACGAGCACCGCGCCGACCTCGCGGGCGATCTCGGCGAAGGCCGGGAAGTCGATGGTGCGCGGGATGGCGGTGCCGCCGCAGAAGATCAGCTTCGGCCGCTCGGCCAGTGCCAGCTCGCGGACCTCGTCGAGGTCGACGCGGCCGGTGTCCTTGCGCACGCCGTACTGCACCGCGCGGAACCACTTGCCGGTGGCCGACACGCTCCAGCCGTGGGTCAGGTGGCCGCCCGCAGGCAACGCCATACCCATGACCGTGTCGCCGGGGTTGGCCAGCGCCATGTAGACGGCGAGGTTGGCGGGCGAGCCGGAGTAGGGCTGGACGTTGGCGTGGTCGACGCCGAAGACGGCCTTGGCTCGCTCGATGGCGACGGTCTCGACCTGGTCGATGACCTGCTGGCCCTCGTAGTAGCGCTTGCCCGCGTAACCCTCGGAGTACTTGTTCGTCAGCACGGTCCCGGTCGCCTCGAGGACCGCGGTGGAGACGTAGTTCTCCGACGCGATGAGGCGGATCTTCTCGAACTGGCGGCGGGCCTCGCCCTCGATCAGGTCGGCGATGGCGGGGTCGGCGGCGGCAAGGTGCGACAGCGCGGGCTCATGCGACATAGGCCGATCCTATCGCCCCTGGCGAGAGAAGTTACTGACGAGTAATATGCGGCTTATGAGCGAGGACTACGGCTGGGTCGCCGACACGATGAAGAAGACCGTCCCCTGGGTCGCCACGATGGGCATCGAGTTCCCGGAGGTCGCCGCCGAGCGCGTCGTCGCCGCCCTGCCCGACGACGACCGCCTGCACAACCACATCGGCGGTCCGCACGCCGCGCAGATCTTCGGCCTGGCCGAGACCGCGTCCGGCGCGGTCGGCATCGCCTCGTTCGCGGAGCTGCTCGGCCGGGCGACGCCGCTGGTGGTGAGCAGCGAGATCCGCTACCGCAAGGTGTCGGCGGGCCCGCTGACCGCCGAGGCCACGCTCAGCAGGCCCGCGGCCGACGTGATCGCCGAACTCGACGCCGGTGCGCGGCCCGAGTTCGCCGTGGAGGTCGCCGTCCGTAACGCCGAGGGCGTGACCACCGCCGAGGTCACCGTGCTCTGGACGCTCAAGCCGCACAAGAAGTAGGCAACCTCCCGGGTGATCACCCGTCCTACGAGGTGATCACCTGGGGAGGAAACGCATGGAGACAACACGCAAGGTCGTCAACGTGGTGTGCATCGTATTGACGGTCTTGATCGTTCTCGGCATCGCCGTCTTCGTGGTGGCAGGCGGCGCCGAGTTGCTCAACCAGGTCGACCGTGTGGACGGACTGGGCAGCATGATGTCGCCCGCCAACTGCGCGTGAGCCGGGACCTGCGCGGACTTTGGCTCGGCGGGACCCTCGGGCTCACCGTCGGCGCGTTCGCGCTGGCCATGGCGCTGGCGCCGGACGCGGGCCAGGCGCCCGGTCCCGCGCTGCGGTGGCTGATCTTCATCGGTTCCTCGACCCACGTCGGCGCGACCGCGTGGTTCTACACCGACCGCGAGGTACGCGGACACATGTCGACCAGGCCTGGCCGGTACTTCATCGCGCCAGTCGCCTTGGTCCTCGGGACCGCGCTCGTGGTGAGCGTGCTGCCGCTGGAGCGGCTCACGGTGCCGCTGATGCTCTTCTTCGCCTGGCAGTTCTTCCACTTCCAGAAACAGAACCTCGGCATGGCCGCGCTGGCCGCCTCAGCTCACGGCGCCGGGCCGCTGCGCCAGGTCGAACGCGCCGCGATCACGGCGGCCGGGGTCGCGGGCATCGTCGGCATCCTCGCGCACCCGGCACTGCTGGCGTTGCCCGAGGTGATCGACCTGCGGGTGCTGTTCCCGGTCGCGGGCGCGGCGTTCGTCGGCGCGGCGGTGATCGGACTCGTCGCGGTGGCCCGCCGGGAGAGCCGACCGTGGCAGTTCCTCGCGGTCTACGCGGCGGCGGTGCTGTTCTTCCTGCCGGTCTTCGTCTTCAGCTCGCCGTTCCTCGCCCTGACCGGCCTGATCCTGGCCCACGGCTACCAATACCTGGTCATCGTCGCCCTTGTCGCACGCGCCAGGCTGGTCAGCCTGGCCATGCTCCTCAACGTCGCCCTGCTCGTCGGCGTGCTGCTGCACATCGCGGCCAGCTACCGCGGAGCGACCTTCCCCGGCAGCCTGATCTTCGGCGCCTACCTCGGGCTCACCATGGCCCACTTCGTCATCGACGCGGGCCTCTGGCGGCTGCGCGACGAGTTCCCGCGCGCGTTCCTCGGCGAGCGGCTCCCATTTCTGTTGCGCCGCTAAATGGGCCTGCTCGGCCGGGGTAGCGCGAGCGCGGCGTCGAGGTCGGCGTGGGCCTCCGGGTGGTGCTCCCACCACTTCGCGTAGGTCGGGTTGCGGTCGACGATGAAGCGATACGCGTGTGCCACGCAGGCGAAGAGCTCCTGCCTGCGCGCGGCGAACATTCCGTCGAGCCGGATCACCAAGACGATCGGCGCCGACAGCTCCGACCCGCGCAGGGGCCGGATGACGAACCCGGGGCCGCCCAGCGACGCGGGCTGGGCCAGGCACACCGCGCCCGCCGCGGCCAGCGCCATGGCCGCGCGCCCCTCGGTGACGTGGTGGGTGATGCGCGGGGTGAAGCCCATGGCCTCGCAGATCGCGCGGAACCGCAGCCGCATCGGGTCCTGGTCGGGCGGCGGCGCCACCCAGTCGAAGTCGGCCAGGTCGGCGAGGTCGACCTCGTCCTGCTCGGCCAGCGGATTGTTCTCGCTGAGCGCGACGAACTGCGGCTCGTCGACGATCGTGCGCACCTCGACCTCGCTGAGCTGCCGGTTCTCCATGCCCTCGAACCGTTCGAACACCGCGAGGTCGGCCTGCTTGGCCGCGACCAGGTCGAGCAGCACCGGGGCCGACGAGTCGATCTCGGTGCGCAGCTCGGCCCGGAACCACGCCCGCAGCTCGCCGATCATGGCGCCGATGAACAGCATCGGCGTGGCGGCGACGACCAGCGGCACCTCACCCGGCTGACGTACGTGATTGCGCGCGGTCGCGAGCAGCGCGGTCATGTCCTCCAGCACGACCCGGGCGGACCGGATCACGCTGCGGCCCAGCTCGGTCGGCACGCTGCCGTTGGGCGATCGGCGGAACAGCTCGCCGCCGATCAGCCGCTCGATGGAGCGCAGCTGGGCGGTCAGCGCGGGCTGGGTCACGCCGAGCCGGATGGCCGCGCGCGAAACGCTGCCCTCGTCGGCGATGGAGCAGATCGCGCGAAGGTGGCGGATCTCAAGTTCGGCCATAAGGACAATTGATACCCGGATCGGATGAGAGTCGGCTACTGGTCTGGGTCATTCTTCGGACACAACTTCATCCCTGCTGCTCGATCCCTCCGCCCCAGGCCCAGCCGGCCGCACCCGGCTCGGCCTGGGGCGGAGGGCGTTTCATTGGGTACCTTCGGCTGGTGAAGGTCGACTCCGGCGGGTACGCCGAGACCGTGTCCGAGGCCGCCGACGCGATCGCCGACGCCGAGCGCGCGGGCTTCGACGGCGCGTGGGTCGCCGAGACCAAACTCGATCCGTTCCTGGCCATGGCCGTGGCCGCCGACCGCACCGAGCGGATCGAGCTGATCACCGCCATCGCCGTGGCGTTCGCCCGCAACCCGATGACGGTGGCGACGCAGGCCAACGACGTGCAGCGGCTCAGCGCAGGCCGGTTCCGGCTCGGCCTCGGCTCACAGATCGAGCCGCACATCACCAAGCGGTTCAGCATGCCGTGGTCGAGCCCGGCCGCGCGGATGCGGGAGTTCGTGCTGGCGGTCCGGGCGATCTGGCGGGCCTGGGAGACCGGCGACCGCCTCGCCTTCCGCGGCGAGTTCTACAAGCACACGCTGATGACGCCGTTCTTCGACCCGGGCCCCAACCCGCACGGCAACCCCAAGATCTACGTCGCCGCCGTCGGACCCCGGATGACCGAGGTGGCCGGGGAGGTGGCCGACGGGCTGCTCTGCCACAGCTTCATTACCGAGCGCTACCTGCGGGAAGTGGCCCTGCCCGCGGTGGAGCGCGGCCGGGCGAAGGCGGGCAAGGACCTGGCGGGCTTCGACCTCAGCGTCCCGCCGTTCGTCGCGACGACGCCCGCCGAACTCGCCGACGTCAAGGAGAAGATCTCCTTCTACGGCTCGACCCCGGCCTACCGGGCCGTGCTCGACCTGCACGGCTGGGGCGACCTGCAGGACGAGCTGCACGCGCTGTCCCGCCGCGGCAAGTGGGCCGAGATGCCCGCCTTGATCAGCGCCGATGTCCTGGCCGCGTTCGCCGTCGTCGGCTCGGCTGAGGAGGTGGCCGCCGAGGTCCGCCGCCGGTTCGGCGACATCGCTCAGCGGCTCACCCTGCCCGAGGCGGCCTTCCGGGCTATGTGAACCGGATCAGCGCGGCGCCGGCCAACACGAAGAAGACGAGGACGACGAGCGTGCTCGAACTCCCGCCGGTGGAGCTGGTGACCAGCTGGTCGACGGTGCCGGTCAGCAGGATGCCGCAGTCCGCGGCGACCAGGTGCCGACCCGGCTCGATCTTGCTGAACTGGATCTTGGTGCGGAACTGGCCCTGGCTGTCGGCGGTGGTCGAGCCGACCCGCTGCCCGCCGGAGACCAGCTCGACGGAGCTGCCGGGGGTGCAGCCCTTGCCGGTCGCCTCCACGGAGTCGCCGGGCTGGATCGCGTCCCGGTCGAACACGAGGTCACGCTTGGGCTCAGGCACATCGGTGATCGGCGGAGCGGTGTCGGTCGGCGGGGTGTCCGTGGTCGACGGCGGGGTGCCGTCGGTGGTCGTGGTGACCCCGGGCGGGGTAGTCGTGGTCGTGGGTGGACGGCGAGTCGTCGTGGTGGTGACCGGCGGCCGGGTGGTGGTCGTGGTGACGACCGGCGGCCGGGTCGTCGTCGTGGTGACGACCGGCGGCGGCGTGGTCGTCGTGGTCGGCGGGGCCGGGATCCGGAAGGTCTCCGTACCGAACGTCGTCTTGCCCGAGCACGAGAACGCCACGGTGTAGCTGCCCGGCTTGGCGGTGCTCGGCACCGTCGCCGTCGCGGACCCGGAGATGGCGACCGCCGCACCGATCTGTGTCGTCCCCGCCCACAAGATCCGCACGTCACGGCAGGGCGCGTTCGACCAAAACGCGGTGAACGTACTGCCCGCCGGGCCGGTGTTCGGCTTGATCCCGACGCTCGGCGCGGGCTGGGACGTCGTCTGCGCGGATGCCTGAGTGACCGGCAGGAGTCCGAGCATCACGAAGACCGCCGCAACGACGATGCTTACAACGCGTCTAACTGTGCGCACGGTTACTTCCCTCGTCCGATGGAACGCTCTTGCCAGTCATCGACTCGCTGTAGCATTCCGCCTCAATCGGGCCCAGCTCAACTAGGGGTTGTCCCATGGGACGTCTTATCGCCGCCGCGGTTGCCCTCGTGACGGCAGCGCTCCTCCTCGGCGCGTCACCTGCTGTCGCGCAGGACGGTGACGACCCGCTCAGAGTCACGGTCACCCTCGACGGTCGGGACATCACCGGCCGTACCGTCGAGCTTGATCCGGCCAAGACCGCCGAGTTGACCATCACCGCGACCAACCCCGGGTCCAAGGCCCAGAAGGTCCGCCTGGTCCGCGTCTCCGGCGTCGCGCTGGCGCTGACGTTCTTCGCCTACGACACCACCCTGCCCTTCGAGGTGCCCGCGCGCGGGCGCACCAGCCGGACGTTCCCGCTTGACGTCCGCGACCTCAAAGGCCAGGCGATCGGCCTGCTGCCCACGTCCGTCACGCTGCTCGACGAGGAGCGCAACGTCCTGGGCGGCGTGGAGACGGTGGCCGACGTCAAGGGCTCGTTCTGGTCGGTCTACGGCGTGTTCGGCCTGGCCATGCTCGTGCTGACCGCGCTGACCTGGGCCACCGCCCTGGTCGCGCTGGCCAGGCACCGCCTGTCCCCCAACCGGTTCCGCCGCGCGCTGCGCTTCCTGCCCGCCGGGATCGGCACCGGGCTGGTCGCGGTCGTGACGCTGTCGGTGCTGCGCCTGGTGCCGCCCGAGGTCGAGGTCGAGATCCCGATCGTGCTCGGCGCGGCCGCGATCGCCATGGTCCTGGGCTTCCTGACCCCGCACCCGGTCCCCGACGCCGCTCCCGCCGAGCAGCAGGTGGGCGACAACACCACGATGGACCTGAACACGATGTTCGTCGACCCTGGCAAGACCCCCGACACCACCAAGAGGTGGCCTGAATGACCGCGCCCGCCGGGCTGGCCTCCGCGCTCCCGCAGTACGCCATCGGCAACAAGATCGGTTCCGGTGGGATGGGCGTGGTGTACGAGGGCGTGCACCGCTCCCTGGGCAGGCAGGTGGCGATCAAGCAGCTCCCGGCCGACCTGATCGGCGACCCGGACGTCAACGCCCGGTTCGACCGGGAGGCGCGGGTGCTGGCCAGCCTGGACCACCCGCACATCGTCCCGGTCTACGACTATGTCCAAACCGGACACGACAACCTGCTGGTGATGGAGAAGCTCGACGGCGGCACGGTCTACAGCCGCTTCCACGGCGCGGGCCTGACCGGTGAGCAGTCGTGCGCGATCACCCTGGCCATGCTGGGCGGCCTGCACGCAGCGCACGCGGCCGGGGTGCTGCACCTCGACGTCAAGCCGAAGAACCTGCTGTTCACGTCGGCGGGCGTGGTCAAGGTGGCCGACTTCGGCATCGCCCAGGTGGTCAGCGAGGGCGCCACGATGGTCACGCACGCGGGCGAGGTGCTCGGCACCCCCGCGTACATCGCGCCCGAGCAGGCCATGGGCAACGCGCTGTCCCCCGCCGCCGACGTCTACGCGGCGGGCACGGTCCTCTACGAACTGCTCTGCGGCGAACTGCCATACGACCGCACGCGCGGCGCGGTCAGCATGATGCGCCAGCGCATCTTCAACGACCCGCAGCCGCTGCCCAGGGTGCCAGAGCCGCTGGCCACCGTGGTCATGCACAGCCTGGCCCGTGACCCGCTGCACCGCTACCGCGACGCCGAGGCGTTCGCCGTGGACCTCAGCGCCGCGGCGACGGCGGTGTTCGGCTCCGGCTGGCTGGAACGCTCGCAGGTCCCCGTGCACCTGGGCCCGCGGGTGATGGGCAGCATCACCCAGCAGCTGCACCGCCAGCCCGACGCGCCGACGATGATCACCCCGCCGGTGCGCGGCACGGTGCACGAGCCGACCCGCTCGATCGACCTGTCCGACCTGCGCGGCAGGCGCCTGCGCCCCGCCAGCGAGCTGATGGGCCGCGAGGGCCCGTCGCCGCTGTGGCCGGGGCTCGCGGGCGCGGTCGCCGTGATCGTCCTGGCGATCCTGCCGTTCCTCGCGCCCAAAACGATCGACCACCCCTCCCAGGGACTGAGCCTGAAGGTCGACGACCAGTCCACCCCAGGACAGGTGCGGCTCACTCTGAGCGAGGACTTCCCGATCACCGGGTCCGCGATCAACGGCGACCTCACCTTCGAGCTCGACGCGGCGGGCATCCCCTTGGGCGGCAGGCAGATCAAGCTCGCCGACATCAACAAGGCGGCCGACGGCTCCTTCGCGGCCAACGTCGACCCCGAGTCGTATCAGCGGTGGCTGGTCGGCGGTGCGGTCACCGGCTCGGTCCGAGCGGGCGACGACCCCGTCCAACGGTTCACCGTGGTGACCGAGCAGCGCCTGGCCAGCGTCATGGGCGCGGGCAGCCTGTTGCTCGGCCTCTTCGGCATCGCCTACCTGGAGTCGATCATGCGCACCCTGCGGCGCGGCCACCGTCGCCCGCTGGCCCCGGTGAGCGCCACGGTCCTGGGCGCGCTGACCGGCGGCAGCGTGTGGCTGCTGGTCTCGACCCTGACCGCCCGCGAACCAGTCGCCACCTACGGCGTCGCGTGCGCGGTGGCCGGCGCCGTCGGCGCGGCGCTACTGGTCCTGGCCACCGCGTGGTCGAAGCGGCGGGCCTAAGCGAGCCGGTACAGCAGGCTGTCGCGCTGGTCCTGCTCGATCTGCTCGACGCTGATCGACGGGTCGCCGATGTGCGCGTGGCTGACTTTCGCCGGATGCGGCTGCGCGTCGGAGGGCAACCAGGTCTCCGGCTTCCACACCCCAGACCGCACGAACGCCTTGGGGCAGTGCGCGTACACCTCGTCCGCCTCGACCACCAACGCCGACCGCGGCGCCTTGCCCACGTGAGTTACCCGCTCAAGTAGATCCTTACTCGCCGATACACACGCCCGACCGTTGACCCGCAGCGACTGACCACGCCCCGGAATGACGAAGATCAGCCCGATCCGCCCGGTCCGCACGACGTTGCGCAGGGTGTCGATCCGCCGGTTGCCGGTGGCGTCGGGAATCACGATCGTGCCGTCTTCCAGCACGGACACGAACCCAGCGGGCCCACCGCGCGGCGTGACGTCACAGCGTCCGTCGGCGTCGGCACTGGCCAGGAACACCAACGGCGAACACGCGATCAGCGCGCGAGCCATCTCATCGATCGACTGGATCTCCTTGCGCTGGGCGAGCGGCGCGGGCGGCTCATAGATCGCGCGGAGCTCTTCCTCGCTGGTAATGGCGTCGGCGAACAAGTCGTTGGTCACCTCCGCACGCTACCCAACCGTGGTACGAAGAGACCGTGGATCCTCTGGGCCCCCACTCCGTCACCTGGCGCGTCATGGCCGACGCCCGCACCTTCCTGTGCGGTGGCCGTGCCCTGCTCCTCCAGGTCGCCCACCCCGCCGTCGGCGCCGCTGTCCGGGATCACTCCACCTTCAAGACCGACCCCTGGCCCCGGCTTTGGGGCACCGTCAACTCCGCCCTGCGCCTGACCTACGGCGGCCCCCGAGCCGTCGACGAAGCCACCCGCCTCCGCGCCCTCCACCGCGACATCACCGGCGTCGACGCCTCCGGAAACCGCTACCACGCCCTGGATCCGGCCGCCTACTTCTGGGTCCACGCCACCCTGCTCGACTCGGCGATCACCGCCTGGCACCACTTCGCCACCCCGATCCCCCAGGCCGACCAGCACACGATGTACGAGGAGTGGCGCGCCCTGGGCCTCCTCTTAGGCATCCCCACCCGCGCGATGCCGGAGGACCTCCCCGCCTTCCGCACCTACATGGCGGAGATGACCACCCGACTCTCCGACAATCCCACCGTCCACGACGTACTCACCGCCATCGCGGGCGCGATCCCCCCGCCGATCCCCCACCTACCGCTCTGGCACCCGATAAGCGAACGACTGGGCAACCACCTGACAGCCCTCACACTGGGCACCCTGCCCCCAGACCTCCGCGACCGACTCGGCCTACCTTGGACCTCCATGGACGCCTTGGCCTTCGCCAGGACAGCGGACCGAATCCGCACCACCGTCTCGCGCCTACCCCGCTGGGCCCGCCAATACCCCGCCGCGACCTACGCCTATCGGACATTCCCCCGAGCCAGCCGATAACGCCCCCGGTCAATCCGCACAAGGTCGTCATAGGTAGTACCCGCGTTATCCGGCGCGTTCGCACACATGTGGGCAGTCACCATCGTGCGGATAGTCGACTCCGCGTACCCAGTCCCGCGCCTGATCATCTCCGCCACGATCTCGGCGGGGGTGAACGTCTCACCACCGGACCGGATCAACACCGCCCGCACCGCCGCCAAGATCTCCCGCCGAGCCCCGTCCCGGGTGCCCACCGCGTCCCCAGAAGCCGCGGTCTCGACAACAGATGGCCCCGATCCCAGCGGCGAGACCTCGTACACCACCAACCGAAGCGAATCGTCTACAGCAACGATCGCGACTTCCTCCACCTCCACCTCAAGCCCATAGCGCCGCGTGGAGTCCTCCATCCGGCGATGCAGCCTGGCGGTCTCGACGTGCACCAACAGCCGATCAGCGACACCGGGATACGCCGCCAGCACATAGAAGTCTTGAAGCGCCCCACCAAGCGCCAGCGTCCACGCCGCGTTCTTCTCGTTCGGCTCCCGCGGGTACTTGAACCCGATCAGAGCCGCGGGTCGGTCGACATCCACCACCACCAGATCGATCAGCGAGTCCGTGAGCCCCACATGCGGCCACTCGACCCGAAGCCGAGTCGGCTCGACCCCCGCGTCAACCAAAGCACGCACAGTCGCGAACCGAATCGTGTCCTCAGTGAGCACCCGCGCGAGTCCGCGCGAACGGTATCCCCGAATCTCGCTCGCCACGGCCTGCCACAGCGTGGTCTCCCGCCACACGCTCACGACCTATGTATCGAACGGGCGGCGGGACCCGTGTCCAAGTACACCCGATTGGGTAGATCAAACAACGAAAGAGGCCGGTTCGGATGATCCGAACCGGCCTCTGACCTGCGAGCCGCCTAAGGGAGTCGAACCCTTGACCTATTCATTACGAGTGTCCGCTTCATCGACTACATAGGTGTTTACCTGCGAAGATAGGCCGCATACCGGGGCTCAAAGTGGCTCCACAGGGCATGTCAGGCACTAGTTGGCTCCATACGTGGCTCCACGCGTGGGGCTGTGAAAAAAATCTTGAAACTCATGGCGTGGCGCTCGTCGGAACCGCCAACGCGAGCATCCTGCGGTGCTGTCGGACGGACCCGATTCCCGCCGCAAGGTCGCGGGCAGCGTCCGCGTGTGACCGCGCCGCGTCCCACTCGCCGCGCGCCGCGAACGCCGTAGCCAGGTCAACCCGCAGGCCCGTGGCCGCGCGGGTGAACGACGGGTCCAGACGCTCAAGAGCGTCCGTCAAAACCTCGACGGCTTCGGGTTCGCCCAGACGCGCGAGTGCGTGACCACGCCAACGCGCAAGATGCGTCGAATCAAGCACTACGTAGGGGCCGTGGTCGAAATCGGAGTCCGGCAACAAATGAGCCGCCCGGTCGAACGCCAACAAACTATCGGAGCGTCGCCCATTCGCGGCCAGCGCTTCACCCAATGCGGCAAACAGCCACGAGCGCAGCAAACCGGAAGTATTCGTGGCCTTCTCGCATAGATGCGCCAACAGGTGGACAGCGTCGGCACTCTTGCCGATTTCGAGCAGAACAAATGCCTGTTCCGCAGACGTGTGCAAGAGGAACGAGTCGTCCAGACACTCAGCCGCCGCCAGCTTTCCATTCTCGTAGTGGGTCCAAGACTCGGACGTGTTGCCCATATCGAGAGCCTGCCAACCCGCGAGCGTGAACAGCTCGGATTGCAATGCCGCGAGACCGCCCCGCACGGATGGCGATGTGCTGTAAGCCTGCAACCTGTGCAGCTGAGCCGCCTTGGTGGTGACCTCATCGTGCGCGACAACGGCACCAAGTTGCCGGTCAAGTTTGCGAATCAAGGTCAATTGCAAGCCCAGCAATTCGATCACTGAGTCATCGACCCGTCGGGCGGTGTCGAGCATTTGACGTAGCTCGAACGCTGAATCGTCATAGGACGACCGCACAACGGGAGGTCGAAGCAGCTCGTCAATTGACGTACCGAACATCCGCTCCAACAGTCTGGCCGTCGCCGGCCTGACCGCGCCCAGTGGACCACCATCGGGACGACGTCCGGCGACGAGCCGTTGCAGGTTGCGAACACTCAATGTGCCGACCTCGTGATTGTCGCGCCCGAAACGCTCTAGCGACTCGGCGAATTCCTCGAAGGTTTCGTTCCGCTCTCTGATTTTCTGCTCCAAGAGCGTCCGCGCGGGCTTGTGGTTCGTCGCTCGTTTCGGCATGTCACTTTCCTCCGCCCGCACCAGCCGTCGTGCTCATGTCGTCCGCAAGTCGTCCGCGCGTCCTACCTCTGCCGATGCGATGACGAAACGCTGATTTCAGTGTGCCATGTCACGGCCACAACCGGTGATCCGCGCCGCGCGACATCGGCGAACGTCAAAGGAGTTGGGATGGGCGGAACCTGGGTTCTGATCATCGTTGGCACAACGGCCGCGGTGACGATCTTGCTGACGGTGCGCGACGTCAGGCGCGGCGGGCGGGGGCGGTCATGATGACGATGACCCACACTCGTCCCCCGGTGATCTGGCTGACTTGCTTGGACGGGCACGACCACGCCGTACGGGATGAAGAGTTCAACACCTGTCAGTCAGGCGTGTACGAAGCAGTCTGCGGCGCGCGGGTGCTACCAAGATCCGCGCACGACGCTCCCCGGCCCGACTGCGCGGCGTGTGTCCGATTCGTACACGCATGGGCAAAGATGCGGTCGGCATCCTCCCGGATCTGTACGCCGAATCCGCGACGTCCGCATCGGCACAACCGCATCCCGCGTTGGTTGCGTTGGCTTCGTGGGGGCGCGCGATGACCGTAGTCAACAACGGAATCGTCCCGGTCCTCCTTGTCCGCTTGCGTCCAGGCGCAGGCATCAGGGAGACGCAACGCGTGGTCCACATGGTGCCCGTCCCGGAGACGGACGGCACGTTGCCGGACGTTCTGACGGCGTGGTGCGCCTTCGAGGTCGAACCTGGCGCGGCGGAGGTGCTGATGCAGTTCGCGGGCATGCCGTGCGAACGGTGTCTGGCGAATGCGCCTACGCCCGAAGGGCAACGCCTCAGGGTCTCCATGCGGGGTGGAGTCCTTGACGCCTCTTAGCGGGTTCATACCCTCCGAGGACTGGCAAGAAGTGGGCGTGCACTGGCACGCGTTCGTCGAGCGCCGCGAGAACGGCGCTCCGATGCGAGCTGGCTACCGACTGGACCGCCTGCGACGCGTGGCGGACACGGTGTTGTGGTCGCCGTGGTCGGTCGCAGAGTGGATGGACGCGCGGACGCGTAAGCACATCTTGCACGCGGAGGTGTGGTCGATCCAGGACCGCGAGTGGGTCTCGATCGGCGACGAAGACGACCTAGACGAGCTACGGCAACAGAACTTTCTGATCGCGTCCAAAGGGGACTCGATCTACTCCGACATCTACACCGATGCGAATGTCCATCACGACCTGTTTGTTGAGGCGGTTACCCGTGAGCAGTGCACCCACGACTGTGCCCCCGACCCTGCCAGCGACGACGGGACGGCCGCTTGACCCGCCGATGCCGGTTGCCGGGAGTTGCCCGCAGGGCGGCGATCATGTGGGGATTCCGGTGCAGGGCAAGAACTACAGCGTGTGCGTGAAGTGCGGCAACCCGTGCTGAGGAACGGGACCACGTTCGCACGGGTGGCGAAACGTTTGGACCGCGCGGCGTGGCTGTTGGGTGAACGGGTTCCGTCGTGGCTGTGGGTGGTCGTGCCCGCCGCGTGGATACTGGCGTTTCCGAGCATGCTCGGGGCGGCCGTGTTGGTGGCGTGGTTCGGGTTCGTGGTGACGGTGTCGCACGCCTTGACCGAACGGGAGTTGGTGGCCATGGCCGATCGCTGGGCGCACGCGGCCGAGTCCGGGGGTGAGGTGCGGTGATCGCGCTGGTGTGGAGTTGGTGGAGTCGGATACCGGGGACGCGGGCTCATCGGCAGCGGCAGTACCTCACCGCCCGACTTGACGCACTGGGCGGCTACCTGGCCACGTTCCATCCGGTCCCGCCCGAGGTGGTCGCACGGGCACTGGCGCGGACTCACCGACAAGAACCCTGAACGACAACTTCGGAGCATGACGGCCGTTCCGCCCACGTGTGCCGCGTGCTCCCTCATGGCCTGCCGTGTCTCGTATCCATTCCCCCCGGCAGGCTCGCACCTGTCTGTCAGGCCACGACGTCTGTCGTGGCCTGACAGACAGGGCTCAGACGTCAGCTATCGGAGTCACTGGAAGCGGACTACCTCGTCATGCCTGAGATCAATCACACCACCCGACCTACGTTTTTCACAGTCAAGGAAGCGGCCGCGATCCTTCGCGTCGGCGCCTCCACTCTCTATCGAGTCATCCGAGAAGGCGACTTCCCCGCAGTGCGTGTGCGATCTCGTTACATCGTGCCAGCGGCGGTTCTGGACCGGCTCCTGGCAGAAGTCGCCGATACGGGCGGTCTGGTCGACCCGAGCCGCATCGCAGCGGAACGACGGGCGGCCCGCGAAGTATCGAGACTTTCTGAACGCACGTGAACAACTGGTTGTTGAGCGCTGGGAGTGAGCGACCCAGGACACTTGATCGGGACCACGACTTCTTTTGGGAGGCACAGCGTGAGTGACCGCGCAGCCGAGATCGAACCCGCCATTGCGGCGGCCGTCATCACGCAAGGGAACAAGGTCCTGATGGTGCGGCGTCGTGTCCAAGAGGGAAGTCTGTCCTGGCAGTTTCCCGCCGGCGGCATTGAAGCTGGGGAGTCACCGGAGGACGCGGCTACGCGGGAAACACGGGAAGAGACGGGCTTGGAGGTACGTGCGATCAAGGTGCTCGGCGAACGCGTCCACCCCAATACCGGCCGCACGATGATCTATGTGGCGTGCGACGTCATCAGTGGAGATGCCACCGTGGTGGACGATGACGAACTTGACGCAATTGTTTGGGCATCGCTCGCGGATCTTTCCGAATACGTTCCGCACGGCCTGTTCAACCCAGTCCAAGAGCATCTAGCCGCTGTCTTGTCCACGTAGGACGTGGCAAGGAAAGCATGACCGACCATATTTCGTGACGCGATACGTGACATCCGCAGAGTCGGGTAGCGTCACGAAAAGAGTCACGAAAACGGGTGGGGGTGTGATGTCGGTCGAGTGTCCAGGGTGCGGGGAGCCGTTGCCGCCGCCGCGCACGCGCGGCCGGCCCGCCCTGTACCACGGTGCCGCGTGCAGGCAGCGCGCGCGACGTGCCCGGATGGCAACCGGTCCGGCCGCCGTCGCCGTGTTGGACGCGTTGCGTCGTGTCGATGAGGCCAGTACCGCCGCCCGTCGCGCAGTGTTGGCCGGTCACGACCCCGGTCCCGCGCTCGGCGAACTGGTCGCGGCCGTGGCGGCGATCACCCCCACCGCCCCTGCCGTGCCCAATCCCGACCCGTCCCCCGATGCCGGCCCGGCAGCGGACGCCGCGCGGATCGACTGTCCGCTGGCGCCGGGTGCACGAGGTCCGGTAGCGCCCGCGCGGCCGGTGGCCCCCCGGTCGCCGGTCGCGGTCGACCCGACCCCTGTTGTCACGGAATCCGTCACGGATGAGGCGCCGCTTCCCCGGTATGCGCGCCGAAGGGACGTGGTCGCCCCTGAGACGGTGCTGGTGTCCAAGAGTCCGAGGTTCGCCATCGACGGCACGTGGGTGATCACGGCGGGCGCGGCGGAGGACTCGGTGTTGGTGGGGTTCGTTCGTCAACGCGGGTTCGGCAGGCTGTGGGAGGCCCAGATCGCCGGGAGCGGATCGGCGTTGCGCGACGGCCCGTGGAAGACCCGCCGACAGGCGGTCAACAACCTGCTGATCATCGGGTCGCAGGTCCTCGGCTACAAGCTGCGCTGAGACAGAACACCGCCCCGGCCGGACCACATTCCAGGTGGCCCGACCGGGGCGGTTTCGTCGTGTTGTGACGGGTGCGCTGTCTTACCGTCTTACTGTCACTGGCACCTGTTTGCCCTGGTGGACACCGATTTCTTACTGTCTCGGCGGGCTGTGACAGTAAGACGGGTGTGTGACAGTACGGACCTGGGTTCACAACCCGTCCACTCCGCCGCCGTCGTCCTCGGCGACGCGGTCAGCGGCGGCCCGCAGGTCCGCCACGTGGTAGCCCCGCGCTTGGCGAACCCCGTCGTCGGTGTCGACGCGTTCCCGCGTGGACCGGCACCCCAACTCGCTCATCTGCCTGCCGAACCATGTGGCGTCCGCGCCCAACGCGTCGATCAGGTCCGCGCTGGTGACGAACGTACGGCCGTCGTCGTGATCATCCAGGTAGCCGATCACCGATCCGAGCGGTTCGGGCAACTCCGCTCCCTCATCCTCCGTTTCGTCGTCGTGGAGGAGCCGGGGTGCGCCGATAGCGGCCATCGCCAGATCCGCGCGTTCGATCACGGGTGGCGTGTCCTGTCCGGCCGCGTGCCCGGTCAAGGTCCCTTCCTGTTCGCGTAGCGCGCGCCCCTGCCGACAGATGACCCGCCAATCTTCGTTCGGCATGTAGTACGTCCGCACTGTCATGGCCAGCACGTCCGCCCCCGCGTCGGTCTCCCCATCGGGGCGGAGGATGCCGACACCCTTGTGCGACGGGAGCAGGCGGCTTGAGTCGTAGCCGCGTGTGTTCATCTGCTCGCCTAGGACGATGTTGCTGTCCCGCCAGTCCATGACGCGCAGGGCGAACCGCGAGCCGAGGACCGCGCGGAGCCCTGAGGGGATGGTCTTGGAGTCCGGGCGCTGTGTCGCCAGGACCAGGACGATCCCGGCAGCCGGTCCTTTCTTCGCCAACCAGGTCAACAGCTCCCCGACGTACTCGCCCGCAGGGAGGCGTTTCCCTTGCACCGCAACGGGTGTGCGTTCCTCCAACGGCACCTGAACCTCATCGATGACGATCGGCGTGATCGGCATGTCCAGGCTCACGTCACGCGCCATGGCAGGGGTGATCTTCGATTCCGGGCACACGGTGTCGTCCAGGTCGCGCATCCGCCGGTACCGGCCCTGGACCTCGCCGACCAGTTCGACCAGCCAGTCGATCAGGGCGAGGACGTGTGCGGGTTCGTCGCCGGACATGAACCGGTGCGCGACCAGACCGGCCGCGTCCCAGTCCTTCCCGGCCTTGAAATCGGCGACGTACAACCGGGTGTGCGGGTCCAAGATCAAGCCCGCGGCGGCCAACCGCGCCGCGAACGTCTTGCCCTGTCTAGGAATCGCACCCACCAATAGCGACGTCCACACCAGCGGCAGATCGATGCGGCGGTTGCGCGCGTCGCGGCCGAACGGCACCGGCCGCCACGCGTCCCACCGCGACACCCCCAACAGCGGAGTCCTCTGTGGTGCGGACGCGTACGGGTCGGCATCGGCGACCCACAGCGCGACCCGGCCCGCGTGGCCACCGTTGCCGCGTACCCGCTCGGTAATGAGCTGGACCTCATCGACCGCCAACGCGGAGGCCAACGCGTCGCGGTTCTTGACCACGTCGGCCGCCTTACGGGTCGCCGGGAGATCGACCGTGACGGCCCACCCGTCGCCCTGCCGGGACGCCCGTTCCACCAGGCGTAACGTTTCGTCCTTGCCGATCAGTTTCGCGTCGCGGAACGCGTCGACAAGGACTTGCGGGTCCATCGTCCACGTCAGACTCCGAGGACCGGCCAGCACCGGCTTACGACCGGGCGAGCCGTCTTTGCGCCTGCCGAGAACCGCGAGCGCCACCGACACCACCAGCCCGCCGTACCACCACACCTGGTCGCCATAGACCAGGTAGGTGATCAGCAGCCCGCACGCGACAGCGACCAGGACAGCGCCGGTGACCTTCCACCGGAACAGTGTGAGTTCCCGGATCTCGGTGAACTTGTCCGCCAACTTCTCCGACGCCACCGCCGCGTCCCGGTAGTCCCCGACCTTCACCCACGCCCGCCACCACCGCACCGCGACCACCAAGCCCCGGAACACCGCGCGGGCATACCGCCACGGCAGAACCACCAACCAACCGACCGCGTGCCGCGCGGCCTGCCGCAGATTGGTCCAGCCCTTCAGCGCCATCGGCACGCGCGGCGAGTACCGCCACCATCGCGCGAACCGGTCCCGCCACGACACCAACCATGGACGCTCCGACTCGTCGACCAACTCCCCTTCCAACACCGGGCCGACGTCCACCACGTCACGGGCCGTCGCGTTCACCAACTCCCAATCCGCGTTCACGGCCGCACCCCCTCGACCAGCTCGGCCGCGAGAGCGGCAGCCAACCGGGACGACAGCCCACGCGAACACGTGGTCACCTGGCGAACCCACGCCGGGGTGACCTCGACATCGGGCGACCACGCCGCGCGCGCATCCGCCAGGTAGTCCGCGAACAGCTTCCGACCGTTCACCGGAGCACCCCGCCGACCGCGCTTCACCACGCGATCGACAGGCTTGCTCGGCGACGTGTCGTGAACGGGTTCGGCGTTCACGCCCGCCGTGGTCGGCGCCTGGTCCTCGGCTTCCGCGAACGCTGCCGCCACGGCGGCTGTGAGCTTGTCCCGCAGGTCCGTCACAGCCTCAGCGGCCGTGAACACCACCAGCGGCGGCACCGAGTGCAGCACGACCCCGGACACCGACCCGGCCACCCACGACTCCCACGTGTTCATCACATAGGTGGCCGCGAGCGTGAACCACTTCGCCCGCCGCACCCACGCGCCCGTCGCAACTCGGTATCGGGCCGTCACTTGTTCAGCGCGCAGGATCGCGAGCAGCACGAGCGACACCATCGGATCGAGCAGCCACGCGGTCAACCAGGGCAGCGACCAGGCCACAGCAGAACCGGCCGCGAACCGCTGAACGTTGGTCATCGTGAACGCCAACCCGAGCACGATTCCCGCCCAGCACAACCGGTCCACCTGTGCGCGGATCTGCTCCACGCGCAGCGCGACCACATCCGGGTGTGTCTGATACGCCCGCACCTTGGCGGCCTGCCGTGCCTCTGCCGCCAACCTGTCCAACTGGGAGCCGCCAGCGGGGCGGGGCGACCGCACGGTGGCGGTCGCCCCTTCCCACGACGGCCCCGTGACTGGGGTGCTCATCGTTTCCCACCCCCGCGTCGCCCGTACCCGCCGCTGTCGCCAACGATCGTGACCGCCTTGACGACCGTGTACGCCGCGAACAGCGCGGGCAGCCCGAGGACGGCACCGACAAGCGTCACGTTGTGGAGCGCGTAGGTGATCACCACCCACTCAACCCCAACGATCAGCCCCGCCAGGACCAACACCCGACCAGCCAACGACACCGCACGCGCCCCGGCCCGCGCCGCGTCCGCCGCCACCCGCGCCTTGCGGGCACCCGACCGCCACAACAGCATCCCGATCACCAGGACACCCACACCCGCGACCAGCAACGTCGGGGGAATCGTGATCGGCTCCATCACCGATCACCCCCGTCCTGCTCGGCACGGGCACGACGGGCCAACCACACCGGGTAGACCGCGCGCCGGTCCTCCTCATTCAGCGCGCCCCACACCCCGAGCGTGAACTCACCGGCCGTCCGCAACTCCAGTTCCAAACACTCCCGACGCACCGGACAGCCCGCACAGATTCCCGCGGCCAACTCCCGATCCGACACCGCGTCACCCGTGAAGTCGGGCGCGGTGTCCTCGGCGAACAGCGCCATGCACGCGCCATCCCGAGTCACGATCTCCGACAGCACCTCATCAGGCACCGCCCCGTAGCGGTCCAGCTCGGCCGCCAACATCTCCCAGTACTCCTCCGGGTTCACGTAGTCGTTCACCACGCACCCCCGGACTGACGCTCAACCTCACGGGCCATCCGACGCTCAGCCGCCATACGGCCCGGATCAACCAAGCACCCGGACTCGGCAGCAGCAGACACCAACTGGTCCAGCACGGCGGCCGGAACCACGTATCGACGGTTCCGAACTCGAACAGCGGGGAACCCGCCTTCCCTGATCGCCCGGTAGAGAGTGGACGGATCTACGCGAAGAATCCGGGCCGCTTCGCGCACCGTGTAGAACGCCGGCGGACCGGCATTAGACATAGCGGTAGCCATGGAAGAATTTCCTAACGGGAATGAATCACGATTATTTCATCGCACTTTCCCGCTGATGTCAGCGACTCGGAAAGCGCGGCTGTTCCAATCGAGTGGCCGCGGGGCAACCCCGGCACCCGAATCAGGCGTGCACGCTAATCTCGGCGCTGAGGCGGAGCGCGGAGGAATACGTGGAAGAGGATTGGTCTGCGGTCGGCAAGGCCATTAAGTCGCGTAGTCGCGAACTTGGCTTGCGCCAACGGGAGCTTGCGGAGCGTTCGCAGGTTTCGCAGGCAATCATCCGCGAGATCGAGAACCACACCGTCGAACGGCGACGCAGTACGCGCACGCTGGAGGCGCTGTCCCTCGCCCTTGAATGGCACCCCGGCCACCTGGCCGCACTGCTCTACAGCCGCAAGCCACTCGCACCGGGCCAGACCGGCGACCCCACCGACACCATCCTGTCGCGCCTGGAGGCGATACAGGACCGCCTGGACGACATCAGCGACCGGCTTGACGACCTGGCGAGCGCCACACAGCGGCGAGACCAGAGGTAGCCGCACCATGGGCGGCGACACTCGGGTCAGCGACTTGGTAGCCGCCGCGTCGTTCCGGTTGCTGTTCATACCTATAAGAAACGGCATCTCAGCGCCCGAAAACAGGTGGCAGAGGTTAACCGCATCGGCATTAACCGGAGCTAACTGCGCAGGTCAGAGCAGTTATCTGGACGGCGGGAGCTGATGGGAAACACGCCGCTGCAAGACGTGCGTAGGCAACTCGGCTACTCCGCAGAAGCCGTGATCACAATGCTGATCGCGAGGGCCGAGCGAATCGGCGAGCAAGTAGCAACGCGCGCAAGTCTCAAGACGAAGCTGTCCCGCTGGGAGAACGGTCACGAGCCGGTAAGCGGCGCGGGTTATCAACGCCTTTTCCGCGACATCTACGGCCGCACGAACGATGAGCTTGGATTCCCTGCTGAAAACCAGGACGACGAAGCTGCCGAACTCCGCGCACGCCTCGCAGCGGCTCGCACAGTTGACGCCACCACGGTCGAGATCTTCCGCCGTCAGGTTGACCACGCCCGCCACGTTGACCGCCGTTTTGGCGGGATTTCACTACTAGATCAGCTCCGCGGTCAGATCTCTCAGGTCGAGTACCTTCTTCAGCATGGAACGCGGCGCCGACTACGTGAAGACTTGGCGGCCGTCCTTACAGAAGCATCCACATTGGCCGGTTGGGAATCGCTCGACCGTAATGCGATCAATCAGGCGTGGGGTCACTACGAGCGGGCGAAGGCAGCCGCACGTGAGGCGGGCTCAGCCTCATTGCTTGCCCACGCGACAGCAGAGCAGGCATTCGTTCTCATTGACTTGGGCGAGATCGGCATGGCGTTGGAACAACTTGAGGAAGCACGCGACCTTGCCGACGATGAGGCAACGCCGATTCTCCGATCCTGGCTCGCTGCCGCACATGGGGAAGGACACGCAGCAGCGGGAAATCTAGATCAAGCCCTGATCGCATTCGATGACGCAAGCGGTCTACTTCCATCTGACCCCGTCGACCTCGCTCTTCCATTTATCTTCCTGGGCGATAGCCACCTCGACCGATGGCGCGGAAACGCGCTTGCGCGATTGGGAAATCCTGATGCTATCGCACAGCTAACCATTGCTCTAGATCGCTTGCCAGCCGAGTTTATTCGGGCCAGGGTCGGAATGCTGGTCGACCTGGCATACGCTTACGCAGCCGCGGACGAAAGAGAAGCAGCGCGTTCACACGCGAGAGACGCACGCTCGCTCGGATCGCAGATCAGGTCCGACCGGCATCTGAGACGATTGTCTCAGCTTACCTACAGGGAACGCTAATTGACCGAAAGCGAGGAAGATCGTGATCTCCTATCCGGCTCCCGAACTCGTGCAAGGAAGCGACGAAGGGCTACTCGTCGAAATCGCGGCGGTTGTCTTCCCCGAAATCATCCTCAGGGACAAGGCCACCGGAAAGCTGCGAATCTGGGTTCAAGGGAATACCCCAAGCGAAGATCTGAGGGATGAGGCCGCATCCAGGTTTCAGACCACCCTCGGAATACTTCGCGCTTGGGCAGCCGACGCTGGAGAACTCGCCGAGGAACTCAGGAGCGGGCTAGGAACTGGTGGCGTCTACGATCAACACGGGAATGCTTGGGTAATGCCACCATCCATCATCGCACGTACCACTTTCGGAGGCGAGATAGAAGCATTCTCCGAGGCAGCAAGATTGGGGATGAAGAAATCCCTCAGACTAGCGAATAGCCTTTGGCTAAACGGTCGCCCCAACCGCAACGGGGCCGATGTCTACATGATCTACGAGTATGCAGAGAAGGAGTTCGGCGGCAAGGACGGCATTAGAGGCTCGATAGGGTTGTCCGCTGGGGATCAGAAGCGGCTGACGTCCTCGGCGAACAATCTTCCCGCGCTTCACGGCGGGCGACATGCCGAATTGGGAGGGCATTTCACGTTGGATATGCACCAACTACGATCGCTCGCATCGAAATTGCTCCGAAACTGGATAGAATCGCACGCAGGCGCCCAGTAGGTTCGGAGACCGTTAAGATAGAGCAAGGCAACTAAAGGGTCCAGAGCCCTGGCTACTCTTTCGCCTAGCGGCTATCACAGAGCCTTCGACGTTCTATTTTTTCCGGAAGATTTTGCAAGTCGCAGCGCCAGCAACGCCTGCCTGGAGTCAGCGCCGACACCGCAAGAGATCGAGAAAGAGTTCCTCACTCGAAAGTCCGCGAGGAAACCTTCAAAAGTACCCAGCGAATTCTCCTTCAGGCCGAAGATTGCACTGTCTCCACCGTGCGAGATCAATTTGACGCCAGCAATATTCGACGCTTCAACAACCAGAAGGTCCAGGGTTTCGCTTACCTGCCGGCTAAATCTAACAGCGTCTGCTACTCGCAATTCCAGGAGGGGAAGCTCCATACTCGCGCCGACGTCGTCGCCGTCGACAATTGCGACTACGTCAGGCAAAAACTGATCCTGGCGGGAAGTTGCGGCGGCGGCCTCCCTGTCCCATGGAATAAATGCGCTATCGTTCGGCAGCATCGCGCCAAGCGCAAAGCTTAGAATTGCCGGACTCTTCGCGAAAACTCTAGTGCTGACGTTGTCAGCCCCATATCGCTGTCGACAATGCGTCAAATACTCCCGATGGATCTGCCGGATAAACTTCTCCGCATTTCCTGCCTTCAGGCCCTCGATAAGTGCATCAGCAGTAATCGACACGACCAGCGCAGAGTCGCACCTGTCTTCCGGGCCGACATTGTAACCGCCAGATGGGCCACCCTCTGCGGCCATAAGCGCGGCCTTCTTGAATCCGCTATAGTTTCCCGACCCCTCGGCTGCGTGCAAGATAAGAGCCACGCGAGGCGGTCTGCCTTCGTCGCTCGAACTCAACGCTTCGGATTCGACAGTGACTGCCAGCGGTTCGTCGTTCGTTTGCTGCGACACCTTCCGAAAGTCAATCTGATAGATATCGCCGTCGGGATTCACGAAAGTAGATATCGACCTAACGCATAGACCCAAGTTTAACATTGAACCGCTTGATACAGTGTGTGGGTCGTCAAAGACAAATGGACTCTGCTGCCCCCACAAGACCTTAGCACGACGACCAAGAATGAACGCTTCCTCTAGCCTGCAATGTAGGTAGAGGAATATGGCAGGCTCGAACCCCACTTGGACCGATGTCTCAGCGAGGCGATATTTTATCGTGTCCATCGCCCAGTCGACCCGGAGGTCAACAGTCGTCGCTGATCCAAAGTCTGGGCCTGACCGAAACCAACCGCGATGGTTCTTTCCGATCTTCTTATGGACAGCCTCTATAAGCCCGTCCCGATCGTTCCTTGCATCGCGCGCGATTGGGATGTGGACGTAGACACCAACGCCTTCCCTCTTTCTGTCTCTGTACCACGACAGAAAAAGGATGAAGCCCGCGACAACCCAGATCGCAAGGAGAAGGATCCAACTTAAACTGACCGCGAGATCAGGGATTGCGCCAACAGTCAGGGCGATCGCCACCCAGACTACAAATTGTTTTCCATCGAGCACCCACTCGCCGAGGCGCTGTCGGAAGTTCATCTAGGTTGCCCAATCCACGAGTGGTCCTATCGCCCGCCATGCATATCGTCAGGTTCGTAACCCGCGATTCCAGGAATCGAACCTAGGGCGATGGCGTGTCAGACCGGGAGTTCAGAAAGTACAGCAACGACACTAACGTCCCAGCCCCTAGCAACTGCTGTGCCCTGGCAAGTTCTGTCACTCGGGCCAGCGGAACCCACTCGACCCGGCCGGCTTCCTCACGGTCGGTAGGCTCCCCGAGCCGATCCGCAGAGCGCCACAGGTAGACATCCATCAGCGCCGTGACCTGGCCTGGCAGAGGCTCGAAGCTCACAAGAAGCTCGGGATCGCCTGTAGGCTGCCATCCACTTTCTTCAGCGGCTTCTCTTGCGGCTGTGACGGCTGAGTCTTCACCGTCATCGACCATGCCGCCCAAGAGCTCATAGCCCCACTGGTCCGTCGCAAATCGGTACCGCCATAGCATCAGCACTTCATCTCGATCATTGACGATGAGCGCGATAGCGATGCGTGCCAAGTGGACAACGTGATAGTCCCAGCGTTCGCCGTTAGGGGCCTCGACGTCGACCAGGCCGACCTTCACCCATCGGTTGTCATAGACCAGACGCTCACCGAACGTCTTCCACGCGCCGTGCTGCTCATCTGTCACGCCTGCGAGCCTACGAGAGGGCCGCGTCCTCAGGCGAGAGCCTGAGGTGATCTCTGTCTACGTCCTCCGCTCCCGCGCGGTGTCCAGCCCGACAACGTCCGCGAGCCCCTGCCGGTCGTCCGCTGCTGGGTCCGCGACGACAGCCCGGAGCCCCTTCCTGACCGCCACCAGCCCCTCTTTGCGAAGCACGGCCACGGCCCGCTGGGCAGTGCCGTACGACCGTCCGTATCGGTCAGCAAGCACCTCGAAGGTCGGCAAGACGTCGCCTGGTTTCAACGCTCCGCACTTGATTGCTCCGCGCAGGTCTTCCGCGATTTCTTGATAGGGACTCGGAGGTGCTTCTCTTTCGGCAGCCGTAGGAACAGCGGTTAGCTTGCCGGTTTCATTGAACAGCGCCGGAGGGGTAGGCATCCGGGCGATAAGTTGTCCGGCCGCGCGCTGATCTGCCTCTGAGGTAAATTTGCTGTAGAACCGTAGCGTTGTCGAACCTCCCCCGCTATGACCAAGCCTGCCACTCACCGTGGTGGTATCAGCGCCCGCCAAGATGAGTTCCGTTGCCGAGTAGTGGCGCAGGTGGTGGATATTCTCAGTCCATCCCAAACGCTTGCACATCCTCGAATACTTCTGGGTCACCGAATCAGGCTTGAGCCAAGTCGAGCTATCTGCGGCCAGAGAGAACAATCGTGCGTTTGGCTCGAATTCTTCGACACCGGCCACCGACAGGCGATGATTGCGGTAGGCGGTCAACAGAGACAGCGTGGATTCATCGAGCGTGATCCGACGTTCCTGATGGGTCTTGGTCGGCTTCTCCCACGTACGCGGACCATCCTGGGCAATACTCGTCTTGATTTCCAACACTCCGGCCGTCAAGTCGAGAAGTTCCCATTTCGCCGCGCAAAGCTCGCCCCGCCGCGCCCAGTAACCATCGCGAGCCACACCAACATTCCCCAACCCAAGTCCGCCCAAGCCTCCGTCACAATTGCTGCAGCTTGTTCCGCAGTCGGAGGACTCGGCTGAGGTTTCGGTGCCGCTTGACGTTCGGCCCGATCAAATGGATTGACACCAAACCACTCCCAGCGAACGCCGCGCTTGCCCGCTCCGCCAAGAATTGCCTGGATCTTCACGATAGAAGCATCGGCGAGCGGACTACACCTGTGTTTCTTGCATCGGTCGTCACACTCGTGGTTCTTGTTTGTGCGGTGCTCGATGAACTTCTTTCCCCGACAGTGCGCCCTACACGTGCGGAGTTGCTTGTAGAACGAATCCAGAGTCTCACCGTCGATTGAGCCAGCTACCTTCTCCCCGATCAACGGGCGGATGTGGTGATTGGCCAGGGACTTGTACGCCTTTAGCGTGGTCGTCTCCACGTCTGCCAGCTCGAAGTAGCGATCGAGCAACTGAGAGATCGTCGCCCTCGTGCGCGGTGTCCTGAGCTGGTCAACCTGGGCGAGGAACTTGGTCCGGACCTTGATCGCCTGGGCCATCGCCTTCGGCCCCGCTGGGATGACGTCCGTGAGGTAGTTGCGCTTGCCCGTGACTGCGTCCTTGCCCGCGTAGACCCGGACCCTGAGTGACCCGCTCGGCAGGGTCTCGATCTCGCCACGCTCGGCCCTCGTGGAGCCCTGTGAAGTGCCCATACAGGCCACGGTAGCCCCGGTTGGCTCCATATGTAGCTCCACGACAGAGGCCCGGTCCGTGTGGACCGGGCCTCTGACCTGCGAGCCGCCTAAGGGAGTCGAACCCTTGACCTATTCATTACGAGTGAATCGCTCTAGCCGACTGAGCTAAGGCGGCGTGACCTTGGCAAGTGTAGCGGGAGCCTACCGCGTCACCGTCAGGGACCCATGTCGTTTACTTACCAGTACGCGCACGCCCATAGGAGGACCAGCCCGATGTCCCGACGCCTAGCTGTGATGGCGCTGCCCACGACGGCCGTGTTCCTCGCGATGAGCGCGATGCCCGCCGTGGCGCAGCCCACGACACCGGTACCTCCCCCGGCGAACCCGAGCGCGCCGCCGCCGTCCGCGCCGATCGGGCCGCAGCCGCTGGGGCGCGCGATCGGCGACGCCTCGACCGGGCTGGCCGTGGTGCGGCTGCTGCCGAACTCGACGCCGACCAAGGCGATCATCCCCGGGGCGGAGGACAAGCTGCCGAAGCAGGCCGCCGCCGAGATGGGATTTGGGTTGGCGACAGCGCAGGCCAACTCCGAGGCCTACCTCGCTTACGAGAAGTCCATCGCGCAGTCCGCGCCGGGTGGCTTCGCCTTCAAGGGCAGCAGCCCGCAGGCGCCCGGCTCGCTGGCGCAGACCGCGCCGCCGAACAACGCGCAGCCGCGGACCGGGGGGCTCAACCCGCCGTCGTCGCCGCTGGACACTCTGGTCAAGGCCGGACTCATCAACGGCAGGGTCCAGGCCCAGTGGAGTGACACCCTCGGCCCGTGCGTCGAGACGATCTCCGATGCCTCGACCGAGTTGGCGAGCCTGTCCGCGCTCAACGCGATCCCGACCCTGCCCGGTGTCACCGACCTCGGGGGCGTCTTCGACGCGCCGAACCTCGACGCCAACGCCGACAAGGCGATCGTCGACGGCCTGAAGAACCTGACCGGCCCGCTCAGCACCCTCGGCGGCGTCCTCGGCGGCCAGGGCTCCACGAGCACCAACGGCAAGGGCTCCCTGGTGAGCCTGCCGAACACCCTGTCGGCGCGGTCGGTGGTCAGGCTCGTCGACATCCCCGGCTCGAAGAACAAGGCGGTCCAGTCGACCTCGACACTGCAGGTGGCCGCGCTCAAGCTGCTCGCGGGCACGCCGTTCGAGCTGTCGATCAACGTGGTCAGCCAGCCGACGCTGCAGGTCACCTCGACCGGCGACAAGGCGACCTCGACGGTCAAGTACACCGCGCCGGTCCTTGAGGTCGTCCAGGGCGGCAAGAGCCTGGGCAAGCTCGACGCGGCCAACCCCAAGCTCGACGTCCCGATCGGCATCCCACTGCCCGGCGCCCCGGCCATCCCTGGGGCCGAAAAGCTGCCGATCATCGGCGGCCTGCTCGGCAACGGTCAGGGTCTGCAGGACGCGATGAGCAAGGGCCTGCAGAAGCTCGACCTC
Organism: Alloactinosynnema sp. L-07; assembly: GCF_900070365.1. Lineage (NCBI taxonomy): Bacteria > Bacillati > Actinomycetota > Actinomycetes > Pseudonocardiales > Pseudonocardiaceae > Alloactinosynnema > Alloactinosynnema sp. L-07. The sequence continues at coordinate 6,216,803 of NZ_LN850107.1, read as the reverse complement.
GGCGTCCTGCGGCTGTCGGTGGCGAACCTGCAGCAGAAGGGTGAGGACTCGACCCAGCCGTTCAAGGGCTACCAGCTCGGCGCCACCGCCCGGATGCTAGACTTGCAGGTCCTGCCGACCGACGCGCTCGGCCTGCCGAACCTGCCAGCCGCACTGGCCCAGATCTCGCTCGGCGAACAGGTCGCCCGCGCGTTCGCGCCGACCGGCGGCGTCATCTGCGGCACGGCGACGCAGGCCCCGCAGCAGCCGCCCGCACCGATGCCGCAGGGCAAGGCGACCCCGCCGCTGGCCTACACGAACGCCGCCTACCAGTCGGTGCCGATGTTCTGGGCGGGCACCGCGATGTTGCTGGTCGGCGTCGTCCTGGTCGCCGCCCTGCCGCGGCGCCCCCGAATCGCGCCGGTGAGGATCAAGCCGGAACCCAAGTCGGGCTGATCAGACGGAGAGGGACCCCCGCCCGGCTTCGGCCAGGCGGGGGTCCGCGCGTTTCCAAGGGGCGATTGTCCTACAGTCCTCTTGTAGAATTGTTGAACGTTTCTTAGCCGAAGTAGAGCGCGGTCACCATCGCCTCGATCGCGATCCGCGGCTTCACGTTCAGCTCCAGCGCCTCCCGGCAGGCCAACACCGCCTCCAGCCGCCGCAGCGTCGAATCCCCCGTCCACGCGTCCGCCGCCTGCGCGGACCCGTCGGCATGATCCGGATGGTTGAGCGCCGCCGCCGAACCCGACCGCGTGACAAGCACATCGCGGTAGAACCCCGCCAGGTCGACCAACGCCAAGTCCAGCGCGTCCCGCTGGGTCCGGGTCGCCCGCGACTTCTGCCGACGCTCCAGCTCCTTGATCGCCCCCGCGCTGCCCCGGGCCGCCGACGCCGCGCCCTTGCCAGTGCCGCCGTGGCCCATCGCGGTCTTGAGGGCGTCCTTCTCCGCTTCGTCGCGACTGCCGCTGACCTCACTGGCGTCAGCCTCGGCGGCTTTGACCAGGTCGTCGGCGCAGTCGAACACGTCGGTCAGCCGACGCAGCCGCAGCGGAATGCGCAGCACCTTCGCGCGCCGGTCCCGCGCCGCCGGGTCGGTGGCCAGCCGCCGCGCGCGGCCCACGTGGCCGCCGCACACCGAAGCGGCCCACCGGGCGATGTCGACGTCGATCCGGTCACGCAGTTGGAGAACCTCGGCGATCGCGTCCGCGGCCGGGGTCCGAAGCGCGATCGTGCGGCACCGCGAACGAATGGTGACTGACACGTCGTCTGGATGGTCGGATGGCGCGCACAGCAGGAAAACCGTGCGCGGCGGCGGCTCCTCGACCGCCTTGAGCAGCGCGTTCGCCGCGCCCTCGGTGAGGCGGTCGGCGTCGGTGATGATCACGACCTGCCAGCGCCCGCCGGTCGGCCTGCGCGCGGAGGTCTGCACCAGCGCGCGCATCTCGGCCACCGAGATCGACAGTCCCTCGGGCACGACCAGCCGCACGTCGGCGTGGGTCCCGGACATCGTCGTGTGACAGCCCTGGCACTCGCCACAGCCAGGGGTCTCGTCGCCCGCCGTGCACTGGAGCGCGGCGGCGAACGCGCGCGCGGCCACCGACCGGCCCGACCCGGGCGGGCCGGTGAACAGCCACGCGTGGGTCATCCCCGCCGCCGTGCCGGTGCCGTCGACCAGTCGCGCGCCCGAACGAGCGGCAGCGCTCAGGGTCTCCACGGCGTCCGGCTGGCCCACCAGCTGCGACCAGACGCCGCCCATCAGCGCGCCTCAGCCAGGGTGGGCGCCAGCCCCGCCAGCCTGCGACCGGCCAGGGTGGCCTGCACGGCGAGCCGAACCCGCTCGCCGACCTCGTCGGGTGTCCCGTCGCCATCGACCACCACATAGCGGTCGGGGTCGGCCGCGGCCATGTCGATCAACACACTCTGCACGTGCCAATGATGCTCGGTGTTGCCCGCGCGCGGCGGGAGGGTTGCCGGATCGCGGTCGAGCAGCACGGTGATGTCGGGCCGCAGCCGGGAGGTGGCCCAGTCGGCCAGGCCCTCCAACTCGGCCGGGTCGAGCCCCGCGGCTACCGACAGGTGCGCGAGCGGGCTGTCGACGAATCGCTCCATGACCACCAGCGCGCCCCGCTCCAGTGCGGGCCGGATCTCGCGTTCGACCAGGTCGGCCCGCACCGCGGCGGCGACCAGCGCGTGCGCGCGGGCGCTGGTGAGCGAGGCGCCCTTGAGCACGGTGTGCAACCGGACGTCGTCGAGGGCCGGGTCGGTGGCGAGCAGGACTTCTTTCTTGCCCGGCGTGCGCAGCCAGTCGGCGAGCCGATGCGCCTGGGCGGAGGTGTCGAAGTGGGTATCGCCCTCGACGGCGATCAGCAGCCCGCTCGACCGGCGCGGCTTGCCCCGGATCGCGGCGAGCAGGTCGGACAGGATGGTCTCCGAGCGGCGGTCGTCCATCTGCCGGTAGGCGACGATGCCGACGAGCGCGGCGATCAGGCCTGCGCCGAGCAGCACCGGGCGGGTGCCGTCGACCATCATCTCCTTGCCGAACAAGTTGACGCTGTGCGGACGGACCAGCCCGACCAGCACGGGCGTCGCCGCCATCGCGCCCGCCAGGATGATCTTCATCAGGGACTGGTAGATCGCGTTGATCCGGCCGCGGATGGCGTCCTCGACCTGCGTGCCGATGATCGTGACGCCGGTGAGGAACGCCCCGCCCGCGCACGCGCCGAGCGTGGCGACGGTGATCAGCGACACCGCCAGGTGTGGCGAGAGCGCGACCAGGATCAGCGCCAGGCCCGCGGCGACGATCGCGATGCCGAACAGCCGGTTGTGCGGCAGCCGCTTGGCCAGCTTCGGCGAGCCCGCCATCCCGGTCGCGAGCCCGATGAACAGCGCGACGAACAGCAGACCGAACGCCGACTGCCCGCCACGCAGGCTGTTGGCATAGAGCTGTGCCGAACCGACAAGCGCGCCCGCCGCGGCGAACGCGCCCACCATGCCGACCAGCAGGCCGCGCACGATCGGCGTGGTCCGGACGAAGTGGGCCGCGTCCTTCATCATCCTGATGAAGCCGGTCTTCTCCGGCTTCGGCTCGTCGACCGGTTTCTTCGGAACGTCGGCCCGCAGTGACAGCTCGGGGATCCGGGTCGCCACGATGATCGCGCTGGTCAGGTAGAGCAGGCCGTTGATCGTCAGGATGAACCTGGCGATGCCCAGCTCACTGGTGCCGAACGACAAATTCAGGTTGGTGCTGACGCCGGTGATGAGCGCGTAGAGACCCGCGCCGCTGATCACCGCGATGCCGTAGGTCATCACCATGCCGAGTTGGTTGGCCGTCTCCACCTGGTCGGGCCTGCGCAGCAGGTTCGGGACCGCGGCGTCCTTCGACGGGATCCACAGCAGGGCACAGCAGCCGATCAGGAAGTTGCCGATGAACAGCCACCACGGCGAACCGACGATGGCGATCGACAGGAACAGCCCGCACCGGGCGATATCGGCCAGCACCATAACCTTGCGCCGGTCGAACCGGTCGGCGAACAGACCGCCCAACGGCGCGAACAGCAGGCCGGGGAGCAGCTGGGTCAGCACCACGCCGGAGAACGCGAAACCCTGCGCCCGGTAGTCCTCGGTCAGCGAGGCGACCAGCCCGGTCAGCGCGAGCAGTGACAGCCAGTCACCGACGCTACACAGGTAAGTGACACCCCAGAGCCTGCGGAACGGTCTGATCGAGAGCACACTGCGCGCCCGGTGGGCCATGGACGCGTTCGCGTCGCTCGACCTCGTCCCGGCCTTGACCTGTCCGTTCGGGCCCCCGCTGATGCCCTCCACCCCATCTCCACACAAGTTCCATCCTCAGCGTAGCCGGGATGCGGCGAACAGGTTTCCGCAAGGCAGACACGAACGGGCTCACTTTGGGTGAGCTAGTTGACAAAACCTTCGATCATCGCGAGAAAACCGCTGATCACCTGGTACGCGATCACCAGCATGACCGCGGCCGCGATGACCACCACCGCCAGGCTCACCCGGATCCGGCGCAGCGGCGCCCCCACCGCCCGCATGGACACGTGCGGCCATCCCGGCCGGGGCGGGTACTCGACCATGCCGGGCAGGACCAGCGGCGTTTCATGGCCGCGCTTGGGCCGCGGGGCATCCCGCGGCTCGTCGTCACCGAAACGTTCAGCCATTCGGGGTCCCCCTCTCGGGCTACTACCCCACCCAGGCTAAATGTTCATCGAACGCCGCGACAGAGGGCTACGACTTCGATTTGGCAGGCGTCTTCTTCGCCGGGGCCTTACGCCGAGCGGGTGCGGCTCGCTTCGGTGCGGGTCCTTTGGCCCGCTTCTCCGCCAGCAGCTCGGCGGCGCGCTCGTCAGTCAGCGTCTCGACGTTGTCGGCCTTGCGCAGCGACGCGTTGGTCTCACCGTCGGTGACGTACGCCCCGAACCGGCCGTCCTTGACCACCATCGGCTTGCCCGACGCCGGGTCGTTGCCCATCTCCCGCAGCGGCGGCGCGCTCGCGGCGGCCTGGCGGCCCCGCTTCTTCGGCTCGGCGTAGATCTTGAGCGCGTCGTCCAGCTCGATGGTGAAGATCTGGTCCTCGTTGACCAGCGACCGGGAGTCGGTGCCGCGCTTCAGGTACGGCCCATAGCGGCCGTTCTGCGCGGTGATCTCCTCACCGCTGGCCGGGTCGGTGCCGACCACCCGCGGCAGCGACAGCAGTTTGAGGGCGTCGTCGAGCGTGATCGTGTCGAGCGTCATGTCCTTGAACAGCGAACCCGTGCGCGGCTTGGCCTTCGCGGTCTTCGATCGGGTCTTCTTGGCGCCCTCGGCGGGCTCCTCCGGCTCGGGCAGGACTTCGGTGACGTACGGGCCGAACCGGCCTTCCTTCGCCACGATCTCGTTGCCGCTGACCGGATCCGTGCCGAGCGTGCGCCCCTCCATCGGGGTCGCGAACAGCTTCTCGGCGATCTCCAGCGACAGTTCGTCCGGCGCCAAGTCCTCGGGCACGTTCGCCCGCTGCGCCACGCCGTCGACCTCGCGCTCCAGGTACGGCCCGTACCGGCCGACCCGCACCACGACCGGGCGGTCCTCGTCGTCGCGGAACACCTCGATCGAGTTCACCGACTTCGCGTCGATGTGCTCAACCCCGCTGCCGACCAGCTTCTTGAGCCCACCGGACCGGCCGACCGAGCCCTCCGGGCCGATCTCGCCGCCGAAGTAGAAGCCCGTGAGCCACGCGGTGCGCGCCTGGTCGCCCGCGGCGATGCGGTCGAGCTCGTCCTCCATGGCGGCGGTGAAGTCGAAGTCGACCAGCCGCTCGAAGTGCTGCTCCAACAGCCCGATCACGGAGAACGCGATCCACGACGGGACCAGCGCGGAACCCTTCTTCCACACGTAGCCGCGGTCCTGGATGGTGTTGATGATCGACGCGTAGGTCGACGGGCGGCCGATGCCCAACTCTTCGAGCGCCTTGACCAGGCTCGGCTCGGAGTAGCGCGGCGGCGGGCTGGTGGTGTGGCCATCGGCGGAGAGCCCCGCCGCGGTCAGCGCCTGGCCCTTGACCAGCAGCGGCAGCCTGCGCTCGGCGTCGTCGGCCTCGCCACCGGTCTCGGTGTCGACCGCCTCGACGTAGGCCCGCAGGAAGCCGGGGAAGGTGATCGTGCGGCCCGAAGACGAGAACACGCACTCCTCGCCACTGGCCGCCGCCCCGGTGATCCGGACCGTCATGGTGGTGCCGCGCACGTCGGCCATCTGGGAGGCGATGGTGCGCTGCCAGATCAACTCGTAGAGGCGGAACTCGTCGGTCTCCAGCTCGGAGGCGACCTGGCCGGGAGTGCGGAAGACCTCACCGGCGGGCCGGATGGCCTCGTGCGCCTCTTGCGCGTTCTTCACCTTGCGCGTGTACTGCCGCGGCTGCGGCGAGACGAACTGCGCGCCGTAGAGGTCGGTGGCCTGCTGCCGGGCCGCTGTGATCGCCGTCTCCGACAGGGTCGTGGAGTCGGTACGCATATAGGTGATGTAGCCGTTCTCATACAGCCGCTGCGCGGTGCGCATCGTCCGCTCGGAGGAGAACCGCAGCTTGCGGCCCGCTTCCTGCTGCAGCGTCGAGGTCATGAACGGCGCGTACGGCTTACGGGTGTACGGCTTCTCCTCGACGCTCGCGACCGTCAGCGCCGCACCCGCGAGGGCCTCGGTGAGCCGTCGGGCCTCGGTTTCTTCGAGGAGCAGCACCTCGGTGCCGGGCTTGAGCTTGCCGTCCTGGCCGAAGTCGCGGCCGGTGGCCAGCCTGGTCCCGTCGACCGACAGCAGCCGCGAACCGAAGGTCGGCGGCTCGGCGGGGGCACCGGCGTCCATCGTGGCCGAGATGTCCCAGTAGGTCGCCGCGACGAACGCCATGCGCTCACGCTCACGCTGCACGACGATGCGGGTCGCGACGGACTGGACGCGGCCTGCCGACAGCCGCGGCATGACCTTCTTCCACAGGACCGGGCTGACCTCGTAGCCGTAGAGCCGGTCGAGGATGCGGCGGGTCTCCTGCGCGTCGACCAGGTCGCGGTCGAGGTCGCGGGTGTTCTCCGCGGCGGCGCGGATGGCGGGCTCGGTGATCTCGTGGAAGACCATCCGGCGCACCGGCACCTTGGGCTTGAGCGCCTCCAGCAGGTGCCACGCGATGGCCTCGCCCTCGCGGTCACCGTCTGTCGCGAGGTAGAGCTCGTCGACGTCCTTGAGCAGGCCCTTGAGTTCGGTGACCGTCGACTTCTTGTCGGGGGTGACGATGTAGATGGGCTCGAAGCCGCTGTCGACGTTGACGCCCAGGTTCGACCAGGACTCACCCTTGTACTTCTCGGGCACCTCGGCGGCCTTGCGCGGTAGGTCGCGGATGTGGCCCCGGGAGGACTCGACGACGAAGTGGCGGCCCAGGTAGGACGCGATTTTGCGCGCCTTCGCGGGCGACTCGACGATCACGAGCCTGCGTGGCTGCGCACCGTCGGTACCGCCACCGTTCTTCTTCGTCCCAGACGAGCCAGCCACGCTTTCCCGCTCTCTATGAAGCCGTCCTTAGCCCCGTGTCAGCCAGTCAGTGTGCACGCTGGCCGGCGAATGCCCTATTTCAGGGGCACTCCCCGTGGCATGGAGATCGGCCGAACGAGTATGAACCTTTACCACCTGTAGCACGGTCAGGACACGACGCGCATCCGCGAAACCGCGGGCCAGTGGTCACCACACCCAGCATCGACGGGCGGTCCGACCAGCTCGGACAGGCGCCCCAGCCGCCGCCTGCCGATGATCTTGACACCACTGCCGCCTGCCAGCATCGTCGCAGGTAGACCGCATCTGCCCAGTGCGTCAAGCAGCGGCTCGTGGGTCTGCGGGGCGGCCGGGTCGAGCGGCAGCAGGTATCCGCTGTCCACCCACCTGCCCGCCGCCAGCACCCACATCCGCAACGTCGCGCCGTCTGGCGTGAACCCGCCAGGCACTGTCTTATGCGTGCCACCGGACTGGACGCCGCTGGACCACGCCGCGGCCAGGGGGCCCAGGTCGGCCCTGAACGCCGTGCAGAGCGTCCGCGCGTCGTCCTCGACGCGGATCTGCGCCCGCACGCCCCGCTCGGCGCAGGCGGCCACCAGCGCCCGCGCCCGCCACGCGTCCTCGACCGGAACCATCAGACGCGCGGTCGCCTTGGCGAACACAGCGGTCTGCCCCGGTCCGCAGAGCAGTCCCGCGAGATCTGCGACCCGCGGCCGCGTCGCCTCGGCGGAGAAGAAGGACATCTGCAGCGCCACGACTGCCAGAATAGAACAAGAGTTCGATCACGGTAAAGCGTCGGGCGATCACCGGATCGTGCGAGTCGTCCGGCTCAGGAGGTCGGCGTGGCGCCGCCCGGGTCCTGCAGCGCCTTGCAGCTGGCCGCCTTCTCGAAGGCCTCGTTGAGCTCGCGGTTGCCGCGCAGGCCCTTGGTCGGGTCCTCCATCTCGCCGAGCTTCTGCAGGTCGGTACCTACCTGAGTAAATCCCGCCTGGAACGCGGCCGGGTCGGTCACGTCGACCTTCGCCAGGTTGTCCTTGGCGGTGCTCACCGTCGCCTTCGCTTCCTCCAGCGTGTCGACCACGCGCTTGGCCGCGGTCTCTCCGTCGGCGACCGGCGGGCTGCCCGCGGACTGGATTCCGCTGACCATCCGTTCGAGGGCCTTAACCAGGTCGTCGAGGTAGGCGACCATGCCGTCACGGGCCTTCACCGGGTCGGTGGGGTCGATGTTCGGCACCTTGCTGAACGCCTCACGCTCCGGGGCGACCGTGGAACAGACCTTCTCGGCCCAGGCGACGGCGTCACCACCGCCGCCTGCCCCGGTTGCCGCCGACGTGCCGCCGGAGGTGCTCGGTGTGTCGGAACCGCAGCCCGCGATGCCGAGCGACAACGCGAGTACCGCGACCGCGGCGAGACGACGAACCATGGTCAACTCCTTGACCTGGGGCGAACGAGGGCGCTTGTGATGGTTCCACGACAGCCCGTGACCCGCAGTACAAGAACGAGGGCCGGTCCCGCCAGCGGCGGAACCGGCCCTTGTTCTGAGCGACCTCAGACGCCGTTGGAGACCGTCTCCGCAGGCGTGTCGGCGATCGCGGTGCCACGACGCTTGGACACGACGACCGCGACCACGATCAGCACCACCGCGATGGCGGCGATGGCGACCCGCAGGCCGGTCGACGCGTCGGCGCCGACCGTGAACGTGACGATCGCGGGGGCGATCAGCAGCGAGACCAGGTTCATCACCTTGATCAGCGGGTTGATCGCCGGACCGGCGGTGTCCTTGAACGGGTCGCCGACGGTGTCACCGATGACCGTGGCGGCGTGCGCCTCGGACCCCTTGCCACCGTGGTTGCCGTCCTCGACCAGCTTCTTCGCGTTGTCCCACGCGCCACCGGAGTTGGCGAGGAACACCGCCATGAGCGTGCCCGTCGCGATGGCGCCGCCCAGGTAACCCGCCAGCGGGCCGACGCCGAGGCCGAAGCCGACGGCGATCGGGGCGAGCACAGCGAGCAGACCAGGCGTGGCCAGCTCACGAAGGGAGTCGCGCGTGCAGATGTCGACGACCTTGCCGTACTCCGGCTTGCCCGTGCCCTCCATGATCCCCGGGATCTCACGGAACTGGCGGCGCACCTCGAACACGATCGCACCCGCCGCGCGCGTCACCGCGTTGACCGCGAGACCGGAGAACATGAACACGACCGACGCGCCGATCAGGATGCCGACGAGCACGTTCGGGCTGAAGACGATGAAGTCCTTGTCGCCGAACGTGCCGCCCACCTCGGCGAGTGCCTCGGTGATCGCGGTCTGGTACGACCCGAACAGCGCCGTCGCGGCGAGTACCGCCGTGGCGATCGCGATGCCCTTGGTGATCGCCTTGGTGGTGTTGCCGACCGCGTCGAGCTCGGTCAGGATCTGCGCGCCATCACCGTGCACGTCGCCGGACATCTCGGCGATGCCCTGGGCGTTGTCGGAGACGGGGCCGAAGGTGTCCATCGCGACGATGACGCCGACCGTGGTCAGCAGACCGCAGCCCGCCAGCGCGATGGCGAACAGCGAGATGACGAGCGAGCCGGAAAGCAGGAACGCGCCGTAGACCGCGCCGCCGATGACAATGGCGGTGTAGACGGCCGACTCGAAACCCACCGAGATACCCGACAGGATGACCGTGGCCGCACCGGTGAGCGAGGTCTTGCCGACCTCCTGGACCGGCTTGTGCTCGGTGCCGGTGTAGTAGCCGGTCAGCCAGAGGATCACGCCCGCGAGCACGATGCCGATGATCACGGCGATGGACGCGATCAGCGCCGGGCTGCCCGGGGTGTTGGCGGCCTCAGTGGACAGACCGGTCAGCTCGCCGAAGGTGGTCGGCAGGTAGATGAACGCCGCCGCCGTGCACAGGACTGCCGAGAACACTGCGGAGATGTAGAAGGAGCGGTTGATCGCGGTCAGGCCACCCTCTCCCGGACGCGCCTTGGTGATGTAGACACCCAGCATCGCGGTGATCACGCCGAGCGCGGGCACGATCAGCGGGAACAGCAGGCCCTGCACACCGAACGCGGTGGTGCCCAGGATCAGCGCGGCGACCAGGGTCACCGCGTAGGACTCGAACAGGTCGGCCGCCATGCCCGCGCAGTCACCGACGTTGTCACCCACGTTGTCGGCGATGGTCGCCGCGTTGCGGGGGTCGTCCTCGGGGATGTTCTGCTCGACCTTGCCGACCAGGTCGGCACCGACGTCGGCGGCCTTGGTGAAGATACCGCCGCCGACACGCATGAACATCGCGATGAGCGCGGCGCCGAAACCGAAGCCCTCCAGCACCTTCGGAGCTTCGCCGGTGTAGACGAGCACCACGATGGCCGCGCCGAACAGGCCGAGACCGACGGTCGCCATGCCGACCGCACCACCGGTGCGGAACGCGATCCGGGTGGCCTTCTCCCGACCCTCCGGCTCATTGGCGGCCGCGGCCACGCGCAGGTTCGCCTGCGTCGCCAGCCACATGCCGAGATAGCCGATGGTGAACGAGAAAGTCGCGCCCACCAAGAAGAACAGCGAGCGGCCTACTCGTTCGCCGACGCTATCCGCGGGGAGCAAGAACAGCAGCAGGAAAACCGCGCTGCCGAAGATCAGAAGCGTATTGCGCTGTCGCTTGAGATACGCCGCGGCGCCCTCTTGGACCGCTTTGGCGATGTCCTGCATCTTGGCGGTTCCTTGGCCTGCGGCCAGAACCTCTTTGAGCAGGACATAGCCGACGGCAAGAGCGGCGAGGGCGATCACGGCGACCACGACGACAACACCGCGATCGCCGCCGGTGAGCGTCAGGTCGGCCGCGAGGGACTGCCCGGACATCCGTCCTCCTGATGATCTGCCTGTTTCAGCGCCGACATCCGCCCAAGCGTGCGTCGACTCCGATTTCGACGTGTGCACCACCACAATCGGTGGGATGACGGCGGAGTCTATTGGTAAGGCGGATCACAGACGCGAGCCGTCCCATAACGTGCACTGTCCGTTATGTTACGTGGGCTTAATGTGACCAAAGTCTCATGATCATCTCCTTTGGGAAAGCCTTTCGGGCAATGACGTCGCCCCGGTGTGCGAAGCTCGACCGGTGGGTGCGGAACGCGGCGGACTGCTGCTCAAACGGGTGCTCGCCGGGGTGCCCGCCGGAGAGAACCCCCTCACCCATGTGGCCGAACTTCCCGAACGCGAACCCACCGTCGCCCCCTGGCCGCCCTGGGCACCGACCCGAGTGATCGAGTCCTTCGCCCGCTGCGGAGTGGACTCGCCTTGGGCGCATCAGGCCGAGGCCGCCGACCACGCGCACAGCGGCCGCAGCGTGGTGATCGCGACCGGAACCGCGTCGGGGAAGTCACTGGCCTACCAACTGCCGGTGATCTCCGCGCTGACCGAAGACCCGCGCGCGACAGCGCTCTACCTCTCACCCACCAAAGCCCTCGGCGCCGACCAGCTGCGCTCCCTGCGCGAACTGGACCTCGGCGACCTACGGGCGTGCTCCTACGACGGCGACACCCCGATGGCCGAGCGCGACTGGGCCCGCGCCCACGGCCGGTGGATCTTCACCAATCCCGACATGCTCCACCGCGGCGTACTCCCCGCGCACGCCCGCTGGGCCACGTTCTTCCGGCAGCTGCGCTACGTGGTCGTGGACGAGTGCCACAGCTACCGCGGCGTCTTCGGCTCCCACGTCGCCCTCCTCCTGCGCCGCTTGCGCCGCGTCGCCCGCAAGTACGGCGCTGACCCGGTGTTCGTGCTCGCCTCGGCCACCGTCGCCGACCCCGCCGCGTCGGCCACCCGCCTGTCCGGTGTGGACTGCGTGGCGATCACCGACGACCGCTCCCCCCGCGGCGCCAGGACGGTCGCACTCTGGGAACCGCCACTGCTCGACGACCTCTCCGGCGAGAACGGCGCCCCGGTCCGCCGATCGGCGGGCGCGGAAACCGCGCGAATCCTCGCCGACCTGGTCATCGAGGGCGCCCGCACCCTCGCCTTCATCCGCTCCCGACGCGGCGCGGAGCTGACCGCCCTCAGCGCCAAACGCATTCTGTCCGAAGTGGACGCAGACCTCGCCGACCGGGTCGCCGCCTACCGCTCCGGCTTCCTCCCAGAGGAGCGACGCGCGTTGGAGAAGGCGCTGACCACCGGCCAACTGCTAGGTGTGGCCAGCACGAACGCACTCGAACTCGGCGTCGACATAGCGGGCCTCGACGCGGTCGTCGTCGCGGGCTACCCAGGCACCGTGGCGTCGTTCTGGCAACAGGCCGGGCGCGCGGGCCGAGCCGGGGACGGCTCGCTGGTCGTCTTCGTAGCCCGCGACGACCCACTGGACACCTACCTGGTGCACAACCCCGCCGCGGTACTCGACAAGCCCATCGAGGCGACCGTCACCGACCCCGGCAACCCCTATGTACTGGCCCCACAACTGGCCTGCGCCGCGGCCGAACTGCCACTGACACCGGACTGCCTGGCACCGTTCGGCCCGAACGCCCAGACAGTCCTCGACGGCCTGGTCGACGACGGAGTCCTGCGCAAACGCCCTGCGGGCTGGTACTGGACCTCCCGCGACCGCCCACACGGCGACGTGGACATCCGCGGCTCCGGCGGAGAGCAGATCGCGGTGGTGGAAGAGGACTCCGGCCGAATGCTCGGGACCGTCGGACCAGGCAGCGCATGCACAACAGTCCACCCTGGCGCGGTCTACTTGCACCAAGGCGCGTCCTACGTCGTCGACGACCTGGATCTCGACGCCGGGCTCGCGATGGTGCACGCGGAGAACCCGGATTGGTCGACCCAACCGCGCGAACTGGTCGACATCACCGTCCTCAACACCTTGTCCCGCCAGGTCCACCGAGTGGCAGGCGGGGAGGTGACGGTGTGCCTCGGCGAGGTCGCCGTGACCTCTCAGGTGGTGGCCTACCTGCGACGACTGCCGTCCGGCGAGGTCCTTGACCAGGTACCGCTCGACCTGCCCGAGCACACCCTGACCACCCGCTCGGTCTGGTACACCTTGACCGACGACCTACTCGCCGGTCTTGCGGGCCTCACCCCCGCCGACATCCCCGGCGCCCTACACGCCGCCGAACACGCGGCGATCGGCCTGCTTCCGCTGTTCGCCACTTGCGATCGCTGGGACATCGGCGGCGTGTCGACCGCGCAGCACCCAGACACAGGGCGAGCGACGGTGTTCGTCCACGACGGCCACCCTGGCGGCGCGGGCTTCGCCGACCGCGGTCACTTGGCACTGCTCCCCTGGCTCACAGCAACGCGTAAGGCGATCAGAGCGTGTGAATGCCCGGCAGGTTGTCCGTCCTGTGTGCAGTCACCCAAGTGCGGCAACGGGAACGAGCCCTTGGACAAAGCGGGGGCCGTCGCGGTGTTGTCTACCGTCCTGAGTGGACTTCGGCAATCCTCGGCCTGACTTCCCTTGAATGCGGCAGGCGCCGGGGGGCGCCGGTGTTGACACCGGCGCGCATCCCCGGCGCGCTGCATGCCGCCGAGCGTGCGACTGGCCTGCTACCGCTGTCCGCTGCGAAGTCCGAGACCGTCGGCGGGTTCACTCGCGCTGCGCTCGACACGTTGGGAGGCGTCCGTGTCGGGCAGGCGGTTCATCCCAGGGCGGGGTTACGCCGACTGCGGCGGGCGGTGCCGCAGGTCCTCGGTTCACTGGCGGTGCGGGAGGCCGTCGCCTCCAGATAGTGCTCGGCTGGCTGCCGGTCCGACGCCCGCCGAGGGCGGGAGGTGGCGGGAGACATCGGACAGGCGTAGCAGGTGGCCTCAGGCGATGGGGCGGGTCGGGAGCCCGTTGGCCACAGTGGTCTGGTTCGGTCTTCGCTAGTCGGCGCCGACGAGCTGGCTGACCAGCCGGTCCTGCGTCGGTTCGTGCAGTGCGTCGAGCAACGCGTCCTGGACGATGTGCGAGTGCGGGATCTCCCAGCCGCACACCTCGGGCTTGACCCGCCAGTGCACGATTCCGTGCTGATACGGGCTCGGCGGCAGGCTGATCCAGCTGCCCGCGCCGTGCAGGGTGATACTCGGGTCGACGGCGAGGTCGCGGTGTAGCGCGACACCGGTCAGGGTCAGGAAGTACCAGCGCCGCTCCGGTGTGGCGATGATCGGCACGGGAATCCCCACCGACCGCAGCACGCCCGCAGCACGCCTGCCGAGGTCGTCATCGACCTCGATCGCGTCGTACACGCGGCCCGTGGCCATCAGCAGGGTGTACGGGCGACCGGTCCACCAGGTCGCCACCTGCTCGGCCTTCGTGCCGATGCGTTCTTCCCAGTCGCGGTGGACCGGGGCGGGACCGGCGTCCTCCAAACCGTCGCGGCCAGCCCAGTGCGCACCCGTCGGGTAGGTGCCCGGCAGAACCGGCCAGCCCCGGAACGCGAGGCCGATCGCCTCCGCCCGCAGTTCGACCTTGAAAGCTCTCCGCCAGCTATCCGACCTCTCGGTTGCCAACATGTGGGGTGGTGCCTCCTCGCCGTGCGGACTCCGGGGTCGGCGTCCTACACAGGACTCAACGCCATTCGACGTGCGATACGTAACTTGCAGTCGACAACTGGTCGCTTTCGAGAGGTGAGTGAATGTTGACGTAACGGGGCGACCGAATACCGCCGCACCGGTCACCGTCGCCGAGTCGCTCACTCATACGGGTTGCGACCATGCCGCCTTCACGCTCGTTTGACATCCCGGCGCGGCGGGCCTGACCAGGGCGAATGTAGATCGACACGGTGTGCGACCAGGGTCGCAAGCCACCGATCGAGCGACGGATGTGATGCCGTTCACCGTCCGAGGTCGACCGTTCGACCGTCAACTACCGGGCCGGCGCGAGCGGCCGCCGCAGCCGGGCCGAACACCGCGGCCGCGCCCGGCGGCACCACCGCGACCCGCACCGTCACGTCCCATCCGCGCAACTCGCAGTCGACCAGTTCCGCGGACATCCGATCCGCCACCCACTGGGCCCGATCACAGGCGACCGCCTCGCCGTCGACCGCGTGCACGGCGCCGGCCAGGGCCGCGAGATCCGCGGCGCTCTCCGCGCGATGGCGTGCGACCACCACGGCCACCAGGCCGAGGACGAGCGACATCAGCGCCGCCAACGCCGCGATCACCCCGGCGGCCCAGACGGTGGCGAATCCGCTGTCCTCCGGTCTGCTCTGTCGATTCACATTCCTCCGTCTTCCGGTTCGGCGACAGCGAACGCGGCCGCGCTCACGTGGAGGCCGGGAACAAGGCCCGCAACCGGGTCGGCGTGGACCTCGACCGAGATGGCGTCCCCCTCCAGCGCGATCCGGATATCCGCGCCGCGCGGTGCGATCTCCGAGGCCACGGCCCGTGCCCGGTCCTGCTCGCCTCGGGCCGTCAGGCGGGCCGCCTCCCTGGCCGCGTCGACGCATCTGATGTAGTCGGCGGCGCCCGCGACGACTCCGGTGGAGAACACAAGGACGGTGGCGAGCAACGGCATGACCAACGCCGTTTCCACGGTGACCGCGCCGCGGTCGGAACGGCCTGTCATGCGCCGTCCAGCGCGCGCTGGATCAGTGCGGTCAAGCTCTCCGTCACACCAGAGCTGGTGACGATGGCCAAGAGCGCGGCGGACAACGCGGCGGCGACCAGGATGGTGAGCGCCCATTCGCTGCTCACGATGCCTTCGTCGGAGCTGATGAAGTTGTTCACATTGGGTTCCTTTCACAGTTGGTTCGACAGGACATCGGTCATCCCGAGCACGACCGGCACGATGCCGAGGCACAGGAAGGCTGGGAGGAAACAGAGCGCCAGTGGACCGGTGGCCAGCACGGCCACCCGTTGGGCCCGCGCCTCGGCGTCGTCGGCCGCGCGTGCGCGCACGTCGGCGGCGAGATCGCGGGCGACGCCCGCCAACGCGGCCCCCGACCTGGCGGTCCGGCGGGCTCCCCTTGCCAGCGCGGCCGTTTGCGGGCAATTGAGTGCGCCCGCCCATGCCTCGACCGGATCTCCGCCCATGGCGAGCAGGCCCGCCACGTCACGGAGCGCGCGGCCTGGCTGGTCGGGCAGATCGACGGCGATGGCACGGATCGCGGTTGGGACTGGCATGCCGGCCGTGAGACAGGCGGCTAGCAGGTCCCAAGTGGCAGCCAGGGTGGCCTCGTCGACCGGCGCCGCTCTGCCGCGGACGGCGCGGAATGTCACCCATCCGGCGATCGGCGCTGCCACGATCCCCGCGACCAGCCCGAGCGCCAGGCCGAACAGCACCCCAGCCGATACCGCGGCGATGAAGGCGAATCGCCGAGGTGGATGTCGGGTGGCGGGCGGTGGCGCCTGACTTGGCACGGTCCAGCCCGACGATCGTCTGAACAAGCGGCGAAAGCGTTTGCCCTTGGGCGGCCAGAAGCGTCCGCCCGGTCGAGGACTGCCGAACAGGCGCGCGAGCCGGGTAGGCGCCGAGCGGTGTGGGAAGCCGATGAGCACGGCGATGGCCAGGAGTAACGCGGTCATCTTGTGGCCTTTCCGGTGAGGCGGGCAGTCCAGGTGACACCGGCGCACACCAGCGCGACGCCGATGACGAGCAAGGTCTGACCGACTGGAGAACTGGTCAGCACCGCGATTGGCGCGGCGCCCATCGACTCGCCGAGAGCCAGGGCGAGAAGGGGGAGGAGTGCGAGCATCAGCGCGCTGGCGCGCGGGCCTGCCATCCGGGCGTTGACCTGTCGGTTGAAGCGAACCTGGTGGTCCAGATCAACGCGGACGGCCTCGAGGACCTCGGCGAGAGCAAGACCGTGCCGGGTGGCGAGCCGCCATGCGCGAGTGAGGGATCGGAGTGCTGAGTGGCCAGGACCAGTCGTTAGGAGACCAGGGCTGGCGGACTTGGGGGCAGAACATGTCTGAGCAAGATCGCGTGCGGGACGCCAGGCGCGAGACGCGGGACCGAGTACGGCCCACAGCGAGCTCAGCTTCGGGAGATCTGAACCAGCGAAACGCCGGCTTGCGGGTAGGCGAGGCAGGGCCAGCTTTGGGGCTTGCCAGGGCGTGGGGGAACGGTCGGGCACCAGGGTGCGGACCAACTCGGGATGCTCGGACGGGCCGTCGGGACCGCCAAGCGGGACAGGAATGGGTTGCGGGGCGTAGGAACTGCCGGTCGCGGTCCATGACTTTCTGGCACGGGTGACGGTCGCAGGCGAACTGGGTTGACCGGGTGCGTTGCCGGGTTTAGCTCGGCGGGTACCGGGCTTCTGACGGTGGAAAGGGAACGCTGCCAGTCGGGGGCTGGACTTGCGCCTTCGCCGAGCTGGTGTGAATTGGTGGGCGGGTGGAGTGAACTCACCGGCGGCGCGGGTTGGCTGTTCCGCAGGCGTAAGTGGGCCAACGGTGGGGGTTGGCGCGAGTCGTTGGGCGATTGGCGCGGGCACGCGGGTAGGTGGAGCCGGTCGGCGGGCTGGGGGCGTGCGCTGATCGACGGGCGTGAATCGGCCTGCGGGAGTGCGGCGCCGGATCGCAGGCCTCGGGCGTGGCCTGGTTGGTGGGGCTTCAACGGCGGGCGGGGTTTCCGGAGCGGTGAGTGCGTCGTCGATGTCGTTGCCGTGGCGGAGGGCGGTCGCTGCGGCTTGGAGGGCGGTGGCCGCGGTGGGGTGGGCATCGGTGGCGGCGGCTTCGGCGGCTTGGGCTGGGTGCGCGCCCGCCTTGAGTTCGGCGACGAGGGAGCGGAGGGCTTCGGCTAGGCCTTCGGTGGCGGCTTGGGACTCTAGGTTTTGCCTGCGGTGGTGGAGCTGCCGCCAAGTGGTGATCGCGATGAGGGTGGCGGCGACGGCGCCGGGCAGGCCCGCGGTCAGCCAGCCGATGGTGGCCACGCAGGCAATTGCCAGCGGCGTGATGTGGGTTGGTCGGGTGAGTCGGAGTTTTGGGCGGCGGCTTGTCATGGCCCGCAAGCGGCGGGATGCGGTGCCGGAAGGCCACATCAACAGGGCTCCGGCGAGCAGCAGCAAGGTCAGCACCGGGTGAGTCCGATCTCGCTCGCGGGTGGGACCGGGTCTCCATGTGTCCACAGTGGAGTAATACGAAGGCCGTCGTCCGTCCGCGCGACGGAGGCGATCTCGCACAGTCGGCGGACGCCGGTGGCCGAGCGTCGCATGTGGAGGATCAGGTGGATGGCGGCGGCGGCCTGGCTGTGGAGGGCGTCGCGGGCGAGGCCGCCCAGGGCGGCCAGTGCCTCCAGGCGTGCCGGTACTTCGGCGGGTGAGTTCGCGTGGACGGTGCCCGCGCCGCCGTCGTGGCCGGTGTTGAGGGCGGACAGCAGGTCGCAGACCTCTGCGCCGCGGACCTCGCCGACAACGATGCGGTCGGGGCGCATGCGCAAGGCTTGGCGGACGAGATCGCGTGGGGTGATCTCGCCCGCGCCCTCGATGTTCGGGGGGCGGGTGATCAGGCGGATGAACTGGGGATGGTCGGGCTGCAGTTCGCCCGCGTCCTCGACGCAGACCACGCGTTCGGCGGGCGGAACGGCGGCGAGCAAGGCCGACAGCAGGGTTGTCTTGCCGCTGCCCGTGCCTCCTGAGACGAGGAACGCGACTCTGGCCCCGACTATCGCGGTGAGAAGCGCCCGGGTCGGGCCGTCGAAAGTGCCGAGGCGCTCCAGGTCGACCAAGCCGTGGGCGGCTGGGCGCAACACCCGCAGCGAGAGGCAGGTGCCCGCCTCGGCGATCGGCGGGAGGACCGCGTGCATGCGGACCCGGCCGCCCGCCGCGGCGGGAACCCAGCCGTCGACGTAGGGCTGAGCGTCGTCGAGGCGACGGCCCGCGGCCATCGCGAGGCGTTGGGCGAGTCTGCGGACGGCGGCGTCGTCGGGGAACTCGACCTCGGTTCGGCGCAGTCCGTCCGGGCCGTCGACCCAGACCTGGTCCGGGGCGGTGACCAGCACATCAGTGGTGGCCGGGTCCCGCAGCAGCGGATCGAGTGGGCCCGCGCCGACGAACTCCTGCCGCACGAGGTTCAGGGCTGAGAGCACGTCGTCGTGTCCGACCAGGCCGCGTGCCTCGGCGCGGACCGCCTGAGCGACCGCGGCGGCGGTGATCTCGGGCGAACCTGCGAGCCGCCTTCGGACGCGGTCGACAAGTTCAGTGGCGGGCACGTGCATCGGATACTCCTCTCTGGACGTTCCTTGTGGACGGACTACGCGGGCAGGGCGCGCAAAGCGGCTCTGGCGGCTTGGGCGAGTGAGGTGCGCGGGCGGACCCGGAATCCGTCCGCGTCGAGGGATCTCGACAAGGCTGGATCGGTTCGCACGGTCGCGAGCAGCGGAAGCCCCAAGACCTCAGCGACTTGCCGCGGTCGGAGCCCCATCTCAGGCGACGTGCGAACCACAGCGGCGGCCCGAAGGCCTTGGGCAGCTATCCGGACGGCCACCTGCTGGGCGGCGGCGCACCCGCGAAGCTCGGCGGGGATGACAAGGATCGCCAGGTCGGTGCGGTCGAGCGCGGCCTGTGCCGCCTCGGCTGGCGCCCGGGGCAGGTCGCAGATCACCAGGTCGCCGCCGCGTTTGCCCGCGTCGAGGACCGCGGCCACCGCGTCCGGGCTTGGCCCCTCACCCTCCCTCGCCCCCGACAGCAGGCTCAGTCGCGCGTCGCCCTTTACCCGGCTCGGGAGCGCGGCCCGCAGACCTGCGGCGGGCACCCGGCCGGAGGTGAGCCGCAGGTCTGGCCACCGCATCCCGTCGCTCTGCTCGGCGCCGAGCAGCAGGTCGAGGCCGCCGCCCAGGGGATCGCAGTCGACGAGCAGCGTGTCGCGTCCCGCGTCCAGGGCGGTCAAGGCCATGGCGGCGGCGAATACCGACGCGCCCGCGCCGCCTCGACCGCCGATGACCGCGACCGTTCGACCCGCCTGGTTCGCGGGACGCTCGGTGGTGTCGGCGAACGCGTCGACCAGCCAGGCCTCGCCGTCGGGCAGCGCGATCACCCGCTGGGCGCCGAGAGCGAGGGCGTCCGGCCACATCGTGGGCGGCGGGTCCGCCCCGCTCACCACGACCACGCTTTCCCTGCGGGGCAACGCGAACGCCAGGCAGGCCGCCGCGGTGTCGGCGTCGATGATGACCATGGGCGCGTCGTGCCAGCGGGTGCGGAGGTCGGCGGCGTCGGCGACGCGGTCGAGCGTGCACCCTGCGGCGGCGGCGACGCGCAGCACCTCGTCGAGCAGTGCGTCTGCCTCGACGCAGACGACCGAGCGGCTCATCCGGGCGGGCTCCCTTCGGATCGGGCGGCCCTGGTGAGCCGCTGTGATCACGATCTTCCGAAGCCAGGGCAGCGGCAATACCCGCTGGTCAACCTGTGGATGAGTCGAGGGCACTGTGGACAGTTCGGGATTCGTGGCGGCGAACTGTCGGTGGCCTCGGGCAAGCTGGAGGGGGAAGCCCATGCCTGGGAAATAGGACGACCCCCGCCAGGGGGGAGGGGCGGGGGTCGTCAGAGGTTCAGCCCCGGGGGGTCGGACTGAACCGTCCCGGCACGAGGCCGGTCAGCAATACTGTATCCCCTCCACCCCGTGTCTTGGCTACAGAACGGCTGAAGACGGCGGCCGAGTTCACCCGCGGCGGCCCACCGCCAGGCACCGAGGACCCGCTCCTATGCTGGCGAGGTGACCGAACCCGGCAGCCCTGCGGACCCGCCCGCGCCCGGCCGGGTCGCGGCGTTCTTCGACCTGGACAAGACGGTCATCGCGAAGTCCAGCACACTGGCCTTCAGCAGGCCGTTCTTCGAGGGCGGCCTCATCAACCGTCGCGGTGTGCTCAAGAGCGCCTACGCCCAGTTCGTGTTCGCCGCGTCGGGCGCCGACGCCGACCAGGTCGAGCGGATGCGGGCCCACCTGACGGCGCTGTGCACCGGCTGGGACGTCGAGCAAGTTCGCTCGATCGTGGAAGAGACCCTGCACGACATCGTCGATCCGCTGATCTACGCCGAGGCCGCCGAGCTCGTCGCCGAGCACAAGGCCAACGGCCATGACGTCGTCGTGGTGTCCGCCTCCGGCGCGGAGATCGTCGCGCCGATAGCGGCGATGATCGGCGCGACGCGCAGTGTGGCCACCCGGATGGTCGCCGCGGCAGGCCGGTACACCGGGGAGATCGACTTCTACTGCTATGGCGACAACAAGGCCGCGGCGATGCGCGACCTGGCCGCCGAACACGGCTATGACCTCGCCGCGAGCCACGCCTACTCGGACTCGAGCACCGATCTGCCGATGCTGGAGGCCGTTGGCCACCCGTCCGTGGTCAATCCGGACCGGGGTCTGCGCAAAGTCGCGGCGGAGCGTGGCTGGCCTGTGCTGACGTTCTCCAAGCCGGTGTCGCTGCGGTCGCGCTTCCACGCCCCGTCGGGTACGGCCGTCGCGGTGACCGCGATCGGGCTCGGCGCCGTCGCCACCGCGGGGGCGGCCTGGTACGGCTTGCACCGCCGCCGTCGGCGCTGAGTGGGTGTGATGGTGCGCAATGGATTCCGACTACACCCGAGTGGCGGTATCGCCGCTCGTCCGAGTCGCCTAACGCGCGCGCAGAGCGTCTAGCTTACGCTCACGAAGCGTGCCGGTCGATGCTTTCCAACGACTTGACCGGTGCACCCGAAAGTGCCCTTGAAGTGACCTTCCTCACTGGGTACAAAGGAGATGCGGACTTCGAGTCGGCCAGGGATGAAGCGAAGAGAAGCCTCAATCCACCCCGAGCGAACTCCGTGCGCGAGCACCGAGCACCCACGCGCAGCACGCCGCGGGAGGCATGTCGTCAAGGGACTGCGTACCGGGACGCCGGACGCCGAGGCCATGTTGATACGACAACGTTGCACGCTTGGTAACCCGAGTGGTCGCGCAGGTCGTTTGGGCGGTTCCGCTCTTCGGAGCGGAACCGCCCAATTCTTTGTCCGGATCCGAGTTGTCCACAGGCGGGCGGCACGCCGTTGACCCGGTGATCGTGACGTGGGTAACTTCCAGCTAGGTCTTGTTCCTTGTGAACAAATTCCGCGATGGGAGCCAACCAGGAGGCAACGGGTGCCCACACGACCGATCCGGCGAACGCTCACCGCGCTGCTCGCTAGCCTCGCCACCATGGCGACGGTCAGCGTGGCCGCAGGCGCCGTCCCGGCGGTCAGACCGGCACCCGACGAGGGTCGGACCTTCGCGGTGCGGACGTGGACTGACGCGCTCTTGGCCCGGATGACCTTGGAACAGAAGGTCGGCCAGCTCTTCGTCGTTTCGGTGTGGGGCAAGTCCGCCGACGAGACCCACTCGATGAACCGGGCCACCTATGGCGTCGATACCCCGGCCCAGGTCGTCCAGCGCTACCAGGTCGGCGGGGTCATCTACTTCAACAACAGCGGCACCGACAACGTCGACAGCCCCACCCAGCTGGCCACGTTCTCCAACGGCCTGCAGCGCGCCGCGCTCGACTCCGGGGCGCGACTGCCGCTGGTGGTGGCCATCGACCAGGAGGGCGGCAACGTCACCAGGGTCGAGGCGCCCGCGACCGAGTTCCCCGGCAGCATGGCCATCGGCGCGGGCCGCAGTGCCGCCGACGCGCGCACGCTGGCCTCGATCAACGGCCACGAGCTGCGCGCGATGGGGGTCAACCAGAACTTCGCCCCGGTCGCGGACGTCAACTCCAACCCGCTCAATCCGGTCATCGGCGCCCGGTCGTTCTCCGCGAACGCGGGCTTGGCCGCCGAACTGGTCGCCGCCGAGGTCCGTGGCTACCAGGCGAGCGGGCGGGCCACTGGCACGGTGTCGTCGTCGGCCAAGCACTTCCCCGGCCATGGCGACGCGGCCACCGACAGCCACACCGGTCTGCCTGTCATCACCCGCTCGGCGGCGCGGTGGCGGGAGGTCGACCTGCCGCCCTTCCGCGCGGCGGTGGCCGCGGGCATCGACTCGATCATGACCGCGCACATCCAGTTCCCCAGCCTGGACCCGACGGGCGTGCCCGCGACGGTGTCCCGGCCGATCATGACCGACCTGCTCCGGACGGAGATGGGGTACCGGGGTGTCATCGTCACCGACTCGCTGGGGATGCAGGGCGTCCGGGAGATGTTCGGCGACGCGGAGATCCCGGTGCTGGCCTTGGAGGCAGGCGTCGACCAGTTGCTCATGCCGCCCAACCTGACGCTCGCGGTGGACTCGGTGCTCGCGGCGGTCCGGTCGGGTCGGCTGTCCGAGGCGCGGATCGATGAGAGCGTCCGGCGGATCGTGGCGCTGAAGTGGAAGCGCGGGATCCTGGCCATGCCGCTGGTGAACGTCGACCGGGTCCCCGCGCTGGTCGGCACGCCGGAGCACTTGGCGGCGGTCCAGCGGTTGACCGACCGGACCGTCACGGTCCTCAGCAACGACAACGGCGTGCTGCCCGTCCGCAGTCCAACGACCGCCCTGGTCGTGGGGGTCGGGGACACAGTCAGTCCAACCAAGTCGCCTACCCAGTTGGCCGGGCACCTGACCGAGCGCGGCTGGTCGGCGAGCGCGCTGCCCACTGGCACCCGGCCAACCGACACCAAGATCGCCGACGCGGTGGCCGCGGCGCAGGGCGTGGGGGTCGTGGTGGTGCTGACGAACAACCTGTCAGCCAACTTCGCTCAGCGGACGTTGTTATCGAGGCTGCTCGACACCGGGAAACCGGTGATCGCGGTCGCCGCCCAGGTCCCCTACGACGCGGGCTTCGTGCGGGCACCGACCTGGCTGGCCACCTACTCGTGGCGCGAGGTGTCCTTACGCTCGCTCACCAAAGTGATCACGGGTGAGTTCTCGCCGCGCGGCAAGCTGCCGGTCGACGTGCCCGACAGCGCCGATCCGGCGACCATCCGGTACCCGTTCGACCACGGTCTGACCTGGTAGCCATGGACCGACGACAGTTCCTCGCCGCGTCCGCTCTGGCAACGCCGCTGGTCACGACGTCCGCAGCCATTCCGGCCGTCGCGGTCGAGGCCGACCAGGCGCACGGTCCGACGGCGCCCGCCGCCGACCGGCTCGCCGCGCGGGGGTGGCGAAGCCTGGCAGGTCGCAAGGTCGGCGTCGTGTCGAACCCGACTGGCGTGCTGCGCGACGGCACGCATGTGGTCGATTCGATGGTGGCCGCAGGCGTGCGCCCGGTCGCGGTCTTCGGACCGGAGCACGGCTTCCGTGGCACCGCGCAGGCGGGAGGGTCGGAAGGCGACTACCTGGACCCGCGCACCCGGCTGCCGGTTTACGACACATACGGAGCGAGCGTGGCAACCGTGGCCGCGCAGTTCCGCAAAGCCGGGATCGACACCGTGGTCTTCGACATCGCCGACGTCGGGGCCCGCTTCTACACGTATATCTGGACGCTGCACACCGCGATGAGCGCCGCGGCGAAGCTGGACTTCGTCGTCCTCGACCGGCCGAACCCGATCGGCGGTGCGGCGCGCGGTCCGCGGCTCGACCCCGCGTACGCGTCCGGGGTCGGCCGGGAGCCGATCGCCCAGCAGCACGGGATGACCGTCGGTGAGCTGGCCGGGATGTTCGCTGGCGAGTTCCTGCCCTCGGCGCCGGAGGTCACCGTCGAGCGGGTGACGGGCTGGCGGCGGGACGAGCTGTTCGCGGACACCGGCCTGCCGTGGGTGCCGCCTAGTCCGAACATGCCGACCGCACAGACCGCCCTGGTCTATCCCGGCACCTGCCTGTTCGAGGGCACGACCCTGTCGGAGGGCCGCGGCACGACGCGCCCGTTCGAGATCATCGGGGCGCCTGGAGTCGACTGGCGTTGGGCCGCGCAGCTCAATGCGCTGGGACTGCCCGGCGTGCGGTTCCGCGAGCACTACTTCGTGCCAACGTTCGGAAAATTCGCCGGGACAGCGTGCGGCGGGGTCCAGCTCCACCTCACCGACGAGCGACGGTTCGAGGCCATCGACACCGCCGTCGCGATGATCGTGGCCCTCAAGCGGGTCCACCCGGGCGCGTTCGCCTGGCGCCCGGACAATTTTGTCGACAAGTTGACCGGTTCGGACCGCTTCCGCCGGATGGTCGACGCGGGCGCGGGCACCGCGGAGATCACCGGCGCGTGGACCGCCGAGTTGGCGGAGTTCCGGCAGGCCAGGGCGCCGTATTTGCTATACCGATGAGGTGGGGGCGATGGCACGGACGACCCGGCTGGTGGCCGCACTGGCCGCAGTCGCCATGACGGCGGGCGGTTCGGTGGCGACGGCGGAGAACGCGGCGGGCCGGTTCGACCGGCCCCAGCACGGCTTCGCCCCGGCCGACACGGTCCTGCACTCGGCGACTGCGTCGTCCGTCGGACTCGATCCCGAGCCCATCGCGGCGGCCGAGCGGGCGATCGCCGCGTGGACCGAGGCGGACCCGACAACGCGCAGGCCGCTGTTCACGGGCGCGGTGACACTGTCAGTCCACCACGGCGTGGTCGTCTCGAGGACCGCCGCTGGCAAGGCCGTCCGCTACGCCGACGCCGTCGGCACCGAACTGCCCGCCGACCAGCAGGTCGCGACCCGCCCGGACACGATCTTCGACGTGGCATCAGTGAGCAAGCTGTTCACATCGATCGCTGTGTTGTGCCTGGTCGAGGACGGGCTCATCGAGCTCGACGAGCGGGTCGCGACCTATCTCCCGGAGTTCGCGGCCAACGGCAAGGAGTCGGTGACGGTCGAGCAGCTGCTGACCCACACCTCCGGCTTGGAGCCGTTCATCCCGCTGTGGCGCGACTGGCCGGACAAGCCGTCCCGGATCCAGGCCGTGCTCGAACGCGCGCCGACCAAGCAGCCGGGCAGTGCCTACGTCTACTCGGACCTCAACCTGATCACCCTCGGCGTGCTGGTCGAGCGGCTGTCCGGGCTGCCGCTGGACCGGGTCGTTGCCGATCGGATCACCGGGCCGCTGGGGCTTCGGGACACCGGCTACAACCCGCCCACGGACAAGCTCGACCGGATCGCCGCCACCGAGTTCCAGTCGTCGCCCGCGCGCGGGATGGTCCGCGGCCAGGTGCACGACGAGAACGCATGGTCGCTGGGCGGGGTGGCCGGGCACGCGGGGGTCTTCTCGACCGCGGGCGATCTGGCCATCCTCGCGCAGGCCGTCCTGAACGGCGGCACGTACGCGGGCGAACGGATCCTGCGGGCCGACACGGTCAAGGAGATGCTCGCCAACCACACCGCGGAGTTCCCCGGCGACAACCACGGGCTGGGCTTCGAGCTGCATCAGCGCTGGTACATGGGCGCGCTGTCGTCGCCGCGGACGGCGGGCCACACCGGGTTCACCGGCACGTCCCTGGTGATCGACCCGGCGTCGCGGTCGATCGCGATCCTGCTCACCAACCGGGTCCACCCGGCGCGGACCTGGGGATCGATCAATGTCGCCAGGGAGACGGTGGCCACCGGGCTGGCTCGCGCGATGTCTGTGCGGCCCAAGCACGGCCCCGACGCCTGGTTCGCGGGGACGGCCAACGCGGCAACGTCCACACTGGCCACTTCGCCGCTCAGCACGACCGGACCTGTGCGGATCGCGTTCGACACGTTCGTGGATACCGAGTCGAGTGACGCCCTGGTGCTGGAGTGGAGCCCGAACGGGCGGTCCTGGCAGACCATTCCCGTTCTGGCGAGCGGCCCAGGCGCGCCCGCGGGCGAGGTTCACATTCTGGCCGGTTCGGGACACCGCAGTTGGTGGACGATCAACGCTGTGGCGCCGATAGCGGACACATTTACCCTCCGCTGGCGGCTGACTACCGATGGTCGCTACTTGGGTCGCGGTGTCTATCTTGATCGAATCTTGGTGACCGACGGTAGTCGCTCGCTCCTTAACGGTGAGAAAGAACCCCACCTGATGCATCCACTCGGGTGGCGGCTCCAAACTTGTTGACGATTTGACGCTAACAATCCGCGTTCGACCGGCGATTCCGTCAGCAAGCCCTACCTGGGCCCGCAGCCTCAACTGACACATTTGGGTAGCGTTACCAACAAATGTGACGCACCACCTTGCTCTGACCCATCACTGTTAGTAAGTTTCCCACGTGAGTGCGAGTCAAATGACAGCAGAACACAGCGAGTCAAGTCCGTTGGTCCGCATTCGCTCGCTCCTCCCGGGTCTTGCCCGGGCCGAGCAGCGGGTGGCCAAGGTGGTGCTCGAGAACCCGTCCACCGTCGCCCGGCGCAGCATCACCGAGGTCGCCGAAGCGGCGGGGACCAGCGAGACCACTGTGACCCGGTTCTGCAAGGCGATCGGCGTCGGGGGCTACCCCGAGCTGCGCATCGCGCTTGCCGCCGACACCGCACGCTCCGAGATGCGGGCCGACCGCGATCTCGGGGGCGACATCAACCCCGACGACGACTTGAAGACCGTGGTCGGCAAGGTCACCTTCGCCGACTCGCGCGCGGTCGAGGAGACCGCCGACCAGGTCGACATCGAGGTGCTCGCCCAAGTGGTCACCGCCGTCGCGAACGCGGGGAGGGTCGACGTGTACGGCGTCGGTGCCAGCGCGTTCGTGGCGGCGGACCTGCAGCAGAAACTGCACCGCATCGGCCGGGTGAGCTTCGCGTGGAACGACACGCACATCATGCTCACGTCGGCCGCGGTGCTGAACCCCGGCGACGTCGCGGTCGGCATCTCGCACACCGGCGCCACCGCGGACACCGTCGAGGCGCTGCGGGTGGCCCGCGAACACGGGGCCACGACGGTCGCGCTGACCAACTATCCGACGTCGCCGATCGCCGACGTGGCCGACTGGGTGCTGACGACCGCCGCCCGCGAGACCACGTTCCGCTCGGGGGCCACGGCCAGCCGCATCGCCCAGCTGACGATCGTCGACTGCCTGTTCATCGGCGTCGCCCAGCGGCACCTGGACCAGACGATCAAGGCGTTGGACTCGACCCGCGACGCGGTCGGGCCGCACCGGCTGGAGACACGGCACGACGGAAGGCGCAAGCCCCGGGACACCGGGAAATGATCAATGGTGCGCGGGTCGGCGCCGCGGAAGGGGAATGACATGACGGTGCCTCGGCAGACGGTGCACGTCGACTCCCCCACCGAGCGGCGCAACCCGCGCACCGCCACCATCGACCAGATGTCCACTGTGGACATCCTGCGCACGATCAACACCGAGGACCGGCTGGTCCCCGCCGCGGTCGCGGCGGCGCTGCCCGAACTGGCGGCCGCCGTCGACCTGGCGACCGACGCGCTGCGCGCGGGCAACCGGGTGCACTACGTCGGCGCGGGAACGTCCGGCAGGCTCGCCACCCTTGACGCCGCCGAACTCCCTCCCACGTTCAACACGCCGAGCGACTGGTTCCACGTGCACCACGCGGGCGGTGTCTCGGCGGTGCGGACCGCGGCCGAGGGCGCGGAGGACGACGACATGGCGGGCGCCGAGGAGATGGCCCGCGACGTGCAGGCCGGTGACATGGTCCTCGGACTCACCGCATCGGGCCGTACACCGTACGTCCTGGGTGCCCTGGGCGCGGCGGCCGAACTGGGCGCGACGACGGCCCTGGTCACCAACAATCCCAACTTCCCAAGGACGTCGGGGATCGACTTGGTGATCGTGGTCGACACCGGCCCGGAGGCGATCTCGGGCTCGACGCGGATGAAGGCGGGCTCGGCGCAGAAGCTCGTGTTGACCGCCTTCTCGACGGCGGTCATGGTCAAGATGGGGCGCACGTACTCGAACCTGATGGTCAGCATGCGGGCGAGCAACGCCAAGCTCCGCGGCCGAACGCTGCGGATCCTGCGTGAGGCCACCGGGTTGAGCATGCCGGAGTGCTCGGCGGCGTTGACGGAGTCGCACGGCGACCTGAAGGTCGCGCTGGTGCACCTCTTGTCCGGTGTGGACACTTCACGTGCGCGACGGGCGCTGGCGGAGACCTCCGGCCACGTCCGCCGCGCTATGGGCCTGCTGGAAGCCCCAGTGATCTAGTCTCGCCGCGTTGCGCGGCTTCTATTCAAGCCGCGCAACGCGTGTGGGACCGAACTATCTACTTGCGACCGCCGCCGAGCAGGCCGCCCAGCAGGTCACCGAGGCCGCCCAAGCCGCCGCCGGAGCCGCCAAGGAGGCCGCCGAGCAGGTCACCGAGGCCGCCGCCCTGAGCCTGGGGCTGCTGCTGGGGTTCCTCGGAGTTGCCGCCGAGCTTGGCGCCCAGTTTCTTGGCGAGGTAGGACATCACGATCGGGGCGAGCAACGGCAGCAGCTTGGCGATCAGGCCCTTGCCGACCGAGCCCAGTCCGCCGAGGGTGTTGACGACCTCGGCCTGCTGGTCGCCGAACACGTGGTTGACGATCTTGGAGCCGTCGTCGGTGTCGACCTGGTCGAGGTCGACACCGCCCTCCACCAGGCCGGTGGAGTGCTGGCCGAGGGCCTCGAACAGGGACCGGGCGCCGCCGGGGTCCTGGGCGTTGGCCTGCATCCCGCCCAGCAGCGCGGGCAGCGCGGCACGGGTGGCCTGCTCCGCGGTCTGCTCGTCGACGCCCAACTGGCCTGCCAGCTGGGCGAGGGGAATCTGGGCAAGGATGTCGTCGATCGCGCTCATCGGGTTCTCGGTCCTCCTCGGGGCGCGGCCCAACACCGGGCCTCGGCTGCGGTCAGCCTAGCCACGCTTCGTGGGCCGCGCCTGGGGAAAGTCAGCCGATCCTGATCGTCTTGGCCAGGCTGGGCACGCCCGCGGCGTCGAGCGCGAACAGCAGGTAGTAGCCCGGCAGTGCGATACCCGGGTCGGTCGGCACGACCAGGTCGTGCGTCGTTCCGGGCACTGTCGCGAGCGGGATCCGCCGCTGGTCGTTGTCCACCGAGTGCGTCACCGAGCTCATCCGAAGCAACGCGAACCCGCTCACTGGAATGTCGGTGTCGACCCTGATCGCGGCACCGTTCGCCGCCGCTGTCGGAGCCGCGGTGATCACCGGTCGGGTCTTGGCCGTGCCGTCGGGATTGAGCAGGTAGGGCGGGGTGAAGACCTGGCCGTCGTGGTGGTTGGTGGCGCAGTCGCCGCACAGGCCGCCGCCCCCGGTGAACACCGTGCCGTCGGGCAGCAGGTTGGCGACGCTGTGGTACGTCCGAGGCACCGCCATGGGTGCGAGCCGGGTGAACTGGCCGGTGGCCGGATCCCACAGTTCGGGGGTCAGCACGGCGGTCTGGTCGCTGAAGGGCACCGGACGTGACTGGCCGCCGATCACGAGCACCTTGCCGTCGGGCAGCACCACGCTGTTCGCGAACGCGCGGGCATTCGACATGTCGCCCACACGGGTGACGATCGCGGTCCCGGTGGTGATGTCGATGGCGTAGGCGCGGTTCGTCGCGTCCACATCCTGGTAGGCGGTCGCGCCGCCCAGCGTGAGGATCTTGCCGACGTCGTACATCACCGCGTTGCCGTTCATCGCGTCCTGGCTGTCGCCGCGCGGACCTGCGTCGGTCACCGAGCCCGAACCGGTCGTGTCGACCCAGTTCATCCGGCGGCTGGGGCCCGCGTGGAACACGCGGCCACCGGCCACGCCGAAGAGCCAGCCGTGGTTGTCCGCGCGATAGGAGCCGCGCGGGTCGGCGGTCATGAACGGTCCAGGTTGGACACCGGTCAGCGTGCGCCAGGTGTTGGTCGCGGGCGAATAGATCTCGCCGTTCTTGCCGCCCTCACCGCCGCTCCACGAGCCACCGACGGTGAACGCCTCGCCCGTCGACAACGTGGTCTGACCCTGATAGCCGCGCGCGGTGTTCAACTCGGCGGCCGCCGACCACGTGTCGGTGAACGGGTTGTAGATGCTGGCCTTCTTCGCGTCGCTGCCGCCGGTCACCAGGACGCGGCCGTCGGGCAGGATCGACGTGCCGGGGCAGAACATGT
The DNA here is from genome assembly GCF_900070365.1 of Alloactinosynnema sp. L-07. Classification (NCBI taxonomy): domain Bacteria; kingdom Bacillati; phylum Actinomycetota; class Actinomycetes; order Pseudonocardiales; family Pseudonocardiaceae; genus Alloactinosynnema; species Alloactinosynnema sp. L-07. The sequence goes on along the minus strand of NZ_LN850107.1, from coordinate 6,186,015 downwards.
CGTGCCCGGTGTTGTCGACGCGGCGCTGGGTGACCTGGCCGGTCGCCAGGTCGAGGATCGCGGTCTGGGTGTAGCCGTGGCTGCCGCCGAAGGTGTCGGCCGAGTAGGCCGACCAGGCCAGCAGCTTGTTGTTCGGCAGCATCGCCGTGGCCACCGGGACCAGCGGGAATCCCTTGACCGCACCCCAGACCCCGACCTCGGCCGCGTTCGGCGGCGCGGCCGGGGTGAGCACGTCGATCTCCGCGGCGGAGGACCACGGGCCGCGGTTGCCGACCTCGGTGAACGCCGTCAGCCGCACATAGCGCGCGTCGACCGGGGTGGCCACGGTCGCGGTCTGCACCGCTGACGAGTCCGCCCACGTGCCCGCGGCGACCGGTGCGCCGAAGTTCGTGCCGTCGTCGCTCACCGCGATCTCATAGCGCCCGATACGCCCGTTGCCGGAGTCCCCGCGCGGGGTGACGGCCAGGCCCGCGACGGCGCGCGACGATTTCATGTCCAGGGTGATCCAGTGCGGCAGCGGCGCGGCGGGCGCGGTCCACTTGGAATGCCAGATGGTTCCGGTGCTTCCATCCAGGACGTTGGCCGGGCCGCCGTTCTCCCCGGTGGCCTCGAAGTCCGACGCGGTGGCGGTCCAGCCGTCGCGGTTGAGCGGGGTCGTGCTGATCGGCGCGGGCTTGCCGTAGGCGTGGACCTCGGCCGCGCTGCTCCACGGGCCGCGCGCGCCCGCCTCGGTGGTCGCGGTCAGCCGGACATAGCGCGCTGTCGGGGAACCGGTGAGCAGCGCGGCCTTCGGCGTCCCGTCGTCGGCCCACGTTCCCGTGGCGACCGGCGCGGAGAAGGTGGAGCCGTCAGTGCTGACAGCGATTGAGTACTGACCGATCCGACCGTTGACACCCGACGACCGAGGGGTGACCACGATCGCGGACACGGCCTGTTCGCGCTTCAAGTCGGCGGTGATCGAGTGCGGCAGTGCCGTGTCGTAGCGGCTGTGCCACAGCGTGTCCGGCTTGCCGTCGACCAGGTTGGCCGCCCCGTGCTCGGCCTGCTCGTCGGACGCCGTCACCGTCCACCCGACCCGGGACAGCGCGGGGTCGGCGGCCGCGATCGGGCCGACCAGGTCGAGTTCGGCCGCGGTGCTCCACGGACCGCGGTTGCCCGCCTCCGTCAGCGCGGTCAGCCGCACGTACCGCGCGGTGACCGGTCCGGCGAACGCCGCGTCCTTGGTCAAAGCGTCGTCCGCCCACACTCCGGAGGCCACGGGCGCGCCGAAGTTCGTGCCGTCCGTGGAGACCGAGATCCGGTACTCCCCGATCCGTCCGTTGGCGCTCGACGCGGGCCTCGGCCGGTAGATGAGTCCATTGAGGACCTTCGGCGCCTTGAGGTCGAGGGTGATGCTGTGCGGCAGCGGCGTGGCCATGACGTAGCGGCTGTGCCAGATCGTGCCCGCGTTGCTGTCGAGGACGTTCGACGCGCGGCCGTTCTCCCGCAGCGTCTCCTGGTCGCTCGCCGTCGCGGTCCAGCCGGTCCGCGCCAGCCGGGCAGACGGCGTCGGCGCGCTCGGGTCACCCAACAGGTTGATTTCGCCCGCACTCGCCCACGGACCCCGGTCGCCCGCCTCGGACAACGCGGTCAGCCGGACGAACCGCGCCCCCGTAACGGCGAAGCTCATTGTCTTGGCGGTCGCGTCGTCGGCCGCGGTGCCCGCGCTGACCGGCGCGCTCCATGTGGCGCCATCGACGCTCAGACGGATCTCGTAGCGCCCGATGGTCCCGTTCCCGCCACCCGTGCGCGGCGTGTACGACAGGCCGGAGACGCGCTGGGTGCGCCGCATGTCCACGGTGATCGACTGCGGCAGCGCGGTGGCCGTGCTGAAGCGGCTGTGCCAGATGGTCGCCGGGTCGCCGTCGAGGACGTTGGCCGCGCGCCCGTCGGACGCCGTGGTCGCCTCGCTGGTCGCGGCGACGGTCCAGCCCGCGCGGCTCAGGGTCGGCGCGACGGGCACCATGGCGTCGGCGTTGGCCACGATATGCGGGTGCGGGACCACCGCGTGGTGGTCGTCCGGCGCGTCGAAGACGAGTGGGGTCGCGACAACCCCGACCGCGAGGACCAGGGCCAATCGGGTGAGGCGCATGGTCTCTGACTCGGCGATTTCCCCGCAGCGTTACGAAAACCGCGAGTATCTCTCACAAATGCCCTGGTCGGCGGTCGCCTATGTGAGGAGAGCCACTACTCAGCGAGTGCCGCGTCGGCGATGCTCGTCGCCTCGCGGGCGCCCGCGACGACGGCCTCGCAGCAGAACAAGATCCACTTTGTCACGCCGTCGGGCTCGCCGGACGCGAATCCCTCGGCCGCGGCGCGGTAGGCGTCGGCGCGGCGCATGAAGGAGACCTCCGGAACCGCCAGACCCTTGGGGTCCAGGCCGCTGCCGATCGACGCGAGCCGGGCCGCGGCGCGGGCGACCACACCGTCGGCGGACCCGAAGGGCGCCAGGGTCAGCAGTTCACCGTGCACCACGGCCACCAGTACCGGGCCGGGCACCTTCGTCCCGCCCGCGACCAGGCCCGCCAGCAGGCTCAGCCTGCCGCCGACGCCGGGCGCGGACCGCGGCCTGCCAAGGGACTCGTCGTCAGTCAGGTCGGCGGCGGCCAGCAGGTGCAGCCGGGCGAGTGCCTGCAACGGCGCGCGTTCCCAGGTCGGCAGCAGCGGACCGAGCGCCTCGGCGACCCGCAGCGAGCCCGCCAGGACCGGGTCGGTCACGTCGCCCTGCTCGGGGATCTCCGCGTCGCCGCCGTCGAGCACGGCCGAGGCGCGCGCGGCGCGGACCGAGGCCTCGGCGGCCGTGGCGGGCCAGCCGCGGCGGTTCGCGGGGTGCCGGTGGACCTCGGCTACCGAGTCCCGCGCGGTGCGCACCGCCTCTTCGACACCGGGGAGTTCGAGCAACTGGGCCAGCGGATCGGTCACACGGGGACCCTACCCGGTCCGGAAACACGCACCCGACCTGCTCAATATTGGTCTAAACCTTCGCTCGGCCAGGACTGTCCCGCAAGCCTGGATCGGTCTAGGTTTCACGGGGAACGGAAATCGCACCAAGGAGGTCAGGTCCCATGACCGAGCAGTCGGGTCAGAGTCCAGCGCTGGACAACCTGTCGACGGAGAGCCGCGTCTTCCCGCCGTCCGAGGCGTTCACGGCGCAGGCCAACGCGTCGGCGCAGTGGTACGCCGAGGCCGACGCCGACCGGGACGCGTTCTGGGCCAAGCAGGCCGACCGGCTGGACTGGGACACCAAGTGGTCCCAGGTGCTGGACTGGGAAGGCGCGCCGTTCGCCAAGTGGTTCGTCGGCGGCAAGCTGAACGTGGCCTACAACTGCGTCGACCGGCACGTCGAGGCGGGCCTGGGCGATCGGGTCGCGATCAACTGGGTCGGCGAGCCGGGCGACTCGGCCACCATCACCTACGCCGAGTTGGGCAAGCAGGTGGCGCGGGCGGCCAACGCGCTGGCGTCGCTCGGCCTGAACGCGGGCGACCGCGTGGCCATCCAGATGCCGATGATCCCCGAGGCCATCTACTCAATGCTGGCCTGTGCGCGGCTGGGCCTGGTGCACTCGGTCGTCTTCGGCGGCTTCTCCCCCACCGCCCTGCGCTCGCGCATCGAGGACGCCGAGGCGCGGCTGCTGATCACCTCCGACGGCCAGTACCGGCGCGGCACCCCGGCCCCGATGAAGGCGCTGACCGACGAGGCCACCGAGCACACCCCGACCATCGAGCACGTCCTTGTCGTACGCCGTACGGGCGACGACATCCCGTGGACCGACGGCCGCGACCTGTGGTGGCACGACCTGGTCGACCAGCAGGCCGACACCCACGCGCCCGAGGCGTTCGACGCCGAGCACCCGCTGTTCATCCTCTACACGTCGGGGACCACGGGTAAGCCCAAGGGCATCCTGCACACCAGCGGCGGCTACCTCACCCAGGCCGCGTACACGCACAACGCGGTGTTCGACCTCAAGGCCGACACCGACGTCTACTGGTGCACCGCCGACATCGGCTGGATCACCGGCCACACCTACATCGTCTACGGGCCGCTTGCCAACGGTGTCACGCAGGTCGTCTACGAGGGCACGCCCAACACCCCGCACGAGGGCAGGCACTTCGAGATTATCCAGCGGCACGGCGTGACCATCTACTACACCGCGCCCACGCTGATCCGCACGTTCATGAAGTGGGGCGCGCACATCCCCGAGGGCTACGACCTGTCGTCGCTGCGCGTGCTGGGCAGCGTCGGCGAGCCGATCAACCCCGAGGCGTGGATCTGGTACCGCGAGCACATCGGCGGGAACCGGATCCCGATCGTGGACACCTGGTGGCAGACCGAGACCGGCGCGATCATGATCAGCCCGCTGCCGGGGGTCACCCACGCCAAGCCGGGCAGCGCCCAGCGACCGCTGCCGGGTGTCGGCGCCGCGATCATCGACGACAGCGGCACCCAGGTCCAGCCCGGTGGCGGCGGCTACCTCGTGCTCACCAAGCCGTGGCCGTCGATGCTGCGCGGCATCTGGGGCGACGAGGAGCGCTTCCGCGAGACCTACTGGAACCGGTTCGGCGACCAGGGCTTCTACTTCGCGGGCGACGGCGCCAAGTACGACGCCGACGGCGACATCTGGCTGCTGGGCCGCATCGACGATGTGATGAATGTGTCCGGTCACCGCATCTCGACCACCGAGGTCGAGTCCGCGCTGGTCTCGCACCCGAGCGTGGCCGAGGCCGCGGTGGTCGGCGCCACCGACGCCACCACCGGCCAGGGCATCGTCGCCTTCGTCATCCTGCGCGGCGGCAAGGACGGCGCGGTGCAGGAGCTGCGCGACCACGTGGCCAAGGAGATCGGCCCGATCGCCAAGCCCCGGCAGATCCTCGTGGTCAACGAGCTGCCCAAGACGCGCTCGGGCAAGATCATGCGGCGGCTGCTGCGCGACATCGCGGAGAACCGGGAGATCGGCGACACCACGACGCTGGCCGACAGCGCCGTGATGAACCTGATCACCGAGGGTCTCAGCAGCAAGTCGGCGTCGGAAGACTAGGCAAGGCTCAGTTAATTGAGGATTGCCTAGCCAATATAAGGAAATCCTTGTCCCGCACGTGATTCCCGGCTGTGTTTCCATTATGGGGTGACCCAATTGGAAACGCAGCCGGGGACCCACCCGGCCGAGCCCCATCACCCGAATGTGGGCGAGCGACTCAACTGGCTGCGCGCGGGCGTCCTGGGCGCCAACGACGGCATCATCAGCACCGCCGGCCTGGTCGTGGGCGTCGCCGGGGCCACGACCGACAGCTCGGCGATCCTCATCGCCGGGGTAGCCGGTCTCGTCGCGGGTTCTCTTTCCATGGCCGGTGGCGAATACGTTTCGGTCAGCACACAGCGCGACACCGAACGCGCCCTGTTGGCCAAGGAATCGCGTGAACTGGAAGAGATGCCCGAAGCCGAGGAACGCGAACTCGCCGGCATCTACCAGGAAAAGGGACTCACTCCCGAATTGGCCGCCGAGGTGGCCCGGGAATTGACCAAGAACGACGCTTTGCGGGCCCACGCCGAAGTCGAACTGCAGATCGACCCGGACAACCTGACGAGCCCGTGGCAGGCGGCGTGGGCGTCGCTGATCTCCTTCGCGGTCGGGTCGGCCCTGCCGCTGCTGGCCATCGTCCTGCCGCCGGTCGACCTGCGTGTATGGCTGTGCGCGGCGGCGGTCGTCGTCGGGCTGGTGATCACCGGGACGGTGAGCGCGCGCCTCGGCGGGGCCGAGGTGCGGCCCGCGGTGATCCGCAACGTCGCCGTCGGGTGCCTGGCGATGGCGGTCACCTACGGGATCGGCCTGCTGTTCGGCGTCACCGTCACCTGACCGGCGGCTGCTCGCCGCGCAAGTCGGCCAAGATCTCGGTGATGGCGTGCATGATCCGGCGGGTGGCCTCGGTCAAAGCCGCCCGGTCGGTCCCGACGATGTCGGACAGGTCGACGGGATCGCCGGTGACGATGTCGATCGTCTTGCGCGGGAACAGCTTCGGGAAGCGCGACCGCGCGGGCAGCAGCGCGTGCGTACCCCAGTTGACCACCGGCACGACCGGCGCGCCGGTCTCCAGCGCCACCTTCGCCAATCCGTGCTTCACCTTCGCCGACGGCCAGTGGTCGGCGTCGTCGGAGAACCCGGCCTCCGGGAAGAACAGCACGCACTCGCCGCGGCGGATCGCCTCGACAGCACCGTGATAGGCGCCGCGGGCCTGCGCGGTGCCGCGCTCGACCGGGATGTGACCGCCGCCGCGCACCACCTTCCCGATCAGCGGCACGCGCCACAGGCTGGCCTTGGCCAGAAACCTCGGGATGCGACCCGCGGTCAGGGCGAATGCGGTGACGGTGACCGGGTCGGCGTTGGAGAGGTGGTTCGACGCCAGGAGCAGACCGCCCTCCCTGGGCAGCCGGTCGGCGCCGCGGAACCGGAGCCGGGTGAACACAGCCAGGAACGGCCAGATCAGGTCGATCGCGAAGCTGAACCAGAATCCCCGTCCCTTGCGGGGAGCGCGGAACATCAGGCCGATCGCCTGCCAGGTGGTCATTGGTCTCTCGGTATCGGTGCGCACGTCCACATCTTCGGTCATGGCCACCCGCGCGGATGGGCGGGTCGCGCGTTTTCGCAGGTCACGCCCGTCGGTTACGATCCACGTCAGGTGTGCCGGGAAGCCTGGTCGGCGTCGAGCCGAGGTGCCCACCGAACCAGGAGTGATCATTGTCACAGCGCCGCCGCCCCAGTCAGCCCAAGGTCGTCGCCGAGTTCGCCCGCTTCCTGCGCACCGAGACGGTCGGCGGCATGGTGCTGCTCGGCGCGACGGCGGTGGCCCTGCTGCTGGCCAACTCACCGGCGAACGGCGCGTATGAGGCGGTCCGGGACTTCGAGATCGGCCCGCACTTCCTGCACCTGAACCTCAGCGTCGGCACGTGGGCCAAAGACGGTCTGCTCGCCCTCTTCTTCTTCGTCGCCGGACTCGAACTCAAGCGTGAACTGGTGATCGGCGAGCTGTCCAAGTTCAAGGCGGCGCTGCTGCCCGCGCTCGCCGCGCTCGGCGGGATGGTCATCCCGGCGGTGGTCGCGCTGTCGGTCGCGTGGGGCGACCCGCGCGCGGGCGACGTCTGGCCGATCCCGGTCGCCACCGACATCGCGTTCGCGCTCGGCGTGCTCGCGCTGACCGGATCCGGGATGCCCAGCAGCGCGCGGGTGTTCCTGCTCAGTCTGGCGGTGGTCGACGACCTCGGCGCCATCGTGATCATCGCGGTGCTGTTCACGGCGTCGTTCAATCTCGTCGCGTTCGCCGTGGCCGCGGTCCTGCTCGCGCTCTACTGGTATTTGCAGCACAAGCGCATAAGCACGTCGTGGATCTACGTGCCGTTGGCTATCGCGATCTGGATAGCGGTGCACTCCAGCGGCGTCCACGCGACCGTCGCGGGCGTGGCCATGGGCCTGCTCACCCGGGTCCGCCGCGACACCTACGAGAAGGAATCCCCCTGTCTGCGGCTGGAACACCGGTTGCAGCCGTGGTCGGCCGGGTTCGCCGTCCCCGCGTTCGCCCTGTTCGCCGCCGGTGTCCCAGTCAACGGCGAGGCGCTGGGCAAGCTGACAACCGACCGGATGGCGCTGGCGATCATCGTCGGGCTCATCGTCGGCAAGCTGATCGGCATCGCAGGGGCCGCGCTGCTGGCCGTGCGGCTCAAGATCGCGGTCATGCCCGAGGGCCTGGGCAGGCGCGACCTGGTCGCCGTGGCCATGCTCGGCGGTGTCGGATTCACGGTCAGCCTCCTGATAGCGGAGCTGTCCCTCGGCAAGGCGGACGCCGAGCTGGCCAAGGCCGCGGTGCTGGTCGCGTCGGCCGCGGCGTCCCTGCTGGCGGCCGCGCTGCTGGTGCGCCGCAGCCGGGTTCATCAGCGAGATTGACCATCCGATCGGCTCGCTCGATCGGGGCATGGCACGATGGCGATCGTGAGCAGCGCGCACGCAAACGGAGACCGCGACGGCTCGGGGCTGCCCAAGGTGCCCTCGATCCCCCTGTCCGACGACCGCGCGTTCGCGGCGGCGGGCGACCAGTCGATCGGCAATCTGGTCAAAGACGCCACGACCCATCTGTCGACACTGGTGCGGGCCGAGGTCGAGCTGGCCAAGTCCGAGGTCACCGGCGAGATCAAGAAGGGTCTCAAGGGCAGCGTCTTCTTCATCGTCGCGCTCACGATCCTGCTCTACAGCTCATTCTTCCTGTTCTTCGCGCTCGCCGAACTGCTGGCCGACCTCGGCCTGCTGCGGTCGATCGCGTTCGGCATCGTGTTCGTCCTGATGCTGGCCATGGCCGGGTTCTTCGGCTTCCTCGGCTACCGCAAGGTCAAGGCGATCCGCGCGCCGAAGCGGACGATCGACTCGTTCAAGGACACCGCCGCCGCGCTGACCCACCGCGGCGAGCCCAGCACCAACGGGCACGCGCGGCTCGGCGACGGCCACGGCGCCGTGCCGGTCCGCCGCGGCTGATCGGGCCCCGCTGAGCAGCGCCGTGCGCTCCCGACCCGACCCCTCGATCGTGCGTGTCGACGGGCCGTGGACGCACCGCGACATCCACGCCAACGGTATCCGGCTGCACGTCGCCGAGACCGGTGACGGCCCGCTCGTGCTGCTGCTGCACGGGTTCGCCCAGTTCTGGTGGACCTGGCGACACCAGCTGACCGCGCTCGGCGACGCCGGGTTCCGCGCGGTCGCGGTCGACCTGCGCGGCTACGGCGACTCCGACAAACCACCGCGCGGCTACGACGCCTGGACGCTGGCGGGCGACGTCGCCGGGCTGGTCAAGTCGCTGGGTGAGAGCCGGGCGCACCTGGTCGGACACGGCTGGGGCGGTCTGCTGGCCTGGACGACGGCCGCGCTGCACCCCCGGGTCGCGCACTCGGTCGGCGCGCTGTCCGCGCCGCATCCGCTGGCCCTGCGCACCCAGATCCGCCGCACCGCGCTGCGCACCCGGCCGAACAACCAGGCCCGCGCGCTCGGCCACCTGCTCGGCGCCCAGCTGCCGATCCTCCCGGAACGGCGCCTGACCGGCGACGACGCCGCCGCCGTCGAGCGGCTGATCCGGTCCTGGTCCGGTCCACTGTGGACTGGACACCGGGACTTCCGCGACGCGGTCGACCAGTACAGGCAGGCGATGCTCGTGCCCGGCGCGGCCCACTGCGCGCTGGAATACCACCGCTGGGCCGTCCGCTCCCAGCTGCGCGGCGAGGGCAGGCGCTACAAGGAGGCCATGGGGCGCCGAATCGAGGCGCCGGTGCTGCAGATCTACGGCGCGGTCGACCCCTGCGTGCTCAGCCGCACCCGCGCCGCGTCACGCCAGGGTGAGACCCACGTCCTGCCCGGCATCGGCCACTTTCCCCATGAGGAAGCCCCGGCCGTGACGAACGCGCTGCTGACGAAGTTCCTGCGCTAGCTGGCGCAGCGGCCGGTGCCGACCTGTTCGGTGAGCCCCGGGGCGCGGCCCACCTCGTCGCGCACCTCGGCCGCGGTCAGCGCGAATCCGGTCTCGGAGTTGTCGACGGCCGCGCCGAAGACCACGCCGATGACCTCGCCCTTGCGGTCGACGAGCGGTCCGCCGGAGTTCCCGCTGAGGACCTTGGCCCGCAGGGTGAACACATCGCGGTTGACCGTCGACGAGTCGTAGATGTCGGGTCCCCGCAGCGGGATCCGGTCGCGCACCCGCGCGGGCGAGGCGGTGTAGGGGCCGTCCAGGGGGTAGCCGAGGACGATCGCGTCCTGCCCGCTCGTGGCGTCGCCCACGGCGAACGGGAGCACTGGGGCGGTCAGCCCGGGGACGGCGAGTATCGCCAGGTCGGTCGCCGGGTCGTAGAGCACGACCTTGGCGCGCAACTGCCGCTCGCCGGACTCGACGCTGACCTCGTTGGTGCCCGCGACGACGTGCGCGTTGGTCATCACGCGCTCTTTGGCCACGACGAACCCGCTGCCCTCCAGCGCCCGCTCGCAGGACTGCGCCTTGGCGTTGATCTTGAGCACGCTGGGCCGCACCTTCTGGACCTCGGCGCTGGCCTGCAGCGCGGGGTCGGGCGGCTCGACTTCCTTGTTCGGCGTGCGGTTGAACGGGTCGACGGCGGCGGGGAACCCGGAGACGTCGAGGAGCTGGCGCAGTTCGTTGGGCAGGCCGCGCGCGGCCTGCGGCATCACCTCGTTGACCCCGCCGAGCACGGCCGAGTCCTTGATCGCCGACGCCAGCCCCGGCAGGCCGCCGACGGTCGTGAGCGGCAGTGCGATCAGCCACGACACCACGAACACCACCGCGCCCTGCACGATGGCGCCCAGCGCGCTGTCCACACCGGCCAGTTTCGGCGAGGAGATCTTCTGCTTGATCGTCCGGCCGATCCACACCCCGAAGGTCTCGCCAAGGGCCACCAGCAGCACGAAGATCGCCACCGCGAAGGCCACCCTGGTGGGTGTCGACTCGATCCTGGCCACCACCAGCGGCGCCAGCTTGATGCCCGCGACCGCGCCGATCAGCACGCCGATGAACGCGGGCAGCGCGGTGATCACGCCCTGACGCGCCCCCGAGATCGCCGCCAGCACGGCGAGCGCGACGACCAGCACGTCGACCCAGTTCAAGCCTCAGACCTCCGCGCGTCGGTTGCCGTTGGGTCGCCACGCTACTTGACCCATGGTCCGGGATCGGCCCGGCCATGGCGCGAAACGGGCCGGTTCGCGTACCGTGGGTCGCAGCAGGCAGGTTCGATCGCCGTGAACGCCGGTTGCGAGGAGCACCGAAAGCGGCTGGCCCACTGCTCAGGGGCGGTGCCGAGTGCGTGCCCACCCCGGATTGTGGCGAACCACCGCCTGCCTCCCGTTTTTTCTCACCGCCGCTTGGCGGGCATCACTCGTTTCACCAGGAGAGTCAATGACGAATACCAACCGCCCCCCGGCGGGCGCCATCGAGCCGGTGGTGTTCAGCCACCCCACGGCCGAACAGCCCGCCGACCGGGAACTGACCGACAGCGTTGGCACGGCGCAGTCGCGCCAGATCAGCTTCTCGGAGCCCGCGACAGCTCCGCGCGGATGACCACCATGGCGCGGCCGGCCAGCGAGCACGCCGCGCCGTCCAGGGAGATCCGCGCCGCGAGCCTGCTCAATCGCCGCTACGGCCAAGACGCCGGTTACAAGCAGATTTTCCGCGCAACGACGCGGTCGGCACCGCGCACGGCGGCCTGATCGGCATGAGCTTCAGGGAATGGATGGGCGGCCACAACCGTCACCACGCCAACCCACCACGCTGACCTCGCGCAACATCCGCGGCGGCCGCGATCCCCTACAGCCAGACCACCCTCGTGCGGTCCTACGCCGAGGTCCTGCGCCACCCGCACCACCTCGGCGTGCCGCTCTGGACCGCCGACCGGGACCCGGCCACATAACCTGGTACCCGTGGAAGATCATGCAACCCCCTCCGCGGCGCTGAGCCGCGGTCTGGCGGGATATCTGCGAGCGGTCGCCGACACCCTCGGTGTGCCCGCGGAGGCGACGTCCTTCGAGATCAGCGACACCGCGACGGCATACCTCGGGCTGGCCAGGCGCTGGGCCGAGCGGCCCGACCAGGACCTGATGCTGGTGTGGAGCGAGCGCCACGGGTGGGCGCTGGCCGTGGAGACCGACCCGACGGACGCCGCCGAGGTGGTGGCCTACCTGGACAGTGCGGACGTGGTCCCCAAGCCGAGCACGGTCGCCGAGTTCGTCGCCGACGTGCTGAGCGGGCGCGGACCGGACTCGGCGCAGCCGGTGTTCCCGGTGACCGCCCAGCGCCACCAACTCGCCGAGCGGCTCAAGCGCTACGCCTGACGCGTGGTCAGGGCCCGCCAGGTGGTCTCCAGGTCGCGCACGTCGGTGGGGTCCCACGGCTGCTCCCACCCGCCGGTGGCGATGAGCAGCGTCAGCAGTCCCGCGGTGAAGCCCCAGACGAGCATGTCCGGCGCCGCGAACGCGGGCCCGGTGAACCCGGACGGGTGGCGGATCATGAACCGGTTGGCCGGGTCGGCCAGGTGCGAGATCGGCACGCGGGCCACCGCCTGGGTCTCGGCCGGATCGACCGCCCAGACCCGGCTCGGCCGCTCCCAGTGGGCGATCACCGGCGTCACATGGAATCTCGACACCGGGATGTGCAGGGGCGGGACCACCGCGACCGGGAGCACTCCCGCCGGGTCGACTCCGGTCTCCTCGACGGCCTCGCGCAGGGCCGTGCCGACGGGTCCGTCGTCATAGTCCTCGGACTTGCCGCCGGGGAAGGCAACCTGCCCCGAATGCTTGTCGTTGCCGTCGGCTCGCAGCTGTAACAGCACGTCAGGGCCGTCGGGCCCCTCGCCGAGCAGGATCAGCACGGCGGCGTCACGGGAATTCTCGTCGGGGACGGAGAATCGGCGCCACATCGCGGGGTCGAGGTCGGCGGTGGCCTTGACCAGGGGCGCGAGCCAGTTCGGGAGCTCGGCGGGATCGACCAGCGGTCCGTAGGTCATCGTGCCTCTCCGAGGTAGCGGGTGACGGCGGCGCGCACGGTGTCGACCGAGGTGAAGATCCTCGGCTCGGCGATCAGCGTGACGGTCCCGTCGGCGATCAGGTACGACGCGGGCAGGCCCACGGGCAGCTTCAGGGCGCGCTCGGCCGAGCCGTCGGTGTCGAGCAGGTTGGGGAACCGCACGCCCAGGTCGCGCAGCAGGCCGAGCGCGTCGGCCGGGGGGCTCTTGACCGCGAGGCCGACCACCGCGACGGCGTCCGGCCCGGCCGCGTACTCGGCCAGCACGGGCAGTTCCTCGCGGCAGGGCACGCACCACGTCGCCCAGACGTTCACCAAGACTGGCTTGTCGCCCACCGCGGCACCGAGGTCGACCCTGGCGCCGGTTGCCAGACACTCCGCTGTCGCGCCGCTGAGCGCTGCCACTTTGCCGTCAGTCGCGCACGGCGCCAAGGCTGCCGCCGCGCGGGCCGCGCTCAAGTCCGGCGCGGGCGGCTGCGGGGTCGTCTTGTCTCGTGGCCACAGCGCGATGACCCCCGCCACCAGCAGGATCACCGCGACCAACGCCCAGCGGAGGTTCACTGCTTACCCGGGCGGTAGCCGTCGCGCGTGCGCTCGGCGAGCTCGATCAGGTGCTCGGCCTCGACGCCCTTGACCAGCTTCGCCGCCTCGGCGGGCTCGATCGGGCCCGCGCCGTAGGAGGGGCAGTCGCGGAACAGCAGGCAGGCGCCGCACGCGGGCTTGCGGGCGTGGCAGACACGGCGGCCGTGGAAGATCACCCAGTGCGACAGCATGGTCCAGTCGCGGCGCGGAACCAGCTCACCGATGGCGTGCTCGACCTTGACCGGGTCCTCTTCCGCTGTCCACTTCCACCGCCGGACCAACCGGCCGAAGTGGGTGTCGACGGTGATGCCGGGCACGCCGAACGCATTGCCGAGGATCACGTTGGCGGTCTTGCGGCCGATCCCGGGCAGCGTCACCAGGTCGGGGAGCTTGGCGGGCACCTCGCCGCCGAACCGCTCCACCAGCGCCGCGCCGAGGCCGATGAGCGAGGTGGTCTTGTTCCGGTAGAAGCCCGTCGGCCGGATCATCTCCTCCAGCTCCAGCCGGTCGGCGCCCGCGTAGTCGGCGGCCGTTCGGTACTTCGCGAACAGCGCGGGCGTGGTCAGGTTGACCCTCACGTCGGTGCACTGCGCGGACAGAATCGTGGCCACCGCCAGCTCCAGCGGGGTGGTGAAGTCCAGCTCGCAGTGCGCGTCGGGATAGCCCTCCGCGAGCGCGCGCGTCATCCGGCGGGCGCGGCGGGTCAGAGAGAGACTGGGTTCACCCTCCGTCGCGGCGGCTGCACGGGGCGGGCGGCGGGTCGTCGGAGGCACCTCGCTAGCCTACGGGCCGTCGGACAACCCGATCTGTGCCCCAGACGTCTATCGAGCAGACCATCGAGAATCCGGACGACGAGACGAGCGAGGATCGACGAGTATGGCTGTCTGGTTCGTGTTCGCGGTACCCGTTGTGATCATGTTCTTCGCGCTGTTCATGGAGCGCGTGGAAACCCGGCTACGGCACGTCGCGGTCCAGGAGACCGATGTCGAGGAGTTCCTCGAGAGCGCCCGGCCCGACGAGGTCCGCGCACTTTACGGCCACGGCATCGGTCGCGCGCTCGAACTCTTCCGCCTGCGCAGGCTCGGCGGGCGTGCCGCGAAGCTGCGCGGTCGCAAGGGCCGCCCATAGACGCTAGGGTCATCCAACTGGGCGATCTATACCCGCCGAACGTGCGACCGCGCGGACGGCGAGCCGCCAGGGCAAACCTGGCGGACGCCCTACACTTACAGGAGTGATCGGCGCGGCATTCGACGCGCGCGCCGAGGTGAACACAGGAGGACCGAGGTGGATGAGACCCTGGCCCGCGCGGGCATCTTCCAAGGGGTCGAGCCTGCCGCGGCGGAAGCGCTCGCACAGACGCTCGAGTCCGTGGAGTTCCCACGGGGACACGTGATCTTCGCCGAAGGCGAGCCGGGCGACCGGCTGTACATCATCCAATCGGGCAAGGTGAAACTCGGCCGCAAGTCTCCGGACGGCCGGGAGAACCTGCTGGGCATCTTCGGACCGTCCGACATGTTCGGCGAGCTGTCGATCTTCGACCCGGGACCGCGCACCTCCACGGCGACCACGGTCACCGAGGTCCGCGCGGTCACGATGGACCGGCCCGCCCTGCGGCAGTGGATCGCGACCCGGCCCGAGATCGCCGAGCAGCTGCTCCGGGTGATCGCGCGCAGGCTCCGCCGCACCAACGGCATGCTGGCTGACCTGATCTTCACCGACGTGCCCGGCCGCGTGGCCAAAGCGCTGCTGCAGCTCGCGCAGCGGTTCGGCAGCCAGGAGGCGGGCCTGCTGAGGGTCACCCACGACCTGACGCAGGAGGAGATCGCCCAGTACGTCGGCGCTTCTCGCGAGACCGTGAACAAGGCGCTCGCCGACTTCGCCCACCGCGGCTGGCTGCGGCTGGAAGGCAAGAGTGTGCTGAT